>NZ_CP026692.1:3066500-4291000 GCF_002949795.1 Nostoc sp. 'Lobaria pulmonaria (5183) cyanobiont' | reverse complement strand
TTGCCCCTGAACAAATGAGAGGTAGGGCTATTTTTGCCAGCGATATTTATAGTTTAGGTGCGACTTGTATTAATTTATTAACAGTGCGATCGCCCTTCGATTCTTATGATACCAACAACGATACTTGGGTATGGCAGCAATACTTGCAAACTCCCGTCAGTAATGAGTTGAGCCGCATTCTCAACAAGATGCTAGAAAGTATTCCAATTCGGCGTTATCAAACAGTAGAGGAAGTTCTCAAAGACTTAAATCAACAGCCGAAAGTAGCAGCTACGCCAGTGATACCGCCAAAACCGATCCCTCAATCACCACCAAATTCTCCAGCTGCTTTTGTATCGAAATCTCCTAGTCAACTTGAGAAAGAGTTAGAAGAAATGAAAACCCAATTCATGGGTAACAGCAAACCTCAACCAAATAAAATACAGCCACCAAATCCTACATCTCAGGCTCCTAGTAAAAGCAAAATAGATGAAGAATTAGAAGAATTAAAAGCTAAATATCTTGGTAATAATAACTCTTAATATTAAGGTAATGGGAAGGACAGCACGCGGCTGACTTCGTTTGTGCAATCTTTATATCGGAATAGCTCCTCTTCACCAGCTCGATCCGTTTGGGGTCGAAGCGATCCCCTGCGATCTGCCAGAAATCGATCAAGCCACCTGTTTGAAATCGAACGGTGTGGCGGACTGGCGCTCCTGGCCAACGGCTACGCCGAGCCGATCGCGCCGGTGGTGAGCAGCAGCATCCAACAGACGAGGTTTGTGAGTTTGGGTAATTGCATTGCGTTCTCTCAAGTGCTAGTGGGTATCTGTGCAACCCCGGTGGCGATCAAATGCGGCTTTTGCGATCCGACAGATCGATCGCGATCTTGCCGAAGAGTTCCTGCGACGACAGAGCTTGATAAGCGTCCTTGGCGTTCTCGAAGCGGAACCTGCGATCGATAGGCGGTCGAACCTGGTGCGTGTCGATCGCCTGCGCCAAAGCTTCATACATTTTTGCGTTGCCGACAGAGATGCCACGGACGGTGGCACCCTTACCCATCAGCGCTCCATATTCCAGGGGACCATCGTCGTCGAACGTCATTAATCCGATAAGGGCTACTTCGCCGCCATAGCTGAGGGCTGCCAGCGACTGGTTCAGCGTCCCTATACCGGCGGTGTTGACTACCTTGTTAACGCCGCCTGTCCGCTCGAACACCGCTTTTCCCCAATTTGGAGTGTCACGGTAGTTGACGCCATCGCTGGCACCAAGGGCGACCAATCGCTTCAGCTTGGCATCCTGGCTCGACGTGGCGATCACCTGAGCGCCTGCCGCACGTGCTAGGAGCATGGCGAAGAGTGATACACCACCGCTACCCAAAACCAGAACCTTGCTGTCCGATCCAATCGGATGGTCGCCATAGAGGGCGTTCCAAGCTGTAAGCGCGGCACAGGGGAGGGTTGCCGCTTCGGCGTAGTCCAAGCTTGCTGGCGCACGCACGACGCGATCAACGGGCAGAACGACATATTCAGCCAACATCCCATTTTCATTAAGCGAACCTAGACCGAAGCCTAACTCCGCTTTGGGCGTCCCTCCGATCCATGCAAAGTACAACCCCGTGACCCGATCGCCGACAGCCCACGTATCGACGCCAGAACCGATCGCATCAATCTCACCCGCGCCGTCCGAAACTGGCACGAGATCCCTATCAGGCAGCCTACCGTTCAGCCCCTTCAGCACAAGCTGGTCGCGATAATTGAGTGACACTGCATGAATACGGATTCGCACTTCGCCTGGACCAGGCTCTGGCATTGGTGTATCCTCAAGAACCAATCCCTCAATATCGGTAGTTCCAGCTTTCAAAATCCAACGTCGCATGTTAATCTCCTGTTTAAGTGTTTTTCTGGGCGCGAACTTGGTCAATTCACCTCTGAATGCTGGAGTTCTTTGATATGGCTTCAGACTTCGCCGCTTGGAAAGATCAGGCAGTGACCTTGGCTGGTGCTTCGAGCGTGGACATATCGATCACCAGACGATAGCGCACCTCTCCCCGCTCAAGCCGTTCAAAACCGTCGTCGATATCCGCAGCCGAGATAATTTCGACATCGGCTGATATATTATGCTGGCTACAGAAATCTAGCATCTCCTGCGTTTCACGCGTACCCCCTACCCCTGAACTCGCCAGCCGCCGCCGTCCCATCGTTAGGAAGACGGGGCTGAAATCCATATCTGCGGGAATGCCAAGACAGCAGAGCGTGCCATCAAGCTTGAGCGATCGCAGATACGGGTTGAGCGGATGGCGGGATGAAACCGTATCAAGGATGAAATCGAAGCGGGATGCTTGACCTGCCATTTGTGCCTCGTCGGTTGACACGATCGCTTCATTTGCCCCCAATGCCTTCGCATCGGCAAGCTTTCCCGCAGACGTGCTGAATAGGACGACATGAGCGCCCAACGCGTGAGCAAATTTCACTGCCATGTGACCGAGACCGCCCAGCCCCACAATACCAACCGTCTTGCCAGGTCCCACGTCCCAGTGGCGAAGCGGCGACCAGGTTGTCACCCCCGCGCAGAGCAGGGGTGCTACGCTTGCCGGATCGAGACCCGATGGGATGTGATAGGCAAAATCGGTATCGACAACATATTCGTTCGAGTAGCCCCCGCGCGTGATGCTGCCGTCGTGCCTGTCGATGCTATCGTAGGTGTTCGTCACACCTTCGCGGCAATATTGCTCTAAATGGCTTATACACGGTGGGCAGTGGCGGCAGGAATCGATAATCGTGCCCACCACCACAGCGTCGCCGATTCGGAATTTCGTTACATCCGCACCGATTGCCGTTACCTCGCCCACCATCTCGTGACCCGGAACTAAAGGAAAGCGGCTCTTCCCCCGAATTGCGTGCAGATCGCTGTGGCAGACGCCGCAGAACTGGATCTTCACGGCAATATCGTTGGGTCGTAACTCCCTTCGATCAAAAGCCCAGGAAACCAGGCGATCACCTTGACCTAAAGCAGCAAGTCCATAACAGCACCGCAGCGATTGATTGCGTTCGAGAGAGGTATTGCTTGGCATTTGCTTTTCTTCCTCTTTGTAAGCCAGGGGCGATTTAATCTATGTGCAGTAAATATAGATCGGATACAATCCTTTGACTAGATGGCATAATCAGAATAAACTGATGAAATACATGCAGTAATGAAGCGTGACGAACTGAACGACTTAGCCGCATTCGTGGTGGTCGCCGACGAGATGAGCTTTACGCGCGCCGCGTCGAAGCTGGGTATGTCCCCATCTGCCTTGAGCCACGCAATGAAGGCGCTCGAAGACCGTCTTGGCTTGCGATTGCTGGCGCGAACGACCCGGAGAGTCTCGACGACTGAGGCTGGCGAACGACTGTTAAAGACCTTGCGACCTGCCTTGGAGGATATCAGCGCCGAGCTGACAGCCCTAGGTGAGCTGCGTGACAAGCCTGCTGGAACCGTACGCATTACCACGTTTAAGCACGCGGCGACCTCTGTGCTATCGCCCGTGCTGCCCGATTTCCTCGATGCATATCCGGATATCCGCGTTGAGATTACGATAGATGACGGTCTGAGCGACATTGTAGCGAGCCGTTATGATGCCGGCATCCGGTTTGGTGAGAAGGTCGCCAAAGATATGATTGCAGTGCGGGTCGGCCCGGATATCCGAGCGGCAGTCGTCGGGTCGCCAGCCTATTTCGCTGACCATCCCGTACCGAAGACACCGCAAGACCTCGCCGGACATCGCTGCATTAACTACCGATTTGTGACAGCCGGAGGTCTTTATTCTTGGGAGTTTGAGGAAGATGGGCGGCCGTTTCAGGTTAGGGTCGATGGGCCTCTCGTCTTCAATGACGGCGATCTGATTCTAGCTGCTGCCTTGGCGGGACAGGGGATTGGGTATCTCTATGATGATCAAATTGCCGATTATGTTGCCAAGGGCAGGTTGATCCGGGTATTGGCAGAGTGGTGCCCGACCTCTATCGGCTACTACCTTTATCATCCAAACCGCCGCCAGACACCGCCGGCATTGGCTGCGTTGATTGATGCTCTGCGGGTCAAATTGGCTTATGGGCAAACTGCACAAACGGGAATGTAGATCCGGTTTGGGTCGAATTGAAATTACAACTTTTCGGCTACTAATACCAAGTTGCCAAAGATAAGCTGTTCCACATTTAACTTGCAATAACAGTGTTACTCTTATTTTTTATTTTTCGCTGCCATTTAATAATTAATTCTTCTTGATTTAAGAGTCTGTCTAGTAAATTTCTCAGTTCCTCTAGTGATTTAAATAATTTGTGAGCGATAAATTCTGTCTTCAGAATGCCAGACTAATTCTACTAAATTCATATCTGGGCTATAGGTGATTCATCAAGAGAAACATCAATATTTATTTTCTGTGTTAGCTCACAGCGATCGCTTTCTTTTAAGGCTTTTTGTAAATTTTATTTTTGGGATTGTGGGAACCCCAAGTCAGTTTTGAATACGCTTTAGTTCAAGGTGGTTTTAAAACCAAACTCTACCTGGAGGTAATGGACAGGGCGGTCGCATCATGTCAATAACACTACTATATTGAGAATAGAGTAAAAATTAATCTCATTAATCCTTGCTTATGCGACGCCGAATAGCCCGCACTTCGACATGGTTCGACTCCGCTCACCAGCCGCTCAGTGACCATCGTAGACATCGCATTGAGTCTTGGAAAGTAAATCTAAATGACAAATCCTGATTTTTTGTTGGTTCTTAACCTTGGTTGTGATCAAGAGTAATTTAGATGCGTTTGCCCTGAAGTAATGGATTGGATTGCAGCTTCATCAGCTAAAACTTTAGTGGAAACTGGCTTAACACTGAATAATTAACAATTAACAGTGATAATTGACAAAAAAGTGGCTCTTACAGAGCCACTTTCAAATTTACAATCTAAAACTCTCTAATTTGTAGGTGTAGTTGGTTCTGTAGCTTGCAGCTCTCTTGGTGTGGAAGTTTGCACTGATGCTTCAGAAATCGGTGTCCATTCGGTGTGGAAGGCTCCGGGCTTATCAAGTCGCTCGTAGGTGTGCGCCCCGAAGTAGTCGCGTTGAGCTTGAGTGAGGTTTTGAGGCAAGCGATCGCGTCGATAGCTGTCAAAATAATCTAATGAGGCACTGAATGCTGGCACTGGAATTCCCAGTTTTGCTGCTGTTGCCAACACTTCGCGCCAAGCTGTTTGTCTGTCGAGAATCGTCTGCTTGAATTCTGGGGCTAATAGCAGGTTAGGTGGCGCTGGATTTTCGTTAAATGCCTTCTTAATCTTATTCAAAAATCCAGCACGAATAATACAGCCACCCTTCCAAATTCGCGCCATTTCACCTAAATTCAAGTTAAAATTATAGGTTTTTGAAGCTGTAGCTAGCAGTGCCATGCCCTGAGCATAAGAACAGATTTTCGAGCAATACAGGGCATCCCGCACCATGTTGATAAAGGCTTTAGTATCTCCCTCATATTTGCCAGAAGGGCCTGTAAGTATCTTGGATGCTTCTACCCGTTCTTTTTTGAAGGAAGACATGATCCGGGCGTTCACCGCTGCAATGATTGTTGGTACAGCAACTCCCAAATCCATTGCAGTTTGCACTGTCCAGCGTCCAGTTCCCTTTTGCCCTGCGGCATCAACAATCAAATCGACTAAGGGTAGATTTGTTTCTGGGTCAATGTAGGGGAAAATCTTTGCCGTAATTTCAATCAAAAACGAATTGAGTTCGTCGGTGGTGTTCCACTCGGTAAAAACTTCGTGTAACTGATTATGGTCTAGTCCAGCAACATTTTTCAGCAAGTCGTAGGCTTCAGCAATCAGCTGCATATCGCCGTACTCAATGCCGTTATGTACCATTTTGACGTAGTGACCAGCACCACCAGGACCGCAATAGGTTACGCAAGGCCCATCATCAACTTGGGCGGCAATTTTGTTAAAAATTGGCGATAGATACTCATAGGAGCTTTCTGTACCTCCTGGCATGAGTGAAGGCCCATTTAGCGCACCTTCTTCACCGCCACTAACACCCATCCCGATAAACCGAAGTCCAGCCGGTTCTAATTCTTGAGTGCGTCGTTCTGTATCTTCAAACCAAGAGTTGCCACCGTCGATAATGATATCGCCTTCATTTAGCAAAGGTCGGAGTTGAGAAATCACCGCATCTACTGGCTTACCAGCTTGCACCATCACTAGAATTTTGCGGGGACGTTCCAATAAGGCAACGAATTCTTCTAGAGTAAAAGCGGCTTTGACGTTCCGTCCTGGCGCACGCTGCGCCATAAAGGCATCCGTTTTTTCTCGGGAGCGGTTGTAAACTGCAATTGGGAAGCCATTACGCTCCACGTTTAGAGCGATATTCTCACCCATAACGGCTAATCCAATCACACCAAAGCTTTGTAGTGTCATAAAAAATTTCTGGCTAACTCTTGCAGATCCTTTTACCTTTAAGGGTAGTCCGATATTTTCCGTTCTCCCCTAAAGAAGACCTTAAGACTTGAATAAAGGGCAAAAATCCACAACTAACATGGATAATTAATTTTAAATTGTATCTAAATCAACAATTAACTTGCAAAATTTGCAAAATTGAAATAGTCAAAGGACGCAGTAAGGAGTAACCAAATAATGCTGGCATTTGTCCTAGCTTTGGTAGTGGGTCTTGGTAGTTTAGCCATTTATATAGCAGCTTTCTTTTTTCCAGAAATCCACCGCAAGAATGACTTTATTTGGAGTGGCGTCGGATTGTTCTATGCTTTAGTCTTATGGGTGTTTGCACCACGCATTACTGGAGGTTTGTTGCTGGGTCATGTGGCTAGTGTGGCTCTTTTGGTCTGGTTTGGCTGGCAAACTCTATCATTACGTCGGCAATTGACCCCGCAGGCACAACAAACCCAAGTACCCAGTGCTGAGACGGTAAAAACTGGCATTCAAGAACAGGTAAATAAGTTGTCCCTTCAGGAACGGCTGGGCCAGTTGCAAAAAGGTCTGGGTAGTACCTTCAGTGGTGCGAAAGACAAGGTACAGCAGACTGTGAGCAAAAAGACACCCACAACCCCCAAACCTGAAGATATTACCTCTGTAATAACAGATAAACCTGCTGTTGAGATTATCGACAAAACTATTGTCATACCAGAACAACCAGCAGAGGAGAGAGTTACTACCAACACTGAAGCAAAAACCGAGAGTGTACCGGAAGCGATTCCCCCACATCCCCCATCTCCTGAATTGGTGGAAGCAGCGCAACCAGATTTTGAAATTGAGGACAAGAAACCGATTTCTGTAGAAGACATTGCGCCGGATGCGGTACTCGCTCCCCCAGCAGAAACGCCACCGGAAGCAATACCGCCTAATCAAGGTAGTTGAATTCTGTGAAACCCAGCGTTAACCTAAATATAATGTTGGGTTTCACTCAACTTACTTTAATGTTTTGCCACAAATCGGCTGCAAAAAATCTAGATAAATGACCAACATTAGTTGTTGCGATCGCAACATCTGCACCGATAATAGTTACAGCTTGGGCTACTAAAATTATCTCACCGTCAATTGTCTTATCACCAGCTGTTGGTTGTCCTTGTTGACGAGCTTGTGCCCAAAATAATGCAGCTTAACGCATTGCAGCTGTTGTGATAAGTAAATATTCTAGAAGTTGACTTAATTCATCTAAGCGAGCAATACCTTTAACTTTGTTTGCCCGTATCCTGATACTGCTCATAAAGTGATGTAAAAGGGTCGGGTTTAGGTAATAAATCCCTTCGCCAGAGTCCGGTAGGTTTTGGTAATAGTTCATAAAGCTTTTCCATTACCTTCAGTGGCGTTTCAATACTTGGTGTAAGCCCAAAGGACACCTCTGCAAAGTCAGCTTGCAACTCATGCGTCTCTTTTAGTTTTTGGGTGAGGGTAGTTTTACCAACTCCCCCGAACCCATAAATCTGAAACAGCAGTGGGGTAGATTCTGGAGATAACAGTGCTTGGGCAAATTTAGCTAGAAAGTCCTGAGCCTGTTTGCGAGAGATGTAATAAGCTATTGAAGTTGTCATCTGGCAATGAAAATACTTGGTCAGATGTATAGATTTTAGCGACTGCTACTTTAATTCAACACCTCAAATTGCTTATTTCAAGGAATTTTCTAAAAATTAAATTGAACCATTGTAATTTTTAATGCTAAATCTGATTCTTTCAGGATCGCACTTTTATGAGCCAGGTTTTAAAAGAGTTTTAGCTAAAATTGACACGTATATCCTCCCCACTTCTTACTTTCACGAAGAAACAGCTTTCAAATGTGAGCCATGATGAGATAAGTAGTTCGAGTTAATCACCCGATTTCGCCCAGAAGTTTTAGCCTGTAATAGACATTGATCGGCACGATACAGCAGACTCTCTCCTTTCTCATCATCCTCAGCTTGCAGAGAGGCTGTACCCAAACTAATGGTGATATTAATTGTATTAATTGTCAGTTTATTGTTGAGTGCAAATGGTTCGTCGCTGACTACGCGATTGAGACGACGGGCTACTAATAGTGCTTCTTCATCGCTAGTGTTAGCCAGAAGAATCACAAATTCTTCGCCACCATAGCGAAATGCTGTATCTTGACAGCGCAGATTGTGGCGCAAACGCTGACATAATACTTGCAAAATGCGATCGCCTACTAAATGCCCATGAGTATCGTTAACTTTCTTAAAATGATCTACATCCAGAATAATCAAACTCAGGGAAGTTTTTTGAGTCCTGGCTCTTTGAATTTGTCTGGGTAAGTCCCATTCTAAAGCCCGACGATTATTTAATTCTGTCAATGAATCTGCTAAGGCGATCGCAGATAACATATCATTTGTCCGAATCAAATCTCGGTATTTTTGTGCTTTCCGCAAACCAACTGTCAATTGAGCAAGTATTAGTCCATGATTGGCAGTTAACTCTGCCAAGCTATAGTCTGTTTTTTCTTCAATAAGATGCCAAATATATGCATCGGCTCCTTGCTTTAGGGCCGCAGCACTCATCTCCAATTCCCTATGCCAACCCTTATTTCTATCAGTCAGCTGCTGGGAACGATCCTCGAAGAGAATACAATATATCCACGATAGTTTTGTCTGATCTTTCAACCAACCGCAGAGTTCCATACTGCCATCTAGGCTAGCTTGCACCAGGATTATATCGGGGGGTGTTGTTTTAATCCGCGACACTGCTCGCTCCAAATTGTCTATAACTTCTACACTAAAAGCAGTCGCATAACGGATCTGATCTGGAAGTGTGGCGATAAAATTATTTTTTCCAAAGATCAGAATAGAAATATTCATTGCTTTATTTTTTATCCTATTTAAATTTTAAATAAATTCACTTGGGTAACTACTGCTATTGTCGTCTAATACTAAATATGATGTTATCGGCTAAATTATATTTTTTGACATCTTGTTTTTTTAACAATCGATTAGATAGTGAACTTCCAAATTTAATCTCATTTTAAGACTTTATATTTACTACTACAGGTTGGAAAATATTTATTTCTAACAACTAATGTCTTCTTTACAGTTTGTTTTTAAAACAGTAAAAACACTGAATATTATTTAAAGTCATAAAAACGATTGCTGTGGTTTCTTAAGTACTATTTTCCTGATGAAATTACCAAAATAAATAGTTTGTAATAATCATTCTATTAGTCAGACAATTTTCTACATAAGAAGAAAATGTAAAATTTTTTCATTGAATTATAAAATCTAAAATTTCATTATGTAATTAAAAATATCATTTCCCATAAAAACTTTTAGCTTTTTATTTATAAGCTAGGTTTAAATCAAATATTAAAAAAGTATTTAAATTATATTTAAAATATACAGTAAAACTACCTAATGCTATGCACAGTAGCTTTTTGGGGCTTACCTACCCTCTAAATAAAGACAGAAATTTTCGGGTAAAAATTTATAACTTAAGTAAAATTAAACAAAAAAACAATGCATTAGCAGGAGAAATAAAATCTTTCTGCCTACACTTTCTCTGGATTTGTCTATTTACTTAATTCACGTCGTTGTGATTTGCTGTAACATTATAAATTTGGAAAACAAAGCTAAATAAAAAAATTATGTCAAAACCTGCCCCTAATTTGGGGAAATTATTTCTATTTTGCCCGTCTACAGGCGGGAAATATAAAAAAATTTTGTTAGCGTCGCCTGAGATATTAAAGTCTAAATCTTTATTCTGTAAAAAGCTGGAATCCGATCGCTAACCTTCTACAGCGTAACCAGCAGCAACAATTACCTGTTTGATTGACTCCTCAGAAGTTTCGGACTCCACCGTGACAGTTTTAGCGTTAATATCAACATCCACTTTGACCTTAGGTTCCATAACGTGGATAGACTCAGTAATTATTTCTGCACATCCCTCACAAGCAATATTTGATACTTTCAGTTTTAGTGCCATTTGTTACCTCAGTATGGAAATTTTAAAGTATTTCTTAATGATTAATTTTAAGCATCGAAATGCGATGTCTACGACGGTCACTGAGCTTTGTCGCTGGCGCAGCCTCTGGTAGAGAATTGCTGGCTACGCCTACACGCATCTTGCCAGAGTCGGATTATGTTGTAGAAGCGTCCTAATCAATGCATTTTGCTCACCTACTGGCAGAATTCGCTGGCAGTAATATAAAACAAAATGCAAGAATATATAAAGCTATTTATGAAAATACACCTATCTAGTGCCGCTACGCCCAAGTCGAAAATCTAAAGTCTAAAGTTAAAAACACCTATGTCTTCAAATCCCCAGTACCTAAGCGGTAACGAAATTCGCAACATATTCCTCGACTTCTTTGCTCAACGGGAACACCAAATTCTCCCAAGTGCCTCCCTCGTGCCAGAAGACCCAACCGTGCTGCTGACGATCGCGGGGATGCTACCATTTAAGCCAATATTCTTGGGGCAGCGCACACCAGAATTTAAGCGGGCTACGACTTCGCAAAAGTGTATCCGCACCAACGACATCGAAAATGTCGGACGCACCAAACGGCATCACACCTTTTTTGAGATGCTGGGCAATTTCAGCTTTGGTGATTATTTTAAAGAACAAGCGATCGCTTGGGGTTGGGAAATCTCCACACAAGTCTTTGGCTTTTCCCCTGAAAATCTCGTCGTTAGCGTTTTTGAAAACGATGATGAAGCTTTTGCAATTTGGCGCGATCAAATTGGTGTGCCGGTAGCGAGAATTAAGCGCTTGGGTGAAGACGATAACTTTTGGGTATCTGGCCCGACTGGCCCTTGTGGCCCTTGTTCCGAAATTTATTACGACTTCCACCCAGAACGCGGTGACGAAAATATAGATTTAGAAGACGATTCCCGGTTCATCGAGTTTTACAATCTCGTCTTCATGCAATATAACCGGGATGCTTCCGGGAATTTAACGCCACTGCAAAACAAGAACATCGACACCGGTATGGGTTTGGAGAGAATGGCGCAAATTCTCCAAAAAGTACCCAATAACTATGAAACTGACCTAATTTTCCCAATTATCCAAACAGCAGCGCAAATTGCTGGCATTGATTACCACAAAAGTGATGAAAAAACCAAAGTCTCTCTAAAAGTTATTGGCGATCACGTTCGTTCTGTTGTCCACATGATTGCTGATGAAATTCGTGCTTCCAACGTCGGACGCGGTTATGTGTTGCGGCGATTAATTCGGCGGGTGGTGCGTCATGGGCGATTAATTGGGATTTCTAGCGAATTTACTACCCAAGTTGCTGAAACTGCGATCGCTCTTTCCGAATCAGCTTACCCCAATGTGCGCCAACGGGAAGCAGCAATTAAAGCTGAGTTGCAACGGGAAGAATCCAATTTCCTCAGAACTCTGGATAGAGGCGAAAAACTCCTAGAAGAAATCATTCAAGAGGTGAAACAGCAAGGGAAAACTCAAATTAGTGGTGAAAGTGCATTTACCCTCTATGACACCTACGGATTTCCCCTGGAACTTACTCAAGAAGTTGCTGAGGAAAATAATCTGACAGTTGATGAAGCGGGATTCAATATCGAAATGCAAAAACAGGTGGAACGTGCTAAAGCAGCACATGAAACTATCGATTTAACTGTGCAAGGTTCCCTCGACAAATTAGCAGAACACATCCAAGTCACCGAATTTTTAGGCTATGCCCAATCGGCGGCGACGGCAAAAGTTGAAGCGATTTTGGTAGAAGGTGTTTCTCAAGAGGAAGCAGAAGTGGGGACACAGGTGCAAATTGTCCTTGACAAAACGCCATTTTATGGTGAATCTGGGGGGCAAATCGGCGATCGCGGTTATATCTCTGGTGATGGTATCGTTGTTCGGGTAGAAGACGTTAAAAAAGAATCTGATTTCTTTGTTCACTTCGGACGCATCGAACGCGGTACACTGCGCGTAGGCGATCAGATCACCGCCCAAATCGATCCGGCTTGTCGCCGTCGCGCCCAAGCTAACCATACCGCAACACACCTATTGCAAGCGGCATTGAGAAAAATTGTTGATGAGGGCATATCTCAAGCAGGTTCTCTGGTTTCCTTTGACAGGTTGCGCTTTGACTTCAACTGTCTTTGCGCGTTGACAGCAGAGGAAGTTCAACAAGTTGAGGAACAGGTGAACACTTGGATTGCTGAGGCTCATGCTGCCAAGGTGGAAGTATTACCTTTAGCAGAGGCGAAAGCTAGGGGTGCTGTTGCCATGTTCGGGGAAAAATACGGCGAGGAAGTGCGCGTGATTGACTTCCCCAGCGTATCAATGGAACTATGCGGTGGAACCCATGTCAGTAATACTGCTGAAATTGGCGTCTTCAAGATTATCTCGGAAGCTGGTGTGGCTTCTGGGGTGCGGCGGATTGAAGCTGTTTCGGGGCCGGCAATATTAGATTATCTCAATCTACGGGATAAAGTAGTTAAAGATTTGAGCGATCGCTTCAAAGTTAAACCCGAAGAATTACCAGACAGAATCACAAGTCTGCAAAGCGAACTGAGAAATAGCCAGAAGGAATTAGAAACCTTAAAGGTACAGCTAGCGATCGCTAAATCAGACAGCTTGCTACAAACAGCCCAAAGCGTAGGCGATCATAAAATTATTGTCGCCCAGTTAGAATATGTAGATCCAGAATCATTGAAAACCGCAGCCGAACGCTTGTTGCAAAAAATCGGTAACGGTGCAGTGGTGCTGGGTTCTGTTCCCGAAGAAGGAAAAGTTAGTATAGTTGCAGCTTTTAGTTCAGAAGTGAACAAAAAAGGTTTGCAAGCTGGTAAATTTGTGGGTGCGATCGCTAAAATTTGCGGCGGCGGCGGCGGTGGAAGACCGAACTTAGCCCAAGCTGGCGGACGCGATGCAACTAAATTACCAGATGCGTTGGGACAAGCGGAAAGTGAGTTAAAGTCCGCGTTGGGTTAACCAAACCGAAGGGGAACTCTTACAATAGGGGAAGAATTTTAGGCGTTGCATATTTACGGGATGATTTAGCACTTCCAAAATTCCCCCTGCCTCCCCTGCACCCAAGATGAAGTTAAAAGTCAAAAGTTAAAGGGCAAAAGAGACTGATGAAGTCTTAATTCTTTTCTTTTTACTTTTTACTTTTAGCTTTTGACTTACTACCCACTGCCACATTGCCCCTCTGCTTTCTCCCCATTCCCCAGATATGCTTCAGACTTTTCTATAATAATTAAGTGATTCCCGTCATCAAAAATAGCCTGTGACTACCACTCCCCTATCTCCAAGTTCAACTGCTCAGGTTCCAGATACGCTAGGCCGCTTCGGACGCTTTGGCGGTAAGTATGTACCTGAAACGCTCATGCCTGCCTTGGCTGAATTAGAAACAGCTTATCAGCAATACCGCAATGACTCTGGTTTTCAAGCAGAACTACAGCAGTTGTTACGAGACTATGTAGGACGTGCGACACCATTGTATTTTGCTGAACGCTTGACTGATCATTATGCCCAACCCGATCGCACCGGGCCACAAATTTACTTGAAACGTGAAGATTTAAATCATACTGGCGCTCACAAAATCAATAATGCCCTTGGTCAGGTATTATTGGCGAAACGCATGAGGAAGCAACGGATTATTGCCGAAACGGGTGCTGGACAACATGGAGTTGCTACAGCCACAGTTTGCGCTCGTTTTGGGCTGGAATGCGTAATTTACATGGGTGTTCAGGACATGGAACGCCAAGCTTTAAATGTTTTTAGAATGCGGCTGATGGGAGCAGAAGTGCGGCCGGTAGAGGCGGGAACCGGAACTTTGAAGGATGCTACTTCCGAAGCAATCCGAGATTGGGGGACAAATGTGGAAACTACTCCACTCATCCTTGGTTCGGTAGCAGGGCCCCATCCTTACCCAATGGTGGTACGTGATTTCCATGCAGGAATCGGCGAAGAAACCCGCGCCCAAGCAATGGAGAAGTGGGGTGGATTACCTGATATTCTCTTGGCTTGTGTAGGTGGTGGTTCCAATGCAATGGGACTATTCTATGAGTTTATGAATGAGCCTTCTATACGCTTCATTGGGATTGAGGCAGCCGGGGAAGGTGTCAATACCGAAAAACACGCAGCTACATTGACAAAAGGACGAATTGGTGTACTGCACGGAGCCATGAGCTATTTACTGCAAGATGAAGATGGGCAAATCATTGAGGCACACTCAATTAGTGCGGGGTTAGATTATCCAGGCGTGGGGCCAGAACATAGCTATTTAAAGGATACTGGTCGTGCTGAATACTATAGTGTGACAGATGCAGAGGCTTTGGCGGCATTTCAGCGATTATCGAAATTGGAGGGGATTATCCCGGCATTGGAAACAGCACATGCGATCGCTTATCTCGAAACTCTCTGTCCTCAACTAACTGGCAGTCCTCGGATTGTAATTAACTGCTCTGGACGTGGTGATAAAGATGTACAAACAGCAGCAAAATTATTATATCCAGCGTAAATCTACATAAAATATTTGGGAGAAAACAATAATGGATCAACAATTCCAACACGCAATGTTACCGCAACCCACTCACGACGAGTTGGCACGCCAAAGCTTTGTGCAAACTATGAAAATGCACATTTTCAAGAATATCCTTCCTGGTAATAAAGAAGTTTATGAAAAACTAGCCAAGCCGAAGTTTGAACAAGCACATCAGCGCCCTCCCCAGAATCGTTATGAAATTCGGGAAGTCATGCAGCACGAACCCTATTACCGCTGGACTAGTGCCCTGAAGCGTTATTACCAGGAAATGGTAAGGGATTCTGTAAAATGCCACGTTGACAAAAAACTGCCAGAGTTGATAGAGCGTGCCAAAGATAAGGGCGGTGAACTGGGTACTCTAACCCCTGATCCAAATTTTTCAAATACTAACTTTCAAAAGGCTGTAGACATTCACTGTATGCCCGGAGGATATCACAGTGAATTCACTGCTGATGATGTCGCAGCCGGTGCAACCTACGATCGCGGCGCTTACGTTTATGGACTCGGTTGGTTGGGGCCGCTCAACGATGATCTGGGGCTATCTATAGTCCAAAACTATCTTTTAGCAGAGTTTCCCAACTTTCGACCGAGAAAAATCCTCGATATGGGATGTTCTATTGGTAATAGCACATTACCTTATGTCGATGGTTTCTCAGATGCAGAAGTCCATGCCATAGATATAGGTGCATCTATACTGCGTTATGCTCATGCAAGAGCCGAAGGCTTGGGAAAACGGGTACACTTCTCTCAGCAAAATGCCGAACGCACTAACTTCCCCGATGAATCATTTGACTTAGTGGTTTCTCATATTTTGCTGCATGAAATTCCCCCGTCATCTGTGCGTAAAGTTATGCAAGAGTCTTATCGTCTACTGGCTCCCGGTGGCATGATGATTCATCTAGAAGCACCCCTGTATCATCACATGGATGTTTATAGACAGTTTATTTCTGATTGGGAAACTGTTAACAACAACGAACCCTTCTGGAGTGCTGTACGTGATTTAGATTTAGTGCCGCTAGTTACTGAGGCTGGTTTTGCAGCAGATAAGACATTCGAGAAATTTGTCCCGAATGGGGCATGGAAAGCAAAAGAAACTAATGGTATGTTTCAAAATCGGAACTCAGCCACCCAAGGCACTTGGTTTGTGGTTGCTGCAACTAAGTAAGCAGAGAAAGTTTCGTAATTCGTAATGGGCTATGGCCTGCTACGCTAACGTAATTCGTAATTGAGAAAGTCAGATTTTATCTGGCTTTCCTCGTTTTGTATGTCTAGTCTTATTTTTGGAGAATTGGTATTAGGATGACAAAAATAGCCAAGGGTAAACGACCTGTTTACTTAGAAAATCCGCAAACTGATAAATTGTTAGCGATCGTTATGGCTTTGACTGGTGAGGTGTCCGTGCTACATGAGCGGCTAGACACCATTGAACGGTTGCTAGAGGTGAAAGGTATTTTATCAGCTAGTGAGATTGAAGCTTACGAGCCGGATGCCAAAGTAACTAAAGAACGGGAACAGTGGCGTGCAGAATATATTGCACGGGTGCTGCGCGTGGTACAGGAAGAGTTAGAAACTCTCAACCAAAGCTAGTTTAAATCACGCAGATATTTTGCTAAATAATTCTAGCCTATTTATATTCTACATTCCGTATATTCAACTGTCACAATCGGTTTTTACTGCTTTTTGTACGTGGAAAAAGCTATTAAATATACTTAAAAACAGTAAAATAGCTGAATTTTGAAGGTAGATAAGCATAATTTAAAACTAAAAAATTCAAAAAAATCTAGTAATTACACTACTATATGACAGCTAAATGCGGAATGTGGATACAAAAAATAATACTAATGGTAGAAAACGATTATTGATTAAATAGTACGATATATCCGTAAAATTGTGCATTTAAACGTTTGCTGGTAGTTTTGGAACAAAAAAGCCCACAAATAAAGCTATATAGACCTATAAGCAATTTGTCACATTGATATTAGTTAGTTACATTGTCTAAAACTTTACTTCCAGCAAATGATTAAACCAATAATTTACAGCGTTGCTTTAGGCACTATTATTCTCAGTAGTGGAGCGATCGCTACTCCTGTAACAAATCCAGCTTTCACGCCAATGGTTTCAAATGTATCAAATAGTACTGTAAAAATTGCAGCATCTAGCATCGACACTGCTGCTCTAGAACAGTCGATTTTTAACCAAATTAATAACTACAGAATTTCCCAAGGGCTATCAGCACTGACTCGTAATGCTGCCATCGATAATCAAGTTAGGATTCACAGTCAGAACATGGCTAATGGTACAGTTCCCTTTGGACATACTGGATTTTCAGAACGTGTTAAAGCAACCCGTATTTCTTACAGAGCAGCTGGTGAAAATGTCGCTTACAACCAGGGATATAGCGATCCTGCCACAATAGCTGTTCAAGGCTGGCTTAAAAGTCCAGGGCATCTTGCTAATATCAGAGGTAATTATAATCTGACGGGGATTGGTGTCGCCAAAAACAGTCAAGGCGCAATCTACTTCACACAAATGTTCATTCGCTCATAAGTTTGACGCAATGTGCAACTTAATATGCTGACCTCACTTCCATTCTTTTCTCCGGTAAAGAGAAAGGCTTTGAAAGCAAGGACTGAGAAATGAAGTTTGAGTAAAGATTGCATGCAGCGTTAAATTTGAGAAAATTTAGGTTTTTTCTCAAATTTCCCAGACTTCAACCTGTCAGCAAAGCTTTTGCGAGATATTTCATGAAAATCTGAAATTATTAGCAAAATTAACCGTGATTTTCATGAAGCTGACCTATTGAAATACAGACAATTGCAAATGATTGTTTGTGTTACTTGTAAAGGATGCAGCCAAATTGCCGAAATTCATCATTACTTAATAGTATTGTGGTATGTATTCTCGGAACAATAGGGTAGAGTAGAAGTCTTATATCTCTACACATTACGCAATTCTCCATGTTCCGACAAACTGCTTTTGGCATCGCTTTAAGTGCGCTTGTCCTTGCTAGTGGATTAACGACTGCTCCGATACCAAATCATATTTCTACGAATACATCCACCCGTAATAAGCTGTTGTCGCTTTTTTCTAGTCAGGTTGCAATATCGACTCCTACTTTTAAAACTACTGAGCTAGAAAAATCAGTATTTGACCAAATTAATCGATATCGGGCTTCTAAAGGGCTGCCAAAGTTGACCTTAAATCCAAATTTAACTCGACAGGCAAGAATTCATAGTCAAAATATGGCTAAAGGTAAAACCCCATTTAGCCATCAGGGATTTGAAGGGCGAGTCAAAGCTATCCCGATTCGCTACAACAGTGCAGCAGAAAATGTTGCTTTTAACCGGGGATATAGCAACCCCGTAGAGGAAGCTGTTACTGGTTGGATCAAAAGTCCCGGACACCTAAAGAATCTTAAAGGAAATTATAACCTGACTGGAATTGGTGTTGCTACTAATAACCAAGGCGAAGTCTACCTGACACAGATGTTTTTTCGCACTAGATAGATATAATTTATGATTTTTTTGCACAATAATAATGTAGTGTCTGACAAGACTTTTTTCTGCTGGACACTGCTATTATTTTTGAACAATTGATGACATTACCAGATTTTCAGGTGAGCGATCGCGACCTCAGTGACGCAGCCCTTAGCCAGTATTTAGAATCTACAGCGATCGCAGTTGATACAGAAACGATGGGATTGCTACCGTTGCGCGATCGCTTATGTCTCGTCCAGTTGTGCAATCTTGAAGGGAAAGTCACTGCAATCCGCATAGCCAAAGGACAAATTGACGCCCCCAACTTAAAAAAACTCTTGGAAGCAGTCAATGTTGTGAAAGTGTTTCACTTTGCTAGATTTGACTTGGCCACTTTGCGAGCCAATTTGAAGATTCAGGTAGGGCCGATTTTTTGCACCAAAATTGCCAGTAAATTAGCCCGTACTTACACAAATCGCCACGGACTCAAAGATGTGGTACAAGAGTTAGAACAAGTGGAACTAGATAAAAGCTCTCAAAGTTCCGATTGGGGTAACGCCGTGAGCCTATCTGAAACTCAACTAAGTTATGCTGCCAATGATGTGCGCTACTTACTTAGTGTGCAGCAGAAGCTAATACAAATGCTTAAACGAGAAGAACGCTGGCAAATTGCTCAAGAATGTTTTGAATTTCTACCAACGATAGTTTCTTTAGATTTATTGCAATTTAAGGATTTGTTTGAACACTGATCAAACCGTAAACCTATTGCAAAAGTTATTGATCTAGAGGACAAATATCACTATACAGAATATTCTGTCTTCTGATCGGAGCTTCGGAGTCTCTGGCTCCATTTGTGAATTGTGACTTTTCTGCTCATGAAAAATTGAGATTAGACCTCTTGGAAAATTTTCTAACACCCCACCCCTAACCTCTCTTCGCTATCAAAGAGGAGAAACTTTGACGTTAGTCAAAGGCAGAGTGGGGTTCTTATGCTTGATTTATACAAGAGGTCTATTCGCTAACTTTCTAAGTTATTTTTTGCCTAAGATCCAATCTTGGAATTATTCAGTGTCTCTAGGAGTTTTAGATTCACTAATGCCTTCTTTGAGGTTACTAGCTCCCTCTTGAACATTTTCTTTAAGGTTACTAGCTCCCTCTTGAACATTTTCTTTGAGATTACTGGCTCCCTCTTGAACATTTTCTTTGAGGTTACTAGATCCTTCTTGAACGTTTTCTTTGAGATTACTGGCTCCCTCTTTAATGTTTTCTTTAAGGTTACTGGCTCCCTCTTTAATGCCTTCCTTGAGGTTACTAACTCCCTGTTTAACGGCTTCGGTCGCGCTAATACCACCCTTTTGCTGAAGCTCTTGGTGAGTTTTTAGCCGATCTACGACATTATAGTCATCTGCACCTGGGGGAGTTGTTGATTCAACAATGCCTTCTGTTGGGCCACCGATCGCCTTCCATGCTGCAAGACCACCTTTAAGTTGGGAGACATGCTCAAATCCATTAGAACGCAGTTGTTGTGCGGCTTGGGCACTTTCTTCTTCGTTGGCACCGTAAACGTAAATATCACGGCTCTTATCCAAAGAGGGTACTGCGCGCTCTACCAATTCATCTGCTGGCATTGGCATTGCCCCCATAATGTGACCTTGATTATAGGTCGGGCGATCGCGTACATCTAGGATTGTAAAAGCTGGTTCGCCCCATTCCAAACGAGTCTTTAGGACATGAGCATCAGTTTGTGCTTCTATTGGTGGCTGTGGGGGAATGACGCCACCTGCTAAATTATTAACCATAATTTTTCCTTACTGACGATATTAATAGTAATTTAGCGAACTGAAGATATTTAATTGATCTTTCTTTGGTATGAATATCCTCAAACTCTCTCCTCAGATAGACTAAGTACTTTCCAGAAATTCTACCAATTAATCAATTGTAAATAATGCCATTTGAGAGTATAGGTAGACCAGATTTACTATAAATATAATTGAATATATTTATAGTTTATGTTTTTGACATTTTAGTCATTTAGATATTTTTAATTTTACTAAATTTCTCATTAATAGAGAAAAATATTAGTTTAAAATGAGGAATATTTAGCGATGAATACAGTCCTTTTTAATATGAGCGATCGCTAATAATAATGTCTCCTCAATCTCCTGCCACGCTTGTAGAGTTATGTACAGCAGATTAGAAGTTTATGAGGTACACAAGCTAAATCTGTTAACCAGATATAAAGGGTGTTTTACTTCTGTTAGCGCAGCGGGGCGTAGCCCATTCTGAATTCTGCTGTCAGCAGCACTATTGAGGCAAGCTACCAGCAATTTATTGACATCATAATATTGCTAGAGCAGTCCTAAATCATTTGTGAAATATTTTTGGAGTTGGCTGTCATTAGTCATTTGTCCTTTGTAATCACAAATGACTCTTGACAAATGACCAAGGACGACCACAACAAAAATTTTCATAATCTCATTTAGGATTGCTATAGAGCAATTCTTTTTGCTGTTGCTTTTGTCTGTTAAAGCTGGTTTTACTGCCCTATATACCTTCTGGGGATGCTTTCAGTCCTTGGCTTGTCATAGTCTCTAGGCTGAAACTTGTAGTATAGTATATGCTTAAGAGGACAGCTACATGTAAATGCACCAGGGTAGATTTTCGTAGACCTTCTTCAAGAGAACATACCTATTGGTTATAGTACAGTCGAGTAAGTAGGAGTTAAGAATCTAGATTGGCTGATAAGTTAGTTTGTGAGCCTTTGTAGAGACCTAATTAATCAGGGAGTGCGTTACTCTTTTAAAGTTGTAGCAATTGCCGTCGCTTTTGGATGTGTCTTTTGACTATTTGCGGTTACGGAGATGGGTTTTAATTACACTTATCCAAAATGCAAAAACATTTAATATTATACAATGCAAATTTAAAATTATGCAAGAATCATGCAATAATTATAAATTTTATCGGCATGACAATGGCTGAGGTTGTCATAAGCTTCATGGAAATTAAATGTACACAAGTACTACAGTAGCGATGGTACTCAGTAGAGAAGCGCGTGAATACACTCTCAACAGAAACACGTAAAGTAAAACTGGCGCAACAGCGAATCGCCCAATCTACAATAGACAGCATTATGGTTATGGTTACTGCTACTACTCCCAAAATTCTGATCGTTGATGACGACTTCGGCGTCCGAAATCTTGTATATCGTTTTTTAAGCCGAAAATATCAAATAGAGTCAGCAGCAGATGGTAGGACTGCCTTATCGTTGTTTGAGCAATTCAACCCAGCTCTAGTAATTCTGGATTGGAATTTGCCGGATGTTACTGGTTATAACCTTTGCCAAGAAATGCAGAGTCGTACTAATGTCTTAGTGCTGATACTGACTAGTAGGACTGACGAGGCTGATAAAATTAAAATCTTAAGCGCAGGTGCTGATGATTTCATGACTAAACCTTTTAGTCTTGCAGAAGTTGAAGTTAGAGTAGAAGCTCTTTTGAGGCGGATACGCTACATCAATCCCTCCCCAACACAACGTATCGTTTTCAAGCAACTAGTAATTAATCCAGAGGGCCGGGAAGTAACACTTAATGATAAAATGCTTGCCTTAACAGCGTTGGAATTTAATATCTTACATTTTTTGGCAAGTCATCCTAATCAGGCTTGGAGTCGTCCACAACTAATCCAACAAATCTGGGGTTGCGACTACGTAGGAGATGGCCGGGTGGTTGACGTGCATATTGGTCAGCTTCGCAAAAAGATGGAAGTCGATCCTAGCATCCCGGAGTTTATTAAAACTGTGCGAGGCTACGGTTACAAGTTTGAAGCGCCCGATGAGAATACTAGTTTTTAAGGCAACCACAGAGTTACAAACAACACTGAAATAAGAAAGAAATGCTTTGAACCATATTGGGAACTGATTTGGTCGTGTCTTGACTATTTTCAGCAAAGCTGTACTTTAAAGACTATTCATTATTTTTCTTAGCCAATCTTTGACTAACCAACTCAGCTGCTAAATGTATCGCTGCTTTCATACTCGTAGCATCAGCAATTCCTTTACCCGCAATATCAAACGCTGTTCCGTGATCGGGTGAAGTCCGAACGAAAGGAAGACCAATAGAAGTATTAACTGCCCGATCAAACGCCATCAGCTTCACTGGAATTAAGCCTTGGTCGTGGTAAAGTGCCAAGTAGGCATCAGCGGGATTTTGTACTAAAGAATTTCCATACCAAGCTTGACCAGGTTTAACCCACATTGTATCTGGCGGTATTGGCCCATCTAGTTGCAATTGTGGTCGCTTTTGTCGCTCTTGCTCTAACCAGGGAATTAACCAATCTTGTTCTTCATGTCCAAGTTGTCCCTGTTCCCCACTGTGGGGATTTAACCCGGCGATCGCAATTCTCCCTCTATATATACCAAAATCTTTCTCCAAGCACTCCACCAGCAAATCCAGTTTTTGTGTCAACAACTGCGGTGTCAACACATCAGCTACTTGACGTAGGGGAATATGTGTGGTTGCAAGTAAAGCGCGGAGTGTCCAACCAGTATGGGGCGATCGCGCTACGAATAACATCCCAAAACGGTCAACACCTGATTTTTGTCCTAAAAGTTCCGTTTGCCCTGGATAATTGTACCCTGCGGCTTTCCAAGCAGATTTAGCGATCGGCCCTGTGACAATACCATCAAATTCACCAGCCAGTGTTTGAGCGATCGCATATTCCATATATGCAAAACTAGCCGCACCACTGGCTGCATTACCTATTCCTGAAATAATTCGATCTTTAATTTTTTCATCCAACTGTACATCGCTGACTGACAAATCATCTGGATTTGCTAAAGCTACTAAATTCTCAGTTAAATTCAGTTTGTGATACATCTGTGCGAGCAAATCCTCGTTACCCACTACTGTCACGTCATATTTTTTACGAATTTCTGTATCAGCTAAAGCTTTCAAAATCACCTCCGGCCCAATCCCCGCCGGATCTCCCAGCGTCAGCGCTAAACGCGGACGATTTTCTTTCAGAAAATTTCTTAAACTACCTTGATTATTTGGATACATAAAATCTCTTCATAATTATTATCATTAAAGTTTCCCAATTTACCGATCTCCCTTCTGATGACAGTAGGGATTGCCCCCCGAACCAGTAGGGATTACCTGCTAAACTAGTTTAAAATTATTTACACAGGTCTAATCCTACAGCAACTATTGAAAAGCTTCTGGTAGACCTAGTTTACACACCACTTTGCATAAGGAGAATCACACCAATGGGCGGCGAAATTTTGAATGCAGCTCTATTATCTTTCGGTTTAATCTTCGTGGGCTGGGGCTTAGGCGCGTTGTTACTGAAAATTCAGGGCACAGAAGAATAATTAGTGCTGAATGCTGAGTTAGGAGTTAAGAGTTAAGAGTTATTATTCTCCCTACTCCCCATTACCCCTTATCCCCAGAGGGGGCCCCACCTTCCCCATTCCCTACTAACTTTTTCATCGAAATGAGAAAAAAGCCTGTCCGTTAACCGGACAGCTATTTTCCCATAGCCCTATCCAAATAAATTGATTTTCTGAGAAAAGATGTAAACTTTTGTTTGCATAGGTTATTCTGATAACATTCTTTTCATAAAACATTAAAATTTATTACAACCCTCATGACATTATTAATCGTCGGTGCCACTGGCACCTTAGGAAGACAAGTGGCTCGTCGTGCTATCGATGAGGGATATAAAGTACGTTGTCTTGTCCGCAGCAGTAAAAAAGCAGCTTTTCTTAAAGAATGGGGTGCAGAACTCGTACCCGGAAATTTGCGTTACCCCGACACCCTAGCGGAAGCATTGGAAGGCGTAACCCAAGTTATTGATGCATCAACATCTCGCCCTACAGATTCACTGAGTATCAAACAAGTAGACTGGGAAGGCAAAGTAGCATTGATTCAAGCAGCAATTGCAGCGGGTATCGAGCGCTTTATCTTCTTTTCAATTTTAGATGCTGATAAATACCCAGAAGTGCCGCTAATGGAAATTAAGCGGTGTACAGAACTATTCTTGGCTGAGTCAGGCTTGAATTATACCATCTTGCGACTAGCTGGGTTTATGCAAGGTTTAATCGGTCAGTATGGGATTCCCATTTTGGAAGGACAGCCAGTTTGGGTAACAGGTAATTCTTCTCCCATCGCCTATATGGACACTCAGGACATTGCTAAGTTTGCAATCCGAGCATTGAGTGTACCAGAAACGCGAAACCAAGCTTTTCCTGTAGTCGGTACTCGTGCATGGAGTGCAGAAGAAATTATCAACCTGTGCGAACGCTTATCTGGAAAAGATGCCAGAGTAACGCGGATGCCAATAACTTTGCTGCGTGCTGTGCGGGGCATAATGCGTTTCTTTCAGTGGGGATGGAACGTAGCAGACAGGCTAGCGTTTACAGAAGTATTAGCTAGTGGAAAACAGTTAAACGCTTCAATGGATGAAGTATATACAGTTTTTGGTTTAGATCCGCAACAAACCACAACCCTAGAAAGTTATCTCCAAGAGTACTTCAGCCGAATAATGAAGAAACTCAAAGAAGTAGACTACCAGAAAAATAAAAATAAAAAACAGAAACCTAAAAAAACTCCTTTTAAGCAATCTTCAAAAGCCAACAGTCAATAGTCATCACAAAACAGACATTAGTCGTTAAACTCTAAACTCTAGATATTTAACTCTAGATTAATGACTACATGACCAAAAATGTGTAACGATTACATAATACAGAGCATCGCCTAAACTTGGATATTTGAGTGTGCCGAAAGCAGGCATTATCTACAATGACGTTAAACCGATAGCGGGTCGTGTCGCTATCGAGTTAAAAGACAAGCTAACCGCAGCCGGTTGGAATGTATGTATCACATCGAGTATTGGTGGGATACTGGGCTACCCTAACCCGGAGAGTCCTGTGTGCCACACCCCCATTGACGGTCTGACACCCCCTGGTTTTGACTCAGATATGGAGTTTGCAGTGGTATTAGGGGGAGACGGCACTGTTCTAGCAGCGTCTCGTCAAGTAGCCCCTTGTGGTATTCCACTACTAACAGTAAATACCGGACACATGGGATTTTTGACAGAAACTTTCCTGAATCAATTGCCCCAAGCGCTAGAACAGGCGATGGCAGGTGAGTATGAAATTGAAGAACGAGCTATGCTCACTGTCAAAGTATTTCGGGATGATTCAGTGCTATGGGAAGCCCTATGCTTGAATGAAATGGTGCTACACCGGGAACCTTTGACCTCTATGTGCCATTTTGAAATTGCCATAGGGCGTCATGCACCAGTAGATATTGCCGCAGATGGTGTGATTGTTTCTACACCTACTGGTTCTACAGCTTACTCATTGAGTGCTGGTGGCCCAGTGGTGACTCCTGGTGTACCTGTTTTACAGCTAGTACCAATTTGTCCCCATTCCCTAGCTTCTAGAGCATTGGTATTTCCAGATACTGAATCGGTCAATATCTACCCAGTCAATATCCCTCGGCTGGTAATGGTAGTAGATGGGAATGGAGGGTGCTATATATTACCAGAAGATCGAGTATATATGGAGCGATCGCAATATAGTGCCCGATTTCTTCGGCTGCAACCGCCTGAGTTTTTCCGAATTTTACGAGAAAAATTAGGTTGGGGTTTGCCACATATCGCTAAACCAACTTCGGTAGAATTGCCGTAAGGATTGGGGATTGGGGATTGGTTATTAATTCTTTTCCCTTATCGCCCTCATCAACCTATTCCCTATGCCCCATACCCCATGCCCCCATTTGCTGATTTCCTTGCAGAATTACTGGTATGGAGATGAAATTTGGAGTTAGTTATTAAGATTGCATCGGAGAATTCGATAGCTGACACCTGAACGTGCTAAAACATCGCTAGCAGCGCGTCAAATCAGGATTGCTACATCATTAAAAGCTCGTAATTGCACTTTATAACTGATGTAAAGATTTTCTCTGGAATATCTTTACAATCCCAAATCCAATATCCCAAATTGTTATGACAGCTGCTCAAAGTCCCTGTGTTTTAGTGATTGAAACCGATGAGAGCCTAGCAAATCAGCTTTCTTGCGATTTGCAAGAAGCCGGTTATGAATCAATTTTGGCTCATGATACGACGAGTGGTTTACAACACTGTCGCGATCGCCAGCCTGCTTTAATTGTTTTAGACCGGATGTTGGCAGGAGAATCAGGACTCTCATTGTGCAAAAATATGAGAAGCACTGGTATGCGATCGCCTGTATTGATTTTAATGGCAAGGGATACAGTTGACGATCGTGTAGCTTGTCTAGAAGCTGGAGCGGATGATTACATCCTCAAACCTTACCGCTCAGAAGACTTTTTGAAGTTGATTCGCCTCTACTTAAAACCCGATGTGGATACCACGGAGCAATTACGCTTTGGGGATTTAATTTTAGACATAGCAACTCGCCGTGCTATACACAACGGGCGACCAATTGACTTGACAATGAAGGAATTTGAATTATTAAAATTCTTAATGGAACATCCCCGTGAGGTGTTAACCCGCGAACAAATTCTAGAAAATGTTTGGGGTTATGACTTTCTGGGTGAGTCGAATGTAATTGAAGTGTATATCCGTTACTTGCGGTTAAAAATCGAAGATGAAGGTCAAAAGCGCCTCATTCAAACAGTGCGAGGTGTAGGGTACGTTTTAAGAGAATCCTAGTATACTGTAGCGGGAGTTTGCCTATCTCCTTGCTTTGTTCCCAGTTTCAGATTGGGAATGCTTTCTTTGGGTGCTGTTGTCTCCCACCCAAAGTGTTTTTTTTGCCTACAACACTGTAAAATTGATGTCTAAATTACAAAATCGAAAAGCTATATGACTCGTCGGCTAAGTTTGCTCTCGATAGTGCTGAGTATTTTTCTGATGGGTTGTTCTGTGCCAACAACAGCTAAATCTCCTAGCCTCACTTCTGATTCTAAAACTCCAGCACCAGAGAGTTTAGGTCAAAAACTACCAATTTCTGCTAAAGCCATTGTGCCTAATGGTACAACGATTCAATTGGAGGTAGCGCAGACGCCACAACAGCAAGCGATGGGGTTGATGTATCGGTCAGCTTTGCCAGATGACCGAGGAATGCTGTTTGGGTTCCCTTCAGCACAACCAGTCAGTTTTTGGATGAAGAATGTACCTGTACCCTTGGACATGGTATTTCTACATAAAGGTGTAGTTAAATATATTCAGGTTGCTGCACCTCCTTGTGCAAGTGAGCCTTGTCCTACCTATGGCTCCAATACACCAATTGATAAGGTGATTGAACTTCGCTCTGGAAGAGCTACCGAATTGAAGTTGAAAGTGGGCGATACAATCAAAATTGAGCTTTGAAACTCCGGTGCTTTGCACGGATAAAAACTTAAGTAATTACTCGGTTAAGAGCCTATACGGTCGAAATATATGTTTTTTCTGTAAAAAATGTCACTTTCTGTGGTCAAATAGCACTTGTAACGCTACTATTTAAAAACTGTAGTAATAATGTAAAATTCTACTGTCTCAACCCTGAAATCGCTGTCTTCAGGTTTGGTCTCAAAAATATTCCCTTGGGCGCAAGTGTAAATAGTCGCCAATAAGAGAGTATAGGCTATGGAATCTTTATTACTACCTGTGTAATTAAATAAAATACAAAGGTAAATAAAATGAAGCCAATTTAATTAGGTAAAAATACTGTTTAATAAGCTTGCAGATGATTTGTGTGAGAATTTTTATTTCTCAGACCTTTTATGGGAAGCCTTTGTTGAAGGCAGATTAACAAAAACAGTGCTGGGGTGTATGGCCGAGAACAGCACAGTGACAAATGAAATACTGGCTACTGTCTACCGAGTTATGGTGAACTGATATATGACAATACATTCTGTACAAGGAGGTGAGATCCAAATGTCACCATCAAAATATTCTCGACTGATTCATTTTTTGCAAGAAGATTTAGCAATTTCCACAGCATCACTAGCGGTGGCGCTTCGGCATCGGGAGCAAGACCCAGGCCCTTTGGCAATGATTCTTTGGCAATATGGGTTAGTTACTCTAGAGCAATTAGAACAAATTTATGATTGGCTGGAGACGGCGTAGGTTATAGCAATTTTGGGTTGTAGATTTTAGACTTTGGCTTAAAAGTTTCTACCAAATGCATATTAGCAGAATCTCAAACAATACTATTGATGCCAATTTGGGATGATACTAAGTTGCCAAAGTTAGTCTTGTTTGGTGTTAAAGATACAGTACGACTTTCTTCAAAGCAAATAATACTATCTAGGGCAACTTGGTGTCATTTAGGAGGATTGAGGTATGTCACATCAACTCTATCTGATGCAAAGGTTGATATATAGCTCTCTTGACTCTGACGGTTTCTACTCTATATATAAGTTAAAAGAGCGAGTTAAATTATCAACTCGCTCTTTTGATTTAGTACTTAGGACTGACTAAACACTTTAACTGCTGCTGCTATACCAGAACCAGGGGTGAAGTCTTCGTAGCCAAGTTCTGTTAGGGTAACTTCTAAGGATGCTATACAGCTAAGGATATCGCGATCGCTCACAAAACCCAAATGACCAATACGGAAAATTTTATTGCTCAAATGATCTTGACCACCGGCTAAAGCAATATCAAAGCGTTTTTTCATCAATGACCGAATCTTATCCGGTTCAATTCCCTGTGGTGCTACAGCCGTAATCGCCGGACTAGCGGAATTATCTGCTGCAAGCAAGGGTAAATTTAATCCTTTAATGGCGGTGCGAGTAGCATTTTTGAGCCGTTCATGTCGAGCAAATATTGATTCCAAGCCTTCCTCTTTCATGATTCGCAACGTGGTGTGTAACGCTATGATCAAGTTCACAGGCGGAGTAAA
The DNA here is from genome assembly GCF_002949795.1 of Nostoc sp. 'Lobaria pulmonaria (5183) cyanobiont'. Lineage (NCBI taxonomy): Bacteria > Bacillati > Cyanobacteriota > Cyanophyceae > Nostocales > Nostocaceae > Nostoc > Nostoc sp. 'Lobaria pulmonaria (5183) cyanobiont'. The sequence continues at coordinate 4,261,721 of NZ_CP026692.1, read as the reverse complement.
TGGAGTTGTATTTTTGGCTGTGGCTTTGCGATATTTGCCTAAATCCAAATAATATTTCGGTAGCTTCGCAGTTTTGTAGGCTTCCCAAGCTTTGGGACTGACAGAGACAAAACCCAATCCTGGCGGAATCATATAACCTTTTTGGGAACCAGAGGCGACTATATCCAAACCCCAAGCATCCACGGGTAGATTGAATGCACCCAAGCTCGTGACGGCATCAACGATAATTAAAGCTTCACCGTGTTCTTTAACGTGGCGGTTAATGCTTTCTAGGTTATTCAACACACCCGTAGAGGTTTCGCTGTGGGTAATGATTACAGCTTTGATTTGCTTTTGGGTATCTGCTTGGAGTTTTTCGGCAAATACTGCGGGGTCTAGGGGTTTTCCCCATTCCACCTTAACTTCTTCTACATTCAAACCGTAGGCTTGACCAACTTCTACCCAGCGTTCGCCAAATTTACCATTAGAACCAACTAAAATGCGATCGCCTGGAGAGAGAAAATTAATTATTCCCGCTTCTACAGCACCCGTACCACTGACATTCAGCATCAGCACATCACTTTGAGTTTGGTGCAGCCACTTGAGGTTTTCTGTCACCTCTGCCAAGATGTTGCTAAATTCATTAGTACGGTGCCCAATCGGATGCTTGGCTAATGCCAGTAAGGCAGCTTCTGGCACCGGTGTAGGGCCTGGAATCATCAGCATCAGCTTATCGTTCATGTGTCTATCCTAAAAGTCAAATATAAAGTCAAAATTGTGGGAAGTTGGTTAAGTCTGATCGCAAATTCTAGATGTTCATCTACAAATTCCACTCAGATTGTCACCAGTATTGTTGTATATTTTCCAAATTCATAGGAAAAGTATCGTGGGAGTTAATGATCGGTCAGCTTGACCTTTGCAATTTATACCAGACTCCAATTCAGATAAAACCTTTGTTCCAGGCAATCTTACCATACACCTAGACGCCAGGTTAAGGTGTCTGCTCGTAGGCGAACGGCTATTATAGCCAAAGATGAAACATCTATCTAAATGAGGCATAGGTACAATAAATTCTTAAAATCTACCCATAATCCACCTCAGTTGTTTTTAGATAAAACTTACGCAATAACTATCTGAAAGCTTATTCCTTCGTGTCCTTTGCGTCCTTTGCGGTTCGTTTTTTCATAATTTTGCGTAATGTCCTGTTATAAAAAACGCTAAATCGTTTTGAACATCGCGGTAATTGTCGATGAAAAAGTTGTGTTTTGCTTCCACGAAAGAAGTAACCCCCTACACTATACAGAAGACTTGGATGTTACCGTTTGCTAAGAGATAGAACATACCCAACCCAAACTTTTCAATCTATTTGAATCAAAGATTTGTTGTTGGGTTGCCATTTTCTAAAAAATACCTTCATCTATAATTTATTTGAGTCAAAACCGCTTCGATGGCAGTATCCAAGACTTTTCTGGCTTATTTGATAGTGACTAATTTGACGCAGAAGTTGAGATATCTATGCTACTAATTGCTGCACTTTTCGATACTGCACTTAGTAATAAGCGATGCCGGCGGCGGGCAATATAAACTATAAGTTTTTATACTATACTTACAAAATTGCTACAATCGTGTTTAGTCTCCTTAGTTACTATTCATGGTGAGTCGTTTTTAACTAGTGTTCAGTTTATAAACTGTCACTCACTAGATCCCCGGTATTATTGCAAAAGAGATATTCTTAGTTAGTGCAAGGAGTGATACCATTTCACCACATGTTTGTCACAAGTTATCCGCGTAATACTCCCTCCTCAGGGAGTGTTGCAGATTTCAAATGTTGCATCAAACCAGTGAGTTGGTATAAGCTTTTACAGAAAAGCGCTTGAGTGAGCAAAACTCTCAAGCGCTTTTTTGTGTATAAATAAAACAATCCAACTTTCTGGACGATCGGATAGATGTTTTTAAAGACACATACACCAGAGAAGTCAACTACTGGTAAAAGAGTTCTTGCAAAATATACTTGACGGCTTTAGCATTTGGCGTTCCATCAAAACCTTTTTAAGTATACTGGACATACCACACGAATTAGTTTTCCTTGCAACGATTCTTCTGCTGGCACAGCCTCATCTATCCGTGCTGTAAATTGTTATCAATTACGATTAGTTCGTGCAAACAATACAGCACTTCCTGCTGTTATAAGGTACAGTTAGTAAGAATAAAAATATTATCTTTTCATGAAAGCATATTCAATCGATCTCTGAGAAAAAATAGTTGCGGCACATATTAACGAAAAAATATTAATTCGGAAAGGTTTTATTAGGTCTGGCAAGAACTCATGCGCGTTCGCAACAAGGAACAAAACTCAGCATCACTATATCTAAGATGGCGAGCTTCCATAAATACCCAAACGGGAATACGAGTTTTAGCGATGCGAGCCTCTCCACCACAGACTCTAGGAGTTTTTTTAACTCCTTGCCAATTGTTACCAAGACTTTGAGCAAGTAAATGTATAGCCTGCAATTTTTCATCAGGACTGAGGGCAACAAGTTGTTGTTCTAACTCTTTGAGTGTCACAGATGTAAAGCCTCTGATGTTTTGTCAGGCTACATTTACAATTTTATCGATTCTAAGTACAACATTTCATTAATTCGTAGCGAATTATCTGCGCCCCTACCCTGCAAAAAGACGAAGCGCATCTGCGTTTAAATAAATTTAAACCCTCAATTTGCCACAATTTTATGCAAAGCTGTACTTAGCTAACTACAAAATTCACCAACTTTCCAGGCACTACAATTACCTTTTTAATCTCTTTACCTTCGATGTAACGCTGGGCAATTTCTGATTCACGGGCATATTTCTCCAACGCGGCTTTATCTGCTTGTGCTGGTACTTGAATCGAGCCGCGAGTTTTACCCATAACTTGAATCACTAAAGTGATTTCATCAGCAACCAAAGCAGCCGGGTCAAATGATGGCCAAGTTTGAGTATGAACTGAATCACTTTCACCCAATAAATGCCACAATTCATCAGCAATGTGTGGTGCAAAGGGTGCTAATAATACCACTAAAGTCCAAATACCTTCTGCGTAAATTGGTGAACTTTTGCCGTTGGCATCAGTTAAGGCATTACTCAACTTCATCAATTCTGAAATAGCTGTGTTGAATTGATATTCGTCTTCTACGTCTTCTGTCACCGCTTGAATAGCCGTGTGAATTGCCCGCCGCAACTCCTTTTCTGCTTTAGTTAAATCAGATTGGGCTTTCTTACGGGATACCCCAGCCGCAACATAATCTGTCACCAAACGCCAAACCCGATTTAAAAAGCGGAATTGTCCTTCCACATCGGCTTCATCCCATTCCAAATCTTTTTCTGGCGGCGCTTTGAACAAGATGAACATCCGCGCTGTATCTACACCGTATTTAGAAATTACATCTTCTGGTGCTACACCGTTGCCCTTTGATTTAGACATGGTAGCGTAGAGACGTTGCAATGGTTCACCTGTATCGGGGTCACGGGGGTCGGCTGAATTTACCAAATTAGAAGGAATCCATTTATCTTTACCACCCTTATTAGGATTTAGGTAAGTTAAACCCTGCACCATACCCTGAGTTAACAGGCGTTGGAAGGGTTCATCAAAGTTTAACAAGCCTCTGTCCCGCAGAACCTTAGTAAAGAACCGCGAATACAACAAATGTAAAATCGCGTGTTCAATCCCACCCACATACTGATCGACTGGCATCCAGTCGTTTATTTTACTGGAATCGAAAACCTGTTGTTCATTCTTAGCATCAGGAAACCGCAAAAAATACCACGAGGAATCAATAAAAGTATCCATCGTGTCAGTTTCACGCTTTGCCGGAGTGCCACAAGTTGGACAAGGTACATTTACCCAGCTTGACAATTGAGTCAAAGGTGAACCACCACGTCCAGTAAATTCCACCTCTTCTGGCAACTGTACTGGCAAATCTTTGTCAGGAACTGGTACTATCCCACAGTTGGGACAGTGAATTACAGGTATCGGTGCGCCCCAGTAACGCTGCCGCGAAATCAACCAATCCCGCAAGCGATATTGCACCCGCACTTTACCAAAATCTTGTTGTTGGGCGTATTCAATTATTGCTTGTTTAGCATCTGTGGAAGTCATACCAGTAAAAGCCCCAGAATTAATTAAAATTCCTGGTTCAGTGTATGCCTGATTGTATTCAATTTGAATGAGTTGGGTAACTTCATCAATCTCTGATGTTGGGGTTAAGTCAAAACCTGTAACATCATCCGGGGAAACGATGACAAAATCAACTGACAAATCGTAATTTTTGGCAAACTTAAAATCCCGGATATCGTGTGCTGGTACACCCATAACTGCTCCAGTACCATACTCATACAGTACATAGTCAGCAATCCAAATCGGCACTTCTTCCCCTGTAAATGGGTTAATTGCCTTACCACCTGTGGGGATACCCCGCTTCGGTTTATCTTCAGAGGTACGTTCCAACTCACTTTGATGGGAGACTTCTTTAATAAAGGCTTCTACCGCTGCTTGTTGTTGTTTTGTAGTGACGCGCTTTGTTAAGGGATGTTCTGGTGCTAACACTAGGTAGCTTACACCATAAACTGTATCTGGGCGTGTGGTGTACACTCCGATTTTTTCATCTATCCCAATGATGGGAAATTCTAAGTAAGCGCCTGTAGATTTGCCAATCCAGTTTGCCTGCATCGATTTGACGCGTTCCGGCCAACCTGTCAATTTATGCAAGTCATTGAGCAATTCTTCGGCGTAGTCGGTAATCTTGAAAAACCACTGGCGTAATAATTTACGCTCAACTATTGCCCCACTGCGCCAAGAACGTCCTTCGTTATCAACTTGCTCATTTGCCAGTACAGTTTGATCGATAGGGTCCCAGTTTACAGCTGCTTCTTTTTGATAAGCTAACCCCGCTTGCAAAAACTGTAAGAAAATCCATTGTGTCCACTTGTAATAATCTGGTGAACAGGTAGCAAGTTCGCATTCCCAATCAATGGATAAACCAAGACGCTGCAATTGTTGCCGCATCTGAGCCATATTCTGATAAGTCCACTTTGCTGGTGGTACACCACGGTCAATAGCAGCGTTTTCTGCTGGCAAGCCAAAGGCATCCCAACCCATTGGGTGTATTACCCGATACCCTTGCATTCGCTTGAGGCGGGCAATCACATCGGTAATCGTATAATTACGGACGTGACCCATGTGTAGGCTGCCCGATGGATAAGGAAACATGGAAAGAGCGTAGAATTTTGGCTTGTTGCTAACTGTCGGTGTTTTATCTAAGCCAAGTTCTACCCATGTTTTTTGCCATTTTTCCTCAATTGCTGCTGGGTTATATCGGGAATCCACCAAAAATTCTCCTACTGGGTCTACGTCATTTACTATGTCAACCTATATATGTTGACATAGCAGGTTAATCTAAATATTGTAGGTCAACTACTCATAGATTTATATATATCAGTGCGGTTGAGAAGCAGTCTAATTATGCTCAAACTGCGACCCTTTCAGAGATCGCAAGAGTTATTTGATGAAGGTTTAAATGGTTGAATCAAATATAAAATTTTCTGATTTGGTGAGGGTTTTTGTCTACGGCACGCTCAAACCAGGTGAAGCTAACTATAAAAGATACTGTAGTGGCAAAGTAGTTGATGTCAAAATAGCTCTTGTACAAGCCAAATTATTTGCTCTGCCAATGGGCTACCCAGCGATGACGCTAGGGGATAGCCAAGTTTACGGATATTTACTCTCTTTTTCCAACCCAAAGATTTTAAATGAGCTAGATGTGCTGGAAGATTACCAGCCCAATAGACAAACCCCAGAAAACCTCTATAATCGACAAATTATCGAGGTTTATGAGCCACAGTCGCTATCTCTTAGTTGGGCTTGGGTTTATTTAATGACTTTAGAGAAAGTTGAGCGATTAAGAGGATTCCTCCAGCCTGGGGGCTGGTGGAGCGGCTGTAGTTTAACCCCAAACTACAGTTATGATCTGTAAACTGTTAACTTTGCGATTAGTTTATGTCCTGTTTGGGGTCGTGTCGTTGCGGCTGTACCTGATAAATTGAATTTTCTGGAGAGGCTACTGCTGCTTTCGGAATTTCAATTACCGGGTTATTTAGTCCCACCATCAGCGGCGAAGGCGGAACTATAGATGCTGAGGACGTTTGTATAGGTTCTCTTTGTGGTCGTTGTGCCAGTTGCGGCACCATCGAACCACTACCTACTAAGCCAGATACTGCACCGATTACACAAGCAGCAACGGCCGCACCTCCCACCATCCAGTTTAAACGGGAGCGACGGCGCAAACGTGTCAATACTTGCTGAACTGTTTCTTCTGGCGACTGTTGGGCTGCTGGCACTGGGAGCGTCCGCAAGCCTTGGCGCAGCTTTAACAGTCGAGCATACAAACATTGAACTGAGGCATCATTTGCCAGCCATTCTTCTACTTGCTTGCGTTCGGTGGCTGTGACTTCACCATCGAGATAAGCACTCAATAACTCGAAGCGATCGCGCTTCACCATATTCATAAGACCCGTTGATTCATTGGTATGCTTAGCCATTCCATCTGACAAATCTTGAGGAAGTTGCAAAGGAGAACGGTCGTAAAACTGAGAATCAGTAGTCATCTTAACATTATTACCAATTCATACACGGGTAAACTGGGCGCAAATTTCGGGAAAATTAGCCAATTCTCCTCTTAAAGGCAGAAACAATCTACGTCTTTCTAGTAATTTTTAATCTATGCTTAAATTCTGCCATTGGGCAGAGGCAAGATACTGTAAATTAGGAGTCTAGATAATTCTGCAAGTGGGCTTGCAACCTCGATCTAGCTCTGGCTATTCTTGACTTCACAGTTCCTAGAGAAACTCCAGTGATTTCGGCAATTTCTTCATAAGCCATGCCTTCGATTTCTCTGAGGACAATAGTAGTACGAAAAACTTCTGGTAAATCCGCGATCGCTTCTTGCAATTGCTCGTAAAATTCTCTAGTTGTCAGTTCTTCCTCAGGACCTGGGGTATCGCCAGCGATTTCCCAATCCATCTCGCCGTCCTCTAAGGAACGGGGAGCATCCAGTGACAAAGGACTCATAACCCGCTTGCGTTTCCGTAACTCGTCGTAAAACAAGTTCGTGGCAATGCGGCTTAACCACCCCCGAAATTTAGCAGGCTCTTGTAATCGGTTAATATTCCGATACACTCGAATCCAAACTTCTTGAGCCAAATCGGCTCTGTCAGGCCAATCTGGAGCCAAGTGGTATAGAACTCGATCGACTTGACTTTGATAGCGGCGTAATAGTTCCGCAAAAGCAGCACGATCTGGTCGCAGTCCGGCTTGACAGCGCAAAATTAAATCGTGGTTAGGGAGTTTGTCAACTTGCACTGATGCTTCTGGATACTTTGCATCAACCGTTGACCAGGATACAGTAATCGATTGACTCATAGATCGTACTGGCTCTAAATCATCCCTATCTATTAGACCTGCTAATAGGACAGAAGTTCCACGCTCAGGTGACGGATTGATGACTGGAACACTGAAGCATACAATTTTGGATATATTTATAGCAATAAGCAGAGCCACTTTTCCTTATACTGCTCCCATAGTTGCCTAAGACCGATCAACGAACAAAGGTACGCTCTAAGGCACATTTTAGTACTTTTAGCAACTGGGTATATACGCTTGCTCGAGATAATTAAATTTGGCTATAAAAATGAAGATAAAATTTTGTAATTCTAACTTCTTGATACCTTTAAAATTCGGGTAATAATTTCTGGAAGTTAGGTGGCTGTGGTTGCTAAGATGGTGATTTAATTTTTTGATTTCGTTACCAGAATAGTTGCTGATTGTTCTGCTTGTGGCCCGAAGGCAGCACTAGAGTTATGTTGCTCTGGTACGCGAACTTGAAAAAAGAAATTGAGGGAAAATGTAATTGTTACGGCTAGCAATAGTTTTTCAAACATGATTTTTCATCCACCCACACCATTAATGATTGATTGCTACATTTCAAGAGTTCCACCAAAAAGTCCGAGGAGAGGCTTACGATCCTCAGAACTTTTGACGAATGAGGTTGCTCGCTTGGAATTTTGCCGATGGGACAATTTGCATAGTCTTAGTTTGCCCAGAGGTGTTGGCAGATTTACAGCGGAAATGATAAGTATTGATAAATTTTTGATAATCGGATGATGAACTCATCTAATTACTCGGCTGGATATGTCAGGGATAAACAATAGGCGATGGCAATGGTAAGAAACGAATCTGTAGGGCGTATGGTAATGCTGCTTTGTTTTGGCACAGCATTTTTATCCTTAGCTGTCCATTGGCGCATTAGTACGGCGGAACGGCAGTATGAGAAGTCTGCATCTACTTTGATGCGGCGAGATTCTACCCGAACTAATCTTAAGGGAAGCCGGCTAGAGGGAGTCTACAAGAATCTTTCCCAAGTGAGTTTGGGGGAAATTGCGCTGGGTGGATCTGTGCCACTTGATGAAGTTACCCAAGGCTCGACTGTCCAGAGGACGTTTACACCAAAGTCCTCTGCTATTAAACCTAAAACTAAATCAAAAATAATTAAGAAGAATCTAGCTAAAACAACTACTCGTAGGGCTTCTACACTCAAGTCTTCTATTATTGAGTCGCAAATAATTAAGAAGAATCTAGCGAAAGCAACTATTCGTAGGGCTTCTAAACTCAAGCCTTCTACCATTAAGCCCCAAACTATTAAGAATAATGTAGCTAAAGCAAGCGACCTACCAACTCAGACGCGGCTGGTGGGACAAGAAAGACAAAATCCAGTTGCGGATAGTTGGCCAAAAGGTCTGTGGTCTCAGGCTTCAGCCCAACAAATACCATCTAATAGGCTGGCAAATGTCAAGACCCAAGTGGTAGTTGATTTAAGCGATCGCCGCACTTATGTATACGCAGGAGATGAGGTGATAGCCAGCTACCCGATTGCTGTCGGTAAGAAAGGTTGGGAAACCCCCACAGGTTCTTTCCAGGTGATCCACATGCGACACTATCCAATCTGGCGTCACCCAATTACTGGCAAAGTATTTCAGGCTGGTACAGATAGTCCCTTGGGCGATAGATGGATTGGTTTTTGGTCAGATGGACGGAATGAAATTGGCTTTCATGGCACGCCGGATATTGACCTGGTAGGAACGGCTGTATCCCACGGCTGCCTGAGAATGCGTAATTCTGATGTCCGATTGTTATATGAGCAAGTGAGTATAGGGACAAAAGTGTTAGTACGTGATTAATTAAGAGTCGTTATCATTTGGCTTGTCATTTTGCTCAAAATTAGGTGCGTATGTTTGGAGTAAAGCACTAACTTGGCGTACAACCTCATTGCCAGTGTTTTTGCCCAAGGCTTGCCGTTCTGGGAAGAAATGGGGTCGATCGAGGTAACGGTTAATCGCCTCACTTATTTGCTGAGAAATTAAGTCTTGCAGTTGTGCCTGAGCTGTTTGGCGCTGGAAGTTAGCACCCTCTTCTGTAGTAGCATACAAAGGTGGTAGGCGGTTGAGAGCGTAAGCAGCAATATCCCCGACATCTAGAGAACTTTCGCTGGTGGCTTCAATTTCTGCGACTCGTGCGATCGCTTCCGTCAGTACCAATTCTTCCATCACGTTAATGAATTGTTTGCGAGGTACCGCCACTACCTCACCAGTTAATAGTGCACCCATCAGCCGATCCAGCGCCATATACTCTTCAATTGAAAGTTCCGAGGCATTGTCACAGATTCTACCGACTTCTGCTTCCATTGCTGGTGTCAAATAACCATCCTGGAGAGCTTGTTCGACAATTTTTTCGATACTCATAATGCTTATCATTATTTATGTTAGCCAAGCAAGGTAGGGACGGTATCAATCCAATTTATTTTGGGTAATTCTCAGCAAAAAATACACAAATTATCCACAGACACGATCAATTCCGCCTCTACTATTTAACGACCTTAGTCCTCCACTACCTCACCATTCAATAGCGCACCCATCAGCCGATCCAACGCCATATATTCTTCAATTGAGAGTTTCGAGGCGTTGTCACAGATTATACCGACTTCTGCTTTCATTGCTGATTTCAAATAACCATCCTGGAGAGCTTGTTCTACAATTTTTTTGATACTCATAACGCTTATCATCATTTATGTTGACTAAGCAAGGTAAAGACGGTATTAATCCAATTTATTTTGCCTAATTATCAGCAAAAAATACACAAATTATGCAAAGACGCGAGCAATTGCGCCTTTACTAGTTAACGACCTTAGTTCGCCAAGGTGTTGGATCAACAGATTGTCCGTTGACATACAGACCCCAGTGTAAATGTGGCCCGGTAGCAGCACCTGTTGAACCTACTGCGCCAATTAATTGACCAGCTTTCACAAAATCACCTTCTTTAACGTTAATACGACTCAGGTGCATGAAAATACTGGTTACTCCTTGACCGTGGTCAATGCCAACTACGTTACCGTGTATCCGAAATCCTTGGGATACCCTACCTACCAAAGCAACTCGCCCAGAGGCTGGGGCAATTACCGGTGATCCGGCAGCACCAGCGTAGTCAAGACCACGATGATAGTAGTCTTTTGCAAATGTACCATTATAGTAGCGACGTACACCATAGTTTGTACTCATCCGCCCTGCATTTGGCTTCAGGAATACTCCATTCCAATACTTTTTTGGTGTTTGTAGCGCCTTAAAAGCTGCCACACGCTTGAGTTCATACTCTGTGGCATCCACTCCGGCTTTGCCAGGTGGCAAAGTAATGTGTTGTACGGGGAATTTGCGATTAAGCACATTCACTGCCAAGTTTTTAACTTGACCATCCCCTGCAACCCGAAGTGTTCTAGTTCCAGTTTTTTCTAGTGGAGTTGTGGGAACAAATGCCCGATACTGATTGGGTGCAATTTCAAAGGCTGGGTATGTATTTTTACCACTGGCTACTGTTGGATTTGTACGATTCTCTGGGTTATCTAGATTAATCACCACCGAGAGTGTATCCCCTAATTTAGGATTAGTTGGAATCACCTTTACTTGCAAAGCATCTACAGGCAATGCCAAGGCGAGCGGGAGAACAGCAAATATTCCCTTTAACACATTTATTGCATGGCAATTGGCTGTCAAAGTTTTGACATCAAAACCGAGCAAATTTTTGTTTGAACTACTAGCGCTATTCTCAATAATCATAGAACTACAAAAAATCCCTTGCTTGTATTGGAAAATAGATTAGCTTATTATCGCTAGTTTTCCCGTTGGAAGCCAATGTTGTTGACAACCATAAATTTTTGGAAATTCTCCCGTTACTTATGGATTGCAAGGGCAAATCATTTTATCTGTAATTTTAGAAAATTGGTCTTAACTCTAATAACCAAGGTATATGACATTAGCAATGAGCATAAAATTTAACTGTGATTACATAAATAATACTTGAAGGAAATCTTGGAATCAACTAGACACTTTTTCAACTGGACACTAATATCACATTGTTGGGTTGAAATTGATATAGGGAAATTACTTAAATTAGATTAAGTAAGTCGCTGAGGATAAATTAAACTATATATACTAGTCACTAGTCGTAAATATTTTAAAATTTACTGATAATAGGCTTTAATTGCCAAAAAATTGTGACACTAAGGCAGAAATGCGAGTTTGCCACGCCACACTTAAGATTTACTTTATAAAGCAACTCTGAATAATGGAATACGCTAATTAACTTTAAGCTGATAGTATTACTTTTGACTTGAGTTTGCCATCTTCCATGTGAACGATGCGATCGGCAATGTCTAGGATACGGTTGTCATGAGTAACCATCAAGATGGTACAGCCTTGTTCTTTTGCTAGTTTTTGCATGAGATTGACTACATCTCGTCCTGATTGACTGTCAAGGGCGGCAGTGGGTTCATCTGCGAGGATTATTTGAGGATGACTAACTAAAGCACGAGCGATCGCTACTCGTTGTTTTTGTCCCCCAGACAGTCGATCGGGATAGTAATGCAAATGATTTCGCAATCCTACTTGCTCTAACATTTGGGCTGACCTAGCTCGCATTTTTTTTAACCCAAGATGTTTGTGCAATTCTAAAGCCATTTTGACGTTTTCGAGTACCGTTAAACTACCATGCAAGTTATGTCCTTGGAAAATATAACCGTTATGGCGTCGCGCTTGCACTAGTTCTTCAGCACTAGCACCACAAAGTTCTCGTCCCAACACCTGCAAACTACCAGATTGGGCAGAACGCAATCCACCCACCAAGGTCAACAAGGTAGTCTTTCCAGAACCAGAGGGCCCAGTCATGATAATAATTTCACTGGCATTAATCTCTAAGTTGATATTACATAAAACTTGCTTGCGGAGTGAGCCGTGACCAAAGTGGTGGTCGAGATTCTGGATGGAGATGATGGATTGACTAGTCATAAATAGATCGATTACTCGTGACGATCGTCATTGGTCATTTGTCTTTTGTCCTTTGCAAATAACCAATGACCAATGACAAATGACAAATTTAAAACATATCAGCAGGATCGGTGGCTTGGAGTTTGCGGGTGGCGATCGCACCGGAAATTGTACACATAATGATTGTCAGTACTAACACCTGCAATGCTTGAATCGCAGTCATGTACATGGGCAAATTTGTAGCACTGCGAGTCAGTTGATAAAGCACTAAAGAAACTCCCAATCCAGGGAAGAAGCCCAGTGCTGCTAAAATCAACGATTCTTCAAGCACCACACCTAGCAAGTAGTAATTGCGATATCCCATTGCTTTGAAGGTGGCGTATTCTCGAACATGGGCATTAACATCGTTAGAAAGGACTTGATAGACGATGATCACGCCGACCACAAACCCCATTGATACACCTAGACTGAAAATAAACCCAATTGGGGAATTTGTTCTCCAAAAGTTATTTTCAAATTCAATAAATTCGGCGTGGGTTAATACTCTGACATCATCTCTGAGGTAGGCTTTGAGCATTGCTGCTACTTTTTTCGGTTCATAACCTGGTTTCAGAAGAATCAAGCCTAGACTGACACTGCTGGACTGTCGCCCAGAAAATAGCCGCAAAAAATTTTGATCGCTGGTAATCAGGTTGCCATCAAAGCCAAAGGAAGCCCCGACTTGGAATAAGCCACTAATGGTAATTGTGCGCCGTTCTATTTCGGTAGTCAGGGTTTTACCTTGGTCAATTTGAGCGATCGCTTTTTGATAATCTCCTCTTGCACCACGATCGAACAACACGGTATCCGGCATTTTGATCGCTTGCAATTGCTGGTTAACATCTGGTAAGTCAAAGGCTGGCTTGTCTGGGTTAAAGCCGATAACTAACACCCCTGTCTCACGGTGTGTTTGGGGATTCTTCCAGATTGTGTTGTTGAAATACATTGCTTGGGCCGACTTCACCCCTGGTATATCCATTGCTTGGTAAAGTCGCCGCCGAGAAAATGTAGACAAGCTTGCTAAGTTACGGGCTTGGGGACTGGTTAAAACAATGTCTGCTTGCAAACTGCGATGTAGTCTGGTGTTACTGTCATACAGCGCAGTCTGAAAACCTAGCTGCATGAACATCAGAAGATCCGCAAAGGCAATGCCTGATAATGCCACTAAAAGACGGCTTTTTTCATGATTTAGTTGCAGCCATCCTAGAGGAGTTCGCCGTCGCAGTTGTTTGAGCAATCCCATCATAAGAAGTGGGGAGTGGGGGGATGAGGGGACAAGGGAGATGAGGGAGTAAGGAAGTAACGAAGAAGAATTAATAACCAATGACAAATGACTAATGACTAATGACTAATGACAAATTTCACAATTCAATTACTGCCTTAACTTGCATATTGGTTAAGGTAGCGGCTTTTAGGCTGGAAGCTTTATCTAGTCGGATGTGGACTTCTACTACTCTGTTGTCGATATTGCTGACGGGATCTGTGTTAATAACATTCTGCCGTCGCACTTGCAAGCCTTTGCGATCTACAATTCCCTGCAATTCAATTGGCAGGGAATCACCAAATACTTGCACTTGCTGCCCTGAATGCACTTTGCCGATATCGCTTTCGTAGACTTCGGCGATGACATACATCTGGCTGGTTTGTCCAATATCTGCAATGCCATCATTTGATACTAATTCCCCAGGATGGGTATGGATCTCAAATACCTGTCCATTTTGGGGCGATCGCACTACAGCCTGTTCGAGATTAACTTTTGCCAGATTCATGGCTGCTAGGGCACGATTGATTTCTGCTTTAGCAGCTTCTACATCCACTCCGCGCACTTCGGCGATTTCATCAAGTATTGCTGTGGCTTGTTTAACTTGTTGCTGACTAGTTGATTGGGTACGATTTAACTGTGCTTGGGCTTCTTGTAGGCTTTTTTGGGCGGTTTCCAAGTTTAAACGCTTGCTATCCCGTTGGGAGGCGGAAATTGCACCCTGTTGATCTAGTTGCTGATAGCGTTCGTCTTCTGCTTGGGCGTTACGCACTTCGGCTTGAAATCGCTCAATTGTCGCGGCTTGGGTATTAATATCACCTTGGTGTTCTGCTTTTAGACGAGCGATCGCAGCTTTTTGGGCGGCAATTTCACCGCGTTTAGCACCTGCTTGAGTGCGGTTTAGGTTTGCCTGGGCTACTTTCACTTGTTCCTGTGCCTCTTTAAATGCCGCTTGCAAGCGATCGCAGCTGTTCAAAATTGCGATCGTCTGTCCTGCCTTTACCCTATCACCCTCCTTCACTAACAACTTTTCTACCCGACTTCCTTCCGCAGACACCGCAGCAGACAGTTTAATTACCTTTCCCTGTGGTTCGAGTCGCCCTAAAGCTGTTACTGTTTTTAACTGTGGCAATTGTGTTGCTGGTACTTGTGCCTCTTGATTGGCATAATTTTGCCCGCGTTTTACTATATAAAAACTTATTCCGCCAACTAATAAAGATATAGTTATACCTATAGCAACGGATGGACGCAGAATAGACTTTGGGAACGTTCTGTACCCTAGCTTTGAGTTTCGCACCATAGATTTACCTCTTAACTAGTGGCGCAGAAAAAATAAAAAGAACAGATTAGGCTTTTCTCCGTACTTATTTGCTAATTCATACTTTTTTAGTTAGTCATTTCTTGTTGATTTATCACTTACAAGTCCATCGCAAAATTGTAAAATGTTGATATTTTACTTAGATAAACCTCATCTATGTTGAGAACCGTAGTTTTTGCCCTCACCCTAAATCCCTCTCCCAAGTAGGGAGAGGGACTTCTTTCCGGCTCCCCTTCTCCCAAGTAGGGAGAGGGATTTAGGGTGAGGGTTTTTCTATTCATACAGAACTACGGTTTTCAACGTGGACGCAGTTTAATGTTATTTAGATGGATAGAAAAATAACAAATCATTCTACTGATTGAGAAGTTAAGTTTCCTAGTAAACTACCTTTGGTTTCTGAAAGTACTTAGGTATAATAAACCGTTTTAAAAATTCGGGTTGTAACAGCGCCAACAATCATAATCAAATTAATTAAATAAAATAAGTATTTTTTGTCAAAGTTATGAACAATTCCAATTAATGTCAAGTTTTGATGATTTCCTTTATGTAAAAAGCAGATTGTGTTTATAATAATAGTAAATCTAAAGAATCTAATTAGATACCAATTATGTCTATCTAAAAATTAAAGTAATTTACACACAGAAATTATGAAGTTTTTATCCAATACTTTCAAAAGTTAAGGAATATTTAAAATTTCTCGTTTGGATGCAATACGGAGTAGTAAATTTAATCTAAGATGGGTGGTTAAAAACTTATTAGACATCTCCAAAAAATAATGTAGAAACGTGGCACTGCTACGTCTCTACAAAGGCTCTGGATAAAGCATATTTAATTTCACCAGATATCTGTTGGAAGACCTAGCAGCCTAACTAACTGCAAGAACAGCACTGTCATTTACTAACTTGCCATCTTCCATGTAGACGATGCGATCGGCAATATCTAGAATGCGGTTGTCATGAGTAACCAAGAGAATGGTACAATCCTGTTCTTTAGCTAGTGTTTGCATCAGGTTGACCACATCTCGTCCCGATTTACTGTCAAGAGCGGCGGTAGGTTCATCCGCTAAGACAATTTTAGGACGACCAACTAGAGCACGAGCGATCGCAACTCTTTGTTTTTGTCCCCCAGATAAATCATCAGGATAATAATTCAGGCGATCTCCTAATCCTACCTCCTCTAATATTTGGGCTGACCGGGTTTTCATTTCTGCTGGCGAAATATTCTTATGTACTTCCAAGCCCATTCTGACGTTCTGGAGTGCTGTCAGGCTACCATGCAAGTTGTGTGCTTGGAAAATATAACCGTTATTACGTCGCACCTGGGTAAGTTGTGCTTTATTAGCACCACAAAGTTCTTGTTCCAATATCTGCAAACTACCAGATTGGGCAGAACGCAAGCCGCCTGATAAGGTGAGAAGTGTAGTTTTACCAGAACCAGAAGGCCCAGTCATAATAATAATTTCGCCAGCGTTAATATCCAGGTTGATATCAAAGAGAACTTGCTTGCGGAGTTTACCATGACCAAAATAGTGGTCGAGATTTTTAACAGAAATTACAGGAGGCATAGCAATTTTAGATTTTAAATTTTTGATTTTAGATTGGGAATTGGGTAAGTATCTTTATGCCCAATGCCCATTTTCTAAAACATATCTGCGGGGTCGGCGGACTGTAATTTCCGGGTGGCGATCGCACCAGAAATTATGCACATAATCATAGTCAGTGTTAATACCGTCAAGGCCCGTGCTACGGTCATGTAAACTGGCAAATTGGTGGCATTACGAGTTAAATGATAAAGTCCTAAAGGTGCGATCGCTCCGGGGATAAAGCCCAAAATCGCCAAAATTATCGCCTCTTCAAACACCACACCTAATAAGTAGAGATTGTTATATCCCATTGCTTTAAAAGTGGCGTATTCTTTGATATGGGAATTCACATCTGTAGAAAGAACTTGATACACGATAATCACGCCCACTAAAAACCCCATTGCTACACCCAGGCTGAAGATAAACCCGATCGCCGTATTTGTTTTCCAGTAATTTATTTCAAATTCGAGAAATTCTGCTTTGGTTAAAACTTTAACATCATTATCTAAATGAGATTCTAAAGCTGCTTTCATCTGTTTTGGATCATAGCCTGGTTGCAGCTGCACTAAACCGAGACTGACACTGCTTGCTTGTTGTCTGGGAAATAGTCGCAAAAAGTTCTGGTCGCTAGTGATCAAAGTACCATCGGCTATGAAGGAAGCCCCGACTGAAAATAAGCCGCTAATGGTAATTGTCCGCCGTTCTATTTCGGTTGTAACAGTTTTACCTTGTTCAATTTTGGCGATCGCTTCGTTGTAATCTCCTCTAGAGGCGCGATCGAACAAAACAGTATCTGGTAGCTTAATAGCATCTATCTGGCGATTCACATCCGCTAAGTTCAACACTTGCCGATCGGGATTGAACCCCATAACTAATATTGTCGTCTTCTGATGTGTTTGGGGATTTTTCCAATCAACAATGTTGACATACATTCCTTCTGCCGACTTTACACCTGGTACATCCATTGCTTGATACAGCCGCCGCCGCGTAAAGTTAGACATATATGCTAGGTTACGTGCTTGGGGGCTGATCACAAACATATCAGCCTGCATACTCCGATGCAGCATTGTGTTACTTTCAAACAGGGCATTCTGAAACCCTAGCTGCATGAACATCAGAACATCGGCAAAGGCAATACCTGACAATGCCACCAAAAGACGACCTTTTTCATGACTCAGTTGCAGCCATCCTAAAGGCGTTCGCCGCCGCAGTTCCTGGATAAATCCAATCACAGTTCAATTACCGCCTTGACTTGCAAATTAGTTAAGCTAGAAGCATTTTGGCTGGATAGTTTATTTAGTTGCACATGCACTTCCACTACTCTGGCATCGATATTGCTAGAGGGGTCAGCATTGATCAGATTTTGCCGCTTTACCTGCATACCAATCCAATCGACTCTTCCCTCTAATTCATTGCGAAGGGAATCACTGCTTATCAGCACCGGTTGTCCCGGACGCACTCTCTTGATATCACTTTGGTAGACTTCTACTACTGCATACATCTGGTCGGTTTGACCTAGAGCCACAATTCCTTCATTGCCTACAGTTTCTCCGGCTCGTGTATTAATCTCCAAAATTCGACCGACTTTAGGAGCCACAACGTATGCCTCTGCCAGTTCTGCTCTAATTTTCTCCACAGTGGCTTGAGCACTGTCTATCTCTGCCTGTGCATTTGCTATATCTGTGGGACGAACTTCAGTGGTTTGATTTAGGTTAGCTTTTGCTTCGTTAATCTGCTGTTGCAAGCTGGCAAGGGTTTGATCCTGGTTGGCTTTTGCTTCGTTAAGCTGCTGTTGTAGGGTCGCTACAGTTCTTGTCTGGGTGGCTTGGCTTTCAATTAAGGCTTGAGTAGAAGTTTCGGCGCTTAGGCGTCTTTTATCAACTTCCTGGCTAGAAATTGCTCCTGCTTTGTATAAAGTCTCGTAGCGCTGCACGTCAGCTTGGGCATTACCTTTCTCGGCTGCTACGCGAGCCACTGTTGCTTGCAAGCTCCGTTGTTGCCCAAGGAGTTCTGCTTCTAGACGATTAATTGTGGCTTGCTGAGTTTTAATGTTTCCTTGTAGTTCTACTTGTACACGATTCACCGTAGCTTGACGCGCTCCAATTTCTCCCTGTTTGGCTCCAGCTTTTACCTGGTTAAGGCGGGATTTGACAACTTGAACTTGTTTTTGTGCTTCACCCAAAGTAGCTTGTAGGCGATCGCGGTTGTCCATAATCGCAACTATCTGCCCAGCTTTGACGCGATCGCCTTCTTTCACCAATAGTTGCTCTACCCGATTTCCTTCACCATTTGAAGAAGGCGCTGACAGTTTTATTACCTCTCCCTTTGGTTCCAACCGCCCTAATGCTGTTACTGTTTTTATCACAGGCTGAACTGCTACTGGTGCTTTTTGCTTTTCATTAGTTGCAGCTTGAAGCTTCATCACTGTATAAACACTGATTCCGCCTATTGCTAGAGATGCAATTATTGCAAGTAGAAGAGGCGATCGCAAAAGATTCTGAGAAGACCTTAAACCCTCTGAATTCCTGTTTTGCTCCATACTATTTTCCCCTTACCACCAGTAGCAACTTGTACTAAACTGTCCAGTTCAATTATGCTAAACTAAACGGACTAGTTTAGTCAACATGATACACTAAACTTGTCAATCAATTTGCAAAGGCATTATGCAGCTGAATGCTATTCCCTATTGGGATTGATTGTCTACTACAAGAAAGTAGAAGAGAGGAAAGCTGACAATAGAGGCTTTTGAGCTTTATCGAAGGGTAAGTAAGTTGCCACAATTAAACCAAACTATGTGAAGAAAGATAAACTATACTAAAACCCTCTTCCTTCGTACCTCTTGCCTGATTCCAACGACAAATTTTTCCGCCGACCTACTTATGTTTATTTTCGCCATTTTGTACTGGGCATTTTGCAGCATCTATTAATATTGTTTATAAGAAAGGATGATTAATAAATGGTACGCATCAAAGCTGGCGAAGTGGATCGAGACAATTCCGTTGATAAAGTGGAGCAAATTTTGCAAGGAGCAATGCAAGAATTCCTTCAACATGGTTATGCTGGTACAAGCATGGATCGGGTAGCGGTAGCAGCAGGTGTTTCTAAAGCGACAGTCTACAGCCACTTTCAAGATAAAGAAGGACTTTTTAAAGTACTGTTAGAGCAACTGACAAGCAAAAAGAACAGCTCCATTTTTGGCACAGAACCGATTGAGGGAGAACCAGGTGTCATACTGCACCAGGTAGCAACCAAAGCATTAAAGCAAATGCTTAACGACAAAGAACATAGTGCATTTATGCGAGTCCTAATTGGGGAATCTGGGCGTTTTCCTGAGTTAGCTCAAATTTGTGTTCAAGCAATGATTAAGCCAGTAGCGGAAACTCTCACTCACTACTTAGCAGCTCCTGAATTAAACATACCTGACCCAGAGGCAACGGCGAGAATTCTCTTAGGAGCACTGGTGCATTTTCATATTACTCAAAATGTGATGCATGGACAGGACATTGTACCAATGGAAAGCGATCGCCTAATTGATGCCTTGACACACCTGATCGCTAAATGCGCCGATTGATTGGTTATATCCCGGCGCGTGGCGCTTGTTTGGTCGGAAAGTCAAATTTACCTTGAGTAACAGTTGACTGTTTTTTCCATAGAAGCTACAGTACTGTGTCCGGCTTTTTTCGTTCCTTACAAGCTGCCACAAATACATCCCCTAGCGATCGCCAGATAACTAAGCAGGAATGACTTGAACAACTAGGGCGCGTTTATCCAGCGACT
This sequence comes from Nostoc sp. 'Lobaria pulmonaria (5183) cyanobiont', assembly GCF_002949795.1. Taxonomy (NCBI): domain Bacteria; kingdom Bacillati; phylum Cyanobacteriota; class Cyanophyceae; order Nostocales; family Nostocaceae; genus Nostoc; species Nostoc sp. 'Lobaria pulmonaria (5183) cyanobiont'. Next base: position 4,241,366 of record NZ_CP026692.1, on the reverse strand, counting down.
GGATTTTACCTACTTGACTGAGATCGTTTGCAATTCGGTCTAGCAGTTCTCCCGCTTTGTCACGATATTGATGTTCTCGGCCTCGTAAACGAATGGCAAACTTGACAGAATCGCCTTTACTTAACCACTCACCTGCTTGTTCAATGCGTAAATTGTAATCAGCCACACCCACGTTTAGACCGAATCGAACTTCCTTTACCGTGGGTCTAGCACTTTGACTCTGACGTTTTTTCTTTTGATACTGAAGCTTGCCATAGTTGAGAATCTTGGCGATTGGAGCGTCTTTACCTTGGGAGACTACAACTAAGTCAAGCTCTAAGCTTTCGGCTAGCTGTAACGCCTCATTGGTATCGATCAGACCACGATTGTTATTTTCATGGTCAATCAAGAAGACGCTAGGTGATTTGATTTGTGAATTAATCAGTTGCTTTTGGATTGCGATAATGAATTTCTCCCATTTGTTCAATACTTTGCTTTACAAGCAGGTAATGCCAATTTAACACAACACTGAATCAGAGCAACTTTAACAACACAATAGACGGCAATCTGTTAGAATGAGGGACTGCGGCACTCGCTCTCAGTCTTTGCGCTACTGCCCATCCAGCTTTTCAATAATTTTTATCCGTCCGCCTAAGACTGACGCCATCATTGGTGACAGGCCGATGTTATTTTTGGAGTCTTATGTCTTTTTCCGATCTCGGCTTGTCCAATGAAATTATCCGTGCTGTTACCGAACGAGGGTACACGGAACCCACGCCAATCCAGATGCAGTCCATTCCTGCTGTCTTGTCGGGTAGAGATTTATTAGCTGGGGCACAAACTGGTACTGGAAAGACCGCTAGTTTTACACTGCCGCTCTTGCATCGGTTGTCGTCTAACAAAAGCAAAGGTACGTCTAATGGATACCCACCAATCCGAGCGTTGATTCTCACTCCGACTCGTGAACTCGCTGCACAAGTAGAAGAAAGCGTGCGCGAGTACGGCAAGTACTTAAATCTCAACTCAATGGTGATGTTTGGCGGAGTCAGTATTAATCTGCAAAAACAGCGTTTAAGGGGCCGAGTGGATATTTTGGTCGCTACTCCAGGGCGACTGCTAGACCACGTACAGCAGGGTACGCTGAACCTATCGCAGATTGAGGTTTTGGTGCTGGATGAAGCCGATCGGATGCTGGACATGGGTTTTATTAATGATATCCGCCGCATCCTCTCACTCCTGCCCAAACAGCGACAGAATTTGCTATTCTTCGCTACTTTCTCAGACAAAATTAAGGCACTGGCCGCCGGATTACTCAATAACCCGACAATGATTGAAGTGGCACGCCGCAACATTACTGCCGACACGATCGCACAGAAAGTTTACCAGGTAGACCGTGACAAGAAACGCCAATTACTGGCTCATCTGATTCGGCGAGATAATTGGTATCAAGTGCTAGTGTTCACTCGCACTAAGTATGGCGCTGACCGTTTGGTGAAGCAGTTGGGCGAAGACCGCATTCAAGCATTGGCAATCCACGGTAATAAGAGCCAGCCTGTGCGTACCAACGCTCTGGCAAAGTTCAAAAATGGCAGCTTACAGGTATTGGTGGCGACAGATATTGCTGCTAGAGGTCTTGACATCAGCGAACTGCCCCATGTTGTTAACTTTGATTTGCCCAATGTACCAGAAGATTATGTTCATCGTATTGGTCGCACCGGTCGCGCTGGCGCATCAGGTGAAGCTGTATCGCTGGTGTGTGTCGATGAACAGCATCTATTGATAGATATCGAAAAACTGATTGAGCAGCGCTTGCCGAAGGAAGTGGTTGCTGGTTTTGCGCCCAACCCCGATACTAACCCCGAACCAATCCCAAATGGACGGCAACACAAAGCCAAGCCTGGAGGTGATAAGCGTCCGGCTCGTACTCCTAAACCATTACCACAGACATCGGCTAAACGTAAGGCAGCGCCACCTGCCACCAATGGCGAGAAACCTGGCGCTCGTTCATCGGCATCGCGCCGTTCTGCTAAACGCGATCGCTAATGTTCGTTAGCTGTTCAATAGATTGATTTTTCACGGGTTCTGGAAAACCTCACTTCCATTCCTCTCGCTTACAAATTTTCGGTGTATACACAAGTCTTTATAGAGTTGTGTCAGAGACTCCAAAACAGTGCCTCGGCTTAGAGTAACGAGTACTGAGTAAAAAGTAAAATTAATTGCACTCAGCATATAGGGTAATCGTGCCCCTAAGAGCAAAGTTCTGTTCGCCCTTGGCGTTGGCGTTCGCGTAGTTTTAACTATGGGGTTATACTCAGCACGGGCTAAACGCCCCGCTATCCATGTACAGCACTCAGTACTCAGCACTACTGAAATACAGTTGTCGGAATGCAGTTAACAGTGTCATAAAGAAAAGGTGAAGGTTAACCTGTAGGGTATAACTTACCTTAGAGTTGCTTGACCGAAGAACAAAAGGATACAAGCCCCTAAATTTATTTATGGGGATTATTAATTTTGAATTTTGAATTTTGAATTTTGAATTCCCCAAAGGGGTTGACCTCTAGCTTCGATGGATCTATCACACTCATGACTGAACTGACGCTACGCCTACAAGAGGGAGATACCGAGACAACGATCGCAGTTGACCAAGATGTATTTACAATTGGTCGTTTGCCGGAATGTAACTTGTACTTACCTTTTGGTGGAGTATCCCGCAACCATGCTCGCCTGGTAAAAACGGCTGACGGTGTGTGGACCATTGAGGATTTGGGCAGCAAAAACGGGACACAAGTCAATAAATATCTGGTTAACTATCCCCAAGAGTTACATCACGGCGATATTGTTTGGCTGGGCAATGTCAGCCTGGTAGTGCTGCTCACAACCCCTGTTTCTCAACCAACACCTGAGTATCCCGGAATTTCGGAGATTAATGAGCAAAGAACAATCCTTCATAATGTTGAACAACTACAACAGCAATGGATTGCAGCTGATAGCAAAGATGGCAACATCAATAATAAGGACAAAACTATTGCCCGTCTCAAAGACTTAGTGGACATAGCGAAAAATCTTTGTGCAGCCGCGTCCATAGAAGAGATTTTTTCTCAGGTGCAGCAAGTAGTTTTTCGTTACCTTGATAGTATTGATCGCTTGGCATTATTAATTGATGTCAATGGTTGCGGCCAGTTAGAATTAATGAATGCTGCCACTAGAAACGTTTCCCAACACAAACATCTCCCCTCTGATGGTAGTTGGATTAGTCGTAGTATTTGTCAAAAGGTATTTGAGGAAAAAGTCGTCATTCAAACCGGTGATACTCATCAGGATGAACGGTTTGCTAGCGAACAGAGTATTTTAGTCAAAGGCATTCGTAGCGCGATGGCAGTGCCTTTATGGGATGAAAATAAAGTTGTGGGCGTACTCTATGCCGATGCCAATTTTTCTTCTTACCATTGGGCGAATGAAGGTGAAGAAGAATTGAGCTTTTTTTCAGCTTTAGCAAACCTTGTAGCTTCTAGTGTGCAGCGTTGGCTATTAGTAGAGAAACTCAAAACTGAAGAGATGATTCGTCACCGATTAGAACGTTATCATTCTCCAGCAGTTGTACAGCAGTTGATATCTGTAGGCGGATTACCGGGTGGTCGTTTAGCTCCCACCGAGAGCGAAATCAGTATTTTGTTTGCTGATTTAGTTGGCTTTACGGCAATTTCTGAAAGGTTAACACCAACTGCGATCGCTCAACTATTAAATAATTTATTTGAAGAAATGCTAAAAGAAGTGTTTGGTTGCGGCGGCACTTTAGATAAATATATTGGCGATTGTATTATGGCATTTTTTGGCGCTCCAGAACCGCAAGCAGATCATGCCGATCGCGCTGTTACTACTGCCAAAGGAATGCTTACTCGTCTCGAACATCTTAATGCCAATGGTTTTTGGCACGAACCCCTGCAATTACGTATTGCAATTAATAGCGGTAAGGCTGTGGTGGGAGATGTCGGTAGTTCCCAAAGGGTAGATTATACGGCATTAGGCGCAACGATTAATCTTGCTGCTCGGATGGAAGCAGTTTGTCCCCCTAGTGAATGCGTAATTAGTGAAGCCACCCATACAATGCTTTCACAACCCTTAGACTTCCAAGAAATGGGAGATTATCGTTTCAAAGGTATTGAGCGATTAGTTAAGATTTATCAGACAAAATTGCAACCAGTGCCAACAATCATTGCTCCAATCATTAATCTTTAGGGATTGGGTATTAGAAAAACAATTAACAGCTAACTAATGGCTAATAAATTTTAATTCATCACGATAAATACATAATGCACTTGTATATTTTATTTCAAAAATAATTGTAAAATTGTAATATTCAGCAACCAATTCTGGGTTATAAGACTAGAATTTGGGTGGTAGCTTCCAGAATTGATCTGTGTAACACTAGGAAGCCTAACGAAGCTATTTTTTAACGGGAGGTCAGGTAATGGCGATCGCCACGATTAATCCCGCCACTGGGGAGACGCTCAAAACCTTTGAGGCGCTCAATGATACCGAAATTGTCGCTAAACTCGATTTAGCTAATCAGACTTTTGAACACTATCGTCAGACTAGTTTCTCTGAACGATCGCATTGGCTGCAAAAGGCTGCTGATATTTTAGAGCAAGATAAAGCAGAATTTGCTAAGTTAATGACTCTAGAAATGGGTAAACCATTTAAAGCTGCGATCGCGGAAGTCGAAAAATGCGCCGTCGTCTGTCGCTACTATGCCGAACACGCCCCTGGTTTTCTAGCTGATGTCAGTATAAAAACTGATGCCAACCAGAGTTTTGTACGTTATCAACCAATGGGTGCGATTCTCGCGGTGATGCCGTGGAATTTCCCTTTTTGGCAAGTTTTTCGTTTTGCCGCACCAGCGCTGATGGCGGGGAATGTCGGCTTACTCAAACACGCTTCCAATGTGCCGCAGTGCGCCTTGGCAATTGAATATATTATCCGACGGGCAGGTTTTCCTGAAGGTGCTTTTCAAACTCTATTAATAGGCGCTGCCAAAGTTGCCGATTTAATGGCTGATGACCGCGTAAAAGCTGCTACCTTGACAGGCAGCGAACCAGCAGGTATATCCCTCGCCGTCGCCGCCGGCAAACAAATTAAAAAAACAGTTTTGGAATTAGGAGGAAGTGACCCGTTTATTGTGTTAGAAAGTGCTGACTTAGAGACAGCAGTTGTCACAGCTACTACAGCGCGGATGTTAAATAACGGGCAATCATGTATTGCAGCGAAACGTTTTATTGTCGCAGATGCGATCGCAGACAAATTTGAAAAATTGCTTTTAGAAAAATTTGAGGCGCTGAAAATAGGCGATCCCATGCAACCAGATACCGATTTAGGCCCCCTGGCAACACCTGGTATTCTCCAGGATTTAGATCAACAAGTGCAAGCTGCTATAAAAAGTGGTGGTAAAGTCCTCATCGGTGGACATCCTTTATCAGATCGTCCTGGAAACTTTTATCCGCCAACGATTATCATAGATATCCCCCCTGAGGCACCAATTGCAAAAGAAGAATTCTTTGGCCCGGTAGCCTTGTTATTCCGGGTTTCGGATATCGATGCTGCCATTAAACTCGCTAATGACAGCCCCTTTGGCTTAGGTGCAAGTGCTTGGACAACCAACGACCAAGAGAGCGATCGCTTAGTTGAAGAAATTGAAGCTGGTGCCGTGTTTATCAACAGTATGGTCAAATCCGATCCTCGGTTGCCCTTTGGTGGCATCAAGCGTTCTGGATATGGCAGGGAATTGAGTATCCAAGGTATACATGAGTTTGTCAACGTTAAAACTGTGTGGGTGAAGTGATTAGTCATTAGTCATTAGTCATTAGTCAAAAAACAAAAGAAAAATGACTAATGACAAAAAATTACTAATGACTAAAGTCTTATTTGTCAATAGTTAGGAAATAAAATGAATACAGCAGAATTATTGGTGCAGTGCCTAGAAAATGAAGGAGTGCAATACATTTTTGGACTTCCTGGTGAAGAAAACCTTCACGTTTTGGAAGCGTTAAAACATTCTTCGATTAAATTTATTACGACTCGTCATGAACAGGGTGCAGCATTCATGGCCGATGTATACGGACGCTTAACAGGAAAAGCCGGAGTGTGTCTTTCTACTCTTGGCCCTGGGGCAACCAACTTGATGACTGGGGTAGCAGATGCTAACCTCGATGGTGCGCCCTTAGTGGCGATTACTGGTCAAGTGGGAACAGATAGAATGCATATTGAATCCCATCAATATTTAGATTTGGTGGCAATGTTTGCACCTGTTACCAAGTGGAATAAGCAGATTGTGCGACCGAGTATTACACCAGAAGTAGTACGGAAAGCATTTAAGCGATCGCAATCTGAAAAACCTGGTGCAGTTCACATCGATTTGCCCGAAAATATTGCTGCCATGCCCGTGGAAGGCAAACCTTTGCGTAAGGATAATAGTGAAAAAAGCTATGCATCGTTTGCTAGCATTCGGGCAGCAGCAGCCGCAATTTGCCAAGCAGTTAATCCATTAATCTTAGTAGGTAATGGGGCAATTCGCGCTCATGCAAGTGATGCAGTCACACAATTTGCTACATTGCTGAATATACCTGTTGCCAATACTTTTATGGGTAAAGGCGTGATTCCCTACACACACCAACTAGCTTTGTGGTCAGTGGGATTACAGCAAAGAGATTTTATTACGTGTGCCTTTGATAACACAGATTTAGTAATTGCGATCGGCTATGATTTGATTGAGTTTTCCCCCAAAAAATGGAATCGTAATGGTGAAATTCCTATTGTGCATATTGGGGTAAGTCCGGCAGAAATTGATAGTAGTTATATTCCTAATGCCGAAGTTGTGGGAGATATTTCAGATTCCCTCTATGAAATATTAAAATTAGCAGATAGACAAGGCAAACCCGATCCCTTTGCTATTAGCTTAAGATCAGAGATTCGGGCTGATTACGAACAGTATGCCCATGATGACGGATTTCCCATCAAGCCGCAAAAGTTAATTTATGACTTACGCCAAGTCATGGGTCCAGATGATATCGTCATCTCTGATGTTGGCGCACATAAAATGTGGATGGCCCGTCATTATCATTGCCATAGTCCCAATACTTGCATAATTTCCAACGGCTTCGCAGCTATGGGTATTGCCATTCCTGGCGCTTTAGCAGCAAAACTGGTTCATCCCAAGCGCAAAGTCGTTGCTGTCACAGGCGATGGCGGCTTTATGATGAATTCTCAAGAATTAGAAACAGCCTTGCGTGTCGGTACGCCCTTTGTCACCATAATTTTCAATGATGGTGGCTATGGATTAATTGAGTGGAAGCAAGAAAATCAATTTGGTAAAGGAAACTCAGCCTTTGTGCATTTTAGCAATCCTGATTTTGTCAAATTTGCCGAAAGCATGGGTTTAAAAGGCTACCGAGTTGAATCGGCTTTAGATTTGATTCCCACTTTGAAAGAAGCCCTCGCTCAAGATGTACCCGCCGTGATAGATTGTCCCGTAGATTATCGGGAGAATCACCGCTTCAGTCAAAAAGCCGGCGAGTTGAGTTGTGCGGTGTAAAAAATAGAGAAGCGATTAATCGCGTCTGTACAAGAGAGAGGCGATTAATCACGTCTGTACAAGAGTTAGGAGTTAGGAGTTTTTTATTCCTAACTCCTTATTAATTTCCACTCCTTTAACGTTTTGGTAGGGTGCGTTACGCCAAAGGCTAACGCACCGCTTTACTTCACTTCATTTATAGAGATATTTCTTCTCCTTCTTCGCGTCCTTTGCGTCCTTTGCGGTTCGTTAAAAAAACTACGAGTATCAAAGACTCGTTCACGAATATTAAAGACTCGTTCACGAATATTAAAGACTCATCCACGAGTATTAAAGACTCGTTCACGAATATTAAAGACTCATCCACGAGTATCAAAGACTCGTTCACGAGTATCAAAGACTCGTCCACGAGTATCAAAGACTCGTTCACGAGTATCAAAGACTCGTCCACGAGTATCAAAGACTCGTTTACAATAAATTAGAAGTTATTGATTCTAACTCATCACTGATTTTTACTCTTAATTAATCGTCTTCTGGTTGGAATTTGTGCCTTCCTGCTTTTGGGCAATATTTTCTACTGCTTCGCATTGCCTTTTGTCAATATCTGACTTAATAATGAGTCCCTTAGTATTAAGCGCTATTTCAACTTGGTATTGACCATTCACCATATTAATCGCAGCGTAAGTTACTGTACCAAACATCATCACTCCGCAAAGTGATAAGATAATTTGCAGAATTCCCAGTTCTCGTTTCATTTTTAAAGTCCTTAATCCCTTACATTCACCATTACAACTTGGTGCTGGTTGAGAACGGAGTTGAGAAATAGTCACCCATTGGACGAGTTGTTAGTTGATTATCAGTTAAGTTCAGGATGACTATAATTTCTAGAGTGCAAGAGGTTATCGCTGAATAGCAAAGCTGTTTAGCTAGTATACAAATCTGATATACTCTCAGCAGTTTCTCGATGAGGAATGATGGCGCGATCGCTCCGAGTAGCCCCAGAGTATATTGAAAAAGTAAAGTTAGCACCTGGGCGTAACGGCTATCCCAGCCAGCAGTCTTTGGCTAGTGATATAGGATTTTCTCTCTCCACAGTCAAAAGCTTTCTCACTGGTAAACCTGTTGACTATCTGAATTTTGTAGAACTTAGCAAAAAACTGGGGTTAGAGTGGCAAGACATTGCATACAAAGAACCAGAAACTCAACCGCCTAAACCTCAGCCCACTAACGGGGAAGCATCACCCTTCATCACTGGCGTACCCATCACCCAACCCCGTTACTTTTTTGGGCGCGAGAAAGAATTAAAACGCCTCTTCAACTTACTCAAACGCCATCCCCTACAAAACGCCGCCATTATCGGCAAAAAGCGCAGTGGCAAAACATCCCTGCTGCACTACCTCAAAAATATCACCACCACCCCAGCAGAACAGCTGCGTCTTGAGCAAAAATCTGACTGGCTACCGCATCCAGAAAATTACTGTTGGATTTTCGTAGACTTGCAAGACGCACGAATGCAAAGCCGAGAAGGACTACTAAAGTACATCCTAGAATCACTGAAGATGCAAGTACCGACACCTTGCGATTTAGATCGTTTCATGAATGTAGTCAGTGATAATTTACATTTTCCCACAGTTATCTTATTAGATGAGATTGGCGTTGGGTTGCAACGCTGTCCAGAATTAGATGATGGCTTTTGGGAGAGTTTGCGGTCTTTGGCGACTAACCAGACAGGGGGAAATCTAGCATTTGTCTTGGCTACCCCTGAATCACCGATTGAAATGGTGCGAAACACAGGACACAGTTCACCATTTTTCAATATTTTCGGCTACACCGCATATCTGGGAGCATTGACTGAGACAGAAGCGCGGGAATTGATAGCGAGTTCGCCCATTGCCTTCACTGATGAAGATGTAGAGTGGATTTTGACACAAAGTTGCTGCTGGCCACTGTTGTTACAAATTCTGTGTAGAGAAAAATTATTTAACTTAGAAGAAGGGGAGAATGATGATAATTGGCGTAAGGAAGGTTTACGACAAATAAAACCATTTACTGATTTATTAGATTCATAACTAGCGAAGTAACTATGAAAGCACACCGAATTGAAACAAAGTTAACTAAAAACGGAACCTTGATTCTTGAGGATTTACCGTTTCAAGCAGGCGAAGCAGTTGAAATTATAATCTTAGAACGTTCTTCCCAAGCTTCAGACTCTAACCTTTATCCTTTACAAGGAAAGGTTATTCATTACGATCAACCAATAGAGCCTGTTCCATAGAGGATTGGGAAGTGCTGTAATGACTGCGTTTACAATGACAACAATATTTTTAATATCTCTACTATTAACCTAAGCAGGCAAATTATGCCTTCTCAAAACTCACCCACTAATTACGCTGAAATCTACACTGATGCACCTAAACCACACTCAAATTTGATCGTAGGTAGTTTGCAACTATTGTTTTGGCTATTTTTTCGTCCTGTAGCTTGGTATCAGCACACTTTACATATTAAAAATGAGATTACCTCTTTAGCAGACTTGAACAAACCATCAGTATGGCAGCCAGTGCTACAAGGGTATTTAATTGTACCTCTCTGGGCTAATTTTATCCTTGGTTTAGTACTTTGGGGATTAGGTCAGCCATTACCAAATATTTTGTCTATTGTGGCCCCAAGCTTAGGGTGTTGTGTAGCATTAAACGTGGCGTTTGGCGTGGCGTTTGGCGTGGCGTTTGGCGTGGCGCAAGGCGTAGCGTTTGGCGTAACGTTAGGTGTGGCGTTAGGTGTGGCATTTGGCGTAGCGTTAGGTGTGGCGTTAGGTGTGGCATTTGGCGTGGCGTTAGGCGTGGTATTTGGCGTGGCGTTAGGCGTGGCGTTAGACGTGGCGTTAGACGTGGCGTTAGACGTGGCGGTAGGCATGGAAGGCGTGGCATTTGGCGTAGCGTTTGGCGTGGCGTTAGGCGTAGCGTTTGGCGTGGCGTTAGGCGTGGCGTTTGGCGTGGCGATAGGCGTTACGGAAGGTGTAACGTTTGGCGTGGCGTTAGGCGTGGCATTTGACATGGCGTTTAGCGTGCCGTTTGGTATGGCATTTGGTATAGCAGAAGGCGTGGCGTTTGGTATGGCGTTTGGCGTGGCATTTGGCGTGGCATTTGGCATGGCGGAAGGTGTGACGTTTGGCGTGGCAGAAGGCGTGGCGTTTGCTGTGCTGTTATTTCTGAGTATAACTATCAACTTATGGCGACCAATAGTTTTATACCCATCACTACAATTATGGAATTTAGCACTTTATCGGTTGGAAAAAAATCGCATTAACCAGCCTTATATTTTATTAAGATTGTCTAATATATTTCCTGATCGAATTAATGAAAGGCACAACAATGAGACATTTATACAGTCTATATTACGTTTTCCTTATCAATTTCTTGAAATAAGTATAGATCAGTATTCAAGCTCATTACGCTATCATTCCGCCTTTTGGGATCAATTACAGCGCATACCTTTATATGGCTTAGATAATTACTTACTTTTAGTCATAGAACATAACCCAAGCGAGGGTGAAGCTGCCATTGATTATCTCAATGAAAGTCTGCAAAAATGGGCTGTTCAAATTTGCAAAGATGCACTGAGTCTAAGAAAATGTGGTGATGTAGAAGCTATACGTCAGCTTCATCGCATCATAGAAATTGAGGAATTAGATAATTCAATTAATTCTGTCCTACGCATCTTTACTCGCATCAGTCAGGATGTAAACGCAGCATTAGAACAAAGAAGTAATTACAACCAGCGTATAGCTCTCAAGGATGTAGCAAAAAAGTTAGGTGTACAATTAGAGAACTTCAATCGTATTAATAATAAATATGCTTCTTCCTTTTTACCTTTTGCTAAAAGATGGCTGGATATCATCAACAAATATATACAAGAACTAGCTATCAAAGTTGAACAAAATAAAGAAATTGACTCGCCTTACATTACTGGTAATCCCATCACACTAGAGCAAGAAATTTTCACGGGACGTGATGACATTGGCTTACGCATTGAGCAGTTGCTTTTAGATCGCCGTCGTCCACCTTTGCTACTATACGGTCAGCGACGTATGGGTAAAACTTCTCTCCTCAATAACATCGGAAAGTTACTACCTAATACCATCATCCCCATGTTTGTAGACTTGCAAGGCGCACCTTCATCAGCTAGTGACCATGCAGGTTTTCTCTACAACCTGGCAAGAGAGATGGAGAAGTCAGCAAAAAAGCAAGGTGTAACTCTACCGTCCCTAACCCGCGAAGTGTTAAAATCTGACCCCTTCACCTATTTCGATGAATGGCTAGATAAAGTAGAACAGGCTCTAGAACAAAATACCGCCTTACTAGCGCTAGATGAATTCGAGGTGCTAGACAACGCCATAGCCAAAGGTCGCTTTGATGAACAAGATGTTTTGGGAATGTTGCGTCACCTCATCCAACACCGTCCCCGTTTCAAGGTTTTACTGGCTGGCTCCCATACTATCGAAGAATATCAGCGCTGGGCTAGTTATCTCATTAATGTCCAAGTAGTGCATATTTCCTACCTCAAACAAGCGGAAGCACGACAATTAATTGAACGTCCGGTCAAAGATTTTACCCTCCGCTATGAACCTAACGCAGTTGAACGAGTGTTACAACTCACCCGTTGTCACCCATTCTTAGTACAATTACTCTGTGCGGAAATTATTGTCCTGAAGAACGAGCAAGACCCCTCTATCCGGCGATTGGCAACTTTAGCGGATGTGGAAGCAGCGATATCAGAAGCTTTGCAAAGTGGTGGTTTTTTCTTCGCTGACATTAAAAACAATCAAGTAGACGCGACTGGACAAGCTATTCTACGTTTTATCGCCGCTCAAGGGGAAGGGACTATAGTCAGCCGCCAAACTCTATTGCAACAGTTCCCTCATGCTGATATTACTTTCAACTTGCTGTTGCAACGTGAGTTAATTGAGGAAGTTGACGACGGCTATCGCTTCCAAGTGGAGTTGATTCGTCGCTGGTTTGTTTGAATTATGTCTGATAAGTTAACTGATGACAAATACTACTTGTGCTGGCGCAATTGCTCTACTATATATTCTTCCAGTTCTTGTTTTTCTCTGTTACTAGCATTTCGTTGATAAGTTCTTCCGGTTTCTTGAATAAACCTACGTTTCTCGCTGGGAGAAGATTTGAGTTTACCTCCAGTTCCTTGCAGCTTTTGCTGTAATTCTTCCCAAGTCTTTTCACCCACACTTTCACCTAATTTGACCAGTGCCTTTGGGAGTAACATTTTTGCCTCTCGTTGAAAATCTTCTTCTGTCTCAAGGGAAGCTAAATCTATATTGCTGAAGTCGATATCGATTTGAAACTTACTCATAAAATTATATTTATTCTGTTCAAAATTATTACCCCAATCGGGGGAAGATGGGTTTTCAATTTTCAGCTATGATCTGAGGATAGTATGATTGTACTGGTTGATATTGGTAACTGATTTGAAAACATCAATTCCGAAAGTTGATTGAATACTTCCGGTAGTATAGCCCTACTTAATCATTAACAACAAGATTCCCGACCTTCTTAAAAGTAAGTAGGGAATCGGAGTCTTTTGATTTTGACTTATACAATAAGATTGCTATATCTTCAGAAAGAAGACATATCACTAATCTTCGTACAACTAAGTTAGCAATATTAGAAATGCTATCTTAAAGGCAAGGTCATTTGCTCAAATTTTGAGGATAATACTATGACTACAACGCTCAAAGAGGCTAATTCTATTGAGTCATTGCTAGGTAAAGAGGCTGAAGACCTACTTACTCACAAAGCAAAAGTTTCTCGTGATTTAATACATTTGCCGGGCCCAGACTTTATAGATCGAATCTGGCTCAACAGCGATCGCAATCCTCAAGTATTGCGTAATCTCCAGTTACTTTATTCTAGTGGTCGTCTGGCAAACACAGGTTATCTCTCGATTTTACCAGTAGACCAAGGGATTGAACACTCGGCAGGTGCGTCTTTTGCGCCCAATCCGATTTACTTCGATCCAGAAAATATTATCAAGCTAGCGATCGCCTCAGGTTGCAATGCTGTTGCTACCACTTTGGGAACATTAGGTATAGTTTCGCGCAAATATGCCCACAAAATTCCCTTTATTGCCAAAATCAATCACAACGAATTGCTGACTTTCCCTAATCAATTTGACCAGGTATTGTTTGCTGATGTCGAACAAGCTTGGAATTTAGGGGCCGCCGCCGTAGGTGCGACAATCTATTTTGGTTCAGAGCAATCTACCAGACAGATTCAGGAAATCAGCAAAGCTTTTAAACGCGCCCATGAACTGGGTTTGGTAACAGTTCTCTGGTGTTATCTGCGGAACAACGCTTTTAAACAAGATAAAGATTACCACCTTGCTGCTGACCTCACCGGACAGGCGAATCATTTGGGTGTAACCATTGAAGCTGACATTATTAAACAAAAGTTACCAGAAAATAACAATGGTTACGGTGCAGTTGCCAAAGCCACTGGTAAGAGTTACGGCAAAACCGATGAGCGGGTTTACACGGAATTAACAACTGATCACCCAATTGATTTAACTCGTTACCAAGTACTAAATTGCTACTCTGGGCGTGTGGGGTTGATTAATTCTGGTGGCGCGACTGGCAAAAATGACTTCGCCGAAGCAGTTCGCACCGCCGTAGTCAACAAACGCGCTGGTGGTTCAGGATTAATTTCTGGGCGAAAGACCTTCCAACGTCCCTTTGAGGAAGGTGTAAAACTGTTTCATACCATTCAGGATGTGTACTTGTCGCCAGATGTGACGATAGCTTAGGGAGTTAGGAGTACAGACGCGATTAATCGCGTCTGTACAAAAGATTATTAGAATTCTTTCCCTCATTCCCCATTCCCATTTTTATCTAACGTTTCTCACTAAGAAATCTGGTTGACCACAACTTTTTTGCGATCGCTTCAAAATCTCGGCGCTACAAATACCGGGTTCACCGTTTTTGGAATAACAAAAGAAGACTTCTTGTAAAAATCTTCCTGAACCTGAACAAAAAGGTGCTACACCATCAGCAATAATTTGATTATTCGCACTCACAAATGAATTTTTAAAATTTGTAATTGTGGTACGCACGGGTTTATTAGGACGATTATAAGCTGCGGGAATAGCGATCGCATCTTTTAATTGTTTACTCAATCCCAAGTATTCCGCAGGAGTTTTCCCCGAACAAGTACCATGTTTTTCCCATTCATGATCGGCAACTTTAGCGCTAGGAAACAAATTAGGAAACCGCCGCTTTACTTCCGACGGTAATTTTTGCGTGGAACAATTAGCAGGATAGCCAGTTTGATATTGCGGCCACAAACCATGTAGTACAAAACCAAGTTTCCTTCCAGAACCGCACTGCTGCTGATCACGATTACCATTTGTCGCACAATAATCTGGCGACCAGGAGAGTGTCAGGACATAAAAATCAAATTTACCCGGAGTACCGCGATTTTGAGCAATGGCAGCATTAGGTATAAAAAGACCAGTAATTAGCAGAGAAGATGCAATTAAAAGTTTCTTAATCTGCATAAAAACAGTTAGGTTCCACTAAAAATAAAGTTATATACGATACATTGTTAAGAGTCAATAATCAAACTGCTTCGCGGAGTCATTAGTTATTTGTCATTAGTCATTTGTTATTTGTCATTTGCTCCTCCTGCTCCCTCATCTCCCCAATCCCCGATTATCAACGAATTCAGAAAAAGCAAATCTTGGTAGGGATTCTGGGATATCCTTAGATCAGTGAAAGATTTGCCAAAAATAGTAAGAATGAAGCTGGCAGCAAGAGTAAGTCAGGTAACACCTTCATTAACCTTAGCGATCGCAGCCAAGGCTAAGGCACTGAAGGTAGAAGGAATAGACGTTTGTAGTTTTAGCGCTGGAGAACCAGATTTTGATACCCCAGCGCATATTAAAGCCGCAGCAGTCAAAGCTTTGGAAGAAGGCAAAACCAAGTACGGTGCAGCAGCTGGAGAACCAAAGTTAAGGGAAGCGATCGCCCACAAGCTTAAAACCGACAACGGTCTTGATTATAAGTCAGAGAATGTCATCGTCACCAATGGCGGTAAGCATTCTCTGTACAACTTGATTGTGGCGCTAATTGACCCAGGTGATGAGGTAATTATCCCTGCGCCCTACTGGCTAAGTTATCCCGAAATGGTGACTTTAGTCGGTGGAGTCTCGGTAATTGTGCCTACAGATGCAACGACGGGTTATAAAATTACTCCCGAACAACTCCGTAAAGCAATCACGCCGAAGACGAAGTTATTTATCCTCAACTCCCCATCTAATCCTACAGGGATGGTTTACACGCCAGATGAAATCAAAGCACTGGCGAAGGTAGTAGTTGATGCAGATATCTTTGTCGTCTCTGATGAGATTTACGAAAAGATTCTCTATAACGGTGCAGAACATATCAGCATCGGTTCTCTAGGGAAGGAAATTTTTGACCGCAGTTTGATTAGTAATGGGTTTGCGAAGGCTTATTCCATGACTGGTTGGAGACTTGGCTATTTAGCGGGGCCGGTGGAAATCATTAAAGCAGCGAGTACCATCCAAGGGCATAGTACATCTAACGTGTGTACCTTTGCCCAATATGGTGCGATCGCAGCGCTACAAAGTTCTCAAGATTGTGTCGAAGAAATGCGCCAAGCCTTCGCCAAACGCCGACAGGTCATGCTAGACAGACTCAACGCCATTCCCGGATTGAGTACCGCCTCACCAGATGGCGCGTTTTATCTATTCCCTGATATCAGCAAAACTGGTCTAAAATCCCTAGAATTTTGTGATGCTTTGCTGGAAAAATATCAAGTTGCAGTCATTCCCGGAATTGCTTTTGGCGCTGATGACAATATTCGCCTTTCCTACGCCACAGATATGGCGACGATTGAAAAGGGAATGGATAGATTGGAGAAATTTGTCAAGTCGCGTAGTTAGTTGTCAGTTGTCAGTTGTCATTTGTCATTTGTGAGGAGAATTTATCAACTCTTAAACTTTTGACCTCCACCTTTTCGACTCAGAACGGGTGGAGTTCATTTTTAAACCTCAAGTTTCGTGTTCTGAAGCTCAAGTTTCGTGTTCTGAAGCTCAAGTTTTGTGTTCCGAAGCTCAAGTTCCGAGTTCTGAAGCTCAAGTTTTGTGTTCTGAAGCTCAAGTTTTGTGTTCTGAAGCTCAAGTTTCGTGTTCTGAAGCTCAAGTTTCGTGTTCTGAAGCTCAAGTTTCGTGTTCTGAAGCTCAAGTTTCGTGTTCTGAAGCTCAAGTTTCGTGTTCTGAACTTGAAGTTTCGTGTTCTGAACTTGAAGTTTTGCGTATTCACACAAACAACCGCGCCACGGTGCAAACAAAATTTGGTAACAGAGGTGAAGAGAGATCATCTGTTGCAAATAACGTTGCTACTAATTTCAGAACTGCTTTTTCTCGGCGATACACATCAACTTGTTGTAATTGCCAGTTCAAAATCCAATATTCTTGAACTCCTCTAGAAGCATATAATTTTAGCTTGATTTCGCGTAGGCGTAGCCCGCCGTAGGCATCGCGTCGCTCGTTTTGAACTCCAGGGGAAAGTACTTCTATAACCAGTTCTGGCGCTCCGGTTAAATGTCCTTCATTATCAAGTAAAATGGTGAGGCGTTCTTTACTTACCCAAACCACATCGGGAATAACGTTATCTGCATCAGTAAAAATAATTCCTGGTGTTGGCACAGCCTCACCAAGACCTGTTGAGAGTGACCAATCTCTTAATTCTCCACAAATATTTGCTGTGGCTTTTTGATGTCCCCAATGTGGTGCCCTAGTCACAAATAATTCCCCATCGATAATTTCGTAGCGATTACCGTTATCTGGCAATAACTCTAAGTCTGCACTTGTCCAACGTATCCGTTCATCAATGGTTTGGCTCATAAGAACCTCTGAAATATTGATACTAATATTCTAATGTCATTTGTCATTTGTCATTTGTCATTCTTCCCCATGCCCCATGCACCCTCACCTCTACATCAACTGCATCTCTCGCAACCCCTGGCGTAGCCTCTTTGCCTCTTCGGGATTATACCTTTCGTGAAGGGCGATCGCTTTTTTAAAAGCTGCTAAACTATCTTGATGATTGCCAATTTTCAGCAATACTACCCCCAAATTTTGATACGCTTCGGCATAGTTGGGATTTAAGGTGATTGCATGTTGATAATATACGATCGCATCTGCAAATAAACCCAAAGCCTTAAATGTCATCGCCAAATTATAATGTCCAAAAACGAAAGTAGGGTCAATTTTCAAAGCTGTGGTGTAAGCCGTTTTCGCGCCGTTGAAATCTCCTGCTGCTTTGAGTAAGTTACCCAAGTTGTTGTATGCTCCTAGTTTGAGCATGGGATAAATTGGCAATTTGATGGCAGCTTGATAGTGAGAAATTGCTTGTGGGGATTTTTGCAACCGACTGTAGGCAATGCCTAAATGATAGTGAAGTTCATATAAAATATCGTAGTTGTCTTCAGCACCGGGGATTCCATGTCTGAGCAAATCCATACCTTGAGAAATTTTCCCAGTTTGCACATACAACGCTCCTAATTTACTGCAAACATAGGGATCGTTGGGATGATTTGCCAGAAACCCTTCCATCGCCGTAGCGGCTTTGGCATATTTGTTATTTTGAGCGATCGCACTTTTTTGATATCCTGTGTGTACAAGGGCAACCCCAGGTAAATAACCTATTTGCCAGTGAGGTTCTCTGGTTAAAATTTCTGAGACGCTATCATCTACCAAAGCATGGTAAGGACGATCAAAACGAATGTCTGGATGATTGCGGAATAGCCTGGAAACCAGAGAATAGGGAGATTGTTCTGCACCAACTTCCTGACGGACGAGGTTGATGAGCAAATATTCATCTATTGCGATCGCCTCTCGTAACTGCGGTACAATTGCTGGAGTCAGAGTTTCATCAGCATCTAATACCAAAATCCAATCACTAGTGACATATTTGAGAGCTGCGTTGCGAGCAGCACTGAAGTCATTACACCATTTAAAATGATGGACTTTTGCACCGAGTTGTTGGGCAATATTAGGAGTGCGATCGATTGAGCCTGTATCCAAGACTATCATTTCATCCACCACTTTTCTCACACTGCTCAGGCATTTAGGCAGTGTTGCTGCTTCGTTTTTCACAATCATGCATAGACTCAAACTCATAATTTAAAACTTGGGAGTGGGGAGTAGTGAATAAAGGGATGAGGGAGATGAGAAAGTAACATCTTTAACTTCCTATTCCCTTTAACAGTGATAGACTCTGCATAGTGGAAGATTTACCTTGATTGTTAAATGTTACAATTAAGGCTTTTTGATGGAGCATAAACACTGGCAATTGGTGTAAATGATGACAGTGTAATCGATAAACTGCCAATAAAAATAACCAGTGTCAATTTATGCTGATCCATCTGAGTTTACAGGTAATATAAAATTGCTAGCGTAGGCGTAGCCCGTCGGAGACATCGCATCAAGGAATATTAACTAAATTTGGATTGGACTAACTATTTAGCTGTTATTACCCATTTTTTAGATTATATAACTATAATACACATTATCTAAAAGTCATATATGTAATGAAAAACTCACTTAGCAGAACAGCAGAATTACTCCGCCAAAATTTCCAAAAATCTTTGCGATCGCTTAACCGTTGGTTTTCAAATACACCAGAAAGGGCACTTTTAGAAGCTTATCAAGCAGCTCAGAGAATTAAAAATATTGAGAACGAACATTTTGATAACAAAAAAATATCTTTACAATCAGTAAAATATACTGAAAATGTAATGTCTTATTGGCAAGTATATCTTAATAAAAACCTAACTATTATTAAGATCAGGCTTGCAGAATTCCACCTGAGTCGGGGAATTGTCAATATCTCTAATTCTGTTTTATTAGAAAAATTGAAGGTTATTGATGAAGTCGTAGAGAAGTATGCTATCAAAGATGAAATAATTAACAATACTCCGTTAGGATCAAATTATCAGCCTTTAAACATTAATGATAACAAAATAAAAAAACAGCTAAATTCATCTAACATAACTCAAGTTAACGCTGCAATTCAAAAACCTAGACTGGCTAAGATTTCTATTGGCAGAAGAATTAATAAAATTCAAGCAGATTTTGCACCGCAGACAGAAGAAGAGTTTGTCAGGAATTATCGCATTTCTAAAGGTAGAACAATAATTGCCCTGCGATTTTTGATAGTTCTCATTGTTGTACCGCTTTTAACTCAATATTTATCTAAAGAATTTATAGTAACTCCAATATTAGAAAGGGTTAGAGGAGATAATACAACTAAAATATTCATCAATTCTGACATGGAAAAAGAAGCTCTCCATGAATTACATAATTTTCAAGAAGAATTGAGATTTGAATATTTTATTCATCAAGCACCACCACTTTCTTCAGAGCTAACACAAGAAAAAATCAAAAGTAAAGCAATTGAAATCTCTGAAGAATTTAGCAGAAAAACTAATAGTAGTATTAGTAATGCTTTCGCTGATTTAATATCACTCTTTGCTTTTGGTATAGTTATCGCCATGAGCAAAAGAGAAATTGTGATTCTTAAGTCTTTTATGGATACGATTGTCTCTGGTCTCAGCGATAGTGCCAAGGCTTTTTTAATTATTCTGTTTACAGATATATTTGTCGGATTTCACTCACCAGATGGGTGGGAAGTCCTTCTTGCGGGATTTGCAGAACATTTAGGTCTACCAGCCAGTAGAAATGTAATCTTTTTCTTTATTGCTACATTTCCTGTGATTTTAAACACTATCTTTAAATACTGGATATTCCGCTATCTCAGTCGTTTATCTCCATCGGCATTAGCTACATTAAAAGAGATGGACGAGTAATTTGTAATTATCCAACGCCCAAATTCACTTACTTTGAGTAAAGAATATATTTCTTCCCATAAATCAATTAATTACAAATTACGAATTATGTTCACGCATTTGTCTTTTGATTCGCTAGGCTATGTATATTCTGGTTTTTCCGAAGTATACTATGGATTTTGAAAGCAAAGCTAATGCCTCAACTCCTACAGACAACATAGAATTTGCTCAACCAACGACTACCCGTAAGCCGTTGGAACTGCTGCGAGATACTGAGGCTTTGCTTCGTCGCCCAACTGTTGCGAAACTGTCGCCGATTTTGCCACCAAAACTGAGCAATAGATTCCAATCAACCTCATCTTTGGCAGATGACTCCTTTAAGGAACTGGCAGAAATTGACCTAAATACTATTAGTGATTTTGAACTGCGTCCGGCACGAATTCTTGTTGGTTTGAGCCTTGTTGGTTTTGGAGCGCTCATGATATTGCTGCTGTTGCTATACTTAAATACATTGCATCCAAAAACCAGTACAGTTGAGCAGATTCGGCAATATTGGTATCAATATATTTGGTTTGTCTGTTTAGGTATCACGGGGATGTTTATCTTGGGACGTGAAGCAATGCGTCCTATGCCAAAACGACGCAACTAATTCGTAACTAAGTTTTGTCATAGAAAGATGAGTGAAAAAGAATGTAGAGAGGTTAGCAGTGCTAACTCTCTACAAGGTTTCTGGATAACGCATAATAGTTAAAAAATCAGGATGAACTTTGGTGAATAAATATACCAATTATTCTAGATTCATGATAAATTCTGACTCCTGAATCTTGGGTACTGAATTCTTATACCAATTCAATTAATGATTGCAACACATCCTTGGGTAAAGACGCGATGAATCGCGTCTCTACAAATGGTCTATTTGTCGCATTCTTTTTTCAAATTGGTATTACTATTAATAAATTATAACTTTCAGGAATTAATACTTCAAAATGTGCTTGTGTATTAATTAGCTGCTAGGAGATTTTATAGATGAATCATGATGCTTTCATTGTTTCGCCAGGTTCAAAGATTTCTCTGAAAAAAAACTATGACCCAGCTTATAAAACTGATTTTCATCAGAAAACTGATGCTGCAACTAAATTACAGGTAGATGTTGAACGACTAGCTAATTACCAAAATATTCTCTATGCTCAAAATACCTATGCTCTGTTGATTATTTTTCAAGCAATGGATGCTGCTGGGAAAGACAGCACAATTAAACACGTGACTTCTGGTGTTAATCCGCAGGGATTTCAGGTGTTTAGTTTTAAGGGCCCTAGTGCGGAAGAATTAGACCATGATTACTTGTGGCGCTCAATGAAAGCTCTGCCAGAAAGAGGAAGAATTGGCATATTCAATCGTTCGTACTATGAAGAAGTTCTAGTGGTTCGCGTCCATCCAGAAATGCTTCAGAAACAACAACTTCCTCACTTCCCTAATGGAAAAAAGATATGGAAACAGCGTTTTGAAGAAATCAATAACTTTGAAAAGTATTTGGTTGATAATGGTGTAATCATTCTGAAGTTTTTTCTAAATGTCTCTAAGTCAGAGCAGAAAAAGCGCTTTTTAGCACGGATTAACTCTCCTGAAAAAAATTGGAAGTTTTCAGATAATGATGTCCGAGAACGAGCTTTTTGGGATGATTATATGAATGCTTATGAAGATGTTTTTAATAATACTAGTACTAAGTGGGCGCCGTGGTATATTATTCCTGCCGATCGCAAATGGTTTACCCGCCTGACCGTTGCCAATATTATCTGCACAAAATTAGAAGAACTAAATCTGCAATACCCAACGGTTAGTGAGGAACATAAGCAGCAACTTTTGAAGGCGAAACGTATTCTAGAGCAGGAAGATTAACCTGGGAATTTGATAGGTAAAGGCAAAAAAATACTGAAGTAGTTCAGATATACTGTAGAATATATGTAAATAAGAATAAAAAGTTGTAACTTAATTAATGCTATTTGTAACTAAAGAAGTTAGGCAGATAGTTATAGGCGCAAAATCATGATTGAGATGGTAGAAAATGCCAAAAATCATCCACCTCACTTTACTAATGCTGCTTTTGATATAGTGACGATCGCAGCCTCAGCAGGCGGACTGACTGCTATTGTTAAAGTGCTATCGACTCTAAAAGCAGAATTTCCAGCCGCGATCGCCATTGTGCAACACTTGGCTCCCCAACATCACTCGTTCATGGCAGAAATTCTCAGTCGGCGCACAGATATTATCGTCAAACAGGCACAAGAAGGAGATTCCCTTACCTCAGGAACGGCTTATGTTGCCCCACCCAATCGTCATTTGCTGGTTAACGGTGACGGCACACTTTCCTTATCACAGTCGGAATTAGTACATTTTTTACGTCCTTCGGCTGATTTATTATTTGAATCGGTTGCAGCCACTTACAAAGACAGAGCGATCGCCCTTGTGCTAACTGGAACGGGTAGCGACGGTGCGATGGGAGTAAAAGCGATAAAAAAAATGGGCGGTACTGTTATTGTCCAAGACGTAAAAACTGCCGAATTTTCCGGGATGCCCTCCGCCGCAATTCAAACTGGCAATGTAGATTTTATTCTCCCCCTGAATGAAATTTCCAGTACCCTGGTGACTTTGGTTATGGGAGAATGTGACTAAGCAGGGGAGCATACTTCGACTCCCTTCTCTACGAGAGGCTACGCCAACGACTACCAAGAGGGCAAGTCGCTTAGTAACCGGGGAGGCAGAAAAGCAGAGCAAATATGTTTTAGAATATAACTTACTGTAACCATAGTTTATAGCTATTTTCAGGTAAATAGACCACGCGGTAGGGGTGCAAGTCCTTACGCCCCTACAACAAATGTGGTTCAAATACATGACAAACTGCTTTAATGAGTCTTTAATACTGATTAATGAGGCTTATAACTCCTTTAATGAGTCTTTGATACTGATTAATGAGGCTTATAACTCCTTTAATGAGTCTTTGATACTGATTAATGAGGCTTATAACTCCTTTAATGAGTCTTTGATACTGATTAATGAGGCTTATAACTCCTTTAATGAGTCTTTGATACTGATTAATGAGGCTTATAACTCCTTTAATGAGTCTTTGATACTGATTAATGAGGCTTATAACTCCTTTAATGAGTCTTTGATACTCGCCAACGAGTCTTTGATAGTTGCGGACAGAGATCGGAACTCCACTCCTCTGCTCCTTTGCCCCCTCCCTACCTTATGACTTCTGCAGAAAAAGATCCTAAATTTGAAAATCTATTGAGTTATCTCAGACAAAGCCGAGGATTTGATTTTACAGGCTATAAGCGCTCGACTTTGATGCGTCGGGTAGTCAAGCGGATGCAGTCATTAACCATAGAAAATTTTGAAGATTATCAAGACTATCTGGAAGTTGATCCAGAAGAATTCAATTATCTTTTCAACACTATCCTAATTAACGTCACCGCTTTTTTTCGAGATTCATCAGCTTGGGAAGACATAGCAGAGCAAATACTGCCTAATCTGATTAAGAATAAAAAAGCTTCCGATCAAATCCGCATCTGGAGCGCTGGCTGTGCTTCTGGGGAAGAAGCTTATACTTTGGCAATATTGATGGCTGAAATATTGGGAGTAGAGGAATTTCGCCAACGAGTGAAAATCTACGCCACAGATGTAGATGAAGAGGCTCTCAACCAGGCTAGGCAAGCTGTGTATTCAGCAAAAGATGTCCAAATGGTGCCAGATGAACTGCGGCAAAAATACTTTGATGTTATTGGAAACCGCTATGTCTTCCGCCAAGACTTGCGCCGCTCGGTGATTTTTGGTCGCCACGATTTGCTTCAGGATGCGCCCATTTCGCACTTAGATTTATTAGTCAGCCGCAATACATTAATGTATTTTAATTCTGAAACTCAAGGGCGAATTATAGCCCGGTTTCATTTTGCACTAAACGATCGTGGCTATCTGTTTTTAGGAAAAGCAGAGATGCTATTGATGCATTCTAGTCTGTTTACGCCCCTGGATTTGAAAAACCGGATATTTACTAAAGTATCGACGGGGAATTTACGCGATCGCCTCTTAGGTATGGCAAACTCAGTAGATGACGAATCTACGAGCCGTTTGGCTAGAAATCTCCGGCTGCGAGATATGGGTTTTGACACAGCTCCAATCGCCCAAATAGTCATTGATATCAATGGCATTTTGGTAATGGTGAACGAGCAAGCGCGGATTTTGTTCGCCCTTTTCCCTAAAGATTTAGCTCGTCCCTTCCAGGATCTAGAACTTTCCTATCGCCCTGTTGAATTGCGATCGTTAATTGAACTGGCTTATCATGAACACCGCCCTGTGACCCTAACAAATGTAGAGCGCTATGTGTCTAACACAGAAATCCAATATCTAGATGTACAAATTACGCCTTTACAAGAAGCAGACACCAGCTTTTTAGGAGTCAGTATCTCCTTTCATGATGTCACCCGTTATATTAAACTCCAAGATGCCCTGCAACGTTCCCAACAAGAATTAGAAACTACCAACGAAGAATTACAATCTACCAATGAAGAGTTAGAAACTACCAACGAAGAATTACAATCTACCAATGAAGAGTTAGAAACTACCAACGAAGAACTCCAATCTACTAATGAAGAATTGGAGACGATGAATGAAGAACTCCAATCTACTAATGAAGAATTACAGACAATTAATAACGAACTGAGCCAGCGCACCATAGAACTCAATCGCACAAATATTTTTCTCTTCTCTATTCTCAAAAGTCTGCAAACGGGAATAGTGGTAATTGACGCCAGCTTTAATGTCTCTATTTGGAATTACATGGTAGAAGATTTATGGGGCTTGCGAACTGATGAAGTTCTCGGAAAGTCTATCTTTAGTCTAGACATTGGGCTACCCGTCGAGCAGTTGCGATCGCCCATTCACGAATCCCTATCCGGGAAAAAGCAGTTTGAAGAAATGATCATCGATGCTACTAATCGTCGGGGTAGGCAAATAAAATGTTACCTGGCAATTACTCCACTGCTTGGCATTGAAATGCAAGGAGCAGTTTTGATGATGGTAGATGTAGAGAGAGTCAATAGTATGATTTCTACTCAAGAAATGGAGGAACGACGGCAGCAGTAATAACAATTAACAATTAACAATTAACAATTAAAAACAGTGATTTAAACCCCGACTGTAGCAAGATTTACCGGGTGAGATGCTATATATATATAAGTCTTAAACCCTTTAATTGCCGATAAAAATGCTTAATTGAAGGGTATTGTATTAAATTCTTATTCTCTTTAATCGCTTTACTGAAGCAGAGGTCAGTTTTCCTTCTGCATTTCTTGATAAAAGCAATCAAAGGAAAAGACTGCAAATGACTAAGGAAAATTTCCAACAAGCGATTGTCGAGGCGCATCAGCGACTGGAAAATCTTTCGCAGCTTGCAAGTCTGACGGTAGATAAATCTATAGAGCAGGATTATCCTATAGAGCTTTTGCAACAAGCGATTACCGAAATATCTATTTCTCTAGAAGAGTTACAGCAACAAAATGAAGAATTGATCGCTACACGCCATTTGGTAGAAGTTGAACGTCAACGTTATTACGATTTATTTAACTTTGCCCCAGATGGTTACTTGCTTACAGATGCGACTGGAATTATTCAGGAAGCTAACTATGCTGCGGCTAAGTTATTGAATGTGCGTCAGTCTTACCTGATTGGTAAACCAATGGCTGTGTTTGTGCATCAGACAGAACGGCAGAAATTTCGTCAAATCATGCTGCAATTGCAACAGCAGGGGCAAATCAAAAGAGAAGAGTTACAGATTTTTCATGAACAAGGAAGTACAAATTTTCCGGCAGAACTAACTGCGATCGCTGTGGAAGATAGTCAGGGTAAAATAGGAAACTTGCGCTGGCTATTCAGAGACATTAGCGATCGTCACCAGCAAGAACAGAAAATTCGCGAACAAGCTGCCCTACTAGACATCACAACAGACGCAATTATTGTAGAGGATTTGCATAACCAAATCTTATTCTGGAACCAAGGCGCAGAGAAGATGTACGGCTGGCAAGTTCAGGAAGCTCAAGGAAAGGACGCTTGGGAACTTTTATCTAAAGAAACCTCACCTCAACTATCAGCGGCTCAGAAAGCTGTTATTGAGCGGGGAACATGGCAGGGAGAGTTGCATAAATTCACAAAAAATGGTGACAAACTAATCATTGCTAGCCGCTGGACGTTGATGCTCGATGCCGTAGGCTTGCCTAAATCAATCCTGATCGTTGACACCGATATCACAGAGAAAAAACAACTCGAAACTCAGCTATTCCGTAGTCAACGCCTAGAAAGCTTAGGCATTCTCGCCAGCGGTATTGCTCATGACCTCAACAATCTTCTCACCCCAATCTTGGGAATTGCTCAACTGCTGCCCCTAAAATATCCCCATCTTGATGACGTTTCGCTGCAAATGTTGAAGATTTTAGAAACCAATGCCATACGGAGCGGTAATTTGGTGGGGCAAATTTTGTTATTTACCCGTGGTTCTGAAACAGAACACACAATCGTGCTAGTATCGCAACTGATCGAAGACATCAAGCAGATAGTCCAACAAACATTCCCTAAATACATCGACATCAAGACAGACATAGCGCAAGATATCGGGATTGTTGTTGGAGACAGCACCGAACTGCATCAGGTGTTGATGAATCTAGCAGTCAATGCTTGTGATGCCATGCCCAATGGCGGTAAACTCTCTATTTCTGCCACCAAGGTATTCATCGATGAAAACTATGCCAGGATGCACATAGGGGCAACAGTTAATTCCTACGCGAGGATTACGGTTGCTGATACTGGAGTTGGGATTAACTCAGAAATTATCGATCGGATTTTTGATCCCTTTTTCACCACTAAAGAAGTGGGTAAAGGAACAGGACTGGGTTTATCTATATTGATGGGCATCATCAACAACCACGGCGGTTTTGTAGAAGTAACCAGTCAGGTAGGAATTGGGACTAAATTCCAGGTATACTTGCCAAGCAAGGAGGGCAGCACTTCTCAAATAATAGATGAGATAAAACTGCCAACAGGTCAGGGAGAATTGATTTTAGTTGTTGATGATGAACTAGCCATCACTCAAATCACCAAAACCACACTAGAAATTTATAATTACAAGGTATTGACCGCCCAAAATGGGATTGAGGCGCTAGCTCTCTACACCGAGTATAAAGATGAAATTAGGCTGGTGCTGATGGATATGATGATGCCGTCAATGGATGGGAAAACAGCCATCCGTACCTTGCAAATCATCAACCCGCAAGTGCCAATTGTTGCCATGAGTGGATTAGCTACGACTGAGGCATTGGTACAATCTACGGGTATTGGTATCCAAGGCTTTTTAGCGAAACCCTTCACCACCGAGCAATTATTGAACTTTGTCCCCAAAATATTCCGTTAAAATCAATTTGCTAGACTATTTAGCTAAATTAAAATTCTGGAGTTTTCTGATGTGCTTACTCAGTTATCGACTATCAACGCCCTGAAACAGCCCACTAGCTCTGCTTGGGTTGAACAAGCGATCGCTAATTTAGATATTATCTTACTCGACCACTCCCACTGTGAACGCAAAGCAGCAGGCGTGGCCTTGAACATGATGTTTCGCTACCCTTCCAATACTAAAATGGTGCGGGAGTTAACTGCGATCGCCCGCGAAGAACTAGAACACTTTGAGCTAGTTAACCAATGGTTAGAACGCCGGAATATTCCCTTGGCTCCCCTACCACCGCCTCCCTACGGTGCGGGTTTAAAATCTCAAGTACGCCCCAAAGAACCTGAGCGATTTCTAGATTCCTTACTAGTCACTGGTTTAATTGAAGCTCGCTCTCACGAACGCTTGGGACTATTAGCTGCTCACTGTCCAGAGCCAGAGTTAGCAAAATTTTATCGTGGGCTAATGGCATCCGAAGCGCGTCACTACGGTATATATTGGGTTTTAGCTGCTACTTATTTCGACAGAGAAATTGTCATGCAACGGCTTGATGAATTAGCAATTGTCGAAAGCGAGTTGCTAGCGACTTTGCACCCAGAACCTAGAATTCACAGTTAGTATAACCCAACAGATATGAAGCTTCAGCTAACACACCTGAGACTCCTTGTCTCCAACTACAAAGATTCTTTTCTGTTCTACCGGGATCTGCTGAAATTTGATGTCGATTGGGGCGATGAAGATAGCGGATATGCCGAGTTTAATGCCGGATATCTCAAGCTGGGTTTGTTCAAAAAAGAATTAATGGCTGAAGTAGTCCCAAGAATTGAACAGCCTTCATACATTGTCAATCGAGATAAAATTGTGTTGATTTTCGCAGTCGATAACGTGGATGAAGTCTATGAGCAAGTAAAGGCTCAGAATTCGGTCGTTGTGACTAAACCACAAGATCGCCCAAGCTGGGGAATCCGCACAGCTCATTTGCGCGATCCTGATGGCAATCTCATTGAAATCTACAACAATCTCGGAATTGTTAGTTAAAAGTTCCTGCCAACAACGTTATGAAGTAATTAATCATGAAATGGCTTTCTATTGTTGGCATTGGGGAAGATGGATTACAGGGGTTAAGTGCGATCGCTCTTTGTTTACTCGATCGAGCCAAAGTAATTATAGGAGGCGATCGCCATTTATCGATGCTTCCTACAGACGATCGACGTGAGAAACTAGTCTGGACATCTCCCATTAGTGCTTCAGTAGAGGAAATCATCCAACGTCGGGGCCAGTCAATCTGCGTACTCGCAAGCGGCGATCCGATGTGTTATGGCATTGGTGTCACCTTGATGCGGCGAATTCCCGTCTCTGAAATGACGATTATCCCCGCACCTTCAGCCTTCAGCCTCGCCTGTGCTAGGGTGGGATGGTCTTTAACTGAGGTGGAAACTTTGAGTTTGAATGGTCGTCCATCTTCCCTAATCCAGTCTTACATTTATCCGGGAGCGCGGCTGTTGATTTTGAGCGAGGGGAAAGATACACCAGCGCTCGTTGCGCAAATTTTGACAAATCGCGGCTATAGTGGCAGTAAAATCGCTGTATTGGAGCGTATGGGCGGCGCTGATGAAAGAATTGTGGAAGGTACAGCTGCATCTTGGGGTGAAACTGAAGTTGCAGTGTTGAATGCGATCGCAGTTGATTGTATTGCTGATGCTGGGGTTATACCATTACCAAGATTACCAGGATTACCAGATAAAGCCTACCACCACGATGGCCAATTAACGAAGCGTGAAGTTAGAGCAATCACCCTTGCAGCTTTAGCACCCACACCGGGAGAATTATTGTGGGATGTGGGCGCGGGTTGCGGCTCAATTTCAATTGAATGGATGCGAAGTAATGCTCGCTGTCGAGCGATCGCGATCGAACAAAACTCCTCTAGACTACTGTATATTGCCGATAATGCCGCCACTCTCGGTACTCCAAATCTGCAAATCATTGAAGCTAAAGCGCCCCATGCCTTGAAAGATTTGCCAGCACCAGATGCCATTTTTATTGGTGGTGGGGTGACAGCAATGGGACTTTTTGATATTTGCTGGGAAGCACTGCGGCTGGGTGGGCGTTTGGTGGCAAATGTTGTCACGGTAGAGGGTGAGCAAACTTTATTTCAATGGCATGAACGAGTCGGTGGCGATTTAACTCGTATTGCCATCCAACGGGCGGAACCTATTGGTAAATTTTTGGGTTGGCGAGCAATGGCGGCTGTGACCCAATGGGTAGTAGTGAAGTCTGAAAAATTGCATAGTTAAAGTTACAAGTGCGTAGACGCTTCTCCTGTCGGAGACGCTACGCGAACGTCTTGTCGCAGACATCGCTTTTGTAATTTGGTTATAACTTACGTAAATTCTTGCCTTGTTATACGCAGTATAGTTTGTAAAATGTATTTTGCTAAGACCATAAAGCATTACAAGCATATTCTCTACCTATACATACAGCAAAATGAATATCTGCTATACCTATAATCTGCTGTAAATTGGTGATTAATACACTTAATTTTTAGCACATCACAAAATCGCCCTACTCACTGATAGTAGTAACTCTGTTTTGGGTATACTAAACCATAGAAAGAAAATTATCATAACTAGATGCAATGTTAATAGAATCAAACGAACTATTTCTAATACTTGGCTATCGCATTATTAAACAATTATATTCAGGTAAAAAAACTTTAGTTTATCGGGCTATAAGAGAAAAAGAGCAGCAATCAGTTATTTTAAAATTGATGCGTAATGAATATCCTATTTTTGCTGAAATTAATCAGTTTCATAATCAATACACCATTACCAAAAATCTTGAAATTCCAGGCATAGTCAAACCAATAAGCCTAGAAAAATACGATAATCGATATATTATAGTAATGGAAGATTTTGGGAGTATTGACCTTAATCTCTGGCAGCAAGAAGAGCATAAAAAAGGAAAAATTTCTGTTTGCTTGAGTGAGTTTTTTAATATTGCCATTGAAATTAGTGCAACTTTGGAACGGCTACATCACCATCGGATCATTCACAAAGATATTAAACCTGCTAATATTTTGATTCATCCGATAACAGGTAAAACCAGGATCATCGATTTTAGTATTGCTACTCTATTACCAAAAGAAATTCAATTTCTCACAAATCCCAACGTCCTAGAAGGAACTCTAGCTTATATTTCCCCTGAACAAACAGGACGCATGAATCGAGGTATAGACTACCGTACCGACTTTTATTCCTTGGGTATCACCTTCTTTGAACTCTTGACAGGGCAGTTACCCTTTAGTGCCACTGAACCGATGGAGTTAGTCTACTCTCACATTGCCAAAGAACCGCCAAAAGCCAGCTATATTAACTCCAATATTCCCACAATTTTATCTGATATTATCAGCAAGCTGATGGCAAAAAATGCCGAAGACCGATATCAGAGTGCTCATGGACTCAGGCATGACTTGGAGAAGTGTCAAAACCAATGGCAAGAGAAACAAAATATTACAGTCTTTAAATTAGGAAGTCGGGATATCTCAAATCATTTTGCCATTCCTGAAAAACTTTATGGTCGTCAAAGAGAGATTGAAATTATACTCACTACTTTTGATCGGGTGACAAAGGGAAACACGGAAATGATTTTAGTCTCTGGTTACTCAGGGATTGGTAAAACTGCTGTGGTGAACGAAGTCCACAAACCCATTGCTAAACAGCGTAGTTACTTCATCAAAGGAAAATTTGACCAATTCCAACGTGATATCCCGTTGTCAGGATTGCTACAAGCTTTGCGGGATTTAATTGAGCAAATACTCTCCGAAACAGATGCCCAAATTCAACAGTGGAAAACCAAAATCTTATCGGCATTGAGTACGCAATCTCAGGTAATCATTAATGTAATTCCTGAACTTGAAATAATTATTGGCAAACAACCTGTATCTGCTGAACTTACTGGTAGCGCTGCTCAAAATCGCTTCAATTTATTGTTCCAGAGATTTATCCAAGTGTTCTCTACTAAAGATCGTCCTTTAGTCATATTTTTAGATGATTTGCAATGGGCAGATACGGCTTCCTTAAAGTTTATTCAATTATTAATGGATGGAACTTCTTCTCGCTTTGCTAAGAATGCAGAGAATATATCTGAAAATAAAGGTAGTTTACTACTAATTAGTGCCTATAGGGATAATGAAGTTTCAAATCTACATCCGCTACATTTAACACTACAAGAAATTGTTAAGACAGGAGCAATAATTAATACAATTCAACTTTTACCTTTAAATCAGATTGATTTAAATCATCTAATTGCTGACACGCTGCGTTGTCCAGAAACTATTGCTGTGCCTCTGACTCAAATGGTGTTTTTAAAAACTAAAGGAAACCCCTTCTTTGCATCTCAATTTTTCAAGTCCTTATATGATGACGGATTAATTGAATTAAATTTTGATGATGGTTATTGGAAGTACGATATTACCAAAATTCAAACTTTATCTCTTACAGATGATGTAGTAAAATTTATGGGCATACAAATAGAAAAGTTGCCCCAAAATGTACAAAATGTATTAAAAATATCTGCTTGTATTGGTAATGAGTTTGACTTAAAAACATTGTCACTCGTTAATGAAAAATCTGTAATAGATACTTCATCTGACTTATGGCAAGCATTACTTGAAGGATTGATTATTCCTCAGAAAGATGGTTATAATTTTGCACCAGAAAATGATAGACAACTATTAAGCCTTTCAACTAGAGAATCAGAAAATTTATCAACGACCAATTCCCAACTCCCCAGATATAAATTCGTACATGACAGAGTTCAGCAAGCAGCTTATTCTCTAATTCCCAAAGACCAAATCAAGCAAATGCACTTAAAAATTGGGCTGCTTCTCTTGAAGAATACCCCAATCGCCGAACAGGAAGAAAATATTTTTGAGCTTGTCAATCATTTCAATATTGCAGCTGAATTTATCACCCATAAAGCTAAACGTAATGAGTTAGCTGAAATGAGTCTAATTGCAGGACGTAAAGCTTTAATATCAACAGCTTATTCTTCGGCACTTAAGTATTTAACTACTGGAATTGAGCTACTAGCAGATGATAGTTGGGATACTAAATATAATATCACCTTAGCTTTGTATAATACGGCAGCAGAAGCCGCATATCTCAATGGTGATTTTGAATATACAGAAAAATGTGTCCAGGTTGTTTTACTAAAAGCGAAAACTCCACTAGATCGAGTGAAAGCTTATGAAGTTGAAATACAGTCTTATGGTGCACAAGCAAAAGAACTGGAAGCTGTCCATATTGCAAAAACATTTTTGAAAACTTTAGGAGTAGAGTTTCCTACAAATCCCAGCCAAGCAGATATTCAGTTAGCAATAGAGACAACATCTGCAAAATTGGCTAATAGATCTATTCAAGACTTAATTGAACTGCCGGAAATTACAGAAGCGCAACCACTGATAATCATGCGTATTCTATCTAGTACAATTGGTCTTGCTTATACAGTTGCACCGGAATTATTACTATTTATTATTCTGAAACAGATCAATTTATCAATCAAATTTGGTAATTCTCCTTTGTCTGCTTTTGCGTATGTGATGTATGGAGTAATGTTGTGTGGGGTAATAGGAGACATTGATTCTGGATATAAATTTGGAAAACTAGCTGATAGTTTGTTACCTAATTTCCAAACAAGAGAAGTAACTGGCAAGGTTATGGAAACATTTAATCATCTTGTCAGACATTGGAAAGAGCATCTGAAGGAAACATTGAAACCTTTACTTGAGGCTTATACTACTAATCTTGAAGTAGGTGATATGGAATTTGCAGCTTATGCTCTTTATGGTTACTCTCAACATGCATACTTTACAGGACAAGAACTAATAAAACTTGAACAAGATATAGAAATATATAGCAAGACTATTAAGCAAATAAAGCAAGAAAGAGTATTTTATTGGAATGAAATATTTCGGCAGACAATCTTGAATCTTCTAGGAGATGTTCAAAATCCGCAGAGTTTAATCGGTGAAGTCTATGATGAAGATAAAATGTTACCACTTCATCTGAAAGCTCAAGATGGAGTAGCACTTTTTTTCCTATATTTCTGTAAACTTCACATATCTTATCTGTTGGCTGATTACTCTCAAGCTCTTAAAAATACAGTCATGGCAGAAAAGTACTTATATGCTGGTGTCGGCATGTTCGTGACTGCTCAATTTTATTTCTATGATTCATTGACACATTTAGCAGTCTATTCTGATTTCGATGAATTTGAACAAAAAGAAGTCCTTCATAGAGTGATAGAAAATCAGAAAAAAATGCAAAACTGGGCAGATCAGGCTCCCATGAATCACTTGCATAAATTTTATTTAGTAGAGGCGGAACAGCATCGAGTTCTTGGTCAATATCTTGAAGCGATAGATAATTATGAATATGCTATTTCCCTTAGCAAAGAAAATGAGTACATTAACGAAGAAGCTCTTGCCTGTGAATTAGCTGCTAAATTTTATCTTGAATGGGGCAAACAAAGAATTGCCCAACTATACCTCACTGATGCCTACTATTGCTATGTTCGCTGGGGAGCATTAGCCAAAGTTTATGACTTACAAAAACGCTATCCTCAATTACTTCTTTCCATGATTCAGCAAGAAGAACTTAGCTATTCTTACAGTGAACAGAATCTACCTGAACTGAGCCTACATCTATCTACACTTAGCAATAAATCTACTCTAGTGACGAATGAAACTGTCATTGGCTCTAACACTAGTATTTCAGATATGTTAGATTTGGAAACTGTCATAAAAGCTTCTCAAGCAGTGTCTGGAGAGATTGAATTGGAGGCACTCCTTTCTACTTTAATGGAAGTTGTGATGGAGAATGTAGGGGCTTCTAAATGTGTGCTGATATTGAGTGAAGCTAATAACTTAGACTTAACTGTTGCTGCAATTAGTTCTGGGTATACTTTTAGAGATACTCATACAGAGTTTTTATCTATTCCTTTAGAATCTAGCGATCTTGTTCCTATCTCTTTGATTAATTATGTCAAACGAACCCAAGAAATATTAGTAATTGATGACATTAAAGCTAAAGCTGCTTTTACGGTAGATAGTTATATTAACCGTGAGGAACCAAAAAGCATATTATGTATTCCGATGCTTAATCAAGGTAAATTGCTGGGGCTGATTTATCTAGAAAATAGTTTAACTACAGGAGCATTTACACGCGATCGCCTAGAAGTTCTCAAACTCTTAACTATCCAAGCTGCAATTTCTTTAGAAAATGCCATTCTCTACAATAATTTGACTGAAGCGAATGAGCAATTGGAGGAATACAGTCATATACTAGAGGAAAGGGTGATAGTAAGAACAGCAGAACTTAACGAAAAAAATCAGCATCTGCAAGCAGCTCTAGAAGAATTACAAAGTACCCAAAGTCAATTAATCCAAAGTGAGAAAATGTCTTCTTTAGGGCAAATGGTGGCGGGAATTGCCCATGAAATTAATAACCCCATCAATTTTATTCATGGTAATATTACTCACGCAAGTGACTATGTTCAACAATTGCTAGATTTGATTAATATTTATCAGCAACAATATCCCCATCCCTCAGCAATAGTGGAGCAAAAACTTGAGGAAATGGATGTACAATTCCTGAAAGAAGACCTCCCAAAGGTGCTCGATTCTATGAATGTAGGAAGTTCCCGTATCCGAAATATTATTCTGAGCTTACGTAATTTCTCTCGTCTAGATGAATCGGAAATGAAGCCTGTAAATATTCATGAAGGCATCGATAGTACCTTAATGATTTTGCAGCACCGACTCAAAGAAAAAAGTGATCGCCCAGAAATTGAGGTCTTTAAAGAATACGCACAACTGCCGAATGTTATTTGCTATGCCGGTCAACTCAATCAAGTGTTTATGAATATTTTAAGTAATGCGATCGATGCTTTAGAGGACTACAACTATGAAGAAGATTCTCCCAGAAAAAATCCTCAGATTCGTATTCGTACTGAACTAGGAGAAGTAAACACGTTGAAGATTCGGATTGCTGATAACGGTTATGGTATGACTGCACAGGTGCAGCAGAAAATATTCGATCCATTTTTTACCACTAAGGCAGTAGGAAGTGGTACGGGGTTGGGGTTGTCAATTAGCTATCAAGTGGTAGTGGACAAACACAAGGGTCAGTTAAGCTGCAAATCAACTCCGGGAGAGGGAACTGAGTTTGTGATTGAGATTCCAATGCAACAGTGAGACAAGCTACCGTTACTGAAAAATTTGGCGTTGCATAATGGCGGTATGAATCATTGCAGAACTGGAATATCCCAAATAGATGGCTTACAGCGATCGCTTCTCGGCAGATACTCGTGTAGTAGATGTGCATATCTCCTGATTACGGACAAAAATAGAATCCGACCCAAACTTGCCAGAGTTGATTGTTACAGCAAGAGGTAGTGGTTATTTTTTCCCACGAATTATTTCTAAGAGAGCAGGAATAGCAGAAAAATATGACTAAACTCATCTTAATTACAGGTATCAGCAAAGGTCTAGGTTATGCGATGACCGAAGGTTTTATTCAAGAGGGACATACTGTTATTGGTTGCGCTCGTTCATTAGATGCTATTGATAAAATACGCCATAAATATGGTGCACCCAACGATTTCACATCTGTAGATGTGGCAAATGAACCGCTTGTAAAAAAATGGGCAGAACATGTACTGAACAAATATGAACCGCCAGATATAGTGATTAACAATGCAGCAATTATTAATTACCCAGCACCTTTATGGGAAATACCATCCGAAGAATTTTCCGATCTAATAGATATCAATATCAAAGGAGTAGTGAATATAATTCGCCATTTCGTACCAGCAATGGTCAAAAACAAACGGGGTATTATTGTTAACTTTAGTTCTGGCTGGGGACGTTCTACTTCAGCCCAAGTTGCACCATACTGTGCTTCCAAGTGGGCAATAGAAGGATTAACTGGTTCTTTGGCACAAGAATTGCCGAGTGGGATGGCAGCTATACCTCTCAATCCAGGGATTATTCATACAGATATGCTCTCTATTAGCTTTGGAGAAGAAGCTGCTAATTATACACCCGTGTCCGATTGGGTATTGAAAGCTGTGCCATTTATTCTCAAGTTAAAACCTAAAGATAACGGGATTCCTTTGACTGTACATTAACCCTGAATCTCAATTGCGTAGGCGTAGCCCGTCGTAGACATCGTTGCGATTAGGTGCTGACAGTTGAATCATCGAAGAATTACGTGAATATTTAACCGCATCGTTAGGGGGATAATCCGCCGAGACTGGAATCAACAATAATACCTACACAAACCTAATGGCAGTCTGGACGCTCTATCGAACGCAGGAAGTCCTCAATCTACTGTCACCTTCCTGCCGTCGTGAATTCTGCGATCGCCTCAACCTGAGTCAAGAAGAAATCAACCATTGGGATGTTGTGAGCCGGAAGATACACGTAGTTTTTCAAGACGACGGTATTTTAAGCCAGTACGAAGGGTTTGATCGCTTAGAATTTGATGTCCAGCCGTTATTAGGGAGATATCAACGAAGGCTTCTTTTTGACCTCTACACTTGCCGCGATCGCAAAATCATTGAGAGATGGATGTTGTTTTTGTTTTGCTTGTAATTCCTCGCCCAGATGCTTGTAGGCAGATGGATCTATTGGCATCAGAAACTCCCCAACCAAGTTCCCTGGTTGACGGCGGCTACTCAGACCCATATCCTGAAGCAACTCATCAATGTAATGGAATGTAAAAGGAGTTACACATGCTCCACTGACAAAAGCATAGGGTCTATCTTTCTTCCTCCATTCCAACTCTGCTGTTACATCCTCTAGCATCTGTTGCGGGGATGGTAAAGGTAAATTCCCTTTGACATACTCTGATAACCATCTAGCACCAATTTCTGCTGATAACTGGGCACAGAAAGTATAGTTATAACCAACAAAACCCATCTGTGGAATATGGGGGTGAATAAGATGGCGGTAAAGATGGATAGTGCCTTGCTGATCAAATACGTGTCTGTGGTACTTCTCTTCTAAAAAAGGGATATCCTGAAGAAATCCTGTGCCAAAGACAACAACATCTGCCTGTATTTTCTCGCCGTTATCCAATTCGACGCCACTAGCAAAAAACTTGTTGATCTTTGTCTTGACAGCACGAATTTTACCTGCGCGTACATATTCAAAAAAGCCTTTAGGCACTAAGCCGATACTACAACCAATCAATTTGTTCATCGGTTGTTTGGGCACCATTCCACAAGCATCAAGGGGAAACTGTAAGCGCAAGATAGTCTCATTTAGCCGCCAGAATGCCCACACTAGTGGTTTGCCAAAACTATGCAGCCACTTTTCCCATCCTTGAAGTTTATGATAGGGCATCCAAATTTCTGCAAACCGAGTCAGAAAAATATACTTGATGTTCAACAGACCGAGAAAGAAGTTAGGAACTTTCCACAGCGCTTGACGGAAGACAAGGGTACATTCCTTGGCCTTGCTAGCTGCAAGATTCGCTAAATCGGTGGCTGACTTGCCAAAACCGACAACAACGACTCGCTTGCCCTCAATTACAGAGCCGTCATTAAAGTCGTTAGTATGTATTACTTGACCTCCGGCGGCAATGAACTCTTCCATCCCCGGCAACTTAGGAATGTAGGGAATATCATAAGTGCCATTGCACACAATCACAAAGTCGAACTCGTAATTTTGTTTTCCGATCTCCTTACCATCTTCTTGAAAGCTAACACTGACTATCCATCCAGGAATACTTGCTGATTTGCGCTCCACTTTAGTTACTTTTGCACCGAACTGAATTTTTTCTGTGACACCAAAGTGTTGGGCATAGGATTCAAGGTAAGCGCATATTTGCTCTGCTGAAGGCCATTCTGGATAAGAGGCAGGCATAGGAAAGTCTGAGAAAGCATAGGTATCTCTGGGATTTTGAATCGACAGTCCTGGGTAAGTTCTCGATCTTTCCCACACACCACCAAGTCCCTGCCGTTTCTCGAACAATGTAACTTCGTAACCTTCCTCAAGAAAGGTCTTTGCTGAGACTAATCCGCTGACTCCAGCCCCAATCACGCATACTTGTTTCACCGTCATCTTGGGTTCTCCTATAATTATGAAATTAGTGCATGAATCTGATATGAGCGATCGCTAACCCCACTTACATACTCCGACTGTTCTTGTGACTTTATTACATGAGTCAAGTATTCAGACTGAGACGGTAAAGTTGAAGTTAGGTAATTGGCTCTTTCCCTAATTTCCAAAAATGCAGCCTCCGCATTGTGATTGCCGATATGTTCTAAAATGGGAAGACTGCTTTCAGGCATGTAATTTAGCCCCAGCAACATTACCGAATAAGAGTAAGACTCGAAGCCGTGGTATTTCGGGTTGATAGTCTTATTGCTTGGCAGTCTATTTTTCCATAACCTTAATTTTTCCTGTAGTTCTTCTGGAACTTTGATATTGTTCTTAGTTGCTTTCCAGAATTCTGTGTCGGTGCGATCGCTAGCATAATAATGAAGTGTCAAAAATTCTCGCACACCATCTATGCAGTCAGCGACAACTTTGTTATAGCTGTGAATTAGTTCTTGATTGAAAGATTTGCTGGGAAAGTGGTTAACTAACTCTTCAATTCCATGTTGAATGAAGAAGATGCCAGTAGATTCTAGTGGTTCCACAAATCCACTGGAAAGGCCAATTGCTACACAGTTTTTCACCCATGAGTTTCTGTTACGTCCAATCCGCATCTTGATATGAGAGGCTTGACCATTATTAGCAGCGGCTCCCAAATGCTGGCGAAATTCCTGTTCTGCTGACTCAGCAGAAATGAATGCACTTGAATAAACATACCCAGTACCATTTCTGCCATACAAAGGTATATTCCAGACCCAACCCGACGAAAGTGCAGTTGACGTGGTATAAGGGTTGATGCCATCTTTTTTGATATCAGTTGGTATCTGCATTGCGATCGCGCGATCGCACAATAGTGAATCTGAATAAGAAATGAATGGCTCACCAAGCGCTTTGTTGATCAAAAGACCACGGAAACCAGTACAGTCAATAAAAAGGTCGCCACTGAGAATGCCATGCTCTTTGGTTGTAAGACTATCTATGCTCCCATCCTCAGTTAACTTAATATCCACCATATCATCAACAATTTGCTTCACTCCCCTTGACATTGCATAATCTTTCATGAATCTTGCCAGTAGATTCGCATCAAAATGATAGGCATAGGGGTACTGAATTTTTAACTTATCCAAGATATTTTTCTTGGCGATATGCTCTTGAGAAAATTCATTTTGAACTTTGTGATCGAAGACTTTACTATCTAAATATCTCGGCGATCTTTGATGATCGCACAGCCAGGGAATTAGAAAGCAGGCATAATCAAATGCTTCTTGGTCTTTCTTCATTTTCAGCCACCATTCAGAGATATCAAAGCCGTCGATTACCTCATATCTCTGGAAAGGATGGTAGAAGTGTTGCCCTTTTGCATTCCAGTTGACAAACTTAATTGCCATCTTATATGTGGCATTACACTTTGGCATCCATTCATATTCTTGTAACCCTAGAAAATCAAAGAATACTTTGATGGTACTAAAAGTTGCTTCTCCAACACCAATTTTTGTGATGTTAGATGATTCCACCAGAGTAATATTAATATTTTTATCTAGTGCTTTACTTAAATAAGCTGCCGTCATCCAACCGGCTGAACCACCACCAACAATTAAAATTTTTTGTACATCCTGTGACATAGTTAAAGTTCCTATTTTTGTATGATAGTCAATTTCAAAAAGCTTGCTTAATAACTTATGCGGTTTTCAATTGCTGCTCAACTTTGTGGGTTTCAGCATATACCAAAAGCTCATTTGTAAATTGTGTGAAAATTGTAAATAAGTTCTCAACTAATTCATAAGCTTCTTGTCGAGTTGCTTCTGATAGTTGAATATCTTGTAAAAATTGCTCTATTCCAGATTGACTTGTCATGTGACCAGTTTCAACATTCAGATGGAAATCTGCAAAATATCGGCATGGTTTTTGGGTAATTGCTTTAATTTCTTTGCCAATCTCTGCCGCTGTTGAAAACATTATGTTACCTGTCGCTTCGGTAACTTCAATAACTATGATTTTCTGAATAGGAGTTGCTTGTGAAGTATATCGATAGAGTTGATAATTTAAATAACGAGCATTCTTAGTTTCTTCACTCCAAAGGAATTTTAATGCATCACTAAATTTTAATGATTTGTCAAGTTCTAGATTTTTCAAATCTTCTAAAAACCACAACCAATGATGGTCATCTTCATAAGTATGCTTGTTAATTAATGCCTGAATTGGATCGTTTGTTGGTTCTACTCGCAAAAAATACTTATTAAGTTCTCCAAAATTCATAATAAAATGAGCAGCACATGGTGCCCAAGCTAACCTTTGGATAGGGTTTATACTTTTATTTTGCATAAAACTAAACAAGGCTAATTGAGCATATTCTTGTTTTTTTTGTTCAATTAATGTTAGTACTTGTTGCATTTTTTATTACGCCGATTTTCAATCTTTAAGATTAGAGCAAAAGTAACTTTCCTACTTTGTTGTAAAAATGTCTAATTTGTTATATTCCCATACGGTTTAGTTAAGGGTTTGTGGATAATTGATCTTTTAAGACGCGGGAAATCATGTCTCGCATCAGAGTTTTAGGTTTATCTGAACTGTATTGTGTTATATCGTATTGAGACTAACCCTAAATTGTAACCAGCTAATTTACCGTTGTTGTTTTTACTTTAACTTTGACATCTCTATGTAATAAACGCAGCTTTTACTTAAGTATGCTTGTTAAAAAATGGTCTTATATGAGCGTTTCTTTTGCCCATAAAAGCCAAATTAGTTAGTTAAACCTTAATATTTAAAAGCAGGCTCGTATATACTTGGAAAAATTTTTAGATTTGCTGTAGCTAAATAAAGTATTAATAATTACTTTATATACTTCAGTAGCAGTGTTAACCCAGCAATACGCCCAAATTCTTCTAGTACATATTGCAAATGTATTTGGGCAGCAAACCAAGAAAATGCACCAGGAGTCATAGAACGGACTAAGTAATGGAGGCTATAAACTTCTGGTTCTAGGTGGTCGGCATAAGCGATAATGCCATCGCTTTTTTGTTGGGGATACACGTCCGTATTCCCTCACTTCCTGGCTGTATCAGTGAAGGAGAAACTGTGGAAGAAGCAATAGAACTTTATCTTGAGCGATTGGAAGATGAGTTGATTACTCAAGAAGGCGAGGTCTGTATAGACTTGGAAAGATTTTTAGATTTGTTGTAGCCAAATATCGCATAAATAATTACTTTCCATCTTCCAATATTAATGTAGACTCAGCAGTTCGCCCAAATTCTTCTGGCGCATATTGCAAGTGAACTTCCGCACCAGGCCAAGAAAATGTACCAGGAGTAACAGAACGGACTAAGTAGTGCAGGCTATAAACTCCTGGTTCTAGATGGTCGGTGTAGGCGATAATGCGATCGCGGTAGATATTTCTAAAACCAAGTTCCCAGCTATCGGCTTTTGCTTGTAATGCAGCTGTAGCAGTTTGAAAACTTGCATCCACCGCCTCAAAACCTGATGGTAGCGGATCTTTTATCACCAGATGATCTACAGGATGATCGGCGATGATTTCTAAACCAATATCAAACACCTGTCCAGAGGCTAAAGTCAAGGGTTTATCAAAAGCGTAAAGACCTGTTTTTTGCAAAATTTTTTCTTCATTTACTTGACTAATTTCTCGTGTTATGCGTAGTCCGTTAAACCTGCCTGCTTGATTACCTTGCAAGCGATAATTATAAGCAACCAGATAGTGTAAAGTGCCATTACCTGATTTTTGCAGCGTTAAATCATTACGCCCACGAGGTAATTTATTCATCGGCACATTTAGCTGTAAGCTAGGATTTTGGTAGCCATTAAACCTATTTTCTCCTAACTTATTACCAGCTAATTCCACTGTGGCAACAAAATTAGGTGCTGTGGGTTGCAGTTGACTATAATCTACCAAAGCTGTTAAAGCTTGGGCATTATTATAGTTAGTTTGCCATGTACCATCCCGTCGTAATGCCAGAAGACTTTGGAATAACTTATCTATAACTTCGGGTTTACTTTGTTTGGCAATAAATAAACGTAAAGCTTGCGCTTGCGTCGTGGTAGATGAACTCATCCATCCCCAACTACGTGGTAAACTTACAACTGCTGTGCGGCCAGTTTCATAAATATTCTGTTGCAGCTTGTTCACTAATTGTTGAGATTCATCTTGCCATTCTGAGAATTGAGATAAGTATCGCGCTAGTTTAATTTGAGTTGCTACATCAAAGTTATTGCGCTGTTCATAAATATCTGCAAGGAAAGTATTGCGTTTGTCTCCCAATTCTGCTAAAGAGATTAAAGCATTAAGTTGCAGTTGCCTTTTACAG
Source organism: Nostoc sp. 'Lobaria pulmonaria (5183) cyanobiont' (assembly GCF_002949795.1). Classification (NCBI taxonomy): domain Bacteria; kingdom Bacillati; phylum Cyanobacteriota; class Cyanophyceae; order Nostocales; family Nostocaceae; genus Nostoc; species Nostoc sp. 'Lobaria pulmonaria (5183) cyanobiont'. Next base: position 4,197,973 of record NZ_CP026692.1, on the reverse strand, counting down.
AGTAGTTGTTTGCAAAACTCATTTTCTCCAGGATTCGCCATAACTTTTTGCAGATAAGCTTTCAGGCGAGACAGCATTGCAGAATCGACTAAATTAGGGAACACCTGACTGGCTTTAGCCAAAGATTCTCCCGTATAGGAAGAAACCCAAGGGTCAGATTTTTCTTGTCCTGGAAAAGCGGCAAAACCACCATCGGCTATTTGGAGTTTTTGTAATTTTTCAATTGCTTGATTAGCTTGTTGGCTAGGATTAAATTCTGCAAAGTTTTGACCATATTTTTGGGCAAGAGTTTGCAGATTTGCCGCAATTATTAACTGACTGGCCGCCGGTTCTGTAAACGGCAAATCATCATCTTCTAAAACCTGCTTTGCTGGTGCTTTAATTTCTGGTATCAAAGTACTCGCCAACTGAATATCTAAACCTCCCGCATCAGGGAAGTTATTTTTATCAACATTCAGGGGAATCTTCACCTGTTTTTCAGTAACACCAGATTCAACAACTTGTTCTGTAATTTCAATTGGCTTAATTTCCAAAGGTATTTCAAAAGCATCTGCGGCTGTACCATTTAACTGAGTGGTAAAGCGAACTTTACCAACTCCCACGTTATCCGCCAGCATGGGAAAGCGATAAGCATGAGTTGCAGATTCAGCTTTGGTTTGTAAAGAAGTAGCTGTGGGGTTTTTCTCAGTAAACTTCACATTACCGCTAAGTTCACCATTAATTGAGAGATTTCCTGTATTCCCAGTGTTATTAGTTACAGATAAACCGGCGAGGATGCGATCGCCTGGACGGGCAAATTGTGGCAAGATGGCATTAGTGAGCAGTGGCTTGGTGGTGATAAACGTTGTGTCCCCATTCCCGAAACGCAGATTTCCATCAGTAGCGACAGCCATCACCCGCCATGTAGTTAAATCATCTGGGAGTTTAAAGGTTATCTGTGCATTCCCATTTGCATCGGTAAGGACAGAACCGTTGTAGTAAGCTAAGGCTTGAAAATCGGTGCGAGTGCGAGTATTGGCTGCACCAGTTGAGAAACCACCGCCATAACCCCAACCTTTGGGTTTAGCTACATCTTGTGCTTGTAATATGACATCTGGGCGATTATCGCTAAAGCGGGTAGATATTGGCTGTTCTGCGTAAACTGTATCTACCAAATCTGGCGGACGATAACCAGAAAGTTGTAACACCGCCTCGTTTACCACCATGACTGTAAACTGTCCTTTGGTGGGGTTTCCTTGATTGTCCCTCAGTTCTAGTTGTACTGTTTCCTCTGCACCAGGTTCTAATGATGCTTGCACTGGTTTAACTTGCAGTTTTAAATACTTCTCTTCTAAATTAACTTTAAAAGGTGTAAAACCAATCTTCACTAAGTTATCTAAACTTCCTGCTTCCACTTGGTTAATAGGTTTACCCTGTCTTACTAATACAGCTTCAATGGCTGCATTAGGCAGCATTTCTGGGGTGACTTGAAACTGAATTTGTGGTGCGCCTCCCTGAACTTTAATAATCTGCTGATAAAGGGGTTTGTCTTTAATCACAGCAAAGTACAATTCTGCATCTGGATAGGGAGATTGAATTAGGGCAGTAGCAGTTTCACCAGGCTTGAATTCTTTTTTATCTAATTTAACTTCTAAAATATCTTCTTCTTTAGAACCCCAAAATACTGGATTTTCTCCAGTTGCCCAAATTTGTAAATCTGTAGCAGTTAATTCACCTTTAGCATCGCTAAAATTAACTCTAATCCGATATGAAGCGGATTCCGGCGCTGTCAAATTTACCGATTGCGGATTACTCGCAGATGTAATTTCTGCTTGTCCTACTGTTTTATATTCAACTTGATTTTTTGGTGTTCGGCTACCTTCCACCAACTGCGTGACGCTGCTGTATTTAATCTGTTGTAATTCCAGCCGCACCCGTTGACCTGTGATTGGTTTTCCTAGAGGGTCAGTAACAATCACTTCAATCGGAAAAGGCTTACCAGCATCAGCTATGAAATTACTTTTTAACCCGATGAGACGATTACTCGGTAAGGCGGTAAATGTTTTTGAATTAGCTACAGACAGATTAGAAACATCTGCAACTTGCACATCGACTTGGTAAGTCATCGGATATGGTAAATCATTTGCCACATTCACAGTTTGACTACTTTTACCATTAGCATATAGTTGGGCATTAGTTTGCAATACATCACTAGATATAGTAGGCGTTTCCTCTGGCCATAACCATTGCCTACCAAAAGTAAATCCCTCCCAACCTTTAGGAACGAAATCAGCCTGCTGACGAGTGATAAAATATTTTGCTTCTCCACCTTCCACAGGCGCACCAAACAAATAATTGCTTGTAGCATTAATATTTACTTTCTCGCCAATGTATGCAAATTCTTTATCTAAGTTGAGTTCGACTTTAAAATTGGGTGGCTTAAACTCAGCTACCCGAAACTCTCCAGAAATTTCTTGCCCATTTTTACCTTTCGCCTGGATTGTATAGTAGCCTAAGCGCTGAGTAGTTTTGATTGGCAGTTCCAGAGAAAAACTGCCAAATTCATTTGTGGTTTGCGTACCTAAGCTGGTTTTTTGTCCATCGGGATTTACTAAAGTTAATTGGTAAGCAGCATTTTTATCTTGCTGAATTGCACCATTCTCCAAGAAGTCCGCGAAACCAGTCAACCAAGCTTTTTCGCCTGGTTGATATAACTGTCTATCCGAGAAAATTACCCCACGTGATTCTGGCTTACTATCTTGCCAACCCGCATCAATACCATATCCATAAACACCGCTATATTCTTCAGTTCTAGCGAAGGCCCAATCTTGATTTTCACGGGCAATTACTAATAGTTGTGGTGATTTACTAGAGCTTTCATTGCCAGAATAACATTGTTGTAATCCTTCACGAACAATTCTAAAAATTCCATTTTCATCAGTTTTACCTGTTGCACAAGGTACTGGTTCGGGGTGAGATTTTGCTTGTAATTTTGATTGATAAATTTCGATAGCGCCATTTTTAACTGGCGAACCATCTGTAAGATGATTGACGCGAATTAACCCTGACTCAGGAAACCACTGAGTAAATACGCCCAAATTTGTCAATTCAACCATGCCATAAGTCGTAGGTTCGCGCCACAGTTCCTTCCCATTCTCTTGATATTTATTAGTGCGGGCTTGGACTCCATAAGCTAGCATTCCCGTAGCAGCACTTATTTTTTCCCGGAGAGGGATAGCAATATCAACTGATTGATTTTTCTTACCCGATACCTTAAAGCTTTGCCATTCAGAAGCTTGTGGTAATAAATCACTACTATTATTAAAATAAACTAAATCTGTAGGTTTAACTACTCGATAAGCTGCTTTGTATTTGGATTCTGGCAGATTTCCCGTACTAATATTTAACTGTAAATCTTTACTTGTAGGGAAAATATTCAAATCTGATGGTACCCAGATATCTCCAGCTAAATCTCCAGTATCATATTTAAGTGTGACGGGTTTACCCAAAGTTTGCCCAAACTTATCTTTGAGATTTCCGCCGATAGTAATTGTATAAGTCTTGGCTGGTTCTAGCGCATAAGGATTGATACCAACAATTTTATCTTCATCATTAACTTGCAGAATTCTCGAAATTTCTTTTGGTGCTGGATTAATGGTAATATTTTCTTTAGCTGAATCTGCTAACAAGACATTATTAAATTCTAGCTGCGGACTACCTTTAATAAATCTTCCAAAAGTTCCACCTGCATCTGGCTGTCCGTAAAAGTTAATTTTTTGAAATGCCAAAGGCGAATAAGTTGCTAACTTAGTGGCAAATTCTTTTTCTGTAGGTAGATTGCCATAAGCAGGACGTATTCCTGGAGAAAATACCAGACGATAACTGGTTGCTTTTTCCAGATTTTGCTGGGGGATGAGGTTATAAATCCAATTGCGTACTGAAGGTTCAAATTTTTCTAAAGGGTCTTCTTCATTTTTTAATGGTTTTTCTTCTTTGTTTAATTCAACTTTAAAACCTGTACCTTTACTTTTACCTTCAGGAATTAACTGTAAATGTTCTTGTACAGAAGCTAAATCTAATTCAACATTTGAAGTAACCTGTAATTTTTGTTGTAAATCAATTGGTTCAATATCAGCTTTTTCAATGGGATTGACACCGGGTAAATTAGTTAATTTAATAGATTCAGTGTTGAAAGTCCAAGGTAAATCTTTGTCTAATCGATGATTTTTTAAATCGGCTAAACCTGTTTTGAGAGTGACTTGAAATCTTGTCGCTATTGGCAAAGCTTTATCAGCTTGAAATCCTACCATGCGCGGTGTTAAAAAGCGAAATTGACCGGGTAAAGGCGGCCAAAGGGCAAATTTTTGTAATATTTTTTGCTGTTCTGGACTATCAAGACTTTCAACTGGGATTAAAGCTTCTTTAAAACGGATGCGGATTTGGTTGAGGGGTTTTGCATCTCCAATGGGACTAATTTGTTCAATCCAGTCTGGTAATTTTGGTGGTGTGAGTGGGGAAACTGCTGGGAGTTGTTCTTTACTTGAGTTGATACCAAAAAAATTACACCCTGCCATCCCTAATATAAATGTAAATAGAAGGAGAAACTGTATTGTTCTTTTCCGGCTTGAAAAACGCCTAATTTTTTTTAACGAACTGTCAATAACCCTAAGAACGCGATAGGTTATTTTATGCTGGAAGCGCAGTAAAACTCTGATAATCATCTTTCTAGTAATTAAAAATAAAAAATTCACCCACTATAGCAAATAAAAACTTGCATTACCTCATGGAGCCGGAAATGCCAATACTAATAAAGTACGCAAGATAACTAGTTGTTTTTACACAAGTTTTGGATGTAACGTCTGTTTATTTACATAGATAACTAATCTAGTGTTATTGTTCCAAAAATGACTACAATTCTTAACTATAAATAAGTATTTAAGTTTCGCAAACATTAATTTACATCTGCTAAGTTAGTAAAAATTAATTATTAAGGATTTGAAATATTTACTGATGTAGATGTAATCGCTGCGTCAAGATTAAGGTAGGTTTTCTTGGACAGGGAATTCCCTGATGAAACTAATTTTACGATCGCTACTCAAACTTAAGCACACTAGTAAGGTTATCCTAGCTGTGCTGCTAATCTGTCTGGTGATACGCTTACTACCTTATTTTGCGCCCATTCGTGCCGCAAATATTGCCCAAAATCAGTTGGCAATGCAATTTAGCGATCGCAATGGTTTACCATTAGGAACACTACTCACCCGCGATCAAGAGCATACATCAGTAGTACCACTCAATCAGGTTTCGCCCCATTTTACCCATGCGATTTTAGCCGCCGAAGATGGCAGCTTTTACCATCACGGGGCGTTGGATGTGAAAGCTGTTATCCGCGCTAGCAAAGAAGCCATCCATACGAAACGAATTGTTTCCGGCGCTTCCACAATTACTATGCAGTTGGCGCGGATGTTAGATCCAGTGCCTCGCAGCTTCTCTGGTAAACTGAGTGAAATTTGGCTATCTTGGCGGTTAGCAGCAGGGATGAACAAAGATGAAATTCTCTCTGCATATATCAATCGCCTACCAATGGGAGGGAATATATATGGTGTGGAAGCCGCCGCGCGGACTTATTTTTCCATTCCAGCTAGTGAGTTGAATCTTGCTCAAGCTAGTTTATTGGCTGCTATTCCCAATAATCCCACATACTTTAATCCTTATGAGCATTGGGAACGGCTGAAGCAGCGACAAAAATACGTCCTTAATCGGATGGTACAGGAAAAGTATATTAATAGTGCGATCGCAGCCCGAACACATACTGAAAAAGTTGTGTTTCAATCTCGCCAAGGGGGAATTATCGCTGCACCACACTTTTTATTTTGGTTAGCCAATCAGTTTGATAAGACGCAAGCAGAACAAAATTCCCCCATCCGCACGACTATAAATCGCCCTTTGCAACAGTTTGTCGAAGCACAGGTACAGCAGGTAATTTCTTCCCTAGCCGCGAACAATGTCCATGATGCAGCCGCGTTGGTGATTGATAATTACACTGGTGAAGTTTTAGCTTATGTCGGTTCACCTGATTACTTTAATGAAGCCAAACTGGGACGCAATGATGGAGTGCAAGCACTACGTCAACCAGGTTCTACCCTTAAACCTTTTGTCTATGAACTAGCTTTAGAAAAAGGTTTAATTCGTCCAAATACCATTTTGGCAGATGTACCCGCCCATTATGCAATTCCCGGCGCGAAACTTTACAGCCCTACAGATTACACCGAAAGGTTTCTTGGCCCTGTGCGGGTGCGAATCGCTTTAGCAAATTCTTTAAATGTACCCGCAGTGCGCGTATTAGAAAAAGTAGGTGTGGAAACTTTCTTAGAACGACTGCATCAACTGGGATTTGAACACCTCAATCAAACTCCAGAACATTATGGTTTGGGTTTGACTCTAGGTAGTGGCGAAGTCAGCCTCTGGGAATTAGCCCGTGCATACTTAACCATAGCACGACAAGGAAATGCTACCCCTTTAGTAAGCACATTTTCCAATTCCCCAATCCAAAATCCCAAATATACAATCCAAAATTCGACGACAATATGGCAATTAATCACCAACATACTCAGTGACAGCTATGCTCGTGCAACAGCATTTGGTGTAGACTCGGTGTTAAATTTACCCTTTCCTTCAGCTGTTAAAACTGGCACTTCTTCCAATTTTCGGGATACTTGGACTGTTGGCTTCACTACAGATTACACCGTCGCTACTTGGGTAGGCAATTTCAACGGTGAACCGATGCGACAGGTTTCAGGTGTGACAGGTGCAGCACCGTTATGGAATCGAATTATGTTACATCTGCATGAACATCAAGAACCAGCAGGTTTTCCATCTCCAGAAGGTTTAGTGCAATTACCTGTTTGTGCAGTTTCGGGGTTACGACCCACACCAGATTGTACCTCAGTCGTGCAAGAATATTTCTATCCAGAAGATAAAAGTAATTACGAACGTGAGAATCAATTCAATTTGCCACCAGAGTATGATGAATGGTTGGCAAAACAACAACAGTCAAATTTTACTTCTACCAATTTGAGAATTTTATCTCCGCATCATGGCGATTTATTTTTACTTTATCCTGGTGAAGAAGCAAAGCAAAAACTCGAATTTAAGCTAGCGGGAAATAAATCTGCACCAGTGGAGTGGTGGTTAAATGGCGAAAAGTTAGATACAAACTCAGCTAATTCTTTATTTTGGAGTTTACGTCCTGGTAAGTGGACTTTGGAAGCGAGAAGTGGGGAAATGAGCGACAAAGTAAGTTTTCAGGTGGAGTTAGCTAATATTAAACCTACGCGTCGAGGATTTTCTATTAGTAATAATTGAAATAGCAACATGGCTCTCTGTAAATGGGGAACTATTTAACGTGTCTGCTTGATAGGAATCTCAATCACAAACTCTGTACCCTTACCAGGTGCAGAAATACACTTAATTTTTCCTTGATGTTTTTCCACTATAATCTCGTAACTAATAGATAATCCTAAGCCAGTACCTTTACCTATAGGTTTAGTAGTAAAGAAAGGGTCAAATAATCTAGTTTGATCTTCTTCAGTTATTCCTAAACCGTTATCTTTTATACTAATAATTACGTACTCTTCATTTTTAAATTGAGTATGGATAATAATAGAATTAAGCTGTCTTTCAATATTTCCTTTTAAACGCTCTACTTCTCGTTGATGTAAAGCATCAATCGCGTTACTAAGGATATTCATAAATACCTGATTTAATCCTCCTGCATAACATTCAACAAGAGGCAAATTACCATAATCTTTGATAATTGCAATTTCCTGCTGTTTATGATTTTCTTTGAAACGATACTGTAAAATTAATAGAGTACTATTAATTCCTTCATGAATATCAACAAATTTCATTTCTGCTTCATCAAGACGTGAGAAGTTACGCAAAGTTAGCACAATTTCGCGAATACGTTCGGTACCAATTGCCATTGATGATAAAATTTTCGGCATATCATCAACAATAAACTCTAAATCTATCTCATTAATTAGAAGAGTTATTTCTGGGTTTTCACTATAACATTGTTGCTGATATAGTTTAATTAAAGTTAGTAATTGCTGACTATATTCTCTAATATACATCAGATTACCATAAATAAAATTAACTGGATTATTGATTTCATGAGCAACACCAGCAACTAGTTGACCTAATGAAGACATTTTTTCAGTTTGAATAAGTTGTACTTGAGTGTATTGCAATTCTTGCAGTGTATTTTGTAGCTGAATATTTTTATGTTTTAATTTTGCCGTTCTCTCCGTAACTTGCATTTCCAATCGACAGTTCGTTTCTTCTAAAGCGGCTTGAGCAATTTTTTTAGCTTTTAAGTATTGCTGTAATAAATGCAATACTAAAAGCCATGCCGGAATCAGCATTCCTAAACTTATAATAGACTCCGAAATTGCCCATAATATTTTTTGATAATATTGATCAACTTTTTGCTGCAATTCAAGTGAAATATTATACTTTCTTTTCATCACCCCATCAGCATAAATTTGCTTCTGAGTTTCATATTGGCGGTTAAAAAGTAATTGTTGTGCTGTCTCTTCTTGATTTTTATTAACTAAATCAAAAGATTGATATTCCATTGCTACTAGGCGTTGATTAGCAGCATCAATTTTCTTGGCATCCTCATTTTTATATGCTTTAGGAGCTAGTTTAATAGATTCTTTAATAGCAATGTCAAGCTTAGGTTCGAATTGGCGATATCGTTGTTCCCAAATAGTGTTTCCTGTAGCAGCATTCATGCGGGCTGACATAGTTAGTACTTCATCATAATAAGTAATTTTGTCGCTTAATATTTGGAGTTCAAATTCATTTTTAGTAATACTATTGAAGTCATAATATGCTTGCAAGTTGAGCCAAACTTGAGGAATGAATAAGAGCAGAGTAAGGAGTACTGTTATAGTTATTAGTTGAGAGGAAGCAAATCTCAGTTTATAAGGTAGGTGCATTTTAATACTATTATTTTAGATATATTTTAATTCTGTGTTGTCGCTATTAATACTCTTGTAAAAGTTTAGACTCATCAGTATTGATACCAAAAAAATCTCTTAAAAATCCTACATTTTCACTTTGGTAAAGCTCAAAATTAATTTCATTAATTTGTTTGATTTTAATTTTCCTGCCATAAAAAAATCCTAATTTAAAACTTATTAAGTCTAAACTTGAAAATTTATAAGGAACTGGATATATAAATTTAGCAAAGACTTGATAGATGAATAAATGTAGTTGATTAGTCTTTAAGTCATTACCCATTGTAAATCCTATTACAAAGGCTTCATCTTGAGAAGAAATCCCTCTACCTAAAAGTATGTGAATATAATCATGATGGAGCAGACTAATTTTTCCAGGTAATGCCACTATGCTATTAGGGTTCTCTAATAACCAAATGATAAAAGGAAATTTCGGCTCGCCATGTAACTTAAATACTAATGAATGTGCTTTTTTCAAATTCATTTGAGCTATATCTAGTTGAAAAGCTTTATCTAAATCAAAAGCCATATTCTGTATATTTATAATCAAACAACTAACTTATTAGTATTTGTTTTTCTTCTAATTTGTCTATATTTCTCAACAAAATTATTTTTATTTTTATAATTAAGTACAGTAAAAACAATTTTATATAAAATCACAGTATTATTACGGATGTTTGTGCTAAAGGCAAAGGCGTCTCAATGAAGAATCATCGATTGATATAAATTGCTGCAATAGATTGAGCGCGCTTTCGTTGATAGTCTGTTTCTCACAGTCCTGAATTCGATGAATGCGTTGCTCGATATCAGTAACGAATTAGATACCGGAAAGTGTCAAACTAAATATGAAGTTTATAGAAAAACTGCAAACTAAAACCATGACTCAGCAACCAACTGATTTAGACAATAAAGCTGTATTTGAGCAGTTGTGGGAGATTACAAAGGAACTCCGCCAAAAATTAGAGACTCGTTTTCAGTTACATCCAGATCCTTCTGTAGAAAATTTACAGCAATATAGCAGTCTTGATGGCAACATGAAAGGTTCGCTGACCGCTTTTTCTGGGGAAGAAATTGACTGGCTAGTGCATTCGTGGTTGGGAAACCCTGGAAAATCAAACTTTAGCACTATGCGCCTCACCACTTGGTTGAAGTCCCATATTCAGGTTCCTCATTTGGCCTTCGAGTTTGGCACACTTCCAAATATTTTCTTTTATATAGATTACATTCCTCGGACTGACCTTTTAACCGATTTGGCATCTCTCGATCGCTACTATGAACCAGTTAATGAAACATTCTTAAAGTTACAGTCAGATTCGCGGCTTAAGGTATTTACTAGCAAAAGTGCCTATATTCGCCTATTTCAATCGCCTGTTAGTCTTTGCTATACAGGCGCATCTACTTTTGAAACCTTGGAACTAACTCGCACACTTGCACACGAAACACTCGATCGCTGGTTAACTTGGGTAGATGCAGCTGAACCTGTGCCAGAAGATGCACGCAAAGCTTTAGCTATTCGTGATTTCGCGCTCCGCCGTATCAGTGCTGAACGCGATCCAGGTAATAAATTTGCGGCACAGATGTTTGGATCGGAATTGACAGATAGACTTGTGCGATCGCTCTGGGGTGGCGATCGCATTCTCTAAATTTGTCATTGGTCATTTGTTATGACTCTCAATTTTCCATGTCCACTAATTTAGAATCGGACTGCGCTTTCGCATCGCAAGTTACCTGTTATGCAATCAACCTTGACTCGCGATCGCCAATCACACTTTTACCCCGCTAATACTATGCTGGAAAGAGAAGTAGACCGCAAATACTTCCTGTAAACACAGCAAACCACCATTGAGTGCTTAACCAACCTGGGGATGATTTGAATTTGGGAATGGGAATTTGGGGATTAGGAAGTAATAACAAATGACAAATGACAAATGACAAATGACAAAACCAATAGAAGTCCGCAATCCCCGAACTGGCAAATTTGACTACGTAATTATCCCGCCGCCTCCAAGGCTGCTGGTACAGCAATGTAAGCGCACGCGCAGGGCACAAGTTCGCTGGCAGCAGTTGGGCTTAGAGGGGAGAATTGAAGCCTTACAACAGTGGAAGAATGCGATATTATCTGGACGCGATCGCCTCACGGAAGCTTTGGTAAATGATACAGGAAGATTGTCAACCTCGGTATTAGAAATAGATTCTTTCCTCTCCAGTATCGATCGCTGGTGTCGGTTAGCACCGGACTTGCTGCAAGAATCTGCAAAAAATACAGCCATTCCCTTTATTGCCTTGCAACAAACATCCGTTCCTTATCCCCTGGTTGGGGTAATTAGCCCGTGGAATTTTCCCCTGTCACTGTCTACTGTTGATACTATTCCGGCATTGTTGGCAGGTTGTGCTGTCATTGTCAAACCCAGTGAAATCACTCCCCGCTTCGTAGCACCACTGATTACAGCACTCAATACCGTTCCCAAACTGCACGAGGTATTAACTTTTGTGGAAGGAGCAGGCGCAACCGGATCTGTTTTGATTGAAAATGTAGATTTGGTATGCTTTACAGGCAGTGTAGCGACGGGGAGAAAAGTTGCACAGGCGGCTGCAAAACAGTTTATTCCAGCTTTTTTGGAATTAGGAGGAAAAGATCCTGCGATCGTTTTAGAATCAGCCAACTTAGAATTAGCAACCTCAGCAATATTGTGGGCTTCGGTCGCCAACACCGGACAGTCATACTTCTCAATTGAGCGAATTTACGTTGCAAACTCCATATTTGAAAAGTTTTACCATCAACTAGTAGCCAAAGCACATCGCCTTGAGCTAGCCTACCCCACAGTCGAAAGTGGAGAAATTGGCCCGATCATCGCCGAAAAACAGGCAGCCATTATTAGCGATCATCTCCTAGATGCAGTTGAAAAAGGAGCAGTAATTCATTGCGGCGGTGTAATAGAAGATTTTGGAGGGGGTTGGTGGTGTCGTCCGACAGTGCTTACCCAAGTTAATCATTCCATGAAAGTCATGACCGAAGCGACTTTTGGCCCGATTATGCCAGTCATGCCTTTTTCTACAGTAGGTGAAGCAGTCTCTTTAGCCAATGAATCAATCTATGGATTAAGTGCTGCTGTATTTGCCTCGGAAACAGAAGCTTTAGAAGTTGCTTACCAGATAGATGCAGGTGCTATTAGTATCAATGATGCTGGACTCACCGCCATCATGCATGAGGGAGAGAAAAACCCTTTCAAATTCTCCGGTTTGGGAGGATCGCGCATGGGTGCGGCGGCGCTGAAACGGTTCATGCGAAAAAAAGCTATTTTGATCAAAACTAACGCTACTAATGACCCTTGGTGGTTTGAGAATGGGGAGTGACCAATGCCATCATCACTATGCAACTCATTACCATAACCAATGGCGATCGCATTCTCATCCTGTTCAAAATATCTGTTTTACCAGAGGCGATCGCCTGTGCCACAGTTTCGTCCACGATAATCAAAGCACCTGGAAGAATTTTGATAGTTTTGGTTCAGAACACAAGTCTATTCGTTCACAACACAAGTCCATTCGTTCAGAAAACAAGTCTGTTCGTTCAGAAAACAAGTCCATTCGTTCAGAAAACAAGTCTGTTCGTTCAGAAAACAAGTCTGTTCGTTCAGAAAACAAGTCTGTTCGTTCAGAAAACAAGTCTGTTCGTTCAGAAAACAAGTCTATTCGTTCAGAACACAAGTCTATTCGTTCAGAACACAAGTTTTTGAGACACCCTAGAAAGATAAGTTTAGTCAAAGGTGTGCATTGATGTCACGCAAAAAAAATTCAAAGTATTAAGAAAACCTATAGGTCATCGTGTTGCCCCAAGGACGGTTTAACAATTCATTTCATATTGGGAAAACCCTACGTTACTATTGGAGCTAGAAGCCATTATTTTAAGAGCCACCGAACCTCCTTACAACGTCCAAATTCCAACCGAAGGGTAGTAAAGCGATGCAAGCAAAACTCCAAGAGCAACTTTCCCCCAATGACGCCGAAGTTATTTTAGGATGCTTACCTGAACGAATTCGCGCCGCTCTAATTGCTCGTGCTACTGAAATTGAATATCCAATCGAAGCAGTTATTGAGATGGCAATCGCAAGTTTTCTCGACACAGAGGCCTTGGGTTTTGCAGATTGCAAGCCAGGGCGTGGACAATAAAAGCGTAAACTGGCGAGCATAGCGGTCTAACAACCTAATTGGAGCGGACTGGCGAAAGATATTGGTGTAGATCGAGAGGTTACTTGCAGCAGATCAACGGAAGATTAGAAGCCGACGAGAAACGCGATCGCTTGGAAGAAAAACGGAATTTATTATGCTTCACATCAAGTTATAATTTCTGCTCTCACGACTGAAGTCTCAGCAGTGGGATGAATATAGAAGCCCAATTTTTCGCAGACTCTGCAGGCGGACTTTGTTTGTGTAGCCACAACTTCAGTCGTTAGGCTTTGATCTTAAATTTCAACTTAGTAAGGTACACGCATGGCCAAAGGTGACAAAATAAACTTTTCTACTCCTAGCGGTTTTCCAGAGTTTCTTCCTAGCGAAAAGCGTTTAGAATTATATTTATTAGATATCATCCGTAGAGTTTTTGAAAGCTATGGATTTACGCCCATCGAAACACCTGCCGTAGAACGTTTAGAAGTGCTGCAAGCTAAAGGAAATCAAGGCGACAATATCATTTATGGAATTGATCCCATCTTGCCACCAAATCGACAAGCCGAGAGAGATAAATCGGGCGAAACTGGTTCGGAAGCAAGAGCTTTAAAGTTCGATCAAACAGTTCCTTTAGCGGCGTATATTGCCCGTCACCTGAATGAATTAACCTTTCCCTTTGCTCGTTATCAAACGGATGTAGTTTTTCGGGGAGAACGGGCGAAAGATGGGCGTTTTCGTCAGTTTCGTCAGTGCGATATTGATGTAGTTGCTCGTCGTGAACTCAGCTTGCTCTATGATGCTCAGATGCCTGCAATTATCACTGAAATATTTGAAGCAATTAATATTGGTGATTTTCTGATTCGCATCAATAACCGAAAAGTTCTCACTGGTTTCTTTAAATCATTGGGTATTGCCGAAAATCAAATAAAATCGTGTATTGGTATTGTTGATACTCTAGAAAAGATTGGTGAAAGTAAAGTAAAACAAGATTTAGAGAAAGAAGGAATTTCAGCCGAACAGGCACAAGAAATTATTGAATTTATCAAAATAGACGGTTCGGTTGATGAAGTCTTAGATAAGCTCAAGCATCTTGCTCAAAATCTGCCAGAAACCGAACAATTGAGCTTAGGAGTTACCGAATTAGAAACGGTAATTGCTGGGGTGCGTAATCTCGGAGTTGCCGAAAACCGTTTCTGTATTGATTTATCCATTGCCCGTGGTCTTGATTACTATACCGGCACAGTTTACGAAACAACTCTATTAGGACATGAAGCTTTAGGTAGTATTTGTTCTGGCGGTAGATATGAAGAATTAGTCGGGGTATTTTTAGGTGAAAAAATGCCTGGTGTCGGCATTTCTATTGGCTTAACTCGTTTAATTAGTCGTTTATTAAAAGCTGGAATTCTAAGTACCTTAGCTCCTACACCAGCCCAAGTGATGGTAGTGAATATGCAAGAAGATTTAATGCCCACTTATTTAAAAGTTTCTCAACATCTGCGTCAGGCGGGAATTAATGTGATAACTAACTTTGATAAGCGTCCTTTGGGTAAACAATTTCAATTAGCAGACAAGCAAGGAATTCAATTTTGCGTAATTATTGGTTCTGAAGAAGCAGCAGCGCAAAAGTCATCACTCAAAGATTTGAAAACAGGTGAGCAAGTAGAAGTACTACTAGAAAATTTGGCTGAGGAAGTTAAAAAAAGGCTTACTTAATAGTTGACTGATAAAGTAGCAACTGTCTATTGCAATCTGCCTCATACACTCTACTTATTTGGAAGTCCTTTATGAGTTTGTCGGATGTCCCTGATCTCTGGGTTCCTCTAGCACTTTTAGGTTTAATTGTTATAGCTGCTGTATTTTTCAGCCGCAGCAGTTAATATTTAAAGTATTGAAGTTTGGTTGTTCAAGAAGAACCAGCTTGTGATTTACAGATTGCAAGGCAATGTCTACGACAAGCCGCTTCGCATCTACGCTACACTGTTGAAACCAGTAGCCGTTATTTCCCCAACATCAACGTGTCAGAAGTAGTCACGGAATCTCTAAAAATTGCCTACGAGCGTAATACTAGCGCCGCTATTCGGGAATTACGGCGGAAATTGGCGAGTGATAATTAAATATTTTGCGTTGGCGTAGCCCGCCGAAAATCTTCATCAATGGCGACTACTTGGTAGGATAAAGTACAGAATGTCATAACTTACTTTCAAGTAAATAGAAAAGGAATGCGTACATGGGAAAAGGGAGATTAGAAGCATTCAGCGATGGGGTGATTGCCATCATCATCACCATTATGGTGCTGGAAATCAAAGTACCGCATGGATTCGATTTAGCTGCCCTACGTCCACTAATCCCGGTATTTCTAAGCTATGTGTTGAGTTTTATTTATATCGGCATCTACTGGAACAATCACCATCACCTACTACAAGCAGTCCGACACGTTAATGGCCGTATCCTTTGGGCTAATCTGCATCTGCTGTTTTGGTTATCGCTAATTCCCTTCGTCACTGGCTGGATGGGCGAGAATCACTTTGCCGCCATGCCAGTTGCTTTTTATGGTGCGGTGTTGTTGTTGGCTGCGATCGCTTACTTTATCCTTACCCGCACCCTGATTTCTTCCCACGGCAAGGATTCGACTCTAGCGATCGCAGTCACTGGAAACTTTAAGGAAAAAATATCGCTGGTATTCTATGCTCTGGCAATTCCACTTGCCTTTGTGAACTCATGGTTTGCCTGTGCATTATACGCTTTAGTCGCGGTCATCTGGCTGATTCCTGACCGTCGAATTGAGAAGACTCTCACTTCCTAAACGAATAACGAATCACCTACAAGTGCAATACCTAAACACAAAAAATATCAAAACTGCAAAACCAGTTGCGGCATAAAACACACTACTAATTCCGCCAAAACCAAAGGCATAACCCATCAATAAGGGCCCTAATGTTTGTCCTAATCCATAGAATGTCCCATTTACCGATATAATCGTCGCTAAATATTCTCTTGGTGCTAAATTTGCTAAAAGTGTTTGGATGCTAGGAAAATTAATACCAAGTCCAATCCCAAAAATTGTACTCGGAATTAATAGTAACCAGATATTTGACACAAAGGGAACTATTAACATCGCTAAAGCATAAAAAACATAAGATGCACTAATTAAACTTGTGGCGGGAAATCTTCTCGCTAATCTACCTAACTGGGAGGCTGTGATGGTAATTGCTACGGAAACACTAGAAAGTAGCAATCCAATAATGGTGGGCGGCGCTTTGAAGGTATCGTTAATTAGCTGTGGTAAATATGTGACATAAGCGCCATAAAGGAAAACAAAGTTAGCAGCACTGGCAACAAAAAGTCCAAATAGCTGACGATTTTTCAGAACTCTTACGGCATTGCTCAAATACTCTTTGAGATTGCGATCGCCTTTTGGTTCGGGATTCTTAAGTGCAAACAATACCAACAACCCAAGAGGAATCGCTAATATGGGCAACATGAAGGGATAATACCAGCCCATTGTTGCTAATGCGCCACCGATTATTGGATAACTTGATGTGCCGATGCTGCTAATACTGGCATTGTAACCCATTGCCGTAGTCCGTCTGTCTCCGGTGTATAAATCGCCGATTAAGGTGATACTCAGAGAAAGCAAAGAAGCAGCACCAATTCCTTGCAACAAACGCAACCATAGCAATAAATTAAAATCGCGGGCGAAGGCGCAAGCAGTCCCAGCTATGCCAAATATAAACAGTGAAGGAATAATAATTTTTTTTCTGCCCAATCTATCGGCAACAATACCAATAATCGGCCCTAAAATCAGAGATGGTAATGTAAATGCTGTAATCAATAAACCTAAATTTTTCGGATTAATATTTAAATCTTTAACTAACTTGGGAAAAGCCGGAGTCACACTAGAAACTCCAATAACAGCAATTAGTACAACTGCACAAATAATCTGAAAATTTAGCTCTAGATAAACTGGTTTCTGTCGTGAAAATTGACTATTATCTTCTGGTAAATGCATGATAAGACCCTGTATATAAATAATTATGAAGGCGAAGCACCTCTTAAGACGCTTCGCGTTTATGTACTACAAAAGTGCCTAATTGATTGTCATAAGCTGCTACTTTTTCCTTAGGTGTAAGGGCCAAGCTGAACTGGTGTGAAAAGATTGATATTGGAATTCATGGCTTAAATTTCTATGGTAGATTAACGGCATTGGAGATTTAAAAGATAATTTTGTCGTGCAGCATTGCTTCCAGCAAAAAGCTCGAATGAATGGAAATAACAGTCTAATTTTTACCTACCTTAACAAGGGCTAGCAATACCCACTTACTGGCTGAGATTTGGAAACGGAATCACGTTCATGAGGACAGTTTCGATCGCCTCACGCGATTCCACCGTTGACACGGATGTTTTGCCCTGTGATCCACCTGGCTTCATCGCTAGCGAGAAATGCTACTACATCAGCGATTTCTTGCACTTCTCCCAGTTTGCCAAAAGCAGCCATTTGGGCTAAATGGTCTATCTGTTCTTGTGTTTTGCCTTCTCGAAACAATTCTGTATCGGTGGGACCAGGAGAAATAACATTAACTGCGATCGCTTTTGCACCCAATTCTTTAGCTAGTACCCGCGTGATTTGTTCAACAGCACCCTTGGTTCCTACATAGGCACTATAAGTTGGCAGCATCATCACCGTAGTTGATGAGGAAAAGTTAATAATCCGTCCCCCTTCTGCCATGTGTTGCGCGGCTTGTTGGCAAGTAAAATAAGTGCCTTTGACATTAATGGCAAAAATCGCGTCGAAATCTTCTTCACTCACCTCAGTAATTGGTTTATAGAAAGCGATTCCGGCATTGTTGACCAAAATATCGATTTTACCGAAGCGTTCAAGAGTTTGCTCAAATAACCTTTGGATGTCGGGCACTTTGCTAATATCAGCTTGGATAGCAACTGCCTCTACTCCCAACTTTTCAATTTCTGCAACAACTTCTTGTGCTTTGCCTGCATTACCCGCATAGTTAACGACAATAGATGCGCCGTTACCAGCTAATTTTAGTGCGATCGCTCGTCCAATTCCCCGCGATGCACCAGTGATAATTGCAACTTTCCCTGCTATTGATGCCATAGATTAATCTAGTTTTTTGGTTCACCAAAGTGATTATCTGCTGTTAAAGTACTATACCAAAGTTAAATTTAGCGATCGCTGCTAAAATTGTCGACTTGATTCCAGCCTAAATCCCGCCAGCGAATTTACAGCAATTTTCAGGCGGGAGAAATGAAAATACTTTGCAAAAGGTGAAGATACGTGCCCTCTTAGCGGTATCTTCACAGCAGATTAAGATTTGCTACGGCTTGGCGAATATTGTTGAATATGTTGAGCTAAATTCACTTTCTGAGTGTTCTTTGAGCTAAACACGATGCCTACGACAGTAAACTACACCTTACCGAACTTGACAGAATTTAAGTGCTGATGACACAGGTATTGTCTTGACCATAGTCTACAAACATCTTTTATAAATTGTCTGTCTTCGTTAACCAAAAGCTCATCTGGTCAATCAAATCTGCGTAGATGAAATTATTTTAAGAAGGGATTTTCTGAACCTATCTCGGATTGAATCTCAATCGGACATGTTGGGTCAGATAAGAGTGTTCCATTAAATAGACTTCTCCCTTGCTCCTTCTCTCTACTCCCCTTAATTAAAATTCTGGAACGATCGCAACACCATCCCTAAGATTGAGCAACCCTGAAATAATAACTTTATCTTCTGGCTGTAATCCTTCAATAACTTGGTAATTATTACCTTTAATCTCGCCTAGCTTCACTCGCCTTTGCCGAGCGACTTGTTGGGATACACCTTGGGGAGGTGTTTCTGTTTCAACTACATAAACAAAAGTGTCCCCGCCTACACGAGTCATTGCTGTTGTGGGAATTAAAACTCCGGGGCGCTGATTCCAGAACACTCTAGTCCTGACCAATTGATCTGCACGTAGCTGACCGTTAGTGTTATCAAAAAGTGCTTTAATCAGTATCGTTTGTGTTTCATTGCTGGCATTAGGTGCAATAAAAAATATCCTACTTCTACCAAGCTTTTGACCTTGTGTGTTCATCAGCTCTACTGGCATTCCCTTACGCAATTGGGACCCTTGCTGTAGTGGTACAGAGATATTCACTTCTAAAGGTCGATTTTGCTTGATATTAACTAATGGTGTCGAAGTATCAACTAAATTACCGACTTTCACAGGGATGTTGCCAACTATGCCACTAAAAGGAGCGGTAATTTTGTCAGACTGCGGCTGTTGTGTTTGAATATTTACATTAGATTGCTGCAAGGATTTTTCAGCCTGCAAAATGGTGGCTCGTTGTGCTTGAATCCTGGAATCGATTGCATCCAGACTAGTCTTAGCATTGGCAAGCCGATTAGCAAACTGATTGCTAGTCTGTCGAGACACGGCTCCTTGTTCAGCTAGGCTAATAAACTTTTCGTAGTTCTGCTGGTACAATTGCACATTCGCAACGTAGGATGGTCGTTCTGTTTCTAAAGATTTGAGTGTGGCGCGGGCATTTGCCAGTTGCACTAAAAATGCTTGAGGTACAGTATTATTCCTCGCGATCGCTGCCTGTGATGTAGAATCTACTTGGAGAATTGCAGCTCCTTCGACGATTGGATCTCCCGATTTGACAAGTATCTGGGTAACTTGACCTTGAATTCTCGGCTGGAGCGTGACTGAGCGCAGGGATTTTAGACTAGCAATAAAATCTGAACTTTCCTCAATGATGCCGCTTTGTACTGTTGATATTTTGACTCTTACCCCTTGAGGTTGAGCGTTAGCAGTTGAAGGTGCTGAATTTTGCGGAGTGAGTAAACGCCAAACTAGAGTTGCTCCGCCCCCTAAAAATAGGAGTGCGGCTAAACTCAACCAAAGCCACCGCCGTTTTCCAGAAGGTGGCTCAAATGACGTTTGTGGAGTTTTTTCTCCAAAATCAGTTTGAGGCTCAGGGGATGTCATGGCTTTTGAGGAACTTAAGGAACAAATTAACTAGAATTCAATCAAAATTTCATCTGTTGATCTGGAAATTACTGATTTAGCATGAGGTTTTGTGGCAAATCATGTGTTACCTCATTCAAATATACAGTTTTGATTATTCTGTCTAAATCTACCGAAAGGTGAATCCGCTCCTTAAATTTCTGACTTCAACTGTATCCTTCAAAAAGTCGGGGATTATTTTGTTCATAACTCCTGTACAGATTTCTATAGATACATTGACATAATTTTATCGGAATCACTTTTATCTACAGCAGATTTAAAGTTGGTGAGATACACAAGCTAAGTCTGTTACCCAGGTATAAAGCGTATTTTACTCCTGAGTTCTATTGTAAGTATAAAAATATACTAGTAATTTATTTGTTTCAGACATTGAAATTCAAACTAGCTACCACAATCAGCTCACCACGTTAAACTCATATTGTATTAAGTAGTAAGAATAACTGTTAAATATTGATGCAAAATCGGGTAATTTCTTGAATTTGCTTCGGAAAGTTTCAGATTATGTTTTCAACCATTAATAAATTTCAGGAGCAAACCAGGTGTTGACCTCAACCTTACTCGCTGCTGCAACCACACCTCTGCAATGGAGTCCTACAGTTGGACTGATTATGATTATTGCTAATATCATTGCCATTGCCTTTGGCAAATCTACCATCAAGTATCCCAACGCTGAACCAAAACTACCCTCAGCCAATTTCCTTGGTAATTTTGGTGTACCAGCCCTTTTAGCAACTACCGCCTTTGGTCATATCTTGGGAGTAGGTACTATTTTAGGGCTGCATAACCTGGGAAGAATTTAGGTTCTTACCCAAGTTAGCCTTTATTAGATAATTCTTTTGTCTCCAGCTTTGAGCCAGAGAACTAACTCTCTGGCTCTTTTTTCGCTAAATTTTCCTGAGAGATTGCCAGGATATTCTAGATATTTTTTGTTCGAGAGTGATTAAACAAGAAGTATTGGATTTAATTGATGAACCCGAAACGTGTTGAAGTGTGGCTAAAATAGAAATCACTACACAAGCAAAAACCTAACGAATTTAAATAAATTGAGATTTTCGCCATAACTTTATGAATATACTAAATAATCTGGCGCAACACATTGAGATGCTCTTACCCTGGATGCCTACGCACTACTAGAAGTAGCTATAGAAGCCAATTAAAAAGGCAAACCTATCTGGGTTGCAGATGATAACCAAAATCCTGAAACTGAAATTATTGGTATCTAAACAACATGACAGATATAACAGATTTATCAAAAATAATTGCCAGCAAAGGCGACAATCCGCTAGTTTTATCACCTGTAAACTTGCAGTCACAAGAAGACTTAGAACTTGAGCGAAAACTGCGAGAACTCAAGTTTAAACAAGAATTAAGAAAAGATTGGATTTTATTTATTGTCAGGGATGTAGTAATTTTTCCTGCCGCTATCCTTTTTATTCTTGCTGTCAGTGGTTATTCCCTATTTATTCAGATTCATGGGTGAGATACAGCAGAATTCGGAATTCTCAATTAAAACACGCTTTATATCTGGGTAACAGACTTAGCTTGTCTACCTCACCAACTTTAAATCTGCTGTATCTGGCTACAATTTTTAATCTACCGCAGAGGCGCAGAGTACATAGAAAAAAGAGAGATGATAAAGTTCAGAAATAGTTTGGAATTGTTGTAAATTATTTCTCTTGTCTTTGTATTTCTTTCCCTTTGCGCTTCTACGGTTATTTAAAAAATCCTACATCAGTAAACTTGCGTAACTAATTTTACAGACGACGAAGCCAACTTGCTACAAGTAGACTCATCTTTATATCCACACAAATTTTGCTGGATATAAGGATTACCGTGATTGGTAAATCTGCAAAAAAGTAAGTATCTGATGGAAATAATCTAAAAATATGGGGCTTTTAATATTTTCTGTTGCTTTAGTTGCCATTGTTGCTGTAATTATCATTAATGCCTACAACGATTTAATTAAGTATCGCAACCGTTACAAAAATGCTTATTCTCAAATCGATGTTCAATTACAGCGCCGCTATGATTTAATTCCCAACTTGGTGGAAACTGCTAAAGGGTATATGAAACATGAGCGAGAAACCTTAGAAGCAGTTATTGCCGCCCGAAATTTTGCAATTAATGCTAGCAGTCGTGCCGCCCAAAATCCTGGAGATCCCCAAGCGATGCAACAGTTGGGCAATACTGAAGGGATGCTGACGGGTGCGTTAAGTCGGTTGATGGTACTTTCAGAATCTTATCCAGAATTGAAAGCCGATCGCGCCATGACTCAGGTAATGGAAGAACTATCTTCCACCGAAAACCGGATTGCTTTTGCCCGTCAGGCTTTTAATGACGCAGTGACACTTTACAACACCAAAAGCGAATCTTTTCCTAGCAATCTTGTGGCAAATACATTTAACTTTACTATTGCAGAATTGCTCCCTGAAGCTACTCCAGAAATAAGAAATGCTCCACGCGTGTCTTTTTAGGTGTCTATGAATTTCTTTGAACATCAGGATCGGGCACGCCAAAATACGCAACAATTAATCGGGCTATTTTCCCTGTCGATCGCAGTCATGATTATGGCAATTTATATTGCCAGTTTATTTTTGTTTCGCATCGCTCCTCGTGTTTGGTGGCATCCAGGGTTATTTCTCTACGTGGCTGGGATTACAATAATTGCGATCGCAGTGGGAAGTTTGTACAAAATTGCCTGTCTCCGTCAAGGCGGAAGCGTAATTGCCCAAGAGTTAGGAGGAAGACTCCTGCTACCAGAGATGGCCGATGAACAAGGGCGACAACTATTAAATATTGTCGAAGAAATGGCGATCGCTTCTGGTATTTCTGTCCCACAAGTTTATCTCCTCGACAGAGAAACCAGCATTAATGCCTTTGCTGCCGGATTTTCGCCCAATGATGCTGTAATTGGAGTTACCCGTGGAACTTTGGAACACTTGAGCCGGGATGAGTTACAAGGAGTCATCGGCCACGAATTCAGTCATATTCTCAATGGAGATATGCGGCTAAATTTGCGTTTGGTGGGACTACTGCATGGGATTTTGTTCATTTATTTAACCGGGGAATTGCTGTTGCGTCTTCGCGGTAGCTTCCGCTTCGGAAAGGAAGACAAGGGTTTACCTATCTGGGCTTTTGGCTTGGCACTAATGGCAATTGGCGGTATCGGATTACTTTGTGGACGCTTGATTAAAGCCGCCGTCTCTCGCCAACGCGAATTTCTCGCTGATGCTTCAGCCGTACAGTTCACTCGCAACCCCAATGGACTTACCGGAGTCTTTCAAAAACTCCAACAGATGGATTCACGCTTGATTTCGCCCGGAGCAGAAGCCGCTAGCCACATGTTTTTTGGCAATGCCCTCAACCCCTCTTTCTGGGAAAATATGTTTTCTACTCACCCACCTCTAGCAGAACGTATCCGTCGTGTTAGAGGTTTGAACGTCAGCAATTTGCCAGCAATGCCATCTCGCAATCAAATGCGTTCCCCTTCCCAGGAATCGCTCACAATGGGCTTTGCTGGTGGTGACAGCGCCACACCAGGACACGTTGTAAACCAAGTTGGAAGCGTTACACCGGAGCATTTTGCCCATGCTCAAGCGCTGTTATCGCAGTTACCAGAATCCCTGCGTTTGGGTGCGCGGGAGCAGCAAAGTGCAATGGCGCTAGCTTTGGCGCTAGCGTTAGATACGGAAAGTCTCCAAATTCAAGAACGTCAAATTGCTTGGTTACGCGAGGTGCAGCCTGCTGATTTGGTAGACAAAACCCTACAATTAAGTAGCGAAATTAGCCAATTAGATTCCAGAATTCGCTTGCCACTCGTGGATTTGGCAGTACCCGTATTACGCCAAAATTCTGCCACAGAATGCCAAAGGCTGTGCAAATGCGTTCATGGTTTAGTTGTAGCCACCGGAAGTTTATCACTGTGGCATTTTGTGTTGCAGTTAATACTGTGGCATCGTCTTCAACCTAGTATAAATCCCACATCTACTACAACGGTAGAATTCACCTCCATCGAACAGATTTGGCCAGATAGTCTATTAGTACTGTCCGTAATTGCCCGTGTCGGACACTCCCAACCTGATGCGTCTACTGAAGACATCGCCTATGCTTTTCGTTCTGGAGTTTTTCGACTTCCCAAAGCTGGAGAGCAAGAAAAACCAGAAATACCATTAAGCTGTAATTTCACTGAACTGAAGAAAAGTATTGAGCGCCTGCGTCTTGCCACTCCTAAACTCAAACAGGCTATTGTTGATGCTTGTGCCCACACGGTACTATTAGATAATAAAGTTACTCCTTCAGAAGCAGATTTACTCAGAGCGATCGCCATGACGCTAGAGTGTCCCATACCCCCATTTTTAAACTCTCAGCCTAGTGTTTCAAAACAGAAACAACCTTCTCCAAAGCGAAGTTAATGTAATGACTGAGACACGATTATTTATAACTCAACAAATAAAGTCCGTTTTTGCGGACTTTTCCATTATTAAATGACCTTTTGCCAAAACAATAACCTGTTGCCTTGTGATTCTATTTACAGGCAATTAATTTGTTTTTTTATCCTAACTATTACATAGCAATCCGATTTGATTTGTGAGAATTGCAACCCGCAGATCCCCAATTTCTTAAATAAGTCGGGATCTTGTTTCTTACGAATAACTTTGGATTGCTATAGTATACAGCAGATTTCAAGTTTATGAGGTACACAAGCTAAGTCTGTTACCCAGGTATAAAGCGTGTTTTACTCCTCAATTCTGAATTCTGAATTCTGCTGTAAATAGTTATCCTGGCAAAAGAGTATCATATTGTACAAATATTTTTGACATCGCCTATAAGTATTAACTTACCAGAAAAAGTTTAGACAAAATGCCAGCATTCTAGAAATTTGATTGCTATATTAGATTAAATAACTATTCTGGCAAGGGTTTAAAAGCTGTGCGGGATGATTTACAGGACTTGGAAATTAGTCACAACGATCTGCAAAAGCTGACTAATTTACCTGTCAATGGGGAACTTTTAATCATTACAAATCCTCTCAAGAGATTAGCATATATATATATACAAAAACTTAAAAGCTCTGAAGGAGCGACAGTAGTTTTTATTGGATTTTCTACATTTATTTTTGTCTATATTTTATTTGATATACTTATTAAAATTTTTGTTACGTGGATAACAATTCCTTCATGGATATTATTAATTTTCTTAGGTTTTGGGGTTGGTGGTCTGACGCAAAGCATCTTATATTTTATCTGGAGAATTAGAAGTAAGATTGTAAAAGCTAATATGACAAAATCTCTGCAAATTCTCTTAAATGAGGTTAAGAGATATAATACTGTTATTAGAGTTATAGATATCAATGACCAAATAGAAGAAGCTGGGAATCCAGAAGTAATTATAAAGGAAAGAGAGCGTGCGATCGAAGCACTTAAACTCACCAAAGCTGATTTAGTTCGCGCTTTAAAGACAGAAAGGATTTTGAGAGAGAATAAGAATTTTATCTTGAGTAATACAGAACTATTTGTCAACAATTTAGCAACCTTAACAGCTATGCAAGTAACAGAGGAGGCTACTGAGCATGGAAGGTTACTTAATGAAGCATTACAAATTGCATTAGATGTACAATACGAGATGAAAAGATTACAGACTCAACGTTAAGATAATTCCTAACTCGTAATTCGTAATTCATAATTAAGTTTTGTAATGGTAATTTAGAAAGCACTCCTGAATTCACTCAGAATTCAGTAAGGAGTTGGAGAAAGCGTAGGTGCTGCCGATAAGTCCATAGACACTACTGGGTGAGTTGGCTTCCAATCTACTAGTAGGATATTTTTAATGGCTTTTTCCATAATCCTTTCCACGGTTGCGATCTCCGGTCTAACATAAAGAATATTCGTAAAGTGATCGCTTATCCGTATGGACTGGAAAGAAATTAGAGGAAACTGGGTAATCATTCCCCAAAATCCCATAGGTATCGTTCATTTTTTAGGCGGTGCATTTGTCGCCACTGCACCGCACATCACTTATCGCTGGTTACTCGAACAACTGGCAAGTAAAGGCTATGTTGTAATTGCTACGCCTTTTGTCAACACATTAGATCATACTGCGATCGCCAAATCCGTGCTGTTAAACTTTGACCGCACCCTCGAACGATTACATGATTCTGGGGCATTACGCAAGCTTTACTTCCCTATCTATGGCGTTGGACACAGTATGGGCTGTAAACTCCACTTGCTGATTGGTAGCCTTTTTAAAGTAGAACGTGCAGGCAATATTTTAATATCCTTCAACAACTACGCCGCTAAAGAAGCTATCCCTCTAGTAGAGCAGTTCAATTCTACTTTGAAAATCGAATTTACCCCCTCGCCCTTGGAAACTAACAAACTTGTCCAAGAACGTTACAATATCCGGCGCAATTTATTAATAAAATTTAGTAATGACACCATCGATCAATCGGCAGCTTTAACCAAAATATTACAAGAACGTTTTGATGAGATGGTGACAGCGCAAACGTTACCAGGAAATCATACAACACCTTTAGGCCAAGATATTAAATGGCAAACGGGAACATCTTTTACCCCCTTTGACGCTTTAGGGCAATGGTTCAAGCAAGAAGCATATCGCGATTTAAACCAGTTAAAAAGCAACATTCTTTTATGGCTAAATCCTTTGGGAGCGCCATAATATTTTATGACTGTTAAACAGTTGTAAATTCGATGAGTAAATAGAAATGAGTTATAGTGCTTCTGATTTGAGTCTAATAAAGACCAAACCCTCAACTCTTTACGCCTGTTGCTATAACGCAATGTACTCTCTCTTTTTAAGAGAGAGGAGTCAAAGTATATTGCATACATAGACGCGTGCGTAGCGGCTACTCTACGAGTTCTCCGTTCGCGCTAGCGTCTCCCCCGCCAAGGGAGAAGCACTACCCGCAGGGTACGATCAGCGCTATAGCAGCATCTCTGTATTGATACTACTAGCTTATTAGCTCATATCATATTTTTATTTTCTATTTTGACAAAAAATTATTAATGAGTGTTTTCAATAAATTTATATGTTTCAAATACTAATAATTGATGACGATTATTCAATAAAAATACTCCTGAAAAGGATGTTGGAAAAACAGGGTTATGAAGTAGTTACTGCCAGTAGCGGCGAGGAAGGAATAGAAAAAGCACTAGCTTATCGTCCAGCACTAATTATTTGTGATTGGATCATGCCGGGATTAAATGGTCTGGAAGTTTGCCACCGCATTAAAGCAGACACCAAATTTTCTACCACATTTTTTATTTTATTAACATCCTTAGATTCCGTTGCCGATTGCGTCAAAGGTCTAGATGCTGGTGCTGATGATTTTATTTCTAAACCTATTGAGCATAACGAATTACAAGCGAGGGTAAGAGCGGGATTACGCCTGCATCAATTAAGTAGAGATTTGCAGGCTCAAAAGTTGCTTTTAGAATCAGAAATGTCAGAAGCAGCAGAATATGTGCGATCGCTGCTACCTTTTTCTATGACTGAACCCTTCAATATAAATTTCCGATTCATTCCCTCACGACAACTTGGCGGTGACTGTTTTGATTACTATTGGCTCGATGATGACTATCTGGCAATTTACTTACTCGATACTGCTGGACATGGACTCAAAGCTACTCTTCCTTCTGTTTCAGTGCTGAATCTGCTGCGTTCTCGTGCGCTCAAAGGTCTCGATTACTATCAACCTAGTGATGTATTGAAGGCTTTAAATGACACTTTTCAGATGAATTATCAAAATGATAAATACTTTACGATTTGGTATGGAGTTTACAACCGAATCAATCGCCAGTTAATTTATGCTAGTGCAGGTCATCCACCAGCAGTTTTAGTAACTGGCACATCTCCAAGAAAGTCTGAAGTTAAACTATTGAAAACCCCTGGTATGCCAGTTGGCATGTTTCCAGAGGCAAAATATGTTGATGGGTTTTGCAATATCGAAAAATTCAGTACCCTTTATATTTTTAGTGATGGCGCTTATGAAATAACTAAATCAGACGGCACACTTTGGAGTTTGGATGCTTTTATTCAGCTACTAGTTAGCTTACAAGATACTGTTGATAGCCAACTCGAACGCGTACTCAGTTATTTAATCGCCCTGAACTCCAAAGATGCTTTTGATGATGATTTATCTATTTTGCAAATGAAGTTTGATTAATTACGTATTAGACACTAAAACCTGATTAAATGCATCTTGACTAGGAAAAATTTCAAATACTTTATCCATATTAGTCAGTTCAAATAATATCCTGACTTGCTCATTAATTGAGCAGAGAGCAAGCTTAGTATCTGCGGCTCGCAAGGTTTTAAAAGCTAATACTAAAGCTCCCAAACCTGAACTATCCATAAACGTTACATCTTTAAAATCAACTAACACAATTTTCGCACCACTTTCTATAATATCAGTGATTTTTTGTCGAAAGTCTTGTGAAGTTGTGGCGTTCAAATTACCACTGAGCTTAATAACTTTTACTTGTTCTATCATAATTATGATACTCTGACTCGTGTAAATAATGTTCTGATTTCGCTATTATAGAGCATTTAAAAATACTTGTAAAATAAAATTTAAGATTAAAGATTGAGTAATCATTGATAATTAATCAGGATATATAAAAATTATTTATAAAATTTTGAATCTAGTTTTTTATAATTTTTAAAAATCATTAGCTTAATTAAGTATAGTTTTCCAACTAGAAATAAATCAATTATAAATAAACCAGCTAAGTAAGTCGGTATGATAAACAACTGGTATATTTAGTTTTGTAAAAATGTTAGAATGACCAATTTATAAGCCGTTCGTTAATTTGATGTTTTATCATCTATATTGATTTTTTAACGCCGACTTACTTACATTTTATGGATTTAGATATATACTTACTTACATACAAGCTGAAGTTACTGCTTTTCAGATTATTTACCAAAGATTTTTGCAAAACTGAGATTCTCCAATAAATCTCATGAAAATAGCTGTCATTAAGCAATTCCAAATTTAACCAGTCGCAGCGCTCGTGTAGCTAAACTGAGTCTAGCAATAGCTTTTCCTACCTGAGTACTTATGATCGTAACTAGGATCTACATTTATTTATGTCCAATTACTTACATAATTGAAATAATTGACCTCTGGACTACCGCTCTAGAGCCAAAAATTTAGGTTTCAACAACGCCAAGCAAGCTAGAACCGACACCAAAGCTTTAAAAGAAGTTTTCTGAAGGCGATCGCCTCTGCTATTTTAGTATTCCCAATATCTGCCATTTCTCCACAGACAATACAAAAAGTAAAGAGTTATGAGATTTGTAACTCTAACTCCTCATTCCCTCAAACAGGACTCACTTTGGCTCTGTAAAGC
This sequence comes from Nostoc sp. 'Lobaria pulmonaria (5183) cyanobiont', assembly GCF_002949795.1. NCBI lineage: Bacteria > Bacillati > Cyanobacteriota > Cyanophyceae > Nostocales > Nostocaceae > Nostoc > Nostoc sp. 'Lobaria pulmonaria (5183) cyanobiont'. The sequence continues at coordinate 4,168,395 of NZ_CP026692.1, read as the reverse complement.
AGCTTTCCACCTTGAAGATAGCCAGTGTAGCGGACTTTGACTGTTTCTGCAGGTTGTGCAGTTCCCTCCAGCAATTGGTGCAGTTGGGGATCGTAAGGTAATTCTGCTCCCACAGGTGCGATCGCTTCCACTCCCCACGCCTGTAAAAGCTTTTCCAGGGGTTTCTGCACCAACGGTACTATTTTGACTGCTGCTAGCTGGGGATTCTCCTGCGCTTTCTGTGCTGCTGTTGGCCATTGTAATAATAAAGACTCCAGCAGTTGCAAACTCGACTGCTGAAGTTCTTGTAGTAATATCTCTCGTTGCTGTTCTAATTGAAGTTGCGAGCGATCGTACTCTCTTCTTAAATCTGTAATTTCTTGTAACAATTCCTGAGTAGGCGCTGTTTTCTCTGGTAACAACTCTACGCTTGAAAAAGTTGCAATTAATTCATTCAATGGCATCTGTAGCACTGGCGAAATCTTAAGCAGCACATCTACCCGCATCTGCTTTAACTTTCCTTGGCGTAAGCGCAAAAGTTGACGCTCTGAGACACCAGCAGTGCGACTCAGCGCCTTAAAACTAGAAATACCTACCTGTTGCATTAAATTTTGCAACTTTTGGGTATGGGGCATAGGGCATTGGGCATTTGGCATGGGGCATTTGGCATGGGGAATAGGGAATTGGGCATTGACGATTAAGTTTTTTCTCTGTTCCCTATTCCCTATTCTTTATTCTTCCAGTAAACTTCTCAACATCCAAGCTGTCTTTTCGTGTACTTGCATCCGCTGAGTCAATAAATCGGCGGTAGGTTCGTCGTTAACTTCCTCTATCACGGGGAAAATAGACCGTGCAGTTCTGACTACGGCTTCTTGTCCTTCTACAAGTTCGCGAATCATCTCCACAGCTTTAGGAACTCCGAGAGTTTCTGGAATCGAACTCAGTTTTGCATATTCGCTGTAGGTTCCTGGTGCGGGATAGCCAAGCGCTCTAATTCTCTCGGCTATTAGATCAACTGCTAAGGCTAATTCTGTATACTGGGTCTCAAACATCAAATGCAATGTTTGAAACATCGGCCCCGTTACATTCCAATGAAAGTTATGAGTTTTCAGATACAGTGTATAAGTGTCAGCCAACAGGTGAGATAAACCATCGGCAATTTTAGCCCTACTCGCCTCGTCAATGCCGATATTTACATTTTTGACTGTTGCTTTCGATGACATAATTTTCTCCTAATTAGGTTATATGTAATGGGGGATTGGAAATTGGGCATTGGCCAAATAGGGCATTAGGAATACTCTAAGTCCCCATTTCCCATGCCCCATTCCCATTCTCTATGCCAAGTGCATCTTCAAAACGCTACGGGGTGCTTTACGGACTCTGGCTAAAACGGTTTCTTTGCCTAAACGCTGGCAAGCTTCATACCGATGGCAACCAGAAAAGCCATAATATTGTCCATCTACTTCTAGGACATCAATAGGTTCTTGCTGCCCAATCTCCGCAATCGATTCCATTAAGGCTTGTACTTTATTTGGATCGTTTGTACGCGGCAATGGCCGTTTTATCTGATTTAATGGAATTTCTTGGACTTTAACCATAAAGAGTTTATCCAACTAGTTCTGTTTTTTGTCTCTAATTAAATCATAGTCATTATGACTTCGTTTTGCAACTAGCATTTAGGGCAAAATTGGTAATGGTATCATTGGAGCATTCATGCGACAAAAAAACCGCACTACAAAGCAATTGGAAAATCAGCTCCAACGACGCATTAAGGGGCAGAAGACGCTTGAGTACTCGCTATCGCTTCCCTATCAGGTAGCCATGAAATTTTCGTTTTGGCGTTTTCCCCACACTGTGCTTACAATATTTTGTCTATTGGGACTGACTGCTGCATCAGGGCCTGAGAGCAACATCCAGGATATAGAACTGAAAATTGGGATTGTGCAGCGATTTGGCGATCAGCCTACAGCCAAGCTGCAACTGGAACCCATAAAAGGCGATCGCTTAAAGCTAAAATTTCAAGCGGGCAATAAGCAGCAAATCCTGTTTACTAAAAATCCTGTAAAGCTGGAAACAGTCATGCAAGCTTTACCCCAGTCAGCAGTCGAAGAAGTAGTAGTTTTGGGCACATATCGCACTTTTGAAACTGCGGAAGACAGTGCTAATAAATGGCGTTCTCAAGGAATGGAAGTGGAAATAGCCCAGCCAGAACGCTGGCAGGTTTGGGCAAAACGAGATGTTTACAGCACTCCTTTACTGCGACGCTTGCTATTGCAGAACATCCAAGCATCTACCCAAGAAAAAGTATATCTTGATACCAAAGTCTTGAAACAAGTGCCGCGAGTAAGTTGGGTGGTGAATGGTAATCGCTATAGCCCGGATGACTTGGAAATTAGCACTGATAAAAATTTGATTCGGGTAAATAAAACCGAAAAACCAGAGTTTGCTCGTCTTTATGCCGGTCGAATGAATTTGCAGCCAAATGCTTATGGCACATACACTCTAGTTAATCAAGTACCTTTAGAAACTTATTTGCGTGGGGTTGTGCCTTACGAAATAGGTACGGATGCACCAACAGCGGCACTAGAGGCTCAAGCAATTCTCGCCCGGACTTATGCCTTGAGAAATTTACGTAGGTTTGCCGCAGATAACTATCAGTTGTGTGCTGATACTCACTGCCAAGTTTATTATGGGTTGAAGGGAGCAGCTGGCAAAACAGACCAAGCGATCGCTTCAACTAGGGGTAAAGTACTAACTTATAAAAATGAACTCGTAGACGCCCTGTATTCTTCTACCACTGGTGGCGTTACCGCTTCCTTTAGCGATGTCTGGAATGGCGACGAGCGTCCCTATCTGCGCCCTGTACTCGATGCTCCGACTAATTTTTGGGACTTGTCTAAGCAGAGTTTAGCAGATGAAAAGAACTTCCAGAAATTTATTAATACGCAACAAGGATTTAATGAAAGCAAGTGGGATATGTTTCGTTGGCATAAGGAAACCCCTTTAAAGGATATTATCAAGGACTTGCAGAAATTTTTACAGGTGAAAAACAGTCCTTATGCCAAATTTAAGACAATTCAGGCTATGGCAGTAGTGAAGCGAAGCCAGAGTGGACGTATCCTTGAACTTGCAGTCAAAACCGATCGTAACACCTTTATTTTGCACAAAGACGAAGTTCGCAGTGCTTTTGCAGCCCCAGTAAGTACGCTTTTTTATATAGAACCACTGAACAAAGGCAAACCGGAACTCTGGGGATACGCTTTTATTGGTGGTGGATTAGGACATGGAGTCGGCTTGAGTCAAACTGGCGCTCAAAATTTAGCAAAACTAGGTTGGTCAAGTCCAAAAATTCTCCAATTTTACTATCCTGGTACTCAGATTCAAATTCTCAAAAAAGAGACTAAGCTTTAAGCTAATTGGCATTCAAGTTGCATCTTGAGCTAGAAGTCGGGAGTTAAGAAAAGGCAAAAAAATAAGCAGGAACACAACATTTACTGTGTTTCTGCTCAAAACAAAATTAGACTTTTTTTCAAAGTAGCTTTCACAGGTACGCACGGCATTACAAGGATATAAATTCTAGATGCCCTGCTTCTATTTTGTCAAAATTAGTAACTCTTGCAAGAGGTTTATGGTTGAGTCGCTTAACTTTTAGTAAAGTTCTTCTTCTTTGTGAGTTTCGATTGTTACGTCAGAGGTTGGGTAAGCAACACAAGTCAGTACATATCCTTTTTCTATTTGTTCATCATCTAAGAATGACTGGTCACTTTGATCGACAGTACCCTTGGTGATTTTACCTGCACAGGTCGAGCAAGCACCAGCGCGGCAAGAGTAGGGCAAGTCAAGACCAGCTTCTTCGGCAGCATCTAGAATATAGACATCATCATCAACGTCAAGTGTTTGGTTCAGACCTTCGGCTTCGTTGACTAGTGTCACTTTATAACTTGGCATTGAGTAATCCTCTCTTTTGCAAACGGCAGTATAAGTTATCTTAAGGCAAAGGTCACGGCTGTTCTGTAGAATTAGCCGCTGGTTTAAATTTGCTTCAATTCTGATACTACGAGAAAAATTAAACGATGTACCTGGAAATTGAACCCGATTAGTAATGAAATTTAGTTAGTTAATCCTGATAAGTTTTATTTATATTATTTTCGACTCAACTCAGCTTATGATTAGAAAAAATTATATTATCGAAAAGTAAATATGAGTAAGGTTAATGTTACCTGTATTTTGTAGGACTTACGTAGAAGAGGTTCGTAGGGCTGTTTCATTTTCTAATCTGATTAAATACGCCCGTTGGAAATGAAAGAAACATAACAGTACAGTAGAAATGTAATTTTTATTTTGCCAATTTTTTGCTGATTATATTGACAAATTTCTGACGTTATGGGAAAAAGGGGACTTTCTTTTGAAGTCTTCCTTTTTGAGTTAAAGGTAATTCTATCTAGCTTCAAATAAAGTCTGATTTATCCTTGAGGGGGTAAGAGGAATGTTGTAGAGTCTAAACTGGTGAACCCCATGAAGAGAGAGTCTCACCACTAGAAGCGTGGAAAGATCAAAAACAGAACAAATGAGGATCGTGTATAATTCAGAAGCAGCTTTGGAAAAAGCAAGAGTGCGTGTAGGTTTGGTAGGTACTGGGTATGCGGCAAAGTTTCGGGCTGAGGCATTGCTCCATGATGAGCGATCGCACATAGTCGCAGTTGTTGGTCATACAAGAGAAAAAACCGAAACCTTTGCCAGAGAGTACCAGATTAAAGTCTTGAGTACTTGGCAAGAGCTAGTAGAGCGTGAAGATATAGACCTAGTAACGATCTCCACTATTAATCGAGATCATGGTGCGATCGCTCGTGCAGCACTTGCCAATGGCAAACACGTAATTATAGAGTATCCCCTTTCGTTGGATGTAGTCGAAGCAGAGGAACTGATTGCTTTAGCCAAAGCACAAAAAAAACTCTTGCACGTGGAACATCTAGAACTTTTGGGTGGGTTGCATCAAGCTTTGAAGCAAAATTTAGCCAAAATTGGTGAAATTTTTTATGCTCGCTACAGCACGATCAATCCCCAAAATCCCGCACCTCGTAAATGGACTTATAACCACGAATTGTTCGGCTTTCCTTTAATTGGTGCCCTGTCTCGCCTACATCGCTTCATCGATTTATTTGGTACAGTATTTACTGTTAACTGTCACCAGCGATATTGGGAAATAGAACCGGAATACTACCAAACCTGTTTATGCACTAGTCAACTCTGCTTTGACAGTGGACTTTTAGCCCAAGTAGTGTACGGCAAAGGCGAAAGTATTTGGCAATCAGAACGCAAGTTTGAAGTTCACGGTGAAAAAGGTGGTTTAATTTTTGATGGCGACACCGGAATATTTGTCCAGCCAGGGGAAACAACATCTATAGAGGTTGGTTCTCGTCGGGGTTTGTTCGCCAAAGACACGAGTATGGTATTAGACCATCTTTTTGACGGGACTCCTTTGTACGTTACCCCAGAGGAGAGCTTGTATACCCTCAAGGTAGCTGATACTGCACAAAGAGCTGCACAGACAGGGTTAACTATGTTTATGAAAGATACTTTAGATAAAAGTTAATGAAAACCGAACTAATTGTTATTTTATCCCAGAGAGAATTAGACAAAATGCGTCAAGCTGGGCGTTTAGCTGCTCAACTTCTCCAGCATCTGGAACCGTTCGTGAAGCCAGGGGTTAGCACTCTCGAACTAAATGATGAAGCCGAACGTTGGACGCAAGCTAATGGAGCAAAAAGCGCACCCCTTGGCTATAAAGGTTATCCTAAATCGATTTGCACTAGTGTAAATGAGGTAATTTGTCATGGCATTCCCAACGCCAAGCAAATTCTTAAAGATGGTGACATCATTAATATTGATGTAACGCCGATTGTTGAAGGTTATCACGGCGATACATCCAAGACATTCTTTGTTGGTACACCTTCTCCAAAAACGAAAAAGCTGGTAGAGGTGACAGAAGAGTGTTTACGCCTGGGGATTGCTGAAGTTAAGCCTGGGGGACGGATTGGCGATATTGGTGCAGCTATTCAAGAGTATGCTGAAGGACAAGGCTTTTCTGTAGTGCGAGATTTTGTTGGACACGGCATCAGTAATATTTTCCACACTGCGCCGGATGTGCCCCACTATGGCACACGGGGTAAGGGCAAGCGCCTCAGATCAGGGATGGTTTTTACTATTGAGCCAATGATTAACGAAGGCACTTACGAAGTAGAGGTTCTGGGCGATAAGTGGACTGCGGTAACGCGCGATCGCAAACTTTCTGCTCAATGCGAGCATACCTTAGCTGTAACTGAAGATGGTGTTGAAATTCTCACCCTACCTGAAGGCGAGAATTACTGGGCTGTATGACAACATTATGATGAAAAATTCCTTTCATTTGGAAGGAACCAAAGCCACTAGTACCGCAAGGCGGAAGTCAAAAATCAAAAGTCAAAAGTCAAAAGTATTATGGAATGGTCTTTTTAGGGATTTTAAATGGTTGCTCTATTTAGACCGTGGCGTACTAGTTCCAATTCCTGAAAGACTTATATTTCGTTCGCTCAAGGATGTCGTAAAATCTCTTGTTTTTTTCTCATAGCTCTCTGTTATGGAGGTAGGATTATGACCCAAGCGTTGCCCAAATTACTCACCTTCAATGAATTTATTGAGTGGTATCCCAACGATGGGAAACACTATGAATTGCACAAAGGAGTAATTATTGAAATGCCCCCTCCAACCGGTTCGCATGAAAAAGTTGTAGGATTTATAGCCCATAAGCTAACTGTCGAGTTTGATCGCCTGAATCTTCCCTACACTATACCCAAAACCGCATTGGTCAAAACTCCTTCTGCCGAATCCGCTTATTCACCTGATGTGTTGCTGCTAAATCTTGAGAATCTCGACAATGAACCAGTTTTTCAAAAACAGTCAACAGTAAGCCAAGCAGCATCGGTTCCAATAGTTATTGAAGTTGTTTCAACCAACTGGCGAGATGATTACTACAATAAACTTAGGGATTATGAGGAAATGGGCATTCCCGAATATTGGATTGCTGATTATGCTGCATTGGGTGCAAGAAAGTTTATCGGCAATCCCAAACAGCCTACTATTTTTGTATGCGAATTAGTTGATGGCGAATATCAAATGACACCTTTTCAAGGCAACACAGCGATTTCATCACCTACCTTTCCCCAATTAAATTTAACTACACAGCAGATTTTTAATGCGGCTAACTAGTTTTTTATCTAGTACAGCGCGGCGGAAATAAACAACCCATTTCAAATCAACGAAACGTTTACGCTGTATTTCTTTTGACTTTTGACTTCCGCCTTGCGGTACTAATCTTATAACTATCTTCCCAACTTATTAGGAATACCTTCACAACCACCGGGAATAGTACCTCTAGTTTTTTCACCACCCCAAGCGCAACAGTAGTTACGTGCAAACTCAGACATCCGTTGCACATTCGTGAAATCGGCATTTTCCACCACTGCGCCAGTGTGTTCGCCGGTTTGATAATTTGGTGGTTGAGTACGACTACGGGGTGATGCTTTATCCACTACACCATAGAATAGGCGAATCCCGTTGATGTCGGCACCACCGAGATTAGCATTGTATAAAATTGTGCGGGAGAGGTTGGCTTTTACTAAATCACAACTGCTCAGATTAGCGCGGACAAGATTAGCTTCGCTGAGGTCAGTCCAACGTAAATCAGTACCAGAAAGGTCTGCTGAGGCTAGGGTTACACCTAAATCGATGACACGCACACCTTCTAGGCGGTCTTCTGCATATCCGCCACTACCGTCGAGAATGGCTCGACCTAATAGCCGATCGCGTTGTAAGGGTGACAGTAACTTGGAACGTGAGAGAAAGCGGAGAATTTTCGCTTTACCACTGCCATCTACACTACTTAAAATTGCCGCAGTGCGTCCTTCGGCGATCGCTCTTTCTTGGGGCCAATCTTCTAATAATCCTTCTTGATCTAATACTAAGTCTGAAACGCCTTGAAAATAGGAATCAATTGTCTGTTGCTGGGTAATAATGTTTTGCTGAACTGTTAGCAGGTTTTGCTGAATTGTCAAGTCTTTGGAAATGACATATTGTCGCCACGCCACGTAAACGGCGATGACGGCGATCAGAATTTGCCCCAAAGCACCAAACCAATCTGCTAGGGTTCCAGCAATGTCCCAGTTAATCTGGCGTCCTAAAACAAGCAAGCGATCGCCCACACCTGTAAACTTGATCAAGCCGATGATCGCTACTATTAGTCCCAAAAAGGCAACAAACAGGGTGCGTTCTTGGGGTGAAAACCACTCGTCTAAGGCTTTTTGCAACCAAGGCAATAATATCGCTAGGGATAAGAGCAAAGTTATTAGCGTTCCAATAATGCCGACAATCCAGTTATTGAGGATAACTCCAATGAAGGTGATGGCGATCGCAATTAAAGTAATTAGCAATGCCCTTGGCTTAACTAGGAATTGCTTGGTAGTAGGTTGGTTGAGATCAGAACGGGCTTGTTGTAGAGCAGTTGTATATTGCGGAGATTTCAAAGATGCGATCGCTGCTAGTGCTTGTTGTGTTGCTAGTACTTCTGAGCTTAGGTTTTTCTCAGTTGCGCTACCGTCAAAGTCATCCGGTTGCAAGTCATTTTCGGGGCCTGGTTCTGGGGTTGGTAGATTAGAGGAATTGGATTCAATCGTCATGTTTTCTATTTTGCCCCAGTAGATTAAGAACAACATCTGTTTTATCAGAAATTGCACTAAACTCAAGACTTGTATTCCATAAGACTGAGAACGCAAAGCTATACTTAGTACAGCATTTCATTAATTCGTAGCGAATTAAATTTGGCAATACCCGACAATGTGAATGCATCGGTTTGCATTGTGAATGCATTAGCTTGCATGGTTAATGCATCGGCTTGCATTGTGAATGCATCGGCTTGCATTGTGAATGCATCGGCTTGCATTGTGAATGCATCGGCTTGCATGGTGAATGCGTCAGCTTGCATTGTGAATGCGTCAGCTTGCATTAAAAACGCTACGCTTTTACGCAAAGCTTTACTAAGTTCAGATATAGCCTTTGCCCTAACTGGTTCCCAGAGGGCTGCCGACTCCGGTCAGTTTCAGTCGGAGTTTAAATCCCCTTATGTAATAGACCTCTTGCACGAATGCAAAACTAGCCCTCATCCCCCAACCCCTTCTCCCAAAATTGGGAGAAGGGGAGAGAATTTCAAAGTCCCTCTCTCAAGCTTGGGAGAGGGATTTAGGGTGAGGGCAAGGATTCATGCAAGAAGTCTAATGCCTTTAATGCAAGAATTTTGTTAGTCCATGTACTCCTACGTCGAAGCAAGCTACGCAGTGCGTCTCTTAGACAGCATCATTTTGAATTTTAAATTGTTAAGTTTAGTCTACAGCTTGAATTGTCAACATTTGAGGGGGTGTAGCATCAGGTGGGTAGAGAAAATCTACTTCTACCAGTCGCCGCTGTCCAGGAGATATTTTTAATTGAGCCAGCGGTTCTCCCATCTGTCCCCGTTGTTGAACTAAATGCCAATATTGAGTTCTGGGTAAGCCATTATCGTCATTGTAGCGAATACGAACTGTGCCTCGAAAAAAGACAGATGGTTCGGGTGGTGAAAAAAAGCGAAGCCCTGGTTTACTTAACTCATCTTCTTTGATAGGCGTTTGGAAAAGCACATTTATAGTTTGCGGCTTATCCGTATTGTTGAATAATGGTAGAGAGATGTTGTATTCAATGCCGTAGTTGCCGTGAGCTTCGTAAGCAGTACCAGGATAACGCGCTACTAGTTTAGCAGTTTGGTTTTGTCCAGTACCCATTTTGCCTGCCAAAAGGGTACTTAAACCGTAGGAAAAAGCTTGTCCTGATTCGGGAATTGTCAGGTATGAATTATTAGAGTCGGTAACTTGTGCTTGCCAACGAGAGCCAACAGCTACCCCCGCTACCCGTCCGTAAATTTCTTTTGCCCCTCTAAGCTTATCTGGAGGACTGGGAGCCGGTTCACGCGGCCCAGCAAAATCACCATTTTCTAATAAATTCTCCCATTCTTCTAAAGTGGGCGCTCGTTCACTACGATCGGGATTGGGTTTGGCAAACATGGCCAAGTTCGCCAGATAAACTGGATTATCACTATACAAACGTAACAAAGTAGAACGTCCATTCAATGGCGGCGTTAAAGTCCGCACTGGAATTGGATGATTCATTAACATCCGACTTTGTTTTGGTGGAATTACCAACTGCGCTGGCCATCCTGACTGCCGTTTGACTCGTAGCAGATCATTCATCACGCGATCGCCCGGCCCAGCATAAATATTTCCCGAATTATTTGACTGCATGGGGGGAAGTTTGATAAAAGGTGCATCAGGTTGACTGAGATAACTAGCTGCTTGCAATATATTGACAGTTGCAGAGCGATCGCTGGGATTGTAAACAATCACCCCCAAATAAAGAGTCCGCAAATCATTTGGCGTCTCAATTGCTCTAGCAATATGGTGAGAAAATAAATCAAACCGTCCCTGAAATGGAAAGTTCAGGTGTGCGCTGGGCACTCTTTTGCCTTGAGGAGGAAATGTAGACAGCAGAATTCCTTCACTCTTAACTACTTCTGGGTTATTACTGTTAAATACTGGTACTTCGTCAAGATGTCCTGTTAAAGGTCTTGTTTGTTGGGGAACGAAGATTTCTTGTGGTGCAGGAGAAGGCGATGTTTGAGCCAAAAACAAATAGGAAATAAAATTAAGCATTTATTCAAAAAGCAATTTATCGCTGAAGTTAAGAGTACAGCATACCTAAATCTATGCCTCTCCCGAAGCGTGACAAGTTAGAGGAGGCTGTTTGTAAAATAAAGTTGCAAGTAACACCCACCAAAGTGACCAACAGATGTAGAATTAGCGTCTGTGCTAATTTTTACAAGAAAAATGAAAAGGTTTAGGCAACTGGTATTCGCTTGTGGTGCGATCGCTGCTTTGATCAGTACGAGTCTCAAGGTTCAAGCAACGTCCAAGCGGCTGATTACCCTAGACGATATGTCTGCTCTCCACCAAGTCAGCGAACCGCAAATTTCTAGCGATGGAGCTTGGATAGCCTATACGGTCAAGAGTACCGATATCAATAATGATTCTGTCAACAACCATATTTATATGACTTCGTGGGATGGCTCCCGCACCCTAAAATTAACTAACAGCAAAGATAGCGAAAGTTCTCCTCGTTTCAGTCCTGATGGAAAGTATCTGACCTTTCTCTCCAGTCGTCAGTCCGACAGTGAAGGCAATCAAATTTGGCTGCTGAATCTTGTCGGTGGAGAAGCAGAAAAGATTTCAGATTTTCCAGGAGGCGTTTCTGATTTCGTTTGGTCGCCCGATGGCAAACAACTGGCTGTAATCGCCGACGATCCACCCCAAAAAACTTACAACGAACAAAAGACGGCACAGCCAATTGTCATTGATCGGTTTCAATTTCAGGAAGACGGCGTTGGATATCTCGGAAAAAGTCGTGAACACCTTTACGTGTTTGACTTAGCAACCCACAAAGCAGATATTCTAACGCCAGGTGAGTTTAATGAGTATTTGCCCAGCTGGTCTCCAGATGGAAAGGAGATTGCTTTTGTCAGCAAGCGCGGTGCTGATTTTGATCGGCATAACAATTGGGATGTTTACACAATCAACGCCCAACCAGGAGCAAAAGTACATCAAATAACTACCAATGAAGTCCCCGATTGCGATCCATCCTGGGGTAGCCGACCTGTTTGGAGTCCAGATGGGAAGTTAATAGCCTATCTGCAAGGAGGCCCTCAAAAGCTAATTGAGTACGCTGTTTACCATCTTGCCGTTATTCCATCGGAAGGAGGTATTCCACGCCTGTTAACAGCAAAACTTGATCGCAATGTTGTTAAGCCACGCTTTACATCTGATGGCAAATCAATTCTGTTTTTGCTGGAAGACGATGGCAATGTTCACCTAGCAAAAGTACCAGTAACAGGCGGTAAAATAGAGCGATTGCTAGCTGGACGCAGAAATATCAGCGCTTTTGACTTAGGGGGTGACGACAAGATTGCCTTGTTATCCTCAATGCCGCAGCAGCCAAGTGAGGTTTTTGCCCTCAAAGGCACTGAACTGCGTTCAATCTCGCACCAAAACCAGGAATTGCTTGTCCAACTTCTATTAGGAACGACGCAAGAAATTAGTTTCAAGAGTAAAGATGGCACCCAAATCCACGGTTTTTTAGTCAAACCACCGAATTTTCAACCAGGAAAGAAATACCCAACACTCCTTCAGCTTCATGGTGGTCCAGTCGGGCAGTACACAAACCAGTTTATGTTTAACTGGCAGCTGTTTGCAGCAAAAGGTTATGTTGTCGTTGCAGTTAATCCACGGGGTAGTTCGGGACGGGGTGAAGCATTCTCGAAGGCTATTTACGCTGACTGGGGAAATAAAGATGTTCAAGATGTCCTTGCTGCTGTTGACTACGTTGAAGCACAAGGAATAGCCGATCCATCTCGGTTGGGAATAGGTGGATGGAGCTACGGTGGTATGTTAACAAACTATACTATCGCTCAAGATACCCGTTTCAAAGCTGCGGTAAGTGGAGCTAGCATTTCCAATATTTTGGCAGGATACGGTACTGACGAGTATGTTTATGACTATGAACAGGAACTGGGCGTGCCGTGGAAAAACCTCAAGACTTGGCTACGAGTTTCTTTTCCGTTCCTGCACGCCGACCGAATTGTGACACCAACACTATTTCTGGGTGGCGATCGCGATGCTGAGGTTCCGTTGCACAACTCTGAGCAGATGTATGAAGCACTCAAAAGTTTAGGGGTTGATACTCAATTGATTATTTATCCTGAGCAATCCCACGATATTAGCAAGCCAACTTACCAGCGCGATCGCCTACAACGCTATCTTAATTGGTATAGCAAGCATGGATTGTGAGTATAAATAAATACTTTTGACTAACTTCACAAATTAACAAGTGGTATGTCTCATTAAATATGATGAGTTTGTAGTAAGCACTTCAGCGCTTAAAAATCTAGGACTAAAGTCCTTACTACGAAATTGTTTACCCATCAATTTCAACTTGACATTCTTTCCAACGGGCAAAATCGGGTAATTTATTTGTTGGAAGTCCTACTCAATTAAGGTGCAAGGGCATTACCCCGAATTAGACTACCAATAGTTTTGGCAGTAATTTTCAGTTGGGTGATGGGATTAGCTGGGACAACCGTCTTATACAGATAGCTATCGAATGTTAGCCGTTGTACATCGAGGTCATCGCACATTTCCACAAATGCCTCGCGGGTAGCGTCAGAACGATAGAATACAGTTTGCAGAATGTCCAGCACCTTGTAAGTGAGTCCGTATCTTTTATCCCAACGCTTCAGGTAAACCTTCAGGTCGCCTTCTGTAGGAATCCGGCTACCACCATTAGATGTTTCCACAATGGTTTCGGCACACATCCGCCCAGATTTAGCAGCAAAATAAATACCTTCACCAGAGGATTTGGTAACATAACCAGCAGCATCTCCCACCAATGCGATGCGACCAACGACACGACGAGGACGGGGATGTTCAGGAATGGGGTGCGCTTCGACTTTGATGATTTTACCGCCTGCTAGCTTCTCGGAAGCACGGGCACGGATACCAGCTTGTAACTGTTTGATGCTGGCTTTATTGATGTGCATTGTACCAGTACCGACAGCTACGTGGTCATATTTGGGGAAAACCCAAGCGTAGAAATCGGTAGAAACGTCATCACCGACATACATTTCGGCGAGGTCGTTATAGTAGGCCATTTTGTCTTCGGGTAAGCGAATTCGCTCTTGGAAAGCGATCGCATAATTGTAATCCCCAGCGTCCATTTCTTTAGCAACGCGAGAATTAGCCCCATCCGCCCCAATAATTAGATCCACTTTCAGAGTTTTGGCTATACCCTGTGATATACCATCTGTGTGGTCAATGTAATGAATAGTATAAGGATCGGTATTGTTTCCTGGTATATCGAGTTTATGAACAGTGGCATTAATTAAATTTGCACCTACTTTTGCCGCGCGATCGCGCAAAAAGCCATCCAACACTTCCCGGCGGCACATTCCTATATATTCATCTTCATTTACCAGATTGATATCAACCTCGCGATTGGAAGGCGAAATCATTTTCATCTTCCGTACCCGGCGATCGATAATCTCTGGTGGTAAGTCAAATTCACTCACCATACATAGGGGAATTGCGCCCCCACAAGGCTTTGCATTGTCTAGCTTCCGCTCAAACAGGTAGGTTTCAATCCCAGAGGCTGCCAGTGTTTCTGCGGCAGATGAACCAGCAGGGCCTGACCCAATAACAGCAACCCGTAGTGTCAAAGGTCTTTCTCCCAATCTTCACATTTACCGAGAGCATACTACCACGGTCTTTCTGGTGATTTGGCGCTTTACCTTCAGGTTTCTGCTTAAATGCAATATTCCTTAATGTTTCGATACGAATTAGAGTTGGGCATTGGGCATTGAGTGTTGGGAAGAATGAAGAATATAGGACTTACGCATCGTACATAAGTACTATACGCAATTTGGTATTTCAGCCGTGCTGATTGCAGTTTCCTAGATTGCAATGGTGCTGACTGTAGCTTCCTCAATTGCGGCAGTTGCAATAGCTAAATCTTGTTCATCCAGAAATAACAATGTATGGTATATGTAAGACACAGTAATCCTACCAAGGATCTGTAGATTTAGTTGCAGAGGTACAGCAGCAGTGGGTATAGTAGTTGAGAACGTCTCCAAACAATTCGGAAGTTTCAAGGCAGTCGATCGGGTCAGCCTGGAAATTAAGAGTGGTTCGTTAGTTGCGTTGCTCGGGCCATCGGGATCGGGTAAATCTACGCTATTACGGTTAATTTCAGGTTTAGAAATGCCAGATAGCGGCAAAATCCTGCTTACCGGTAAGGACGCTACATACCAAAGCGTGCAACAGCGAAATATTGGGTTTGTGTTTCAACACTATGCCCTATTCAAGCATCTGACTGTTAGGCAGAATATTGCCTTTGGCTTAGAAATTCGCAAGGCACAGCCAAAGAAAATTAAGGGGCGAGTAGAACAGTTACTGGAATTGGTGCAATTGAGTGGATTAGGCGATCGCTATCCATCACAACTTTCGGGTGGTCAAAGACAACGGGTAGCTTTAGCAAGGGCATTGGCAGTAGAACCGGAAGTTTTATTGCTAGATGAACCTTTTGGGGCACTTGATGCTAAAGTCCGCAAAGATTTACGGGCATGGTTACGCCGCCTCCATGATGAAGTTCATGTTACCACAGTTTTCGTCACCCACGACCAAGAGGAAGCAATGGAAGTTTCCGATGAGGTTGTGGTGATGAATAAAGGACGTGTGGAACAGGTGGGGACACCAGCAGAAATTTACGATAATCCCGCCACTGCATTTGTGATGAGTTTCATCGGCCCGGTGAATGTGTTACCCAGCACCTCGAAGATTTTTCAAAGCAGCGGGTTTGATGCGCCACACCCACAAGTCTTTTTGCGTCCGCAAGATGTGATTTTAGAAAAGGCTGCTAACGGTACCACTACACCTGCAACAGTAAGCCGATTGATACATTTGGGTTGGGAAATTCAGGTGGAATTAACTTTCGATGATGGACAAGTATTGACGGCGCATTTAACACGCGATCGCTTTAATGACTTAGAGTTAGAACCTCTACAGCGAGTGTATGTGAAGCCAAAGGATGCAAAGTCCTTTCCAGTGTCTTATTCAATTTGAAAAGGGCAGAGGGCAGGAGTCGATATTAGCTAATCCTAAGTTATTCATAAATAATGAGATGCCCGATTTCTCAAAGAAGTCGGGCATCTAAGCCTGGCAATTTTTACCAATCACATAGGATTGCTGTATATCTGATCTAATTAGTTGCCTTTGGTTACAGCATCTCCAGGGCCAGCAGTGACAATCACCAGATTTTCTGGCTTAATTAAATTTTCAATTGCCTGTTGCATATTAGCCATAGTAACTGCTTGAATCCGCTGGGGAAACTCTCGGATTTCTGACCGTGAAAGCCCTAAAACAGCATTATCCAAAATGATACTTGATACATTACTAGGATTAGCTAAATCCACAGGGTAGCTATTGGTAATTGAGCGTTTTGCTGCGTTGAATTCAGCTTCAGTAACTCCTTGCTCGCGTAACTGTTTTAGTAAAGCAAGAGTACTGGCGATCGCTTTTTGGGCATCTCCAGGAGCAGTTTGCATTTGAATCAAGAACGGCCCGGGATTGATTCCGGCGGCAAAACCACTATATATACCATAGGTTAGACCTTGGCGATCGCGCACTTCCGTACCGAGGCGGCTGGCTAAGGTATCACCACCCAAAATTTGATTTAGCACTAGTGCCGCATAATAACGCGGATCTTTCCGAGAGATGCCATTGTAGCCGATGTATGTCACAGCCTCAGCTTTACCAGGAATTACTTTGTTTACACGTGTCAAAGTTTGCGGAAATGGTACGGTTTGGATTTTGAGAACAGGTGGCTTACCTGTGGCTTGCCATTTACCAAACACCTGATTTAGCAAAGCTTTTACCTTAACTCGATCGAAGTCTCCAACTATTGCGATCGTTGTGGTATCCGGTCGGTAGTGTGTCTGGTAGAAGCCAAGCAAATCATCACGAGTAATGGTCTTTAAACTCTCGCCTGTGGGAAAGCTGTGGAACGGATGATTTTCAGGATAAATTGCTTGCTGGAATACTTGTCGTCCTAGTCCTCTAGGGTCATCTAGCTGGACTTTCAGGCTTGTCAGTGCCCTTTGGCGACTCAGTTCTAACTGATCGGCTGGAAAAGTGGCGTTTTCTAACACATCTGCTAGAGTTTGAATCAATATTGGCAGATTTGCTGAAAGTCCCTCACCGCTAACATTAGTTCCCTCGCGGCTAGCACTGAAGCTCAAACCGGCTCCCAGGTCTTCTAAGGTTTTTGCTAGGGTCAGAGCATTTTTAGTCTGCGTCCCATTCATTAAGTTATTTGCAGTTATATTCGCTAATCCAGCTTTTTGATTGCCGTCAAATTCACTACCAGCGTCAATTTGTCCACTCAGATTAATGGTGGGAAGGTTGCGATCGCTTAACAGCAGAACCTTCAAACCATTCTTTAAGGTAAACTCTTCTGGTAGTGATTGTTTATTAGAATCTGTCTCTGATGTGGCAGGTGGTAAATATTTTGCTAGTTCTGCTGGATCTACAGGCTTACCAGGGCTGAAATTTTCCACCGTGCGTCCAGAGCCAGCGTTAGAACTCCCTGGTTTACCATCTGGTTGAGTCGGCTCAAAGAAGCCGATGGTTTGTTGAGCCGGATTGAGGTAAGTTTTCGCTGCTTTCTGGACTTGAGCAGGGGTAACTTTAGCGATCGCAGCTAGATACCCTTCAATAAAATGATAATCCCCTGCGATCGTTTGATTATACCCCAGTTGATTAGCCTGACTAGTGATATCTTGGTTTCCCAAAATATACGAGGCTTGCAGTTGCGTCTTCGCGCGCTTTAACTCTTCTGAGGTGACAGGCTGCTGTTGCAATTTTGTTAAAGATTCCTGGAGTACCTGGGCAATTTTCCCCAACTCTTGACCAGGAGCCGCCGTAGCATCAATTTCATACCAACCCGGTTCGATGAGTTCAGCAGCACCACCACTCACTGAACTTGCGAGTCCAGATTCCACCAAAGCCTGATAAAGCCTAGAGCTACGCCCACCTGTGAGAATAGCATCCATCAAATCAATTGCCGGAACATCAGGATGTTTGATATCTGGCAGAGGATACACCGCTTGCAATAGTGCTGCACTTCCAGGTTGCTTGAGGAGTATTGGCGCTTTTTTAGCAACAGGGGTAGATGGGGAAGCGTCGGCAATGGAAGAAGATGCCGAGGAATTATCAATTGCTCTGCTGGCATTATGGAGTGGCGTATTCTTTTTTGCTCGTTGCGATAACTTACCAAAAGTTTCTTTCACAACTTTGAGTGCGGGTTCTGTGGCAAAATCCCCGGTAATCACCAATGTGGCATTTTCTGGGCTGTAGTAGGTTTGGTAATAATTCCGTACCTGCTCCAGCGTGAATTTTTCTACATCGGCTTTTGTGCCTCCCACCGATAAGCCATAGGCTCGATTGGGGAAAGCAGCTCGCATCACTTCCCGACTCAGGCGATAGCCTGGTGAATTTTCGTACCCTTGTAACTCGGAGATCACCACCCGCTTTTCACTGGTGAGTTGTTCAGTCCCAATTAAGGAGTTTTTCATGCGATCGGCTTCCAGTGTCAGCAGTGCTTCTAATTTGTCTCGCTGCACTGTGCCAAAGTAAGCTGTTTCGTCATAACTAGTAAAAGCATTGAACTGGCTACCCAAAGCACTAAACAACCGTCCAAACTGTACTGGACGGTCATTTGTGCCTTTGAACATCAAATGTTCTAGCTGGTGAGAAATGCCATTCTCTCCCTTCACCTCGTTGCGCGAACCAACTTTATACCAAACTTGCACACTCACCACTGGAGCGGTATGAACTTCTTTAGTTAGTACCGTTAAGCCGTTGTCTAATACCGTTTTTTGCACTCCTTGGGTGAATGAGAGAGCAGAGACAGGTGTGACTGCTGTTGGTATTGCAGCATTAGTGAAATTGCCTGAGGGGGGCACGATAGTTAAAAGCAGGCTGAGGAAAAATCCTAGAAGCATGTACGATCGCCGTTTCATAAGCAATACAAAATTTCCAATTTTAAAATAAAACCCCAAAGGGTATTTCAAAATCTAAATCTAACTCAAGTTGCTAGTACACTGTGGCGGAATGTTTGCCTACCTTTAACAAGTCGCTCAAGCAATTTGTTTGGTTAATTGAGATGGTAGCTGGATTTACGCCATTAAATCTACTGAGAGTAATCAGGTTTGCAGATAAAATTTTTACGTTATATTAGAAATTATTGTAAGTATATTAACAACTTTTACAATGTGTTCCATTTGACACAATTTTCGGAATATTCTTTTTTTAAATTGGTTTGATGCCTGTTGTCATCCCATTACCACAGGTATCTCCGTCAAATTAGCAACAACTTTTTGAGATATGCAAACAACAAACTTAATTGGATCGTTTACATTAGGTATGCTGTTAACAGCAATACCTGTATTATCAGCTCAAGCCTCAGAAGCAGTACCAAACTTATACCAATTTCAAGGTAAGAATGTCAGCATTAGTTACTCAACCACAAGCTTTACTGGCAAGCCCCTTTTTACCTATAAAGATAAGCAACAGACATTAAACTTTCAAGGTACCGATCAGATCCGTAGTGTAGAAACAGAAATTGGTACACTAGTAACTGTAACTATCCGTAAGACAGTAGATACTGGCAATACCGTATTTACTTTGATTTTACCCCGTGTAAACCTTGGAAAAAGCAACTCAGCGCCAGTTGAAACTAAGGGAATCACAACAACAAATCTCTTTTCTGTAATTCCTAAATTCAACCAGGGGCAAAGACAAACCTATACGACAATCCATTTAACTGGTACAGCACAATCTGTCGCGTTTTAACTACACAAGAAGGATAAAGATATTAAACTTTTTGCTTAGATGGAGCAAAGCATTAAAGGTGAAAGTAAATAATTGTTTACCTTCACCCTTTGCCAAGGTTAATATTGCGTCATTTATGAAAGAGAGAATAATTTAAATCAAGTAACTATTATTTTTATTTAGCATCGAAGTAGAGTTTACGAATAATTTTAAGATGTTTTTTAAAATAGGTAATTTAGGCGATGCCTACGGCGGTAAACTACGCTCTCTCCCCTCTTCTCTACAATTACCGTTTAATTTGTTTAGGAAACTTAGGAACTAACAAAGATTGTCCTAATTCACCTTGCTGATTATAGAATTTAATTTGACCTTGTTCATTACATAACCATACTTCAATAGCTTGAGCTTCTAAGTATAAATTTCTTTTAAATTCCATTTCTTCCAAAGTGTTACCAGTTGATTTGACTTCTATACAAATTTCTGGTGCAATAGACGCTGATACTTCATCTTCAATTCGAGAAAATCGTTCTTCTGAACACCAGACAACATCAGCAACTTTCACACCGTCTGATGTGTTGATAGCACATTCTGGCATTACTTCTCCTGTATTCAATAAAGATTCCAATAAACGTTGGATTCTTCCTTGATAAAAAGAATGTTTAATTTTGACTGGACTCATGACGATTTGACCCCATTTATTTAATTCAATTTTGAAGGGTAAATCTTGTAATTGTTTGTGTTCACAAACTTCTTCCCATCTCATAGTTAATATCTGCCTAGAGTGATTGATTGAATTTTAACTCATCTATAGGACTCCGATTTGATTTTTCAAAACATACTGAGGCTGAAAAGCCCGTTTTACCAGCATTTCAGATAAAATCCTGTTCAGAAATCAGACAGGAGTCCTATATCAATATTAAAGACTCACCCTCTGATTCGCAGTCTTAGAGAGAATACAGGACGACGTGACTAAAGTATTGTGTATAGACTAGGACTTATGCACTGTACAAAAGAATCATGTTGTATATCAATGTAAATACGTAGTTTCAGGTTTTTATTAATCATGATTATTGAACAAAATCAGCATCGGCTCCTTTGGCGTTTCCAAAAATCACTTTGGGGTGTATTACTCATTAGCATAACTTTGATTCCATTTAGTCTTTTCCTTTGTTTGCTTGGGTTAGTACTCCAACGTGCTGATTATCCTGGAATCATCGCTGTAGTAAGTGGATGTGTAATACTTGGAATTGTTCTATATACAATAATTAATGATACAGAGATTACTACTTACACTTTTGATAAAGTAAAAAATTCTCTTCTCTGGGAAAGACGAAATCGATTCAAAATTGTACACACAAAATCTGTTGAGTTTCCCTGTCATCTTATTTCAGGTATTGAAATAGAAGATGTCAGTGGTTCTGAAGGGGGAATAGCTTTCTATCCGAGATTAATTTTGGCATCAATCTCCTGGCGCTTTATTCTAAAGTCTAATGGTAGCCATGAGAGTGCTGTAAGTCTTGCCAAAACAATTGCACAGTTTTTAGATATCCCCTATTTTGCTAGCAAATCGGAAGCACCCACTTCAACGCTTGATATGAAAATTATGGCAAACCGAGAACCAGGGCAATCTTCTTGGCAATACCTAGAGAATGAAGTTGAGCTTTTGCGGCAACAGTTAGACGATCATCCTCACGATCCAGACATTCATCAAGACTTGGGGATTTCGTTGTACTATCTGAATAGATGGATACATCGAAAGGAAGCAATTACGCATCTGCAACAAGCGGAAAGATTATTTGAGTCTACAGAGGATAGCGATCGCGCCGCTATTGCAAGGGTAATGGCAGCACTTGTAAGTTGGAACTACTGAGTATTGGGAAAAATTTTTTGTGGAAATTTATTATTGATTTAGTTAGTTTAGCTTCGTAAGGTAGGCAATACCTACCTTACAAAGTTGCTAAACTTCTACATTCAAAGTCCGCACCAAAAAAGCCCATTTGTCTGCGGCTTCTTCGATAATTTTAGCTGTGGGTTTACCTGCGCCATGTCCTGCTTTAGTCTCAATTCTAATTAGCGTTGGCGCATCACCTGCGTGAGCCTCTTGTAAAGCTGCGGCAAATTTGAAACTATGAGCAGGGACAACGCGATCGTCATGATCGGCTGTGGTAATTAAGGTTGCTGGGTAAGCTGTATCTGGTGTGATATTATGTAATGGCGAATAAGCATACAGCGCTGGAAACTCTTCTAGATTATCTGCTGAACCATATTCGGAAGTCCAAGCCCAACCGATGGTAAATTTATGGAACCGCAACATATCCATAACGCCGACTGCTGGTAAAGCTGCACCAAACAAATCTGGACGTTGCGTTATACAAGCACCCACTAATAAACCGCCGTTACTACCACCTGCGATCGCTAGCTTCTCAGTTTTAGTATAGTTGTTAGCAATCAACCACTCAGCAGCGCTAATAAAGTCATCAAAGACATTCTGCTTTTTATCTTTTATTCCTGCTTGATGCCATTCTTCGCCGTATTCTCCACCGCCGCGGATATTAGGCATAGCATAGATACCACCCATCTCCATCCACACCAACAGACTCACAGAAAAGCCAGGTGTCATTGAGGCATTAAAACCACCATAAGCATAGAGATAAGTAGGGTTATTTCCATCTAATTTAATACCCTTTTTGTGCGTAATAAACATTGGTACTCTAGTACCATCTTGGCTGTGATAAAAGACTTGTTTTGTCTGGTAATCATCAGGATTAAAATCTACCTGCGGCTGGCGGAAAACCTCACTTTTTCCTGTCACCATGTCGTAGCGGTAAATAGTGCCTGGTATGGTAAAGCTGGTAAAACTATAAAAAGTTTCAGTATCATAACGCTTGCCCCCAAAGCCTCCAGCTGAACCGAGTCCGGGTAGTTCTATCTCTCGAATAAACGCACCTTTGAGGTCAAAAATTTTGATTTGACTGTGAGCATCTTTGAGGTAATCAGCAACGAACTGATTGTTAAGTATACCAACACTTTCTAAAGTTTCTGCTGATTGGGGAATGATTTCTTGCCAATTTTCGGGTGCAGGGTTTTTCGTATCAATTGCAATAACCCTTCCCCTTGGTGCATTTAAATCTGTACGAAAATAAAAGACACTATCATCATTATCTATAAAGCTATAATCTGCCTCAAATTGGTTAATTAGTTCTACAACTTCCGCATTAGGGTTAGTTAAATCTTTGGAAAAAACCAAATTTTTAGAGTCAGTACCTAGCCAAATTGAAATTATTAGATAACGTCCATCTTCAGTTACGCCACCACTAAATCCCCATTCCTTTTGGTCAGGACGATGGTAAATTAGTACGTCTTCTGATTGAGGTTTACCTAGTTGATGATAGTAAAGCTTTTGATAATAGTTGACATCTTCTAATCGAGTTTTTTCATTTGGTTCATCGTAGCGACTGTAGAAAAAACCTTGATGATCGTGTGTCCAAGATGCGCCAGAAAATTTAATCCACTTCAGATGGTCTTGGAGGTCTTCACCAGTTTCAACATCGCGGACTTTCCACTCTTGCCAATCAGAACCAGAGGAGGATAAACCATAAGCTAAAAGTTTACCATCCTCGCTAATCGACAATCCCGAAAGAGCAACAGTGCCATCTTCTGAGAGTTTATTGGGATCGAGTAAAACTTTGGGTTGGTCGTCGAGGGTTTTCAAGGTGTAAAGGACACTTTGATTTTGCAGCCCGTCATTTTTGAAATAAAAGTAGCGTTCGGTGGAACCGTCTGGTAGAGATTCGCCTTCTTTAAAAGGGATACCATATTTTTCATAATCCCAAAGTTTGGTAAGGCGCTGTTTAATTTTTTCCCTAGCAGAAATTTCACTCAGGTAGCCAAACGTAACTTGATTTTGTGCCTCAATCCAAGTTCTTGTTTCTTCAGAGTCAGGATCTTCTAACCAACGGTAAGGGTCTGCAACTAAAGTACCGTGGTAATTATCAGCTTGATTACTCTTATGGCTGATTGGGTAAGTGAGATTTTCAGAAGAAGGCATAGTCTTAGGTCAAAGTGCTTCTTTACATACTACAAAGATAGACCCAAGACTTGGGGTATACACTCTAATTGTTCTCAAAGAGAAAGCCCCGGCTTCTGGCGGGGCCAATACGTGCTGTTGATCTCTATAGAACAATTGTACTATAAAACTAGTATCAGCTTTAACGAAATTAGAAGCGTGTAAAGTTTTCCCTAAAATCTAAGTCTTTTGGTTGGTTTAGCTAACGAGTTTCTCTCCTTTGAGCATTCGCGCTGCGGCTTCAAGTAGAGCTTCTTCGAGATAAGGCTTGGTAAAGTAGCCACTAGCACCGAGTTGAGCTGCAATTTGTCTGTGTTTGTCTGCACCCCGCGAGGTGAGCATAGCGATCGGTAAGTGGTTGAGGTTGGAGTCTTTCTGGATGCGAGAGAGTAATTCCAGACCATCGCAACGGGGCATTTCGATGTCGCAAAATACGATATCGCAAGGCAGACCAGAGCGGAGTTTATCCCAAGCTTCCTGACCGTCACGCGCCTGTTCTACGCGATAACCTGCCTTATTAAACGTTAGGGATAGCAACTCTCGCACTGTAATCGAGTCATCAACAATCAGCACTGTCGGGTCAATCTTTGTAGGAGAGGTATCTGGGGGAGTGGTTTTCTGCTGCCAAGAACTGCCACCAATTTGTGTAGAAATTCGTCCCTGGAAGATGTCAATTATTTCTAGTACGTCAGCAATGGGCATAATCCGACCATCGCCCAAGACTGTAGCACCAGCTACACCAATGGGTTTAGGTGCTGGCCCTTCAAATTGCTTAATTACAATTTCTTGTTCGCTCAATACCAGGTCAATCTGTAGAGCAATCAGGGTATTTGCCGATCGCACCACAACCACAGAAACCATATCATCATCTCTGGTGCCGCCATAGACATTACCACGACTGATTTGGCGATTGAAGGTTAAAAGTTCCCTCAGAGGTCGGAATGGTAGCACCGTATCGCGCCAGGAAATAAATGATTGCCCATTGGCATCGTACTGAATATTTTTGACTGGTATATCTAGCGTATCTTCTACACCGTCCATCGGGAAGGCAATTCTGGCGCGATCGGAGACGCAGCAGAGAGCTTTACAAATACTCAGAGTCAGTGGTAAACGAATGGTGAAGGTGGTTCCCTTACCGATCGCAGAATCGGTGTTCACTGTTCCCCGAATTTCGCTAATTTCGGAGCGCACTACGTCCATACCCACACCACGACCAGAAATTTCATCTGCCTGGTCTTTGATCGTAAAACCAGACTGGAACAGCAGATCGTAGACTTCTAGACGAGACATAGCTTTTGCCTGCGCTTCTGTAATCATGCCAATCTTTACCGCCTTAGCCTTAACTCTTGCGGAATCGATACCTGCGCCATCATCGCCTACGGAAATGATCGTTTGGTTGCCTTGGTGGAAGGCACGGATAGTAATGATTCCTACAGGTGGTTTACTAGCAGCTTGCCTCTCTTCTGGCGTTTCAATACCGTGAGCGATCGCATTATTCAGCATATGAGTCAGTGGATCGGTAAGATGATCCAAAATCATCTTGTCAATTAAGGTATCGCCACCTACGATCACCAACTCTACTTGTTTGCCACACTTAATGGCGTTGTCGCGCACTCCTCGCCGCCAGCGATCGATAGTTTGAGCAAAAGGTACCATTCGCGCTCTAGTTAATCCCTCTTGTAACTGGGTGGTTACTTGGCGGAACTGCCTTGCGACTCGTTCGGTTTCTTCGGTAACAAAATCAATGTCACTAGCCGACTCACGCACTCGTACAATCCGCTCAATCATCTGCTGTGAGAGTGTATGGAAGGGGGTAAAACGATCCATTTCTAGCTCGCTAAAACCCCTGTCGGCATTGGAATCAGAGGCTTGTAACCCGGGGTCTTTCTTTTTGCGTCCAGCTAACAGAGACGCTTCCAGTAGCGATCGCTCATACAACTCCTGCATCCTTGCGCCCACATCTGAGAGTTGTTGTACCTGAATCAGCAAGTTATCCAATGACTGTCGCAGTCGTTCATGATCCTGCTCTAAGGTATTGCGGTTTACCACCAACTCCCCAACTAAATTACTCATATCGTCCAGTTGCTTAACTGGAACCTTCATCGTTTCTTCAAATCTCGCAGCCCGACGAGTAGAGGGGCCAGTAGTTTTGTTAGTGTTCGATTTTACTACTGTAGAATGGGATATTGTTTGATTCGCTTCTGCCAGCAACTTCTCTAAGTCACCAAATTCATCTTTTATGGCTGGTGATGAAATAGCGTTTTTAGCTAAGACTGGTTGAGTGTTGAAGGGCTGGCGTTGGCCTAACCCGTCGTAGACATCGCTATTGTTATCTGTACTTAGCAATTCTTCCAGGGCAGCAAAATCTACTTCTGGTATCTTCTTAGCTTTGGAGATGGGTGCTACGTCCTCTCCTAATAATGCTGCCAAGTCTGCAAATTCATCTTCTTGAGCAACTATTTCAGTGGTTTCTGTAAACAATAAATTATTTTCAACAACTGTGTTTTCTCTTAGCTCAAAGGTAGTTTTTAAATTACTATTTTCCTCATTTTCTAAAACCTCTGGGTTTGTCTGGGCTGAATCTGAAGTTTTTCTCAAACTGATAGTTTGTGATAGTTCATCCACAGTATTCTCTGTGGTGTCCATCTGAATATAGGTCAATTCATCTGTTGTGACATCCTCAGAGTCGAACAAATCATCTAGCTGTGCTGGAGAAAATTCTGAATCTGAATTCTCCCCAAAACTGATAGTTTGTGATAGTTCATCCACAGTATTCTCTGTGGTGTCCATCTGAATATAGGTCAATTCCTTTGTCGCGACGACTTCAAACAGCAGTTGTGGATTTTCATCTAAAGAGCTAAACAAATCACCTGGCTGTTCTTCGGGTGATGCTGAATCTGAACTTTCCCCAAAGTTGACGGTTTTTGATAGTTCATCCACAGTATTCGCTGTGGTATCCATCTGAATATAGGTCAATTCATTTGTTATGACATCCTCAGAGCCGAACAAATCATCTAGCTGTGCTGGAGAAAATTCTGAATCTGAATTCTCCCCAAAACTGATAGTTTCTGATAGTTCATCCACAGTATTCTCTGTGGTGTCCATCTGAATATAAGTCAATTCATTTGTCGCGACGACTTCAAACAGCAGTTGTGGATTTTCATCGAAAGAGCCAAACAAATCACCTGGCTGTTCTTCGGGTGATGCTGAATCTGAATTTTCCCTAAAACTGATAGTTTCTGATAGTTCATCCACAGTATTCTCTGTGGTGTCCATCTGAATATAGGTCAATTCATTTGTCGCGACGACTTCAAACAGCAGTTGTGGATTTTCATCGAAAGAGTCAAACAAATTATCTAGATGTGCTTGGGATGATTCTGAATCTGAATTTTCCCTAAAACTGACGGTTTCTGATAGTTCATCTACAGTATTCTCTGTGGTATCTATCTGAATATAAGTCAATTCATTTGTCGCGACGACTTCAAACAGCAGTTGTGGATTTTCATCGAAAGAGTCAAACAAATTATCTAGATGTGCTTGGGATGATTCTGAATCTGAATTTTCCCTAAAACTGACGGTTTCTGATAGTTCATCTACAGTATTCTCTGTGGTATCTATCTGAATATAGGTCAATTCATTTGTAGCAACTTCAAACAAAAGTTGTGGATTCTCATCAAAAGAGCCTAATGAATTAACTTCCAGATCAACAGCAGATATATCTGGGGTCTGATTAGTAAATTCTGGAACAAAATCTAAATATTCTGGTTGTTGTGGTCTGAGAACTTCTTCCCCAGGATGCTGCGCGAACAAAGGCGTTTCAGGCGTGGAGGTATCGTTGATTATAGGAGAAATAGTTAAGCTACTTGATGTTAATTCATCAAATAAATTATCTCCAGAATCTGATGATAATATCAAATCTAGCTGTTCTTCATGCTGGAAATTGATATCAAAATCTTCTTCTATATCAAAACTGGCTATAGGAGAAGGTATTGACTGCTGATTATCAGCAAAAATGTCATCAGCCGCCGCAGTAAACAAACTTTCGTCTAACGCCCTTTCCAGATTCTGCTCAATTAAGGAATCGAATTCGTCCTTTTCCTCTGTGGTTTCCTGATTCCAGAAGTTGCTCAGATCATTTTCTGATTGAGAAAACTCAGGTTCTGTTGCTGGAGGTGTATCAAATAAATCACTGATTTCTGGTTCACTTGTCGCTAGTTGTGTCTGTTCTTCTATTCCAGCAAACAAGTTGTCCAAAGACAAGTCTGTTGGCTGGGGTAATTCTATGTAGTCACTAGGGGTAATTTCTTCTACCCAATTTGCATTTTTAGTTTCTAAGAATAAGTTATCAAAATTGTTTTGTTGGTTGATAGATAGTTCCACACTGGCGAATGGCTCAGTTTCTGCTTGAGTGACTTCACCTGTTGGCAATACTTCTTCATCATCTAATTGCAGTTTCAAGAAATCTTCAACGGCACTATTTTGGACAATCTCACCAGGAGTCTGGTTTGTATCACTAGGAATATCAATAAAATCTTGTAAAATTTCTGAAGAAGATGAGTCTAAATTTATATCAAGTTCGTTAATATCGCTCAACTCTAGAGGCGTAGCAGATGTTTGTTTATTTTGCGGTTCTGAATTATCTTTTTCTAGGAAATGGGTACCAAATAACAGGGATAAATCTTCTGTTGTGGCTGTGGTTATTGGGTGTAGCGCGTTGTTTATATCTTCATTAAAAGAGAGTAAGTCAGATAAATCGTTATGAGCGTCTTCAGCCTCAGTGCAGCTTAAATCAATTCCAAAGTCATCGGTAGCAACAATATCTAAGGTTTCTTCTTGATGCCAGCTGTCATCTAGTTCGGGAGTCTCACCGTCAAATAAATCGGCAAGGGTATTTAACTCAGCTATTCCCACCTCTGGACCATTGGGGTCAAGATTGTTACTGATTGGATGTGCTTCGTCATGTGTGGTGAAAGTAAAACTAGTGTTTCTACTTTCGTTTAGTGGTGTTCCTTGTAACTGAAGGTAGGGGCGTTCGTCGGAGACGTTGGCGTAGCTATCGCTATTATCCTTGTCTAGATTCAGTTCTTCAGTTTTCTGGGCTAACGGCTCGGTGTTACCAGATAGAATTGACTCTGATTCTGTGAAAGCCGCAGACTGTTCATCAAACAAATCAGGGGTAACTTCTAATAACTCAATTTCTGCAAAGCTCAAAAGTGCTTCTAGTTGCTGACTAATTGCAATTTCGGCTTCTCTACCTTGCAGGACTAATTCTTGAGCTTGTTTGATTTCGGTAATGACAATTTTAGCTAAAGTCAGATAAGTATTTTCGGGATTGCCGATCGCACTGGCTGCTGCTTGACACAAACCACACCACTTGGACAAATTCCAAGTTTCACCAAGTTTGACTAACTGGTGACAGCATTGCTGGAGGTTTTGCCGAGTTGAGGGTGTTGTCGTTTGCTTAAATAATTGCAACATTTCCCGTAGTGTTTGCAGCACTTGGGCTTGGAACTCGCTCCAGTTATTACTTTCTTTAGCAGTGACTGGCGATCGCGCAGCGTTAGCGAGTCCGCGAGCGTCTAGCGTCTCTTGAGGTGCTACCGAGTCTATAGATTCCTGATGGGTGTTTTCTGCCAGATCGGGAATATCTCGCCGCAGGAAAAGTTCTGTAAGTGTGGAGACATTCTCTACAGAGGTTGTAAGTTTTGTTGCGTCAGGACTGCTGGCTGCTCCACTCTTTCCTTGTTCTACAAGTAGTTCCAGATGCTGATACAGCCATTGAAAGACTGGCTCAGTTTCTGACATCAAAGTATTAGCTGCATCTTCGGAAAGACCATAAGGCCCGCTCAAATGCTCTAACAGCGATTTTAGGGTATCAGATACACCAAGAAATAAAGACTCTAACTTTTGGTCAATCTGAACCGGATTATCTTTGAGAACTTTAAAACAATCTTCCAGACGGTGGGAGGTATGCTGGATGCTAGTCAATCCAAGCATCGCCGCTCCTCCTTTGATGGAGTGAGCCGCCCGGAAGACCTCACTGATCATTTCCGGGTCGTTCAGGGTACCCTCTAAATTCAGTAAGCCCTGCTCAATGGTATTCAGGTGATCCCTGGCTTCTTCAATAAAGTAACCCAAAATCCGCTGTTGTTGTTCCGGCAGCATAGTTTTTTAGTCAAGAGTCATTAGTCATTAGTTATTAGTCATTAGTCATTGGTCATTGGTCATTAGCAAATAACAAAGACAAAGGACAAATGACAATTTATCTGGTTTCCATAGTTTCCACTCGGAAACGTTCAACGGAGGCGATCAAGTCACGGGATACACCTACTAAGTGTTGTAAGGCGCCTGAAACTCGCTGCGCTTCTTGGGAAGTTTCTTGGGCGGTTAGCTCTACTGATTGCATTACATGAGCGACGGCACGGGAAGTTTCCGTTTGTTCCACAGTGTCGCTGGTAATAGAGCGCACAAGAATATCGATGCGATTCGCCACTTGAATAATGTTCTCGAGCGATCGCTTGGCATCTTCTGCCAATTTTGTACCTTTAATTACTTGTTGTGTGCCTTCTTCCATCGCGGTCATTACCGAGCCTGTTTCGCTTTGGATTTGCATCACAATTTGTTCAATTTCCTTCAGGGATTTAGCAGATTTATCTGCTAACTGGCGCACTTCATCTGCAACGATCGCAAACCCACGTCCAGCTTCTCCGGCTCTTGCCGCCTCAATACTAGCATTGAGTGCTAACAAGTTTGTTCTGGAAGCAATTTGAGAAATCAACGCCACAATTTTAGAAATTTCTTGGGAAGATTCCGCCAACCGCTTTACTTTCCGGGTAGTTTCGGCAACGGTTTCTCGAATTTCTAAAATCCCCGCCACGGTATTTTCTACTGCTTCGCCACCTTTAAGAGCGATCGTACTAGCATCACGAGCAACGGTTTCAGCTTCCCGCGCCGCCTCTGCTACCCGCTGAATCGAGTCGGTCATCACCTGTACAGAATTCAGCGTCACCGCTAACTCTTCTGCTTGCCTCAAAGCATCACCAGATAAAGCTCTGGCAAAGGTTTCGGAGTTGGTTGCACCTTTTGTCACATCCTTCGCCGCCACTTTTACCTGTTGAACGATATCCCGCAGGTTTTGAATTGTCAGGTTAAAGGCGTCAGCTACGGCTCCCAGTACGTCGGCTGTCACTTCCGCTTGGACTGTTAAATCGCCTCTAGCAGCTCCTTCCACATCATCCAAGAGCCGAATCACTTGACGTTGCAGATTTTCTTTGGCTTCCTCTTGTTCATCGGCTTTGCGTTGGGCTTCACTTGTGGTTGTGAAAATTACCCGCGCCATTTCATTAAAGCCAGTAGCTAAATGCCCCAATTCATCTTCGGAAAACACTGTGGCTTGAGCGTTCAGATTTCCTTGACGTACAGCCTCAAACTGAGCTTGCAGGTCATCAGTTGTGCGCCGAATTTGTTTAAGCGCCAGATTTCCCATGAACCCTGCGGTCGCAAAACCTGCAATCCCTGCGGCTAGTGACATTGCCCAACCTGTGTTTCGTACTGATTCTCGCTGTTGGGGTGGCGAAAATGTGGTGGCGACAAAGCTAACTGTGGCTACAACCAGCGCTGAGACAATGCCTACACTTCCAGCAATTAGCCATTGTTTCCGTTCGATGGAGGCATTTTCTAATGGTGCTAACCATCCTTGCTCAATGCTGACATTGGGTTCTAGTTTCGAGATATCTGTTTGGCTAAAGACTGGAACGGCTTCATGGGAACCAGTCATTGAGAACAGTTCCTCTTCGCGATCGCTAGGAGGTGCATTACTTAAAAAAGCCTCCGCGCTTTGAAGACGTCCAGTATCACTAGTTTCTACTGGAGCAGAATGGATTGCTGCATCACCGAAGTTAGAATCTCCTTCGATCAGGTCAAACCCTGGAATATTGCCTAAATCGTCAAATTCCTCAAAGTCATCTAAAAACTCGATATTGCTCTTAGAATTTTCTCCATTCAGTATATTGCTTGAGTCTTCATAAGAGTTTAAACCATCTGAGCCAAAGGCAGACTCAAATGCTTCCATATCAAAATTCTCATCGTCATCAAACTTATTTTGACTGATGAATTCACCTGACTTAGACTGCTTTTCTTTTCGAGGTAAATTGCTATTAAAAGATGAATCATTCTCCGGCAAATTCGACTGAAAAGCTGATTCTACTTCCAAGTTTTTTGGTGCTAACCAACTATGTGCTCCGGTTTCAGATAAATTATCTTGACTACTGCCGTATTCCAACCTATTTGTTGTTGGTGAATCATTTCTCAGTTCTTCTGAAACAATCAGTAAAGTTTCGTCTCCAAAAGGAGATTTTTTATATTCTAAATTTCCAATCCTCTCCTCTGGAAACTTTGGCTCACTCAACAATAAATCAGGAGAGTTATTCTCGCTATTACCAGTTTGTAAATTAGAAGACGAAGAGTTATTATTGTCAATATTTGAATTTACGTGAGGAGAATTTATCCCATTATCTAAAAATTGACTATTTGCTAATGATTCTTCCCGAATCTCTTCTGAGATCCCTTCCTGCCAAAAAGCAGGCAACTCTAATTCTGTGTTATCCTCCCAGTTTTTATTTGATTGTTTCTGTGATTCTTCATTGACGGCAAAAGGATCATCACCAAAAGGTGTAGAAGAATATAATATTTTTTCTGTTCCAATACTATCTTCTGTGGGTATATCAAATGGACTTTTTGAAGATATATCTTCAACGCCATTTACACTTTCTTGATGCTCTCCAAAAAAGTTCAAATCAAGGTTATCGCTGTCAAACTCTTGATTAGCACCCAAATTTTCTAATTCTGGTTCGCTATATGCCAGTACATCCGATATCTCTGAAGAATTTATTTCCTCTTGACTTTTTGATGGATCGATCTGCCCACCGAATGACTGTAAATATTGATTGATATTGTCAATTCCATTCTTGGCAAAACCAATAATTTCTCGATCGTTAGTCAAGCCTAATACTTGTTGATATTCTTCTTTTGCTACATCGTACTGCTGTAAAACATAGTAGATGTGACCCCGCAACAAATGGGTATTGGGGTCATCTGGTAAATTTTGCACCACTTGGTCAACTAAAGTGGCCGCAACCTCATAATTTCTTTGAACATAGGCGGTCATCGCCTGTTGATATGTTGGCTCGTAATTATCAATACTTGCTGCCATTTCCTCCTCCAATTTCATCCTGCCCACCTAGCACTCCGTACAATTGCCATTTGATCGAGCAGTCGTAGACACTGGTTGCTTTTAGTACCTAATGGCCACTCTCCACGTAAAAAGGGAGCCATAGTATCTGGAACACTAGTTGGTGGCATAAGATTCTGGACATCCAACCAGTCCATGCCACCGATTTCCTCTACTGCTAAACCGACTATTGTGTCTTGCTCTTCAATAGCAATCACCGAAATTTCAGCTCTATCCGTGTTTAACACACTTGCTTCCCCAAGAAATTGACCCAAATCGGCCACCCAAATAACTCGACCTCGTAAATTTAGAGTACCCAAAAGTAAAGGAGAAGCATTAGGAATCGGGGTGATTCTATCAGGACTTAGTTCAATTACCTCCCGGATGCCAGTTGCTTGTAGTGCAAACTCCTGATGCGAGGGAATGTAAAACCTCAAATGTAACTCACCTTCAGGACTTTCTACTTGTAATTCTGGTCGAAAGTGGTCTTGACCGCTGCCACTTAAAAAGTCCGGTTTGCTGACCATGTTGTTTTTATCCTTATCCTCGCAGCAGTTGTTTGACTGTTCCTACCAACTCAGTTGGTTGAAACGGTTTGGCTATGTAAGCGTCTGCACCTTGCTTCATGCCCCAATAGCGATCGAATTCTTCACCTTTAGAAGAACACATAACCACTGGGACATTTTGGGTTTTTGGATCGGATTTTAACCGCCGACAAACTTCGTAGCCGTTCATTCGGGGCATGACAATATCTAATACCACTAAATCTGGAGGTGCTATTTGAATTGCCTCTAATGCTTCTAATCCGTCACTAGCGTGGGTAACTGTTAGGCCAGTTGCTTTCAGGAGGTCTGTAATCATCTCCCTTTGCGCGATACTGTCTTCCACAATCAGAACTGTGCTCATAAGTGTCTATTTGCCTCCTGATTTAGACGTTCCTAATTGGAACATTCCCTGATTCCTCCGCAAGTATTAACTGTATAAATTAATTTTAGGTTCTCACTATTTTCCTGGATGTTGACGTTTCACTGAGTTAGCTGACTCTGTGATAACATCTTTTTACTCATCTTTTAGTAGATCAACAAATCTTCGATCTCTTTAATATGCTCCATAGATGAGAGAAATAATCAATGCCCCATGCCCAATGCCCAATGCGCCATGCCCTATTTTCATTGATTGTTGATATATTTCTCTACGAGCATGAGTAACTCAGTGTCTGTAAACGGTTTTGTTAAATAATCTGTTGCCCCAACCATCGTAGCTTTGACTCGATCCATAAACCCATCTTTCCCAGTAAGCATGATAATCGGTGTGAGCCGAAATGCTGTTGAATGTCGTAGCATGGCGCAAACCTCGTACCCTTCCAATTCCGACATGGCAATGTCGCATAAAATTAAATCAGGTTTGAGTTGAAAAACCAGACTCAGTGCCTCTAAGGGATTGGTAAGAGCGATCGCTTCATAACCTTCTGGTTGTAAGATGGAATTTATAGTCTCACCGATGGCGATCGCATCGTCAATACATACTATCCGCCCCATCGGTTTTCCCTTCAATTCCCAGCTATCCGTGTGTGTCTCTGGTTGATTAGTCTCTGAATATACTAGCTGTAGCCAACTTTGTTGTACATAAGGATATATTGCCTTAGCGACTGTCAAAATGTCTCGGTTGAGATTGCGAGCCAGTTGTCGCAAGGATGTTTTACCATCAGCCCAATGTTGGAGCTTATTCACGGTTGCTTCTGGTAAAGAAGATTGTAGCTGAACTTTGTCAGATAGCATTGGCAATTGTTCTGGAGACTGAATGTGTGGATAGAGTTGCTTCCACTCTTGCAGCTGCTTGGTAATTTTTGTCACAAATGGAGCAATCTCAAAAGTGTTTAATTGCGGGGCAAGTGCCGCACCCTGATGGAAAATGAAGTTACCTTGGCGTAAACTCAGCAGATCAAAGAGAGTTTCATGCACCAAACCGTAAATGATCCTACCAGCTATTTTTGGGTTGATGATATTCCGCTCCAAGAGTGCCCAAAGATAGGCATACTCTGGCGCATCGGTTGGTGGTAGAGAGACAATTTGTTTGTCGGTGAGTCGCATCTCAACTCCATAATGACGTAAATAATCGCTAATTCTGGATAAACTACTCTCACCTTCTTGGCAATAGATAATTTGACCATTAAGGAAAAAAACGAACCAAGACTGTTGTTTAGGGCAATAAATGCTCGCTCCATCTCCACCCAGTTTGTTGTTCTGGTGAGAGCTATAAGCTTCTACCCATAGTTGCCCAGTTCGCTGTCCCAATTCAATCAATTGCAGAATACTGCAAATATCAATTTCATTTAAATTTCCCTGCATTTAGCTAAAAAGTACTCCTTAGTATTGCTGAATTCTGAATCGTGAATTATGACTTCTTCTTTAAGTACTGATTATGGAGTATTGAAAAGATTTTTACTCTGTTCTGATTTTCATTAGGGAATACATTAAACTATAAACCTTCATCTTTCGTAATACACTTTGACAAAGCTAGTGTTAACACGGAAGTCATCATCACTGTCATCAGTACAAAATATAAAGGCGCGACCAGATCGCTTCTATAAGTATCAAGACGTAACATCTTGCGTCTATAGTTTTGTCTGTCTTGTTCTCCTAAACCCTGGTTCAGTAAGACAAGTTAACAGAATTATTTAAGGTATATCTCAAAACACGAACTTTAAGTGCATCAATAAAGGACTAACGGTGTGCTGTATTTAGCAGAAGTACAAAAACAGAAAGGTGGTTTACTCAGTGGCGGTGGCAAAACCGAACTGAAACTGCTAGCTTGTCAGCGAACTGACCAGAATTGGAGTACTGTGTCGGAAGAAGTGATTGCCGCTGAGGACGCAAGCAAATTAAATGATGGTGCTTTGGTATTGGTTGAACTGAATCCGAATCGTCAAGTGCAGCGGATTCAAGAAGCAGGGCGTCCACTCGTTAACATTTTGCAGAATTTTTCCCGCCAATTGGAGAAATTTAAGCTCAAGGAAGATGAGATCGATCAGTGGAAACAGTCACTAACATTTCAGGCGCAAGAGTTGAATCGCCGTGAAATGGACATGGAGGTACGAGCAGAACAGTTGCAGCAATTGGAGGATGACGTACAACACCTAGAGGAGCAAAAACAGGAAGTTGACACCTCCCGCCAGGAAATTGAACGATTACAAGGAGAAATTGAGCGCAACCGCCAAGAGTTGGAAGGCGCTTGGGAGCATTTACGAGGTGAGCAGCGTCGCCTGGAAGAACGCCAAGCGGGTTTTCAACAAGGGACGGTTTTGGATGAGGAGCAAAGTCGAGTAATGAGTGAGTTACTCGATCGCTTGTCTAGTCGTGTTACTTCTACGGAAACAGTTAGAGGACACCTGCATCTGGCCTTTGAATTGGTCGAAAAGCAGCAAGCTACTCTTACCCCGCACTGGCAAAAATTGGAGGAGCATAAAAGTGCGATCGCACAACAGCAAGAAGAAGTTGAGCGCTTATCACAAACCCTTAGCGATCGCCAAAATGCATTGCAACAAGCACAAAATTCTCTAGTTCAGCAAACAGCCCAATTGCAGATAAATACAGCAGACCTTAGCAGCAAGCAAGAGTATGCTCGGCTCGTCAAAGAGCAGTTACGAAACGCCGAAGAGTTATATCAACAGATGCACTCTTTAGCTGCAACATCTGGTGATGTAGTTCTCGGTAAGCAAGCTGATGTGGAGGCTTTGAATAAAATGCCTTTAGAAGAACTACAAAAGATAGTGCAAAACTTGCAGCATAAGTTAGAAATTGACGCTAGCTTTGTTCATGATCAAGAACAAGAACTGAAATATAAACAAGAAGCTATAGAAGAACTTCAAACTAAATTAAATCGAGCATCTGACCACGATCACATCAATTTGGAACTAGAATTAACTGATGAAAAAGACCTTTATCAGATGCTAAATTCCAGTTTGGTGGGACAACGCCGCAATATGCTACAGCATCAGAAGTTTCTCAAGCAACATCAAGCTGTACTGCTACGGCGGCAAGGGCATACTGTTACTGAAGAAGAAAGTAGCAACAAAATTAATTTAGAACCGATTCTGTTACAAATTGAAACCCAGCGACAACAATATTCACAGGAAATCCAAAAACTGGAACGTGAAATTGAGCAGATTCGTTCTGGTGTTGAGCTAAATCAGGGAATGATTGACAATCAAACTCACGATCTAGATGAAAAGCGCCAAGAACTGAAAGCGATCGAGGAAAATTTGCTATCCTTACGAAGAACAACTGCTGAATACTATGGTCGAGTGAATCTTTATCAAGAAGCACTACAACCAATTCAGGATTCTCTAGATGGATTAAGGCAAAAGCTGCAAGCAATTAGAGAATCTTTGGATCAATTCCAGGAAACTGGTGATTATCAAGTCCAAGCGATCGCTCAGTTGCGTCATACTCTCCAAAGTTTAATGCCTCAGCCAGAATTACTAGCATCTTAACAAGTAATTGGGCTTTAGCCTAGCTAAAGTCCAATTACGAACTATGAGCTTAGTTATTACTCTATAAATAAACTAGAGTCTACATGAAAAAACTCTCCCAGCTTACGAGCTTGTTCTGTATTTATCTTCTCTTGTCCATTTAAAATATTATTAACCAAATTTTCTGTTCCTAAAACTGATAATAAATCATCTCTACTTCTCTCAGATTCTTCTAAAAGAAATAACAACATAGATGTAGGATTATTTTGCTGGCTTGGTTGATAATATTCTTGTTCAAACTTTTCAATTAAAGTAATTAATAACTGATAAAGTTCGTCTTCTTCTGGGCTGCGTTCCCGGTGCATTAAATCTTCCACTATCCCCAAAGCTTGCTCATTTTCGGCTTCACTCTTTATAAGTTTGGGAAGATAAGCTGTTAATAATTCTTTATATTTATCTGGATTAAAAATAAGGGTCATTTTTCCAGTTCTCCCTATCATATTCTGCATAGTTGAGGATATATTTAATATAAATTAACTGTCCTTCATAATCTATACTAACAATCAAGCGATATTTATTTCCTTTAATATTGAAAACTGTAAAATTACCAACAGCTTCAGCTTTAGGAAAAACCTGCTGTACTTCAACTAAATTTGACCATTTCGCTTTAGTGGTAACTTTATACCAATTGCTTAATGCTTCTTGGCAATCTGAATAGATTTCTGCATATTCTCTTAATATTCTGAAACTAATAATGTGCATCGTTCCTGATCACAAAAAGCCTTTAAATAACTATTTAAAACAGATCCAATCACTTTCTACTTGAGCGATCGCACCACCAGGGAATGGATCGGTTTGCGATCGGTTGGGCGCTATAATTAAAGCCGTTAATTTTTCGATGTGTTCAAAACTAGGGGCATCAGTCAGTATTTGCTGCAATACCTGACGCATCACCCGACGTTGCAACGCCAATGGTGCTTTCTGCAATACCCGACGATTTAACCTCAGGGGAAGAAAAGGAGTAAGAGAATCTTCTTCATGCCCCATGTCCCATGCCTCATCCCGCAACTCCTGGGCAGCTTTTTCTAAATATTCCACTTCTGCTTGTAAAAGTTCTGCTGTTTGGGCTAAGGCTGATTCTACTTGGGGATTGAAATTATCTCGCAAATATGGTATTAATTCTTGGCGAATGCGGTTACGGGCATATTGCAAATCTTGATTGGTGGAATCTTCCCAAATTGGTAATTTAAATTCTTGACAAAATTGCTCTGTTTGTATGCGAGTAATTTCTAAAAGTGGACGCACTAATATAATGCCTGTAGTTAAGGGGCGTTGCCAAGTTAGGGCTTGTAAACCATCAGCACCAGTACCGCGAATTAAATTATAGAGGAGAGTTTCGGCGCGATCGCTGGCGGTGTGTCCTGTAACTATATATTGATAATTATTTGCCTGAGCGATCGCACTTAAAGCTTGATAGCGCCACTCGCGTGCAGTAGCTTCACTATTTATAGGCTTGTTCGCTGTTTCTAAATAAAAAGATATACCCCAAGTTTTAGCTAAGTTTTCGACGTGGTTAGCATTAGCTTCGGAGTCAGAACGCCAGCGATGATCGCAGTGAGCAATACCTAAATACCATCCCCATTTGGATTGTAAATCTAAAAGTAATTTTATTAAACATAGAGAATCTTGTCCGCCGGAGACAGCAATTAATAGTTGCTGGTTTCGCTCAAATAAGTGGCGCGATCTAATTGTGCGATGGATTTTTGCATGTATGGGAGTCCATACCATATAGAAATAATTTACTCATAACTGAATATGTGCTAATTAGAACCGAGTATATATCTCCCACCCAAGGGTGAGAGACATTATACATCATAAATTTCTGTTGTAATTAGTGCAGGGTAAAGCTAGCGTAAAGTGGACAATTTGACAATCTTTAATACTAAAACTACTTGGCGTATAGTCATAATCTGTCCACAGGCAACAACAACGCAAGACACTTGATATATGGTTCAGAATCTCGACTGTCTGTTAATTGATCAAGCTAACTTCTTACCAACTGTAACTGGAGGAAAGTCAGGCTACATAAATAAGCAGAGTCAGTCTGGTGTTTCTCAGGCTCCCAGACTGACTCCTAAGTTCAAAAACATAGAAAGGACTGTAAATGATGAAACCTCAAATTCCATCTATTATCCAACCCCATTTAAAGGTTAAACCAATGGAGACACAAAGAAAAGCCCCAGAGGAACCCTTCTGGAAGAAACTTCCAAAACCCATTACTGTTAACGTTATTGGTTGGGTGACTGCTTTGGGAATACTCTCGGCTTCGGGAGTGTTGGCAGGAGCCAACTGTGGAAGCCTGCACGTTCAACTTAGCTCTTTTGAGTTGCAACTCATAAAAGGAAGTTGTACACCATTTGATCAACAAATGAAATAACCTACCTCTGCTACTGCTAGGGCAGGTTTATGATGCCTGCCCTTACCTGGGTGATCGCTCCTCACTTCTAGGGGGTAAATTTTCAAATGCTTCTTGATGAAAATGCACAAATTATCATCAGGATTTAGAGGTTCCCATTCATTATTTATAATCAATCTCTTATAGCTAGATTTATTACCCCGTTCACGACTGTTGTAATTGGTGCAGTATCTAAAACGCTCAAAAGCAAGCTCCATAAATGTTTGGGCATATTGCGCTTGTGAGAAATGCGGGCTTGGCGTATAGTCATAATCTATCCGCACGCAACAACAACGCAAGACACTTTATATATGCTTCAGAATCTCGAAAGAACACGCCAGAGTGCAAGGTTTCCAGAAACTGCACCGGCTGCTAATCCCGTATTTTTTAGAACCTATAGCCGCCGGACAAAGGCGGGACTAAGGGAAACATGGGATGAGGTATGCGATCGCACTCTACTCGGCTTAGTCGAGTTGGGAAAGCTAACTCAAGAAGAAGCTGTCATCTTGGATAAGATGCAGCGCAACTTGAAAGCTATGCCTAGTGGGCGCTGGCTCTGGGTTGGTGGTACAGACTGGATAACCAAGCCAAAGAACTTTTCCGGGGCATATAATTGCACCTCTACCAATCTCGAAGACTGGAGTGCCTTCGGGTTAATGATGGATCTGGCAATGATGGGCTGTGGTACTGGAGCCGTCTTAGAACCACAATTTATTAACCAGTTGCCCCTCATTCGTAATCAACTGAATGTCACTGTCCAAGGTGAAATTGGCAGCACTCCTGTCCAACAGCGGCGTGAATATACTGAAACTCATATAGAAGGCAATAACGTCATTATTCACGTTGGAGATAGCCGTGAAGGTTGGGTTGAATCATATCAAGCCCTATTAGAACTCTCTACTGATGAACAATTTTCAGCAAAAGTTGAAGTATTAGTTGATATCAGTGATGTCCGCAAATCAGGAGAAACTCTCAACGGCTTTGGAGGAGTTGCTAATCCTGTAAAATTGCCCGGACTTTATCAGCGTTGTGCATCTATTTTGAATAAAGCTGTAGGACGACAATTAAATTCAGTTGAATGCTGTCTATTAATCGATCAAGCTGCTGTCACAATTGTTGCCGGTAATATTAGGCGATCAGCTGGCATGAGGCAAGGTTCAAGCGTTGATAGTTTGTTCGCCGATGCCAAAGATAACTTATGGCAGCAAGATGAAAATGGCAACTGGCGAATCGATCCAGAGCGTGATGCACTTAGGATGGCAAATCATACCAGAGTTTTTCACCGCAAGCCAACTTTAGAAGAATGTATTGGTGCTGTCCGCAAACAATATTATAGTGGCGAGGGAGCGATTCAATGGGCTGGTGAAGCCGTAGCGCGATCGAACATTGATTTGCTGCCAACACAAGCTTTGAAAGTAAGTTTTTTGCAAGCTTATGAACAAGGAACAGCAAAACAGTGGTTAAAAGAACGTTATCCAAATCTGGATGCTAATGAGTTAGAACATCGTTTAGCTCGTTATGGTTTAAATCCGTGTGGTAATTGATTTTGCCTCACGTTAAAAACCTCGCAAAAACGGGGAAAGCTGAGATGCTAATCCCGTGGTAATCAAAGGAAGTAAAAAGCCTTTGACACCGTACAGCGTAGAGAGTGAAACTAGATTACATCGAAAATTGGTGTCTAGAATATAATCTCTCCAAGAGTGCGGGGGCGGATGTGAAAAACACTTTTATCATCTGAAGTCACATCTGCAAAATGTACGCGGAACTACTGCGAATAATCAAGCAGTAGAACTAGGGGATAAAAAGCCTCTAGGGTAACAAATCTGGAAATCATCGGTAGTAACTTCCACTGCAATTTGTCTGAGGTTCATCTCAATCAAATCGACCCACATAACTACAAAGAACAAAAGGAGGCTTTCACTGCTGGGGCGCTATCTGTAGCAGCACTTTTAAATCACAAATTCCTAGAACCACGCTATCAATACAGCCGTGAATTAGACCCGATTGTGGGAGTTTCTTTTACAGGTTTATTTGATTTCTTTGTCCATGCTTTTGGTGTTGATTGGCTACGCTGGTGGGAAGAAGGAAGACCTGCAACTCCACAAGGATTAGCTTTCAAGCGTGAGGAAGAGAAATACCTCAGTTCTTGGAGAGATATTGTACATCGGGTGGTTTGGGATTATTGCGATCGCCACAATCTCAAACGTCCAAATCGTTGCACCACAGTCCAACCTAGTGGCACTAAGGCTTTATTAACTAATGCTAGTTCGGGATGGCATCCCCCGAAAGCCCAAAGATTCATTCGTCGAATCACCTTCGGCAAAAATGACCCAGTAGCTTTAGCTTGTATTGACTATGGTTACAGCGTCATTCCCTCTCAATCAGACAAAGATGAACACGGCAATTTACTTAACGATCCCTTCGATCCACGGGTGAGTGAATGGCTAGTGGAAATCCCTGTTTCTGTAACTTGGGCTGATTTACCAGGTGCTGATGAAATTGATGTTTCTAAGTTTTCAGTCTTAGCCCAATTTGATTTTGTCCTCCAGGTTCAACGTTGGTACGTTACTCACAACACATCAGCTACTTTGGAACTTCGCTCTGATGAAATCGAGACTTTGGGAGAACGCATTTACGAAACCATCCAAAACGATCAAGGATATATTTCAGCGGCTCTTTTAGCACGTTTTGACGATTTGCAATTATTCCCACGTTTGCCATTTGAACCAATCAATAAATCAACTTACGATCGCTTAACTCAAGAAGTGAAAGCGCGGCGCAAAACAGATGATTTCTGTGCAGTACTAAGTCGCTACGATTTAGGCGAAATGACAGAGGCTGGCCCTAGTGGTTGTGATTCTGATAAGTGTATGTTTCCCGATCAGCAACCAAGCTCATAAGGTGAAATGACTTGGAAGTATGGAGTGGGGAATGGGGATGAGGGAG
The DNA here is from genome assembly GCF_002949795.1 of Nostoc sp. 'Lobaria pulmonaria (5183) cyanobiont'. Taxonomy (NCBI): domain Bacteria; kingdom Bacillati; phylum Cyanobacteriota; class Cyanophyceae; order Nostocales; family Nostocaceae; genus Nostoc; species Nostoc sp. 'Lobaria pulmonaria (5183) cyanobiont'. Next base: position 4,125,699 of record NZ_CP026692.1, on the reverse strand, counting down.
ATTACTTAATAATCAATGCCTAATGCCCAATGCCCCATGCCCTACATCGCTCAACACGTTACGATCAATTAAGAAGTAATAATTTTTTACGGCACTGCCAGGAGTCTCTTAATGTTCATTAATGAATTGTCACCTATATTCAGAGAATTTACCCAGCATCCAGTCTCATTTGTGGGTGGGTTCTTCTCTGGTGTGCTTCGGCTCAATCTTGCAGATGATCCCGTTAAAGGCTGGCTAGATAAACAGATCCGCTCAAATAGTTACACGACCAACATAACGGACGCACATAACGGCAAAGCCTCTGGCCCTCAGCAAATTTCGATTGACTAAAAACTCCAACCTGACATAGTTAAATTTACTACAAACTAGGGATTCAGCACTGACTCCCTAGTTTGTACAATAATTATTTTTACTTTGATTTTTACTTTGAGGATTGAGATGCTAACGAGTAAACATATCATTAATTTGGAATGGGTGGTTTATTTCCACCGTGCTGTACTAGTTGGTTGTTCTCCTATTAAGGGATACTAAAGCCAGGTACATAAGCAAGAAAATATGGAATCCTTAACCTCTCGTATGCAGGGTGTACAGTCGCCAATTATTCCTGTGGTTGGGGAACTGATTAAAAATTCTCCTGGAACAATCTCTCTAGGACAAGGTGTTGTTTATTACGACCCACCACCAGAAGCCATCGAATTTTTACCCAAATTTTTATCCGAATCCGCTAACAATTTATACAAACCAGTTGAGGGAATTCCCCTGTTGCTGGTAGCACTTGCTGGAAAATTGCAAGCCTTCAACGGCATTGAAATCAACGAGGAAAACTGCATCGTCGTGACAGCAGGGAGCAATATGGGATTTATGAATGCCATTCTTGCGATCACTAACCCAGGCGATGAAATTATTCTGAATACGCCCTATTATTTCAACCACGAAATGGCGATCGCAATGGCTGGTTGTCGTGTAGTATTAGTGGCGACGGATGAAAATTACCAACTGCGAAAAGAAGCGATCGCTCAAGCAATTACTCCTAAAACACGGGCTGTAGTTACAATTTCGCCAAATAATCCCACTGGAGTTGTCTATTCAGAAGCCGCATTGCGCCAAGTAAATCAAATTTGTAGCGGTCGCGGCATTTACCACATCAGCGATGAAGCCTATGAATACTTTACCTATAACGGCGTAAAACATGTTTCTCCTGGTGCATTTGGAAGTAGCAAGTACACTATTTCTCTATTTAGCTTTTCCAAAGCATACGGGTTTGCTAGCTGGCGCATTGGCTACATGGTGATTCCCAAACACTTATTTGTCAGCATCAAAAAAGTCCAAGATACAATTTTGATTTGTCCGCCAGTAATTTCCCAATATGCAGCTTTAGGGGCATTGCAAGCAAAAGTGGAGTATTTGCAGAGTAATATAGGTGCAATCGCTCAAGTACGGCAAGTAGTACTCGACTCCCTTAACCGCCTAGAAGGTTTATGTAGCATTACATCGGCTAATGGCGCTTTCTATTTTTTCCTTAAAGTTAATACCCAGATGGATGCTTTTGAGTTAGTTAAAAGACTAATCCAAGAACATAAAGTAGGAGTTATTCCAGGTACAACCTTTGGGATGGATGACGGATGCTACCTGCGTGTTGCCTATGGTGCGCTGCAAAAAGAGACAGCAAAAGAAGGTATAGAAAGATTAGTGCAAGGTCTGGAAACTATAGTTAGAAATTAGAAGTCATTCATCCTGCTTCCTCTGCAATCCCAAATATAAAATTGAACCGATGTCAATTATTAATAAGTTAATTGAAATTGAAACTGAGCCAAAAATTAATATTTATAATATAACACCACAAATTCAAGATTTTCTGGCTTCAACATCAATTAAAAATGGACAAGTTTTAGTATTTTCTCGACACACAACAACAGCCTTAGCTATTAACGAAAATGAAGTCAGATTGTTAGAAGATATAAAAGTATTCTTGCAAAAATTAGCACCAGAATCAGATAGTTACTTGCATAATGACTTGCATTTAAGAGATGTCCCGGAAGATGAGCCGATTAATGCTCACTCTCACTTAATGGCTATGATGCTGACCACTAGTGAGATAATTCCCATTGTGGATGGTAAATTAGCTTTGGGAACCTGGCAGTCTGTATTGTTTTTTGAGTTGGATGGGCCGCGCAAAAGAACGGTATTTGTGCAAATTTCTGGTGAATAATCCAACTTCACGCCTGCAATCCTTCCAGAGCAACCCAAAATAAAATTACGAAAACAATCAACAAGTGCATCAGTTGAGTTTACTTACAGCAATTAAAAACCTGAAAGAATGTTTCTAAGCATAACCTTCCTTTCCACAAACCAGGACTTTCGTTGTGTCAAAGGTAGAGGCAATTAGTGATGAAAAATAACGATAACTTTGTATTACGGAATACTTGGTACTATGCTCTGCCTAGTAATCAAATCAAGCCAGGTATGATGGTCAGCCGCATTTTCTTGGGTGAACCGGTGCTGTTAGTTCGAGACCAGAATGGTAAAGTCTCGGCTATGACAGATATTTGTCCTCATCGTGCCGTGCCTTTGAGTTGTGGTAGATTCGATGGGCAGGAAGTGGAATGCTGCTATCACGGTTGGCGCTTTAACCCGGCTGGACGCTGCACTGCAATTCCATCTCTTGTTGAGGAGCAGCAAATTGATTTGAGTCGCTTTGACGTACAATCCTACGAAGTCAGGGAAGCCCAAGGGAATATCTGGATATATATGGCTGATCCCGATAAATCTAAATCGGCTTCTGAGATGGAGATTCCAGTGATTCCAGGGTTTGATGATCGATCGCACCAGTTTATAGAGGTGGTAAAATTCCCTTGTTTTATAGATCATGCAGTAGTGGGTCTGATGGACCCTGCCCATTCACCCTACGTTCATCGCGCTTGGTGGTGGCGAAGTGAACAACTGCACGAGGAAGTTAAGCAATTCGATGCTTCACCCTACGGCTTCACGATGCGACGACACCGATTACCAGCGAATGGCGGTCGATTATACTGGCTGATTGGCGGTGGTGTGCCGGAAACGGAGATTTCTTTTCGTTTACCTGGCGTGAGAATAGAAGAAACCACAATTGGCAACCATCGAGTCGTTAATTTAACGGCAGTTACACCCATTTCAGACACAGAAACTGAGGTAACTTTTGCTCTTTACTGGACACTTCCTTGGGTGGGATTTTTCAAGCCACTGCTACATCTCCTGGCGCGGACTTTCATTGGTCAAGACCGCACGGTTGTGGAAAAGCAGCAAATTGGTTTGCAATATAATCCTGTGCTGCGACTGATTAAGGATTCAGATATGCAGGCGCAGTGGTATTACCAGTTGAAGCGGGAGTATGCTCGGTCTGTCGCTGAAGGACGAGAATTTGTGAATCCTGTCAAGGGTCAGATACTCCGCTGGCGTGCTTAAAATTGAGATTTACGGCGTTGCATTTGGGATGATTTAGCAGCAACTAAGTACGGTTTTGCATAAAATCGTATCGTTTTTAAATGCAGAGGGATGCATTGCTATTGCAGAGGGACGCATTGCCATTGTAGAGGGACGCATTGCTATTGCAGAGGGACGCATTGCCATTGTAGAGGGACGCATTGCTATTGCAGAGGGACGCATTGCCATTGCAGAGGGATACATTGCTATTGCAGAGGGACGCATTGCTATTGCAGAGGAATGCATTGCCATTACAGAGGGACGCATTGCCATTGCCAAATTTAATTCGCTACGAATTAATGAAATGCTGTACTAAGGCTGATTTCTCCTACTTGCCCAAATTCATCCCACTGTTCTGCAACGCCAGATTTACTTCTCTTGGCACGTCAACAATACCAATGAATAACGCTCCACTACTCGGTACTGCGTATTGGGAATATATTTTCCTAAAGAGGTAGTCCAGCAGAAGTGGTTGACGCAAAAAACAAAGGTATTGTTTTAATCAAGCTTTTAGACTGAAGTTCTAATGCGTAGGCGTAGCCCGTCGTAGACATCGCCTAAAAACCAAAACTGAGAATTTAGCCTCAAACAGCAATATCATGCTAAATCCACGGCTGATACCATTTCTTTGTGAGGCTGCGCCAAACCCTTTTAACTTCTTTCTTTCTTTCTTTCTTTCTTTCTTTCTTTGTGTCCTTTGCGTCCTTCTCTACGAGACGCTGCGCGAATGCGGTTCGTTTTTCTTTCTTGCACTTAAATGTGGTTTAGCGCATTCTTCATACAGAATTGGTATGAGAAGATGATCCGGCTATTTGGGGAAGCGCACTTGGTCTGATTTTTTTCTTATTTCCCCAGACTATTACCTGCACTTGACCTTAATTATGTACACAATATTAAATAGCTATGCATATCCCTAAGTTCTCAGAATTACCGCATTATTCAATCTAGAAGTACGAATTATGGAACACAAAAAAAGGGCAGAAATAACATCCCAACCCGGTTTTTTGGGACAGGCACTGACTGCTGCCGGAACAGCTATAGCCGCTCCCTCATTACTCAATCAGGCAACTATAGCAAAGGAAGCTAGCCAAAGTAACCCAGGTGAGATCAACGTGAAACTTACTGTTAACGGTGAGCAGCAAACCCTCGACCTTGAGCCGCGTGTCACACTCTTAGATGCCCTGCGCGATCGCTTGGGGCTAGTGGGCAGCAAAAAGGGATGCGATCATGGGCAGTGTGGGGCTTGTACTGTTCTAATCGATGGTGAGCGAGTTTATTCCTGCCTGACTCTGGCAGTGATGCAGGAAGACAAGGCGATCGTCACCATTGAAGGACTGGCCAACGGCGATACTCTCCATCCAGTACAAGCAGCATTCATTGATAACGATGGCTTCCAGTGCGGCTACTGTACCCCAGGACAGATTTGTGCTTCTGTTGCCTTACTTGATGAAGTCAAACGGGGCTGTGCCAGCGTTGTCACACCAGATTTGGCTAGTCCCCCACAGTTGGCTGAACTCTCTGAAGCTGAAATCAAGGAGCGACTGAGTGGTAATCTCTGTCGATGTAGCGCTTACAACGGCATTGTGGCAGCAGTCCAGCAGGTAACGGGACAAAAACCGCCCTCTCCTGCCGCAGTGATGGTCAATGAACCCCAGGAGATGCTCAGATGAACAACTTCACTTACGCCCGTGCCACCTCTGTGAAAGATGCGGTTGAACGGGCAACGAATGACCAAAATGCGATATTGATTGCAGGCGGTACGAACTTGGTTGACCGTCTCAAGGTTTTCCTAGATGAGCCATCGCAACTTATCGACATCTCTCGATTAGAGATGAAGCGCATTGAACGGACAAGTGAGGGTGGTCTGAGCCTTGGAGCGCTAGTAACTAACACAGCAGTGGCAGACCATCCTGATGTTCGCCGTGATTATCCAATACTGTCCCGGGCGATTCTTTCTGGTGCGTCTCAGCAAATCCGCAATATGGCAACCGTAGGGGGCAACCTACTGCAACGCACTCGCTGTCCCTACTACTACGATACCGCCTTCCCTTGCAACAAACGGCAACCGGGAAGCGGCTGTCCGGCAGCAACGGGCATCAACCGGATGCACGCCATCCTTGGGGCCAGTGACCAATGCGTGGCAGTTCAACCCTCGGATATGTGTGTCCCTCTTGCGGCTCTGGATGCTGTTGTTGTTGTGGAAGGCCCCAAGGGTAAGCGGCAGATACCATTGACAGACTTTCACCGTCTACCAGGGAACACACCCCAGCGAGATACAAACTTAGAGCCAGGTGAGTTGATTACCTCTGTGGTTCTGCCCCCAGTGCCGTTTGCCAAATCAGGGGTTTACCTAAAGTTACGCGATCGCACTTCCTATGCCTTTGCGTTAGTCTCTGTGGCAGCTGCGGTTGACTTAGCGGGTGAGCAGATTCAGAATGTGCGCTTGGCAATGGGTGGCGTAGCCCATAAACCTTGGCGCTCAAAGGAAGCAGAAAAGTTTTTGATCGGCAAGAGTGCCAATACTGCAACGTTTCAACAGGCGGCAGAAATTGCACTTCTTGAAGCTAAACCATTAACTCATAACAGTTTCAAAGTTGACTTGGCAAAGCGGGCAATTCGTCGCGCACTCACGGTGTCAGCTAAAGGAGGAGGCGTAGTATGAACAAAGTAATTGGGACTGCCATCAACCGTAAGGATGGACGGGCAAAGGTAACGGGCACGGCAACCTACGCCGCAGAACATCAAATTCCAGGTCTGGTTCACGGTTATCTTGTCACCGCCAGCATTGCCAATGGGCAAATTAAAAATATCGACACCAGTGTGGCAGAAAAGGCAATAGGTGTGATAGATGTTTTCACGCATAAAAACTCGCCGAAAGTGTTTATGCCAGCCAACGACTTTATCACCTCGAAAATCTACGAGGCTCGTCTGCCGTTGTCGGATGACAAAATTCACTATGCAGGGCAAATTATCGGTTTGGTAGTAGCAGATACCTTCGAGCGGGCGCGTGATGCGGCGCATTTGGTCAAGGTGGAATACACAAGCCAAAAGCCAGTCGTGGAAGCTGCAAAAGCCACCTTCAAGGAGGCACCACCGCAGATGGGTCAAGAGCTAAAGTTTGAAAAGGGGAATTTTGCGGCAGGGGTGGCGAGTGCAACAACGAAACTTACAGCCACCTACAAGACAGCCATCGAACTGCACGCGGCGATGGAACCCCATGCGATCATTGCCCACTGGGAAGATGCAAATTCTCTCACTGTTTACGAACCGTCTCAGTGGGTGTTGGCAACTGGGCGCACCTATGCAGAACTCTTTGGACTGCCAACTGAACAGGTTCATGTCGTCACACCTTTTTTGGGTGGAGCTTTCGGCTCTAAAGCCTTTCCCTGGCCCCACGGTATTCTCTGTGCTGCGGCTGCCCGTGAACTTCAGCGTCCTCTCAGAGTCGTCCTCAGCCGACGGCAAATGACAGCGAACGCCGGACACCGCTCCCAAACCGAGCAAACTATGCGCTTGGGAGCAACTGCTGATGGTAGTTTAACTGCGATCGCCCATGAGGTTAAATCCTGTACCTCACCAGTGGAGGTCTTTACAGAACCCTGTACCTCGGTCACGCCAGTTATGTACACAGCGCCGAATTTGCAACTGAAGCAGGAACTAGCGGTGCTGAACATCGGTACACCAACATTCATGCGCGGGCCAGGAGAGAATCCTGGGATGTGGGCGATGGAGTCAGCGATGGACGAATTAGCCTGGATGCTAAAGATTGACCCGGTAGAACTGCGCCTAAAAAACCAAACTAAAGAACACCAGCGCGAAGGTCTGCCATTCTCAGCCAAACATTTTGCTGACTGTTTGCTCTTAGGTGCGGAGCAATTTGGCTGGAAAGACAGACCAAAACAGCCCCGTTCTTTGACATCCGATGGTAAACTCGTTGGTTGGGGGATGGCGGCAGCAACCTACCCTGGCAGGCGAGGTGCAGCATCAGTCAAGGTACGGCTGCTACCAGATGGTACTGCCCATGTTCTCACTGCCGGGAATGACATGGGCACTGGCGCATATACCGTTGTTGCAGCCACAGCAGCAGACGCATTGGGGCTACCCGTCGAACAGATACATGTAGAGTTAGGCGACTCCTTGCTACCAGATGGAGGCATGGCAGGTGGTTCCATGATGACAGCATCTCTGGTTCCGGCGGTGATGTCAGCTTGTGAGCAAGTTCTGAAAACTGCTAATGCTAAGACCGCACAGGAGGCGTTTGCAACTCTGAGTCAGTCCGGCCAAGCAGCAATTGAGGCCACAGCATCCTCTGCTCCTGGCGATGAAACCAAGAAATGGGCGTTCCAGTCTTGGGGCGCACATTTTTGCGAAGTCAGTGTGGATGAAGAAATCGGGCGTTTGCGGGTGACGCGCTGGGTGTCAGTGATGAATATCGGGCGAATTATCAACTCTAAAACAGTTGCCAGTCAAGTCCGTGGTGGTGTGATCATGGGTATTGGGCAAGCTTTAATGGAGGAGTGCCAAGTTGATCCAAACATCGGCTACCCCGTGGTTTATGACCTTGCTACCTATCACTTCCCAGCCCATGCAGATATTCCTCGCATTCAGGTGGCCTTCGTCGGCGAACCTGACTTCAACTTCAACCCAGCAGGTGTACGAGGTGTAGGCGAAATTGCGATCACAGGTGTTTCAGCTGCGATCGCCAATGCAGTTTACCATGCCACTGGTAAGCGCATCCGTGATTTACCCATTACACCTGACAAGTTGCTCTAAAAGGCATTGGGCATTGAAAAGAAGCTCTAGGGGCACTAACCCAAACTAAATTCTGCAAATTCTCTTTGCCCAAATAGCATGTTTCGGTCTACGGCTGACAAAATTTTATTATTGGCGTGTTGGCTATTTAAACAGCGAACAACTAACTGCGCGACATCTGCACGATTGATGCTACCAATAATCTGTGGATCTTCGGTTAAAACGCCATTACCCGTTGCTGATTCTGACTTGAGTCCACCAGGACGGATGATTGTATAGGTGAGTCCACTGGCAATTAAGTGTTGTTCAGCTTTGTCTTTCTCAGCTAAAACTTTTCCCAGAACCTGTAAAACTTGGGGTGAGGCAGCAACAACACTATTGCCAGTACCAATGGAAGACACAAGAATAAACTTTTGCACTCCAGCTTTAACTGCTGCATCGATCAGATTTCTATTACCAGGGTAATCGGGCCTTTCTACATCTGATGGTAAACCGCCAATTGTACTGATAACAGTGTGAATAGGTTCATCTGTCAGGATTGCGCGTTCTACATCGCCAACATTCAAGGCATCTCCCTGAACTACCTCAATACCGATTCTTTCTAGTTCACTAGCAACTGCTGCTGTTCTCAGGAGGGCTTTAACCTTTAGCTGTTGCGTTGTCAGATATTGGGCAATTTCTCGACCAACACCGCGACTTGCTCCAGCCAGAAAAATATAAGATGCACTTGTCATAATCAGCCTAACTACTTACGCTCAAAGGATTTTATCAGAGGATTGGCAGTATTTAATAATTGCTCAAGCAACTGAGATGCTTCTGGTTGGTGGCGAACATAAGTGTCAATAAACAGACCAATAATTTCACTTATCAGCAAACGCAAGTTTTCTTGGGATTGAGTAGCTTCTAAGTCGAGAGAGGATCTAACTATAGTGGAGTCTGGCTCATCAACTATCGAAAAGTGATTTGCTCCTTCTAAAATTACCAGATAGGTGTCATTTCGTCCCCCAGTAATTGCTTCTTGGAATGTACGGATGACTGGGGTGGTAGCATCCTCAGGACTTACTTCGCTACTCTTAACCATGAATCCATCACGGGTTCCTCCCATCAGTAGAAGTGGTAGGGAATCTGGTAAAGGTAAAATGGTTCCTGGTTCATACCCGATGATTGGAAATCCTGTGCTACTTGCGCCATAAGCAAAAGATGCAGCAACTTCAGGGAAAAACCGAGGGTCAGCATTTTCCATAGATACCCTACCACCCGCAGAGTGTCCACCGAGAATGATCCGTTGTAAATCCAGCATTCCTGCTAAAATTCCCTGATTTTGTAACTGTTCGAGTTTAGCTAAAAGTGCTGGCAAAGCCGAAGCTGTGGGAGCAGTACGATAAATTGTGGGTTTCATCTTTTCAAAATCAATCCCAGGTGTGAGGCTAATTACGCCTGGTAGATTTTTGGTAATCCAATTAAACAGAACCACTACCAATCCACGTTCAGCGAGTTTAACCGCTAGCCATTGGTATTGTTGAGCATCACAGTTCAAGCCGTTGAATAAAATCACTACTGGAAAAGGTGCGTTTTCTGGATTAGCTGGCTCAGTTCCGGTACTTTTTTCTAACTGATCGGGTATCTGTGCTGGATAGAGAATTTTCAGGTGAATGGTATCGTAAGGTGACTGGAAACCTTCAACTTTGGCAGCTTCAAAAAAAGCCCGAACTGTCATCTGTACCTTCTTGACTATGACTTTAAGGAAATCTTCCTCTCAGTCTACAACTGTTCCTTGCAAGCAAAATCTAATGATCTAAAATAACGAAGTAACTAAATGCAAAGCAGAAGGCAGCAGTAAAAACGCGATTAATCGCGTCTGTATAGAAGTTAGGAAAATCATTTCGCTGATTGGGATTTTATGTTCAGGACTTACGCACGGGTCATGGAAGAACGAACCACAGAGACACAGAGAAGCCAGTGCGTTGGGCGGGTTCCCCGACTTGAAGCAACTGGCGCGACACTGAGGAATGAGAGTTTGAGAGGTTTTTCGCGTAAGTCCTAATGTTGAATTCTGTTTATCTATTGGTAATTAAAAATATTAGTACAATAATTATACTTAACCCAATTGTAGGAAGTCTTTTAGTAAACAATTGTGCCAATCTAGCAAATAACTTTTCAATAGATTTACTTATGGCTAAGAAATCTCAAACAAATCTAGAACAATACCAAGATGTCAGATTATCTGCCACCACCAGAATCTGGCTAATTACAGTCGCCATTCTCGGAGTTTGCGTCCCACTCTCAGCAGTTACGAGAAGCGGTGCTATTCTTCCTTTAGTTGCTATTGGTGGTGCAGCTGTTGGTACAGTCGCTGTTTGGCGTTCTGATGAACAAAAATCAAAAACTAACTATTTGCAACAGCAGCAAATAGAACTGTTAGAGCGAAGATTAGCGAATTTAGAAACAATTGTTAGCAGTGATGACTTGAACTTGCAAATGAAAATTAAACAGATTGAGGTAAGAGATACTTTTGGCGACTCCTCTGATCTAAGTACTATCTCCAGACAACCAAAACGCAAAGGTTAAAATTAGCCGAACTTTACCATTTACGCTAATTTAAGATAATCTCACCGAAAAACACCGTTACTAAGTCAGTCTAGTAGAGGTATTTGTTGACTTAACGTTGCCGCAACCTTGAAAATGCCTCTTAGATTAAACTTTCCTTTGCAGCTAGAAGTGTTTCTTTAGAAACAGTATCTTCTTATCCATCTCCGTTAGAATTGACTGACATCATTTAATTCTATATACTGCAACTGCATCAGTTCATGAAATGTCTAAGTGCTATCCATCTTTATCTTTCCCGGAAACATCTGCCAATGGCTGTGTTTTATTAGACTAGTAACATTACTGAATTTTTAATTAACTAAGGTTATAAACTTGAGTAATTGCATTGGTATAGCTTACCGTAGGTATGCAATAGTTTGCCGCAGGAATGCAGATGGATTGGATTAGCTTACTTAAAGCTCAACAAACTGACTTCCTTCAACGTGTGAAGAAACCTAAAACTTATGACTTATCTTTACTGGAAAGTCAAGTCAAAGGTTGTCACACTGAAATTATGGCTTTTTGGGGCGAGCCTTTGGCAAAACTCCAAGAACTTTCTCGCCAACAAGCAGAAGTTCTGGCCAAAAATCCGCCGCCGATACCGCCTGAATATCCTGAGCCTCCCGACTGGACGATACCTTTCCCCAAATACTTCCAGCAACAAGCCCAAGATTATCTTTTGCGGGAAAAAATCGTTGACTTGGTGATAGCTGAACGTTTGGGGAAATTGGTAAAAAAAGTGTCTTGTGATACTTTGCAAAACATGATTTTAGATGATGAAGGAAATTTGTGTGGCGAAAGCAAATTTTCTTATGTACTAAAAGATAATCCTCAGCTAAGTGTTCAAGTTTATGTTGCTGATGGAGAAAGTTTTAATGGTATTAAGAAAGACAAAATTAAGTGGTCAGTTACTCAAGAAGATTTAAAAAATCACCAAGTATTAATTTTTCTATGTTTGTTTTATCCATCTACAGGTCAGTTAGGAAACGAAAGACAAAGTATAATTACTGGCTTTTTACCTGCTAATCAAATTGAACTTACTGAACCAAAACTGTATATAAGTCCGAGTAACTTGTTGTATGGTGGGGGGTTGAGTTGGTATTTAGAATCACTTCTTGGCAAAAAAGACACCTCACCAGTCATTAATGAGCAGGCGATCGCAGATACAATACAGACTCTACCATCAGAGCATTGCCTTAAAGGTATAGTCGGTGATTGGGAATGCTGGCAGACTTTGCAAGGGCACAACAGGGGCATTAATTGCCTAGCTTTCAGTTCTGGGTGTAAGAATGGCAAAGCCTTACCCATATTAGCCAGTGGTAGTCGGGGAGAAACAAAACTCTGGGATTTAAGCAAGGGTGAATTAATAGAGACATTATCAGAGTATCCTTGGGTGATATCTGGGCTGGTGGATGAAGTGAATTCCCTGGCTTTTAGTTCAGATGGACAGACTTTAGTGAGTTGCGGTGCCGATTCTACAATTAAGCTTTGGCACGTAGGCGCACTAGACTTGATAGATATTTTGCACAAACATAATGGGGTAGTGCGGTGTGCTGCGTTTACCCCAGATGGCAGAATGTTAGCTACAGGCGGAGATGACAGAAAAATTCTATTTTGGGATTTGATGCAACGTCAGGTTGCGATCGCCCTCTCTTTAGATGATACCGCAGCTCATTCCCTGGTTTTGAGTCGGGACGGGGAAACTTTGGTTACAGGTAGCTATCGCAAAATTAAAGTTTGGCGTACCTTACCCAAGACGGGGATAAAAAGTTTAAAGGACGCACAACCACTGCATACCCTCATGGGTCATTCTCACATCGTTCGTTCCTTGGCGATTAGTACAGATGGTAAAATACTCGTCAGTGGTAGCTGGGATCAAACGATTAAAATTTGGCAATTGGAGACTGGGGAATTACTTCATACTCTTAAAGGACATAGAGATAGAGTATATGCGATCGCATTAAGTCCTAATGGGCAAATTATTGCTAGCGGTAGTGCTGATAAAACCATTAAATTGTGGCATCTACAAACCGGAGAATTGCTGGCTACGTTTACAGGTCATGGGAATATAGTCACAGCATTAGCTTTCACACCTTCCGGCGAGATGTTGGTTAGCGGGAGTTTGGATAAGACTATTAAAATTTGGCAACGCAGTTAGTAGAGAGGCGATTAATCGCGTCTATTCATCCATTTTGAACTCCGTTAACGAGTCTTTAACTGCTTAGAAAATAAGTATTAATTATGGCAAATAAAAAACGCCATTCACGTACTCTTGGCAAAGCTGAAGTACGTTTAACAAGCATTAAATCCATTAGTCCAACTCTTGATGTCGGATAGAGCTTAACAGTCAAAGATTATACTTAAAAATCAAAAACCTCCGAAAATCTTCAGAAGCATATAATACCACCCTCTCTACTATTGATGTCTTACTAACCCAGATCATCGAAAATGAACAATATTTGGCAGACTATTCTGGGAAAATTTTGCGTGGTATGGCTTATAAATATGGTAACAATAGCCATAAGTATCAGATGGCAGGAGGTATTCGTAAAAGCGATGTCTACGACGGGCTACGCCTACGCAAGCGTAATGTGCGTCAAAGCGTGGTTTTTGCCAAAGTAATACCATTTTAGATTATAGGCCGCACCAAAGGTAAAGGTGCGCTGGAAGCGCAACGCCAGATTTGGGATTGAGAATTGCTGTCTGCATCTAGGTTTGTCAATCCATCTGGGCTTTGTCTGCAAAGCGATCGCAATTGGATTAATATTGTATCAAGTAAAAGTGCGATCGCATTCCAAATGCAAAGCTGAATCAACAGCTTGAGTTTGCGAGGGAAGCCAATAGCATAAGCCCAACTCCATGCTCTATAAGCATTTTAAAGATTTTGAACAAATTTTCTGATCTCAGTGCATAAAGACTAAAAGCCATCGTAAAGAATCATAGTACAGAGTTCACCTAGTAAGTATCACAAAAAAGGTGCAAATTTGCGGTGTTGTTGAATCATAAGATGATTTGTTCCAATAGGGAACGAAGTTTTGATGATTTCAGTTGCCGATTCATCTCGCAAGTATGTAATGCCAATTTAGTGAATTAAAACTTACCTAATTATCTCTATATGCACTTAATTAAAAAAGGACAAAAACCATGCTAGACATCAACAAAAGGACTCTTATTTCTGACCTTTCTTGTATCGATGACGAACAACTATTCGCTCAATTGACTCCTGAAGAAGGTGCTGTTATAGAAGGAGGCGGGGGGTTCCTTATTATAGATCAACTTCAAGCTATCAATGCTGATGCAGATACATTCGGCGATGATGATACCTATATCACAGTCAATGGCAGTAAGCTCTGGGGATCTGGTGGTTTTTCTACGGGACAGACATCTGGAGTTAACAGGGGTTTAGGCGTTGATTTCCCTGCAAGGGTCGAACTTTTCGATGAAGACGGCGGTTTAAACGGCTCTGACGATTCTCTAGGTGGTTTTATTGTCAATGGGTCAACAAATGGTACGACGGCAATAACACGTGTGTCTGGAAGTGGCTCTATATATGATGTGTATTACCGTGTTTTTTGATTAAGAGGATCATAAGTTAGGGCGAAAGCAGCAATAGCCAAGCCTTCCAAAGTCTGAATTTAAGTTAGGTTTTTCGTACGGGCGCACATCTGTGCGTCCTTATTACGTGTTGCTCTGTGCAAAAATATTTGTAACTTAGCAATCAACTAAAATCAAACTAAAGCTATTGTCGAAGCAATAGAAAAAAGGCGGCTATGACGGTAACTACCTACTTTTCAGGTCATCTGGAAAGACCCACGAAAAACCTAACCCCCTTCCCGTTGCAGGAAGGGAAAAATTCAAAGTCTCTGACGATGGATGAAGCTTGGCAAGCAGCCCAGATGGCAGGTTTCGCGGATGATGTTGCCGCAATGCCAATGCAAATGCATACAGTGGTGAGTGAAGACAGATTCTTTCGCGACTTCTAGTCGTCGGGTGCTTACAACTGTGGAAGTTTCAAAATGTATATGTAAACTTTAATCACAAAATTATTTATTATGCCAAAAGCAATTTATAGTCGCACAGTTTTAGCCCACAACGATAATACCGTAGTTGTTGAAAACAACCATTATTTCCCTACTGACACAATTAGCAAAGAATATTTTCAAGATAGTAACAATTGTCTCAACTAAAGGGTGCATTAGGCTTAACACCGTAACGCACCCTACTGCTTTGTGTTTACTAGCAAAGCCAGACTAACAGTAAGTATACTACCAGCGATCGCGCTAGTTTCTGGCAATGATTTCAATATCAAGTTAATAAATGTAATAGAAATCTATTTTCTACATTTAACTTTAGGGTTGGATGAATATAAAATCCAATATCTGGGTTGTTTATTGGTTGTTTTTTGCTGTACTATTCATTTTTATAAAGACAACTAACTAGGTCTGTTTAAACAGATATAAATAAAATTTAGACTAGACTTTACGGACACTTTATAGAGAATTTAAGCTTAGTTGATATTATTAGATATCTATCCTTTTGCGTGTAAGTTAGAATTCAGCTAGACAACTAAAGCTCAGATACTGTTAATTAGTAAAAAATAATGTTTATTTCACAACGTGGCATTATCACCTATGCTTACGGAGCATCTTATTATCTCGAAATGGCAAAGTCATTAGCACGTTCTCTACGTCTTCATTCACCAAATGTTCCGCGTGCTATTGTTACTGATAATGAAAATGATCAAGATTTACTAGAATTTTATGATTACGTTATAAATATTAAATACGAATACGGTTATAACGTAAAACAAAAGCTTCATATATATGATTATTCTCCATTTAAATATACACTTTCTCTTGATAGTGATTGCATAGCAGTGAGGGATATTAACTTTATTTTTGATGATTTTAAAGGCAGAAGTTTTAGTGTGGCAGGTAATGTATATCTTCAAGCAGGCGATAAAGATAAGTTCATTGATGTAGATGACACACTCAAACGATTTAATCTTACAAAATTACCTAGATTTAATGGAGGTCTCTATTATTTTGAAAAAAACGATACTGCTAAGGCATTTTTTGAAACAGCACTAGAATTGGCAAGGGACTGGAAAAAGCTAGGTATTAGTGAGTTTCGTGGTGATGGCCCTAATGATGAACGTATTTTGGGTCTAGCTATGATGCTACACAATCAAAGTATGTTTGAAGATCATGGTCAGATGATGCGAACACCTATCGGTCTTCGTGGTTCTTTTAATATAGATGCGATTACAGGTCAATCTACTTTTCAAAAATACAATCAGGTAGTGTCTCCTGCTCTTGTACACTTTGCCTGCGTTTGGGGAGAACATCCCGTATATCATCGTGAAGTATCAAAGTTAAAAAACCTAGACAAAGGTTCAGCTAACCAGGTCAAGTCTAATATATTTTCCGCAATTAAATATAAGTTTGGCTATCAGATTGCTTTCTTAAGGTATATAGCTAAACGTGTACCTAAAAATTCTAAATATATTCAAGCTAGAGTGAAAAAACTTTTGATAGAATTGCCTGAGTTGATTAAAGCTAAATATAGAATTGAGCCAGTTCGGAGCAAATAAAGTTTGGTAAAACTCTGCATTGCTTTGTGCTTAATTTAAATTACTCAAAGGCTGCTTTGGTTACTTTCTGTATAGTTTTAATAGTGTATAATATGCTGTCTGTGGTTCAGACAGCACTAACAAAGTGCAATAGCGATCGCGCCTCACATCCTTCGCTCCTGACAGGTACTAGAAATTATATTTTTGTGAAAACTACAAGGATTGTATCTGTGGGTTTATTCTAGAAACTACACGGTACAGCGCAAATTTGTGCGTACCACAAAAATTTGTATTGCCGTACTTCTATGGAAAATCAACTAGGATTAATTCTGAAACTGCTTTTACTCTCGGCTTTGTTATCAGTATTGATTAAGTATGCAGGGCCAAGTCTACCAATTCCGGCGACAGCAAGCAACGCGCTGATTATAGTATTGTTGCCGATTGCGATCATAGCGATCGCTCTACTGTGGCGATTTCAAGCACAAAAACAAAATTAACTCAAACCATTCACGCACAAGTTCCTAAAATCAGCTAACCTAGCTTAATTACAATAAAATTGCATCTCGCCAACCGTTGGGAGTTAGCCTGTGAACCTGGGTCAATGGATCGGCTTAATCGCCATAGTTCTTTCTTTATACATCTTGTGGCAAATTCGAGAAGTACTTTTGCTCATGTTTGCCGCAGTTGTGTTAGCCACCACCTTAAATCGCCTAGCGAAACGCTTCCAAAGGTTTGGGATGAGGCGCGGATTTGCCGTCCTCTTAGCAGTAGCTATCTTTTTCGCAGGTGTCGTGGGCTTTTTCTGGCTAATTGTGCCGCCATTTGCCCAGCAGTTTCAAGAACTAACCTATCAAGTTCCTAAAGGGTTTGGACGCTTTAATAGTTGGCTTGATGCCTTGAGAACTCGTATTCCTGACCAGTTAATTCCTTACATCCCAGATATCAATAGCCTCATTCAACAAGTACAGCCCTTCGCCAATCGGCTACTGGGAAACTCCTTTGCTTTTGTATCTGGTTCTTTAGAAGTCGTCCTCAAGATTTTGCTAGTGTTGGTTTTAACAGGAATGATGTTAGCCGACCCCGTGGCTTACCGCAAAGTATTTGTGCGGCTTTTCCCTTCATTTTATCGGCGGCGGGTAGATGGAATTTTAGATAAATGTGAAGTCTCTTTGGAGGGATGGATTACAGGCGCTTTCATTGCCATCTTTGTAGTGGGTCTAATGAGTCTGATTGGCTTATCAATTTTGCATGTCAAGGCAGCACTAGCTTTAGCGGTTTTAGCGGGATTTTTTAACTTGATTCCCAATCTGGGGCCAACAATGAGTGTAATCCCAGCAATGGCGATCGCCTTCTTGGATGAACCTTGGAAAGCGATCGCTGTTTTGATTCTCTACTTTATCATTCAACAGGTTGAGAGTAATTTTATCACGCCCGTTGTCATGGCGCATCAAGTATCATTGCTGCCAGCCATAACCTTAATTGCCCAGCTATTTTTTGTGACTTTCTTTGGCTTTTTAGGATTATTTCTAGCGCTACCTCTAACTGTTGTCGCTAAAATTTGGTTGCAAGAAGTGTTAATTAAAGATGTTTTGGATGAATGGGGGAATAACAATAGAAAAGAGACTGAATTTGTGATAGTTTCTAAATCTCCTGGAACAGATGATAATTGGACGGCAGAAAATCTAGATATAAATGAGAATCCCTCGATTGATGATGATATCTTGAAAAAATCAGATTAGTCGCTTGACTTTAAATACGGTTCTAGTTATGGTTATTTGATGAAAATTATAGATTGCATCTCTTACCTTAACTAAACAGTATTAACTCGACTTTGGATTAATAAAAAAACTAGATAAATAAGCTATTCAAAGAGCCATTAGATGGCAACAATAATAACTGGAAAACCAAAAACTCAATGACATAAGTTATGTGAATTCTTGCAAATTTGGAAGCGATTGGGATAATGATTGCTAGAGTTAAAAACAATAAGATCGCCAACTTTTTTAAGAAGTTGGGGATCTCATACTTTTGAGTAAGCCTGAATAAATCCTATTTGAAAGAATAACCATGAGCATGGACATAATTAGCTAATCAGCTATTGTTTGTTCTGGTTTGTTACCTCTGCTTTGTTTAACTCATTAGATAAAGTAGATTCTGTCTTCTCTGATTGCGTCTCACTAGTTTGTTGCAATTGCTTGAGATGAATATTGTTCACTTGAAAAATAAAATATTCTAATGCGTGACTTGCCTTTTGGTCAAATGTAGCAATAAAATCAGATGCGATTAATCGCGTCTCTGCCCATTCCCCACTCACCAGGAAGCGTAAGCACTGATAAGATGCGAACAATTGCAGAAATTAACGAGAAAATTAAGCGCCAACGTGCAGTGGTGTTGACAACTGAAGAATTAAAAGCACGAGTTGTAGAAATCGGTGTTACTAAAGCTGCTAAAGAAGTTGACGTAATCACCACTGGTACTTTTGAGCCGATGGAATCAAGTGGTGCAATTATCAATCTGGGACATACTGATCCCCCGATAAAAATTCGCCGTTGTTGGTTAGATGGCGTGCCGGCATACTCTGGTTTTGGGGCAGTAGATTTATATTTGGGTGCGAGTTGTGCTGTGGAGACGACAGATGGGGAAGAAGTGCGAGAACGTGGTGGGGGTCATGTAATCGAAGATTTGATCGCTGGTAAATCTATACACGTGAAAGCGCAAGGACAAGTAACAGATTGTTACCCCAGAGCAAATTTTGAAACTACGATTACCAGTGATACAATTAATCAGTTTTATTTATTCAATCCGCGCAATCTTTATCAAAATTTTATTGTTGGTGTAAATGGTGGCGATCGCCCCCTCTTCACCTATCTCGGCCCTTTACAACCGCGTCTGGGGAATGCTGTTTATTCTAACCCCGGTGCTATTTCCCCCTTACTCAACGACCCCGATTTGCAACTCGTTGGTATAGGTACTCGAATTTTTTTAGGCGGTGGTGTTGGATATGTCGCCTGGGAAGGCACTCAGCACTTCCCCTTACAAAAGCGTTTAGCTAATCGTACACCGATTGGGCCTTCTGCCACTTTAGCTTTAATTGGTGATGCCAAGCAAATGGATGCTCATTGGGTGCGGGGGTGTTACTTCAAAAGTTATGGTCCCTCATTAATGTTAGGGGTTGGTGTACCTCTACCTGTATTAAATGAACAAGTAATTGAACACTGTGCCGTCCAAGATCGAGACTTAGTAGCCCCAATAGTAGATTTTTCCATTCCCCGGCGCGTCCGTCCCACTTTTGGTTTGGTGAGTTACGCCCAACTCAAATCTGGACGGATCACTATAGAGGGCAAAGCAGTACGCTCTGCCCCCTTAGCAAGTTTGTTTTTTTCTAGGCAAGTCGCTCTAGAGTTGAAAAAGTGGATCGAAGCAGGTACGTTTACCCTTACAGAACCAGTTTCTTCAATTCCGATGGAGCGATCTTTTCTACCCCAAGATCGTCGGACGGATTTTTGATTGGGGGGAGTGCGGGGAGTGCGGGAGCAGAGGAGAAGAGAAGTAGCAGTGAATCTTTCCCCGCTGCCCATCCGCACCTCTGCCTTTTGTGCCCCATGCCCAATACCCAATGCCCTATTCCCTACTCTTGAGTTGGTTTCGGTCGCTTGATGGGTTTAGGAGCGGGTGTTCTTGGTATAGGTTTTGACACCACTGAGGGGTCGCCGCCTGTACTTGTTTTCTTGATGGGGCGAGGAGTTTCGCCAGTGCGTCTGGGGGGGAATGGTTTTCTACCACCAGCACCACCAATGCCAGCACGAGGTCCACCTTTAAATGGTGGCTTGCGTTTTTTGGGCAAATCAGCGATCGCCTCAGCTTTTTCTACTACTAAAACGTCTGCTTCCCGCTTGGCTTGGAAGTCCCAGAATTTACCCACTGCTTTGGTAGTTAGTACACCCCTTAATTTCAACTTAAAATACTTCGGTTTGTCTGTTGATTTACGTGGAGCCTGCCTAATTTTGACTACCAAGCTTTTAGCATCAAAAGATTGGTATACTACTTCACCACGAACAGAAAAACCACCATCTGCAACTTCTGATGAAGGTTTGGGGGCAGTTGTACTTAGTTCAGAGTTCTCGGATAAGCCATCATCGAGTATCTGTAACTCTTGCAACTCAAAATCCGATTCGTCCTCATCTGTTGAGTTTTTAGCCAAATTTTCTGGCTCCCAAACTCCGACGATTTGGATGTGCAAGGTATCATTTTCTTGTCTGGTACGTGGATATACTACCCACAAGTGTTCTTTTTCTAAGTCTAGATGATTCTTGACTAAGCTCATAATCCGGCCTAGGAGGACGGCATTGAGTTCTACACCATCTGCGGTCAGCAGCGTACCTTGAGTAAATTGTTCGCTGCTAGCATGATAGCGACCCCGGACTAACCCGATGGCTCGATACTGCATCGGTTCGCTGGGAGGCGGAATCGGTTGCTGGCGATTAATCAAGTTCCCATTTGAGTCAGTCTCACTGAGGTTGACAGGCAAATTTTCAACTTCTTTAGAGGACTGGGCTGCTATGTGAACATTAGCGGCTGCCTCTACTTTAGTTGGGCCCTGGTTAGAGGCAGAAGAATTGGAAGATTCAGGCAACGGCATCAGGTCGGAATTCATAAAAACTCCTTGCGGCGGAGACACATCCCATTGTGGGATTTTACAAAGGCAGCTGGAAAGAGCATTTGTGCGACTGATGAAAGTATATTGGCTTTTCACAAAATCACACTAGGGTACTCTATACAATCCTAAAGGCGCTAAATTTAATGTATAAACACTAAATGTCTAATTTAGCGGCTTTACACTAGTTTCGGAAGCATATCATAGCTGCAATTCTGACGGCTCCTCCTAAAGTCATCACTTACTTTAGCAGTGTGGATAGTTAATTGTTATAAAATTCACAGGCAATTGGCGGTATTCCGCAAAGTTTTGGAAATTTTTAACTTTACGATTTGTGTAAATGATAATGTCATTAAAATTTAGGAGAAAGACAAAACCGTGTCTCAACCGCGCAATCGTTGGATAGTTCAAGTCGTCTTAGCGGTGGCAATTCTTGCTTTTGTGGGTGTTTCGGTGATTCCCATAATTGGAGCATTTAATAATACGCCACCCTCAAGTCAAAATACCGCTAGCACCAGAGGCAGTTTGCCCTCCGCTGACCAAAAATCAAAACTGGAAGACGAAGTACGGGGTTATGAACAGGTTTTGCAAAGGGAACCAGAAAATCAGACTGCGCTTAAGGGTCTGTTACAAGCACGGCTGCAATTACTGAGTCAAAAAGATAAAAGCGAGGTTAAACCAGCTGATATCCAAGTTGTCATTGAACCCCTAGAAAAGCTAGCAAAACTGAATCCCGAACAGTCAGAATATTCAGTGTTACTAGCTCAAGCCAAACAGCAAATTGGCGATCGCGAAGGAGCCGCTCAAGCTTATCGCTCGATTTTATCCATTAAACCAGGCGATTTGAATGCTTTGCGAGGAATGGTGGCTCTATTGATCAGTCAGCAACGCCCCGAAGCAGCCATTGGTTTGTTGCAAGAAACCCTCTCTAACGCAGCCCAAGCAAATACAATTCAGCCTGGAAGTGTAGATATAGTAGCCGTGCAGGTGCTGTTAGGTTCTGTTCATGCTTCCCAGAAACGCTACGCTCAAGCTAGCTCTGTTTATGACCAGGCAATTAAGAAAGATCCCAAGGATTTTCGCCCCGTCGTGGCAAAAGCGATGCTCCTGAAACAACAGGGTAAAGACGCAGATGCAAAACATTTGTTTGATAGTGCCGTAGCTTTAGCACCTGCTGAGTACAAAGACGGAATTAAAAAGGCAGCAACGGCTTCCCCCACACCTAATCCTGTTGCATCTCCCGCGCCTTCACCGGAAAGTCAGCCCAAGTAAGGGTATTGGGCATTGGGCATGAGGCATGGGGAAGAGACTTGGGGACAAGGAGAAGGGAAAGACTTGTTGCAAGTTCTAATTTTTGTCAGCTTGTCCCCTTGTCCCCTTGCCTTCCGTAATCCTCTGCTCCCCTACTTCTTCCCCTCATGCTCCCTCAATGGCTGCAACTACACCAAAGACTAAAAACAGGCATCCGCCAATAAAGGTTAGTTGACGCTCAGAAATACGTCCGGCAATCATTTTGCCGCCGATAACTGCGATCGCAGCACATAAGGAATGTCCTAAAATTGCACCTATTGTGACTCCAATGGGGTTATTGCCTGCTGATAGGGCAATAGTGGCAATTTGGGTGCGATCGCCCCACTCTGCCATAAATGTCAACACAAAGGCTTCTATGACAATTGCTAAGGAAGTCTTTTGCTTTGGTAACTGCAAATCTGCTTGTTTTACCGCAGCCTCAGCTTCTTCTACAACTTCTGTATCACAAGCAGCAACGGACATCTTACTAGCGTCATACAACAGCTTGATACCGAAGGCAATAAATAAAGCTATTTCGGCATAATGAATATAAACTTTTGGCAACAAAGATACCGCTTGTCCAAATATCACCGAAAGGATTGTCATCGCCGCCAAAGCAGTTGTCACACCTATAAATACCAGCCGCCTTGGGTGGTGCATTGCCAAAATTACAGCAATAAAAAATGTTTTATCGCCTAGTTCTGAAACTGTAATTAGTAATAAACCTGCGGTAAAAGCTGTTAACACTCTCTCAAGCTCCTGAAGAATCGTTTACCGATGTGAAGCTTGATGAGAGCCAAAAGACCTCACCAAGTTTACACTTTTCGGTGTGAACTTAGTGAAGGTCTCGCTTTCAAATATTGATTACTTGCCACCTGAACCAGGCTCATCGCCAGTATGTTGATTCAGATGTACTGGCTTTTATATTTTTTGCCAGCAGCTACTCCCCTTCTATGCGATCGCAATTATACATATTTCCCATGTATAAGTCAAGGTGGTAGGGAATGGAGAGGTATAACTTTAGAGTAAATTACCCACACTGTACCTAGCGGTCAGTGTAGGTAGTTCAGATCATGTCAGGTTAATTAAAACAAGTCCAAATCTGTCACAGCACCAACACTGCTAGAAGATACTAATTTGGCATATTTCGCCAACACGCCTTTAGTGTAACGTGGAGCCGGAGGTTGCCAGTTGGCATGACGACGGGCCAATTCTTCTTCGGATACGTTCAACTGCAATAAACGAGCGGGTGCATCAATAGTAATACTATCGCCTTCTTCTACAAGCGCGATCGTACCACCAACGGCGGCTTCTGGTGCAACATGACCAACCACCATGCCGTAAGTACCGCCAGAAAAGCGTCCGTCGGTAATTAATCCTACAGCATCACCCAAACCAGCACCGATAATTGCTGAGGTGGGAGCCAACATTTCTCGCATTCCAGGGCCGCCTCTAGGCCCTTCGTAGCGGATGATGAGAATATCACCAGCTTGAATTTTACCCGCCAAAATTGCATCTAAAGAAGCTTCTTCCGATTCAAACACCCGTGCAGGCCCGGTAATTACTGGCTTTTTTACCCCAGTAATTTTGGCGACCGCCCCTTCTGTTGCCAGATTACCTCTGAGGATGGCTAAATGTCCTTGAGCATACATTGGGTTATTCCAAGTCCGAATCACATCTTGATTGGCAGATGGTTCTTCTGGTATGTCTGCTAATATCTCTGCAATGGTTTGACCGCTGATGGTGAGGCTATCACCATGTAATAAATCATGCACAAGTAACATTTTCATAACTTGCGGAATACCACCAGCTTTGTGCAAATCTGTAGCAACATATTTACCACTTGGTTTCAAATCACACAAAACGGGAACGCGGGCGCGGATAGTTTCAAAGTCGTCTATAGTTAACTCTACATCAGCAGCGCGGGCGATCGCTAAAAAGTGCAGTACTGCATTGGTCGAACCACCGACTGCCATGATCACAGAGATGGCATTCTCTATAGATTTACGGGTGATAATTTGGCGGGGTAAGATTTGTTTGCGAATGGCTTCGACTAACACAAATGCTGATTTTTCCGTGCTGTCGGCTTTTTCGGCATCTTCTGCCGCCATTGTCGAGGAATAGGATAAACTCATCCCCAGCGCTTCAAATGCTGAAGACATGGTGTTAGCTGTGAACATTCCCCCGCAGGAACCCGCACCAGGACAAGCTCGATTTTCAACTTCTAATAATTCCTTTTCGTCAATTTTTCCAGCACTGTATTGACCAACAGCTTCAAAAGAACTGACAACAGTTAAATCGCGTCCGTTGTAGTGACCGGGTTTAATTGTGCCACCGTAAACGAATATTGCAGGGATATTCATCCGAGCGATCGCCAGCATTGCCCCTGGCATATTTTTATCACAACCGCCAATGGCTAGCACACCATCCATACTTTGTCCGGTACAGGCGGTTTCAATGGAATCGGCGATGACTTCCCGCGATACTAGGGAATATTTCATCCCTTCAGTTCCCATCGAAATCCCATCGCTGATGGTAATTGTGCCAAACATTTGTGGCATTGCTCCGGCGGTTTTAATCCCAACTTCTGCTACGAGTGCTAGTTGATTTATCCCCATATTGCAGGGGGTGATCGTGCTGTAACCATTGGCAATGCCCACAATGGCTTTATTGAAATCTTCATCTTTAAAACCAACTGCACGCAGCATAGCTCGATTAGGCGATCGCTGCACCCCTTGCGTTACAATTTGGCTTCTCAAATTCTCCGACATCTTTTTTCCTTCCGTGCCATCATCGCAACAGTTGCGATTGTATTACCTGATTTTCTCATGCCTGGGCGATGCGATCGAATATGAGTAATTCTCTATGTTTCACCGTGTCTTTTAGTCAGTCATAATTAGAATAAATCTTCATCTAACCGTTTGTATAAAATAGGAATGATTCTTGTGTGCTATACCAATTTTGTATAAAAATGCACTAAATTATACAGCAGTTTTCTTTGGCATGAAGTAAAAAGTTACGGGTTTTGAGGCAGGAGGCAGGAGGTAGAAACTATATTTTATCTGATGTTGAGTCTTGCATTTTGTACCTCATTTACTTACAAACTGCTGTATAAGGAACGAACCGCAAAGGGCGCATTCGCGCAGCGTTTCGTCAGAGAAGGATACAAAGGAAGAAAGAAAATTTGGCGCAGCCTCACAAAGAAATGGTATTAGGCATTTAGAGTGCCGGAAATACTAGGATAGTAATACGAATTTAAATATGAAAAAAAGTCATTGCTGCAAGTTTAAGCTCTGACTTTCTACGTTTATAGCACAGTATATTGATATTGATTCCGGTGCAAAGCGGAGACACTCTAGCTTTGCAGTAGAGTTCTTCTTCCAAATTATATCTGCCTTGAAAATAGTGACTAGGAACTAAGGACTGGAAAGAGATATTTTCATTCTCTAGTGCCTTCTGCCTTCTGCCTCCTGCCTTATTTTCAAGGCAGGAATATTAAATTAAAGGATGAGGTCACTTGACACTAATTGTGGTGATCCTATAAGCCGAATTTCAAAATTAGCCGACAGACTCCCATCAGTGTTACCTTGCAGAACACCTCCAGAATAACGGATTTGACCCGGTGCGGAGAATTGGCCACTCCCAATGAAAGTGAAAGCTTGGTTGCCCCCAATAGTGAAATTGGCATCGATAGTAGATACATCGATTCGATCGCCTGGCAAACTACCGTTTCCACGAAAGTCAGTGATTAAGTCACGTGACGAAAGTAGACTCTCAGAAGTTGAGTTGTACTTGAAAATATCATTACCCGATCCTCCAGTGAGAATGTCTTTGCCAGTACCGCCAGTCAGGACATCATCCCCATCACCGCCGATGAGAGTATCATTACCCGATCCTGCAGTGAGAATATCTTTGCCAGTACCGCCATTCAGGCTATCATTGCCAGCACCACCGTTAAGAGTATCGTTGCCAGCATTACCAAAGAGGTTATCGTTGCCGCCACCACCGTTAAGGAGACTGTTGCCACTACCACCTATAAGGGTACTGTTGCCACCACTAACGTTAATGATATCGCTCTGACCATTATTGCTACTACTGCTATGACTACTAGAACTGCTACTAACACTGCCGCTACCAGAGGAGATTGATATTGAAGTTGCCATTGATGAGTTTCTCCTAAACTTAGAGTAAAAAAAATTACGTCTTTACTTCCCCATTATAAAACGGCATTGCTGAATTAAGAGTATAAATTTGGTCTCCTTGAAAAGCATAAAATAAACAATTTTAAACATAGAATTTGGGAATTTCACACTTTCATTTAGCAATGCCGACAAAACAAGGTCAAAAGCTTGCAAGTAGCAATATATTTTTGAAACAAATCTGATTGAAACAGGTCTTGACTATTAAGTTTGAATATTTGAGAATATTTGAGAATATTTAAGAAATACTGGATATTTTTGATGATGTTTATATCAAAATTTCAATAAAACTCCTTTAATGTCCTAATAACTTATGTTTTCAGTCATTACATCGGAAAAATACTAATGAATAAGTAGATTTCATCCTACGTAATTATATAGATTTAAATAAAATATTCCTGTATTCAGAATAACAACACTATAGCATTATCTTCCAGGACAATTTTCTCTTGATAAATAATAATTAGCTTTCTTTTATCCTCTCACCATAATAAAATCGAAACCCTTTGTTCAGATAGGGTTAATTTTGCATATTGATATTTGTTTAGTGGTTTTTGTAGTTAGATATAACAAATAATTGCCAATAAGTTAAAAGCTTTGTTAGACCATGACCCTAAAAAAAGCCTAAAGATTTGTGTAACTTGAATTCGTTCCCAGTCTTAAGACTGGAAATGTATTTCAAGAGGGCTGCTGCCTATGGTAAAGTCACTGGAGGTGAAGCCTCCCAGGATCAGGCTGTAATTCACATTAGGTGTAAATCATAAATAAGAACCCCACCCCCAAGCGCTTGCTCTTAGAAGTTGGGTGTGAAGCGCTTTTGCAAGAGGTCTATTAGATTAAAGAATGATGTCGCTTGCCAGTAGTGGTGGTGCTCCTGTCAGTCCAATCTCAAACTCAGCCGACAGGTCCCCATCAATGTTACCTTGAAGAATACCTCCTGAATAACGAACCTGACGCACACCTGATTCCAACAGGTCTTTGCTGTTAAGTTTGAAGATTTGACAAGCACTAGATGTATTGATGACGTTGGCATCAAAATTATGCCAAGAGTGATGTGATGTCCTTATGTCTTTACTGGTTGCAGTAGGCTGCCATAACACAAGTAAACTTCCTCGTACAGAAACATATAAATTTTAGAACATTTTGATTTTATTCATAATCACAAGACTATAGTATTACTTTCAAGCCTAATTTTTTCTATCTATAAGAAAGAGTAATTAACCTTATTTTATTCCTCTCGTTAAAGCAAAATCGTAAACCTTTGTTCAGATAGGGTTGATTTTGCTTTTTGAGATTTATTGGGTGATTTATCTAGTTATGTATAAGGAAATAATTGCCAAAAACTTAAAAGCCTTGTTAACCAGTGCGATCGCTACATCCCTTGCGTCACAACTTGCCTTCTCAAATTATCTGACATCTTTTTCATTAAGTGGCATCATCGCAACAGTTGTAATTGTATTACCTGATTTTCTCATGTATACGCAGCGCAATTTAATAACTATAAACTATAACAGAGGCAAGCTAAACTTATCTCTATTTGCGACTATTCAATTATCAAAATTATGTATTCTGCCTTATTTTCAAGGCAGATAATATTAAATTAAAGGATAATGTCGCTTGCTACTAGTTGTGGCGCTCCTGCAAGCCGAATTTCAAACTCAGCCGACAGATCCCCATCAGTGCTACCTTGGAGAATACCTGCTCAATAACGGATTTGACTGGTTGCAAAGAATGCACGACTGCCGATAAAAGTGAAGGCTTGGTTGCCCTCTTTAATGGAGTTGGCGTCGATGGTAGATAAATCGATTCGATCCCCTGCAAGGATACCGTTCCCAACAAAATCAGCGATCGCATCCTGCAATAAACCAGGTTGACTCTCTGAAACGAAGTTGAAATCGAAAACATCGTTACCCGATCCTCCAGTGAGAACATCAGTTCCACCTACACCAGTGAGGATACCACCGTTACCAAAATCACCGCTAATCGTATCGTTGCCAGAACTGCCGTTAATCGTATCCTTGTTAAATCCGGCATCAATCCGATCGTCACCAGATCCGCCGTCAATTCGATCGTTGCCAGATACGCCGTTAATCGTATCGTTGCCAGCTCCACCTTGAATCCGATCGTCGCCAGATCCGCCATTAATCTTATCGTTACTGTCAAATCCGCCGTCAATCGTTCTGTTTTATTACTCTTGCCATAACGAAATATGAAATCTTTGTTCAAAGAGGTTTTTTAATAAATATCGGCATAACAAGGTCATGGTAGTACAGACGATAGTACTTGTTTTCATAAAAAAAAGTGGCATTCATTTATAAAAACTGAATACCACTTTGTATTTCTCTAAATTCCTGATGATGAAGATATTTTACCCAGGTAAAGTTATCCCAGTCACAGCGATCGCACCTGCGATCACACTGGCGCAAAGAGAAGTAATCGCTGTCCCAAATATCCACCACGCAGCATTTGCAACGGTTTTCTTGGTTTCTTCAGCTTGCTTTTGAGTTTGTTTTTGAATCGCTTTCAAGCGTTTTTGAGTTTCTTTCTGGATGCGTTCGGCTCGTTGCAATACGCCATCCCGCGCCGCTTCTATTTGGTTAATTATCCGGTTAGCATCCGCCTCGGAAATATCTTCACGAGAACTCAATACAGCAACTAAGGTATCACGATCGAATTCACTGAGGCGATCGCGCAATGCTTCAAATCCGGCTTGCGGATCGTCAAACACTTTCGCAAAGTCTTGCTTAATCCCTTCATAGTTGAGTTCGGAACGATTCAGGGAGTTGAGATAGTTGCGAACTTTGGCAAAAACTCCATCTAACACTGATTGCACTCTTTGCTGAATCTGCTGGAATTGTTCGACAATCGAGCTGCGAACAGAATCAATTTGATCCACAATTCGGTTAGCTTCTTCTTCTGAGATATCCTCACGTTGGGATAATAGCGCCACAATTGTCGAACGGTCAAATTTCGAGGCGCGATCGGTTAAATTGCCAATTCCAGCACGGGGAGAAGACAGCAGCAATTGTAAATCGCGTTTGATTCCTTCGGGGTTGAGTTCTTCTTTGTTGGTATTACGCAGATATTTTTCGAGATTGGCTTCAAAATCTAAAGCTTGTTGAGTGGTGCGCTTCGCTAAACGTCGTGGCGCTCTCAGGATATCACCAATGGCATCTTGAGCGCGATCGATAATCTGATTAACCTGTTCTTGGCTCAAGTCTCCGCGTTGACTCACGAGTTTTACTAAGGTTTCTCGATCGACATTAGACAAGCGATCGCGCAGTGCTAAGGCTCCGGCTTTGGGATCGTCGAGTAATTTTTCCAAATCCCCTCTGATACCTTCTGGATCGAGTTCTTCCAAGTTAGTATTGCGGAGATATTCAGCGATCGCTTTTGTAGTTTTTTCGTACTGTTCTTTCGCTTGTTGCGGTACTTGTAAAATACTATCTCGGACTGCTTCAAGCTGATCGAGAGTTTGGTTTACCTGTTCTTCGCTCAAATCTTGACGCTGACTGAGCAATTGTACTAGTGTATCGCGGTCAAATTGCGATAGGCGCGATCGTAAAAGGCTAATTCCGGCTTGGGGATCGTCTAGTAAAACTTTAAACTCGCGTTTGATAGCTTCAGGATTGAGTTCGTCTTTATTAGTATTCCGCAGATAGTCTTCAACTCTTTGGCGTAGTTCATCGGCTTTTGCTTTTGCTTGTTCTTGCAATTCTCTAGCACGATTCAAGAGATTATCGCGGTTGCGTTCGAGTTGACTAACAATATTATTAGCTTCCTCTTCGCTGATATCTTGACGCTGACTGAGTAATTGTACAAAAGTATCACGGTCAAATTGCCCAAAGCGGCTACTTAAATCTTCAAACCCAGCTTGTGGATCGTCCAGCAACTTGCCAAAGTCCCGTTCAATACCTTCAGGATTGAGTTCGTCTTTACCCGTCGAACGCAGATAATCTTCGATGCGGCTGCGGAAATCTTGCCCTTTTTCTCGCGTTTGAGCCTGTTTTACAGTTTCTAAAACTTCTAGGCGATCGCTTTCCATTTGTTCGGAAATTTCTTTCACCCTAGCTTCGCTAATATCACCACGTTCCTTTAGTAAGTTGGTGAAATATTCTTGATTGATTTCTTCCAACTCTCGTCTTACAGTTGTTGGATCTGCATTTACGTCATAGATGACTTCTTTAAATTCATCTACTAGGGTAATTCGGTTAAAGTGCCAAGGGAACGAATGCAATATGTACTCTTCTACATCTGCCTTAATCGCATTTTCCAGTGAGATTGGTAATTTTGCAGATACTTGCTCAGATGCTTGCTTTTTAAACTTTTGGAGTTGTTCTGTGATTTGATCGACATCGACATCTTTAATTTTCTCTTTCAGTTTTTGCAACTGAGTTGTAATTTTATCTACATCGATATTAGAAAGGTTTACTCGTTCCAGAACCGCTGGTGCAGCGGCGCTCAACCCATATCGAATAGCTTGCTTGATTACACCATTCCCATTACCGCCTCCGATTGTCACCAGTTCTTGAAGCCGTTCACCCAATTGCTCAGAATTAAGTTCTTCAGGAGTAGCAGACTTGAGTAAATTAATTACTTGTTCTGTGGGATTTTTGCGATTTAAAGCTTGTTGCCATGCACCTTCAAACTGGTCAGCAATGCTATTGATGTCTTCTTTAGATAAATCGCCACGGCTGCTGATTAAATCAACAAATGTTTGGCGATCAATGTTTTGCAAAAGGTCGCTGTTAGCAACAGATTGCAAATCTGTATCCTTAAGAAGCTGGTCAAATTGACTCCGAATTTCTTTAATATCCAGCTTTGGTAATTGTAGAGAACCTAAAGAACTTTGAAGGGTATTTTTAATACCTTCAGAATCAAAACCTGAAGTGAATTCCCGCCGGACTGCGGCTGTAATATCTTCAACAGTAGAAACTAACTGTTTTTTCGCACTATTAGCACCGATGCCAGCAGTTGCCGTGCCCATCAGAGTTTGAAAACCAGAAGTGACAGTATTAGATATAGAACCAATTAAAGAGCCTACCGCTGATGAACCCAACCAAATTACTAGTGAAAAATAGGTAGACCAAATGACTACACCAATAATTGCTCCTAAAAATGCGCTTTCGATTAGGCTCAGTTTTACTGCTAAAAAACAAGCAATAAATAATGCGATGCTAACAGTTATTAACGCCCAAGTACCAACTTTAGCTTGACCTTTACGAATTGTCTTACCCAAACTTTCAGACTCATTATCAGAATCTGAATCAATTTCCCAAGATGAAATTCCGACAGCAACTGAAAAGTTTGTCAATAACAATTGAAAAGCAAATGCCATCAAAACCCCAGCTAACAGTGCCATCAACAATTTAGGCCCCGAAAAAACAACTGATGCTTCTTCTGGAGTTAGTACTTCCTGAGCTAAAGTTATTGGCGCTAATCCTAAAGGTAGCCAATTCCATCCCCAAATAATTAAAACACCTTGAAACATAAAATTTTCTCACTTTTACTCAATTAAAGGGTGTTTGAAAAGGATCGGCTTGAGCCTCAAGTGCAATTCAGAGGTGTGAGCTTAAATGCCAAAACTCCGATTCCCTGATAGCAGCTTCTCTGTAGTTAGTACAGCTTGGTGGCTTATTTATCAGCTTAATTAGAATTTCTGTAAGCCTGCACTTTCTTAGGTAATAGGTTAGCTGTCCAAAAGTCGTATTTAATAAGATAAATATTTTTTTGTATAATTTCAAATAAAATTTATGATTTATTTAATACTTTTATCAAATAAAATTTATTAGGCAAAAGTAAATTTAATAAAACTGTATCTATCGATATAGCAGGTTTTGAGTGGGTGAGTTATAGTAACCAATGCTAGAAAATAATGCTTTTTGGTATCAATTTTATTGAGTAAACTGAAAACATTGAATAATTGTTATATAAACTTCATAAAAGGAAACATATTTTTTAGTTGAGATTTAATTACTAACTTTAGATAAAATCACCTATATCTAATGATAGAGATAAAAATTCTTCCAAGCGATTGATGAAAAATAAACATAAACATGTATTAATAAGGGCTATTAGGAGCTATAAATTAGTAGATAATTGATTTTGGCTGAGGAGCAAGAATAATGGTTGTAGGTGTACAGAAACGTGCTGTAGGTGTCTTTTCTCATCGTCGAGATGTTGAACATGCCCTACATGAATTAAAAAAAGTTGGCTTTGACATGGACAGAGTTTCTGTCATTACACAAGATGGAGACAGAGACGATATTGCTGGTGCGGATGTGAGCGATCGCGTTGGCGATAAATCTGACGACGGTGCTAAAGTCGGAGCAGCTACAGGCGGTGCTTTAGGCGGATTAGCTGGCTTATTAGTCGGTCTTGGCACTTTAGCAATTCCTGGAATTGGGCCAATTATGTTGGCTGGAGCCGCAGCAACTACCCTAGCTACAACTCTCGCTGGCGCTGGTATTGGTGCAGTAGCTGGTAGTCTGCTTGGTGCGTTAATTGGTTTAGGAATTCCTGAAGAACGAGCTAGAGTTTACGACGAACGTGTCAAACAAGGACACTATTTAGTCATTGTCGATGGTACAGATGCAGAAATCCTAAGAGCAGAAGCAATTTTAAATAATCAGGGTGTGGAAGAGTTTGGTATTTACGACCACCCAGATGCGACAAATGCAGCCACTGGTTATGTGACTCCAGCTGCAACTGCGGGTTATAGTGGTGTTGCCAAACGTGCAATCGGGGTATTTTCTCATCGTCGAGATGCTGAAGTAGCAATTACAGAATTGCGAGATGCAGGTTTTTCTTTGAATCAAATCTCCATCATTGCCAAAGATACAAACGGTCATGGGATCGGTGGTGTAGATGTAGATAGAAACGTTGGTACTGGTAATAAAGCAGATGATGGTGCAAAAGCTGGAGCCGCTACAGGTGGTGTTCTAGGCGGCTTGACTGGCTTATTAGTTGGACTGGGAACTCTAGCAATTCCTGGGATTGGGCCTGTAATTGCAGGTGGCGCAGTTGCAACAACTTTAGCGACAACATTAACTGGTGGTGCGATCGGTGCAGCAGCCGGGAGTATTGTAGGCGCACTCGTTGGCTTGGGAATTCCTGAAGACAAGGCGCGAGTATATGGCGATCGCTTCCAAAGAGGCGACTACTTAGTAATTCTTGATGGTACGGAAGCTGAAATCCACCAAGCTGAAGTAATTCTCAAACATCGAGGTATTGAAGAATTTGCAATCTATGATGCCACAGAGATTAGTAAATATCGCCCAGGTTCCGAGCGAGTAAGCGATCGTGATGCAGCAGTAGTCGATCCCATTCGTCCCAATTACTCAACAGAGACTAATAAAAACGATCCTTCTGTAGTTATTGTCGATCGTCGTGATGAAGTACTTTAATCAAAAGTAGTTTTCATTTACACTAATTAGACAAAATTGCAGGAGCAATAATTTGAAAATTTTGCTCCTGACAAAACAACTTGCTTCTCACTTGCCGTAAATATCAACAAATTTCACTTTTCGATTGCGAATTAAATCTATGCAAAAGCTAACCCCCTTCTTAATTAGCGGCTTATTAATCTTCGGTGTTGCTGCTTGTGATAACGCTTCTAAAACAAGTGAATCTGCACCCAATAATCCTAATGAAGCTCCCCAAACACCGACTGCAAAAACAACACAAGCTTCTCAACAAGACGCACAAAGTGAAGTTCGCAGAAACCAAGCTAATTCTGATATCCGCGCCCGCGAACAGCGCAATAATACTACGGGTGGCGATACACAACGAGCCAAAGGTGACTTAGCAAGTGAAGTTCGCTCTAAGTTGGAGGTTAATATACCTAAGAGCCAACTAACAGTTAATGCCGCAGATGGTGGGATTGTGACTGTCTCAGGAACTGTCAGCAATCAGCAGGAGTTGGCTAAAATTGAAAAATTAGCTAAACAAATTAAAGGTGTCAAGAGTGTAGTTGTGAAAGCAACAGTTGCCGCACCAAAACAATAGGGCAGCTAACAACAAAGCGAGCAGGTAGGCATAGACAGATTTAAATATTCCTGCTCAGTTTAAGTGGTCAGTTAAACTTATTACTGGCCACTAATAATTGACAACTGACAACCTTAATAACTATATTTATTGATCCTCAGTTCAGTTATACAAAGTCTTGTAGTTACCGAACATAAAAACTATGGAAACCGAACAACAGCAACGTGAATCGATTGATGCTTCCTTATCACAAACTACGCTAGCACTTGAAGGTACTGATACTGCAAACTTGCCAAAGTTACCACCAGCACCTGAACCTGAATCTCAATGGCAGCAAATTAGCAGACAAATTTCTCAATTTTTAGAGCAACTGCCCCAATACTTAAGTGACTTTTTTCAAGACTACAAGCAGCCTTTAATAACCGTTGGTTTAATTTTGACGGCGATTGTTACAGCTAGGCTAGTACTAGCATTACTAGCTGCAATCAATGATATTCCATTACTATCACCACTTTTTGAGTTAGTTGGAATTAGTTACACCAGTTGGTTTATTTTCCGTTATCTACTCAAGGCTTCAACTCGCCAACAATTAGCCGATGAAATTCAATTACTGAAAAGCCAATTCGTGGGCGAGTAAATTTACTAACTATTAAACTAGGATTTACACGGGCAAATAGAATTGGCAGCTACATAAACTCTCGTCCGTCTCTGCGGACTTGGTAAAGCTTTGTATAGTTGCAGATTCTAATTGCCCTTTTAATGTTAAGTGGACTTCAACTAAAACGTTGTTACACCAAGAAATGTAAATTCACAGTATTTAATCGGATTCCATCTTAGTCTTTTGGATACATCAAAAGATAGAGAATATAACATGAATTTTAAATTTAAGTCACTTCTCAAGATAGTAGCTCGGAGATAAAAAACAGCCTAATCTGGTTTTTGAAGTTATTTAATAGATTCTTTAACAAGGACATAAATTATGGCTAATGAAGCAGTTAAGAGAGATACAGATTCATCCGATAGAGCGGAAGTTGATACTTACGATCGCGGCATCATCCCAGCTGAAACTGCTGCTCGTATGGAAAGAGAAGGAGATAAGTACAAAACACTCCCCACAGAAGAACGGGAGGCAGATGCACCTACGGATGACCAAACCGATTCAGAAAGTATACGCACCACTGACGGCTATACCATAGACAGAGAAGGTTTGTCTAATAACTATGCAATTGAACCGGAAATGTATTACGAAGAACCGGGTGATGCACGCCAACAAGCGGCAGAAGATAGGGAAGAACGTATTGAAGAACTTGGAGAAGTTAATCAGGACGAGGAAGGCAAGTTGACAGATAGGGGTGACAGCCGAGGTAGAGGCCCAGGAATAATTTAATTAACTACTTCCTTTTGCTGGGTGCAATTACACGTAAGAAGGCTAAATAAGTGTTATCCAGAGACGCAATTATTGCGTCTCTAATTTTATGTGCGAATAAAGCACAACCTGACATATCAAAATTTTTGAATATTCCAATGCAATTAAGAATTTGAATTTATTCGCATTTTTGCGTAGGCGTAGCCCGTCGTAGACATCGCTAGGTGCTAAACATGGTTGAGATAACCAATTTGTGTGTAGTACTGAGGATTTATTGCAGCAGCACGATCGCTGGACTTGCCTAAATCTACTGTCAGTCTGAAGGTGAATGAGCTAGAGCAACGGCTAGGAGTCCGATTATTTCATCGCACGACGCGGCGGGTTTCTTTAACTGAAGAAGGACGGCTGTATTACGAAAACTGTTTACCCATTGTCGATGCGTTACATGACGGTGATGATGCGATCGCTAGCTTACAATTTTAAGTTGCATAGTTCAAATCGCTAGAAAGACGCAAAGATGTAATTTCAGTAGACCGAAAAGTTTTCCAGAAGCCTAAATGATTAGTGGCTCAAGTTCACGATTATGCCATTGCCGCTGATACCATTCGGCAACCAAAGGACGCACAATAAACTTGGGCTGTCCATCGCCTTTAACGTCAATACGTAAACCTGAATAAGGTCGTCGCTTTTGAAAACCTTGACCATTGCGACCGATGAAAAGATGCGATCGCGCCACTAATTTTTTCTCTTCCATCAAATCTGCTCCCTCCATCCGTTGGCGGCGCAAACTAAACCCGCTACCGCCACAAACAATCCAGTGGATATGAGAATCAGCGTGTCCTGTATCCATTGTCTCCAGATGTTCTAAGCAGTGCGCATGACCGTTTAATACTAAATTGACCAAAGGACGCCCCTGAGTCAGGGAACCGATTTCTTTCGCTACCGCATCCAGCACACCACGCAGGCGATCGCGAACGATTAGAGTTTGTGCTTGCTGCCACTTCGTCGCCTCAGTTACATAAGGTGGATGATGAAAATAAATCACCCTTCCCCGAACTTCATCATTATTCCAAGATTCAATTAATCTTTGTTTGAGCCATTCCAGTTGTTCAGTGTCAGTCAGCGTTGTTTTATTTGTAGCTAGTTGCTTATCGATATCAACAATAAGTTCTTCAATTTGTGATACCTTGGCGTGGAAGTCGTCTAATTGATCGGCTTCATTGGGATTTTCAGGACGAAGCTTTGATGAATTTTCAATGATTTCTAGCTTTTCTTGCTCGAAATCTTCACGGCGTTTTTCTAAGAGTTTGCGATCGGCATCACCTTCTTTTGTTTTAGGTAACGGTGGTGGATCGTTAAATGTATTAGAATCCAAGGCAAAGAAATCAATACCGCCATAGCGAAAAGTGTAGTAGCGATTGGGAAGACGGGTAAAGTGCCCAGGTTGATAAGAAAGACAACGACCTGTATCTGTCTTGGCTGTATAGTACTGATCTAAGTGACTGGCTAACTCACCCGGAAGCTGAAACGCCTTCAGATAGTCCAGAAATGCTCGTGCGTAAGCTTCACCGGTTCCTGAGCCATGCAAGCCCACATCTAAGTCTAAGCGCGATCGCAACAGGTGACGAATGGGTAATGTTGTTAGGGATGCCAAGCTCAATAAAATCGGCAAGTTATAGTAATCGTGATTTCCCGGCACTGGTAAAATGGGCAGCTTAAAAACCATCTGGTCAAAAGCAATCTGTTTGCGATGCTCTGTGCCCAAGATAAACTCTCGGTAAGGCTGGATGAAGTTTTGCTGGTAGTATTCACTCGATCCCACTAAATAAATCACATCCCCCGTATGCAGCATAAACCGGGATTCCTTGTGATGGGGCAGCATGAGTTCAGCCACCTGTCGCTGAGGATTGTGTCCCCGGTGCGCGCCGGAACCACTATCACCGACAACTAAAAATGAGAACTCCGAATTGTCTGTTTGACCATCTTCCAAAACCAGCCGAGTTTGGTCAATATTCCGTTCCACAATTAACGGATCTTGCCACCGTACCCGCTGATTCATTTTCCGAATTTTGTTAGCGATCGCTGGATCAGATACAAGTTTCAATGCAACCTACTCCTGAGTTTTCAATTGAAGGGGAGCAGGGGAGACAAGGGGACAAGAGGTGAGAACTTGCAACAAGTCTTTCTCCTTGTCCCCAATGCCCAATGTCTAATGTCCCATGCCCCCTGCCCTTATTCTCCGGCTGTATCTTTCATCTCAATAGTCAGATTAGGAAGTCCCTCTAGTTTTTCGGTAGGCTCAACTTCTTCTACTAATGGCACGAAAATTCTTAAGCCTGCTGGTACACACTTAATTTCTACAGGTGTTTTGCCTACTATTTCACCATCTAGAACAACTTTTTGTGGTGGGTTAGTCGTAATTTTAAATTGTTTGGCTCGCAGGAAGCCAATATCATCCCGGTCTACGGCGTTACCTGTAGAAGCCGTTTGAAATAGATGAAATGTGGCGGCGATCGCTCCTGCCTTGTTAGTTGAAGCGACAATTGTTAAATCTAGTAACCCATCATCATAAATCAGACCTGCTGGGCCTTGAGCCAAAACTGATGTGGGAGGCGCGGCATTTGCTACTGTTACTGCACAGGCGCTAGTTTTAATTATCCTATCTTCAGTTTCAATTTCAACATCAAAGTTTTTTAAATTTCTTAATTGTTGGATTCCTGCCAAAACGTAGGCCATCATCCCGAAGCGATTCTTGGCATCTCGGTCTGCCAATTCTACAGTTTCAGCTTCAAAGCCAATACCTGCCAAGAGTACCATTGGCCGATCGTTGCAATAGGCTACGTCTACATGGGTGGTTGCTCCCTGCAAAATTGTCTCACACGCACCTGCGATCGTGTCAGGAATTCCTAAAGCTGTGGCAAAAGCGTTCGCTGTTCCTCTGGAAATGATCCCAAATGGGATATCAGTTCCCACTACCGCCGCCGCCGCTATTGAGAGAGTACCATCCCCCCCGGAAGCAATGATTGCCTCTACTCCTCGCTCTAACGCTTGATATGCCAGTTGGTCAGCATCGATTTCTTCAGTTGTAAAATAAATATCTAGATCGATATCTGGCTCTAATATTGCCCGAATTTCTGCTAGCTCTGTATCTGGGTCGCCTTGACCAGCAACAGGATTAAAGATGAGACAGGCGGAACGATTCATAAGGCATAAAAACTAAGCTTGGATAACTAACGAAGATAGCAAATTATTCTTAGCATTCCTGTAAATTTTCAACTTCCCTTTTGGGGCTGAGTTTTTTAGAGATATTGACCAAGTTCAGCACGATGTGAGAGTTTGAATTGTATCGTTTCTGATTTTTTAGCATTTGACCTCGTTATCGGGCAATTAAGTTGAATATTGAGAATTGGTCA
This sequence comes from Nostoc sp. 'Lobaria pulmonaria (5183) cyanobiont', assembly GCF_002949795.1. Classification (NCBI taxonomy): domain Bacteria; kingdom Bacillati; phylum Cyanobacteriota; class Cyanophyceae; order Nostocales; family Nostocaceae; genus Nostoc; species Nostoc sp. 'Lobaria pulmonaria (5183) cyanobiont'. Next base: position 4,086,422 of record NZ_CP026692.1, on the reverse strand, counting down.
AATTACAGTTAAGATTTCATTCGAGCGTTAGCAATATCTGATGCATTTCACCGACTCAATTATGAAAGCACAACTATCGCTTTGTGGAGATATGCATACAACGCTTTGGGTCGCGAGGTTTATAACCAACACGAAAAACTATACCCACTCCCCATTCGCCTCTATTATTTGAGATTCCTCAAACAAGCTTTTGGTAAAGAATTGTAATCCAAAATCCCAAATCCAAAACCCAAAATTCGTATGAGTCACTGACTACGGTAGTGTAGATGAGAGTGAATTTATCGTCTTATTATATTGTTTTATGACTTCAGTTGTTTCTAGTCCCCCACGCACTATTCGGATTGGTTCGCGCAAAAGCCAACTTGCTCTGGTTCAGACCTACTGGGTACAAGAGCAACTCAAGAATTGCTATCCTGATATCACTTTTGAAGTCCACACCATGTCTACCCAAGGCGATAAAATCTTGGATGTAGCCTTAGCTAAGATTGGCGATAAAGGACTTTTTACTAAAGAACTTGAACTCGGAATGCTCAATCAAGAGATTGACTTTGCCGTTCATTCTCTCAAGGATTTGCCGACTCACTTACCAGAAGGGTTAACGTTAGCAGCAATTACTGAACGAGAAAACCCAGCAGATGCATTAGTGGTGCATGAAAAGCACAAAGATAAACAAATCGATACGTTGCCAGAAGGTGCGGTAATTGGTACATCTTCGCTACGGCGGTTAGCACAGTTACGCCACCACTTCCCCCACTTTGCCTTTAAGGATGTGCGGGGAAACTTAATTACACGGTTGGCAAAACTGGATGCAGGTGAATACGATGCCTTAATTTTGGCAGCAGCAGGGTTAGAGAGATTGGGAATGAGCGATGGCTGCGCCGGGTTGCACCTACGCATTCACCAAATTCTCCCCGCAGAAATCTCCCTCCACGCCGTTGGACAAGGTGCTTTAGGGATAGAATGCCGTGCTGATGATAGTGAATTGCTATCTCTACTCAAAGCGATCGAACATCCCCAAACACGCGATCGCTGTCTCGCCGAACGATCTTTCCTCCGCTCTTTAGAGGGCGGCTGTCAAGTACCTATCGGTGTAAATACAGAAATATCTGGTGATAATTTGACCTTAACCGGGATAGTAGCCAGTGTAGATGGTCAAAAGTTCGTCAAAGATACCGTTACCGGGATTGCCAATAACGCCGAAGCACTAGGCATAGAACTAGCAGAACTGTTGCGACAACAGGGAGCGCAAGAAATTTTATCAGAAATTTTTGCAGTGATTCAGCGCGGTTCCTAAGCAATTGGGCAAGGCGATGTGATTAGATAAGAATTGATCGCCGTTGCACTGATGTGCCGGACGCGACAAGTCGCGTTGGTCGGGATTTCACAAAGTTAATTTGACAATATAGACTCAGGGAAGCAAAAATTACCATGCGGATTCTATTTGTTGCAGCAGAGGCAGCACCAGTTGCGAAAGTAGGAGGAATGGGTGATGTTGTCGGGGCATTACCCAAAGTCCTGAGAGAAATGGGGCATGATGTGCGGATATTCTTGCCTTACTACGGCTTCCTGCCAGACAAAATGGAAATTCCCCAAGAACCTATCTGGTGGGGAGATGCCATGTTTCAGCACTTTGCAGTATACGAAAGTGTTCTGCCTGGTACTGATGTTCCCTTGTACTTATTTGGACATCCGGCCTTCATGCCACGCCGCATCTATTCTGGAGATGATGAAGATTGGCGGTTCACATTGTTTGCTAATGGTGCAGCCGAGTTTGCCTGGAATTACTGGAAGCCAGATATTATCCATTGCCACGATTGGCATACAGGGATGATTCCCGTGTGGATGCATCAAGATCCTGATATCAGCACGGTGTTTACCATTCATAATCTGGCTTATCAAGGGCCGTGGCGTTGGTATTTAGAGAAAATTACTTGGTGTCCCTGGTATATGCAAGGACACAACGTAATGGCAGCGGCGGTACAATTTGCCAATCAGGTAAATACAGTTTCGCCCACCTACGCCGAGCAAATCAAGACACTGACTTACGGTGAAACATTAGAAGGTTTGCTGTCTTTTATTAGCGGAAAATTATCTGGGATTATTAACGGTATTGATACCGAAGTTTATAATCCAGAAAATGACAAATATATTGCCCAAATCTTCACTGCTGATACTTTAGATAAACGCAAGTCCAACAAAATTGCTTTGCAAGAAGAACTAGGGTTAGAAGTCAACTCCAAAGCCTTTTTCATTGGGATTGTGACGCGATTAGTGGAACAAAAAGGCATTGATTTGATATTACAAATCCTCGATCGCTTCCTATCTTATACAGATGCACAGTTTGTGGTGTTGGGTACAGGCGATCGCTACTATGAAACTCAGATGTGGCAATTAGCATCCCGCTTTCCCGGACGTATGGCAACTTACTTGCTGTATAACGATGCCCTGTCTCGCCGGATCTATGCTGGTACTGATGCCTTCTTGATGCCCAGTCGTTTTGAACCATGCGGTATTAGTCAAATGATGGCTTTGCGCTATGGTTCTGTGCCCATTGTCCGCCGCACAGGTGGATTAGTTGACACCGTAACCCATCACGATCCTGAAAATGCCGCAGGCACCGGTTATTGCTTTGATCGCTATGAACCGCTAGACCTTTTCACCTCTATGATCCGGGCTTGGGAAGGCTTCCGTTTCAAACCGCAATGGCAAGAACTACAAAAACGGGGCATGAGTCAAAATTTTAGTTGGTATCAATCTGCCAAGCAGTACGTGAAGTTGTACAGGTCAATTTACGGTTTGCCAGAAGAAGAGGAGAAGACACCAGAACCAGAGTTAGTCTTAAACGAAGCAGTCACCAGTAGCAAGTCCTAAACTGCCAATAGAGGCGTACAGATGTACGCCTCTACTCCTAACTCCTAACTCCTAACTCCTAATATCATGTCCGCTTGATTTACTAATTAAACCCGAAGAACCCCACCCCTTAATCCCCTAAAAGCTTGCGGAGCTTGGTGTCCACAAGTCTCTTGACCTGCAATGCCAATGCATCAACTGACAATGCCAATGCATCGACTGACAATGCCATTGCATTGACTGACAATGCCAATGCATCGACTGACAATGCCAATGCATCGGCTGACAATGCCATTGCATCGACTGACAATGCCAATGCATCGGCTGACAATACCATTGCATCGACTGACAATACCATTGCATAATTATCTAGACTTGATATAACTCCTAACTTGTAACTCCTAACTATTGAGTACTCGTCGCTTTCGCCCTAATTAACCAGTCAGCATCATGAGCGCAAATTTCCCGACCGGATGAGTCTCCTAAGCGTTCTAGTGCTAATAAACAAGCGTATTTTAAATCCCAAATTGGCGTATTGAGGCAAATTTTAATTTCAGGAATTGCTCGTGAATCACCCAATTCACCAAGAGCGATCGCACACGCAGCACGAGATTTCTGAAACTGAGGTTCGCGGTTGTGCAGGTTTTCTACTAACAAATCGTAGGCGGGAGCATATTTGAGCCAGCCGAAAAGTTTCATCACATGATAATGAGCGCCATAATCGTTATATGCCTTGTCCGAATAAGTTGCTAGAAGTGCTGCTGGTGCTTCTTGTGCATAAATATCCAATAAAGTTTTTGTCGCTAAATAGCAACGTCCAAAATCGGTTTCGTAGAGTTCGTTAATCACAAAATCTAGAACAGGGGTAGCATCATACTCATGTACTAGATCGAGGTCGTTGGGACGATCGTAGAGTACTTGCTCTAAGTAAGGTTGAATTTCTGTAAAGGTAATTTCACCACTAGGGACGCCTACATCCAAAAGCATCCGCAATGCTCTTAACCGGAACACCAGAGATACAGGACAACGGGCAATTTCTGGGATGGCTTTGTAGTAGTGTGAATCTATCAGGTCTTGAATGCAACCGCGCCGTGCATTGACGCTGGGACTTTGCAGCAGCGCCATCACCTCAGTAATTTGGGAGTAGTCACCCGTAAACCGACAAACTGTAGCGATCGCAGCACTACGGGTAGGTTCGTCCTCAACTTGGGTAAAATTCAGTACACGTTCTAGGGACGGCTGATAGTCAGCATTAGCTAAAGTGTGAATAATGACTCGATAGATTTGACCTGGTTTATCCAGCAATTGCGCCACTTCTTCGAGAATTTCTGGATCTTTAGTCCCAATTTCCCCGATCGCCCACACGCTATTTTCAATAGTATAAATATCATCATCTTTCAGACATTGCCGAATTACAGGTAAAGCTGATTGTGCCTGCAATCGCCCCAGACTTTCTACAGCTTTGCGTCGGACAATGCGGTGGTCTAACTCATTAGGGTTACTAGTTTCAATCGCCCGCACCAAAGCCGCGATCGATTGCTCAGTTGGGAAGTTAATTAAATGGGAAACAGCAATATACTTATCAGAAGCGTCTTCGAGTTGTTCTAATGGTGTATCAATAATTGCGATCGCTTCTTCTTCTGTTAGCCCAAACATTTTAAAAAAACGTTTATCCATTGATCTGTAAATTGCTTTTGGATAATTGCTCAGATGTCACGTTTACTATCGTACTAGGGACTGGGTACTGGGGATTGGGAATTGGGAAATAGCAGATAAATTCTATTTCGGGATTGATTAGAAGCATCAAAAGCCTCTATGTAGCTATTTGAGGATAATTAGTTGGGTTTGACTTTTGAAGATTTCTATCAAAAAGCTTTACCAGTGGTAACGCGATCTGAGAAGATCGAAACATATACATTTGTCAGCTATTAGTTAGTTGCCTCTCTTTAACGAGTAACCAAATCACAAATATTCTTGGGAACACTAACCACACATAATTTAAATAAACACGCATTTAGGAAACAAAACTTATGGATGAAACTTCAGAACTCACAACAACCGACAACTTAACCGCTCTAGATGTCGCAGAAGTTATTGCAGAACTTGAGCAGTATCGGGAACGTCTAGTCCAAGAAACTATGGAAACAGCAAAACGGGCTAAGTTAATGAAAGTAAATGTTATGGCAAAACTAGAGCCTGAGCTTGCTAAGATTGATTCTGCCCTCCAGGATCTCCGTAATCAGCAAGCTACCCTGAGCGGCAGCAACTAGTAATTTATCTTGATAATTTAGCTATAAGTTATATGCTCAACTCCAAAACTCAATCCGGGGAAGATTCGTTAAATCTGTCTCAGGCAGAAACTGATGCTTTATTTGCAGCGGTGAGTGAGCAATTAAGCTTAAACACCTTCAACCCTGATGACCAAGACCTACTCAAGCAGATGATTGAGAGTATGGGAGACTCACGGGGGATGGTTAGGTTGAGTTTTGCAGAGGCATTGGGGAAAATCGGTAAACCAGCGGCCCCTTTATTGATGGAAGCTGTGGCAAATCACCCAAACCCAGTTGTACGGAGAGCTAGCACTAAAACCCTGACACTGATCGCTGACCCGATCGCAATTCCAACCTTGGTCAAGGCTCTGTTAAATGATGAAGATACAGTGGTCAAAGCCTCGTCGGTGGGAGCGCTCGCCAAGATAGGTAAGCCCGCTGTGCCAGCATTACTAAAAATCTTAGGATCAAACGAGTATCCAGAAAGTGCCAAAGGATATGCAGTATGGGCGTTAGGATTTATTGGAGCAGAGGCGAAGGAATATTTAGATCGAGAGATTAACTCAGACTCGGCTGAGGTTCGCGCTGCGGTGGTGGGAGCGATCGCTAAAATTGCTCAAGAAGGCACTGAAGAAGGAGCATTTAATATTTTAATTAACGCCCTCACCGATCCATCTGAAATTGTCCGGTGTGAAGCAGCAGCAGCTTTGGGTAGCCTCACCTATCGTTCGGCAATTCCTAACCTCATCGATTTACTGCATCATCCCGATTGGGAAACTCGAAAAGCAGCAGCTTTGGCATTGATGAAGATTGGTGACGGTGCTGCTTTAGAACCCCTGAAAGCCGCATTAACTCAGGAAGAAGAAGCGGGGGTTAAGGCAGTTATTAAGTTGGCGATTTCTCAAATTGAGAGGCAGTTAGAGGAAGAAGCTTGGGAATAAGGCGATGGACATTTACACTCCCAAGGTGATTGAGACGGAAGAAGAGTACGATCGCGCCCTAGCAATTGCAGAGCGCCTAACATTTTGCAAAAACCGGACTCCAGAAGATCAAGCTCTGCATAAGCTGATAGTAACCCTGATTGAAGCGTATGAGGCACTGAACTATCCAATCGATGAATCTGTGCCTGTTCCTCCGGGGCTTTCAGCCTACCAGCATTGTAAGAGCGATCGCGCTACCCTCTCTTATAATTAATCACCTGATCTAATCGGGGTAAGGCACTCACTGCTGACTCTCGTACATATGGATCGACAGATTGATCATTAGTCAATGCCCTCAGCACTTCCACTCCCCGGATATCACCCATCGAACCAAGTGCATTCACGATCGCTACAGCCACTGCAACATTATCCGTTGTTTTTAGAGCTTCAGTTAAAATTTCAAAAGCAGGGGAACCAATCTCACCCAGAGCCATCACAGATGCAATATAAACAACACCATTTGGGTCATTGAGGGCTGTTTTTAATCCCTGTAAGCCCTCAGTTGGGAAGGGTACGTCTGGGTGGTTGGCGGCAACTTGTGCCAGGGCCTTAGCACAACTGCCCCGAATAGTCCCATTATCGCTGTTCAGCAATGACTCTACTAGTGGCGGTACAGCATCTATACCAATGGCACCCAGTGCCTTTACCGCAGCTCGACGGTAGGTTACATCTTCTTCATCCAAAATACTCATTAACCGAGGAATAGTATTTTCATCACGGACATCAGCCAGTTCCCACATGGCTCGTTCCCGCAGATTGGGGTTGGGGTGTTTCAACTGGTCAAATAGAGAATCTATTGTCATAAGAGAAAATTTCACTGTTTAAATTTCTTGAGTTCAAGATAGAGATATAATGATAAATATTAATCACAACTGAGGGACTCTAAGTCGATTACTCAACCTAATTTAGGCAAAGCAACAGACTGAAAGTCCCTAGTTCTAGAGTGTGACAATCGCTCGTCTAGTCAATCCGTGTCACTATGACAGGGAGTTGATTACGTAGTCAAGGAGATTGCGGAACTCAACCAACGCTTGAGGAGACAAATCACGAGGAGCGCAAGCGCGATCGCGGGTGTAAGTCATTGCGGTAACGTAGGGAGCAGTAGGCAGATTCAAAGAGCGATACACTTCACGAGCACCTGCAATACCCCACTCGTCCAAAGGCCCAGTACCACCCACAACTAAGCTGTAGTTGATTAGGCGCAGGTAGTGCTTGATGTCGCGGAGGCACTTATCTTTTTTAACTTGGGTGTCGCCAGCTTCACCGTCTTGGTTCAAGTAAGGATACTTCTTGAAGGCTGCATCATAACCTTCTTTAGCTACAGCATCGATCCCAGAAGCCAGTTTTTCAGCAGCTTCTAGACGAGCGTTAGCACGTTGAATGCTACCTTGGACGGACTCTAGGTCAGAGGTGGATGGGAAACGACCTGCTGCATCAGCAGATGTAATAACCGTGGTGATAACTGATTTCATTACTTTTTATACTCCAGATGGGATTTGATCGGGTTTGAATTTCAGTTCGTTTGGCTAATAGCCGTTAGCCATGAGTTATTAGCTCAGAGCAGAAATAATGCGATCAAAGTAGCTAGCAGCTTCAGCAGCTAGAGCAGAGCAGTCGCCTTGAACTACTTCTTGCTTGCGGAACCTTTTACCAGCATTAGCTTCAGTGTTGGTGTTAGTGATGTGAGCAACGCTGATAGCCTTCAGGAGCTGTACAGCACGTACAGAAGAGCCGGTGGGGACGCCCAAAGCTGTGTAGGTTTCTTTTAGCCCATTCAGAGCACGATCGTCCAAAACAGAAGAATCACCAGCCAATAGCGCATAGGTCACGTAACGCAGCATGATTTCGGCATCACGTAGGCAAGCAGCATGGCGACGAGTTGGGTACAGGTTACCACCAGCTTGAATTAAACCTTGGTTTTCACAGGCAATCCCAGCAATGGCATCAGAAACGGCACAGCTAGAGTTGCTAGCGATCGCATTCACTGCATCAAGGCGCTTGTTGCCTTCAGCGATGAAAGACTTAAGGGCTGCCAAGTCAGCACCACCGATAGGAGCGGTTTTGGCATCAGCCGCAATTACAGCTTTGGAAAAAGCATCAAGAACCATGAGTTCTCCTTAATATTCACAAATGGCGGATATTATTTTTGGCGTGTTCTCGATCAGGTTAACTGTGAGTAGCCAAACAAAAACATAGGTGATCAACAGTACCCTAGTCTTTACTATGAGAGACAAAGTAATAATCTGTAATATTTACCTATATTTGGCTTTCCCGATCAAAAAATCAAAATTTAGCCGAAATTGGGCAAAAAAATTAAGACTTACGCATTTTGATGGAACTCTGCCATTGCGTAAGTCTTAAGGAAAAAATTTTGTTTTTTACTCGATCAAGCTTGTTTCAGCAGATGTTTGACCAAATTATCTTTCACCATCATCTGCCGTAAAACTTCTAGTAAAAATTCTTGAGCCTCTTGTTGACTCAAACTTTTTACCTGATCTTTCAAATTTTGTAAGCGAAACTGTTGTTCTAAAGTTAATTCGACTGGAAAGTCCATCATTCACTCCTGTGATTGACTGAATCGAAGGGTATTTGTTGTTAGTGGAAGACGATTGCTTTCCGCTAGTTTAGCACTCGCACAGTAAAATGTCTACATTGTCAAGCCATAATGAATGACACTCATAAAAGTTTACAATTACATGACAACACGTTTCTCTCTCCCTTTTTAGGGTGTTTATTGAAGCTGACCACTAATCGCTGTAATGTTTAGAATTGTTTAGAATGTTTATATACACAACTAATCTAAAAACAAAGAACTCGTAAAACATCATCCGCAGGAGTAATAAGTAGGAGTCAGAAGATTGATAGACGCAATGGAATTTTTTCAGCTAAGTGCTGGTAAGTGGCGATCGCAACGTGCAACTCATCATCTGGCGTTCAAGCGCTCAGAGACGGGAGAATCGGATATACAGGTAGAAACTCTGGATGCCGATCATCCAGAAATCATCGAACTGTGCCGATATCATGAGATTGACCCCAGCCTTTCAGTCGGTGGCTCGCGTGTGCGTTGGCTAGGCACAATGGCTTGGGATCGAGAGGATGAGGAGAATCATCAGGGAAAAACCATATTTGCGATCGTGCCTGATGGCGATAACCCAAGGCAAGGCAAATTACTCCGTGAAAGAGGTTACGCCGAAATTGTCCCTGTAGTCGGTCTTTTTCACATGGATGATGAAGATGGACTAGTGTTGACAACCGAATATGAAACAATGAGTTCCATTGAGCGATTCTGGTTCGCCAGCCCAAATATGCGACTACGAACCAGTACAGTCAAACGGTTTGGCGGCTTTAGCACCGCATCGTTTTGTACTGAAAGCCGCATTGAAGCTTCTGTTGAGGCTTCTAGCTCAGAAGAAGTAACAGAAAGACAAGGAGCGGATGTTTTAGAAAAAAGACAGTTTTATTCAGTTTTGGGCTGGTGAATGATTCTTAAGCAGAGCGATGCTTTTACTCGTGGGCAAGATTATCTGCGTCTAGTACAGGGACTTGCCCTAGAACCGGGTATGGTGAATGTATTTGATAACCTGCGCGATCGCATCCCCATTTACACTTGGATCGGTGATAATATTAACGCTGTGAACGCTCAGATAAACACCTATCTAGAAGTTTGTCATCAGTGTTTTCATCCCCAAGAGCGTCGCCACATCCAAATTTTTGCAGTTCCCATAGCTCAATCCTTCGGCATAGATGGGCTGTGCAACATTCTCACTAACCCAATCACTATTCTGGTAGATGTTGGCCGAGTTGCACCTAGAGACTGGTTTGGTATAGTCGTCCATGAATACGCCCATGCCCATCTAGGAGAGTTTGGTCACAATGAGCAGTTTGCTAGCATCCTATCTCATCTATGCTTAGGGCTGGGATTGGAACCACCCTACTGGGAAGCAGGAATGGAAGCAACTTTGCGTAGCTGGCCTCACTGTAAATCAACCATAGATCCCCTGGAATTTTGGATAGGTCGCTGACAGAGGAGCAGAAAAGCAAAGGGGATGGGTTTTTTAAGGTTCCATTCCTCAATCCCCCATTAATTTCTTTTGCTAAATGTTAAAAATTATTACTTCCGTTCAAAAAGGTGAAACTGAATCTCCTAATCTAAAATATGTGAATAAAATTTTTTAGTCATTTACGTAGTCATTAACCTGGAAGCCCAACTCCCTATTTCCAATTGATTAGCTATGGGTTGAATCCAGCAGGCTAATCTTTTATCCTACGAATACTTAAATTACCCTTAGTTAAGTTTCGTGAAATTTTATCAGAATCTGAGGTTCTGATACAACTACTCCCTTAATATGTGATTAAAAGTTGTTAACTTTAATTAAGAACATGGAGGCTTTAGAGTGGCAATTCCTCTGTTAGAATATGACCCTTCAAGTCAAAATCAGCGTGTAGCTGCATACGAAGTACCGGGTGATGAACAGCCCAGGATTTTTACTACCGACAATATACTTTCTCCGTCAGATTTAGGTGATTTGATCGAAGCAGCATATCGTCAACTTTTCTTTTATGCTTTTGCTGCCGATCGCGAAACATATTTAGAGTCTCAACTCCGTAATGGACAAATTACAGTACGGGACTTTATTCGTGGGTTGGTGCTTTCTAATACCTTTAAGAAAAGCTTCTACGACCTCAACAATAATTATCGCTTTGTTGAGCAAGTAATTCAGCGGGTTCTAGGACGCGATCCCTACAACGAGCGGGAAAAAATCGCCTGGTCAATTGTAGTCGCTACCAAGGGTATTGTAGGCTTTATTGATGAAGTGCTCAACACTGAAGAGTACCTGAGCAATTTTGGATACTCCACAGTGCCTTATCAGCGCCGTCGGATACTGCCATCCCAATCTGAGGGTGAGTTGCCATTCAACATCAAATCTCCGCGATACGAAGATTACCACCGTGCTAAACTGGGTTTCCCCCAAATCATTTGGCAGGTCGAAGTACGCAGATTCCTCCCACAAGAGCAAAAAGTAAAGGCTGGAGATCCATCTCTATTCCTGAATATGGCACAAAGTATCAATGCAACTGGCAATGCTCCACAACGGATCTCGCCATACAACATCGATATCGAAAAGTCCGTACCTTATCGGCAACTGTCAGGAATTAAATAACGATTTTTGGTCGGTGGCTGGCTAGTACATCCATCTGATCGCTTTATAGCGTGCATAAGTCTTGGGTTAGGTAGGAGTTTCATTTAGATATAACTAAGTGAAACAGACTCTATCCCATGTCTAATGCACGCTAGTTGTTAATGGGCATTGGGCACTTGTACTGAGCGAAGTCGAAGTATTGGATATGGTTTTTTATCAATGCTCGATGTGTTTAAAATGTGGGTAGTTTTAGGGGTGGATGAGCTTAAAGTGTAGTTCGTCTTTTTAGCATCTCTAAAAGTTTTTTAAAGTGAGCGGGAGGAGTAGCTGTTACCTCAATCAACTCTTCAGATAGGGGATGCTGCAATTTTAGTCGCCAAGCGTGTAGTGCTTGACCAGGCAAATTTACCCCGACGGAATGGCCAGAACTATAAACTGGGTCGCCGACAATGGGATGACCAATTTTGCTGCTGTGGACACGAATTTGATGGGTGCGTCCAGTTTCTAATTGAAAGTGAATTAAGGTGAAGTTACCAAGACGTTCTAGTACTTTCCAGTGAGTGACGGCGACTCGTCCGCCTTGTTCAACAGGCATAACAGCCATTTTCTTGCGGTCTTGGGGATGGCGACCAATGGGCAAGTCTATGGTGCCACTTTCAGTTTTTGGCGCACCGTAAACTATACCCAAGTATTCTCGTCGTGCAGTTTTTGCTTTCAGCTGTGCTTGTAGATGATGATGGGCAATATCTGTTTTAGCGATCGCGATCGCCCCCGTTGTATCCTTATCCAATCGATGGACGATTCCCGGACGTTGGACTCCGCCAATTCCTGGTAAATTGGGACAGTGAGCCAATAGGGCATTTACTAAAGTACCATCAGGATGACCGGGCGCAGGATGGACAACTAAGCCTGCGGGTTTATTGAGAATAAGTAACTGGTCATCTTCGTAAAGGATATCTAAGGGGATATCTTCTGCTTGCAATTCTAGAGGTTGAACTTCTGGTATTTCGAGAGTGATGCGATCGCCTAGCTTGACATTGATCTTCTTAGATGTGCAAACTTGATCGTTAAGTTGGACGTGACCCTGTTCGATTAACTGTTGGATGCGGGAACGGGATAAGTCTGGTAATTCTTGGGAAAGGTAACGGTCGATGCGATCGCCTTTGGTGTTGACGCAGTGTATTGTACTCTTAAGGGGAAGCAAGCTAGGTGTGGCATCCTCAAGTGGAGTTGATAAGCGTTCGCCCTTGGCGTTGGCGAAGCCATCGCTATTTTCTTGGATTTGTAAATTAAATTCGGTCACAATTGCTCTAGATTAATTCCCGTTCTTTAAGTAAAGCGCGGAATACCTTAATTTGGCGGTTAGAAATCGCATATACCCAGGCAAAACCTTGATTTGATCTTAGTCCACGGAGGCAGATGAGAGTTTGTGTACCCGCGAATTCTATTCGCCTTGGCTGTCTTGTATTTGTTTTCTTACCGATTGTCGAAATACTCTAAGTCCTGAACTCATTCCTGTAGTTCGTGCCATTTCCACAAACCGGGGAATGAGTTCCATGATAGAAAAAGTAGGAAATGTGGGGCTGATGAGAGACTTCACATATTGTTTGCCTTGCAGCAAGCTAATTTCTAGGTTTTTGCTTTCATATCGCCAAATTTCAGGTACTCTCAACGCTTCGTAGGCACTAATTTGGGTTTTAGAGGTGACATCAATTTCAATCGCTAAATCAGGAGGAGGATCAACAGTTAGGTCGATCCTGTCTTTGCCAATCATGAGCTTATAGTTTTGAATATAAAAACAATCATCGGGTTCAATACCTGCACTTATATCTTTTCGTTTAAAGGTAGTTGAACCTAAAGACTCCCAATTCAGATTGAGTTCATCTAACAAAGCTTTCACCAAGTCTCCGATAATTACCTTAGATCGTTCGTGTTCTGGTAATGGAGCCATAATTTCTAAAGTTCCTTGGCTGTATGCTAATCGGCTCCTGCGATGTTCCCCTAACTGGTTGAGAATTGCTTCAAATACTTGCCAACTCACATCTTCCAGTATTATTCTTTGCCCTGGTGGAACTCGAATTTGGCTGAGTTGAAGAGTAACCATAGGATTTTAGTTGTTAAATAACTTCGTTTTTACTTAAATTTGAGATGTAGCAAATGCTCTAACCAAAAAGCGATCGCTTAAATTCTCTCGATCCCTCCTCCTCCGTGTCCTCTGCGCCTCTGCGGTAGCCTGCGGCAAGCCGAAGCGTCTACGTTATTTTAAATCTATAACTTCTTGCGGCAACTCAAATAAACTATCTTCCCCAGCTTCAAAATCAATCACCTGATACACAGCATCAATATTTAACTCACCATAAATGTGAGGAAATAATTCTCCTATTTCAGCAGGTTCATAGCGAATTTCAGCTTGGACTTTTTCAGAATCAATAAAAAGTAGTACTAATTCTTTTTGATTATCAAAAAATCTCTTTGCAACCTTGAGTATTTGCGTTGATTTTGAACAATGCGTAAAACCTTCCTTGTCTGACGAATCAGCGCGATATCTACCGATGTTTTTTGCTTGTTCCCATTGTTGGCGTTTGGTGATGTGGAGGATAGTATTCATGTTGTTTGTATCAAGGTTATTTTATCTCAATAGGTTCATCTGGATGAAATTCAAGACATACACTATTTGGTTTATGACTATTAGGATATATAAATATTTTAATTTCTAATTTGCCTTTCTGCCAACCTTTGCCATCAATTTTAAGAACCTGACAATCTTTGGCAGCATTTAGTTTAATTTCACTAAAGGGTATAGACTCGTCTCCAGCAGAGATACTGCTAAACAAACTACCAACTAAATCATTCTTAATTTGAGTTTTATATGTACAAATTTCCTGACGCCATTTTTTTATAAATTGTCGTATAACTAACTCTCTTAACTTACTTACTTTATAAGTATTATTCTCAAATAAAATGACATCATCTCCACAGTCTAGAGGAATGAATTTATTTTTCATATCAATATCTATACTGACAATTCAAAGTTGCCAGTCTATACTTACTACTAAATTATATTGGGGTTTTATTAACAGTAATTTAGTATAAATACTGAATAATGAACTGTAAAGAAACAATCTGAGCAGCATCAAGCGATTGCTCAACAACATTATTCTTTAAAATCTCACCTAAATACGCAGAGTTTTTCTTTGCATTTTTGCGCCTTTGCGTGAGATTATGATTCTATAAATTCGGCGGAATACAAACATCTGGCGCACATAACCCAATAAATTCTAGTGTTTTCACTTCAAAAGTATTCAAATCTACGCGGCGGATGGCATGATTATTGGTATCAGCAATATATAGATATGAATCCATAGCACTCAATCCTGAAGGTTCAAAAAACTGAGTATTTTTACCTTGACCATTTTGTAAACCAGCAGAACCATTTCCCAAAACTGTTTGACAATTACCACCAGGACTTACTAATTTAATTTTATGGTTATAAGTATCTGCCACCCACAAAAAATTCTGAGCGTATTCCACTCCTAAACAGTGTTGTAAACGCACATCTTCAGCCTGTCCATCTACATCGCCAAAACCAAATAAACCCCCACTACCGCAAATAGTTCGTACTTGGTACGGTTCGACAATTTCAATACCACGAATTGAACTAACTTCACTGTCAGCTATATATAATTCTTGCCCATTATTAGTAATACCGCTAGGTTGGGCAAAGGCAGATTCGGTAAGTGAACCATCAATACACGCTTCTGCACCAGTACCAGCATAAGTTTTGATGATGTCAGTTTCTAAATCCATTTGCCAAATTTGATGCGGCCCAGCCATTGCAATAAATAGGGTATTTCCTACTTTCACTAAATCCCAAGGGGAATTCAGTGCGGTTTCTAAACCAGCACCGCCATGAGGATGGATATTACGGCTTTGTTCGCCAGTTCCCGCAATAGTTTCGACTATTTGGCGCTTTAAATCAACTCGCCGCAGCGCATGATTTTCTGTATCAGCAAGGTAAAGAATCTGATTTTCGGCATCATAAGCCATTCCTTGCGGTGCAAAAAATTGCGCTTCGTTAAAAGCACCATCGGTTAAGCCAGATTTTCCAGTACCAATTAAGTACAAAATTTCTCCATCAAAGCTACTCACAACAAGGCGGTGATGTCCAGAGTCAGCGATAAACAAACCTGCTTGGGTAGCCAGAACTTTACCAGGAAAAGCTAAAGGTGTAATTAATGGTTGGCGCTGTTTTTCTAAAGTCAAGCTGATTTCTTGGAAATTAATTGTGCCTTTGTCTTGATGTTGCTGAATTAACTTTTGAATCAACTCATCTAAAGTGTCACGGTTTCCTTCACCAGAAATCTGGCCAATCACGTAACCTTCTGGATCAATAATGATTAACGTAGGCCAAGCACGCACAGCATACTCTTCCCAAATCCGAAAGCCACTGTCAACGACAACAGAATGTTCAATGTCATAGCGCAGGATAGCTTGGCGAATATTTTCTGTTTCCTTTTCGTTGTCAAATTTGGCAGAGTGAACGCCGATAATAGTAAGACTATCTTTATATTTTTGTTCTAAATATTTCAGGTTTGGCAGGATATGCAGACAATTGATACAGCAGTATGTCCAAAAGTCTAAAATTACGACTCTACCTTTGAATTGTTTAAGAGACAATGGTTTATCGGTATTGAGCCAAGAGTAATTTTGTGGTAATTCTGGCGCTCTAACACGGGGAATCATAGGTAATTCGTAATACTCGCCTCCGGCGAGAAGCAAGCTACGTAATTTGTAATTAAGACGCACAAAATAAACTTTGATCCGGGCGGTTTTCTATCGGTTCCTTTGAAAGCTGCTTGATTTAAATTATCCAAGAAGGCGATTTTTTCAGTTTCCAAAACTGTAACATTAGCAGTTATCAATTGCCCAAGTGTCATATTAGAAACGCACAAAAATTTTCTGCTCCAGTTATGTCTTACTATTATTTGGCAAGTTTGAAAGTTAATTTTGGTAAAACCTTACTACAGATGCTACCTGCTTTATGTTTGTTGAGTTTGGTAGGTTGTCAAGCGGCTCAAAGCCGAGTTGAGCCAAATATATCATTCCAATCTCAAACACTTGTGGTTTCTGGGCGAGGGATGATAGATATTCCCAAAACAAATGCGCGAGTCAGTTTAGGCGTTCAGGTGCAGGGTGAAACTTCTGGATTTGTTCAACAGGAACTTGCTAAGCGATCGCAAGCAGTAGTTAACTTATTAAAAGCGCGTCAAGATGTGACTAAATTAGAAACCACCAGTATCAGTCTAAATCCCCGCTACAGCCAAAAAGATGGGAACCAAATAATTGGCTATTATGCAAATAATCTTGTCCGCTTCCAAATTGCCCCAGAAAAAATTGGCACGTTGTTGGATGAAGCGATTAAAACAGGAGCGACACGAATTGATGGTGTAACATTAGTAGCATCAGATGAGGCGATCGCTGCTGCACAAAAACAGGCGATCGATGCAGCCTCGAAAGATGCTCGCTCTCAAGCAGATGCAGCTCTTAGTGCTTTGCAACTCAAGCAACAGCAAATTGTCAGCATTCAAATTAACGGTGCTCGTCCACCTATACCAGTAGCAATGGAAATGACTGACTTAATACAGAAAGCGGCTCCAATGAATTTAGCCAACACGGCTGTTGTTGCTGGAGAACAAAGAATAGAAGCTTTTGTCACGTTGCAAGTTCGCTATCAACCCGCTCAACAATAACCGCTTTACATAAACTAGAAATGGTTTTAGCGGATATCACTTTTGAAAAGACTTGATAGATTAATTACCACAGAGTTATCAGCTTGGGTACAACAAGCGAAAACCCAAGCTGAACAAGGACAAGTTCCCGATCGCATTCCGCAATTAGCTAAAGCTAATTCTGGTTGGTTTGCAGTTTATATCTGCTGTAAATCGGGGAAAACTATCAGCTTTGGGGATACAGCTCGTGTTTTCCCGCTAATGAGCGTGATTAAGACATTTTCTCTACTTTATCTGCTAGAACATCTAGGAGCAGAAAAGGTTTTCGGCTGGGTTGGGGTGGAACCATCAGATGCACCCTTCAATTCTTTAGAACAATTAATTAGCGATCGCGGGCATCCCCGCAACCCGATGATTAATAGTGGGGCAATTACCCTCTCTGATAAATTACCAGGAAAAGATGCTAATCAACGCACTCTTTTCTTTTGTCAATGGCTCAACCAATTAGCAGGTTGCCAACTAAGCTTAGATGAGGTGATGCTGGCTTCAGTGCGATTAACCCGCTCAAAAGCCAATGAAGCGATCGCTAATTATCTCGCCCAAGCCGGTCATCTCGAAAATATTGAAACAGCACTTGACACTTATGAGCAAATATGCTGTCTTTCTGGGCGAGTTGAAGATTTAGCTTTGTTGGGAAAACTGCTAGCTTGTGAAAATAGCTGTTTATCCCCACAAAACCGCCGGATTGTAAATACTGTAATGTCAACTTGTGGACTGTACGAAGCTTCTGCGGAGTTTGCAGTCAGGATTGGTCTACCGATGAAATCAGGGATTGGTGGTGGGCTTGTAGCAATAGTACCAGGTGAGGGAGCGATCGCTTGCTACAGTCCTGGGTTGGATAATATCGGAAATCCTGTAGGTGCGATCGCATTTGTTGAAGTTTTAGCGCAAGAGTTACAGTTGAGTATTTTTGGTTAATTCTAGTTTTTCTAGATCGGGAACGGTTGTTTTAGATAACGACGTAGATTCAGGAGTTGGCGTTACTTCTGGTTGTGGTTCTGCTGGTGGCGTAATTATTTTTGGTGTAGGAGACTCGATAATCTCTGGCAGCGTGGGTGGCAAGCTAGGAGATGGCACAATTGTTACTTGCGGAGTAGGTGTCTTATTCGTTAGACGGTTAAAAAATCCGCCAAATCTAGATTTTGTTGGCTGAGGCGCAATTTTTTCGGGTAACGGTGTAGATTCAGGAGTTGGTGTTACCTCTGGCTGTGGTTCTGGTATTGGTGTAATTATTTCTGGTGCTGGAGACTCAATAATCTCTGGCAGCGTAGGTGGCAAACTAGGAGATGGTGTAACTGGTGCTTGTGGGGTGGGAACTTTACCAGCCCCACGGTTAAAAAATCCGCCAAATCTAGATTTTGTTGGCTGAGGCGCAATTTTTTCGGGTAACGGCGTTGATTCAGGAGTTGGCGTTACCTCTGGCTGTGGTTCTGGTATTGGCGACTCAATAATTTTTGGTGGTGTCGGAGAGAAAGTGGGAGATGGTGCAGCCGTTGGAACTTCCAATTTTGGTTGTTCTGGCTGAATTTTGGAATCTTCTGGAACTTCAGTTTCAGGAATCGGCTGTTTTTCTACCTTCGGTTGTATTTGAGGTGTTTTTTCAACGGATGGCGTGGGTGTAGGTTTAGGTGCAATTCTATAATTCTGGTCTACAATAGGGCGCACCTCATCTGCTGTGAGTTCTCCTCTCACGATTCTCGATAGAGTGTCTTTACCCTTTGGCTGGTAGTCAATCAATCTAACTGTAGTATTAAAGGCATTTTTGACAGGATTTCCCTGATTATCGAGAAATTCTAGCTTTACCCAGTTTTTACCTGGACGGAAGCCCTTAAGGTAAACTGCTTGCCAGCGATCGAAAATAAAGCTTTCACCATTAATTGTGACGCGGATGCGCCAATCACTGAACTCGTCGTTGGGGTTTTCCTTACCAACGAGGTGCAGGGGAGCGTTAGTTAGATAAAAATCCAGTAAGATTGGCTCTGCCCCGTAGCTACTTTGAGGACGACTGTAAGTTAGCAGGGGTAATTTAGCATCTGAGGTGTTGTCGTCGGTTTTGGTGAAGACGTGAAATATTGTTTGGGCATAAGCTCCTTCATTCTTAAAGCTTTCATGCCAAGGACGAGAGGCAAAGACGCGCAGGGTATGAGTACCTGGAGACAAGTCTGGCAAAACCAAGGGTTGATTCAGGTCGTAAACAGGAATATAAGGTTGGTTATCCAGAATTACATGGAGATGTGGTCCCAGTTGTAATTGTGGATCTTTAAATATAGGTAGATCCTTAACCTGAAAACTGGCTGTAACTTTGTTGTCTTGAAGAACTTCATCAATTTTGGGAGTAACAATTGTCACTTGTGGCTGATAAACTTCCAAAATTGGACGCAGTTCTTGAATAACAGATGGAGGGGAAACTTCCGAAAATTGCTTGGAAATTTGAGAAATCTGTGGGGAGTTTTCTCTATAGCCAGAAGATACTTCCTGACTGTCGGCTTTTTCGCCGCAACTGGTCAAGCTTAATACCAGCACCAATGTTATTACCCACCTGAGAATCGGGAACCTCTGAGGGAGGAGCTTCTCTAACACCCTTTTCTGCCACGAGTTCATGCGTTGCACCAGTGATAGTCTTCGACAATTGACAGATTATTTTGGTTCAAACTGTCCATCTGGAACTATAGCCCAAAAGCTGAAATCCGCCTCATATCCCATAAGTTTTCCTTTATATTTCAGAAAATTTTAAAATAAGTCATATTCTTTACAGTGTTTTACTTGCAAAAATTGAAATATGACATAAATGTTCATGAGTAATAGCGGTAAAAACTGGGACATCCACTACATACAGCCAAACCATAAATTTTACGATTTGTTATTGTTTGTAAATTAAATAGATAAACTATTGACTTTTGGACAAATAGTTTGAAGTTAAAAGCCAGTTAAGGCATGAATTCCAGCAATATTCGAGCAAGTTTGAATTATTGTTAAAATATCTCTAACAAAGTACAAGTGAAGACTTTATAATTCAACGAGAAACAGTTATCCACATCGGGTCTTCATCGCGGCTTCAGTAAAATTCTGGAGCTTGTGGGAATGGTTAACTTTGTGGTATTCATGATTCCTCATTCCTTATCAAGAGAGGAGGTCGAATGACAATAAGTCCTCCGGAGCGAGAGGAAAAAAAGGCAAGAGTAATCGTCGAGAACGATCCAGTTCCAACCTCATTCGAGAGATGGGCGCAACCTGGACACTTTGACAAATCCTTAGCCAGAGGTCCCAAAACCACCACATGGATTTGGAACCTGCACGCACTCGCCCATGATTTTGATACACATACAAGCGATTTAGAAGATATATCCCGTAAGATATTCTCAGCCCACTTTGGCCACTTAGCCGTAGTGATGGTTTGGTTGAGCGGGATGATTTTCCACGGCGCGAAGTTTTCTAACTATGAAGCTTGGCTAAGTGACCCGTTAAACGTTAAGCCTAGTGCTCAAGTCGTTTGGCCCATTGTGGGACAAGACATTTTAAACGCTGATGTTGGCGGTGGTTTCCACGGGATTCAAATCACCTCCGGTTTGTTCCAAGTATGGCGTGGTTGGGGGATTACAAACTCCTTCCAGCTTTACGTAACTGCGATCGGTGGCTTGGTATTAGCAGGCTTATTCCTATTTGCCGGCTGGTTCCACTACCACAAACGCGCTCCCAAACTGGAATGGTTCCAGAATGTGGAATCAATGTTGAATCACCACTTGCAAGTACTGCTAGGTTGTGGTTCCTTGGGATGGGCAGGTCACTTAATCCACGTGTCCGCACCGACCAACAAGCTTTTGGATGCAGGCGTTGCTCTTAAAGACATACCCCTGCCCCATGAGTTCATCTTGAACAAAGACTTGTTGACGGAGTTGTATCCCAGCTTTGCTGCTGGTTTAGCACCTTTCTTCACCTTGAACTGGGGTCAGTATGCTGACTTCCTGACCTTCAAGGGCGGTCTGAACCCAGTAACAGGCGGCTTGTGGATGACTGATATTTCTCATCACCACTTAGCGATCGCAGTTCTGTTTATCGTTGCTGGTCATCAATACCGTACTAACTGGGGTATTGGTCACAGCATTAAAGAGATCCTCGAAAACCACAAAGGTCCTTTCACCGGTGAAGGTCACAAAGGTCTCTACGAAAACCTGACCACATCTTGGCACGCTCAACTGGCTACTAACCTGGCCTTCTTGGGTTCGCTGACCATCATCATCGCGCATCACATGTACGCGATGCCCCCCTATCCATATTTGGCAACTGACTATGCTACGCAGTTGTGCATCTTCACCCACCACATGTGGATTGGTGCATTCTGTATAGTCGGCGGTGCGGCTCACGCTGCCATATTCATGGTGCGGGATTACGATCCAGTTGTGAATCAAAACAACTTGCTGGATCGGGTGATTCGTCACCGTGACGCGATTATTTCTCACCTGAACTGGGTGTGTATTTTCCTCGGCTTCCATAGCTTTGGACTTTACATCCACAACGACACAATGCGTGCATTGGGTCGTCCTCAAGACTTGTTCTCTGATACAGGGATTCAATTGCAGCCAGTATTTGCCCAGTGGATACAAAATATCCATGCCTTGGCTCCTGGTACAACTGCACCCAATGCCCTAGAACCAGTTAGCTATGTCTTTGGCGGCGGTGTCTTGGCTGTTGGCGGAAAAGTGGCAGCTGCACCCATTGTTTTGGGGACAGCGGACTTCCTAATTCACCACATTCACGCTTTCACCATTCACGTCACCGTCCTAATTCTGCTTAAAGGTGTGCTGTACGCCCGTAGTTCTCGTCTGATTCCAGACAAGGCAAACTTGGGCTTCCGCTTCCCTTGCGACGGCCCCGGTCGTGGCGGTACCTGTCAAGTCTCTGGTTGGGATCACGTATTCCTCGGACTCTTCTGGATGTACAACTCCTTGTCTATTGTAATTTTCCACTTCAGCTGGAAGATGCAATCAGATGTCTGGGGAACCGTAGATGCAGATGGTACTGTAACTCACATCACTGGTGGTAACTTCGCCCAAAGTGCAATTACCATCAACGGTTGGTTGCGAGACTTCTTGTGGGCACAAGCTACACAAGTCATCAATTCCTACGGCAGTGCGCTATCTGCCTATGGACTCATGTTCTTAGGCGCTCACTTTGTTTGGGCATTCAGCTTGATGTTCCTGTTCAGTGGTCGTGGCTACTGGCAAGAACTGATTGAGTCCATTGTTTGGGCACATAATAAACTGAAGGTAGCTCCAGCAATTCAGCCTCGCGCTCTGAGCATTATTCAGGGTCGGGCTGTAGGGGTAGCTCACTACCTCTTAGGAGGAATTGCCACAACTTGGGCATTCTTCCATGCACACATCCTTTCAGTAGGGTAGCAATCAGCAAAATTTTGGGTTTTGGATTTGAGATTTTAGATTCAATCCAAAATCCAAAATCTAAAATCCGAAATTGAACTGATACTTGATGGCTAAAGGTCAGAGGATTTATTAAACCTATGGCGACAAAATTTCCCAAATTTAGCCAGGATCTCGCACAGGACCCGACGACTCGTCGGATATGGTATGCGATCGCTACAGGCAACGACTTTGAAACCCATGATGGCATGACGGAAGAAAATCTTTACCAAAAGATTTTCGCAACTCACTTCGGTCACTTGGCAATCATCTTCCTGTGGGCATCCAGCCTCCTGTTCCACGTAGCCTGGCAAGGTAACTTTGAACAGTGGATTAAAGATCCCCTTCACATCCGTCCCATTGCCCACGCGATTTGGGATCCCCACTTTGGTAAACCAGCGATCGAAGCTTTTACCCAAGCTGGCGCTAGCAATCCGGTAAATATTACCTACTCTGGTCTCTACCATTGGTGGTATACCATCGGAATGCGGACAAACGGCGAACTGTACAACGGTTCAGTCTTCTTGCTGTTATTGGCAGCTGTATTCTTGTTCGCTGGTTGGCTACACTTGCAACCCAAGTTCCGTCCTAGCTTGGCATGGTTTAAGAGCGCTGAACATCGCCTAAACCACCACTTAGCAGGTTTGTTTGGTGTTAGTTCTTTGGCTTGGGCTGGTCACTTAATTCACGTTGCTGTTCCCGAAGCTCGCGGTCAGCACGTAGGTTGGGATAACTTCTTGAATACCCCACCCCACCCAGCAGGTTTGACACCATTCTTTACAGGTAACTGGGGTGTTTACTCTCAAAACCCTGACACACCTGGACATATCTTCGGGACATCGCAAGGTGCAGGAACTGCAATTCTGAGTTTCTTGGGTGGTTTCCATCCCCAGACAGAAGCTTTGTGGTTGACTGACATAGCTCATCACCACCTAGCGATCGCAGTTCTATTTATTGTCGCTGGTCACATGTACCGGACAAACTTCGGAATTGGTCACAGCATCAAAGAAATGCTGAACTCCAAATCCGGTTTAGTACCTGGTACTAATAGTGAAGGTCAGTTCAATCTGCCTCACCAAGGCTTGTACGACACCTATAACAATTCGCTGCACTTCCAGTTGGGTATTCACCTAGCTGCTCTGGGAACTGTCACCTCTCTGGTAGCGCAGCACATGTACGCCATGCCTTCCTACGCATTTATTGCGAAGGACTACACGACTCAGGCAGCGCTGTACACGCACCATCAATACATTGCAGGTTTCCTGATACTTGGTGCTTTTGCTCACGGAGCAATATTCTGGGTACGTGATTACGACCCAGAGCAAAATAAGGGCAACGTCCTTGAGCGCGTGTTGAAGCACAAAGAAGCGATTATTTCCCACCTTAGCTGGGTATCCCTTTTCTTGGGCTTCCACACTCTTGGTCTATACGTACACAACGACGTAGTAGTTGCTTTTGGAACTCCTGAAAAACAAATCTTAATTGAGCCAGTGTTTGCTCAGTTCGTCCAAGCTGCTAACGGTAAAGTACTGTACGGTTTAGATGCCTTGCTATCTAATCCAGATAGTATTGCTTACACAGCATGGCCCAACTACGCTAACGTTTGGTTGCCAGGCTGGTTAGATGCCATCAATGCTGGTACTAACTCCCTGTTCTTGACAATTGGCCCTGGCGACTTCTTGGTACACCATGCGATCGCTTTAGGTCTGCACACCACCACCTTGATCTTGGTCAAGGGTGCTTTGGATGCCCGTGGTTCTAAGCTGATGCCCGATAAAAAGGACTTCGGCTATGCCTTCCCTTGCGACGGCCCAGGTCGTGGCGGTACTTGCGATATCTCAGCTTGGGATTCCTTCTACCTCGCTACATTCTGGATGCTCAACACCCTTGGTTGGGTTACCTTCTACTGGCATTGGAAGCATCTAGGTATTTGGCAAGGCAACGTGGCTCAGTTCAATGAGAACTCTACATACCTCATGGGCTGGTTCCGCGATTACCTTTGGGCTAACTCCGCTCAGTTGATTAACGGTTACAACCCCTACGGTGTGAATAACCTGTCTGTCTGGGCTTGGATGTTCCTGTTTGGACACCTAGTTTGGGCAACTGGCTTTATGTTCTTAATCTCCTGGAGAGGTTACTGGCAAGAGTTGATTGAAACCCTTGTTTGGGCACACGAACGCACTCCTTTGGCTAACCTAGTTCGCTGGAAAGACAAGCCCGTGGCTCTGTCCATCGTTCAAGCTCGTGTAGTTGGTCTAGCTCACTTCACTGTTGGCTACGTCGTAACTTACGCAGCATTCTTGATTGCTTCTACTGCTGGTAAGTTCGGTTAATTCGGCTGCTAGTTTTGTAGGTAAGTAATAAAAATCCCCTGCCGAAAGGTGGGGGATTTTTTTAATTAATAAGGATTATCTGTAGCGTGACTACCAATTGATGAAGTAGAAGCATCCTTACACCCAAGAGCGCAGCGTCGCCTGATACGATTCTTACTCTGGCTTAGTCGTTACAAGCGCATTCAAATTATTCTTTCAACACATATAGGACTCATATCTGATTTCTGAACAAGATTTCAGATACAACCCTGATAAAACGGGCTTTTCAGTCTCAGTATGTTTTCAGAAATCAAATCGGAGTCCTATAGCCCCTATGTATTAGAAGAATTGCCACAGGAGGCTAGGATAATGCTATTGCCTGGTTCGTCTGGGACAAATATTGTTTATGGAGTGACTCCAGAATTTGCTTTGAGCCGTTTGGACGAAAATGTACATCCTGAACTATACATTTTTGTAGAAGACAGAGATTCGGAAATATTTTTACGCGAAATTCTTGCAAGTGATCCTGATTCAGCAGAACTGCTTACACGTTTAGCAATAGTTCCAGTGGGACCATCCAATGTTGTCCAAATCATGGGGAATCGTTGCAAAAAATAATAAACTGCCCTACAAATCGATTGCTGTACTGGATGGAGATGTTGTATCTAACGGTAGTAGTTGTATAACTCTTCCTGGAACTGAAGCTCCTGAACGTGTTGTATTCAAAGAACTAAAACAACTTGCATGGCCAGAGCTTCCAGCTAGATTTGGAATTGGAGCAGGTACACTTCTGACATACCTTGATGACTCGATGTTAGAACCTGATCATCACAGGTGGACATCAATGGTTGGTGATCGAGTGATTAAAAGTTCAACAAGTGTCTGGGAAACTCTTGTGAATCAATGGTGCAAATCTTGCTTAAAAAATGATGTGAGAGAAGCGTTGTTTAGGGAAATTAATAATGCCTTAACTTAATAAATATTATTTAGGTTTTGGTTCTGACTACTGAAAATCTGCTTGTTTCGTAGAAACGCTTGGGTTAAGTTTGTCAGAGAAAAATTAAGCGTGATTATCCTAACCTCACTGTCTAGAGCAATTTCCTAAAATTAAACTTATAATCCGGCTCGGCTGCCAACCCCTGCTGAGTGGGTGACAATCAAGCGAATTCGTGTGAAGGACTCAGTAAATACAGTTTGGTGGTTATCTAAAACACCCAATCCTAAAGCAGATAACAGAAAAGTTTTAAAGCCCTATAGCCAAAGTATGAAAAAATTACTCAAAAATGGCTATAAAGCAAAAATACGTCCTAGTGGACATGATATTTCTGATAAATTTCAAAAAGATAACCAAGGTGCAATTCCGCCGAATTTGTTAGAAATTGCTAATACTGAATCGAATAGTGCTTATTTACGACGCTGCAAAACAGCATAAATTAGACCCCATCCAGCACTTTTTCCTCAAGGGTTCGCCGAGTTCTTCATCAAATTCCTAACTGATGAAGGTGATATAGTATTAGCTCCATTTACAGGTTCTAATACAACGGGCTTTGTTGCTGAGACGCTGCAACGCCAATGGATATCTTTTGAAATTAATGAAAATTATGTAATGGGAAGTCGTTATCGATTTAGCCAATAACCAAATTAAGTAAAGAGTCAGGAGTGAGAAGTTAAAATTTATAACTCATAACTCTTAACTCATAACTACTCAATTAAATCTCTCCATTTACCTGCATTTGATGAACTTGATCGGCTAGCTCTTGACGACCTCGATCATCTAGTTTATCAATAGCTAACATCCCCATCAGAATAACTTCTTTCAGGGTCAAACGTGTGGAATGTGCCTGTTTTTGCACAATCTCTTTAATAATGGGACTGACACCAATCGCTGTACTAGCTCTAGCCACAGAAGAAAAGGAAAACACTAATGATTCAGCCTAAATCTTAGCACTTTCAATGAGGTTATTCTCTAGAGTTAAAACTTAATTTAAATGTGTTTCAACTCATACTTCAATGAGTAAACATAAATTTCAAATTACGTATAGGGAATTCTCAAATTCTCAGTATGGCAAACCTGATACTTGCTCATCAAGGACACATCATCGTATGATATCAATATTCTCAACAGTTAAACTTTTGCCTATTTCTCCAGAATTTTCACTAAGTCCTCAATCGTCACATTAAAGGTACGAGCTAATTTGTATATAGTAGTAAAGTAAACTGTTGTCGCAAATTACCCCAAAATGGTCAGAGACTTATTTTAGTGACCATGCTTTCACTTGTGCTAGTTATCAAAAATTTAATCTCAACTAATCACATCTCTAATAACTAGTGCATTTGCACTGCTTAATTTCACATGAAAAAGTGAAAACTGTCGAAGTATTCCCGTAGCGTTCTCGGTCTAGCAAACTCTCATGCGATCGCGACAATTGACTGAAATCTAGAAACCTAAAATCTGATGGTTATTTCACATACTAGCAATATCAAAAGCAAAAACCTCTGTCCTGAGATCCTCAAAAATCACTTACTAATCGTCAAGTTTACAAATACTTCCAATATTTGTGACAACTGAGTTATAAAAAGTGGTCGGCTGATGAAAACAGTGCTTTCAGTAGAAGTACTTCGCACAAATAAGACTTGTATACCACCGGGAAAACCGTACTTTAAAGAGATCGTAAATTGTAAAATATAATCTCATGAACACGCTTTACAGAACTATACAGCGTAAATGAGAATAATAACTTAACCGAAGTAAAATTTTCCTGAATACAGGCAAACAATGTCGTGATATGGAAAAGCAGTGAGTAGAGGAGAGACAAAGCGATGAGGGACCCTTATCTGTTGGCAGCAGGCTTGTTAACAGGATTAGCAATACCAGCATCGGCTCTTCCACATCTGTCAATTGTCCTGCCAGAAAGTTCTAGATTCCTGTGGGATTTAAAACAGGGTTCGCAGACAATAGCCAGTACAAAAATTATCAATAGCGTTGATCTCTCCTTACCAGAACTCAGCGGTCAAGCGTTCCAACTCCTAAAAAGTTCGCAGCCAATAGTTGGTGAGAAAAACGTCCCTAGCGTACCAGAATTCAGCAGTCAGGCATTACCAGTATCAACAGAGTCATCACTCAACCCCAGCGCCCAAGCAACTAGCCTCTTATTGACATCTGGAAATCAACTTTACTACCAAAGATTGGCAGCTCTGAAAACAGGTCAGATTTATACACGCGTAGATAGTGATAATTTGCAATCATTGTGGGAGTCGATCAAGAAACGTCAACTAACTTATGACGACTGGAAAAGTTTATTAGCTTTAGAAGCTAGAGCGATCGCTCAAGGTCAAGGAGCCAATCATCTAAGTATTTTAGTTGGTGATTCTTTGAGTATGTGGTTTCCCAGGGAAAAACTGCCTGCTGGTAAGTTGTGGCTGAATCAAGGCATATCTGGAGATACTTCTAGTGGCGTTTTAAAAAGATTAGGAGCATTTTCGGCAACGCGGCCAGATGTAATTTACATCATGGCTGGGATTAACGACTTACGAAAAGGCGCTACTGATGAAACAATTTTGCGTAATTATCGCCGAATTGTCCGTCGTTTACGGCAGGCTCACCCCCAAGCTCAAATCATTGTCCAATCAATTTTGCCTACTCGTTTACCAAAAATTTCCAATAGCCGCATTCGTCACATCAACATCCAACTAACCGTGATTGCCAAACAAGAAGGTGCTAATTATCTCAATATTTATAGCTGGTTTACGGATATGGAAGGCAATTTGCGTCCAGAGTTAACCACAGATGGGTTGCACTTGTCTCAAGAGGGATATGATGTGTGGCGAACAGCATTACAGCAGATAGAATACAAGCTCACTCAGCGTGAGAATTGAGCGATCGCTTTGCCGACACTTGGAGCGATGTCTAAGGGCGGGCTGCGCCTACGCAATTTTTAAATTTATGGAAGTTCCTGATATCGATGCCATCAACATACGTTCTGTAATTGAATACCAATTGGCAGCTTTTAAAAAAGATGACGCCCAAAGCGCTTTTGCCTATGCTAGTCCGGCGATTCAGGCGCAATTCGGAACCCCAGAAAATTTTATGCAGATGGTAAAGACAAGCTATCCAGCAGTATATCGTCCTCGTTCTGTCTTTTTTGAGAAGATAACAACCATCCAGGGAAATATAACTCAACCAGTCCTGCTACTTGCTCCTGATGGAGTTCCCTTGAGGGCTTTATATTTTATGGAAAAACAGCCCAATAATATCTGGAGGATTAACGGTTGCTTCCTAGTTTCTCTAGAAGATAAATAAACTCTACATTTATAGAACTAAAATCCTATACTTTAACGCCCAAAGCTTCCCTATTTAAAACCTGATTCAACTTACCGCTACGATAACCTTCTAAATCTAAGGTTACGTAGATAAATCCAAAATCTTGAAATGCCGAAACTAACGTTTGTAAATCGTTAGTCAACACAAACTCTTTGATTTGTTCTGGTGGTAATTCAATACGTGCTGTATCCCCTTGAGATCGCACGCGCAAATTCTGCCAACCTAGCTTTCGCAGATAAATTTCTCCTCTACCGACTCGTTGCAACTTAGCGACAGTAATCTCTTCACCGTAAGGAAACCGGGAGCTGAGACAAGGTTGAGCAGGTTTATCCCACCAAGGTAAACCGAGTTGTTGCGAAAGTTGGCGAACTTCAACTTTGGTGACACCCACTTCTGCTAAAAGCGATCGCGCACCTCTTTCCTTAGCTGCCTGAATTCCTGGGCGATAATCATGCAAATCATCAGCATTCACCCCATCCACTACATAGGGATAACCCAACTGTAAAGCTAAAGGTTTGAGAGTGTCGTGCAACTCACTTTTGCAAAAATAACAGCGATTAACAGGGTTAGAGGTGTAATTGGGATTTTCCATTTCGTGAGTCTGGACGATTTTATGAGGAATCCCAATAGTTGCAGCTTGAATTTTCGCGTCTTCCAATTCTTCTGGTAATAGCGAAGGAGAAACAGCCGTGACAGCCAAAGCGCGATCGCCCAACACATCATAAGCAATTTTTGCTACCAAAGTGCTATCAACGCCCCCAGAGTAGGCAATCAACGCCTGCTCCATCTCTTGAAATAAGGCTCTTAATTGCTCAAATTTTTCTGTCAGCATCATTTCCCAATCCTGCCAAAACCCTACAGCACCCAATAATTTATATTGTAGTCATTAGTTATGGGGCATTGGGCATTGGGCATGGGGCATTGGGCATGGTTTCTTCTTGTCTCCCTCACTCTTCACTCCCCACTCCCCACTCCCCATCAACCAAGGTTGGTGCTTGACTGTACTTGGCCACGAGACTGGCTAAAAGCGGTAAATCAATCGGTTTAGAAATATAATCATTTGCTCCAGCTGCTAGACAGGTTTCGCGATCGCCTCTCATTGCCATTGCTGTTTGAACGATTACCGGAATCGTTTGATATTGTTCATGTTCTCGTATTTGTTGCACCAAGTGCAGACCATTTCCATCTGCCAGACAAACATCCATTAAAATCACAGCTGGGTCTAACTGTCTTAGAGCTTTCCACATCTGGGCAGCATTCTCAACCAAAGTCACCTGATATCCCAATCTATTTAGATAAATTTGTATCAAATTAGCATTGGGTAAATCATTTTCTACCAGCAAAATTTCTCCAGAAGAACTAGGAGTCAAAGGCAGAGGAGATGAGGAAAATCTTGCTTCCCCTGCTTCCTCTGCTCCTCCCACTCCTGCCTCTTGGTTAAGGGGAAGTATGAGGATAAAACGGGAGCCGCGATCTACTTCAGATTCCACTTTCACAGAACCACCGTGAATTTGGGCGAGTTTTTGAGTCAGTGCTAAACCCAAACCAGTACCTTCAACACCATTAGTCTTGGCAACTTGAAAATAGCGTTGAAACAGTTGATCTTTATCTTCTTGAGAAATGCCAGTGCCAGTATCCCAAACTGTAAAATGCACAAATACACCTTCAAGAACAACCTCTAAGCCAACACTTCCTTCGCTGGTGAACTTTAGGGCATTCCAGAGTAAATTCAACAGCATTTGCCTGAGTCGCAATTCATCAGCTACTAGGGTTGTGATATCGGGGTTAATTTCTAGACGCAGTTTTAAACCCTTATCAGCAGCTTTCTCTTTCACCAGTGCGAAAACACTGTCACATACGAATTGCACATCTAGTGTTTTCCAGTTCACTTCTAGCTGATTTGCTTCAATTTTAGAAAGATCCAAAATATCATTAATCAGAGCTAGCAAGTGCTTGGCACTAGACTGAATGATATTTAAATAGTGTCGCAGGCTTTCTATAGTTGCTTCAAACCCTGGGGTTAAAAGCATGGAAACCGGCATAGTAATACAACTAAGCAGTGTGCGAATTTCATGGCTGGTGTTTGCCAGAAACTGATTTTTCAGTTGATTGGTGCGCTCCAATTCTTGATTAGAGTTACTTAATTGTTGACATTGTTGTTGCAAAGATAGGATATGTCTAAG
The DNA here is from genome assembly GCF_002949795.1 of Nostoc sp. 'Lobaria pulmonaria (5183) cyanobiont'. Classification (NCBI taxonomy): domain Bacteria; kingdom Bacillati; phylum Cyanobacteriota; class Cyanophyceae; order Nostocales; family Nostocaceae; genus Nostoc; species Nostoc sp. 'Lobaria pulmonaria (5183) cyanobiont'. The sequence continues at coordinate 4,055,162 of NZ_CP026692.1, read as the reverse complement.
TTGTAATAAAGCTTTAGTACAGTACCTAGCAGACCTTGCCATCAATTGCGATCTGAGTTGAGCTTGTGATTCTATGAGCGACTCATGATCGGAGCTTAGGTGCGCTGTGGCGATAATTAGCCAGATAACGCTCCCAGAATCATCAGCTAACCGCCAAGCACTTGGTAGTTGTTGATTCTCAAGCTGTTGCAAATCTTCAAGTTTTATGACCTCTTGCAATCTCAACAGCAGCTTTTTTTCTGCTGTCAGCACTTCTAGAAATAAAGGTTGTGAATTTGGGGATGGAGAACGAGAAATATAACAAACTGTGGCAACAGTTTCTTGTGGTTGACACATAGCGATGCCTACGGCACATTCTGTAAGTGCCAGATTACTGCTGTCAACAGCAATATTAATCTCGTTAACCACGGTTTGGAAAAATTCCGCTTGTGCGGCTTCTGTCTGTGGGACAGTGTTACAAGCAGAAGGAAAGCAATCATCAAGGCGACTTTGTAACTGATTTAAGCTGCTCTCCAGCCGCAGCTGGGCGCGAAGTTGCTCAATCTCAATTGTTGTCAAAAGTTTTGGCGTTGCATCTATCAGTGAGTTCTGGTCTGGTAAGCTTGAGTACTGCTGCATAGTCAACTAGACCGCTGAACAAGTTTAGCTTTGCATAAAAATCCCAACAGGATTCTATGTATATTAGCGGACAATTCTTTTTTATTTATAAACGATAACTGATGTTGTTATAAACCATAACTTATGATGTCGAGTTTAGCAGCTAGTTCAAAAAAAATTATTGTATAAACCACTAACCTAAAATTTTTTAAACGCAACTTAAGACTTATGGATACACAATTCGCCCAACTAATCGTTAATGGGATTGCGGTGGGGAGCATTATTGCTCTAGCCGCAGTCGGACTGACTCTTACTTATGGAATTTTACGGCTATCTAACTTTGCTCATGGTGACTTTCTCACTTTAGGAGCCTATCTGACTTGGCTGATAAACACTATTGGAGTCAATATTTGGCTGTCGATGATCCTAGCAGCGGCGGGAACAGTAGCAGCAATGCTGTTATCGGAAAAGTTACTGTGGTCAAAGATGCGCTCTATCCGTGCTACTTCCACTACGCTGATTATTATTTCTATCGGGCTTGCCTTATTTATTCGCAATGGGATTATTTTTATCTGGGGTGGCAAGAACCAAAATTATAATTTACCTGTTACTCCGGCTTTAGATATTTTGGGTTTAAAGATACCGCAAAATCAATTATTGGTATTAGGATTGGCGGTGCTAGCAATTTTGGCGCTGCATTACCTGCTGCAAAATACCAAAATTGGTAAGGCGATGCGAGCAGTTGCCGACGATCTGGACTTAGCTAGGGTTTCAGGTATCAATGTTGACCGAATAATTTTCTGGACTTGGCTAATAGCTGGCACTCTTACCTCATTGGGCGGAAGTATGTATGGGTTAATTACAGCCGTGCGCCCGAATATGGGATGGTTCTTAATCTTACCATTATTTGCCTCAGTAATTCTTGGTGGGATTGGCAACCCCTATGGTGCGATCGCAGCAGCTTTTATCATTGGCATCGTCCAGGAAGTCAGCACTCCTTGGCTGGGTTCACAGTATAAACAAGGTGTTGCACTGTTGATCATGATTTTGGTGCTGCTCATTCGTCCCAAAGGTTTATTCAAAGGAACGATTTGAGCAGCACCATTCCACTTCTAACTATTGAATAATGTGGAAATAGTAGGCTGCTACCAGGAAATTGATAGCTAACAACAACAGTGCCCACCCTGTGCGAAAGGCGTAGGGAGGTTTAGCGCCGCTGTCGGCAACTGGGGAATTCTTAGCTTTAGCAGTCATAATGCGATTCTCCTTATGTCATGACTTTTTAAGAAATACCAAACTGGCGTACCAAATACTCAAATTCTTTAAGAATATTTGTGTGAAGTTGGGAATTGGGCACAACAGTTCCGAGTTCCGAGTTCCGAGTTCTGAGTAAAGAAGTAAGATTTACCACTCAGCACTCAGCACTCAGCACTACTACTTCCCCACTCCCTCCTCTCCAGCATGATAGGAACTGCGAACCAGAGGCCCAGAACGAACATGGTTGAATCCCATTTCCCATGCTAATCTGCCGAGTTGATCGAATTCCTCTGGAGTCCAATATTTTTGGACTGGCAAATGTTCTAGAGAAGGACGCATATACTGCCCGATAGTCAAGCGATCGCATCCCACAGTCCTTAAATCGGCCATTGCTTCAATGACTTCATCAACTGTTTCTCCGTGTCCCAGCATCAAACCTGATTTGGTGGGAATTGTCGAATCGATTTCTTGAACCGTAGCCAGCACCGAAAGCGAGCGATCGTACTTGGCTCCCCGGCGCACGCGGCCAGTTAAGCGTTGCACTGTCTCGATATTGTGATTGAAACAAGCTGGTTTGGCTTTGACAATCATCGCTATTCGCTGGCGTTGACCTGACTCTCCAACACCAGCACCACCCCAAAAATCTGGGGTCAGCACTTCAATTTGAGTCTCTGGGTTCAATTGGCGGATAGTCGCGATCGTCTTCACAAAGTGTCCTGCCCCCTGATCGGGTAAGTCATCACGGGCTACAGAAGTCAGCACCACATAACGCAATCCCAAAAGCTGCACTGCCTGTGCTACCTTTTGAGGTTCATCTAAATCAAGAGGCATCGGTGCGTGACCTTTATCTACTTGACAGAAAGCACAAGAGCGTGTACACGTAGGCCCCATTAGTAAGAAAGTTGCAGTTTTTTGGGCATAGCACTCTCCCCGGTTGGGACAGCGTCCTTCTTCGCAAATTGTGTGAATTTGGCGCTGCTTAATAATGCGTTGTACGGTAGAGATTTCACTGGCTTTGCCAATCGGGCGACGTAGCCAGCTAGGCATTGCCGTAATTTCAGACTTTAGGTCGGCTTGTTGTGACGAAATCATAGACATCCAAGCAAGATGCGGATATAGATGTAGTGGTCTGTCGATTAAATATCACCATGACACAAATTGAAAAGAGCGCGAGCAAAAGTTTTGCAAAACACCTCTAGCAATGTCATTTATACCGAAATATACTATCCCCCAATTGCCAGAAATTATGTATATAGTGGGAGGATTCTCAAGGACAATCGGCAAAGCCGCTATTTACACTTATAGTTTCTGTTAGAGCAAACAGTCGTGGCAAGCAACAAGATTTTAGTTATCGATGACACTACGGTTGTCAGGGTAAAAGTACGAGAAATGTTGCCTCCGGGCAATTTTGAGGTACTGGAAGCAAAAGACGGTGTGGAAGGACTAAATTTCATTCTTCAGGAAAAACTCAGCCTGATTATGCTGGATTTCCTGTTGCCTAAAATGAGTGGCTGGGAAGTTTTTCAGCAAGTTCAAGCCCACCCAGAATTAAGAAAAATTCCTTTAGTGATCATGTCTGGTCGCAAGGAAGAGGTGACTGAGAAAATCACAGAACCATTTGAATATTTTGAATTTTTGGGCAAGCCTTTTGATCAGAAACAACTAATTGGCGCGATTAAGTTAGCTATGGCTAAGGCGAAACAGCCACGCCCAGAACTAGTTTCGGTAGGAGCAGCGGTTGCCGTCAAAAATGGCACAATAGCAACCTCTAGTGTCACCAATGGTACGGTAGTAGCCCCTAGCGTCGCAACCCCCAGTACTGGAGGAGTCTCCGAGGCAGAAATTAATGCATTGAATGAAAAAATTGTGAAAATGCAAGCAGAAATTGATGGTTTGAAGAAACAGCTAACTCAGGTTGTGACTTTTATTAAACAAAAAATCAAGTAGTATTTGTGCTCGTTATTATTATCGCAGCCAAAAATACACCATCTATACTGGTGTCCGATTAAAAGCGGATAAAAATAGTTAGTTCAAAAACACTTATGTTGACAAATCATCATTATTTAGTGAGGTGCAGCTTTACCTTAGTCCGCTAAAGCTGTACTTTATCTTCCCTCTTCGTAAGTTCGGAGAGGGGTTGTAGTTGAAGTTTTGATATCTACTTAACTTGATGAGAAAACGCTACAGATCAAGATTCAGATATTTAGTAAGAAAAATATATTAAAAGTCATATTTTCTAATACAAATTAAACAAAAAAATCCTATTTCATGATGAGGATAGTCTTTGCGCGGGAATAATAAGCCATAGAAACAATAATTATGAGTATAGTCCGCAATGTTAGTAGTATTGGATACATTATATTCGTTTCCTGGCTATCGCATTACTGAACAAATCTACTCAGGCAGTAAAACCCTGGTTTATCGGGGTATTAGAGAAGAAGACCAAAAATCAGTCGTTCTCAAATTGATGCGGAATGAATATCCTACCTTTACGGAAATAGCTCAGTTCCGAAATCAATATATCATCACCAAAAACCTCGATCTTCCTGGCATAGTCAAAACCTATAGCTTAGAAAATTACCGTAACAGCTATGTCTTAGTGATGGAAGATTTTGGCGGTATTTCCCTGCAAAACTGGCGAATAGAGGACAAGGTAAAAAAGGAAAACTGGCTTTCCCTGAACGAGTTTTTCCACATTACGATTAAAATTGCTTCTACCCTGGAAAGACTACATCGCGATCGCATCATTCACAAAGATATCAAGCCTGCCAACATCCTCATAAACCCTAGCACAAATGAAATCAAACTCATCGACTTTAGTATTGCCACGCTTCTGCCAAGAGAAATTCAATTTCTCACGAATCCCAACATCTTAGAAGGTACTCTAGCTTACATTTCCCCAGAACAAACCGGAAGGATGAACCGAGGTATTGACTACCGCACTGATTTTTATTCCCTCGGTGTCACCTTCTTTGAGCTCCTCACCGGACAGTTACCCTTCACCAGCAAAGATCCGACAGAGTTAGTTTATTCTCACATTGCCAAACAACCGCTAAGAGCCAGTCGGATTAACTCCAATATTTTGCCAATTTTGTCTGACATCATCAGCAAGCTGATGGCAAAAAATGCCGAAGACCGCTATCAGAGTGCTTTGGGGTTAAAGCATGACTTGGAGACGTGCCAAAGCCAATGGCAAGAAACAGGAAATATTACACCCTTTGAACTCGGTGTGAGAGACATCTCAGACCGTTTTGTAATCCCCGAAAAACTCTACGGTCGCCAAAGTGAAGTTGAAACCCTACTCGCTGCTTTTAAGCGTGTAACAGAAGGGGCAACAGAAATGATACTAGTCGCAGGTTTCTCTGGCATTGGCAAAACTGCCGTGGTCAATGAAGTCCACAAACCTATTGTGCGGCAGCGTAGTTACTTCATTAAAGGCAAATTTGACCAGTTTCAACGTGACATTCCTTTGTCAGGATTAGTGCAAGCCTTTCGGGACTTAATCGGGCAACTGCTCTCAGAAACTGATGCCCAAATTCAACAATGGAAAGTCAAAATTCTGCGGGAATTGGGTACACAAACCCAGGTGATTATTGATGTCATTCCTGAACTCGAACAGATTATTGGTAAGCAACCTCCAGTGACTGAACTATCTGGCAGCGCTGCCCAAAATCGTTTCAATTTGTTGTTTCAAAAATTCATCCAAATCTTCCCAACTAAAGAACATCCCCTGGTTATCTTTCTAGATGACTTGCAATGGGCAGATACGGCTTCCTTGAAATTAATTCAGTTATTAATGTGTGAAAGCATGTTGTCTTCTTTTTCAGAAGAGACAGAACAGATGCGTGAAACCAAAGGAGGTTTTTTATTAGTTGGTTCCTATCGAGATACTGAAGTTTCCAAGGTACATCCGCTTTATTTGACACTACAGGAGATTCAAAAAGCAGGAGCAATCATTAATACAATTACTTTAGTACCTCTAAATCAGAGTGATTTAAATCATCTAATTGCTGATACACTTCATTGTTCGGAATTAGTTGCTGTTTCTCTTACCCAGATGGTATTTGCTAAAACTAAAGGCAACCCCTTCTTTTCTGTTCAATTTATCAAATCTTTACATGATAATGGGCTAATTGTATTAAATTTTGATGCAGGTTATTGGCAGTATGATATTTCCAAAATCAAAGATTTAGCTCTCACGGATGATGTAGTAGAATTTATCGCTCTGCAAATAGAAAAATTGCCAATATATACCCAAAAAGTTTTGAAACTAGCTGCCTGTATTGGGAATCAATTTGACTTAAAAACTCTGGCGATCGTGAATGAAAAATCTGTAGTAGATACAGCATCAGACTTGTGGCAAGCGAATACTAGATTGTGAACATCACCACTTGCCATTTCTCTAGAATACGAGAAGAGATCATTACACCAGGCAAGAATATTAATTGTCTTCTGCTTGAGTTTTTTGAAGATGTCGTGCTGTCGTAAAATATCAGGAATCAGCAATTGATCGCAAAATTCAATCAATACTACGGTAAGATCCCCTGCCGAACTTAAGTTCCGTATTCTGATATAGGTATCAATATCCGGTATAATTCCCTGTGCGCGGTTACTTGCTTCCTGTACACATCCGGCGAAGTATTCCTCAAAGCTAAAAACAAAATGATGGAACCATTTTATGCTTCCTATCTGAAGCATCCGTTGTCGTAGGTCGCTTAAAGCATAGCTAAGGTGTATATCGTTGCTTGTAAGTTCTGCTCCATTTAGTACTTCAATAAATCTTTGGTGAAAAAGCTTGAGTGCTTCAGGTTGTTGGCCTAAATCTGACATATCACATTGGTCATCCTAAATAAATAGCCAACTGAACAAGTCACTGGCAATCTTGATTTTTTCTAGATCGCAGTAAGGATAAGCACCTGCTACTAGCTTAAAAAAATTTGACTTGATGAAACGTCGGTAAACTGATTGATTTGCCAGTAGGTTAAAACGAGTTACCCATTCTAGAGCATACTCTTCTAAAACATCAACATGCTTATTGATATGGGATGAAAATGGACAGTATAAATCAGACGAAAGTAGTTCCTTCATAGAAATATATTAGTTAGAAGTAACCAACATGAATTGCAGGATAAAAAAATCAATAGACTCATAGAGAGCCTATGACAATTCCTTGAAAAGAATTAGCTAAAACACCAGATGCTATATAGTGTGCAAATCATATTTGCATCACTGTTAGTGGTATATAAATCTATCTGAATATTTACTAACTTAAACAGTATTCTTCAATGTTTTCTTTAAAAGCATAACCGGAACTTTACTGAAATTTTCCAGAATTCTATTTTTTGATAAAATTTTTATATCTAGAAATACTCATGATAAATACTGTTGACTAACTGAAAAAATTAACTTATGGCATCAACAATTTTGAACTTTGATAGCGCTACTTTTATAAAAATACAAGGGTAATAATAACTAATTTTAAAGCGTTCGCTTTATGAAAGAGGATTTTAAATTTTAGTGAAAGTACAGATGAGTGGTTAATTTCCATGCTGTAGCGATAGATAGGTCTGTTGGTTGCATAGGGCAATTTAGTTTGAAAATGTTGGTGTTATCAGAGTTTTTGGGAACTATAGGGTTGTCAGACGAGAAATTTGCAGTCAGTCTGCCAATAAAATAGAGGTGACTTAGCTGCGATCGCAGGCAATAGTGAATAATTAACAATGAGTTAAATTAATCTAAATACATGAACGAAAATCAAGATATGAGAATACTTTATGAACCAGAAGATAATTTAATATTAGTGGTAGATGATACTACTACAAACTTAGAAATTGTCTTTTATATATTAACTAATGTAGGTTTTAAAGTTATCACAGAGAATGATGGAGAAAAAGCAATAAAACAGGTTGAATCTAGACTACCAGATTTAATTTTATTAGATGTAATGATGCCGGGGATAGATGGATTTGAAACCTGTAAAAAGCTGAAAAATAACTCAGAAACCTGTGATATTCCTATAATTTTTATGACGGCTAATTCTGATACTGATAGTAAAGTAAAGGGTCTAAATATAGGGGCAGTTGATTACATTACTAAACCCTTTCATGAAGAAGAACTATTAGCTAGAATTAAAACCCATCTGCAATTACGAAATCTCACAAAAACTTTAGAAAAACGAGTTGTGGAAAGGACAGCAGCTTTGTCTAGAGCATTAAAAGACCTACAAGAGTCTCAACTCCAGCTTGTGCAGACAGAAAAAATGTCTGCCCTTGGTCAATTAGTAGCAGGAGTTGCTCATGAAATTAATAATCCAGTTGGTTTCATTCATGGCAATCTTGGACACGCTTCAGTATATTTCCAAGACATGATTAACGTCATCGATCTCTATCAGCATCACTATCCTAATCCAGTCCCAGAAATTGAAGAGGAAATTGCAGCGATAGATTTGAAGTATATGCTTGCCGATCTGCCTAACTTAATTTCCTCAATGAAAGAGGGTGTTCAGCGGATTCGCGACATTAGTACCAGTCTCAGAACTTTTTCTCGAGCAGATAGCGATCGCAAATTTTATTGCAATATTCATGATGGCATAGACAGTACAATTATGATTCTCAAACACCGTTTAAAAGCATCCGAAGCTCGACCCGATATTCAAGTAATTAGAAATTACGATATATTACCAGAATTAGAATGTTTTATCGGACAACTAAATCAGGTATTTATGAATTTATTAGCTAATGCTATTGATGCTTTGGAGGAGTCTAATTTAGGACTTACCTATATGGAGATTGAAGCAAATCCTAATCAAATTTTGATTCAAACTACTCTCACTGAAGATAAAAATTATATCTTGATTAGGATTAAAGATAATGGCATAGGAATGTCGGCTGATGTCCAACAAAAAATCTTTGACTATTTATTCACCACCAAGCCTGTAGGTCAAGGTACAGGATTAGGGTTATCAATTGCCCGTCAAATTGTTGTCGAAAAACATGGAGGAACTCTAGAGGTAAATTCATCAATAGGGCAAGGTTCAGAGTTTATCATTAAACTTCCCATTTAATAATTATAGTAAGTTAAGTTTATCAACATAATAAGTAAATTTATGTTCAAAGCAGTAGTAGGTCACAGTAACGAGCCAGATTCTCTAGCAGCAGTTGAAGAACTTCTTCAACAATGTGCCAGTTCTCTTGCAGGAGATATACCAAAAGCTGGGATTATTTTTGCTGCAATTGACTTCGATCATTCTCTCATTTTGCAGCAAATCGATCGGGCTTTTCCGGGGATTGAGTTGATTGGTGGAACAACAGATGGAGAAATTTCTTCAGTCTTAGAGTTTCAGCAAGATTCAATCACTTTGATGTTGTTTTGTTCAGACGAAGTTGAAATTCATGCAGGAGTTGGACGCAAAGTTTCAGACGATCCAATTACTGCAACTAAACAAGCTGTGGAGCAAGCCAAAGCAAAAAGTACTGCACCTCCAAAGCTATGCCTAACTCATCCAGAGAGCCTCACAACTAGTGGTGTCTCTATATTGAATGGCTTAAAGCTAGCTCTTGGTCAATATATGCCAATATTCGGTGGTTTGGCAGGCGATCAATCAAGATATCAAAGTACATATCAATTTTTTCAAACAGAAGTATTAAGTGATTCTGTACCAATTATGCTTTTTTCCGGCACAATATTGTTTTCCCATGCTGTTGCAAGTGGTTGGCATCCTATTGGTCAAATAAGCAAAGTGACTAAAGTAGATAAAAACATAGTCTATGAAATAGATGATAAACCAGCTTTAGATTTTTATCATCATTATTTAGGTTTGCTTCCTCCTTCAATGGAATATCCACTAGCAAGGTACAGATCGTATTTTCAATATTAGCCATAGCCTACGAATTTTCTCTAGAGCCGATACACAACAAAAAATTCTCTTTAATATTCATGAAGGTATTAACAGTACTCTCGTCATTCTCAAACACCGTTTACAAGCGAATAAGATTCGTCCTGCTATTCAAATAGTTCAATATTACGAAGAAATTCCCCTAGTAGAATGCTTTCCGGGACAACTGAATCAGGTATTTATGAATCTCTTAGCAAATGCCATTGATGCTTTAGATGAGTCTACTGCTAAACTCAATTTTAATGATATTAAACTAAATCCCAATCAAATTACAATTCATACTGCCCTCGCTGAAGATAAAAATCATATCTCGATTCGGATTCAAGATAATGGGGTGGGAATATCGGCTGATGTTCAGCAAAAAATGTTCGATCATTTATTCACAACAAAACCTGTGGAAAAAGGAACAGGATTAGGATTATCAATTGCTTATAAAATAATTGTGCAAAAACATAAAGGAACTCTAGAAGTAAATTCTGTATTAGGAAAAGGTTCTGAGTTTATAATCACTATACCTATTTATTAAAGTAGTAAAAAGATGAATTGCGTAAACTATTTCAAAAATAAATTTTTTCATTATAACCAAAAGCAAACACTAAATTCTCAGAATAAAAAGATTAAGTAGTTACTTTAGAGGCATTTTGGGGAACTCTATATATAACTGTACTTTCAAGATTGTATCTTCAAAATTTATGATCGATGCACCTAAGCACTCAATAGCTACGCTTAATCTTTCTTTGGAACGCGATATATTTTTACGTACACTAATTAGAGAATTATCTGGTACTTTGCAGGATGTAGTTGGTTTAGAAGAAGCTTCTGGATTTATTAGTGTAGTTGGTCAAAGGATGGCTAGGCATCTAAACCAAGATTACAAATCTGCCCTGGAAGTCTCAAATCTTTCCCGCAAACAGGTAGCTGATGTCTTGATTGATTTAAAAAAACGAATCCAAGGCGATTTTTATGTCATTGAGCAGGATGATGAAAAAATTGTCTTTGGCAACCGTGTTTGCCCATTTGGCGACAAAGTACTTAATCGCCCTGCGATGTGCATGATGACTTCAAACGTTTTTGGAACGATCGCAGCTAATAATCTAGGATATGCGAAAGTAGAATTGCAAGAGACGATAGCACGAGGTTATTCTGGATGTAAAGTTATTGTTTACTTAAAACTTACAGAAGAGGCAGAAGATGCAGAAGGTCGAGAATACTTTAGAGGACTAGAGTCTGTGTAAATACTTCAGCATCAAACAAAATCAATCCAGAATACAAGCTTAGTGCAGATATGTAAAGTAGAGTCGAACCCTTAAATTGGAAGCCCCATGACTCCTGAACAATTTCTTGAACTTGCCAGAGTTTTACCAGAACCTTTACTCCTGGTGAGTGGAGAAGGTCAGTTGTTAGCGACCAATCAACCAGTAGCAGATATATTGGGGTTACGCCGTCAGGAACTGCGGGGAATAATGCTGTTTGAACTTGTAACTCAGTCTGCTGATGATGTTGTAAAGTACCTACAAGCTTGTTCAAGTAGCAGAGCAATGGTTATTGGCTCCTTGACTTTCCGAAAGAATGATGGACAAACATTAATATGTCGTAGTCAAGGAGCAGTTATTCAACCTTGGTCTCCTGAATCTTCAGCTTTAATTCTCTTACGCTTGGAAAATAGAAACCTGGCCAGCAGTAATTTCGTTCTTTTAAACGAAAAAATTGATGAATTAGGAAAGGAAGTACAGAGACGAAAACAAGCGGAAGAAGCGCTTTGGAAAGCGAATCAAGAGCTAGAAATTCGGGTTGAGGAACGTACAACTGCTTTACAAGACACACTAAACGAACTACAACTTACCCAAACTCAGCTTATCCAAGCTGAAAAAATGTCTAGTTTAGGTCAGATGGTCGCTGGTATTGCCCATGAAATTAATAACCCTGTAAGTTTTATTTATGGGAATCTTCACCACGCCCATAAATACACTCAAGATTTACTAACATTGGTGCAAATTTATCAACAACTTTGTCCAAATATTCCTCCAGAAATCCAAGATAAAGTAGAAGAAATAGATTTAGATTTTCTGATTCAAGATATAAGTAAACTATTCCAGTCAATGAAAGTAGGAGCAGAGCGCATTCAAGAAATTGTTAAATCACTACGTAACTTTTCCAGACTTGATGAAGCACAACTTAAGCAAGTTAATATTCATGAAGGAATTGATAGTGCTTTAATGATTTTAGAGCATCGTCTGCAAGCTAAATATGAGTACCCAGAAATCAAAGTCATCAAAAAATACAGTCAACTGCCGAATGTAACTTGCTATCCTGGTCAACTCAACCAAGCATTTATGAATATTCTTGCTAATGCGATCGATGCACTGGAGGCGTCGGCTAATAATGGTCAGAGGTCAGCAATAAATCCACAAACTGCTGATAATCAACAATTTGCAGAGAATAATCCTAAAATTCAAATAAAAACTGAGTTAATCGATCAAAACTGGATAGAGGTTACAATTGCTGATAATGGTTTAGGGATAAATGAACAAGTTCGCTCAAAGCTATTCGATCCGTTTTTTACCACGAAAGCAGTTGGCAAAGGCACTGGATTAGGGCTATATATAAGCTATCAGATTATAGTTGAAAAACATAACGGACAACTTAGCTGTTTTTCAGTTCCAGGAAAAGGTGCAGAATTTGTAATTAAGATACCTATTAACTCAGTCTGATTAAATTTAATTTCAAAGATATGATAAACGCCTGTCTGCTAATTTGCAAACAGGCGTTTTTTGAGTATAAAGTTTGATGGAGAATCGGTTAAATCTTAGCAGTAGAATCAACTGAGGGTTGAGACTGACTAACCGAATCTAACTTTGGCAAAAGCAGTAGCTTTTGTGCTTTTACATTACTGTTGATTGTTGCTTGCAAAAATGGGGTATGGGAGATGGAATTGTTAGCCAATGTAAACAGTGGATTTGACAAAATCCCTGCTATGGAAGTGGCAATTAATGTTACCACCAAACCGACCTGCAAAGGTCTTAACCCAGGCAAATCCCAACGCACTTGTGGATAATTCTTCACCGCGTCGGACATTTCATGAGGTTCTTTGACTACCATCATCTTGACTACGCGAATGTAGTAGTAGATGGAGACGACGCTGGTAACTAAACCCAGCAAGACTAACCAATAAAGTCCTGCTTGCCAACCAGCCCAGAATAAGTAAATCTTGCCGAAAAACCCAGCCAATGGTGGAATACCACCCAAGGAAAGCAGGGCGATACTTAACGCCAGTGTTAGGAGTGGGTCTTTTTGATATAAGCCAGAGTATTCGGCAATCTGGTCGGTTCCCGTGCGTAGTGAGAACAGAATGATGCAGGTAAAGCCGCACAGGTTCATGAACAGGTAAACCAGTAGGTAAAATATCATACTGGCGTATCCTGCCTGTGTACCAGCAATCAAACCAATCATCACAAATCCAGCTTGGGCAATGGATGAATAAGCTAGCATCCGTTTCATGCTGGTTTGGGCTAGGGCGACTACGTTACCCAAGATCATGCTGAGAACGGCTAGAGCAGTGAAGACAAATCTCCACTCGTCAGCAACAAGGGGGAAGGCTGTTGTCAGCAAGCGAATGGCTAGGGCAAACCCAGCTGCTTTGGAACCGACAGATAAAAAGGCGATGACTGGGGTGGGAGCGCCTTCGTAAACGTCTGGTGTCCACTGGTGGAAGGGTGCTGCGGAGATTTTGAAGCCAATACCTGCGATCGCAAAAACCAGGGCAATCACTAAACCTAAAGATTGACCGACTTTAGCTGTGGCAATGCCATTAGCGATCGCACTTAGTTCGGTTTGTCCTCCAGATAGTCCATACAGCAGTGATACACCGTACAAAAATATTGCTGTACTGGAAGCTCCAATTAACAAGTATTTCAGCGCCGCTTCATTGGAGCGAGGGTCACGCTTGGTATAACCTGTTAACAAATAAGAGGAGATACTCAGGGTTTCTAGGGAGATGAAAATCATCACCAACTCACTAGCCCCGGATAAAAACATCCCTCCCAAAGTAGCACTCAGCAAAATAGCGATAAATTCTGCTAAAGCGGTGCCGCTCTGCTCAACGTAGCGAATTGACATCAGTATAGTTGCGATCGCAGACAAGGCAATAATACCGCGAAAGACGATACTCAGGTCATCACCGTTAAAGCTGCCGGTAAAACCGATGGGATTAGGAGAGTCCCATTGAAAATATAGGGCGACAATCGAAGCAAATAAACCTGCGATCGCTAGATATCCAATCCAGCGTGCGGATGTACGCCCCAAAATCAAATCAACAATCAAAACCCCCAAGAGGGTGAGAATAACAATCCCCTCTGGTAAAATCGTTCCAGCGTTTAGCTGGGATGCAATATTAGCAAAATCCATGAGATGTATAGGTTTTGGCGATTAGACATTAAGGCTAACTCTGTTCACTCTAGCAAGTTTTATAATCCCCGGACTAGCTCTTTTAACAAGAGCTTAACAGCTTAGGTGCAGATGGCGAACGTACCAACTTCACTGGCTTACCAGCAGCTTTATCAGTATCTAGGAATTCACCTAACAGCTTTCCTACCTCGTTTTTTAGGCGCGAACTTCAGCGAATATCATAAATAATTATGCCGCAACCAGTGCGATAATTAGGTACAAAAAGCTTATAAAATTAATAAGGGCACAGCATTGCTGTGCCCCAACAATATTTATAACTCCTAACTTTATTAAAAACTGACTGATGGCAGCTTGCCTTGTAGTGACTGAAATTTGGCTTGAACACAGTTGGCACAATTACAACCAAGTTGATCAATAATCGAATTAGATGTTTGAATCAAGTTTGGTGTTACCAGATCGGGAATTTGTTGTGTAGATACCACCGTCACAATTTGGGTAGCGTATGTAGATTTCAGGCTGGATGCGTTTGCTGGATTGACTACCAGCAGCATGGATACCAGAAATGCAGGACAGGCAAGTAGAATCAGTTTGATAATGTTCATAATTTACAAAGATACCTTTGCTGATACAGCATAGCCAATAAATTGCCGAGGTTCAACTTTAATTAGTGAGTATTGCTTAACTACGTCCAAAGCCTTGACCGCGTAAAACCTTTGACCATACAAGTAATTCACCCTGCTCACCGCCGGCGGCCAGTAACTTGCCTTGGTGATGCCAAGCTAGGCTAGAAAATCCTGCTGAGACACCTGTGATAATTTGGGATACTTCCTTGGCTTTGTTCCACAAACATAACCAGCCGTCAGCAGCAGCAGAAGCGAGAAGGAAGCTTTTGGGTGCAAAGGCGATCGCATTGATTACACCCACATGATTTGTTAATACTCTTGCTTCCCAACCTAATGAATCATCCTCTAGCTTTTCCCAGACTACAATACCTTCAACGCTAGAAGATGCCAGTATTGGCGCACCTACTTTAGTTATAGCTTCTGACCATGCCAATTGGCGAATTTTACCGGGGAAGCCACGCATCACCCAAGGATCGGGGTTGTTCCACTCCAAAACGGTGACACTACGATCCATGTTGCCAGAAGCCAGGAATTTGCCATCGGGCGACCAAGCCATAGCTAAACTGACAGTAGTCATATCTAAGCAGTATGGTTCTTCATCCCAGTTTTGACTATGCCAAATCTTCACTCCCTTGTAACCACTAATGGCTAAGTATTGTCCGTCAATGCGCCAATCTATACCCAATACTGAAGAGTTGTCGAAATTCAGCGTCACGACAATTTCACGAGTATCTGCATCCCAAACTTGGACATAACGCCCCAAACTAAAAGCCAGTTGGTTACTGGTGTAATTCCAAGCTAGTTTATCAACCCATGCGGGAGCATTTTCCAATGTGGCGATTAATTCAGTGTCGCGCCAAATTTTCACCTGTCCATCTTGTCCACCAACCGCTAAAAATTTTCCATCTGGCGAAAAGGCTAGACAGTCTACTGATTTACCGTTAGCAGTTTGTAAGCTTGTGAGTTCGCCATCATTCCACAAAACTACTTCACCGGCGGCGGAAGTTGCTGCTAAAGTTTGACCTTGTGGCGACCAAGCGATCGCAGTTACATAATCTGAAAGTGTCCCCGAATAGTTTTGTTCAAATTCCTTAGATTTGGTTGTGGAGTTCATATCTATAAGTGTGGAGTGGGGAATGGGGAATGGGGAATGGGGAATGGTAAATTCCCTACTCTCTACTTCCCACTTTCTAAATTATGCTAGACAAGCGAGAAAATCTTGCTTGAGTTGGGCTGCATCAAGATTGCGGCCGATGAAGACTAGTTCGTTTTTGGGGGTTTCGCTTGGTTTCCAGGGGCGATCGGGTTTGCCGTCAAATATCATGTGTACTCCTTGGAATACAAATCTATTATCTTCTCCAGCAATATTTAAAATACCTTTCATCCGAAAGATATCTGGGCCTTGGGTACGCAGTAACTCCGAAAGCCAAGTGTTTAATTTTTCGCCATCGACTGCACCTGCTTCTACTAAAGCTACAGAAAAAACAGTTTCATCGTGTACATGGGCATCTTCGCCTAAGAAATCTGGATCAATTTCTAAGGCGCGTTCTAAATCAAAAGCTTTTACACCTAATAAAGCATCCATCCCTAGTTCAGAATTTTGGGTTCGGTAGATTTTTGCGATCGCATTCATCGCCCGAATCCGTTTTTCTAATTCATCCAACTCTTCTGGCGCTACCAAATCTGTTTTATTAAGTAAAATTACATCAGCAAAAGCAATCTGTTCTTGTGCTTCGTCTGCATCCCAGTGCTGCCAAATATGCTTGGCATCTACGACTGTCACCACTGCATCTAGAGACAGTTGGCTTTGCAAATCTTCATCCACAAAAAATGTCTGAATTACTGGTGCTGGATCAGCTAATCCAGTTGTTTCAATTACTAAATGGTCAAATTTATCACGCCGTTTCATCAAATTACCGATGATCCGAATTAAATCGCCGCGTACTGTACAACAGATACACCCATTGTTCATTTCAAATATTTCTTCATCTGTATCGATAATCAATTGATTATCAATACCCACTTCCCCAAATTCATTGACAATCACAGCAACTTTTTTGCCATGTTCGTAGGTGAGGATGTGATTGAGTAGAGTCGTTTTACCTGCTCCCAAATAGCCTGTAAGAACAGTAACGGGAACTGAATTGTTGATTACGTCAGCCACCATACTCTAAATTCCTCTTGTCTCACCTTGTGGATAATCATTATCGCCTATGATAAATCTTTTTATATTTTTGTGCGAACTTGCTATTATTTTGGGTTTCAGCAAAATCATCACATAACTTAATCAAGAAATATTTTATTTTTATGCATCTGTAATAAGTTAGGACTTACGCACTGTACAAATTAGCTCTAATATGCATTATGATGTTTGGTCGTTTTAGGCGCTTGGCATAACCCTGATTTACTCGCATATTTGCGTAGACGTAGCCCGTCGTAGACATACAGACTGCTAAACATGCCTTAAATACCCAAATTATACATCTGACTTATGTGCTATACCTAAGTCATAGTATCTTCTCAAGTAAAAGTCTATAAATCAGTTCTATCGTATCTTTGCTAATAACTTTATTAGTGGGATTTTGTACAAACTGTCTTTTACAGTTTTGGCACTGGTATTTTGGTTTTTGATTATGAATACTGCTATTTTTGACAGTGTGTTGAGAACTATAATTAGGGCAAGTAGGTTTGGAGGCTGACATCGAGGCTGAAATAGTCTAATTTAAAAACACTGGTACTAGATTACGTGTAACAAGTTATAACTAAACCATACATTTAACAATTTTATAATTTATAAAGAATTAAATTATTTAGTTAAATATAATTAAAAATTTCAATAGCTAAAAACGAATAATTTGAGTTAGTAAGTATCAGTTTTAACTAGATATTTACCACTAGCTGCAAGATTATGTAAAGAATCAGGTTTTAATTTAAATGATTGAAGGAGCGATCGCAATCAGTAAAGTTGAGGATTGCTTATTGAAATTTCTGTTCTACAAAGTCCTATTCTAATAGGTAAAAAAGAGCGATTCTATGAAGTGAGGTATCGCTCTAGTTGTAATTAATGGTGATGAAACTGAACTAAGCTAATTTACGGCCTTTATGCTGTAGTAGATAACCAGCACTGATTAGACCAAAGGTTAATATTCCTAGTACTTCTGATGGTTCGGGAACAGCAGTATAAGAAATAGTTCCATTCCAAGTACGTGAACTGAAGCTAGTGCCAAAAGTTCCTCTGTTCCCAGTACCTAAGCTGAGACTGATATCTGCGTTGCTGTAAGTATTTGAGCCATCTGTGTAAGCCAGGATATTAGTATTACTACCAGCGACGAACGCGCTATTTGGTTGCCCTCGAAATAGAACATATAGCCCTGTAGTTGAATTGGCTGGGAGAGTAAAATCACTAACATCTACAAAGGTAGGAGTGTCTGTTGGGTTGGCTGAAGCCAGAGAAGTCGCAGACACTAAAGTCCAGGCAGCAGGATTAGTTTCTGAACCAACATAAGTCCCTGATTTAGTGTAGACATCAATCACGGCGTTTGCAGGGTCATTTAATTGCATAACGTTGATGTTCAAATCGGTGACAGTTAATGGTCTGCGAAAGGTAGTAACATCAAACATGTTACCTGCTTGTTCATTGTCACTTGTAAAAGTAGTGGTGATAGAAGCTGCTTGAGAGGGACGGACATTGCTTAGGAAAGCTAAACCTAATGTAGCTCCAGCTAGGGCAATCAATGATTTTTTATGAACAAAAAACGTACTGTTTAATTGCATTTTGTCAACTCAAAAAGAATAACATTAATGTATGTTATAAAGCAGATTTTTGTCAATTAATTGCCCATAGCAGCAGCAATTCCAAGTTAATAACTTGACACTTAAAGATTAAAAGGAGATTAAAACATAAGTAGGTCGGCACGATAAAACCCATGTACGTTTAATTTTGTAAAAACTGTGGAATCACTCATTTATAAGCTGTTCGCTGATTTTACATTTCGTCACATAAGTTGATTTTTTAACGCCGAGTTATTTAGATGATAAAAAGATTTAGAGTAAAAATCTTAAATCGATGAAATTATTGATTTATACAGGACTTACGCATTGACAGAAAGTTGACCATGTGAATTTAAGGGACTTCCAGAAAATAAAATATCCAGTTGCTAAGAATTGCATATTTATTGAAAGAGAAAGCGGTTGCCGACGGCAACCGCTTTCTCACCCTTAAAATGATTATCATTTTAATTGGGTGTATATTTTATTCTCTAGAAGTCCCTAATTTTAATCTCGCACCAAGGCGCAAAATGATTCTTTGCGTCTTGGTATGAGGATTGAATTTTATCGGGAGAACAAAAAATCTTGAACTGCTTCTAAAATAACTGCTGGGTATTCTTCATGTAGTCCCAGAGAACCAGGAATGACAACGCTTCTCACTCCTGGTAAGGCTATCAAAGCGTTCATTTCTTCTCGTGATTTGGGAGGACTAGATTCCCCAATTACTACCATGAGCGGTACGGTTAAAGACTGCACAAGTTCTAGAAAATCAGATTGTTCGTGTACAGCATCGAGATTACCAGTTACAAAGGCAGCAGATGCAAATCGCGCTCCTGGTTGTTGAGTCGTGTGCCATTTCTTCTCAATGAAACTGGGTGTAATTTTAGCAGCGTCAGTAAAGACATGACGGCGGTACATAAAACTTAAAAAAGATTGGGTAGTGTTGAGTTTGTAGAGAGCTTGACCAAGTATAGGCGATCGCACCAATTCTCTCACAATGCCAGCTATTTGCTGACTTGCTCCCATTGTCGGCAAAGGTCCACGCCAAGTAGGGCCTAACAATACAATCCGTGAAAAAGTAGCAGGTTGTTTCACCGCTAATTGTAAAACGTAACTAGCAGCATGACCAGCCGCCACCGCAGTAATCGGAGTATTAAAAATAGCTTTGACAAAATCTTCCAGAAATTGCTGATATATTTCTGGTCGGTAATTCAAACTAGGGCGAGAAGATTCACCAAATCCAGGCCAGTCTAAGGCTACAACTTGAAAATTGGGAGCTAGTAACCTGGCAAGTTCGCCCATTTCCAAACGCGTCGAAACACTGCTGAAAGCTGGTAGTAGCAATAGCGGTGAACCTTTACCGAGGGTTTCATAAACAACGCGCAATTGCTGGTTTTCCCAGTTCCAGAAATATTCTTGAACTACTCCACCAAAGCCAATAGCAGTAGAGGTAGATAATAGATTGGTTGACATGAGACTAAATTTTGGTAGTTGTACCTTATTTGTCCTTTGTCATTTGTCATTTGTCCTTTGCTAATGACCAATGACCGATGACCAATGACTAATGACCAATTTTAGATTCCAATGCTTTTTTTTGCATGGTTTTAAAAATGTTGTAAAATCCATTAGCACGGGAAGGTGTCAGGCTAACATTTAAACCTGTTTCTTGAATAAAATCTGGAGTAAGTTGGACAATCTCAGTTGGCGTTAGTCCATCTAATCCCTCTACCAGAAGCCCTACTAATCCTTTGGTTAACTGGGAATCGGAATCGCCCTGAAATACAACTTTACCATCATCCAAGGCTGCGGTGATATAAACTTGAGACACGCAACCAGGAACTTTATTTTCGGGTAATTTATCAGCTTCTGGGAACTCATTGAGCTTCTGAGCATACCAGATTAGCTGTTCGTAGCGTCGCTTCGGTTCGGAAGCGCGTTGAAAGCGCTGGACAATTTTAGCGAGCGCAGGTGGCAAAGAATCTAGAGTTGAGGACATAAACAGAAGCTGAAAACGATCGGTATCTCCTTGAGTGTAGATTATCTTTAGAGCGATCGCGCCTCCGGTTCTTTTGGCATTACTGACTATAATTTATCAAATCCATCTAATTACTGCGATCGCATTGATAAAGATCGAGTTTTTTGATGTGTCTAATCACAAAAACTTAATTTTATGTTTTTATAAGCAAGTTTTAACAATCAGTCTACATAAACTATAGTTGCATCCATATATACTTTTATGACATAAGTATGATAAATTGGTGAAACTTATGTGTCATTTGATTTGATTGAAATCCAGATAGATTTTGTGGAGCTTAGGCGATTTGCACGCTCCTCGCTGCTAACTCTCAACTACGCCTTAGTATGACTAGTGGCGATGCGATTCCTACGGCGGGCTGCGCCTACGTACTTACAAAATTAGCTGCAAGTTCATTAAACTAAGCAGCTAGATAATTATCAACAATTAAAAATTAAAAATCAAAAAAAATTCTGATTTTTAATTTTTAATTTCTCTCCCTTGAGGATTAATTTGTAGTTTGTGCAGCTAGCATCTGCTTCAGCTTTTCTAATTCCGAAGCCCAACGAGGATCTGGACGAATAGCATCTGAATCAGTGGTTGTGGTGTTGTTTTCACGAGAACCGCCGCCGCCACCGCCGCCACGACGAGGCTTCTTAGAGCTTTTCTCGCGGCGGCTACCTTCTCTGTTGGGGCTAGGAGTCGGGGTACTATTACTAGCAAGAGTGACTGGTTTAGGAGCTTGCTCGTCACCCTCTTCACCCTTTGTCCGAGGTAATGCCTTCTCTAGCTTAATGGGAGTATCTTTGAACATCTGACCATTATACTTTTCAATAATTTCGTCAGCTTGTTCGTCATTGTTGACTGTAAGAAAACCGAAACCACGGCATTTGCCAGTTTTGCGGTCTTTAATTAATTTAGTAGTTACAGCATCACCTTCTGCTGCAAAAACGGCTTGTAGATCTTGACGATCTATTTCATCTTTAGGCAAATTACCTATATATAGGCGAACGGACATGAACTATACCTCCAGAGTTGAATGAACATGGCAAGGCAAGAAAACAATCATTTAGCTTTAGCTTTTAAATAGATGCTATTGACCAAGACTGCCATAAACCAATTTTTTTGCTCGAAACTGTCAACCTATACAACAATACAGTTTTTCGTCGGGATCAAGCTTATTTAATCCAATGGCTCACACTATGGTGAGCTAATAACACCTTAATTCTAAGAATTGTAAATTTAATAGCCTATTGCCTGCTAAAGTACACGCTTTCTTCTATGCCCTTATTCGCAGAATCAAATACCATTCCTTACATTACCACGGTATTTTCTACGTAGCTAGTTTAGCGCATACATTTCCGACATTTAGTATTACTGCATCGTAACATAAAACACATTTTTTTATTCAAGTGAGCATATTTTGAAACAAAAACCAGCCAGTGGCTGGTTAATTTGCTGCTGTGTTGGGAGGATAAAAAGGTATAGAGCGGGGAAAAAGCACCTAAATCCACAACTAAGCGGTGATGCTGAGTTATGTTGGTTGCTCTTGTTTGTGTAAATAAATGTAACACTTGTTAAGGAAACCTGCAACTTTTGTTTACATTCCGATTTGTCCTTTGTCCTTTGTCCTTTGCTAATGACTAATGACCAATGACCAATGACCAATGACCAATAACTAACCAGTAAGAAAGACGTATGCGCCCCAAGCCTGTGCTGCAACAGCCAAAAAAGTAGACCAAATGGGATGAGGGCTATGAATGGTTTTACCACTTTGAGTTTCTAGGGTTTGGATATCGATCCAAGGTGTTGCTCCTCGCCGGAACCAACCTGTGACGATAATTTGCCGCCCGATAAGATCCTGGTGATTGACTGACTGTCCTAGCCAAGAAATATGATGTAATTTCACCAAACCTGCGCTGGATTGAAGAATTAAATCTTGCGCTAGGGAGTTGCTAGTACCTTGACGACCTAATAATTTACCCACAAGACGCACGCTGACGCTATCAATAGGTAAGGCAGAAGGGTCAGCTAACAGGTTGGGTAAGCTGTCATCAGTTTGCACGGTGGACGGTTTAATATCGGGAAAGAAAGAATTAATCCGCATCACAGTACCAATGCTAAAGCCAATCAGAAGGCAGCCTGTAATGAAAGACCAATCTTCATATATCCACTTTAGATTTAAAAACTTGAGTGTGAATGCTAGTTGCCAGGTTAGCCAGACGAAAGCTGCAAACAGAACCCCTAGAGGAATTCCTAACCAGGGAGCGACTTGTAATAGAAAAGACTGACGCTTAACCTTTGATGGTTCGCTTGCAAAATGTAGTTCGGTGTCTAGATGCCAGTGACGGACTATTTGGCAGAGGCGTTCGAGGCGATCGCCCATTAAAGGATGGCTATTATTAATCGTAAACCATTGGCGATAGGGATTGGCTGTATCCCACTTCAAAAAGGATTCAAAAGATAGATTACTGGCAATAGTTCCTAAAGATAAACTCTGTTGGTAGCTGACTGGTGTTAAAAGATTTAAGCTTTCCAGTTGCCAACTGGTGTGTTCTTGTTTTTGGATATCAGCGGCAATGCCAATGGCGATTTTGAGTAAAGCGCGAATCAGGGCATTGGGATTACCAGTAATTTCAGCGGCGACGCGATCGCTATAATAAAGCCGCAACCGCGACAACCACAATGCAGTTCCAGTTAGCAAACACCAAATTCCATAAATTAAACTCCCCAGAATTGTCACCGGCCAGCGCCAAATTGCTGATATTTTGTCTCCCAACTCCGACACTTGCTGATATAGCTTATGAGTTGGTAGTGTCACCAGTAGCAACAAAGACATTACAGCAAAATCCCAGTGAGCAATATGCCCTAGCTGCGTGGCGTAAATAATGGCGATTTCATCATCTGCCAACTGCTCTAATAGCCCTTGACTCACAACAATCCTGGCATTACGTGGTAAACTACCATAAGTCAGAATAATTGGTGCAGCCGTTGGTAAAATCCGCAGTTTGGGTAACGGCCAGTGCCGCTGTTGGCAACAACGTTGTAGCACCCGAATAGCTTCGCGGCTATGGGTATTCAATACATCTTTGGGAAATTCTCGCTGACCATACAAGTTCGCTAGTAGCAGATCCAGCAACCAAGGTGATACTCCGATTAAAATCACCAAGACTATTAGCAACATCTGAGTAGGGTCATGGTATAAAAGTTGTATCGGTTCCAGATAAGGTAGTTTGACTAAAGTCTGATTGATGAATCCCAATGCTAACTTGAGGATTTCTCGTATTACCCAAAACAAGGCGATGAATGTTCCTGCTGACAGTAGCCGCAAGGGAATTAGTTTTGGTTTACGTAATGGTTGCCATGCTCTGGCGCGTTGTGCTTGTCGCCAATAAATAACGCCGAATAATTTGGCTTGGGTGCGGGTAACGGAACCCATGAAGCCGCTTAGGGGCGTAGGTGGTGTCGCTAATGTAGCTTTGAGTCTAGCTAGTGGCACCATCGGCGGGATATCGTCGCTTTTGGTTTCTATTACTTGCTCGTTCGGCTTTTCCTCTAATGTAGGAGTTTCCGGGGGAGTCACGGAGGTTGAATCTGGAGTTGAATCTGGAGTTGAATTCTCAAAGGCAACAAATCCAGTTTCGATTTTTTTTGATTCTTGCTCAGGTTTTTTACGTTTTGTTAGGTGTTCGAGAGCGCGTCTTGCCCACTCTTGAACTTGCGGATTGTTACTCTCAATGAGATTCTGGGAAATAGCGATCGCTTTGGGAACTTCGCCAGTGCGAGCATAAGCCATCACTAAACCAACTTGGGCTTGTAAGCTAGCAGTAGCATTGCTTTGAATACTAGCAATAGGTTCTAGTTGAGCGATCGCTGTTTGGTAATTTCCTTGCTTGAGGGCAACTAAACCAGCCTCCAAAGATGGTTTGGCATGTGAAGGCATACAAATTCTGGCACTCCAATCTCTTCTAAATGATCCACGTTTGTGCAAAAGCGCGAACCCCGGATGCCGTGGAAATCAACCGCGCCCAGTTAAATTTGTCAAGTGAACGATAAAGATTGAATAAAGGCGTCAGTCGTCAGAATTCAGTTGGATCTCCTGTAGGAATAATTCTGAATTCTGAATTCTGGATTCTGTATTCTTCTTCACTCCTCCACTGGTTGTTGACTAGAAAATACTGGGGCGATCGCGCTTAATTTTAACTCTGGATGGTCGCCCAATAATTGTTGACAATTCCATTCATTACGGAATAGCAACACTGGCCGTCCCATACTGTCTTTAACTGTAGTGGTATTGAATATTCGTCCCACTTTTTCTAATGCTTCCCAACCACCCTCAACCCAACGGGCGACACTGTAGGGCAATAAATCTAATATGGTTTCTACACCATACTCATTTTGTAAGCGAAACTGCACTACCTCGAATTGCAACTGACCCACCGCCGCCAAAATTGGATCGCGCTTGGCTTCATCAGTTGAATACATAATTTGTACAGCACCTTCTTCTCGCAATTCCGCAACGCCTTTTTGGAATTGTTTAGACTTCGAGGGGTTGGGATTCCTCAAAGATGCAAACAGTTCCGGTGAAAAATACGGAATCCCCTCATATTCGAGCTTTTGTCCTGTGTAAATTGTATCTCCGATCGCAAAAACACCGGGATTATTCAAACCGATCACATCGCCAGGATAAGCCACATCAATCGATTCTCGCTCTTGAGCAAAAAGTTTTTGCGGGCGAGATAGACGGATAAGTTTACCAATGCGGGCGTGATTCACCATCATATCTTTTTCAAACTTACCAGTGCAGACCCGGATAAATGCGACGCGATCGCGGTGTTTCGGGTCCATATTCGCTTGCAGTTTAAAGACAAACCCCGAAAACTCAGGGTATGTAGGAGCAACTTCGCCAACACTGCTGTAATGAGAACCGGGTTTAAGGGCATAGTCGAGGAAGTACTTGAGGAATAACTCTACCCCAAAGTTAGTCATGGCGCTACCAAAGAACACAGGCGTCATTTTGCCTTCGTGTACCAGCTGCAAATCTAGCTCTGGCCCAACTCCTTCTAACAGTTCTAGATCGTTTTTCAGTTGGTAGTACAGGTTTTGTTCTAGCTGTTCTTCTATTTTCGGATCGCCTAATTCTACTATCGTATCACGGGCTTCTCGGCTACCGTGGGCGCTGCGTTCAAACAGGTGTATTTGTTGCTTGTGTCGGTCAAAAACACCTTTAAAGCGATCGCCCATGCCAATCGGCCAGTTGACTGCATAAGTTTGCAATCCCAATTCTTGCTCAATTTCATCCAACAATTCCAGAGGCTCCCTTCCTGGGCGATCGAGCTTGTTGATAAATGTAAAGATCGGGATACCCCGCAACTTACACACTTCAAACAATTTGCGCGTTTGGGGTTCCAAACCTTTTGCCGCATCAATCAACATCACGGCATTATCAGCGGCGGCGAGGGTACGATACGTATCTTCACTGAAATCTTGGTGTCCGGGAGTGTCTAATAAATTTATTTGACAATTCCGGTATTCAAATTGCAATACTGTGGAGGTAATGGAAATACCCCGTTGTTGCTCCATCGCCATCCAGTCAGAGGTAGCCTTGCGCTGTGCCCGTCGCGCCTTAACAGCCCCAGCCTCGTGAATTGCACCCCCATACAGGAGTAGCTTTTCAGTTAGTGTAGTTTTACCTGCATCGGGGTGAGATATAATCGCAAAGTTGCGGCGAAGTTCAACTGCTTGAATAAGTTCAGACTGAAGTTCAGTAGACATAAATGTATTTGTTTGTTAGCTAGCTTAATTTTTTTTGACTCTGGCAAGTCTTTTAATCTTAAGACAACGATGCTCATGATAGGGTCGTAGTATAACCAACAATCTGACTAAATAGGAGAAAGCAATGTACGACACAGACAAGCGAAAGCTTCTATCTGCTTTGTCTCATGGAGCGATTTTTTTCAGCACAACAGTGGTATCTGTAGGTATACCTATCGCCATAATGCTTGTATCTGACGATCCTGTTGTTAAAGAAAACGCCAAAGAATCCATCAATTTCCACTTTAATGTCTGGCTTTATGGAGGAATTCTGGGAGCGCTGTTTTTTCTATTTGGTTGGTTAGTGTTACCTCTATTATTGTTGGGACCACTAGCCGGTCTGGGATATCTATTACACTGGGGATTAACAATTTGGGCACTCATCGGAGTTTTCAACAATCCTGATATACCCTTCCGTTATCCCTATATTTTCCGAGTTTTTTAACACAAATTATCATTGGGCATTGGGCATTGTCAGTTATCTGCTACTGAGTACAAAATTTCATTAATTCGTAGCGAATTCTCTGCGTGCCTCTGCGTTGACCTCTGCGCCACTTTGCGTTTATATTTCCACCCTCAATTCTCCAAGATTTTGCCAACAGATGGTCTTATCATTTTGAATTTTGAATTGCTTCATAATGTTATTTTTTTCCAGTCCGTCGGATAGGTGCAACCCAGCTGTAGAATACAAAATTGCCCCACAACTTGATTAAGAGTAGGGCAAAGGACAGTTAAGCACTGTTTGTAGTCTGTCTGACGGCAGGAAAATTTTACCCTGCTTTTGTGACGCTTTATTTTGTGTCCATCTGCGTTGTTTTTCTTCATAAAATTTTATGTTTCCTACACACCGCCCCCGTCGTCTGCGTACACATCCCCAATTGCGCCGGATGGTTCGTGAAACTGTTTTAACAACAAGCGATTTAATCTACCCACTATTTGCCGTACCGGGTGAGGGAATCGCTAATGAGGTGAAATCGATGCCTGGAGTCTACCAACTTTCGGTAGATAAAATTGTCGAAGAAGCAAAAGAAGTTTACGATTTAGGAATTCCTTCTATTATTTTATTTGGGATTCCGGCTGATAAAGATGTGGATGCCACTGGCGCTTGGCATGATTGCGGTATCGTCCAAAAAGCAGCAACGGCGGTAAAAGCAGCAGTGCCAGATTTGATTGTAATTGCTGATACTTGTTTGTGTGAGTATACTAGCCACGGTCATTGTGGTTATCTGCAAGTTGGCGATTTAACAGGACGAGTTTTAAATGACCCAACTCTGGAATTGTTGAAGAAAACAGCGGTTTCTCAAGCAAAAGCTGGTGCCGATATCATCGCGCCTTCTGGGATGATGGATGGGTTTGTGCAAGCAATTCGTGTGGGTTTGGATGAAGCAGGATTTCAAGATACGCCGATTTTGTCTTATGCTGCTAAGTATGCTTCGGGTTATTATGGCCCATTCCGGGATGCCGCAGACTCGACACCACAATTTGGGGACAGAAGAACTTACCAAATGGACCCAGGTAATGCCCGCGAAGCGATTAAAGAAATTGAATTAGATATCGCTGAAGGTGCTGATATGCTCATGGTTAAGCCAGCCTTGGCATACATGGATATTATTTGGCGCGTCAAGGAAGCAAGTAACTTGCCCGTTGCGGCTTACAATGTTTCTGGTGAGTATGCGATGGTGAAAGCTGCGGCTCTCAATGGTTGGATTGATGAAGAGAGAGTGGTTTTGGAAACTTTAACTGGGTTTAAACGCGCTGGTGCAGATTTGATTTTGACTTATCATGCCAAAGATGCGGCGCGATGGTTAAAGTAGGCTAGGCTTATTAAATAATAATTTAGTGAGAAATCTCACGCAGACAGACGTCTGAGCGCCGACTTCCGGCGCTCAGAACTTCCCTGGGTGCAAAGACGCAAAGTTGTGTTTTGGTGTTTGGGCGTGAGATTCTTTATATTTTGGCTATTGTGATGCTTGCGGTAAATGTTCGCCTACGCAACTTTGGACAGTATATCGTCAAAAACCTTTCGAGTGGGTGTTATGGGGATAGCGATCGCAAGCGTTACACAGTTAACTTCAAAATATGAAAAAGAAGGTTGTCAATTAGAGATTTTGTGATCAAAGTGATGCCGAAAGGTTAACTAGAACTGAGCCATTCTCTAACTATAATATTTGATGACTTTGTAATTTCTGGTTATACAGAATTGTAAAAATTAGTTATTTCTTGGTGGATTGAACCTTTCCCATGTTGAAGGCAGACTAAATTTCCTGTATTATGAATTGCTTTTGCACCAAATCTTTGTATATTGGAAGTTGTTTATCCAACAATATGATAGGCAAGCTTGTCCAGCACCCGCCGCACCCATTGTTCTTTTAAATTTACCAAAGTTTTTAAAACCTTCCCCTTTTATTTTGGGAAGAAATTCTGTTCTTGATGCTAGTTCTTTTGCTATTTAAATTATTGCTACAACAGATTTTTTACTCTGGTGTGACTTCAGTTAAGTTGGTATCTTTCAAATGTAAACTTTTTAATATATTTTATACGTTTACTCTACGTTTTATTACATAAACAAATCAGCCGCATTTGCCAGAGGATAAGGCGATCGCTTATAAAGCTCATAAAACATCTAAAATCGAAATTAAATAGCTTTGATATAGTTATGGCAATCACTCGCTCTATGCTAGGGGCCGTTTATTTAAAAAACCTAAACTCTAACTAGTGCGATCGCTCACTGTATTTGCGACAGCAGCACGATAAAATTCTAAAACCATAATCGTACTAAAAGGTCTAAATGGCAGAAACACTATTCTTCAACGCCTTACGGGAAGCCATCGATGAAGAAATGGCGCGTGACTCCAGCGTATTCGTTCTCGGTGAAGATGTAGGACATTACGGCGGTTCCTATAAAGTTACCAAAGACCTGTACCAAAAATATGGCGAACTCCGCATTCTAGATACCCCCATCGCTGAAAATAGCTTTACTGGGATGGCTGTGGGAGCCGCAATGACTGGGTTGCGTCCGATCATTGAAGGCATGAATATGGGCTTTTTACTGCTTGCCTTCAACCAAATATCCAACAACGCTGGAATGCTGCGCTATACTTCTGGCGGTAACTTTAAAATTCCGATGGTAATTCGCGGCCCTGGAGGTGTGGGACGGCAGCTAGGCGCAGAACATTCCCAGCGATTAGAAACCTACTTCCAAGCTGTGCCAGGCTTGAAGATTGTTGCCTGTTCCACACCAAGAAACGCTAAAGGACTGTTGAAATCCGCTATCCGTGATGATAATCCAGTGTTGTTCTTTGAACACGTTCTGCTTTACAACTTGAAAGAAGATTTACCAGAAGAAGAATATTTACTACCTCTGGATAAAGCAGAAATTGTCCGTACAGGGAAAGATGTGACAATTATTACTTACTCGCGGATGCGCCATCATGTAGTGCAAGCCGTAAAAACTCTTGAAAAACAAGGATACGATCCAGAAGTTATCGATTTAATATCCCTCAAACCATTAGATTTTGATACCATTGGTGCATCAATACGTAAAACTCATAAAGTCATTGTTGTGGAAGAATCGATGCGAACTGCGGGTATTGGAGCAGAAGTCATCGCCTCAATAAACGATCGCTTATTCGATGAATTGGATGCGCCAGTACTGCGGCTTTCTTCCCAAGATATTCCTACACCTTACAACGGCAATTTGGAAAGACTAACAATCATCCAACCAGAGCAAATAGTAGAAGCTGTGGAAAAAATGGTGGCGTTGCGAGTCTAGGGACTAAAGACTGACGGGGCAGAGGGGCAAGAGAAGAATAACAATGCCCAATGCCCCATCCCCAAACTCCCAACTCATAACTCCTCAAAAGAGCGCTATTATAGCGTTTGTCAGTTGCGAGTTATGGTATGCAAAGACAGCGATCGCTATTCATTTTGATTTTAGTCCTGATAATCGCCGCTATTACGGTGATTGCCACAATTCCGATACCTCTTGGACTGGATTTGCGCGGAGGTTCACAGCTCACAATTCAGGTGAAACCATCAGCGGAAATTCCCAAAATCACCGACCGAGAATTGGAAGGTGTGAAAAAAGTTGTCGAAGGTCGGATTAATGGTCTGGGTGTTTCTGAGCCAGTAATCCAAACAGTTAGCTCAGATAAAATCTTGGTGCAACTACCAGGAGTCAACGATCCAGAGCAAGCTGAACGGGTGTTAGGGGGTACGGCGCAGTTAGAATTTCGTACCCAAAAGCCGAATACAGAAACTCAACTACTTGCTTTTCAAGCATCAAGAGCCGAATTGAAATTCAAGCAAGAAGAGTTAAGAAAAAGTACCGACAAAGCGGCAATTGTCAAGAATCAAGAAAATTTACAGAAAAATAATCAAGCGATCGCAGAATTGTTTGAAAGCACCAATCCACCGCTAATTGGCAAATACCTCAAGGATGCCTATGGTGAACCCACTCAAGGTAACAACTGGAATGTTGCCATTCGCTTCGACGAAAAGGGTGGTGAACTGTTTGCCAATTTGACGAAAAATCTCGCTGGTACTGGGCGTAGCATTGGTGTTTTTCTAGACAATGAAGTTATTAGCGCTCCTACCGTGGGTATAGAATTTGCCGCGACTGGCATTACTGGTGGCTCTGCTGTGATTACAGGACGGTTTACTGCCCAACAAGCCAATGACTTAGGTGTGCAACTACGCGGTGGGGCATTACCCGTACCAGTAGAAATAGTTGAAAACCGTACCGTCGGGGCAAGTTTAGGTAAAGATAGTATTCAACGCAGTATTTACGCTGGTATTGGCGGATTGCTGTTAGTATTAATTTTCATGTTAGTTTACTACCGACTACCAGGGTTAATTGCCGACTTTTCTTTGATTATCTATGCGCTATTGACTTATGCCACCTTCGCTTTGCTAGGCATTACATTAACTCTCCCCGGTATTGCTGGGTTTATCCTCAGTATCGGCATGGCAGTTGATGCTAACGTATTGATTTTTGAGCGCACCCGTGAAGAACTACGTGCTGGTAAAACTTTATATCGTTCTGTAGAGTCTGGATTCTACCGAGCTTGGTCTAGCATTTTAGATAGTCATGTCACATCATTAATTTCTTGTGCAGCACTGTTTTTCTTAGGAGCAGGTTTAGTTAAAGGCTTTGCTTTGACATTAGCGCTAGGGTTAGGGGTGAATTTGTTTACTGCCATTACTTGTAGTCGCACACTGCTTTTCCTAACATTGGGATTTCCCAACTTGCGTAAGCCAGAGTTGTTTTGTCCCAATCTCTCAACGTCAATTAAGTCTGGTGCGGAGGTACAGTCATGAAATTTAGTGTCATCAAACGTCGGAGACTTTGGTGGACAATTTCTGCCACCCTGATGATCCTTAGCATCGTGGCGATGGTGATTTCTTGGCAACAACTAGGCGCACCACTACGTCCCAGTTTAGATTTTGTTGGTGGTACGCGACTACAATTTGAACGCGATTGTACACAACCAAACAGCTGCACTCAACCGATTGAAATTTCTGATGTTAGGGAAGTAGTTGACGCTCAAAAGCTAAATAATAGTAGCATCCAAGTTGTTGGTCAAAAACAACAGGGAATATCCATTCGCACAAAGACATTAAATGTCGAGCAACGCACCCAGTTGCAAACAGCTTTGAGTGAAAAAATTGGAGTCTTTAACCCGAAAGTCACTCAAATTGACACTGTTGGCCCAACACTTGGTCGTCAGCTATTTTCTCAAGGGTTATTAGCTCTGGTTGTCTCCTTTGCTGGGATCGTTATTTATTTAAGTGTGCGGTTCCAGGTGGACTATGCCGTAATCGCAATTCTTGCCTTGTTCCATGATGTTTTGATTACGCTGGGTGTTTTCTCCATCTTAGGATTAGTAGTAGGTATTGAAGCTGATAGCCTTTTCGTCGTTGCTATTTTGACTATTACTGGTTTCTCGGTGACAGATACCGTGGTCATCTACGATCGCATTCGGGAAATACTGAGTCAACATCCTAACGATCGCATTGACAAAGTTGTTGATGATGCAACCAATCAAACTTTAACGCGATCGATTAATACCACGTTAACTGTTTTGCTAACATTATTTTCCCTATTCCTATTTGGCGGCGAAACCCTGAGAAACTTCGCCCTGACCTTAATTATTGGATTTACAATGGGTGCATATTCAAGTATTTTCGTCGCCAGTACTCTCCTAGCTTGGTGGCGAGAGCGCAGGGGTGAATCCCAGGTGCTAGACAGCGCTGAGTCGATTGATACATCTCCCACTTCTCAGGATAGTTAAACTTGTGTATATTTCACAATTGGGTGAAAGCATTTTGAATTGCTTACCCATGCCTTGCAATCTTATTCCCCTATGGATCAACCGAAAGAACCATTAAATACTGTCCCAGACTTTGAGAAATCTGACCCATCATTTGCTCAACAAGTACAAAGGCTACATCAGCTGACAGTATATGGCAGGTGGCTGTTTGTCGGCTGTCTATGGCTGACCATTGCGCCTGTTTCCTTGTGGGGTCTACGTGCAGAAATTGCTCTGTGGCAACAATATTTTACCTGGGTGGCAGTGAGATTTGGATTGTTCTACCATCCACTGTCTACCTTCGGTCTAGCCTTTTGTCTGGGGATGACTGCTGCTGTTTTAGTTTGGCAAAGTCGGAATATTCTACTCGGACTACCACAGCAGGAAAAACAACGTTTAGAAAAACAAGTTTATCGGATACGTCAACAGGGAGCAACTCATCCTCTATGGAAGTGGGTTTGTCATTAAATTTTCTTTCTCTACACGTATAGCAATTTATAGCAAAATATGACTTAACCATACTAGACATCTGCTGAAAAAGAATGTAGAGACTTAGCAGTGCTACGTCTCTACAAGATTTCTGGATAATACATATTTAATTTCACCAAATGTCTGCTCAAAGATACTGCCAAAAGTGGATGCCATACATGAACCATCTTCAGATTAAATTTAGTGATCGCAAGTCTGAAATTGACCTTTATCAACTCCAAGAACTGTTAAACGTTTCCGCTTTCTGGGCAAAGGGACGCAGTATTGAAGATTTAGGTATAGCCATTGCCAATAGTGAGCCAGTGATTTCTGTTTGCGATCGCGATCGACTCATTGGCTTTGCCAGAGCAACATCTGATGGCATCTATCGCGCCACAATTTGGGATATTGTGATTCATCCAGAGTATCAACATCGTGGGTTGGGAAGCAATTTAGTAGAAACCATTTTGAGACATCCCCGCATGAGGTCGGTTGAGCGCGTTTATCTGATGACTACTCACCAACAGGGTTTCTACGAAAAGATTGGTTTTCAACCCAACACTACTACTACGATGGTACTACATAACCGAGCTAACCGTACTTTCCTTGCTGCTACAGAAGTTCAGCTTCAGGAATCACTAGGGGGATAGAGATTTGTAGTCTGGTAAGCTGCTGAAGTGGTTCCTTGACAGTGATCGAGGGCAAGATTTCTAACTTTCCTCCCATAACTTCCAGCAGAGTCTGATTGATTAATAGCCTCATTCCTGGGGAAAGAGCAGTCTTCTTTTGGTCAATCTGGGTCAACCGATCTTCAATTTGGAGCAAATCAATCGGCTCACTCCAGGTCATAGCATGGGTTGGGATATCTAGCCAAATGGTTACAAAATTGTTTATAGGTAGGTTGCTAGTGGAAATACAAATGCTGCCTTCCTCCATCTGAGTAATGGCAGTGTCTATTAAACTGATTAATACTTGGCGGAGCCAGAGGTAATCTGTCAAAACATAAATTTCTGGGTCGGCGGCTAATAATTGTAAGGGAAAATTGCGATTTGCCGCCAGCATATAAGTTAAGTCATGAACCTCATCTAAAATTTCGGCTAAGGGTCTGGGCTGAATATCTAATTTATTGGTGCCGTGTTCAATTCTAGCAACATTGAGAATTTCATCCATTAGCTTCAGCAGTTTCAGCGTTCGCTCGTGAGCTTGGACAATAAATTCTCGCTCTTCAGCTGGATCTTCACACAAATCTGACAAAATTAATTGATGTAAGCCAATCAAACCATTAAAAGGCGATCGCAACTCATGGGTAGTCCGTGCTAAAAAACCAGCTTTAAACTGGCTCATTTCCTTTGCCATCAGGTATGCCAGCTGTGTTTGCTGTAACTGTTGGGATATTGGTGGCATATCCTGTTCAGCTAATGGCGCTACTGGGGATGAGCTAGATGAAACATTAGGCGATGGCTGCGGCGGGCGTAGCCATCGCCCAAATAACTGACGGAAAACCATACCTAGTGCTATTCCTACTCCTAGATATATCCAGTTGCTCCAATTCATATCTGGCAATTATTAACTTGCTAATTAACTACAACAGCGCAAACTAAAGTTTCAGATTTCTCTGTTGTTAAAACACGAAAACAACATTATAGCTACCTATACTTGGTTATCAGTTGATAAATCTAACTCAATTGCACCTTGCCGCAATATCTGCCAATTTATCCCTGTCCATTTAGCAACGGTGGAAGGTATACCCATCCCTGGTATTTCACCCTGGTATTCTGTCGTTGCTAAAGTCAGAACCTTGGGAAACTGATTCTCAATTTCTGCCATTTTTTGCAGAGGCGGCTGACCAGAAAAATTGGCGCTAGTGGTAGCAAGAGGGCCTGTTTGAGCCAAAATAGTTTGAGCGATCGCACTGTTTGGTACTCGAATGCCAATTGTTGTAGGATCGATGGGATTCATAACTTTTGGTAGGCGTTGACTCGCTGGCAAAACTAATGTCAGCCCTCCTGGCCAATATTTATCTGCTACTTCTTGCCAAACTTTATACTCGTTCTCACTACCTTTGACATACAGCCACAAATCTTTAGCATTAGCAGCCATCAAAATCAAAGGTTTGTCTTGACTACGTTGCTTCGCCGCAAAAATTAATGCTGCTTTTTCTGGTACTACTGCAAGTGCCGGAACAGTATCAGTCGGAAAGCTCACCAAAAGACCAGCACGTGCGCCAGCTATTAGATTTGTTAGAGAAACTTGTGTCATTTTTATCGGGTTTGGCATGGGACATTTTTCCTATTCCCTATGCCCCATGCCCTATTTCCTAACTTTTGTAGGCCAGGGCAAAGCGTTCAATTCCAGCTAAATCAGCGTGAATTTGAATTTTATAATAGCTACCTTGATTTTGTAAAAGTTCTTGCACTGTATCTGCCTGTCCAGCCATCATCTCAATCAGCCACACGCCACCAGGTTGCAAATAAGTGGGGGAGATTTCGATCAAATGGCGAATGCAATCTAAGCCATCAACGCCACCATCTAAAGCTAGATGCGGTTCGTGGTTAACTACTTCTGGTTGCAAAGTAGGTAAAGTACTGGTGGGTATGTAAGGAGGATTTGACACCATACCACTGAACTGACCTTTTAAGAATGCCAGTGGCTCCCACCAGAAACCTTGATAAAATTTAATCCGGTTAGCAAAACCTAAATTATGGGCATTGGTTTGTGCGATCGCCAGAGCTTCTAAACTGTAATCAACTGCATGAATTGTTGCTTTTGGCAAGACATCTGCTAATCCCAGTGCGATCGCTCCACTCCCAGTACCCAAATCTGCCCAGTGTCCTGAGGCATTGCTAGCAGATGCTTCAGCTAAATCAATTAAACACTCTGTCTCTGGTCTGGGAATTAAAACCGCATTCGACACCCCAATTTTAAACTGACGCCAGGGTGTAACTCCCACAATATACTGCACTGGTAAGCGGTCATTTAATCGCCTCTGCCATAGCTGCTCTAACTCATCTAGCGGCAATTGCAGCTGGATTTGCGGCCAGTTTTTAAAAGACTCCAAACGCAGTGCCAAGCGGTCTAACCCAGCAACTTCTAAAAGTAGCCAATCTACCTCCATTGGTGGCACATCAGTGGCGATCGCTGCTTTAAGAGCTGCATTCCGCCACTGCCAAAGTTGTAAACCAGAAACTATTAAATGTTTCTCCCCCATACCTCAACCTTGGAGCGCATATCCGTTATTTTTTCGGAGCGGGGGCAGCCACAGGCTTGGCCGCTGGTGATTGATTTGGCGCAAGGGAGCGAATAAAGTTGATCGACTCCCGTGATGGATACAGAATAATTTTATTGATACTAGGATCGCTGCTGCTATTGAGAGCTTCCATAACACCGTACAAATCCACCACCTGAATTTCAGTATTGGCTGCTTCCTTTGGCACGGCTTTTTTGAATTCCTCTAACAGAGCCACTGCTTGCTCTTTCTCAAAAAAGAAAGGGATGTATCGCTCATTACCTTTAGCAAGGGGAATAGTCAGATAGCTATTATCTTTCTTAAATTTGGGTACAAATAAGGGAATACCATTGAATTGCTCTACCTTTTTACCATTTTGATTTAGCATACTTGTTGCCGAGGCTACCTGCTCTTGCGTCGGCACTAAAGTATAAATCACAGAATCTGATTTCTTTTTGCTTTCTTGGACTATTTTATAGTAGTCTGCCAAAGACAAAGGTCTAACCTGTAGCGTGCCTGCCAACTGGGGATTTTCTTTTTTGAGCCGATTGTCAAGGAATTTTTGAGCATCTTGCTTGCTAATAAAAAATCCTACTTGTGAGACCGGCTTGGATGCGTTGTTTCTCGAAAGAACTACGAATTCGCCTTTAGGATTGGTAAGCGTGAATACAGGTACTTCTTGGAGCTTTTTCACGACCTGATCTTGTGGCAAGGCGATCGCCTCTAGATTGCCCAGTCCTGGCATATTGCCTATTCCTGAAAGCCCTGTTAAAAATACACTGCCAGCTATACCCAATGTCGCACCTAAGCGAATAAATGATTTCATGACTGCTCCTCGCATCAATAGTCCAATTAAATTAAACAAATGGTTGGATTTGCACAGCACCAACTAGCTTTAGTTATATAGCAATCTATTTGAGTTGTGAAAAATTCATTGTGCGCGTTGAAGTTGAGTGTTAAGCCTCAACGGTCAAAATCCAATGTTCCCTAACTATTTAGAGTTGCTATAGTATCGTTTTCACAAATTGGTTGTGCTAACGTTGTGTTTTTCTAGGTTTTGCTTCGCTATTGACCGCGAAATGTCGTAGATGCCTATTATATGTCTTCTCAAACAGCAAAAAGTCTCTCGCTCTCTCCAACCTTGGAGATGATAAATGCTATTTTATCGGCTTTTTCTAATATTGGTTGACGCTATTACTTAATCAATCGTTCCATCTGCGATTGGTTTAATATCTTCTCAAAGATATACAAAACTCAGTGTCAAAAATCACCTTACTACTTAATGACAAAATTTGCCTGTTAGGCTTCAACAACAGAACACCCTAATTAGTCTTCTCTATAAAAATATCCAATTAAATTGCAGATTTAGCAAAGAAAGCCTAGCTAATTACCTTAACTGTTAACTATATTAATTAAATCGGGATGACAGGATTTGAACCTGCGGCATCCTGCTCCCAAAGCAGGCGCGCTACCAAGCTGCGCTACATCCCGTTACACTTAATCTACTTTTTTGGGTTTGGTTTTATCCCATCAAAGCGATCGCACTTCACAAAAGTGTTAAACCAATCATATCACATAACACCGCTCATGCCTAATATATTTATCTCTTCTGCAAATTCGAGCTAAATTAGATAATTATACTGATAAAGGTTTGGCTGCCGACTTCGTTTTACAAGAGATATTACTTGTTCGTTCGTCGGCTAAACCTTGTCAAACCAAATTAAAATAATAGATTTATACTACTATACCTACCTGATTTTATTGTGCAAATCGGGTTTTATTTGGATTGAGTGTTAGTGAGGATACCAGAACATACCTTTGATGCCTTCTGGATCAGCCATAAACCCCATAGTTCGGTAGAAATCTACAACATGGGGGTCGGCAAAGAGAGTGACATTACTAATTTCTTCACTCCTAAGTTTTTTGAGAACATATTTCATCAGCGCCTTACCCAGTCCTTGACTTTGAAAGTCTGGGTGAACCACTACATCCCAGATAGTGGCATTAAACGCGTGATCTGAGGTAGCACGGGCAAAACCAATGAGCCGCTTTTGGTTTCCTCTCACTTGCCACATTGAGGCAACGAGAAAACTATGCTCAATAGCTTTTTTCACTTTTCTTAGAGGACGACGCGACCAACCAACTGCATCACAGAGTTCTTCTAGCTCATATAGGTCAATATCTCGTTCCGTGCTGAACACGATCCGAGCCTCCTTTGAAGAAGCTTCGCTAATATTACTGGGGCTATTGCCCGCAGTTTCTGCTGTATGCTCTTCAAAGAGGTTTGTCCTAGTTGTCCCTACAGATTCAGGAGTACTAAACCAAGTTTTCCAAAAACCCATGCCAACGCGGTTCGGGTAGTATAACTGAATTGGTTTCCACTCTCAGGAGTGTTGATTCACTTTTAACATCGCTATCCCCATTTACTACCCTTTACACTCAAAGTTTTTCGGTTGTTTTCGGGATTTGTAATGGTAACAGCCAGTTAGAGCGTGTTTCACACCAATCATTTTCAACTTTAGCATTTTGTTGTAAAGGCTAGGAGAAATTCGCCAAAAGGGTAAGGATATAAACAATTCAAAATTCACGCATTCATAATGGAAAAACCTAATCTTGGCAATTGCTCGTATAGAGCTTAAATGCACGTTAGCTTAGGTGTGAATTGTATACAGGATTGGGCATTGGGAATTGGGTATCGAGAACACTCTTGTGTTGTCCCCTTGTCCTCCCAGTCCTCAATCTCCAGTCCCCAATCTCCAGTCCCCAATCGCAAACACCCAGCCCCCAATACCCAGCCCCCAGATGACGAAAGCAAGCGAGTTTTACCCTTAACAATGGCTTCTGGTTTAAAATCTTCGACACTGGAACTCCTAAAGCGCTTTAACCGAGCGTTTCCCCAGTTTTATGAGCAATTTGTCAGTAGTGAAATTCAACTGCAAAATTTGCGGCTAGCCTACCGTCTCTATAAAACTAGACGCGCTGTTATTGAACTGAAACCGGAAGGTAGTAAAAGTGCTTTGCATTTTGCTTACCGCAACCAGTCTTTTCTCCTCAGCGATATTTTTGGTGTACTAGCAGCTTATGGGTTGACTATCCACGGTCTGAGTCTATACGGTCAGATCCGTCCGCCAATGTTAGTTTTTATCAAACTGTTGGTATCTCGTGGTAGTAAAGCCTTGACCGAGAAAACCGCAGAAAATGTCTGTCGCGCCATTCGAGAGGCTTTAGGAGGTCGGTTTGAAGTAGAAGAGATGCTGGCAGTAGAATTTAATCTTGACACTGGTTTAGAGCAGGTACAGACTGAGTTCTATGTCGATCCGGTCTTTCATCTCCCGGCTCTAGTGATTGAAGCTGATAATCAACCAGGATTATTCTACAAAGTGATGTACGCTATCTGGCAGGAAGACCTTTTGGTAGTCAATGCCAATCTACTGGTTTGGCGCGGACGTACACGGCTAATTCTCTACTTGTTAGGGCCGAATGAAAGCCTCATTCCTGAATATCTGGGTCACAAAATTGCTGAAGGAGTGCGACAGAGGTTGCTGGGTAAATAAAAAAGTGAGAAGTTATGAGTTATGAGTTATGAATTAAAAATTTCTCACTCCTAACTTCTAACTCTTCCCACTTTAGTATTTAGTCGCACCCGTCCTTAAGGGTACGATATAAGTATGGCAACTATCGAAATCTTGGGCGTTCCACACGCATACGAGCTAACGGCTCCCACTTCCTGCCCCCATGCTTTAGTATTTATCCACGGTTGGCTCAATAGCCGTGGATATTGGCAACCTGTGATTTCCCGCCTATCAGATGATTTGCAGTGCCTGTCCTATGATTTGCGGGGTTTTGGTGAATCCCAGTCCCAGGTAAAAACCGATTTTAGTCGAGCACAAACGTCTTTGAGTCTGATGCCCATCTCCAGTAGTGCGGTTGACTCATCTTTCGATTCTCTTTATACTCCTGCTGCGTATACTCAGGATTTAGCGGCTCTTTTGAAACAGTTGAATATTAAAAGTGCTTGGCTAATTGGTCACTCATTAGGCGGGACGATCGCTCTTTGGGGAGCAGATCAAATACCTGAGTGTGTTAAGGGAGTTATCTGTATCAACGCTGGCGGTGGTATTTACCTCAAAGAAGCCTTTGAGCAGTTTCGCTCGGCGGGTCAGAAATTTTTACAAATGCGTCCGCGTTGGCTCTCCCAAGTGCCTTTGATTGATTTGCTGTTTACCAGAGCTAGTGTGGCTCGTCCTTTGGAGCGCTATTGGGCACGTCAGCGGGTAATAGATTTCGTCGTGGCTGACCCAGAAGCGGCTCTGGGAACTCTGTTAGACTCCACAACTGAAGAAGAAATCAATCGTTTACCTGAGCTAGTATCCCAACTGAAGCAGCCAGTTTATTTTTTGGCTGGCGCGGAAGACAAGGTTATGGAACCCAAGTATGTGCGCCATTTAGCCAGCTTTCACAGACTTTTCCAATATTGTGGTGACAATGTTCTGGAAATTCCTAATTGTGGACACCTGGCGATGTTGGAACAGCCGGATGCTGTGGCTGACCATATCCGAGCGATAGTCAAGAGTCTATAGCAAGAGTCATTGGTCATTAGTCATTGGTCATTAGTAGTTACAAATGACTAATGACTATTGACTAATGACAACTCAATAGGTTGATACAACTTCATCACCTGAGTAAGCCCTAACCTAGACTCAACGCCTAGTGTGAGGGGGGATGTATGACCACGCGATAAATGGTCAGCGGCGGCACAGCCAATCATGGCAGCGTTATCGGTACAGAATTTTAAAGGTGGGAATAAGACGCGTAGGTTATGTTTAACGGCGGCAGCTTGGAGGTTTTTTCTCAACCCGCTATTAGCTGCTACACCGCCACCAATGGCAATTGTGTCTAGACCATAGTCAAGGGCACAGGCGATCGCTCTTTTGGTTAGCGATCGCGCTACCGTATCCTGAAAGCTAGCTGCTACATCTGCCACTGGTACTTGTCCACTATCTTTCTCTAACTGCTGCACTAAACGCAACACAGCCGTTTTTAACCCACTAAAACTCGCATCATAACGATGAAATCCACCACCGGGTAAAGAAACTCTTCCTTCCGGTAAAGCAAAGGCTTGAGGATTCCCCTCTTGTGCTAACTTGTCAATCACTGGCCCACCGGGATAACCCAGCTTTAACAATCGCGCCACTTTATCAAAGGCTTCACCCGCAGCATCATCACGGGTTTGTCCCAGGGTTTCGTATATACCACAATCTTTGACATAAATCAAGCTTGTATGTCCGCCTGAAACCAGTAAGCTAAGAAAAGGGGGATTTAAAGTTGATTCACTTAAATAAGTTGCGTAAATGTGACCTTCGAGGTGATGAACTCCCAAAAATGGCTTGTTGTGTACCATTGCCAAGGTTTTGGCAGCAGTCAACCCCACTAATAGCGCTCCTACGAGTCCAGGTGCACAAGTGGCGGCAATTGCGTCGATTTTTCCCCAGTCTAATTGGGCTTGATCTAAGGCTTGGGCGATCGCTTCATTGATTGTTTCCAAGTGCTGGCGAGACGCTACTTCTGGCACTACCCCGCCATACTGCTGATGGACTGGAATTTGCGAGGCTACGATACTGCTGCAAACTTTACGATTATTAACAATTGCGACGGCTGTTTCATCACAACTGGTTTCTATTGCTAAAACGGTTGTCATTGAGAGTAATAAGTGCTGTTAGCGGATATGCTAGGGTTTAGCCCGTGCTGAGTCTGGAGTCTTGAGTAATAGAGAGAAAATCTTGCTTCTTTACTACCCTACAACAACAATTCTTATACTTGGCGCTCTAACTGGGCACTCAACACTCTATTTTAGTTGAGAAGCTTTAACTTTTATTTACTTAAACTTTACTCGGTTCCCACCCAAGAGTATGATGACTTCCTAGTTATGCAAATAAACAACTGTACAAGCCGCTTCGTTTTGTACAAAGAACTTCTTGTTTTGTAATAAAAGGAAACAACTCTATGCGACGATTGTTTGCTTTGATGTTAGCGATTAGTCTTTGGTTCAACTTTGCCCCCCCAGCACAAGCTTTAGGGGCGAATTTGACACCGTGCAAAGACAATCCCGCTTTTCAAGAGCTAGCAGCTAATGCCCGTAATACCACCTCTGACCCCCAATCAGGGATAAAGCGATTTGAGCGTTATTCTCAGGAGCTGTGCGGCCCTGAAGGGTACCCCCACTTGATTGTTGATGGTAGTCTAAATCATGCTGGTGACTTTTTGATCCCTAGCATTTTGTTTCTATATATTGCTGGTTGGATTGGTTGGGTCGGTCGTGCCTATCTGCAAGCAATTAAAAAGGAATCTGGCACTGAACTAAAAGAAATCCAAATCGATCTTGGTTTGGCACTACCTATTATGGCGTCAGGCTTTACTTGGCCAGTAGCAGCAGTCCAAGAACTTCTCTCTGGAAAATTAGCAGCCAAAGATACAGAAATCCCCATTTCCCCACGCTAAATCAGCTTAACTAATTCAT
This sequence comes from Nostoc sp. 'Lobaria pulmonaria (5183) cyanobiont', assembly GCF_002949795.1. NCBI lineage: Bacteria > Bacillati > Cyanobacteriota > Cyanophyceae > Nostocales > Nostocaceae > Nostoc > Nostoc sp. 'Lobaria pulmonaria (5183) cyanobiont'. The sequence goes on along the minus strand of NZ_CP026692.1, from coordinate 4,012,269 downwards.
TTGTTTTGGAGACTAAATTCATGGCAGACAAAAGCGACCAATCAGCCTATTTGATTAAATTCCTTTCTACAGCCCCCGTGGCAGCTACCATCTGGCTGACCATCACAGCAGTTATCTTGATTGAATTCAACCTCTTTTTCCCCGACCTACTTTTCCACCCACTGCCATAAGTGTCAAATGGGATTTAGGACAGTTGAATGTCTTGTTTTTTGCTTAATATTGTGTAGTTGATGTCTTCAGCTTAGTTAGGCAGAATTATCACCAGAATAGGCAGCAAAAATAGTTTTTTGAAACTCGTGATTCTGTTTACAGGTCGCGAGTTTCACAGTTTTAAAACTAGCTAAATTAATTTTTCTAAACTTCCTAGCAAAAAGACATCTTTAGCGACAATTATTATTAATATAAAAATGCCACCATTTTAATTTAGAGGCGAACATAAAATATGGCACAAGCAGTAGATGCATCAAAGAATCTTCCCAGCGATCCCAGAAATCGGGAAGTTGTTTTTCCCGCATTTGGCGATCCACAGATAGGCAACCTAGAAACCCCGATTAATGCTTCTCCCTTAAGCAAGTGGTTCATTAATAACTTACCTGCCTATCGCCCAGGTCTGGCTCCTGCTAGACGCGGTTTAGAAGTTGGTATGGCTCATGGTTACTGGCTATTTGGTCCCTTTGCCAAATTGGGCCCACTGCGGGATACAAGTGATGCTAACTTAGCTGGGTTGCTGTCAGCCATTGGGCTGGTTGTAGTTCTTACAGGCGCTCTGTCGCTGTATGCCAATAGCAATCCACCCAAAGCACTTCCTAGTGTTCCCGTACCCAAGCTTCCAGCAGATGCTTTTAACTCTAAAGAAAGCTGGAACAACTTCGCCAGTTCTTTCTTGATTGGTGGTATTGGTGGTGCTGTAGTTGCTTACTTTTTGACTAGTAATTTGGCACTAATTCAAGGTCTATTTGGTTAATTACTAGAAATTAGGAGTTAGGAGTTAGCGAGGTTAAATTCATAACTTCTAACTCTTAACTCCTAACTTATTTAAATAAAACTGCTTCAATATCATTTAAAGCAGTTTCAAAATCGTCATTAACGATTTGAATATCAAATTCATCTGCGGCTTGAATTTCTTCTTGGGCGCGAAGCAGACGGCGGGCGATCGCTTCTTCAGAGTCTTGGGCACGAGAGCGTATTCGTTTCTCTAATTCATCAAAGGAAGGCGGTAAAATAAAAATGCTGAGGGCACTGGGAAAAGAAGCACGAATTTGTCTTGCCCCTTCTAGTTCAATTTCCAGTACCACTAACTTACCGGCATGAATTTGGTTAAGTACAGCTTCACGGGGAGTGCCGTAATAGTTACCAGCAAATTCTGCCGATTCTAAAAATTCACCTTCAGCAACTAATTGTTCAAACTTACTGCGGCTGATGAAGTAATAACTTTTGCCATCGATTTCCCCTGGACGGGGAGAACGAGTTGTTACAGATACAGAATAATAGAGTTTTGGATGACGCTCTAGGAGCGATCGCATTAAAGTGCCTTTACCGACCCCACTGGGGCCAGTTAAAACAATTAACCTGCCTAAATGTAAGCATTCTTCGGTAGTCACACTACTCTGGATGGGTAAAACTGGCATCATCCCTTCAACCTGTGAATCAATCAATACATATTATTCATTAGTTTTGTGTTCCTGGTCTAGACCACTAGTGACTAAAGAATTTGTAGCAAGAGTAACAGAAAATTTATCTAATTCACATGGTACTACTGATCCGGTACAAAGACGAGTGGGAAAAATCCACTGCTAGTCAATTATCTACAGTTTGATGATCGCGAGAAATTACAAAGCGATTCGCTACCGTTTCCGGCTGAATTGCTGACAAAATTACGTGGCTGGAATCGGTGATAATTACAGCCCTAGTCCGACGACCGTAAGTTGCATCAATCAGTTGACCTCTATCCCGTGCATCGGTAATAATCCGCTTAATCGGGGCAGACTCTGGACTGACAATGGCAACTACTCGGTTGGCAGACACGATGTTACCAAAGCCGATGTTGATTAACTGAATGTCCATAAAAAAACTGACGCTAAACGCGGTTTGATAAAGCTTGAAATAAACTTCTTTCCATGTTATCGCCAAAAAACGGGAGTTACAACGCTTAAATTCAAGCCAATCTACGTTTTTAAATAATGTCTGCTTCTTTTAGCTATTTATTAGCTATTTTTCCTAAAAATATTCCTAAAGATACAGGCAAAATCATACTGATACAAGCTAGTTAGGTGATGTATCTTCTATGAAAATAACTAGTACCGCAAGAAGCGAATTCAAAATTCACAATGACGCTTGCAGACTCGCAAACAAAATTAAAAATGAATACAGCGTAAGCATTTTACTGATTTGAAATGGTGAGGCAGTCCGGTCTTGGGGGTTCCCCCCATGAGGAACTGCCGAACCCGAAGGGGTAGTTTATTTACGCTGTACTGTAAAAAGTTAGCTTACCTTTAACAAGGGGCTATGCCACGCAAGAGCATTTCAAAGGAAGTAATAACTTTCGAGCTTGTGTTTGTGTTGATTACCCAATCTTTCAATCTCCTCAATCAAACGATCCTAATCAAGATGTTCTAAATCTCGTTCTTGCAATTATTTCAATGTAGTTTCTAACCACAAGTTATAATCCTGTTTATAAAGAATTTGAGTAAGTATTTTTAGACATTACTTAATATTCTTCTAATTTACGAAGATTGGGAATTATAGCGCTTCTCGGTTGAGTCCAATACAGACCTAACCCCCACCCCCTTAAGAGCTAGCGTTGAGGAGTAAGATTCAAAGCCTCTCTCCTAAAAGGAGAGAGGAATGGAAGTGAGGTCAAAATGTATTGCATCCAGACGAGAACCGCTATAGGTTTTATTGACGTAAACTTCCAGCTTCACAATCGCGTAACCAAGCTTTAACCCCTTGGGCAACAGTACCGTTACTACTATCTCGTGGTGGAGATAGTGGCTGCTGTTGTGAATGAGAACCAACTTGAGAAAACATCATCACTAGTTGCCAACCACTTTGAGTTTTAGTCAATAACAGCCAGTGAAATTCTTGCAATTCTACAACTTTCTGATCTATGTACTGCCGCTCCAAGGTAGTAAAAAAAACTTGCTCAACTCCTGATCCAGCGCTTTTAGACGCATCTGCACTATATTCTTCAAGGTTAAGGGGCAGAGGAGTAAACTCAGGTTTTCCTGCAACTAACATATAACTGTAAACCTGACTGCTTCTACTGAGGCGGCGGGCGCGTTGACTAGCGCGATTGGTATAACTAGGTAATTTTTGCAGTAGCTGTATAGTTAATGTTTCTAAATTTTGCTCAGAACACAAAGACCTCGCATCACTGTTGACATTTTCCCTTTCTGCTAGCGCCGAGGGTTTAGGGGTGGAGTTTATCGAGAAAGCTGGGTAAGCAAAGCTATTTGAGACTACAACCCAGAAGCCACAAGCAAACAGGAAACTATAATTTTTCTTCTTGAGCGAAGAGGCAAGATTGTTCTCCCCTACACCCTGCACTCTGAGTTTCTCACTGACTCTTAGCTTCATGCCACCGTGATTAACTCCTCAGAAATCCGCTTCCAGGCTAACTCAGGCTCAGTAGCAGCGGTGATGGGACGACCAATAACTAGATAATCTGCACCGGCTTTTATGGCTTGGGCTGGGGTGAGCGATCGCTTTTGATCGCCTTTATCTGCCCAAGTTGGTCTAACCCCCGGACAAACTAGCAAAAAGTCATCTCCACAGGTTTGTCGTAGCTGTACCACCTCTTGAGGCGAACAAACTGCCCCATCTAAACCAGATTCTTGAGCCAGCAGGGCCATTTCTAGAGCATATTCTGGCAATTCTAGGGGTATTTTTAAATCAAATGCCAACTGCCGAGCAGAAATGCTCGTTAGCAGTGTAATAGCAATTAACTTTGGTGGTTGTACGCCTGCTTTTGCAGCCCCTTCCTGTGCCGCCTCAGTTGCGGCTTTCAGGGCATCTCTACCAGCAGTAGCATGAATTGTCAGTAAATCCACTCCGTATCTAGCTGCACTTCGGCAAGCACCAGCAACGGTATTGGGGATATCATGAAACTTTAAATCTAAGAAAATGCGCTTTTGCCGGGACTTTAACACTTCCAGAATTTTCGGGCCAGTGCTAGTAAACAATTCTAAACCGACTTTCCAGAAACTAACTTGTGGTAGCCGATCTATAAGAGCGATCGCAGCTTGCTCATTTGGCACATCCAAAGCCACAATAACTCGTTGTCCTACCTGTTCTCCATTCCCCATTCCCGACTCCCCATTCCCCATTTAAGGCACTAAGCGCACAAACTTATTTTTTCCAACTTGTAAAACTTTACCTTGTAATTCACTAGGAGCATCGAAAGTGGTATCAGCATCAGTGATGCGATCGCCATCTAGGCGTACTCCACCTTCTTGAATTTTCCGCTTTCCTTCCCCGGTACTTTTGCACAAGCCAGTGACATTGAGAATATACGCTAACTTAGTAGGAAATTGCTGCACGCCAGCTAGAGAGAATTCTGGAACTGCACCTTCCTTGCCACCGCTTTGCGCTGCTTCTTTGGCTTCTTGGGCTGCGGTTTCACCGTGGTACTGTTTAACAACTTCCCATGCTAAGAGTGTTTGGCGATCGCGGGGATTTTCTGGCAGTTGATCCAAAGGTAAATCCGTCAACAGTTCAAAATACTGTTCTAGTAGATTATCGGGAACTCCTTGCAACTTTTGATACTTTCGTCCTGGGTGTTCTGACAATCCGATATAATTACCTAAAGATTTAGACATTTTTTGCACGCCATCCGTGCCAATCAAAATTGGCAACAGCATCCCAAATTGGGGTTTTTGACCAAAATGGCGCTGCAAATCTCTGCCCACAGCAAGGTTAAATTTCTGATCAGTCCCTCCCAATTCCACATCTGCTTCAACTGCAACCGAATCAAAACCTTGCATTAACGGGTACAGGAACTCATGAATAAAAATCGGATTCTCTTTTTTATAGCGATCAGCAAATCCTTCCTTCGCTAACATCTGCCCCACCGTCATCGTGGAGAGTAACTCCAAAATTTTCTCTAAGTTTAAACCAGAGAGCCATTCGGAGTTATAGCGCACCTCTAACCTTCCTGGTGTGTCAAAATCCAAGATAGGACGTACTTGATCTAAATAAGTCTGAGCATTTTTAGCTACATCTGCTTCTGTAAGCTGACGACGCACTTCAGATTTACCAGTTGGATCGCCAATACGTGCTGTAAAATCGCCAATAATTAAAACTGCTGTATGACCTGCATCTTGAAATCCTCGCAGTTTTCGTACTGGTATGCTATGACCAAGATGAATATCAGTACCCGTAGGGTCAATCCCTAATTTGACCCTTAAAGGTTGTTGTGTAGTTAGTAAGAGCCTTTCTAAACTTTCGCTGTTAACATCATCTGATTGTGGGAATACTTCTACTACACCACGACGCAACCAAGCAAAATCTGGCGTCATCCGAAGAGATTCATTATTAGCTATGTTTTGCACACTCGAAGTTAAGTTGGTTATAAACACTTGCAATTTATCCACTTTCTCATCTGCCAAACTACTATAATTGCAAAAAACTAACCGCCTTGCTTCACCCAATCAATTACAGTTAAATTTACAAGTGAGGAAGTGAAATAGCCGTGTCGTCGTCTAGGACTTTTGAAGATAAACAGCCACAGCGTCGGGCTTCATCAGGTTTTGAGTTTTTGAAAGGAGTCGGTCAGGTAACTGGCGGTACTCTCCTCTCAATCACCATGCTGGCAAGTTCCATTGTAGCCGGAGGACTGGTTGGTTTAGCCATCAGTTTCCGTAATTTGCCAGATGTCAGACAGCTACGTAACTTCTTTCCCTCAGAAACGACTTACATTTATGACGTTAAGGGCAAACTCTTAACGAGTATTCACGGGGAAGCCAACCGGGAAGTCGTACCTCTAGACAGAATTTCGCCGAATTTAAAACGGGCGGTATTGGCAAGTGAAGATGACCACTTCTACGATCACCACGGTATTAATCCCAGTGGTGTTGGCCGGGCTATAGTAGCTAACGCAGCAGCAGGCGGAGTCAAAGAGGGTGGCTCTACTGTCACCATGCAATTGGTAAAAAACCTATTTTTGTCTCGCAAGCGTGCTTTTACCCGCAAGTTAGCAGAGGCTGTGCTAGCAATCCGGTTAGAGCAAATTCTTACTAAAGACCAAATATTAGAAATGTACCTCAATCAAGTTTATTGGGGTCATAACAATTATGGTGTACAAACAGCAGCCCGCAGTTACTTTAATAAGTCAGCAGAATATTTAAGCTTGGGTGAGTCAGCAATGATGGCGGGTTTAATCCAAGCACCAGAAGAATTCAGCCCGTTCGTGAGCATGAAGCTGGCAAAACAGAAACAAAAAGAAGTGCTAGGACGGATGTTGGAATTGAACTGGATCAACCAGTCAGAATACGACAATGCCCTCAAGCAAGAAATCAAACTTGGGAGAATCAAATCCTTTCAAGGTAGTGCCCTACCTTATGTAACCAATACCGTAGCGCAGGAGTTGGCTAAAAAGTTTGGGCGTGAGACACTACTCAAAGGCGGGATGCGGGTGCAAACTACAGTTGATGCCAACTTCCAAATCATGGCAGAAGAAACTGTTAGTAAGTGGCATAAAACACTTCTGGGGCAAGGATTATCTAAGAATCAAATGGCTCTGGTGGCAATTGATCCGCGCACACATTTTATCAAAGCACTGGTGGGTGGTATAGATCCTAAGACCAGTGAGTTCAATCGTGCAACTCAATCTCAACGGCAGCCCGGATCTTCTTTTAAACCATTTGTATACTATACTGCTTTTGCTAGTGGTAAGTATGGGCCAGATTCAACGGTTGTCGATGCCCCAGTTAGCTATCGAGATGGTAACGGTTGGTACTTTCCGAGAAATTATGATGGCGGTTTTAGCGGAGCTATGCCAATCCGCAGAGCTTTAGCCCAATCGCGCAACATTCCGGTGATCAAGATTGGTAAAGCTGTGGGGATGAATAGAGTCATCGAAACGTGTCGTACCTTGGGGATTACGAGTCCGATGGAACCTGTGACTTCCTTACCACTTGGGGCAATTGGTGTCACACCTCTGGAAATGGCTAGTGCATACGCGACTTTTGCTAATTATGGCTGGCAATCTCCACCAACTGTAATTGCCCGTGTCACTGATAGTAGTGGTAATGTGTTGTTAGATAACACCCCTAAACCGCAGCTAGTCCTCGATCAATGGGCATCAGCAGCAATTATTGATGTAATGCGATCGGTAATCTCTGAGGGTACAGGTAAAGGTGCTGCTATCGGTCGCCCAGCCGCAGGGAAAACGGGAACAACATCATCAGAAAAAGATATTTGGTTTGTTGGTACTGTGCCACAGTTGACAACTGCTGTCTGGGTAGGGAGAGATGACAACAGACAATTAGCTGACCATGCCACAGGTGGTGTTCTGGTCGCTCCCATTTGGAAAGATTTTATGGAGAAGGCACTCAAGAACGTACCAGTAGAAAACTTCAAGCCACCTTCGCAGTTTTCTCGTCCCAAGTCACAATAATTTAGTTTTAGATTTTGAATTTTGGATTGCCAATGAATCCAAAATCTGGCTTGGAAAGTTGGAGTGCCGACTTCCGGCGATCTGACTTTCCGCAAAATCTAAAATTGACTAGTACAGCACGGCGTAAATAAAAATACCATTTCAAATAGTGTAAAAGCCCGAAATACAATTATGCGTGACTTTTGACTTCCGCCTTGTGTTACTAGGGCTGTTTTTCTAGCTCGGCTTTCATCCGTTCTAAAGTGAGGTGCATTTGGTCAAACATTTGTTGTGGGGTGACACCGAACTGACCTAATTGCGTTTTCAGTTGTTCTACTGTCATTTGTGCCATGAAATCTTCTGATAGCTCGAAGCGCTTCATAAAGATGCGATACCGATCCATCATGGCTTCCATTTGCTCAATAAACAGCTTTTTGCCATCACGGTCAAATTTGCCGTAGCTGTTGCCAAGCTTGATCAGCGCTTGATAATCTTCAAACAGCTGTTTTGCTTCTTGTTGAACTATTTCAGAATCGAAGAATCCCATATTGCTTATATTAAACTGAGTGCCCAGACTCAGTAGCTTAATAGCTTTACTTCTATTTATTATTTTAGTCTAGGGGAGTAATCTAGTCACGAAGCTTCGGTTTTAGTACGGTTTGTTACCGAAATTTCAACACTTGACTTGAGAACGTTTCCCCTTGTTAAATCGACTTAATAAAGCCGCAATACTCAGAGCTTTAGCCATTGATTTAGGATTGGTGTTTTCACTCGGTTCAATTTGCAATCTGGTAGCGTATTTTTGAGCTAGTAAATCTTGCGGGTTAAGTTTTAATGCTTGACGGATGTAAACCCTGGCCATCCCGATAAATTTCTGTTTTAGATGTACTAAACCTAATAAGGCATAATAGTCGCTGTTATTTGGCTCTAACTTGATGGCATCGCGCAGTTCTTGCACAGCTAGGGGCCAATTAGCTAGCCTGACGTACTCAATCGCTCGCTGGTAGTGGTGTTGAGCGTAGTTTGTCAAAACTGGTTTGACATTAGTTTTTTCATTTAATGTCAATTCAACTGGCTTGACTTCTACTTCAGGGATGATGCGAACGGGTTTTTGCGGTAGAAACAGGTCAGGTTTATGCAACTGTAAATAAACTAAATTCAGTATACTAATTTGTTGTGTAACTTGATAAAACTGATGGAGTGATTTGTATTGAGCTTCTGCATAGGAGGCGATCGCTTCTTCATAAAACAATTCTGCTTGGGGTGGAGACATTTCTATAATTTCCTTAGCTATGGCACTTTGCCCACACAAAGCTTGCTGCTGTAATACTCTTGCGTCCGATCGCAGCATAGCTATAGCAATCAAACGGTTGTGTCGATTTTTGAGTTGTTCGTAAGCTGGATTGATTAAATAGCTAAGTATTGCCGTTGCTAATTGTTGATCTGGATTGCAGCTTTTGGCATAGCGATCGGGATGTAGCAGTTTCGCTAAAGTGTGATAACGTTTAAAAATCTGGCGATCGTCAGCACTCACAGAAATTCCTAGCACAGCGTAAGGATCACAAAGCTGTTTCAGCCATTCTGGCGGTAGGAAAATCTGTGACATGGTAGTAATCTAAATCCGTTCGTTAAAAACTTAAAATTAGCATCAAAGCTCAATGCACAGTCATGTGAAACTTACTCAAATTTCTTCAAATTAGGGATTGGGGACACTTCTCTTCTTAGGCTGCGCCAACGACAAGCTCAGTGCATCGCTGGGGATTGGGGATTGGGAAGATTTAGTTAGGGATGAATTGTTTCTGTGCCTTTTGGCTGTCTTATTGTAGGAACTATGGTATTCGTATATTTATTAGAAATATGTTGACTAAGCGCAAAAGTCGAAGTGTTGCCGCTGTTTTAGCTTTTTCTGGCACGCTGACAATTTCCGGATTACATAAATTCTACTTGGGACAGCCCCTGTGGGGTGTTTTGTATGTGTTGCTTTCCTGGACGCCTATCCCCAAGGTAGCTAGTGCGATTGAGGGAGTTTGGTATTTAGCCCAAGACGAAGAAGCTTTTGATCGTAATTTTAATCTAGGCAAGTCAGCGGCAAGGAACTCACAAAAGGCGATTAATCAGGTAGGAGCGATCGCTGAGGCAATGCGTGAATTAGATGCTCTGCGCCAGGATGGACTGATTTCAGAGTATGAATTTGAACAAAAGCGCCGCCAATTGCTAGACCAGATTTCCTGAGGTAAGCGACAATCATGAATAACTGGCTATCTTTAAACTCTAGACTGCAAAAACTGCGCGCCAAGCTTCTCAACGATCCCTACTATCGCCTACAATCTGGGGAAGAAATTCAGATTGCAGCTCAATTAGGTATCCGCATTGATGCTAATCAAGCGACTGTAGATGATTGGTTACGCCTACCAGGTTTGTCAATTCACCAAGCGCGATCGCTTGTGGAACTTTCACATTCAGGTGTGAAATTTTACTGTATTGAAGATATCGCTGCGGCTTTGGGTATGCCAGCGCCGCGCTTAGAGCCATTAAAGCCTCTACTGAATTTTATTTACTATGACCACGAATCTTTAGAAAATCCTAGGCATTTAATTAACCCGAACACAGCAACCGTTGAAAAATTAGCACAAATTCCATTTATAGATTTGTCTGTGGCGCAAGCAGTGGTGCAAAATCGCCAATCAGCCGGGCCTTACCGTAACCTGGCTGATTTCCAGCGACGGCTAGAGTTAACTGGTGATGCGATCGCTCAGATGATGTATTATTTGAGGTTTTAAGTTAAAAGTTAGAAGTTTTAAAATAACTCCTAACTCTGGAAATTTGGAATTTTGGATGGAAAGAAAATCTAAAATCCAAAATTGATTAAATGAACCCAATGCGATCGAGAGGCCAAAAGCGAAACGTTGCCCGACCGATGACATTTTTTCTGGGTAAAAAGCCCCAATAGCGAGAATCATTACTATCGTTGCGATTATCTCCCATGACGAAAAATTCATCTTCTGGGACTTTCACTGGTCGATATGGCTGATTTGGAGGTTCAGCGATGTAGTTTTCTGCCAAGGGTTGACCGTTAAGGTAGACTTTGCCAGAAGCAACACTAATTACCTCACCTGGCTGGCCAATAACTCGCTTGATAAACGCTTGGTCTTTGGGATATCCTCGACGTTGTAGTTCTGCGGGTGGCTGAAAAACAATAATATCTCCAGTTATCGGAGGGTGAAAATGGTAGGAGATTTTTTCAACTACCAAGCGATCGCCAGTATGTAATGTAGGCAACATCGAATCAGAAGGTATATAGCGCGGTTCGGCAATAAAAGTCCGGATCAGGAATGCCAAACTCAGTGCGATCGCAATTAAAATCAGATTTTCTTGCCAACTACGCCATACTTTTAACGACGCACGCTCTTCTTTTGCATCACTTTCGTGAGGAATCATAAAAGTTTCTAGCCAGTTTCAGAAGTGAGACAAATACCTTGATTATTTTGACTCAAAAGGTATATTAATAGGAAAACAGTGTTTAAGGTCAATTTATACAGACATTAAATAATACACTTATCCATTTACCAAAGATGAGCAGAAGTGCTGTAAATAAACTATGACTTGTCTAAGGTAATATAAGCTAATAATTAGGATTGCTAAATAGATAATTAAAAATAAAAATTCTAATTGCTGTAATTATAAGGCAAGTTATGAGATGATTGTAAATTTTGTCTCTTTCTGCAAAAGAAGCTAGTACAGGACGGCGTAAATAAACATACCATCCAAAATGTTTGAAAAGCTTAATTCACAAACCTTTTGACTTTTGACTTTTGATTTTTGACTTCCGCCTTGCGGTATTAGTTACAGACTGCTAGAGCGATACAACCAGTAGGTTTTTTCTTTAAACAGAAAATTGGTCGTAGAGTCGCAAAATAGTCTACCCCATATTTGACAGTATCTACCTCACTTTACTGAAAAAAGGCAGAGGGTAGTTTTGCTGGAGGTTGAGTTGCAAGAAAATATCTATTTGGTCTGTATTATTAAGTGATATTACATAAAATTAGTCAAAATGTAAATATATTTTTAAATACAGAAATATAGTTAAATAAGGGTTTTTAGTAAAAAATACTACTTTTCAATATTAAATATAGACTTTAATGCTTCAATGGATAGATGTCATACTATTGTAATTTTAATCACTTATCTATACATACGAAATTAATTTCCGTAATTACACGGTGACAGTGCATATTAAACTGTACTATTAATTAAGATATAAACATACTTAATTATCGAGAAAAACATTCACAGACAGAAAGCTACTAGCAATTTCGGCTAAAGTATCAGCATCCGAAAAAGAAGTAAGCTGCTGATAGAATTATTTTTGCTGAATGAGTCAAAGGTGACTAGATTTAAAGAATAAATGCCCCTTGGCAATGAGAAACTATATTGAATCAATTTTCGTCTGGTCTATTTCATATAAAGTACAAGGTAACATTCTGTAAGTTGAAAATTTAACTTTTTCTTAAAAAAGAAACAATGGTAACAGGCAGTAAAATATATCCTATCAAGAATAGAACTAATAGCTTACCAGACTCTTTTTTTAAAGACAATCCGCCCTTGTAAGTAGTTTTGTATGTTAATCAAACAATTCACTTAAGTTGTAAATTATACAGTTTTACTGTCAAAAAGTCTGGCTAAAAAAACTTCAGTCTGCTAAAAGTGCAAATTGTAGGTATGACAGCTTAGTTCGTCTTATTTGAAAATCTATAAAACTTGAAAGGATAATGCTGCCTTAGCAGTGAACTGAAAAACAGCAACTAATTCAGAACTCCTATTTAAGAGGATTTTGGGGTGTGGTTAATTATCTGATTGTGTTCCTCTCCTTCTTAGAGCTAGCGGTAAGAGTGTGGAAGCGCAGAGCTTACCTTTTATGACTGGGTTGAAATTAAACAGTACCAATTATTGTATATTCAACACTGTCCAAATCTAATGCATATAGATTTCAGTTAAAGCAATATAGTCTGTCTTATCAATTCTGAATTTCCGTTAGTACCAATTCTAATTTTCATGATTACCAGAAAGCAACTGGTATCTAAATATCTAATAAAAATGTGCTATAACGTACCGTCATAACCGTGGTGATGGTTCGATCTTTGAAGGAGCGTTGAGGTGGAAAACAATAAGTCGTTTCTGTGGCCAGAAGGAATATTAATTGCGCTACTTGCTTTAGGTGGTGTTTTTAGTCTTGCTTTTATGATGCTTCTAAGGCCAAATGCTTCGGATGCTCAGAGTAGACCAAGTATAAATATCAAGGATGTATCTGCAAACGTAGGAACTCAGCAGCGCATTGAGAAATTAAAGGCGACGATGCTTACAAGTTGGCAGCAAGAAGCACAAACAAAGGGTCTAGCCTACCCTTTACCATCACGTTTTCAAGGGGCAATAATTAATGCTGCAAAACTCACTCAGGGTGAGAAAGTAATTGCTCTTACCTTTGATGATGGGCCTTGGCCTCAGACTACAGAGCAAGTGCTAAATATTCTGAAATCAAATAATATTAAAGGGACGTTTTTTGTAGTTGGGCAGAACCTAAAAAATTATCCAGAGATAGGAAGGCAGATTGTTGCTCAAGGTCACGTCATTGCCAACCATACTTGGCATCACTGGTATCACTTCTTTAATCAACAAGCAGCTGCTTTTGAAATTGATCGCACAGAAGACCTAATTTATCAAGTTACAGGTGTTAAAACAAATCTGTTTCGACCGCCCGGTGGCATCCTACACAATGGATTAGCTGGTTATGCTAAAGGACAAAAGTATGCTGTGGTAATGTGGTCGGCTGACTCCACAGACTACAAGTTACCAGCTGTACCAAAGTTGATTAATAACGTGATTAAAGATTCTAAACCTGGTGGAATTGTGCTGATGCATGATGGTGGTGGTAATCGTTCCAGAACTGTGCAAGCTTTACCAGAAATTATTAGCAACTTTAAAAAGCAAGGCTATCGCTTTGTGACTATTCCAGAACTTTTAGAAATCGAAGATACAGACCAAAAGTTGCTTGCTAACAAAAAGTAATAATTATTAATTATAGGTAATTATTCAATAGTAATTGGCTAAATAGTAAAATTATCTTTTTTGGTTAACATGGTTGTTTTTGCATTTGGTTGGAGAGTGATAATTAAGGGCGCTCTAGCAGTGAACTAAAAATTTTTTCTTTAAAGAACGATCGCCCAAATCTTGATTTTGTATTAATATTATTACATAAGCATTACAAAAGTTTTTGGCACTGAAAACCTTGTTTTATTAAAAGGCAGACCACAAGGCCCGCCTCACAAGATTGAATTTATTTGTTGAAGTCTCTTAATGACTGCTTACTAAACTGAACTCAGTTGTTTTTTTTTCAGGATTGGCTTCTGGACTATCAGCTTCAGAAGGCGGAACTAACTGCCAGAATTTCGGCAAAAATTCTTGCCAATTTTGCAGAATTTTCTTCGCTTTTGGTGAACCAGTACGTTCTGCATGAGTTTGAATCAATTCTTGCAGTTGCTTTGCACCTACTTCGGTAATCACCCGCTGTATTTTGACAATTTCTAGGTTGACTAACTCACGAAATGAGTCCTCTTCATCCAAAAAGTATGCCAGTCCACCAGTCATTCCAGCGGCTACGTTACGTCCTACTTTGCCAAGGACGACAATCACACCACCAGTCATGTATTCACAGCAGTGATCCCCAGCGCCTTCAATCACTGCGATGCCTTTGGAATTTCTCACAGCAAAGCGTTCTCCTGCTAGGCCATTGGCAAATAATATGCCTCCAGTAGCACCATAGAGGCACGTATTGCCAACTATCACATTTTGTGATGCGTTATACGTAGCATCCGTTGGAGGTTTGATGATGATTTCACCACCATGCATCCCTTTACCTACATAGTCGTTTGCTTCTCCTTCTAGGCTCAGAATTATGCCTGGGAGATTGAAAGCACCAAAGCTTTGTCCAACACTACCTGTAAAGTTGAGATTAATTTGTCCTTCAAAGCCACTGTCACCGTATTGAGAAGCGATCGCACCCGCTAATCTTGTGCCCACTGTTCTGTCAGTATTGATAATTGGGTAAGTCTTGGTGACAGTAGATTGATCCCTAATGGCAGCCTGAATTTCGGGATCGGCAAGAAACTTGTCATCTAAAACCACGCCGTTGCTGTGAACTTCTTCATGCACCAACCAGCTACGATTGTCTTTGCTATTTGGTAGCTGAAGTAAACAGTCGAGATTTAGCGATCGCGTTTTGGTGAGTTTTGCCTCTTGGCGCAGTTTTAACAAATCTGCACGTCCAATGATTTCTGACAAAGAACGATAGCCAAGCCGGGCTAACAAACTACGCACTTCTTCGGCAATGAAGTAGAAGAAGTTGACAACCTGTTCTGGTATTCCCGTAAACCGCTTGCGGAGTTCTTCTTTCTGAGTAGCAACACCCACAGGACAGGTATTCATGTGGCAAACTCGCGCCATAATACAGCCTTCAGCAATCATGGCGATGGAGCCGAAACCAAATTCTTCACCACCCATTAATGCACCTATTACCACATCCCAGCCACTCTTGAGTCCGCCATCTACGCGTAAAATCACGCGATCGCGCAGATTATTTTCCATTAAGACGCGATGCACTTCACTTAAACCCAATTCCCACGGCGAACCAGCGTGCTTAATCGAACTAAGTGGTGATGCCCCTGTACCACCATCATGACCAGAAATCTGGATGATATCAGCGTTTGCTTTGGCGACACCAGCAGCGATCGTCCCAATGCCAACTTCTGCAACTAGCTTCACCGACACTTTTGCTTTCGGATTAATTTGGTGCAGATCAAAAATCAGTTGTGCTAGGTCTTCAATCGAATATATATCGTGGTGCGGTGGCGGCGAAATCAGCGTCACTCCTGGCTTGGAGCGTCTTAACATCGCAATGTATTCACTCACCTTGGGGCCTGGCAGTTGTCCGCCTTCCCCAGGCTTGGCACCTTGGGCGATTTTGATTTCAATTTGTTTGGCGCTGCTTAAATACGCTGGCGTGACACCAAAGCGTCCTGATGCGACTTGCTTAATAGCACTAGAGGCGGTGTCGCCATTTTGCAATCCTTTCAAATGCGGTAGGGTTGCCGAGTGACCATCCTTTACATCATCTAGAACTGTATAGCGCACTGGGTCTTCGCCGCCTTCCCCAGAATTTGATTTACCACCAATGCGGTTCATGGCGATCGCTAAAGTTTCATGGGCTTCTCTTGACAAAGCGCCTAAAGACATGCCACCTGTGCAGAAGCGCTTGACAATTTCAGTTACCGACTCTACTTCTTCTAGAGGAACCGACGGGCGATCGCCTTGGAAGTCTAGCAAGTCCCGCAAGGCCGTTACTGGTCTGCCTTGGAGGTGCTTTTTGTAAACTTCGTAGTGGTCGTAGTTTTTGCCATCTAGAGCTTTATGCAACGCCTTAACCATTTCTGGGCTATTCATGTGGTACTCGCCGCCAGGACGGTACTGCACAAAGCCCAAGTTTTCTAACTTCTTGGTCGTTAGTTCTGGGAAAGCTTTGACGTGGAAGGAAAGCACTTCATCAGCGAGTTCAGTAACACTCAAACCACCGATGCGGGAAGTCGTACCACGAAATCCCAGTTCGATTAAATCTCCACCAATGCCAATCGCTTCAAAGATTTGGGCTGCTTGATAGCTGGAGAGCAGAGAAATTCCCATCTTGGAGAGAATTTTTAGCAAACCTGACTCTACTGCTTTGCGATAATTTCCTAAAACTTGTTCTAGGGTGAGGGTGGCAATTTTTTGTACCCCCATTAACTTTTGAGTTTTGGGATCAGACCACCAATCACGCACCGTATCTAAAGCCATATACGGGCAAACTGCACCAGCACCATAGCCAATGAGACAAGCAAAGTGATGGGTACTCCAGCATTGAGCAGTATTCACAATCAGGGATGTTTTCATTCGCAATCCCTCACGAATCAGATGGTGATGCACAGCGCCCACTGCTAATAGGGGAGGAATGTAGGTATATTCTGTGTTGATACTGTCATTGACGCCATCGCTTAATATTAAAATCTTTGCACCTGCCCGGACTGACTCAGCTGCTTGTGCTTGCAAAGACTGCACTGCGGTTTTCAATCCTTCCGGGCCATTCGCGATCGCAAACAGGGTTGACAACTCAGCCGTGGCAAATCCTGACAGCTTAATCGCCTCTAATTCCGCATCCGTTAACACTGGCGATTCGAGTTTCAATCTCCGAGCATATTCTGGCTTGGGTTCTAATAAGTTACCCCGTTCACCTAATTCGACTTTCAGAGACATCACTAGCTTTTCCCGCAGGGGATCGATCGCCGGGTTCGTCACTTGAGCAAAGCGCTGTTTGAAATAGTCATAAAGCAGGTGTGGCTTTTGTGATAGCACGGCTAAAGGAATATCATCACCCATGCAGAAAGTCGGCTCCGAACCTGCGATCGCCATTGGATGAATCACCATTTCTACATCTTCTGTGGTGTAGCCAAAGGCAGTTTGACGCTGAAGCAAGGTTTGCTTGTCAATAGTCAATTGTCCTTGGTCATTTGTCAAATGTCCTTTGCCATTGCCATTTGCTAATGACGGATGACTAATGACCAATGACTTTAATTCTTGACGGTACTGTTGCAGCCATTCTCCATAAGGGTGCTGCTTGGCGATGCGCCCCTTTATATCCCAATTCTTCAGCACTTCATGATTTTCTAAATCCACGGCGATCATTTGCCCTGGGCCGAGTCTACCTTTTTCGACAATATCGGCTTCTGGGAAGTCCACCACACCAGCTTCGGAAGCTACAACAATGTAATCATCTTTGGTGATCGCGTAACGAGCGGGTCTTAAACCATTACGATCTAGTGTTGCACCAACTTTTTTGCCATCGCTGAATACTAAAAGTGCTGGCCCGTCCCAAGCTTCTTGCAAACCACTGTAATATTCGTAGAAATCAACAATTTCTGGAAATTTATGTAAAGAAGGCTGATTTTGGTAAGCCTCTGGAACCATAATCATTAAGGCTTCCAAGGGGCTGCGTCCAGAGCACACCAGTAATTCCACTACGTTGTCTAGGGTGGCTGAGTCACTGTTATCAATATGAACTAATGGCTTGAGTTCCTCGATGCGATCGTTCCATACAGGATGATATAGGCTAGCTTCTCGTGCCATCATCCAGTTGATGTTACCCAATAAGGTATTGATTTCGCCGTTGTGACCTAAAAACCGCATCGGTTGGGCTAGAGGCCATTTGGGCATCGTATTCGTACTAAAGCGGCGGTGATAGACAGCAAAGGCGCTTTTATAAGCTGGATTTTTTAAATCGTCATAAAAGTTGCCCAAAACGGCGGAACGCACCATGCCTTTGTAGACAATTGTGCGACTTGACAACGAGCAGATATAAAATTCTTCTGAGATATTGGTTGCAGCTTTACTAATTCGGCGGCGGGTAATGTACAATTGGCGTTCCAATTCATCGCCGCTTTTGTCAACAGAAGCTAACAAAACTTGTTCAATCTGGGGCTGATTTTCTCTTGCTTGTGCCCCCAGCAAATCAGATTGCACTGGCACTACTCGCCAACCCAATACAATTAATTTCTCTTCAGCAGCTACTTGCTCAACTGTTGCTCTAGCTTTTTGTGCAGCTTGCTGGTCTTGTGGTAGAAATATCATCCCCACAGCTATATTATTGGTGGATGTAAATTCCTTCCCTCTTTTGGCAAAGTCTTGTTGGAACAACTCCCAAGGTATTGCTGTCAATACTCCAGCACCATCACCAGAATCTCGATCGGCGCTACAACCTCCCCGATGTTCTAAGCAGGTTAAAGCAGCTAAGGCTTTTTCGATAATTTCGTGGCTGGTATGATTCTGGCGATGAACAATAAAACCTACACCACAGGCATCTCGTTCTTCTACTAACCACTTTTGCCCCTGATAGGTATCTCTTGAGTTGATATCAGCTGTGATTTTCTGGCCTTGATTCATCGGTTTATTATTCATACCCTGTTCCTGAAGTATTGAGTTACCAATTTTGCCACTACATTGTGGGTGGGAAAAAATTTCTAATTTCAGCGATGGAAAAATATATAAGCACCGAAATTTAGGGAAAAAAAATTTTAACTTCGGTTTTACTTTATCAGTTCCCCCGTGTTAAAATTATTGCGTGTTTTTTATGTATTTATGCGGTGTTAGACAAGTTCCCTCCGCCAAGACATTATTTTTGCCCTGACAGTTTCTTTTTTATATTTTGAAGTTAAGTATTTTCTCAATCCCTTTTTTCCAGATGCACACTAGCTACTTACCGAGCCTATTTTTTTGGCTCACCTGAAACAAAACTAAAACTAAACGCTGTACTATGTTCTAAAGCCAAAATCATCCCGATCCAGCAATAAAATCAGCGTATTACAATATATACCCATTTGACAATTCCCAAATATTTTTGTTGTCTAGAATTTTGCCGCTTACCAGTTGCCGCATGTATTACTATTAACTAGACATTACTGAAATAATCATATTAGCAACGTTCAGCTAGGATTAAATATCTTAATCCAGTTTTGATAACCAAAACTACCGTATATGGTGTGCTTAAAATTAGTGGAAGTTAAAACACTTGATTGCAGTGGCTTTAGCGTCTACATAAATTAATGTGTGTTTAAAAGAGACAAATAGCCAATATATAGATTACCATATTTATTCAAAAATAAAGTCATGCTTTCTTTATATTTCCAAATAATTAGTTAGTTTATACCTTGGGTGATAGTTTTCAAAAGTACCTAGTAAATTATGGTAAAAATGCCGAATTGTTGCCAATCAGGGATTAGCGATGGCTCCGTCAAAGCCAAGGGCGAACGCAAATTTTTTCGGGCTACTGTGTCACCAATACTTTTGACAGTACTGTGCTTAATTACTACCTATCCTATCAACGCCCAGGAGTCCCTAAAAACCACAAAATCAACACCCAAGTTAATCTCACAGTCACCGACACCTCCTTTAACAGGCGCGGCATTTTCTGGTAATCAAATTTCCCTCAATGGTCGTACTCTACCAGGAACTTGGTTGCAGCAACCTGGAAAATCTGGTCAGGTGACAACTCATCTCAGTGACGGGGCATTCAGGCAATTAATTGGAGTAAATTTCTTAAACAGTAGTAATTCAGCGAAACAACCAATACAGTGGTTTTCGCCGATAACAACGCCACAGGTTTTAGCCGCCAGGCTAGTAGGAGCATATCGCTATCTGGATATTACTAATTTTGCTCGAACATCAGGATGGCAAATCCAAGCTAATGGCAACACCTTGGAAATTGCTACCCCAAAAGTACAAGTCACAAATATTGTTCCGAGTCAGCAACCTCCAGAAGCGAGTGTCCCTTTGCAACAGGCTCGGATTATTGTCGATTTAGATCGTTCAACTCCCTGGCAAGTTGCACAAGGGTCAGCGATCGCCAAACTGCAAACTCCATCTTCCGATCCAGATACGCCAACTCCCAAATCCACTGTACCGCCAAATAGACAGTGGACAATTACTCTGGATGGAATAGCTGACCCTGTTTTGATAGAACGCTATACCCCCCAGCCACCACCAGCACCACCAACATTGCTGCCAAACCTGCTCAAACAATTATCACCAGCGACACCAACACAACCAATACTACCAGCCCCTGAACCACTGATTCAAAAAGTGGAGGTGGTGAAAAACCAAACGATTATTAGTCTGAGCGTTCCCTTTGGTCTATCGCCTCAAGTTACTACTGTAGCTAACCCCAATCGCCTGATGATCGATATTCGACCCGATCCTCTAGAAGAACGAGATATTACTTGGGCCCCAGGATTGCGCTGGCGACAGCATTATGTCAACTTAGGCACAGAACGCTTTCCTGTGGTCTGGTTAGAAGTTAATCCCCGCAAATTTGGGCTAACGTTTAAACCTATGTGGGCTAGTCCATCAGGGCTAGCCGGTACTGCTCCCTTAATTCAAACAGCACAACGTTACTTAGCAGTAGCTGGAATTAATGGTGGTTATTTTAACCGTAATAACAGATTGCCATTGGGTGCGATTCGTCGGGATAGTCAGTGGTTATCAGGCCCGATTCTTAACCGGGGTGCGATCGCTTGGAATGATTCAGGCCAATTTTACTTCGGTCGTCTCACCTTGGAAGAAACTTTAATTACGGCAAATGACCAGCGCCTACCAATTCTGTTTCTCAACAGTGGCTACATTCAAAGTGGCATTGCTCGTTACACCTCAGCTTGGGGATCAACTTACACACCCCTGACAGATAACGAAATTATCTTAGTGGTAGAAAAAGACCAAATTACTAATCAGTTACCAGGCGGCAAAGTTGGTGCGACAGCGGTTCCCATTCCCCAGGATGGCTACCTGCTAACTTTACGCGCTAACGCTACTAGTGCTGCCTCCCAGCTACCTATTGGAAGCGCAGTAAGTATTTCCAGCGCTACTACTCCAGCTGATTTTAGTCGTTATCCCCACATTATTGGTGCTGGGCCGCTATTAGTCCAAAATCGTCAAATTGTCCTTGATGCCAAAGGCGAAAAATTCAGCAATGCCTTTATTGCCGAAAAGGCTATTCGTAGCGGTATTTGCACAACGGCAACAGACACACTGATGATTACTGCCACACATAATCGTGTCGGCGGTTATGGGCCTAATTTGGCAGAACATGCCCAATTGATGCAACTCATGGGCTGTGTGAATGCCCTAAATTTAGATGGCGGTAGTTCTACCAGCCTTTATTTAGGAGGGCAACTACTCGATCGATCGCCCAGTACCCCTGCTCGTGTTCATAACGGAATTGGTATTTTCCTGCAATCACGATAATGGGGAATAGGGAAAAACTCAATCCCCAATCTCCAGTCACTTTTTAAAGTTTAGAACAAGCTGTTATTTAGCTTGATGAAGACTTGGTGTAGACATCAGAATTTTAGTAGTGATGGTTTACACCATAAGGTCTGATTTTGCTATGTTTATCAAAGTGCGACAAAATTGCTGATTTTCAAGGTTGCAAGATAGCGCTAGATTTTTTTATCAATAATTAAGAGTACCAACGGTTTGTTATGTCTTCAAATGAGGTAACTATGGCTCGATATCAAGAAACTACACAGACTGAAACTCTACACCTCCCTCCAAACATAACTTCCAGGGGCGTTGCTGCAACTGAATTACGTCCTTGGGGTGCTTTTACAGTTTTGGAAGAAGGGCGCGGATACAAAATTAAGCGCATCGAAGTTAAGCCTGGACACCGCCTCAGTCTACAAATGCACCATCACCGCAGCGAACATTGGATTGTCGTCTCTGGTACAGCTAGAGTAGTTTGTGGTGAAAAAGAAGTACTACTGAGCAATAATGAGTCAACTTATGTACCTCAATGTACATCTCATCGTTTAGAGAATCCAGGCGTGATCCCTTTGGTCTTGATTGAAGTCCAAAATGGCGAATACTTAGGAGAAGATGATATTATCCGCTACCAAGATGACTATGCCCGTACCAAAGATTAAAACCAAAAGAATGCTATTAAAGCTCTAATCCTAAAGCTGAATACATTTTTATGTAAACCGTCTTTGTAAACGAACTATTGCACCCCAGAAGTCCCTACCTTAACAAGGTGGGGACTGAAGCATATTAGTGTTATAAATGTAGTAATAGCGATCGCGCTCATACCTTCGGTGATTTGGAATTTTGCACAAGCAAAGGTCAACCCATCTGTAAAATGGAAGATGGGGTATTCAATTGCAAAAAACGAGTTCCATGATTCATCTGAGTGAAGCAGCCATAAGTGAGATTGGGCGAATTAAGTCCAAGCAGCCAAATGTCTTGTTTCGATTGGCAGTAAAACCAGGTGGTTGTTCTGGATTATTTTATGATATGTCCTTCGATGAAACAATAAAAGTTGGCGACCAGGTTTTCGACTTGGATGAGATTCAAGTAGTCATCGATGCCACAAGCTTAAATTACCTCAACGGTTTGAGAGTTGATTATTCAGAAGACCTAATGGGTGGTGGTTTTCGCTTCCACAATCCCCAGGCGATCGCTACCTGTGGTTGTGGCAATTCCTTCTCCTTAAGTCCTTAGTGATTGAACAATTAGTCAAAAAACAGATGTTCAATTACTAAGGAAAAATAACAATTGACATAAAGCCGTAAAAAAAGATATAATCAGGATTTGTTAAAACTTAGACTATAAGCAGCTTTACGCGCTGTAACTCATGCCAACAATACAGCAGCTAATACGAAATGAGCGCGAACAAGCGCGTCAGAAAACCAAGTCCCCTGCTCTGAAACAATGTCCCCAACGTCGAGGAGTTTGTACCAGAGTATACACGACCACACCAAAAAAGCCTAACTCAGCCCTACGCAAAGTAGCAAGAGTCAGACTTACCTCTGGATTTGAAGTCACAGCTTATATTCCAGGTATTGGTCACAACTTACAAGAACACTCAGTTGTGATGATTCGTGGCGGTCGGGTTAAGGATCTACCAGGCGTGAGATACCACATTATCCGTGGCACCCTAGATACAGCCGGAGTCAAAGACCGCAAACAAGGTCGTTCCAAGTATGGAACCAAACGTCCGAAAGCAGCGAAAAAATAGGATTGGGCGATTAATCGCATCCAACACGATTGATCGTCTACTTAAGAAGCGCTCAAGGACAAAAAACTATCAGGGTCTGTGTTCTAAGAGCAGTTATGAAAGCTGCTCAAGTTTGTTTAAAAAATCAAGCAAGCTACACCTACACTAAGCGAGCAAGTGTAGAAGTTCTGAGGATAACGCTGTAACCCACAGCAGAATTCTAATCTGGATATTAAGGTTTAAAATGTTGTCGCCTTGAGTATTTAGTTGCAGGTAGCAAGTCAATGAATTTTGGATTTTAGACTTCGACTACGCTCAGTCGAGCGATTTGCAATTTTGGATTGGTCGAACCCACAAGGGTATGAGGCTTATAGACGTTTGATTTTTTCCAATCCTTGTGGTCGGAACATCTACCAAAAACTCTAATCCAAAATTGGCAGTCAATAGGTCAGCCTTGCTGCAACAGTCGAAAACAAAATTGAAAAAGTCTGAAGATTGGGTTTTACAGCTTTTAGTTTCCGGTGTCTGATAGCATATAATTTCGTTGCCAATTCCGAATTAAAGGTGAAGTATGTCTCGTCGTGGTGTTATTCAAAGGCGCCCAGTTCCGTCTGACTCCGTATATAACAGTCGCCTTGTGAGCATGATTATCAGACGGATCATGCGTCATGGCAAAAAATCACTTGCCGCACGCATTGTTTATGATGCATTAAAAACTATTGAAGAACGCACTGGTGCTGGTGCGTTGGAAACCTTTGAAAGAGCAGTGCGAAATGCCACGCCTTTAGTAGAAGTAAAAGCTCGGCGAGTTGGTGGAGCAACTTACCAAGTACCAATGGAAGTGCGTACAGAACGGGGCACTACCCTAGCACTGCGTTGGTTAGTGCAATATTCCCGCTCCAGACCAGGCCGGACAATGGCAAGCAAATTGGCAAATGAATTAATGGATGCTGCCAACGAAACTGGCAATGCTATTCGGAAACGCGAAGAAACGCACCGGATGGCAGAAGCTAACAAAGCATTTGCCCACTATCGTTATTAAGTCAAAAAGCGATATATCGCCTTGCTAAAGTGGTATATCGTGGATTTGCAAAAAGAAGACGGTTTTCCGTAAAAGTATAGAATCTTAACAAAGAGTAATATACAAGATATCATGAGGCAAAAACTATAGGAGGTAGCTGTGGCACGCACGATCCCGCTAGAGAAAGTACGCAACATTGGTATTGCGGCGCATATAGATGCGGGCAAAACAACAACAACAGAGAGAATATTATTTTACTCTGGAATAATTCATAAAATTGGCGAAGTTCATGAAGGAACTGCCGTCACAGACTGGATGGAGCAGGAGCGGGAGCGGGGAATTACCATTACTGCTGCTGCGATCAGTACCAGTTGGAAAGATCATCAAATTAACATTATCGATACTCCGGGCCACGTAGACTTCACAATTGAAGTTGAGCGTTCCATGCGCGTGTTGGATGGTGTAATCGCAGTATTTTGTTCTGTGGGCGGCGTGCAACCGCAGTCTGAGACAGTGTGGCGGCAAGCAGAACGCTACAAAGTTCCTCGGATAGCCTTTATCAACAAGATGGATCGCACCGGAGCGAACTTTTATAAAGTTCACGAACAAATCCGCGATCGCCTGCGGGCGAATGCGATCGCCATTCAACTACCAATTGGTAGTGAAAACGACTTCCAAGGCATCGTTGATTTAGTCCGAATGCGTGCGTATATTTACGCAAACGATCAAGGAACCGATATCCAGGAAACCGATATCCCGGAAGCATTGCAAGCGCAGGTAGACGAATTCCGCACCAAGCTAATAGAAGCTGCGGCAGAAACTGATGATGCTCTGATGACTAAGTACTTCGAGGGCGAAGAACTTACAGAACAGGAAGTTCGGACTGCCCTGCGTAAAGGCACAATTGCGGGGACAATTGTACCAGTACTTTGCGGTTCGGCATTCAAAAACAAAGGCGTACAGCTGATGCTGGATGCCGTTGTTGATTACTTGCCAGCGCCAAGTGAAGTACCGCCAATTCAAGGCTTACTGCCGAATGGCGATACTATTGAGCGGCGGGCTGATGACAACGAACCCCTAGCAGCTCTGGCATTCAAGATTATGGCTGACCCTTATGGTCGCCTGACATTTGTTCGCGTTTATTCTGGTGTCCTGAAAAAGGGCAGCTACGTACTCAACGCTAGTAAGAATAAAAAAGAACGGATTTCCCGCTTAGTTCTAATGAAAGCAGACGATCGGCAAGATGTCGATGAGCTGCGAGCGGGTGATTTGGGAGCAGCTTTGGGATTGAAAGACACCTTGACAGGTGACACGCTCTGTGATGATGGATCGCCAGTAATTTTGGAATCCCTATTCATTCCTGAGCCTGTGATCTCGGTGGCGGTTGAACCCAAAACTAAGAATGACATGGACAAGCTGTCCAAGG
Organism: Nostoc sp. 'Lobaria pulmonaria (5183) cyanobiont'; assembly: GCF_002949795.1. NCBI lineage: Bacteria > Bacillati > Cyanobacteriota > Cyanophyceae > Nostocales > Nostocaceae > Nostoc > Nostoc sp. 'Lobaria pulmonaria (5183) cyanobiont'. The sequence continues at coordinate 3,986,609 of NZ_CP026692.1, read as the reverse complement.
CTCTGCAATCTCTCTCAGAAGAAGACCCCACCTTCCGTGTCCGCGTCGATCCGGAAACAAACCAAACCGTGATCGCGGGGATGGGAGAGCTACACCTAGAAATTCTAGTAGACCGGATGTTACGAGAATTCAAGGTGGAAGCGAATGTAGGTGCGCCGCAAGTAGCTTACCGGGAAACAATTCGGAAAGCTGTGAGCAAAATTGAAGGCAAATTCATCCGCCAAAGTGGTGGTAAAGGTCAATACGGTCACGTTGTGATCAATTTGGAGCCTGGAGAACCCGGTACTGGTTTTGAATTCGTCTCCAAAATTGCCGGCGGTACAGTACCTAAAGAGTACGTTGGCCCCGCAGAACAAGGAATGAAAGAAAGCTGTGAATCCGGTGTTCTAGCTGGATATCCGTTGATTGACGTCAAAGCGACGCTAATTGATGGGTCATACCACGATGTAGACTCTTCGGAAATGGCTTTCAAAATCGCCGGCTCAATGGCGATGAAAGAGGCTGTGCTGAAAGCTTCACCCGTCCTCTTAGAGCCTATGATGAAAGTTGAGGTTGAAGTTCCTGAAGACTATATCGGGAACGTCATTGGCGACCTCATCTCCCGCCGAGGGCAGATTGAAAGCCAAAGCACTGAACAGGGACTCGCTAAGGTCGCATCCAAAGTTCCACTAGCGACCATGTTTGGCTACGCCACTGATATCCGTTCAAAGACGCAAGGTCGGGGTATCTTCACGATGGAGTTCAGCCACTACGAAGAGGTGCCTCGCAGCGTAGCTGAAACTATCATTGCAAAAAGCAAAGGGAACGCTTAGTTAAAATAAGGAAATGAGCATTCATGGCACGCGCAAAGTTTGAAAGGAATAAACCCCACATCAATATCGGTACAGTTGGCCACGTTGACCACGGTAAAACTACCTTGACAGCAGCCATCACCATGACCTTGGCTGCTATGGGTCAAGCTATAGCTAAAGGCTACGATCAAATCGATAATGCCCCAGAAGAAAAGGCACGGGGTATTACCATCAATACCGCTCACGTAGAGTATGAAACCGCAAGTCGGCACTATGCTCACGTAGACTGTCCAGGACACGCTGACTATGTGAAGAACATGATCACCGGTGCTGCCCAGATGGACGGAGGTATCCTGGTAGTTGCTGCTACCGATGGCCCTATGCCCCAAACCCGCGAACACATTCTGTTGGCAAAACAGGTAGGCGTTCCCAGTCTGGTTGTCTTCTTGAACAAAGAAGATTTGATGGATGACCCAGAACTTTTGGAACTAGTAGAACTAGAACTGAGAGAACTGTTAAGCAGTTATGATTTCCCTGGTGACGATATCCCCATCGTCAAAGGCTCTGGTCTACAAGCTCTAGAAGCAATGACCAAGAATCCTAAGACCCAACGCGGTGAAAATCCATGGGTAGACAAAATCTACGAATTGATGGATGCTGTAGATTCTTACATCCCCACTCCTGAGCGGGATGTTGATAAACCCTTCCTGATGGCTGTAGAAGACGTGTTCTCAATTACAGGTCGTGGTACTGTCGCCACCGGTCGGATTGAGCGGGGTGTAGTCAAAGTTGGCGATAACGTTGAACTAGTAGGTATCAGAGATACTCGCGCCACTACCGTAACTGGTATTGAGATGTTCAAAAAGAGTCTCGACCAAGGTATGGCTGGGGATAATGCTGGCGTACTACTCCGGGGTATCCAGAAGGCTGATATTGAACGGGGTATGGTCATTGCCAAACCTGGTTCGATTAAACCTCACAATGAATTTGAAGGTGAGGTTTATGTCTTAACAGAAAAAGAAGGTGGTCGTAAAACTCCATTTTTCGCTGGCTACCGTCCCCAGTTCTACGTACGGACAACTGATGTAACTGGTACCATCAAAGCCTACACCTCCGATGAAGGCAAAGAAGTAGAAATGGTAATGCCAGGCGATCGCATCAAGATGACAGTAGAATTGATCAACGCGATCGCGATTGAACAAGGAATGCGCTTCGCTATCCGCGAAGGTGGTCGCACCATCGGTGCTGGTGTCGTCTCCAAAATTATCAAGTAGCACCTTTTTGCTCATAACAAAGGAGCAGAGATGGTATGTATTTTGCCTCTCTGCTCCTTTCTCTTCCCTCTATAAATAAGGTAATAGGTTACAGGGGACAGGTAATAGTTTTCTGTAACCTTTACCCTGTAACCTTTAACCTGTAATACTCCCCTAATTACGCAGAACCTGGAAAATTAAAGATGGCAACTCTACAGCAGCAGAAGATTAGAATCCGCTTACAAGCCTTTGACAGGCGCTTATTAGATACATCTTGCGAGAAGATTGTAGACACAGCTAACCGCACCAACGCTACAGCTATAGGCCCAATTCCTTTACCAACAAAACGCCGGATCTATTGTGTGCTGCGATCGCCCCACGTAGATAAAGATTCACGGGAGCACTTTGAAACCCGTACTCATCGCCGGATTATTGACATTTACCAGCCCTCTTCTAAGACTATTGATGCCCTGATGAAATTGGATCTACCATCGGGCGTAGATATCGAAGTCAAACTTTAATTTAGTCATTAGTAATTGGTCATTTGTCATTAGCAAAGGACGAAGGACAAAGGACAAAAGACAAATTACATTAGTATGAATATTTACATAGCCCTGAAGAAATATATCTCAGGGCTTTTATTTAGCTAGGAAACAAATGATAGAAATGATAGAATGTAGGTAAAGTACGGGAAAAGCAGAGAAAAAGAAATTTTAAAGATTAAGTTTATCGCAAAATAACAATGACATCATCTTCTAAAATTGCAGTTCGCGAACTACCTCTGTTCCCGTTACCCGAAGTAGTTCTGTTTCCTACTAGGCCATTACCCCTGCACATCTTTGAATTTCGCTACCGAATCATGATGAACACGATTTTGGAGAGCGATCGCAGGTTCGGTGTTTTGATGTTTGATCCAGTCAAAGGTACAATTGCAAACACTGGTTGCTGTGCCGAAATCATTCATCACCAACGGCTGCCAGACGATCGGATCAAGATGATGACTTTAGGGCAGCAAAGATTTCGTGTATTAGAGTATGTTCGTGAAAAGCCATACCGGGTTGGCTTAGTTGAGTGGATAGAAGATCAACCACCAACTAAAGATTTGCGACCTTTATCAACTGAAGTAGAACAACTACTGCGAGATGTAGTGCGTCTGTCAGCCAAATTAACCGAACAAAATATCGAACTGCCAGAAGATTTGCCCGATTTACCAACAGAGTTATCTTATTGGGTAGCCAGTAATCTTTATGGTGTCGCCGCAGAGCAGCAATTATTGTTAGAAATGCAAGATACTGTAACTCGTCTAGAGCGGGAAGCAGAAATTTTAACTTCTACTCGGAATCACTTGGCAGCTCGCGCTGTTCTCAAAGACACATTTAGTGAAAAGTGAGGAATTAGAAAGAAATAACAAAAAATAAAAGATTGACAACTTATAATTTCTAGTCCCAAACAGATAACTCTTAACTTTTCAAGTAAGGGTGGCGATCGGTAAAACATTGTAAGCGCCAAGAATTTTTAAAATCTCTGTGTGAGTAATTAATTCTGCTAAAGCAGATTGCATTTGTGCTTCCTTGACATCTGCTTCTAAATCCATGAAAAACAAGTATTCGCCTAGCGATCGCTTCGTTGGACGAGATTCAATCCGACTGAGGTTAATTCCCAGTTGAGCAAATATTTGCAAAGGTTTTACCAATGCTCCGGGTGTGTTGGCAGGCATACTAAAAGCCAGTGATGTGTGACTAGCAGGCGCTTTTGTTGCCTGGTATCCAGCGTCCACTTCCCCCTGACTTACTACCCAAAAACGAGTAAAGTTTTCTGGATTGTCGTTGATACCACTAGCAAGTATCGGTAGGTTGTAAAGTTGAGCTGCTCTACTAGAAGCGATCGCTGCCGTTGTTGTATCTTGCTCCAATCGCTGTAGTGCTTCGGTTGTGGAATTACTGGGAATAATCTCTACTGTTGAGAGAAACTGCTCTAACCATCCCTGACATTGTGCCAAAGCTTGCGGGTGGGAGTAAACAGTTTTAATCCTATTTAAATTAGACGCACAGGAAATTAACGTATGGGCAATGGGTAATACCAAAGCCAACTGAATACGCAAACTGTCCAACTGCCATAGTGTATCCATTGTTGTAGTCACACTCCCTTCAATAGAATTTTCTACTGGCACAACAGCCAAGTGAGCTTGACCATTAGCAACGGCGTGCAGTGATTGAGGGATAGTGGGATAGGGGCATAATATAGCTTCACTTCCCGTACTTTTGCTCAACCAGTTGACATAAAAAACAGCTGCTTGTTCTGTGTAAGTGCCGGGAGGCCCTAAATGTGCGATCGATAAAGTCATGTTTTAGCCTTGAGTTGCTAGTTTAATGCGTAAACAGAGATTATAATATTTTGGTTTGGCAAATATATCCAACATCTACTCTTACTAAACACTGTTATCTCTAAAATTTACGCACTAAAGGGATAGAAGGAAATATGTATCTAAAAAAACAAGTTATGGAAATCAGTCTTCTAGCAGATAGATTTGCTAGCAGTTTTTTCTGCTAAATCCCTCTGAAGATTTAAGAGCAATGATATTGGTTTATACCAAAATCAATAATCATATTCTGGATTTTGTGTCAAGACTTAAATTTTAATCTATATTTCTTGAACTAAAGATAGAATGAGCCTACCAACTTTTTGCTAATGATGTATAGCTGATAAGCAACAATCGTTTTTATAGTCAATAAATTTTGTACTTTTATAATAATCAGAACTAAGTTGTTAAAAAATATTAAAATTAAGAAACAGATATTTTTATTAGCTCATGGCTACCCGGTTTACTGCCTCTCAATCGGTTGAAATCGCTGTTCCAGAGCAGCCTATTCCCATTCAGCACTACTTGCGTCAGCCTCAACGTCTAGTTAAGGCTTTGGTTGACAATAGCCGGATTCAGCAGCTTTCTGAGGAAGTATTTCGCTTGAAAATGCGTCCGCTGACTTTTATGTCATTGAGTATTCAACCTACTGTAGACATGAGAGTCTGGGCAGAATCAAATGGAATAATTTATTTGCGATCGCTCAACTGTGAAATTTTAGGTTTCGAGTATATTAACCAGCGCTTTGCTCTCAATTTAAAAGGGTATTTGTCTCCCAAAGAGTTTAGCACTGGCACTCGCCTCCAAGGAAAAGCTGATTTAGAAGTGCTGGTGGATTTCCCACCGCCATTTTCCTTCACTCCTAAGCCGATTTTAGAAGCTACTGGTAATGGTTTGCTCAAAAGCGTGCTGTTGTCGGTCAAGCAACGTTTATTAAATCAACTTTTGACAGATTATAGTTACTGGGTAATATCACAAACCAAAGATAGAGGACTTGACAGTGATAGTACTGAATTCCCAATCCTGAATGCTGAGTAATTTTTAAACAAACAGAATTCAGGAGTCAGCAGCCAGAATTCAGAATTGAATTCTGTAATTAGTGGAAGGTCTGTAGCAAGATCCCCCAGGGTTTCCTCGACTAATTCATTCTGAATTCTGTATTCTTCTTCAATCACTCAACACTCAGACCTTTGATTTGGCAAGGACGAAAAGACTGACGGTGTAAGGGCGAGGAACCGTATTGTTGCAAAGCCAGCAAATGCCGCTGGCTACCATAACCCTTGTTACACTCCAGATTGTACATAGGGTATTTTAGTGCTAGACGCATTATCAGATCGTCACGCCAAACCTTAGCGACAATACTAGCAGAGGCAATAGCGAGCGATCGCTCGTCCCCTTTAACTATTGTTTGTTGCGGCAATAGCAAATCTTTGATGGACTGATTGCCGTCAATCAAGCAAAGTGCCGGCTGTACCTTTAACTTCAGCACAGCCCGCCTCATTGCTAACAGCGTTGCTTGCAAAATATTTATCTTGTCAATTTCGGCAGTAGAAGCAAACCCTATTTTCCAGTCTATAGCTAGCTCACAAATTTGCTGCGCTAGCTGAGTTCTCCGAGAACTAGACAACTTTTTACTGTCTTTGATTTTAGCTGCTATCAGTATTGGCAAAGCGCGATCTGGTAGGATCACTGCTGCCGCCACCACAGGGCCAAACAGAGCGCCTCGCCCTACTTCATCCACACCTGCAACCAACCCTGGAATCCCTGACAAGGTAGAAAACTCCAACCAAGTGGATTGTTCCAAAGGTGTTGGCGATGTTTCTACCATAAAGTAAATTAATTATCCTCGATCGCTGAGGAACGACGACGGCGGCGACGGCTGGCTGTGGCGCTACTATTAGCTTCACTTTCATCTGCGATCTCGTTCGCGGCTGCGGCTTTCGCAGACAAGCGTCCCGAAGGATTCACAGTCAACTCCGATGGTTCAGTTGTCTCTTCAATCAAAGATTTTTGTTCTGGCTCAATAACTTTTGGTGTCGGTATTTTGCTTGCAGTTATTTCCGGTGTTGCCTTTTGGGCAATAGTGATTATTTCAGGTGTTGCTTTTTGGACAATAGTTGATTCTGAGGTTGATTCAATTGGGGTCGTTGGCTGTTGACCGGGCTGAATCACATTAATAATCACAGACTTGGTATTTTTAACCTCTTGCTCTAACTTCACCAAAGGAGATATTCCCATCAAAGCAAATATATCCTGTTCTTGGAGGCTCATTTCTACAGTTCTAATCTCCGGTGGTTCTACCACTGGTTTAACTGGTTCTGCCTTGATAATTTTAGTGCGCTCTACTCTTTCACTCCAACCTGGTTTACCAAGGGTGGGTGAGGGAATTTCTGGCGCAACTCCTAGTTCTGGTTCTATATCCAGGTCTAAATCTGGCTCGTTAACAAAAGCCAGGGGGTTGGGAACAATCCGAGATTCATCTTTCCCGTTTAACCCATTAACACCAATTCGACTACGGCGAGTCCGGGTACGACGCTTATCATTAAGTTCTTGATAACTAGGATGATTGATCAGATTGAGGTTGCTCAATTCCGAGTCGCCGTCAAATGCTTCCCCAAATCCATCATAGGTTTCTCGTGGTTCTGGGATGCGGGCAGATGGCTGACGTGGTTCTCGGTGAGGCAAGGATACAAAACGCTCGCGCTCTGGTGTCTCAGCCGGTATCGGTAATCGGTTTTCGATTTCTCCAGGCAGACGCACAGTATGTCCTAAACCGCCACAGGTGGGGCAAGTTTCCCCAAACAATTCGTAGATATTTTGGCCCTGACGTTTGCGGGTCAGTTCTACTAAACCCAGTTCGGTAAGTTGGGCAATCTGAGGACGAGCTTTGTCTGCTTTGAGTGCTTTATTAAAGTGTTCGAGAACTTGCAGTTGGTCGCGTCGCGATTCCATATCGATAAAATCAACGACGATCACCCCGGCGATATTTCGCAGACGCAACTGGCGAGCAATTTCTGTTGCGGCTTCGCAGTTTGTCCACAAAACTGTTTCTCTAGCAGTTGCCGATCGCGTGAAGGAACCAGAGTTAACATCGATTACAGTTAATGCCTCCGTCGGTTCGATGATAATGTAACCGCCAGAAGGTAGGTCTACCCTTGGTTTTAGGGCTTCTCGAATGGCAGCAGTGATGCGGAAGTACTCTAAAATTGGGGAGCGATCGCGATGATGGTCAATCAACAATCCCTGCGGTGTTTGACCGCCACTCCAATTCTGCAAGTACTGTTTGACGCGCTTCAAACCAGTACTAGAATCTACGACAATCCGATTGACATCCGCGCCGTACATATCCCGCAATACGCGCTGGATAAAGTCATCATCTCGGTTGAGCAGTGCTGGAGCACGGGTGGAATGGGCTTCCTGCTGGATAGCCTCCCATTGCTTTTGCAGCAACTCCAAATCTTCCATAATCGCTTCTTCAGGTTTGCCTTCTGCTTCTGTACGCACAAGCAAACCCATTCCCGCCGGTTTGACCAAAATCGCCAGTGCTCGTAAACGGTTGCGCTCACTTTCACTTTTAATCCGTCGGGATAAATTTACGCCCCGACCATAGGGCATCAGTACTACGTAGCGTCCGGGTAAAGTAATATTACCCGTGAGTCTAGGCCCTTTTGTGCCCGTTGGCTCTTTCATTACTTGCACCAAAACTTTCTGTTGTGGTGCTAGTAGTTCTGTAATTGCCGCTGCAGTACGCTTGAGCTTCAATGGCCCCAAGTCGGTGACGTGAATAAAACCGTTGCGCTCTGGGTCGCCAATATTGACAAAAGCCGCATCTATCCCAGGTAATACGTTTTCTACTACTCCTAAGTAGATATCACCTATTTGATGATGACCTGTAGCAACAACAAGTTCCTGTATTTGATCTTCAGAAAAAACCGCAGCAATTTGGTGCTGCTCCGCGATGATAATTTGTTTTGGCATTCAATTTCCTCAAAAATTGGCAGCACTTACAGGTTTGAGGTTTGTTGTATCAAGTCCGGTTAATTACTTAATAATTCAAAACTATCTGCGTCTCCGCGTCAGTTTGAATTACCAGTGTTTCTCGGTTTGATATTATACTTTCGCTGCCCTCGCAACCCTCAAAAGGCGCTACTGATAATAAAAATCGCAAATCTGAGCTTCTAAGTTAAATAGCTATTGGCGCTCTTTAGAGCGTTTTTACGGCTGATTATTTCATAACTGCTGCATATCGTTTAAGCAATTAAATCAACCGTCCGTGGTTGATTTGTGATCCAATACCCTCAATCAAGGGAGTTCTGAGTTGAAAGTTCTAAATCCTGAGTGAGCATTTTAACTCAGGATGCTTTATTTGAGAGTAACCTACTGAATTCGTTAAGAAAAAGAAACTATTTCTATTTTCCATTCCCCGGATTTATCTTAGGGTTATACTCAGCTGCGCCAGTTGCTAACCTGCCTTGAGCCGCTCTAGCCTAAGACAAGCAGCGCTTTGCGCGTCTCGTAAACGTCTACAAGTCGGCATAACCGACAGCGGTTGCTTTAACTCTAAAAAAGTAATGCACTAGCTCTTGGGCACTACCTGGATTAGACATTCAGCAGTTGTTTAAAAGCATGGATTTAGAGAAGCTAACCGAGCCTGCTGTTAGTTACTGATTCACAAGGTAGCTATAGAGAAAGTGTGCATTCTTTAATCTGCTTTTTGATTTGTCTAGAATAAAATCCTAGAAGTTGCACTCTAATATCTTTGCTTTCGCCCCCTGAATACCAGGGTAGTGAACCAGCTAATTCAATGCAGCGCCAGAAAATTTCTCTTCACCCTATTCTAACGCAACCTTGCTAAAAATCAATTCCTGCGATCTGCCATCTTAGGACAACTACTAGCAAGTTGCCCTACAAGGATTATACCCCTAAAATTAGCCGATTGCGGTGGATGTGCAGGAGTTGAAATTCTACATTAGCCACTGTCTCTAGCATAAACAGGATTTGTTCGGGACGCAACAGCAAACCGTCCTGGCGATAGCTACCTAGATAACGGATTACAGATGACATAGATTCAGTTTTGTGATTATGGGTTTCTACTAATTCCAGTTCAAATAAGCGATCGCGCAGATTTATTAACTGGCTCTTGCCTGACTTAGTTATTTGCTCGTACCAAAGTTCCTCTTTTGCTTTGATTGTATCAATCCAGTTTTGCCATTGTATGGGTGTTGTTTCTGCAAGTGCTGCTACAGTAATCAAATACTCTGCGGTCTCTAGCAGTTGGGTAGCGGCACTAGATTTTAAATCTATCTGCTCCACATTATATATAGGTATATCTGTGGGCATTTCACCAGTCAACTTTTCTCGGAAAGTATTAACTTCCACTGGTACAGTTAACTCAAAATCTGCAATTTCACCGCTGCTAGTAGCCCCTAAAGCCAAAGCAGTTGCTAGAGAAATCCGTGGCATTGGGTGAAACCCACCAGTAAAAGCAATTGGTAAGCCTGCTCGCCGCACAACTCGGTCAAATAGACGGATTAAATCCAGATGGCTCATCAAAGCCATATTACCCTGCTTACCAAACCAAACTCGCAGTCTTTGCGCCTTAGTTGTGTTGGGGACAAATTCGCCAGCAAATTTTGGGATGGCAGGTGATTCAATCACGATATTATGCCCAAAGTCGATGCCACAGACGCCACAATGAGAACAACCTTCAAAAGAGCAGTCGGGTACAATTGCAGCTTCTAGAGCGCGTTGCAAGTCTTCTTGGAGCCACTTTTTGTCAATTCCGGTATCAATATGATCCCAAGGTAGGGGAATATCGAGGGAATGGGGAGTGCTGAGTGGGGTATTCTCCTCTGCTCCTCTGCTCCTGTGCTCCTCTGCGTGAAACAAATTCCCTTCGCCATTTTCTACTTGGCGGTATTTCCAATCTAAACCTGCTTGGGCGATCGCAGACCCCCAAGCACTAAAAGCCCGATCTAAATTTTCATACCAGGAATCCATACCTGCACCCAATTCCCAAGCACGGCGGACTACTTTGCTCAAATTGCGATCGCCTCGTCCCACAAAATCTTCCATTGCCGAAATGCGGACATCGGTAAAATTTACCTTCACTCCCTTGATTTGGCGGAATTCTTGCCGCAAGAGGTTTTGCTTTCGCTTAAATTCAGCAGTAGAAACTGAGTGCCACTGGAATGGTGTATGGGGCTTGGGCGTAAAGTTAGAAATTGTCAGGTTAAAGTTTAGGGGTTTTCTGCCTTTGCCCCGACATTCTCGCTGTAGCCAGCTTACTGTTTCGGCAATGCCTAAAACGTCAATATCCGTCTCACCCGGCAAGCCAATCATAAAATACAACTTTATTTTATCCCAGCCTTGCTCCCAAGCCGTTTTCACCCCCCGCAACAATTCTTCATTCGTCAACCCCTTATTCACAATGTCTCGCATCCGCTGAGTCCCAGCTTCTGGAGCAAAAGTCAGTCCACCTTGCCGCGTACCTCCCAGGATATTGGCAATATTCTCATCAAATCTGTCTACCCGTTGGCTTGGTAGAGTTAGAGAAATATTTTCATTTTTTAAGCGATTTTTGATTTCCATCCCCACTGCTGGTAGGGACAAATAATCAGAACAACTCAGAGATAGTAGAGAAAACTCATTGTAACCAGTTGCCCGCATCCCCTGTTCTATTGCTTTTACAACCCGATCTGGTTCTACATCCCGTGCTGGTCGAGTCAGCATTCCTGGTTGACAGAAGCGACAGCCACGAGTGCAACCACGCCGAATCTCAATGGTCAAGCGGTCATGCACCGTTTCTACATAAGGAACTAGCCCAATGGAATATGCTGGTATGGGAGTTGCAACCCGTCGCAGAATTCGTTTTGGCACATCCGGGCGACGAGGATGAACTGAGCCATCCTCTGCCATATCGTAAAACTGAGGGACATATACGCCAGGTATCTGTGCCAAATCAAGTAACAAATGTTCCCGACTCAATCCTGCTTGTTTGCCTTCTTCCAACACCAAACCAATTTCTGGCAGTAGTTCTTCTCCATCTCCAAGGGCGAAAAAGTCGAAGAAGTCAGCATAAGGCTCAGGATTCGATGTCGCTGTTTGCCCACCAGCAAAAATTAACGGAAAGCATGACTGGGTATCGGTAAGTTCCCCCCTGCCCCCCTGCTCATCTGCCCCTCTACCTCCCTGCCTTTCTCGCCACGTCAATGGAATTCCAGCCAAATCCAACATTTCGAGGATGTTAGTTGCACCCAGTTCGTAACTGAGGCTAAAGCCTAAAATGTCGAATTCTGTCAGCGATCGCTTTGACTCTACCGCAAACAATGGCGTATTAGTTTCGCGTAGTTTGGCTGCCAGGTCTTTTCCTGGGAGGTAGGCGCGATCGCACAATTGACGCGGTTGGGCATTTAAGATGTTATAAAGGATAATGTGCCCTAAATTAGATGCACCGACTTCATATACTTCTGGGTAGGTTAAAACCCAATGTATTGCTGTCGTATCCCAAGGTTTGTGTACTGCTAACAGCTCGTTACCCAGGTAACGGGCTGGTTTTAAAATATCCGACGTTATTAATCTTTCAACTGCAACAACCACTGTGCTATCTTCTAGCTACCTTAATTACAGCTACCCAACCCCAACCTTAGCATTGAATTAGGTCTTATAACAGAATTTATCGTTGCAACTTACAACTCCTTTACAAAAACTCTACTTATTGCCCGAACCTTTGTGCTTTTACATAAAGTTATGGTTGGACCAACTCAGCTTCAGCGTCTAATATTTCAAATACCCTATCGAGTTGCGTTAGTTCAAAAATAATTCTAATTTGTGGAGCAACAGCACAAAGTCGGCAACTTCTTCCTAAAGTAAGAGCCAGCTTGTGTGTAGATAACAATGCCATCAACCCCGCGCTGTCTAACGATTCTACTGCTGCGAGGTCTACTACCAAGATGGAAATACCATTTTGCGCCAACGCTGTAGTCATATCTCGTTCAAATTCCAAGGCGTTTGCAGCATTTAAACACCCTTGGGGGCGAATAACTGCAATCTTGGGATAGTTAAGCACTGCCTGCATAGTCACATCCTATTAAGAATTTTGAAGCGTCAAGCTAAGGATTATTTGAACATAAACTCTATTTTGTTGCATCGACCATACGTCTTAGCTCTCTTTGCTGAATCTTTATTGCTTTAGTATGTCTGTTTAAAGATTGTTATAATTCCAGGCTAAAATGTGTTTATATATACTTTTTTTTTATGTCAGTTCAAAAACAATCAACTATAGACGGCCATAGAGCAGACAAATTATCAGTAACTATGCTGATAAACCTTGCTTAGTCTATAACTAAAGCTAATTTAGCCAAGTCTTAACGGTAGGTTAAATCTCCCACTTTAGCGTTGCTGATGGTATACAGCAAAGTCATAGTGAATTATCTAGTTAACTAATTAAATTGTGATATATATCACTAATAAGTTAGTATTTGGATCGCTCTTTATACTGAGGCTGATCTGGGATGATTAGTGTCATATTACAGTTGGGTTATTACTTATGAGAACTCAGTACGCTATTCGTAAATTGGTAGAAAAAGCTCTTGACATTAAAAAACTAACTCCTGAGATAGAGAATGAAATAAACTCAGAACTGACGGAACTGGGTTACATTTCTGATGTTGATTACGAAGCCCTAGAATTATTAATGGCAGAGATGGATGCTGGACGAATCCAGTTGGTTCCTAGCCTGGGATTTTAAAATAATTCATAATGACGCTCTCTACGAGACGCTGCACTAACGTAATGACACTCTCTACGAGAAAGTTGTGTATAGCTTGCTTCTCTTTAAGGGTACAAGGACTCCCTAACATAATTCGTAATTAAATTTAGCAAGGGGACAAGGAAGAATTATTGAAGAAGTCTCTACGTTGTCTATTCTCCATGCCCAATGCCCAATACTTATCTACCAGAGGCTGCGCCAACGGCTTCGCTCAGTACAAGTGCCCGATGCCCAATCACTAATCCCCAATCCCCAACCCCTCTTGATATGCTTGCCAAAGTTGGTGAATAAACTGATTGAGTTGCTGCTTGGCGGCTGAATCCGGTTCAGTTTTTGGCTCTTTTGCTAAAAGTTGGCTCAAGAAGGTAATTACTTCTGTGTCTAATGCTGGGCGAAATAAATTGGCAGGCCAAAGTAAGTCAGATGCATCTCGCAAATCAGTAATTAGGGGTGATTCTTCTATGAAAGTAACCATTAATAAAGGACGCACCCAGCACAACTGGCGGGAAACTACAAATTGAATGACTTCTGCATACAGGTTCCTCTCGCCATACTCTAGAGACACAATTTGTCCCGGTTGAAGAAAATCTAGGCTCATGTCCATCTTGGGGAGGGGCAAGGATTATTTTGCTTGCAACTTCCTTAATCTTAAAAGGGAAAATGCGCTACGTTTAAGGAAAGCTTCTGTAAGATTAGGGTAGCACTCTTACGGCAGCCATGTCTAAGACGTGTACCTTATCAAGTGGCTACGCAAAACTAATACAACCAATCCCTGGCAGCCAAGGGTTTTCCTAGCATAGTATCTGAGCAAAAATACTATAGAATAGGTAAATAACTGTTGAGCGATCGCTAGACAGAGATTTTGTTGTAGTGAAGTAACGAGAAAAGAGCAAAGAGCCGTGTCAGTTGAAACCATTGAAAAGCCTTCCACAACCCGCAAGCTCGCGCCTCGGTATCGCGTTTTGCTCCATAACGACGACTACAACTCTATGGAGCATGTTGTACAGTCACTAATAGCCACTGTACCTAGCCTTACCCAACCCCAAGCTGTGAGCATCATGATGGAAGCCCATACTAATGGGCTAGCTTTAGTCATTACTTGCGCCCTGGAACACGCTGAGTTTTATTGCGAAACATTGATAAGTCACGGTTTAAGTAGCACGATTGAACCTGATGAATAGTCATTGGTCATTGGTCATTGGTCAGTAGTCGAAATTTAGAGTATTGGCTGCTGATTAGTGACTTATTTAGTATGAAAGAAAACCTTGTCCGTTTAGCTGAACGCCCTGCCCCTATTAGGCTGGGTGCTTTTATTTTGACTTTATTGTTGCTATGGTTGCCATTGGCTATACCAATATACTTACTAGTACATGATTCAAACTTAGAAAGTATATTGACATTAGTATTGTTATATGCAGTATTTATTTTTATCCTGAGACTATGGGGTAAATATGTCTACCAGCAGCCCCAAATTCTGCGGCATTATGGCTTAGAATTCACGCGGCAAAACGGTGTGGATTTACTGCGTGGCTTGGCTCTGGGGCTAATTAATATTCTGATACTTTTTGGGGTAGAAAGTTTGTTGGGTTGGTTGGTGTGGCAACAACCGAAAGTTTTTTTGCTGAAAGTTGTTTTAGAGGGTTTACTTGTTGGCTTAGGTGTTGGATTTGCTGAGGAATTGTTATTCCGAGGCTGGTTACTAGATGAGTTACAACGAGATTACAGTCTGCGTGTGGCACTGTGGACAGATGCAACTGCCTTTGCTACATTGCACTTTATTAAACCCTTGGAGGCAATTATTCATACACTGCCGCAATTTCCAGCTTTAGTACTGCTGGGGTTAACGCAAGTATGGGGAAAGCGTTGGCGGAGGGGACGCTTGGGTTTTCCAATTGGTTTGCATGGTGGTTTAGTTTGGGGTTACTACATTATTAATGTGGGTAAATTAGTGAAATATTCTGGCCAGGTTCCTGATTGGGTAACTGGTGTGAATAATAATCCCCTACAAGGAGTGATGGGGGTGTTGTTAATGAGTATACTGGCGTTTTGGATACGGGGGCGAACTGAGCGATCGCGTCATATATGAAAATAAAAATATTAATCGTATCAGCTTATTTTTTAGTACTAATTATTTCACTAAGCTTCCTTTTGGCTGGCTGTGAGAATAAAGACGAAAATAAGGCAATGGATGAAAAGATATCAAGACTTGAGAAAGAAGCAGAAAAGCATCTTGTATATAAGATTCAGGAGCAACAGAGCTACTTCTCCAAACACAAAACCTTTTTTAAACCTCCTGATGAACGAGGAACTAATTCTGGTTACTTTCCACCAATTTTCGGAACACAAATTTGTTATGGTTACTATACTGAGATAAATGCTGACGTTCTCTCTAAGACAACTATTGATGCTGTTTATAGCTATGCCGTTCAAGACTATTGTAATGGAAAGTGGGGCTTTGAGCTTAAGTCCTATGTTGGAGCAGTCTTTGCTGTTCCCATTACTGGAGATAAACAACTGAAAACGCTAAGTATTGTTTGTAAAAGCGTTGAAAGGTTTGCCCCACCCTCTCGACCAGAATACATAAACGGTGTAGTATAATGCCCCAATAAGACAACGAAAGTATATTAACGCGAGGAAGGACTGAGCGATCGCCTCTTTGATAGGATAAGCACTGGCTTACATACACGCTCACCATTAGTGGAACCAACACAAGAGTAAACTTGATAAGAAATGCCCAAGAAGCTCTAAATTTACTTGTTTGGAGATTATATCATGAAGACACAGGGTATTGGCATATTCAAACCCTAGCACTGTTTTACCCTTGGCAACAATATAACGAAACGGCGAAGTAGTGACCTTTGGATGGGAATAAAAACGATGACGCAATCTAGTACCATTAAACAGCAGCGATCGCAAAGAATATTAGAACTATTTGCGATCGCACCTACGCCACATTTTTAACTGAGATAATTCCTTCACCACACCACTGAATCAATAGCCATCTGTCAGAATCTTTATCCAGTGCTGGCTTGAGACGAAAATTAAAAACCTCTTACCATACCTCTACTCCATACTGGGATACAAAATTTGCCTCCAATTCTTTAAACTGTTCCCATTGCCGATTTGCGATCGCGATCAACATAGGAATAATTGTGGTGATTGAGACTTGTGCGGCGACGGATGTCATTCTGGGTAGTCCTCGAAAATACAAATAATCGGCATAGGTGGTTTTTTGGTGCAATCTTTACGTAAGCGCCTCCACAACTGTTCCCACCAAACACGCTTTATTCAAATTAACGCCGCTCAAATTTACACCTTCTAACTCTGCACAAAGCAAATTCGCCCCGGAAAAATTCGCCCCAGCTAAATTCGCCCCCCGCAAGTCGGCTTCTTCCAGGTTTGCTTCACTCAACAAAGCCCCTTGTAAATCAGTACGACTCAAGTCTGCACCTTTGAGATTTGCCCCAGTCAGGTTTGCACCGCGCAAGTCAGCACCGCGCAAATCAACGCCTTGCAAGTTCACATTCATCAAATTGGCACCACTCAAGAAAGCACCCGCCAATGACACATCACTGAGTCTTGCTCCCATCAAGTTAGCGCCGCGCAAGTTGCTACCCCGCAAGTCAGCACCTGTTAAATCTGCTTGCATCAGGTTTGCTCCCATGAGGTTCGCCCGCAAGTCAGTTTGCTGGAGGTTGGCTCCCATCAAATTTGCTCCCTCCAAATGCCCACCTTCGAGTTTAGAACCAGCAAAATTAGTGCCGACAAGGGTAGCACCAGCAAGATTAATCCGGTTTAAATCCAGTCGGGAGAGTTCCTCGTCTTCTAAATTTGCCCCTGGAAGTTGTTTGAGTTTTCCTAATTTAATGGCTTCAATATTCATGTAAAGTAACTACCAATCTGCTCACTTATCTTGCTTTGGCTATCCCATTGGGAATCAAGTATCCAGATGCCGGCGCTGAATTTGGGTGTCATCAAGGGTAAGTCAAGTCCCTGTTGTAAACCCATTACTAATAAAGCTAGGGTATCTACAAGTTTAGGGTCAAAGCGGGTAGATTGTTGCTGTCTGCACTCATCTAAAGCTTGAGTAAATATCTGTTCGCGGCTTTGATTTGACGATTTTTGCTGATTGAGTCGCCACTGAAAGTCTGCCAATAATGCCAAAATTCTCGACTCTAGGGGTATTTGATCTCCAGCTAAACCTGCTGGTTCCCCTGTGCCATTCCACCACTCGGTTTGATGAGTGATAATTTGGGCAACTGCTCGCAGTCGTGGCATGGTTCGCAATACTTGCACCCCTGGTACTAAGGGGCAAGTTAAGGGAGAACTGGGGGCATCTTCTTGGTAGTGTGTGGATATACCACCAGTGAGTATGCTTTCTGCTTTTTGTAATGGATCTATGCGATGCAACAAAGCCGCTAACCGCAATCTCTTAATCTGCCATGCAGGAAGATCCAAAAGCTGGGCGATCGCTTCAGCAAGTACTACTACTTCCGCAGCTGCCATTGAATTGTTGACATCTGCCATATCCATCAGTTGCGCCATTCGCAAAAAGGCTTGGATTTCGTTAGAAACCAAGTTTCGATCTAGCGTTTGTTTCTGAAGCGCTGTGGGGATGGATAAATTCTCTTGCCCAGTCTGGAGGTAATCTACTACACGGGAGACAACTGCACCTAAATTTTGGGATCTGTCCATTGAAGGCACAATTTGTTCTTTATCGGCTGTGAGTTTTTTCGCCAGTTCTAGGTTGTATTTTTTGATGTGAGCGATCGCTATTTCTGCTGTCTCTTGCACTAACTCTGGCTCAAATGTCCACAAACCATAGAATTTGCGCTCTAAGTCTGATGTCGGTACTCCAGCGCTGCCATAATCAGCCTCTGATAATTCTTGACAAATTACCATTGCTGTGTATTTTGGCGATAAAATAATTAAATGCCACTCTTGCGCTACTGGATCTCTTGGATCTAATCTTACTAAATCTACATTGGGTAGCTGGCTGGTAGGATGTTCAGCAAAGCCGGATTCCGAGGCAGCCATGATGGCAATTTCGCGGCTGCGCTGGGCGATGTCTGCATATCGTTCAGCTTCTTGTAGATACCATTTACCCTGTTGGAAGGCTGTGATGACTAGGGGTGTACCGTCATCGGTTAAGATATGGTCTTCGAGAGCGTGGCACAGGGCAACTAAGGTATTTTTGTAGTAAACACCGAATCGAATTGGCCTGGTGGTGTGGCGATGGGCTGTTTCTAGCTGTTGTAGGATTGAACCTTCTAACATGGGATTTGGTAAAAATAATCGCAGAGGCACAGAGAAGCCAGTGCGTTGGGCGGGTTTCCCGACTTGTTCGCTTTTAGCGTTCCCGAAGGGTAGCAACTGGCGCGACACAGAGGAAGAAAATTAGAATTCGTGTTTACTAGGATACACCTGCTAACTGTTTTTCTTTCGTTTCTAATGGTGCTGTCAGTGCTGCTTCTAAGTCAGCACAACCCAGCTTTTCTTCTAAGATTTTCATAACTTCGCGTCCGAAGTCGTTGGGGTTTTGTTGCCAAGCTTGCAAGCAGACTTCGCCGAAAAATGAACCAAGGGGTTCGGGATTCCAGAGAAGTTTTTTGGCTGTCCACGGCATCAAACTCATTGGATCATACCCTGGTTTGAGGATGCCCTCTTTGAAAGCATATTCTTCTAAATGGGTATGGGGTTGTAGTCCAATAAAGAAGATGGCTGGTTCGACTTTATCAGCACCAAAAATCCGTTCTAGTTCCCGGTGGTAGGCGATGGTTTGGCGGATGGTTTCGGGACGTTCATCAATGACGTTAAAGGAGTAGTTGACGGAAACTAAGTCGTTGAAACCAGCTGCTTTTAAATCACGGCAGTTTTGCAAGACGTTTCGCAGGTTATACCCCATCCGCATTTTCCGCACGAGTTCTTGAGAACCACTGGTAATCCCTATTTCAAAATAGTTCATCCCGGTTTTCGCCATCAAGTCGCACAACTGGGGTGTCAAATTGTCGGCTCTGATATATGCTGCCCAGTGGATATCTGTCATACCAGAATCGACGATTTTTTGCAAGAGTTCTATGGCATCGGCGATAAATTTTTTCGCGGGGATGAATTGGGCATCGGTAAACCAGAAGTTGCGAATGCCGCGATCGTATAATTGGCGCATCTCCGCAACTACTTCATCTGCTGGGTTAATGCGTACTTGTTTGCCTTCGACAACAGTGTAGACACAATAACAACAGTTGTGAGGGCAACCACGCTTAGTTTGTACACCTATATAAAAGTCTTGCTCTTGCAGGTAATAGTTAAATTCCGGCCAGATGCTTTCGATATAGTCGTAATTACAAGCCGTTTTTTCTATTGGGGTGGGTTGTTCGTGAATTAGCCGTTTCCGTGGTTGAATTTCTCCTGCAATGTAACAGCGTTCATCTCGGAAATCTCTGCCACTTAAAAGTTTTTCCAGCAGGGTTTCGCCTTCACCTACAGAAATAATTGCCCCTTGGGGTAAGCTTTTACCTAACTGTTCGTAAAATACGCTAACTGCACCACCACCTACAACTACACGGGCATCAGAATTATATTTTTGAGCGCGTTTCAAACCACGTTTGATTAAGCTCTGGTTTTGCCACAATTCTACATAGTAAGCGATGAAGATTCGCAAACCGCCCAATCCGCCGCGTAGTTTCAATAGAAGATTTTTGGCGTAGTAAAATTCAAAGGCATTTTGCAGTGGATTACCACCACGTCCGCCAACTGGGGCATAAATTTGAATATCCCGCCAAGAAAATACTAATAGTGTCGGTTTAAATTCATCGATACAGCGAGCCAGAGCAGAACTGTAATCTAAGGGTGGCACTGTTCCCAAATCAAAGATGCGCTGTTCAATATTAGGAAATTGCTTGTGGACATGATCGCTTAAGTAGACAACCCCAATCGGAAAGATGGGGTTACAAGGAAGGCGAACGTAAAGAATTCGATTTTCCATCATCTATGTTTTAACTTCCATCTTGCCAATCTGTGGAGAAAGCGAGAGAAACATCTAGTTTTAAAGTGTGTGCTTGTTTTATTTGGTTTTGTCGGTCGCAATCGTGCTTGACATTTCAGCCGATTATTGGTATTGACGAATCGGCTCTTCGCAACTGCGAAAAACCCTAAAATTGCTGTACATCAAACATACATGGAATCTATACAGAGCTTTATGAAGACATTTTTTCATATAGCTTTACCATAACATTGAGTTTATTCATTAAGCGATGATCCCTGTCGATTAATCCTGGGATAGATAAAAACAGCAAAACTCACTTTCTCGCTATGCTAAAAGCAAGGGGATCGTTGTTATGTCAATTCCCTAACAATCTGCTTTTAGAGAATCGAAACTTTTTTACCAGGAAAAAATATCAAAAATTTTCATTTCATAGTGTATAATTCCGAAAAACGTATGAATAATTACAAACAAAATTTTCTTAACTAAAAATATATCTTTAGACAGAAATAATCCACAACAACTCAGTTGGTATTCGCAGTTACAGCAACTGGGGATCGGTGAGTGCTAGGCTTGGCTAGTGTAATGTAAAATTGTGGCGTAAAGCTCCTCAGCAGTTATGGCTCAAATATTAGATCCTCTACCACCTGAGCAATCAGGAAAAATTCTCTGCTGCTATATTAATGCCACGAGCAAAATACAGGTAGCTCGCATTTCCAATATTCCCAACTGGTACTTTGAAAGGGTTGTTTTCCCTGGACAACGTTTAGTTTTTGAAGCTCCGCTAAAAGGTCAAGTGGAGATTCATACAGGGATGATGGCAAGTGCAATTTTATCCGATAAGATTCCGTGCGATCGCCTGATGCTCGAAGAACCCAGTACTTATGAGTTTGATACAGACTCATCAGATGGAAAAGACCCTATTAATACCAATTTAATGGTGCAGCAAATTAATACAAAAATCGGAGATACTACAAAACCCTTGCAAATCCTTGGTTTAGCCTCGGTTGATTAAAAAAAACAATTTTATCTAAATTTAAGGGTTGCTAATTCAGCAGCCCTTTTTGTTTATTATTTATTGGGCATTGGCTATTGGTTATTCTTCTTGTCCCCCTTATCTCATCTACAATCAATCTTATGAATCTGCCTTCATTTCTTTGGTTGTGGAAAATAGCCGCCTGGTCAATGGGATTATCCCTGCTGGCATATCTGATGTTAGCAGTTACTGGCGTTTGGATGTTTCGGGCGAGAAGTTCGCAGCAATTCCCTTTTATTACCCCATTTATGGGCGGAAATAAAGGTGTGCGATCGCTCCATTATACAATGGGCATCAGCATGGTAAGTTTAGTGCTACTGTTGCTAGCGATCGGCATTGTTGGCACTTTCGGGCACTTTGGCTCTTTAGGTCACTCGTCACACCTAATCGCTGGGTTGATAGTGGTAGCATTAGTTCTACTGTCTGCTTTTAGTGCGACCCAAATTAGTACCAGACGACCTTGGGCCAGACCCTTACACATCGGTGTCAATATTATTTTGTTTATAGGATTTGCCTGGGTATCCCTTACTGGTTGGATTGTAGTGCAAAAGTATTTACCGTGAACTACCACACGCCAACTACCAGGGAGATAGACCTACCCTACAATGAAGAAAAGCATTGTAATTGAGCCGTGACAGCAAACTCAGCCAATATCTCAGCTTCTGTTTTTCGTCTGTCTCCTTTGATTCGGATAACGTTGCTGAGTCTATACATAGCACTCACAGTCCCATTACCCTTCTTATCGCAGGTAACAGCTGCACCCGTACCTCCAGAATTATTGTGGATAGGGATTGGCATCGGTTTAGTTGCCTTGTACGCGGTATTAACTGAACAAGTAACGGTAGATGACCAAGGAATTCAGGTTACTTACCCCGCCTGGGTGCCTCGCTTTTTTCGTAAAGGCTGGTCTTTACCTTGGTCAGAGGTGAAAGAGTTAAAACCCCGTAGCACTGGGCAAGGAGGGCTAGTTTATTACTTCCTCAGCCAGGATGGGAAAGCTTATTTACTACCGATGCGTGTAGCTGGATTTGCCCGTTTCGTGCAAATTGTCCAAGTAAAGACGGGCATTGATACCACAGATGTTCGCCCTTTAGCACAGCCGTGGATGTACCTGATTTTACTGGGATTTACTCTGCTGCTACTATTAGTCGATGGCTGGGCGATCGCTACAGCCTTAACCACTGCACAATTAACTTAAAATTGGGTATGGGCATTGATCTTCTCCCAAGTTCCCCAGTCCCCATCTCCCCACTCCCCTTGAATACAGCAAAAGCCACACTCAGGCTAGAGCAAGTTAATCTGTTTACAAAGCTGAAAACCCAACTTCCCGGCAATCAGCAGGGATACCCGATATTGCAGGATATTTCCTTAGAGGTATTCCAGAGCGAACGCATTGCCATTGTAGGTCCAGTAGGCGCTGGGAAAACTTCGTTATTACACCTCATCAACCGCCTAATTGAACCCACGAGTGGTAAACTCTATCTAGAAAATCAAGAATATCGCCAAATTCCCGTTATCCAGCTACGGCAGATGCTTGTACTTGTATTGCAAGAGTCAAAGCTGTTGGGGATGACAGTTGGGGAAGCCTTGGCTTATCCTTTATTTTTGCGTGGTTTACCCAAACAGACAATTCAGCAACGAGTCAATCATTGGACAGACCAACTGCACATTCCCAATGAATGGTTAGAGCGAACAGAGGTGCAACTTTCAGCAGGACAACGACAACTAGTAGCGATCGCTCGTGCCTTAGTCATCCAGCCTAAAATATTATTATTAGATGAGCCAACCTCTGCCCTCGATACTGGTACGGCTTCTCATCTAATACAAATCTTAACCCAGTTGAGTCAAACTCATCAAACCACAATTCTGATGGTCAATCACCAACTGGAACTAGCCCAGATGTTTTGCACTCGGTTATTACACCTACAACAAGGTCGTTTATTCGCAAATCAAAAAGTCTCAGAGATGAACTGGGTTGAATTACGAAAAAGCTTAATTCAAGCAGAAGCTCAAGATGATTTTGGATTTTAAATTTGGCTTGATGAGGAGACAGAAGTCAGGAGTCGTTATCTTACTCCCCGATGCCCAATACCCCATCAAACTTGACTACTAGTAAGTGTTGAACGTTGATTATTAAATCTCTCTCTAGCTAACTTTGTTGTCTGTGACTGTGAAATATTGGTATTCAAAATTTCCATGTTAAAACGGTATCCAACATTGCGGATAGTTTGAATTAAATTGGGTTGCCGAGGATCGAGTTCAACCTTTTTTCGCAGCGATAAAACGTGAGTATCAATGGTACGAGGGTTATCAATAGCGTCAGGCCAAGCACGACGCAGCAATTCCGATCTACTTAGAGGTACTCCCCCAGCTTGTGCTAAAACGTACAGTAAACTGAATTCCTGGGGGGTTAAGTCAATGAACTCCCCTTGGAAGCGGACACGACGCTGAACTAAATCGATTTGCAAGGTGCCATAATCCAAATAAGCTGGTGCGGTAGGTGTGCGCTTCCGGCGAATCAGTGCCTCTACCCGTGCCAAAAACTCTTGCATTCCAAAAGGTTTGCTCAGGTAATCATCTGCACCCGCCTTTAAACCTGCGACTATATCAGCTTCACTATTACGGGCAGATAGCATTAAGATTAGAGGCTGTTGCTGACGATGCAACCAACGACAAAACTCAATGCCATCACCATCAGGCAGGTCTGCATCCAAAACTACCAGTGTTGGTTGATGGCTTAAAAATACTTCCCTTGCTTGATAAATACTGGCAGCTTGATGCACGCGGTATTCCAGTTGTTGCAAGTGCCAACCCAACAACGACCTCAGATGGGGATTCCCCTCAATGATTTCTATACAAACCGAACCCACGGTGGCAAGACCCCTTAGCGTCGATGACTTTCAAAGTAACAAGCCCATCTCTAAGGTTTTGTAGCCTTTGTTACTTCAATTGCGATTAACTTTACATTTCCTAATAAAATAAGTGGCAATATCTTTAATTTATGCCTTGCCAATAGGCAATTAGAAATATTATTAAATTTTTATTAAATTTATCGAAAGTTTTGTTAGACTTATGAAAAGTTCTTTTAACTTAACATTTTGTTTTTAGATGGGTGTAATGTGGCAAATATCTATAACCCAACCAGCTAACAACAACAGCTTTTTAACCTGATTCAAGCTGATGGTAAAAGTGGGTTTTTTCGCAAAAATTTAGTGTTCCCATCCAGGAATATAACATCAATACAATTGGGCTGTTGATTGTGAAAATCAAAAAAAAATAACTTAGCAGCTAATTAGAATCGATGTTTTCTGGAATAAAATTAAAGAAGCTTGTAGCTGCTATGAGGGTACTACCCAAAGTAGATGTGTTGACTTTGAGTTGATGCCAAAGTGAAATTACACTTCACTTTTGAGCGTGAATCATTTACAATTCTCATTCCAAAGAGATTAATACAGCAGTTATGCTCCAAGACACACAAACCATCCGCTATTACCAAAGACTTACCGACGCCTTCGTCGAGCTATGGAATCGCGGTTATCGCACGGATGATATGCGGATGTATTTGGATGGATATCTAGCCGCACTGCGACATAGCAACGTCATTGAACCTTTTCTGATTCATCGCCTAGAAGAGGAAGCCAGCCGCTACTTGTACGATGGATCGAACTTTGCAGTCCCGCAACCACAGCCACAACCCGATTACTACTAAGTACCATTTACCTGGTCATTGATAGTAACCGTTAATTACCGCAGATGATTATAGCATATTATTTGTATTAGTCAACGGGTTGTCGTGGTGTGAAATTTTGGAGATATTGTATTGATTAAACGCATCCCCTCAGTCCTATATTGGTTTTGCCAATATAGGACTGAGGGGATTGTTGGCTAGGTATGAAACTAAGTCCAACAAAGAGTATTTTTGTCAGAAACCGATTAAAAAACCCTTGAAAGGGGAGAGAATATAGTGTCTCTCCTTTCAAGGATATTAAAAATGGCAGATTGCCTTGATTGCGAAGGGCAAATTCAGCAGTGTATCCTTTAGTTTGCGTAAAGAAAGATTAAGAAGCTAATGCTACTTCTACCTTTTGCTGCAATTCACCTTTTTGGTATAGTTCAATTAAGATGTCAGAACCGCCAAGGAATTCACCATTGAGATACACTTGGGGAATTGTGGGCCAGCTAGAGTATTCTTTAATACCTTGACGAATTTCAGCGTCTGATAGAACGTCAACCGTCTCAAAGGGAACTCCCAAGGTATTGAGAATCTGCACAACGTTGTTGGAGAAACCACATTGGGGCATTAACTTGTTTCCCTTCATGAAAACTAAAATCTTGTTTTCTTGTAGCAAGCTATCAATTTTGTCTTTGAGTTCTGGTGTCATGGTATTTATGTTTCCTATGTTGGATTCAACAGTGAGGAGTGAGGAGTGAGGAGTCTAGATTCATAACTCCTAACTTCTAACTCTTATTTACGAAGTTGCTGTTGCTTGCCAAGCTTCGGGAGTGTATGTTTTCACCGCCAAGGCATGAATCGCTTCAGTTGACATAGCTTGACCCAACGCACCATAAACTAACTGGTGCTGTTGCACTAATCCTTTACCTGCAAAGTGCGATGAAACTACTGTCACCTGATAGTGGTCGCCGCCACCAGTCAAGTCTTGCACCTGAATCTGTGCGTCTGGCAGTTCCGCCTTGATCATTTCCTCAACCTGTTGCGGACTAATCATCGCAATTCCTGAAAAAACTTACTTTTCTATTATTAACAGATATAGAGCAAATGCCTGTGCCAACTTCAGGTTTTGGCAAGGCTGTAGACAAAGGCGCTTCTGAGGTGTATTGCTTGAGAACGCCGGGTCAAGGTTAGGGCAGATAGCTCTATCCTAGCACTGGGGCGTTCCCAAGCAACTGCTTAGGAGAATGTAGGTAACAAAGAGGTAACAAAAATTTAATTTATTTTTTTGGGGATGAGGAGGATGAATTACCACCTTCTCTGGGATAAGGAGAATCAACAAAACCCAACTCAAACAACTGTTTATAGGCTTTCTTGCCTAAATCCCGCGTTGGGTTTTGACTCTTAATTATTTGAATCAACAATGGTACAGCTAATTCTGGCTGATTTTGTGCCCGATGTACCAATGCTAGCTGAAAAGTAGCTTCATCTCGCTTTTGGGCTGTTAATAGAGCTTTTTGACGTTGAGAATCAGAAACTCTGTTGTCAATTCCCGAAAAGCTAGAATTTAACTCTTGATAAAAATTAGATAGCTGATTATAAACTTGACGTGCTTCTTGCAGTTTTTTGGCAGCTAAAGGGTAGTTTTGAGCAGAAACAGCTTGTTCTGCATCTTTTAGTAAGCGATCGCCACCTGCAATGCTCAAAAGGCTGTTACTTTCGGTTATGGGGCGGAGGTTATTAGGAGCGTTGGGGTCAATGGGTTGTGGTTGGCTGGTAGTGCCTGGTGACTGTGATACCTGAGCATTCACAGGTGATAGCAGGCTGAGGACTGCTATAACTGATAAAACAGTACGGTGCATCAAGGTAACAGCGACAGCAGTGTTCATGGGATCAATTAGTGCGACAACTATATAAAAGAGTTACGGAAACTTCGGGTATCTTAACTCTGTTTTGGTCTTGGACAAAGCAAAGTTACATCCTAAGTATCTCTGATTTAGACTAAAAATCAGTTTAATAGAGTTCCCATTACCCCTGTATACCAACTAACTTATGTCGCTGTAATCAGCGATACCTACGGTGGAGTGCCTTACCATTTGTCTGACTACCGACTTTCTTCCCCAATAATTATCTCAGCTTAACTAGAATATTTGGCAGGAGAATTTTCCCAAATCACTGCTTGAAGTATTTGCGTAGGCTAGCAAAAACCGTAGGCATCGCACCAAACTAGTTCAGAATAGCGATATCCTCAGTCCGCGCTTTTCAACTTTTATTTAACTATCTGACCAAATAATCAAAATCTTTATCATCAAGTAATTCAGTAGTTTGCAGACAATTAATTAGCTATTGGCTCAAAAAAATGCCAATTTGGCTGAATATATGATCAATAGAGGGTAATCTATATATATACATCCTTAAAGGTTGCAAAATACCACTAATCTTTTGTGACTTACTCAGAATGAATATAGCAGTTAGCAATTAGTGTCAAATATTGAAAAGGTGCAGTTTCTAAATTATGCACGGTCAATAATTATGAAGTTTGACTATTTCAAGAATTAGTAACTTCTGCAAATGCGTGGTTAGTAATTTTTGTTTCTTGATGGCTCAATTGTTGCAGTGCCTTTGCTAAATCAGTTGTAATGCTTTTGGCATCTTGTTTTATAGAGCCATTCATGTAATCCGCGACTTTGATTGGAGAGCCAATGTCAATACTCACATCTGTACCCCAATTGGGATGAGATTGGCTGTAATTAATGCCTATGGGTATAATTTTCACTCCCAGCCCGGAATGACTAGATTCAGCACTCAAAGCAAGACGAGCAATTCCCGGCTTCAGCTGGTGAACTTGGCCATCACGAAAAATATTACCTTCTGGAAAGATTACCAGGGTTTTGTGCTGCTGAAGTAGTTCTACTCCATGTCGCAGCGTGCGAATTGACGGATGCTTAGAATTTACAGGAAACCCCCCCAAACGTTGGACAAACCAGCCTTGCAAACCTTGGCATTCGTCAATAGTCACCATAAACCGCAGGTCTTGTTCTCTCCGACAATCAGAGGTAGCGTAAGGTACGAGCAAGGCATCCCAACGCGCCCGATGAGTAGGCGCAAGGATCACAGGCCCAGTTGTAGGGATATTTTTTTGTCCGGTTATTCTAATTTGTCCAAAGAATAATGGTAATAGGCAGTGACGCCCTAATAAATATGCCAGAGGACTTAACCAAGGAGAAACCCTTGAGGTAGTGCTATCTACCTGAGGATTTACTGGGGTGTGCTGGCAAGTATCGGATGAAGAGTAAAATTCCATCATGACGAATGCAGCTGATTGACGGGTAAAATTTAATGAAATACCTGATTAGTTACACCGTAGATTCTCTTGCGTGACTTGTGTCGTACTAAATGGACAGTTTTACCTCTGTCCGTTATTTTACCCGACGCCGCTTAGTAGCAAACCAAGCCTGTAATTGCTGACGACAAGCTGACTCTAGTATGCCTCCGATTACCTGTAAGCGGTGATTAGAAGCAGCGCTATCGGGGATGTTAATAACTGTACGAATTGCGCCAGTTTTTGTATCGTCTACTCCATATACAAGTAATCCTAATCGTGATTGGACGATCGCACCTGCACACATCGGGCAAGGTTCGAGAGTTACATAGAGGGTGCATTCATTAAGATGCCAATTTTGTAAAGTTGTTGCCGCTGTCTTGAGAGCGAGAATTTCCGCATGAGCGGTAGGATCTTTGTCGCCCTCTTTTCTGTTTTCTCCTTGCGCTAGCAATTTGCCTGTCGAATCAATGATAACAGCACCTACAGGGATTTCACCTGCATCACCTGCTGTTTTTGCTAATTCTAAGGCATAACTCATCCATTGTTGATGTATAAGATATTCTGTATACTTAGTTAGCATATTCTTATCAATTAGATACTCCTTGCTTTAAAGGTGGGCAAACTTGCAGTACAGTTTACTGGCACAATGTCTAAGCTAGTAATGAAAAGTTTGTAGTAAGCACTTTAGTGCTTAGAAAATTAAAGAATAAAGTCCTTACTACGAACTTGCTCACCGAGTAATTTAAAATCCAAAATTGCCCAACACAGTATCACCAAAGAAATTGTTGGGGGCTAATTTGATTTCTAAATAGCGGCTTGGGCTAAAAGGGGATCGAGTTGACTTTGTGTGTCTAGCTGATAGAGGTCATCGCAGCCGCCAATGTGCTGGTTATTGATAAAAATTTGTGGTACGGAACGGCGGCCGTTAGCGCGTTCTGCCATTTTAGCTCTGGCTGCTTCGTCGCCGTCGATTTTGTATTCAGTAAAATTTACCCCTTTCCACCACAGCAGTATTTTGGCACGAATGCAGTAAGGACAAGTTTGCCAGGTGTAAAGTTCGACATTGGCTTTGACTCGCTCTGGATGGCGATTTAAAACGGGATTAAGAAAGTCCAGCATATTGATCTTAAGCAAGGTTTTCATTATGTCTCTAGCCTAGATCATTGCTTACCGCATCGGCGCTGGAACCCACTTTTGGAAACTCTCTAAATGATTCCAGTAAGATAAATATCCAGTCAATGCCCAAATTAGAGCGGCTACTATCAGCACTGCTACGCCAATTAGCCGCCAAGTTCGGTTGGTTTTCCAATAAAGAGTTGGTGCTGCAAAAATACCACCTAATCCAGTTAAAATAAAGCCGATTCCTGATAAAAGCGGTTGCTTTGTCAAATTCAAGTTGATGATCCGGATACCGACTACGATCGCAACTGCACCAGCAAAGAAGCCGTAAATTGCGATTGTCAATAAATCCCAACCTTGAGCCAGGGCGATCGCAGCTGCCACAAACAAGATTCCAAATAAGACACTTGTTTCACCGAAGGCAATGTTAAAGCTACCCATTACTGGCCAGGTGAAGCTCATGTGTAAACCAGTTGTGAGTGCGATCGCACCCGTAATTCCAAACCCCGGAATCCACGGTCTTTGATTAAAACTATCTATACCACGATACACATAGTCAGCGAGTAGAAATAACCCAGCTACCATGTTGATTAACATAAGGGTGATGTAGTCAATAAACACGATTTACCTCTGAATTTGACAAGTTATTTACTCTGCGCCTCATTTTTGAGTTTTTAGTGAATCTCCCAGCTTTTTTCTTTATTATTTTATACCTAAAGATAGATACTGAAGAAAAGCAATTTTCTAGATATACACTGTTACGCATTTGTACCAATTTTTAACTTAGTTACTTTTGAAGACGTTTTATACTGGAGTGGTTATGAGTAAAAAATCAGGATGTGTTAACTGGCACTTTTCTAACGAGTTAGCAGTAAAACTTAACTTTCTTCCACGTGTATCCGCCCTTTGGTAGACTTGAAAACTGAAATAGGCAGATTAAACGACGCAAATTCAAGCAACTGAGAGGGCAAACTCTGTGGAAAATTCACTTGGTTTAGAGATTATTGAAGTAGTAGAGCAAGCCGCGATCGCTTCCTCGAAGTGGATGGGCAAAGGCGAAAAAGACATTGCTGACCAAGTAGCAGTGGAAGCTATGCGGGAGCGGATGAATAAAATCTATATGCGGGGTCGCATTGTGATTGGGGAAGGCGAACGCGACAACGCACCTATGTTATACATCGGGGAAGAAGTTGGTATCTGTACCCAACCAAATGCCAGTAGTTTGTGTAACCCTGATGAATTAATCGAAATTGATATCGCCGTTGACCCTTGTGAAGGTACGAACTTGGTAGCTTATGGACAACCTGGTTCGATGGCTGTGTTGGCAATTTCTGAGAAGGGTGGATTATTTGCTGCTCCTGACTTTTACATGAAGAAGTTAGCAGCACCTCCCGCAGCTAAGGGCAAGGTAGACATCAACAAGTCAGCAACAGAAAACCTCAAGATTCTCGCTGAGTGTCTAGATCGCTCGATTGAAGAACTTGTGGTCGTGGTGATGAAGCGCGAACGCCACAACGATTTAATTAAAGAAATCCGTGAGGCTGGAGCGAGAGTCGCCCTAATTTCAGATGGTGATGTGGGTGCAGCCATCAGCTGTGGTTTTGCTGGAACTAATATCCACGCGCTGATGGGTATCGGTGCGGCTCCTGAAGGCGTAATCTCAGCAGCTGCAATGCGTGCTTTGGGTGGACACTTCCAAGGTCAACTGATTTACGATCCAGCAGTCGTAAAAACAGGTCTGATTGGAGAAAGCAGAGAAGCCAATATTGATCGCTTAAAGTCTATGAATATCAATGACCCCGATAAGGTCTATGATGCTCATGAACTGGCATCTGGTAAAACTGTTCTGTTCGCTGCTAGCGGCATTACCAGTGGTAATCTCATGGAAGGTGTACGTTTCTTCAACGGTGGAGCCAGAACTCAAAGCTTGGTAATTTCTAACCAATCGAAAACGGCTCGATTTGTTGATACGATTCACATGTTTGGTGAACCCAAGACTCTCCAACTGAACTAATTTTTAGGGAATGGGGAATGGTAAAAGTAGGGGTAAAGCATTTAGAAAGAAATGTTTCGATAAAACGGAAAAATATTCACCTAAATGTTTCATCCTTACACTAGTTAGTAGTTAGTATTTAGTGATTAGTTATTGTTTGTTGGTTGAAAAAACTCTCAACCAATAAACAAAAATTCCCCATTCCCTATTCTGACTTAATGCCCTATTTTCAACTACCAACTAGTAACTACGATTTAGCAAATGAATATAGCAGTGGTGGGGTTAAGCCATAAAACAGCCCCAGTAGAAGTCCGGGAAAAACTGAGCATTCCAGAACCACAGATTGAAAGTGCGATCGCTCAACTGGCCAGCTATCCCCATATTGACGAAGTTGCAATTCTTAGCACTTGTAACCGCCTGGAAATTTACATTGTTACCAGTGAAGCAGACCAAGGTATCCGAGAGATAACGCAGTTTCTTGCAGAATACAGTAAATTACCCGTGCTTTCTCTGCGACGGCATTTGTTTATGCTGCTACATGATGATGCAGTGATGCACGTTATGCGGGTAGCAGGTGGTTTAGATAGTCTGGTACTCGGAGAAGGTCAAATACTGGCTCAGGTGAAAACTACTCACAAACTGGGACAGCAATATAACGGTATAAAAACCATTTTGAATCGATTATTTAAACAAGCGCTGACAGCTGGTAAGCGGGTTCGCACTGAAACTAGTATTGGTACTGGCGCTGTCTCTATCAGTTCGGCAGCTGTAGAGTTAGCGCAGCTAAAAGTAGCAAATTTAGCAGCTTGCCGAGTGGTAATTCTGGGTGCTGGTAAAATGTCGCGGCTGCTGGTGCAACACCTACTTTCTAAAGGTGCTGTGGAAATTAGTATTGTAAATCGCTCTCGCGATCGCGCCCAAGAATTAGCAAAGCAGTTCCCTCAACAACCAATCAAAATTCATCCGCTATCGGAAATGATGACAGTGATTGCCGATAGTGATTTGGTGTTTACAAGTACTTCGGCAACAGAGCCAATACTTGACCGTGCCAAGTTGGAAATGGTTTTAGAAGTTCAGCGCTCTTTAATGTTATTTGATATTTCTGTGCCACGTAATGTTCATGCGGATGTTAATGAACTAGAAAATGTGCAGGCGTTTAACGTGGATGATTTGAAGGCTGTAGTGGCGCAAAACTACGAAAGCCGTCGCAAGATTGCACAGGAAGCCGAGCGACTTTTAGAGGAAGAAGTGGAAGCCTTTGATATTTGGTGGCGCTCTCTTGAAACTG
The DNA here is from genome assembly GCF_002949795.1 of Nostoc sp. 'Lobaria pulmonaria (5183) cyanobiont'. Taxonomy (NCBI): domain Bacteria; kingdom Bacillati; phylum Cyanobacteriota; class Cyanophyceae; order Nostocales; family Nostocaceae; genus Nostoc; species Nostoc sp. 'Lobaria pulmonaria (5183) cyanobiont'. The sequence goes on along the minus strand of NZ_CP026692.1, from coordinate 3,954,023 downwards.
TGACTACTATCAGCTGTCTGCGAAATAAAGTTGAAACCATCCGCGAACAAGAATTAGAAAAAGCTTTGTCGAGATTGGGTTCGGAATTCGCTGAAAAACATCAAGAAGTAATTGAAGCATTAACACGGGGAATTGTCAATAAAATTTTACATGACCCGATGGTACAGTTGCGATCGCAGCAGGATGTGGAAGCCAGAAGGCGCTGTATGCAAACTCTGCAAATGTTATTTAACCTCGATGCAGAGGAACAGTTTAGTTAAATTTAACAACAAAATCCCCGGCTTCTGTGAGAATTTGGGGATCTGAGCTTTTCAATTAGATATACTTCTAATTAGATAGATGTCTAATTAGAAGTTAGTTATGCAACCAGAGCAATTTAACATCTTACTGCGCTTTTTCAAGGCATTAGCGGATGATAGCCGATTGAAGATTGTAGGTATCCTGGCGAATCAGGAGTGCAGCGTCGAAGAATTGGCGGTGCTACTGCAACTCAAGGAACCCACGGTATCCCATCATTTAGCGAAACTTAAGGAGCTAAATTTGGTGACAATGCGCCCTGAAGGTAATAGCCGTCTATACCAGTTGGATAGTGAGGCTTTGCAAAGCATTAGCAAGGAAATTTTCACACCTGAGAAAATAGCATCTTTGATTGAGGATGTGGATACTGAGGCTTGGGAAAGTAAAGTGTTGAAAAACTATTTCGACGGCGATGTCTCCGACAAGGACTCTGTTCAACGCCTCAAAGAAATCCCCGCTAGCCGGAAAAAGCGTCTAGTTATTCTTAAGTGGTTAGCAAACCAGTTTGATGTAGGAGTCAACTACCCTGAACACCTGGTAAATGATATTCTCAAACGCTACCATATTGACTGTGCGACTCTGCGACGAGAGTTGATTGCTTGCCAGTTAATGCAGCGAGAAAATGGGGTTTATTGGCGTACAACATAGATACAAAAAATAACCGCACAATTATAGGTTGTATTTTTATGCAGTTAGAAACACAAAAGTTATATTACACACCTGAAGAGTATTTAGAAATTGAACAAAAGGCAGTATATAAAAGCGAATACCGTGATGGAGAAATTGTACCGATGACGGGTGGCACTACAAATCATAATAAAATTGCTTTAAATTTAGCTGCATCCTTAAAAATTGCTTTAAGGCGTAAAAATTATGATGTTTATATTGGTGATGTGCGTTTGTGGATACCCCGTTATCGGCAGCATACGTATCCCGATGTGATGGTAATTGAGGGACAACCTATTTATACAGGAACCAGCACAACAACGGTTATGAATCCGATGTTAATTGCTGAAGTTTTATCTAAATCGACTAAAAATTATGACCAAGGCGATAAGTTTCTTTATTATCGCTCTATTCCAGAATTCAAGGAATATATTTTAATTGACCAATATCAGTATCATGTGATGCAGTATGTAAAAACTGCGGAAAGTCAATGGTCATTCACTGAACTTGAACATGAATCTGCAACTTTATCGTTGCAAACGGTTGATTTTCAAATTGAATTGCACGACCTTTACGAGCAAGTCAATTTTGGAGAAAATAACGAAGATTAAAATAATTCGTAGTGATGTTTGTGGATTTGCAAATCTAATTGGTAATAGTGATAATCCGGTTTAATAGCGACTAAAGTTTTTTACAAAATTTGTGTTTCTTCCTCGGTAAAGATAGGAGGCCACAATTCAGTAATGGGCAATTCCCAACCGGGAAAAAGTTCTGGTATTGTTAAAATATCGCCATTTTCTAAAACTGTAGGTTCGCCTGTAGAGCGATAAATTGTAACTGTCTCTTCATCAGGATCAATCAGAATGCCGACGAGCGCTCCTAATTCTATAAATTTCAGAATTTTGGCTACTACAAGTTTAATTTTATCACTCTGAGATTTAATTTCTACCACCAAGTCAGGAACAAGTTCTCCAAAGTAACGAGGACTTTGGAGAAGTCGAGAAGCGCGAACAAAGGAAACATCAGGTGCTTTGAGGTTTGTATCTGGCATGATGAAACCGCCAGCTGAATCAAATACTCTTCCCCAGCGACGAGGATTTATCCAAGCAAAGAGAAAGGCGATGAGACGACTACTGATTTCGCTGGATACAATATCTGACGGGCCCATTATTGAAATTTTCCCATTTTCGAGTTCCAGCTGGTAATCTAAACCTGCTTCGGTAAAAGCGGTTTGAACTTGCTCTAAATCTCTGAGTGTCATCATTGACATAAAAAGCTTTTTCCACTGAGATATACAACTCGATTTTAACAAGAGCCAAATTTCCGAAGATTTGACGCCGTGTGCAACTTTCTCTCAAATCGTTGCCTAGCAGCGAATCAGAGTAAGAATAAAAGCCTCTCTCCCTGTATGGGAGAGCTTTGGAATAGAAAGCCAATCGCTCTTTATTTTCCCAAATAAGCTTCTAAAACTTTGGGATTAGTTTGAATTTCTGCGGGTGTACCGTCAGCTAAATTCTGTCCTTCAGCAAGTACCCAAACACGATCGCACAAGGACATAACCACATCCATATTGTGTTCAATAATCAGAAAGGTCATCCCATCTTGACGGTTCCAAGTGATAATGCGATCGCAAATATCATCAATCAGTTTCGGATTTACCCCAGCCGCCGGTTCATCCAACAAAATTAACTTGGGATTAGTCATCAGTGCTCGTCCCATTTCCAGCAGCTTGCGTTGTCCACCAGACAAACCACCAGCATAATCGGATGCTTTTTTTGCCAAGCCCACTGATTCTAATAAAAACATTGCCCGCTCTTCGAGTTGCTTTTCTTCCTTAGCGACAACGTGCGGTTGCAACTGCACCTGCCAAAAATTTTCACCAGTTTGTTTTTGCGCCGCCAGCAGCATATTTTCTAACACCGACAACCGCGAGAGAGTCCGTGCAACCTGAAAGGTGCGGATTACCCCCTGCTGGGCGATTTGATATGGTTGCAAATTGTGAATCGGTTCGCCGTCAAAAATCACTCGTCCCTTATCGGGGCGGATGAAGTTTGAGAGTAAATTAAATAAAGTAGTTTTACCAGCACCATTGGGGCCAATCAAGCCCGTAATGCTGCCTTTAGCAACTTCGATTTTCGCCTCATTAACTGCTTTGACACCACCAAAGCTTTTAGAAAGTCCAGTAGCTACCAAAAGGGGAAGTGGGGATGAATAATTATTTACCAAGGGTGAGTTCCTCCTTTTTCCCTAAGATACCTTGAGGACGCCAAATCATCAGTACCATCAAAATTAGTCCGATTATCATGATCCGAAATGCACCCAAACGGGCTTCATCAAGGTGAACAATTCTAGGTAAAACTTCCCGCGTTAGCGCATCGTAAGCAAAGAAAATTATCGCGCCTACGATTGTGCCGACATTTTTCCCAGAACCGCCTAAAATCACCATAATCCAAGTGTCAAAGGTGATCTGCGGTTGGAAATTATCAGGGTAAATGGCACTGAGTTGCCAAGCGAAGAAAGCACCAGCGATACCCGCGATCGCACCTCCTAACATGAGAGATTGTAATTTATACCAAAAGACATTTTTTCCCAATGCCTTGGGAATTTCTTCATCTTCACGGATGGCTTTGAGAATTCTACCCCAAGGCGATCGCACCAAAATTTCTAACCGCCAGTATACAAATGCTAAAACCAGCAACAACACCAGCATTAAACCCGCTTTTGGGTTGTAATTATACAGTCCGATTGCCCCAGAAATATAAATCGCTGCCGCCAAAAGTGCTAACACAATTCCCACACCCAAGCGTGATACAAATTCTTGCTGGCTAGTTGTCCTTTTACCTAAATCAGTAGTCCGAGATATTTGAGTGGTACGAATCCATTGCCACAACGTAAAGAAAGTTACGGCAGCCAGCAGCGTCAAAAGCCCAATCATTACTAATCTGACAAACAAACTTGGCTCTGTGGATAGGGGTATGGGATAACTTTGCACGCCAAACGCCCCAGAAATCCAAGTGTCACCCACAGGTAATTCCTGATTATTCACCACCAAACGAATTAATTCGCCCGTGCCAATGGTGACAATTCCTAGATAATCTTCCCGTAAACGGAGAGTTACAAAACCAATTATCAAACCCAATAAGGCAGCAGCAATTGCCCCAGCCAGTGCCGATACTAGTATCGGTACGCCCTTTAAGCTTAATAATACCGTTGTATATGCTCCCAGGGTCATGAAAGCAATATGACCAAAGTTAATTAATCCCGTAAAGCCCCACTGTAAATTGAGTCCTAGTGCGAATAGAGCAAAAAGTGCTGTAGAAATTGCTAAGAAAATTAGATAGTCAACCATATTAAATTATTTGGGAATTGGGCATTAGGAATTGGGAATTGGGCATTGGGCATTGGAAATTGAGCATGGTTATTTTCATTGTCCCCCTTGTCTCCCCTGCTCCTCTGCCCCCTTCCCTGGGCGAATAAATTTTAGCGTAGCTTGAGCGGAGCTAATTTTATGGGAATACTATTTATTGTTGGTGTTTGCTGGTAGGGAATAATTGACGTATGAATTTGCTGCGCCTTAGAATGCACCACTTAATTGAGCAGTTAGGTGATGACGATTTGCAAGACATTTGGAACGTTCTCGAAGCTTTACATTATGACTTTTATATGCTTAAAGCCATACAAAAAGTCAAGCGATCGCAGCAACCGTGGGATATCTTAACCCATGAAGAAGCAGTAAGACTGTTGATGTTTTTCTGATTCAGCAGCGCTTTCTTCTCTTGTGCCAGTGGCCCCTCAAGTTTTGGTGAAGGTAACGCCCAGTGAGTCTGGAAATGCGCTATGCCAGGTCTTTTTTGCTAGACCTGAAGAATTTAGAACCTGCCGCCTACGAGCGGGTGCATGATTTTGTTTTTATTGAGTTAGCCCAAAAGTGGCAACTGACTGATTTAAAAGAACTGCGACAGCTTGATAGTGAAGGCATTTTTCACCGCTTCACCCTAGACAATTATCTGATTGGTATAGAAATTCGGGGTGAAATTGTGAAATTTCTGTGTGTCATCCCTATGCCAGATGTTTAAAGTCAAGAGTCAATCAATTTTGGATTTTGGAATTGCGGATTTTGGATTTGTTCCACCCACGTTCGCTTTCTTGGCACGTTCGCGGTAGCTTCTGGTAAAGAAGTGCGGGGCATCAACCGAAATAATTTTTAATCTAAAATCTAAAATCTAAAATCTAAAATTGGCACGGTCAAGGGAACACTTAAAACTGTAAACTGTATAAGGCTAGGCAGGGATCGCTATAACCTTACATTAAACTGGTTTTTGAAATAACACTTTATTTGAGATTTCCCTATGGATGCTAGGGCACTTTGGCAACGATACCAAAACTGGTTATATTTACACGAGGGATTGGGGCTGTACTTAGACGTAAGTCGGATACGGTTCGATGATGCCTTCGTGGAATCGTTGCAGCCGAAGTTTGACAAGGCGTTTGCGGATATGGCTCAACTAGAGAAGGGTGCGATCGCAAATCCTGACGAGAACCGCATGGTTGGACACTACTGGCTGCGAAATCCTGATTTAGCGCCAGCTCCAGAACTTACACAAGAAATAGTCCAAACCTTAGAACAAATCGAAGCCTTTGCGGAAAAAGTTCAAACAGGTGCTATTCATCCTCCCAGAGCAAACCGCTTTACGGATATTATCTCCATTGGCATTGGTGGTTCCGCTCTCGGCCCCCAATTCGTCTCCGAAGCTCTCGCTCCTGATTTCCCGCCCCTGAAACTTCACTTTATCGATAACAACGATCCGGCAGGTATCGATCGCGTTATCAATTATCTGCGAAATAGCCTCGCCAGCACTTTGGTATTGGTGATCTCCAAATCTGGAGGAACACCGGAACCTCGCAACGGCATGATTGAAGTTAAAAAAGCCTACGCCGGACACAATTTAGAGTTTGCTCAATATGCGGTAGCAATTACCAGCGTTGATAGCAACCTCGATAAACTGGCCAAAGACGAAGGTTGGTTGGCCAGATTTCCGATGTATGACTGGGTAGGAGGACGCACCTCAGAAATGTCTGCTGTGGGGCTAGTACCAGCAGCATTGCAGGGGATTGATGTTCGCGCCATGCTAGATGGCGCAAAAGAAATGGATGACGCTACCCGCGTCCCAGATGTGAAAAATAACCCAGCAGCCTTGCTTGCTTTGTCTTGGTATTTTGCTGGCAATGGAAAGGGTGAAAAAGATATGGTTGTTCTACCTTACAAGGACAGCTTATTTTTATTCAGTCGCTATTTACAACAGTTAGTGATGGAATCCTTGGGCAAGGAAAAAGACTTAGACGGCAACGTTGTCCATCAAGGCATTGCCGTTTATGGCAACAAAGGCTCAACAGATCAACACGCTTACGTCCAGCAGTTACGCGAGGGTGTAGCGAATTTCTTTGCTACCTTCATCGAAGTGTTGGAAGATCGTCAGGGCCCATCCACTGAAATAGATCCGGGAGTTACATCAGGCGATTATCTTTCCGGTTTTCTCCAAGGAACCCGACAAGCGCTTTATGAAAATCACCGCGATTCGATTACAGTCACGATTCCCCAAGTTAATCCCCGAACTGTAGGGGCATTAATTGCTTTGTACGAACGTGCTGTTGGTTTATATGCTAGCTTGGTCAACGTCAACGCCTACCATCAACCAGGCGTAGAAGCTGGCAAAAAAGCTGCCGCCACCATTCTCGATTTGCAAACACGAGTGGTAGCAGTGCTACAAAAAGAAAAAACTCCCCTTTCTCTAGAGGAACTCGCCAAGAAGGCAGACGCATCAGACCAAGTTGAGGCAATTTACAAGATTTTACGTCATATCCATGCCAATCAACGGGGTGTAGTTTTGCAAGGCGATCTTCACAAACCCGGTACTTTGACCGTTTCTGCTAGCTGATAACTCTAGTCTAAATATCACATTTTGTCCATGATTGTTGTATCAGCAACAATTTTTTATTGTGAAGCATCCTAAATAGAAGATATATCTTCTGTCTAGGATGCTTCACTGTATAATTCGTAATTCGTAATTAAGTCTTATAACTCAATACCGTTGAGTTAAGTATTGCTTTCTTCTCTTCCTTTGCCTAATTACGAATTATTTTAATTATGAATTGCCATAAGCCGTTGATTAAAGTAACTCTTAGGTAAGAAACAGCGATCAGGTAAAAAAGGATTGTTGAGATTTTGACATAAGAAAGTACTGGGTTTATCCCAATGACAAAATGGTGGCACGATTCCCCAATGTTCTGCTAGCCAAATCCAGTATCCTGTTTCAATTCTGCCGTAGCTTGATACCGTGAGAATCTCTCCAAGGCTATTGTTAATAGATACTAAATCTGACGATGATTTGATGTCAATTAACAGCCAAGCTAACTCATCAGCAGAAAAGTAATAGCCATTCTCGGCAGCGATATCGATGAATTGCTGCGGATCTTTAGCTATTAGTTAATTCTTCTTTAAGAGATGGCGTTTTTTGCCTACGCTTGTTATTGCTTCTCATAAAATAAAATTAAGTCAATAGATAGTATTAATTATTTATGAATGAATTATCTGTAAAACAATCTGCACTTCAGTTATTTTGAAAAGAACCGCGTACTCCTATGGAGAAGTAAACTACGCGTAACATTTCGTAGAGAAGGTGCAGAGAACGCAGAGGTAAGAAAACACATATTTCGCTTTCTTTAGTTAATAGTAAGATTGCGGAGAAAGTAAAAGCGATCGCTCTTCCAATCACTACCCTTAATTCGCCCCAAATAACCTGTTAAGGGTGAGGAAAGTTCAATCAAAATTTCATGCATTTCTGGTGTTTGTATTCGCTGTGGCGGATGTGAGCCGAAATACGCACCATGTAAAGCTTCTACACCAGCCGATTCTATACCTGAGTTTTCTAAGTAATTTTTGACGAGATGGATAATGTGCGATCGCAACCTTATAGATTGTTCAACTTTATCGATATAAGTATTAAGTTTATCTTCAGCTAAACCAAAAGGAGCTTGTTGCAAACACTCTTTTAGTTCTAACAAGTTGATAGAATTTTTGTAGTTTGCTTGCAGTGCGATTAGTTTTTGTAAAGTTTCTGGGCTAATAACATTCATTTGATTTTCGGTAGCTGTTCTCAAGGCGTAAAAATTTAGTTCTCCGGCGGCTATAATTAATTTAATAGAATTGTCATACTGAAATTTACCAAGATGGTTCATACCTATTTTTAGTAACTGTGCAGGTGTACCATCAGTAACTTTTTCAGTTTTAGTTGCTTTGCACTCTCCTACTATTGGATAAGGTTGTTCAGTGTAAAAATCCATGCCTCCTGCGCCACCCGTTGCATCTGGATTTAAGCCTGAACCTGTAAAGCCTAACTTTAGTAATCCTCTACGAACCAATTTTTCAAATGTATGTCCGTCGCTAGAGTTCCCAATTTTAGCAATTTTCTGAATCCAAGCTAAGTCTAAATCTAATGTGTTTGTTGGTTGATTGCTACTCCAACCTAAGAATATTTTTATATCGTCGTCTAATTGTTTCGCTGCTGGTTGGCTAATGGTTAGGGATGCGATCGCATTCTGCAATTTTTCTAGTTCAGGATACAGCGGTGGCTGTCGATTTTCTAACTGATGCTTGCGTTGTGCAAAAGTGCGATCGTTTAATACGGGTTTTGCTTCAGAAATAGTTAAAGGCTCATTTAAATAAATAAACTGGCTGTTTGCCTTGAGAGAGAGTGTAATTAGTTTGGGTAACTGATAAACGCGCAAGTATAACAAAAAAATATTATGTCGTTGCCCTAATATTTCTTTTAAGGCTTCTGTAGTCCAAATTGTTAGCGGTGATAAAGCAGACAATGATTCAGTATTATGCAAAGGTTCACACTTTTCACACTTTACCCAAGCTTTAATTGATATAGTTTCAACACTTACTTGGATAAGAGCAGTTTTGGCATTAGCCAAGAAATTTGTGTGATAGTACTGTTCAACTGGCAACACATTAATTGAAGAATCCATTGGATAAAGCGCAAATTGACGCTCTGGAACGATATAATTTTTGGACATCGCCACAATCGTTCGTCCTTGAATTAATGCCTCAATATCTGGCGCAGGCAAGCAAATAGCAGTATTAATTACAGCCAAATTATTCATAATTGCTAAAAAATCCAAATATTGCCGCTAAAGAAACCAAGTCCACCTACACGGACTTCATTTCTTTAGCCTGAAACTTCTAGCTTTAGGGAAATTCATTACAACAATATACACCTGTTTTAAGTATCTTCATCAATAGCATCTTCAGGAATTTGTCCAGATGGATCGCTGAGAATTTCATGAATGAGATTATTATCAATTACTATCCTATTTTGTAGAGTAAAATCAATTATTTGTGCTTCCGATAATTCATAATCATGTCGGGCTTTAAGAACAGAAGTAATTGCTAAAATAGGCTTAATCTCTTCACCTTTTAACAATACCCACTCCCCGCCTAAATGAGGTGACAAAAGTATATCTAAATACTGTTTTGCTTTAGTACCACTACTAATCTTTTTAGAACGAATTAAGCAACCACGAGTTAAATCAAATTCTTTATATTCGATTAAGCGTTTTAATGCAGCCTGTAGGAACCTACCACTGACTCCTTGAAGAACTGAGACTCCAATTTTTACAACATTGCCATTTTCCTGACCAACAATTTTAAAATTAATATATCCTTGGTCTACGCTACGAGCTTTAATATCTACAATTTCTGTAATTTGGACATTTTCTAAAATTTGTCCAACTAACGTGGAAAAGCTGAATCGCAGAGCGTTAGCGAGTTTGGTTTTATCCTCTATGTCATCTTGTATCTTACTTTCAACGGCTGCAAGTTCTTTCTTGTAAGCAGATTCTACTGGGTGTAGTGGTGGCGTCAACTCAGTAGACCAGTTTTCCTTACACCACTGTAATACTTTTCTTACCATTGGTCTTTCCTTCCCCAGTTCTTTCAGCTTCCCTTCGTCAAAAGGATAAACTGAATTAGGTGATGTTACTCCTTGTCGATCGTAAAAGTCTTTCAACCACTGGGAAACTAAAACAATAACATCTTCCGATTTGAGATAAGTTAACTCAATAGTCTTTTGAGCAATCCGATCTGTAACTGATTCAGCTTCTTTTAAGGCTCTTATTTGATCAGTCCAGGTTTGAGGAAACATCGCCGTTATAAAAACACCCCGTTTAATCTTGTCGTATAAGTCTTTGGCTAAAATAGCAGTAACTTGTGATGCTGTGAATCCTGCATCATTACACATTAGGATACTTTCCAATTCGTCAAAACAAATGACTATTGGTTTGTAATCACTAATTAAGTCTAGAATTTGACGAACTGTGCTGAAGGCTTGCGCTTCTCTATCCTGGGCGCTGGAATTTGCTAGACCTAGTGCATCAGCTTTTGACTGTGGTAATTCTTGACCCGCAAGCCAGTTTATAGCGTAACGCTCCTCAGATGGATTAGAGGAGAGTGTCCATAAAATTGCAGCGATAATATCAGGATTTTCAATGTCATGCTTAATTCCCAAGACTCTATCCGTCCAATGCTCCACTACTTTGGAATTTACTTTTAAGACTTCAGAAAAGTGACGAACCATCTCATCAGGTGTGAAGGTCTTGTTGTAAGCTTCATTGAAAATAGCAGTTGCTAATTCCCGCCACTGGCTCATCCCTTGGCTACCTATTTGTTTAAGGCTATTTGCTACATTTCGTAAAAATTCCCCTTTAATTCGATTTAAATCGTTAATCTCGCTCGTATAGACAAATAAAGCACTACCATCAGTTTGAAGTCGGCGGCGAATTCGACTGATAAGATGGCTTTTGCCTAGTCCTCTTTCAGCCTTGATGGTAATGCCTATAACTGGTTGTTGTTTGGTGCGAACTATCTCAATGGCATCAAAAATAGTATCTGAGGCATGAGCATTTAAGGAAGAAACGTCAGGAAAACCTGTTACCCAAATATCTTGACTTCTAACTACTAAAGGTCTGTCAAATGGGTTGTGACTTTTGATAGCATCAATTAAGCCGTTGTCGTTAGACATGGATCTAAAGTGAGGTGAATTTTTGATTTGGAATACTAGATTTTAGATTGCTCACTATTTGTAGCTGCACGACATCTAAACTGGCGTTTCAGTGGGTGTGAAGAGCAACCTAAGAATAGGTTTATGAGTTTAAATGCTTGGCGTAGCAGCGTAACCCACTTACTGGGGTAGTTATGGAGTCTTCCAGTTTGTCTGGATCGCCGTCTGACAAGCTACCGCCTTGGAGTTGCAAAATGTCCTTTTCTTGCATTTCCAGTAGCCACTCATTGAAATTTTCACGACTTACCCGATCACCTATTTCTCTCCTTATGCGATAAATTGGCACAAGATCATCTAGGTTGTAGTTTTGGTTCAGCTTGTCGTAGACTTCCAACGCCACGGATTTAAACTCGTCGTAAGATGCGATCGCAACCTTCCCATTAACTGGTACATCTGCACCAACTACCGCAACATCAATCTGACTAATCCACTTCACCAACGCATTCGCCGCCCAAGTACCGACAATCGTCCCTTCAAACTTAAACTCGCCACTTCTCAAACCTTCACCCAATACCTCTAAACCCTTGCCAGATGTCAGAGAGTATCCCTTTTTGGAAATTGCGATCGCACCCTGCTTCTGTAATTCCTCGAATATGCCCTGATAATCTGCCACCTTCTGGCTTTTAGCTACAATTCGCTTAGTGAGTTGACCTTTCTTAACTTCCTGCTGCATTCCTCCCAAATCCCACAAAGCCAAAAGAAGACGAGTACTAGTATTTTTTGATGTCATATTGAGTGTACTTCTTGACAAAAAGCATCATAGTAACTGTATCTTTCTAAGTTATTTATGCAGAAAAAATAACCGAGAAATTGCTGAAGATTTCGGCGTTTCAGCTAAATAGACTCATCAAAAATCAACAATATATTTCCTTGGGATGAATGCAGTTTCTCTCAAAGGCGGGATGCAATGCTTGAGAAAATCGACGACCATGACAGAGAAACGCTGTAGCTGTGCAGTTGTAAATTAAGTGGTATATGTTTTTTCAATTCCCAGCGAAATAACAGGAATTCCAACTTTGTTTTTGCAACAGCAAGGCTTTTAGCAAATACAGGTGAGAACGAAATCCAATGAATACAATATATAAAGAACGTAAAATAGTTTCGCGTCTATTTGCAGTGCTGCTTTCCGCATTGCTAATGGTGCCCTTGCTCAGTAGCTGCGGAGGCGGTTCTAAAAACGCTTCAGTTCCACCACCTGTTGATGATACCGCCGGTAGAACAGTGAGCGATCGCCAAACTGAAGCGAAGAAGGGATTGGGTACAGGACAAAAAGTGGCACTTTTGGCAGGTGCTGCGGGACTTTATTACCTCTACAACCAACATAAGAATGCTTCACAAGAAGGAGCGCAAGGTAAGTACTATCTATCCAAGAATGGGCGTGTATACTACCGTGATGCTGAACACCGCGCTCACTGGGTAACAGCACCAGCAGAAGGAATTCGAGTACCAGAATCTGAAGCACAAAAGTATCGGGAATTCCAAGGCTATAACCGGAGTACCACAGGTCGCGATCTCAGTGGTCTAACTTCATCGGCAGCACCGGCACTCTAGATCAGCGAAGCGTGTGTAAATAAGAAAGCGGGTTTCCTGGAGGATAACGCCGATCGCGCACGTCGGAGAACACGAACTTAAATCAGGAGACAGATTATGGTAGATGAATTTTTCCGAAAGGCGAAGGAGTTGCTTTTGGGGTCGAACAGCGATCAAGCCGATCAAGATGCCGAATTCCGCGATCGCAATGTACGTCCAGCCAGCGAAGATCCCTACGGCGATCCCGCAGATCCGGCAGCTTACGGCAATGTTCGCCCAGCTAGTGAAGACCCCTACGGCGACCCCGCAGATATCTCGTCTTACGGCAATGTTCGCCCAGCTAGCGAAGACCCTTATGGCGACCCCGCAGACACAGGGGAGTATGGTGACGTCCGCCCAGCCAGCGAAGACCCCTACGGCGACCCCGCAGATCAGGGCCGTTAACCCAAAACCCAACCCTCCAGCCTCCTTCTCTACCAGAAAATGGAGACAATTCAAAGCCTCTTTTTTAGAAGGGAAGAGGTTTTGAGAGGAATTTACAGATTTGATTTATAGGGTGATAAAAAAAGGCAGCAGGATTAAAACCTACTGCCTTTTTTTGCTGCTATTTTTACAAATTACGAAATTATTTTGTTACTCAAAATTTCCTGCGATCGCTCAATATTTTGACGCACAGATCGAGCCGAAGTATACAAACCCTCTCTTTCTTCATAGGTAAGCGTTAATTCTAAAATATTCTCAATTCCACTGCATCCCAACCGACAGGGAACACCAATTATTGGTAAACCATTTGCTTGCCAAGCTAAATAAGTAAACTTCTTGTAGAAGTGGGGAAAAGGGTAAGGGGTAAAGGGGTAAAGCCGCGAGCGAAAAATCCTTTGGCTTTCACCTTTTCCCTTACCCCCTCTTGCAAAACTATTTTTGCAAGAGGTCTAATCATTACATCCAACGGGCTGGTGACAACAATAAAAATGGCATTAAGAGAATAAGCGATGTCTACGACGGGCTACGTCTACGCATTTTTTGCAGCTAAGATGCGATTTTTCTCAACAAGAATTCAGGAGTCAGAATAAATGCTGAATTCTGACTTCTGACTTCTGAATTCTTTTTACTTATTTAAACTCTTCGAGTTGATCCACACGTAACCAAATATTAGGTGTTGGCACTTTCCCAAACTTAATCAGGGCGTAATCACCTTTGATGTCTACAATTTCGCCCTTGCTTTCAAACAAATAAGAAGGAAAGCGAGGATCGCTGGCTTTAGCCTCCAGACTGTTTTCTAGTTTCTCGCGCACAGCGCGAACCATATCCCCTTTTTTGACTGCCATGATTTACTCTCTCAAATTTGTAAAGTCTTTCATCTGCATTTTAAAAGAGTTCCGAGTTAGAAGTAAAAACTCCTAACTCCTAACTCCCCTTAACGTTTGACACTCGGAGCAAAAATGACTAGATCGCCCAGCTAACCTAATCCGTTGAATTGCTGTACCACAAATTCGACAGGGTTCTCCAGCGCGGTTATAAACCCAGGCTACACCACCATAATTGCCGTTAGTACCTTTAACATTTAAGAAATTACTAAATGTCGTACCACCAGCCTCAATGCTGGTTTCTAAAACTTGAATGATGGCTGTTCGCAAACGTTCAATTTGCTTTAGCTGCAAATCTATACACAAGGTTTCAGGTAAAATTCCACTCTTAAACAATGCTTCATCGGCATAGATGTTACCTAATCCCGCCACCACCGATTGATCTAGTAGCGCAGTCTTAATTGGACGGCGGCGGTTTTGGAGTTTGCTTGCTAGATATTCAACAGTGAATTCGGATGAAAATGGATCTGCTGCCAGTTTTGCCAAACCAGTCATAATACTTTCTACAGCAACACCAGGCGGAACCCACCATATTTTACCGAAGGTACGCTGATCGACAAAGCGTAATTCCTGCTGTTCTCCAAAGAATAATCTAACCCGCGTGTGCTTGTGTAATGGTTCATCTCGATGCAGCCATAGTAATTGACCGGTCATTCGCAGATGAACCCCTAGCCAACTGGTTGATGAAGGGGAAGATGAGGAGAGTTCGGCGAGGAGATATTTACCGCGACGATGCCAAGTAGCGATCGCATTTTTTTCAATTCCATCAACAAACTCACCAACAGAAAACGGGTAGGCGATGGTGCGATCGAGCAACACATCTCCTCCCGTGATTTCTTGGTTGAGGGTCAATTGATTTAGACCCCTTCGGACTGTTTCAACTTCAGGCAGTTCGGGCATTCAAGCTGAGTTAAGCAGGCAATTGTGATTTATTTGAGGAATCCAGGAAGAAGAGATGGAGTAGTAACTTACATAGCCGTATATAGCTCGTATTACTACCCAAAACAAACCGTAAATACCCGCAGGGCGGCTCTTGGAGATTAGGGTAGGCTAGGACAAAGAATGAATGCACTGAAATTTTCAGACTTCATACTTCAGACTTAAGACTACCCTTCATCATTGCATCAAACAACCCCCTTGTAGCTTTGCTGCTATTTTTTCGGTGCTTTAGCCTTTGGTGCTTCAACCTCGACTAATTCATCCTGGGCAAAGTTGTTGGTATTAATACCAGAGTAATTGACCTTTTCAAAGCGGACAATTACTGGGTATTTGATGCCGCTTTGGTCGATGGAAGCCACAGTTCCTAGATCCTGAAACCAGTAGGATTCAGGGCGGAGAATACGTACTTTAGAACCACGTTGAACCATGATTATTTTCCCTTTTAGTTATCAATCGCCAATCTAGAGGGCTAATTGATTTCACTCTACAACCTCAAGGTCGCAGCAAGAGTCTTTGTTAAGTTATTTGTCTGAATTGGGGAAGGTGGGGCCCCCTCTGGGGATAAGGGGGAGTGGGGACTGGGGAATGAAAAATGGGGAAATGGGGAGAGTATTGAATATTAGTTCTCCCCAACCCAAATTTAAAATTGTATTAGACCATACTTGACAAGGCACACGTTATAGCGTACCTTCGTTCGCAAACAGTTATTTTGTAGAAGCTTATGTTTTAGTTAAGACAAACACACTTCCCTCATTACCTCTGCCGATCCGCAGGTCGTTATCTATATAAGTGATATCTAACCAGCCTTGCTGTTTGTCACTGTTTATAGCAACATCAATTCCGGGAAATTTTCTACCTGCTTCAATTTGTTGGATAAAAGTTACCGGAGAATTGTATTCTATTAAACGTTGTAAGCCGATAATAGAACGCTCAAATTTTACTTGGACACGCCGACCTGAAACTGGCTCAAATTTAGCAGCAACGCTGACTAATCCTTCTAAATAAGGTAAACCATAAATCTCAGCTATGTTGTAAACACTGGTAGTCTCTACCCGGATATACTGATAGATTTGACCGAGTTTGCATAAAGGTAGACGATCTAAGTTTAAAAGAGCCTTGCTAGTGGTGTATAGTAATCGCCAATTGCCATCTAGCAAATTACTAGCTTCCACCGGACGGGGTGTAGGATTAAAGTCTTCTAAGTTGGCGATCGCGATTAAGATAGCCTGTTTCTGTTCTTCGGTCGCTAGTAGACCGCGATTAGTAAGTGCGATCGCATTTATAAGAGCCGCTTTTCCCATCATCGCCTGTCACCTCAAAAATCACTCACTTTCCATCAGCATAAACAAGATATTCATGACATATATGTAGAGCCATAAAAATTACTAAGAATCGCTTGACTTAAGCCTTATGCTTATCAAATAAAAAATTTCTATCTGAATGCGGATTTATCAACTAAAGGGTTGAAAAGATAACTAAATTAATCCGTGTCAAGTGATAGACTCTAAATGTCAACTTACGTAAACCTTTTCTTGTCCTCACTCGATATGTTGAACTCTCCATTACGTGAAGAAGCCCGTAACCAGCGAGCCAATGTCATCCCCCTAAAGCCAGAGTCCTCTTTGTTGGACTGGTTACAAAATAACGGTCGCATCATCGCGCGTGACGTTCACGAACCGGATTTTCAAGCTGACGAAGAAGGAATAGACTCCTTAATGGGTGTAGAAGATGGAATTGGCTACGACCTCGATGATGATGAAGATGATGATATAGGAATCGCTGAGAATTAGCCTTTTTAGGCTAGGGACTTGGTAGTATCCCTAGTTAATGGTATTCAATTTTATAAGTGTGGAGTGAAGGGAAACTTCTGTGGACGCTAAATTATCTCCTGAGCAAGGATTAAGTATTTCTGGAATCGTTCTAGCTTCTTTATTAGCCGTAGGGCTAGGCACAACAGCATTTTTCTTGGATTCGATCGCCAATCGTCTACCTTGGCAAAGTATGTCGTTAACCCTGCCACTGCTGTTGTGTGCGTTGGGTTCAGGTGTGGTGGGCTATTGGGTAATACCTTTACTTCAAGCACTTAAAACTGGACAAATAATTCGCGAAGATGGGCCCCAAGCTCATCTAAAAAAGGCAGGCACTCCCACAATGGGCGGTATATTTTTTATACCTGTATCTGTGCTGCTTGCTTGTATCTTGTCTAACTTTTCTAAAGAGGTGCTTGCAGTTTCGGCTTTGACAATCAGCTACGGATTGATTGGCTGGCTCGACGATTGGCAAATTCTGCGCCGGAAATCAAATAAAGGTATATCTCCACAAACAAAACTGGCTTTGCAGGTGAGTTTTGCGGCTATGTTTTGTCTATGGCTGATGTTTAATCAACCTTCTAATATTACAAATATTGCTTTGCCTTGGGTGAGCTTCACACTACCCTTAGGATTTCTATTTTGGCCTTTAGCAGGTTTTGTGCTAGTTGCAGAAAGTAATGCGACTAATTTAACAGATGGTATTGATGGCTTGGCAGCAGGAACAGTTGCGATCGCACTTTTGGCATTAGGTGCTTTAGTTGCACCAACAGCACCAGGATTGATGGTTTTCTGTGCTGCTTTAAGTGGCGGGTGCTTAGGTTTCTTAGCCCATAATCGTAACCCAGCCCGCGTTTTCATGGGAGATACTGGTTCTTTAGCACTGGGAGGAGCTTTAGCTGCTGTAGCATTATTGACAAACACCTTGGTAGCACTGTTCATTCTCAGTGGTATCTTCTTTGTAGAAACCCTTTCGGTGATGGCACAAGTAAGTTATTACAAAGCCACGAAGGGCCCCGATGGCAAAGGCAAACGTCTCTTCAAAATGGCACCCTTACACCATCATTTGGAACTTACTGGCTGGTCAGAATTGCAAGTAGTTGGAGTGTTTTATATAATCGCTGCGATTTTAGCTACCATTTGTTTAGGCATCGCTCCATTCTGAATGTTTTAAAAACTGCTTGAATATAAAAAACAACTCTCTGAAGATGTGGGAGTTGTTTTTTTATACGAGAAATTTATGAGTTTCTGATTTCTATGCTGGAAAGTCTGACGCTTGATGCCGACTGAAGGGCTGCCCATTCTAGCGTTTGTGGTGTTATGAATTATTAATTATAGGTATTTACATACTCCATAACCCGATTCTTTCCTGTTCGCTTTGCCTCAAGCATCGCTTGATTTGCCCGATTCAGAAAATCCTTAACCGTAATCCCTTGTTCTGATACAGCTATTCCAAAAGAAGCAGTGATACTTTTGAGGATATGATCGCCGTCTTTCAATTGCATTTGTTCAACATCTAACCTTAATTCTTCTGCTCGCTTTCTGAGTGTTTCCAGCGTCATATTAGGCATCACAATCACAAATTCTTCACCACCCCATCTGCAAGCAATGTCAAAAGAGCGAATAGATTTTAACAGCAGTTTTGCTAATTCCTGGAGAACAATGTTGGCAGTCACATGTCCATAGTGAGAGTTGTAAGATTTGAAGTCATCGATATCAAGGAAAATAACACTAAGAGGTTGTCCCGACCGTTCAGCCTCCGCTAGCCTTTGTCCCGTTATGGTTTGCATATAGTTTTGATTGAATAGTTGGGTCATCCCATCCCGCAAGTTCTCATAGGTTAGACGTTGTTTTATCGATAGATTATTTAGTGCAAAGGCTAAATATCTAGCAAGAATCTCAGTAATTTGCTGATCTTCTGGGCTGATTTCTTCAAGGGCATAGATGTGTAAAATGCCAATTACTTCGCCTTTTGTAAACAATGGAACACATAAATGGACACCGCTAACAGGTGGTATTAAGTGGTTGCATATCAATCCTGGATGACAAGACGATGAAAGGTTTAATTTCCCTCTCCGCAATGCCCAACAATCAGATAGTGAAAATACTTCTTTACTGCTTATTTTGCGTCCCCAATTACTATTCATCTGAACATAATTTTTGGAATCAGCAATTATATTGATACAACCACTCATATTAGGAAACAGCTTGGAACAGGTTAAAGCGACCACTTGATACACCTCATCTTCAGACTCACAGGAAAAAAGCATATCTGCCATATCTGAAAGATATATAAGTTCCTGTTTTTTTACCTCTAATTTCAGTGTTTTTTCTTCTAGCTGCCGATTTAGGTCGGTGAGCGATCGCTGTGTTTCGATGGATTCTGTAATATCGATACTGATCCCACCGATGCGCCAAGCGCCCGTTGTATAATCGCTAAATGGAAACTTAAACGATAGCCAGTAGCACGGCTGATCATTACCAGGCATCTTTACCTCTTCAATCAGCTTCAAGGGGCGTAGAGTCTTCAAAACGATTTGATCGTTTTCCATTATCTGCCGCCCCTGTTCTGGATCTGGGAAGAATTCACTATTTCTTTTCCCCATCCATTCTTGTGGATCTAGCGAAAATCTAGACTGTAGCTCCTGGTTGTAGTAAAGCACTCTAGATTGCTCATCTTTGATATAGGCTCCAAACGGGCCCTGATCTAGGAATAGCCGTTGTATCTGCTGCCTGCATTGAAGTTCGCAGGTATCTTCTTGATATCTGGCGATCGCCTCTACAATTTGATAAGCGGTTGGTATCAAGTAAAATAACGCGGACAAGGAAATAAACGCCATTAGATCAAGTACGGCTAAGTGCAACAATGACACTGCTTGATGAGGTTCAAACACAGCCAAAAGGTGATGAAATCCGCAAAACAGTACGAATCCACCTGATAAGAAAAAGGCTAGCCAAAACTTAGAAGGGATAGTTGCCTTAGTTTTTGCAAAGAAAACCCCTATTACTATGGGGATGCTAAAGTATGAAAATGCAGTGATGCCGTGAGCAATTACGCAATTCCAATAACTAAACTCCATCATTAACCTGATATCAACATCTTATCTGTTTAACTATAATTATCTCTGGGTAGCTTCAAAATCCATGTGTACAAAGGATGAGATTCGTGCGTCGTCCGTCTGAATTACTGCTTATCTCACCCGCTTACAAACCTGACTTACCAAGTGAACGAGTTCGGGTAAAATGAGTTTTTCCATCGCTAGGCGCACCGCATTACTGGAACCAGGAAGCGAGAAAATTAATTTATTTTGATAAATACCAGCAACAGCGCGAGAAGCGATCGCCCGCGAACCAATTTCTTGATAACTTAAAAAACGAAATATCTCACCAAATCCCGGTAAGGTTTTCTCCAGTAACTTCTCAATTGCATCGTAGGTGGTATCTCTTGGTGCAATACCTGTGCCACCATTGAAAATTACAGCATCTAAATTTGCGCTTTTACCTAGATTTTCTATCTGCCCTTGGATTTGTGTTGGTTCATCTTTGATAATTGTGTAGGCTCCTACAGTATGGTTAGCACCAAGGAGTAACTCCTGAATTAGCTGGCCACTTTTGTCTGTCTCGGAAGTGCGTGTATCGCTAACTGTAACCACAGCACAAGTTGTTGTAATTATAGGCGAGTCTGGGTGAGGTTGTAACGTCATAGGTAAGTCATGAACTTTTGATCATAGATTATTGGGCATAGGAAATGGCGCATTGGGCATAACAATAATTACCTATGCCCGATGCCCGATACCCTATGACGCCAGTTGCTTCAACGGGGGAACCTCCCTTCGGGTTCGGGGGTTCGCAATCGACGGGAACCGCCATCGCTCTTAGCGTCTCCCCTTGGGAGAAGACTGCGACCCCCTCACCGCAACGCACTGGCTCCCCTATGCCTCATTTTTGCTCAGTCCCAGATCGTTTTCTTCAGCATACCGCTCCATGAAACGCATAAAGCGATCCCATTCTTGGGCAGATTTCATTACATAAAGTGCTTCTAATGCTTCCGGTTTCCCGTTAATAAATTTAGCCTTAACTTCACGGGTTATTATCTCGCCTTCTTCGTCAATCAAGTACATCCCGGTAATATCTTCGGTAGTACCTTGATCTAAAATTTTCGGATTCGTAAAAATAAACGTCGCTGTACCACTCTCGCCAGTGCGCGATCGCGTCAAACGCACATCTGGAATTACCTCTTCGTCAAGACCTCTAGAAAACTGGATTTTCGTCATGATCAATGAATTTAAACTTTTGTGATGGTTAATTTAATATTCTCTCATCAATTAGAACACCACGGTCTAGAGGCTACTGTTATTCATTTTTTTAGTGTATATACTTAAATTGCTTCTTTTTCAAGTAACAAAGTTACTGGGCCATCGTTTTCTATTGTAACTTGCATCATTGCACCAAATTGACCTGTTTCCACCTGCAACCCGCTAGCTCTTAATTCGGTAACAAAATGATTATACAAATCTGCTGCTGATTGAGGAGCGGCTGAACGGTCAAAAGAAGGACGACGACCTTTAAAGGCAGTCACCGTAAAGCGTAAACTGACTGACTACTAACAAATCGCCGCCAATTTCTTGTACAGATTTTTGCCAACGGTCGTCTCCTTCTTGGTCAGGAAAGAGCCGTAATTCCAAGCACTTACGCACCATCCAGTCGATTTCAGCATCAGTATCGGTATTGGCTATACCTACGAGCAAATTTAGCCCCCGCCCAACTTTACCGACAATTTCACCATTAACTGTAACTTGAGATGATTTGACTCGCTGGATAACAACGCGCATTTTAACTAATTCGTAATTCGTAATTATTGTCCAAACACTCGCACGTAATTTACAGCAGTTAGCAAGTTAAGAAGTTGATAATGCAGGGGAGTGAGAAATGCGATGTCTACGACGGGCTACGCCTACGTTATTTTCTCATTTTCATTGCTTAAAATCGATGGCGGAGCCATTAGAAATAAATTCCCAGGTGGAACCTGGGAACGAGTAGTAAGTTCCTAACTTCTAACTTTTATTTGCCAAAGCCTTTACCGCGAGAGGTTGAAGGTAGACAAATGCACTTTTCGAGTTGACTAATTAAAGCCTCACGATCCAAATTTTGACCAATCAGCACTAGTTGGTTTTTCAATTGACCTTTCCATTCATCATCATCCAAAGTGAAGCGTTTACCGCAAAGGTGGAAAATATGACGCTTCGGACTTTCATCAAACCACATAATCCCCTTCGCTCGGAAGATATTTGAGGGTAGCTGGTTATCTAAGAAATACTGAAACTTCCTAATAGAAAAAGGCTTGTCACTCTGGAAAGATATGGAAGTAAAACCATCATTTTCTAAATGGTCAGAATGATGGTGATGATCATGGTCATGGTCGTGATGGTCATGACCACATGTTGAGTGATCATGATCGTCATGATCGTCATGATGATCGTGATGGTCGTGTTCATCCACCACTGTGTCAAAATATTTATCAGACTCAAACAGACCAACACTTAAAATTAAAGGAAGTGGCACTTGCGATCGCGTAGCGCGGATAATTCTTGCTCCTTCCTTGACTTCGTTAATTTTTCCTTCTAACTCGTTCAAAGTGGCTTCATCAACCAAATCTGCCTTATTCAGCACAATTACATCGCCATAAGCAATTTGGCTGTATGCTGCCTCAGAGTTAAATAAATCTAGGCTGTAATTCGCCGCGTCTACCACGGTAATAATCGAATCTAAGCGGGTTAAATCCCGCAATTCTGTGCCCAGAAATGTTAAAGCTACTGGTAGCGGATCTGCCAATCCAGTTGTTTCCACTACTAGATAATCTAGATTTTCTTGGCGTTCTAAAACTTTGTAAACTGCATCTACTAAATCATTATTAATAGTGCAGCAGATACAACCATTATTTAGCTCCACCATGTTCTCACCAGTGGAAACAATTAGCTCGTTGTCGATGCCAATTTCGCCAAATTCATTCACTAGAACAGCGGTTTTTAAACCCTGTTGGTTGTTGAGGATATGATTGAGTAAAGTCGTCTTGCCACTACCGAGGAAACCCGTAATAATTGTTACTGGCATTCCTTGTTTGGGCGTATCCATTGCCGAAGATTCGGGTGTAACTGCTGATTGCATAGCGCTGTTATCAAATAGTCAAAAAATAGTAATGTAGCGCAGATAGTCCAGAAAACACTAGCGCCGCTACGCGGAAGTCAAAAGTCAAAAGTCAAAAACCCTTGATTTATGGGCTTTCGAGATTTTGTCCAATAGTATGTTGATTTCCGCCGTGACGTACTAGCATAGGGATGCTGGACTGTCATCCCAGCTGCCTTACCCTATTATTACGTATCTCCTTATTTCAGCATTACTCTGTTATGACCCTAACCCTTTACAATACCCTCACCCGTCGTCAAGAACCGTTTGAAACTCTCGTTGCAGGCAAGGTTAAGATGTATTACTGCGGCGTGACGGTGTACGACTACTGCCATTTGGGTCATGCGAGAGCTTGCATTGTTTGGGATGTAGTGCGCCGATACCTCCAGTTTATCGGCTATGAAGTCCGATATATCCAAAATTTTACCGATATTGATGACAAAATTCTCAATCGAGCCTGTGTTGAACATTCATCAATGGAAGCTGTAGCCGATCGCTTTATCAAAGCATATTTTGAGGATATGGCGCGGCTGGGGATTAAAGAAGCCGATGAGTATCCCCGCGCTACTCACACGATGAATGGCATTCAACGGTTAATTCATGAGTTGGAAAATAAGGGTTTTGCATACCCTGCTGACGGCGATGTGTATTATGCAGTACGGCAGTTTGCTGAGTATGGCAAGCTTTCGGGACGCAAGTTAGAAGATATGCAGGCGGGGAAAAGCGATCGCGTCAATGTAGAAGATCCAGAGTACCAGAAAAAGAAAGACCCCTTTGATTTTGCTTTATGGAAGGCAGCAAAACCGGGAGAACCTGCTTGGGAATCACCTTGGGGCGCAGGTCGTCCGGGGTGGCACATTGAATGCTCGGCAATGGTGCGCGATCGCCTGGGTGATACCATAGATATTCATGCTGGTGGTGCTGACTTAATTTTTCCCCATCACGAAAACGAAATTGCCCAATCTGAGGCCGTGACAGGAAAACCCCTGGCGCGTTACTGGCTGCATAACGGCATGGTAAAGGTAAATGGTGAAAAAATGTCCAAATCTTTGGGCAACTTCACCACTATTCGAGAATTGCTGGATCGAGGCGTTGACCCAATGGCAGTGCGCTTATTCGTGTTGACCGCTCAATATCGTACACCCATAGATTTTACCGATGAAGCGATCGCCGCAGCAACCAACGGTTGGCACACCATTAAAGAAAGTTTACTCTTCGGCTACCTATATGGCAGAGTACTAGGCTGGGAACTGGAAACTAGCTCACTACTCCCTGAAACTGTTGAACATTTCCAAGAAACTGTGAATAATGACTTTAATTTTCCTGGTGGGTTAACAGTGCTGTTTGAATTAGCCAAAGAAGTGCGTCGTGAGAGAAACATTCTTGTGCATGGAGGGAAAACTGAAACATCACCAGAGAAGTTACAGCGTCAATGGCAAACTCTTGTCACATTGGCTGGAGTTTTGGGTTTAGAAGCCAAGATAGAAGCGGAAATTCATAAAAGTAATGGTTTAAGCGATGCGGAAATTGAGGCACGAATTCAGCAAAGGCAAGAAGCACGTATTGCCAAAAATTTTGCTGAAAGCGATCGCATTCGTGACGAACTTCAAGCAGAAGGTATTACGCTAATTGATAGCCGTGATGGCACGCGCTGGCATCGAAATTAGAGGGGACTGGGAACTAAAAATTGAATTCTTCCCAATGCCCCATGCCCAATTCCCCAATTCCCAATTCCTTAAATTATGTGGTCTGAACTCAAAAAAGCGATCGCTAGTTTCGATATTCCCGCTGATTGGATTGGTATTAGAGCCGTAAAAGAGACTTCTACTACCCGTTCAGTCCGTGACGCCTTACCCCAACTAAACGGCAAATCCTTCACTGTCGGAGCCATGCTGGAAGTTTTGGTCAATGGCTGTCTGGGTTATGCAGCTACTAACTCTCTAGAACTGTCTTCCCTTCAAACCGCTGCTCAAACAGCCTATAAACAAGCACTAGCAGCCAGTGAATGGTGGATACATCCTTTCCGTGAAACTGAGCGTCCTAAAGTTGTTGGTGAATATAAATCTCCATTTCTTGAGCCATTGGATGCTCTGAGTCCAGGGGAAATCAACGATTTACTGGTTCGTATTTGCCAAACGCTCAAAGTTGACGACAAAATTGTGCAAACCATAGCTAGTGCTAGCACAATGGAGAGAGAATCTTGGTTTGTTAGCAGCAACGGCTCAGAAGTCTATCAAAAAATACTATCTATAGGCACCAATTACGGAGTCACTGCCCAAGATGGAGCAGTTGTACAGCAGCGCAGCAACAACGGCTCGCAAGCAAACTGTTACCAAGGCGGACTCGAACTATTAAAACAAGAAAACTTATGGCATCGGGTGCGGCAAATAGGCGAACAAGCAATAGAACTCTTGACAGCAGAAGAATGCCCAACCACCTGTACCAATTTAGTTTTAGCTCCAGATCAAATGATGCTGCAAATCCATGAAAGTGTCGGGCATCCTCTAGAAATTGACCGAATTTTGGGAGATGAGCGTAACTATGCTGGGGGTAGCTTTGTCAATAAAAGTGATTTTGGCAACCTAGTATATGGTTCGCCGTTGATGAATATTACTTTCGATCCCACTGTGCCTGGTGAATTTGCCAGTTATGGCTTTGATGATACGGGTGCTGTAGCAACACGGGAGTATTTAGTTAAAGAAGGTGTACTCCAACGGGGTTTAGGCAGTCTGGAGAGTCAAGTAAGAGCAGGTGTACCAGGAGTTGCCTGTGCCCGTGCTTCCTCATGGAATCGACCAGCGATCGATCGCATGGGTAACTTGAATTTAGAGCCTTTAAACGGCACTTTTGAAGACATTATTGACGGGATACAACACGGCGTTTACATGGAATCTAACCGTTCTTGGTCAATTGACGATCGCCGCTACAAATTCCAATTTGGTTGTGAGTACGCTAAATTAATTGAAAACGGTAAACTTACCAAAACCCTCCGTAATCCCAACTACCGCGCCACAACACCAGAGTTTTGGCATAGTTTAATTAAAGTCGGAGATGCCACAAACTGGCAAATGTATGGTACTGCTTATTGTGGTAAAGGAGAACCAAATCAGGCCATTTGGGTAGGACACGGTTCACCTGTCTGTGTATTTGCTAATGTCGAAGTTTTTGGTGGAGGAATTTGAAAAATACAATAGTTAGGAGTTGGTAGTGAGGAGTTTTGAATTAAGTAAATAGGCATAATTAAATATAAAATAAAATCCTAGCTCGTAGGGAGCGATTCAATCGCTCAAAAAAAGGATTATCAGGACTAAAGTCCTTACTACAAACTTTAATTTTTTTACGCCTAGCTACTTACGAAAATTCTTTTAACTCCTAACTCCTAACTCCTAACTTTCTCCTTACCCTATTCCCTATTAATATTTAATATCTATGAAAATTGAGGAATTATCTGCGTTAGAAGTCAGCTTTAATCGACTGATTGAAAGTCTGCTGCTCAAAAAAGCAGAAGATGAACAATTCACTGTGAGACTCAGCAGTGAAATAAGTCAATTTACTCGTTTTAATCATGCGAAAGTGCGACAAACTGGTTGTGTTGCTGATGGTTGGATAGAACTAACTTTGATGCAAGATCGGCGCAACAGTGTTCAACAGTTTCCCTTTACTGGAAATTGGGAGGTAGACTGGCAGTTAGCATATACTGCTTTGCAAGAACTACGTGACGAACTTATTCTACTACCCGTCGATCCATATCTAGTTTTGCCATCAGGAAATAATATCAGTAGAGAAATACATTCTGGAAATTTATTGGCGGCTGAAGCAGTAGTCCCGACTGTGCTAGAACTAGTTGCTGAATTGGATTTTACAGGAATATACGCAGGAGGAGTGGTAATTAAAGCTTATGGTGATTCTAGCGGTCAAAAACACTGGTTTGCTACTGATTCTTTTACCTTAGATTATTCTCTATTTTCCCCATCGGGACAAGCAGTTAAGGGCACATTTGCCGGGAATGATTGGAATCAATCTAAATATATAGCCAAAATTAGCGAAACTAAAAAACAACTAGAATTGCTTGCTCGCCCAACTAAAGAACTGCCACGGGGACAGTACAAAACTTATTTTGCACCTGCTGCTGTTGCAGATTTATTATTGATGCTTTCTTGGGGAGCGGTAAGCGAAGCTGATATCCAACAAGGAAACAGTGCTTTAGCTGTTTTATCGCGTCAAGAAAAACAACTTTCTCTAAAATTTAGTCTAAAAGAAAATTTTCAGCGGGGATTAGTGCCGCGATTTAATGAATTGGGAGAAATGGCAGCACCGGAGTTACCTGTAATAGAAAAAGGATATTTGGTAAATACTCTGGTGAATTCTCGCACTGCTAAGGAATATCAAAAAATTGCCAACGGCGCTAATGGTTCAGAGACTTTACGAGCGCCAGAAGTCAGTACTGGGAATTTAGTCTTTGAGCAGATTCTTCCGAGTTTAGATACAGGATTATATGTATCGAATTTGCATTACTTGAATTGGAGCGATCGCCAAACTGGTAGAATCACAGGTATGACCCGTTATGCTTGTTTTTGGGTAGAAAATGGAGAAATTATTGCCCCCATTGAAAACTTACGTTTTGATGAAAGTCTCTATCGCTTTTGGGGAGATAAGTTAGTGGATTTTACCACTTTTCAAGAATTCATTCCCGAAGTAGGTACTTATGAAAGTCGCCAACTTGGAGGTAGTTTAGTTCCAGGTATGCTGGTGGAAGATTTTACATATACTTTGTAATCATCTGCTAACGAAAAATCAAAAGCTAGTACCCCACTGCGGAAATAGAGCAACCATTTAAAATCCCTAAAGAGTAGGGCTATATCATTCTATACATAAACCGCCCAGAACTAAAGTTCTTTGGCTTTTAGCTAAAGTCTGTTAAAACGGACTATAACCTTTTCTCAGTCATCTTTGGATGACTTTCGCTATTAGACTCAGAATTCATTCTGAGGCGGGCTAAATGAGAATGAAATAGCTCTGTCTAAAGAGCTACCCAGTACCCATTTTTCTGACTTTTAAAGACTAATTTTATTAATTAAATTATCTCAATTCTAAAATCATCTATTTCTGTAAACTGTATTAATTACAATATCTTTGATAAGTAGGTAAATAATTAATAAGCTCAATAAAAGCTGCCCAAATTGAAGAATTGGATCTAATCGCCAGCCTTGGAAAGTTAAAATAAACCCACACAATAACATTATAATTGGTGTAAATATCGCTTGGATAATATAAAGTGCTAAAGCCCAACTCGTAAGTCTTGCTCCATATTTGACTAGCCAAAATACCATAAAAATCAAGTAAACTACTCCTAAAAGCAAATAAAGAAGTCCCAGTATACTAGCTGAATTTGCTCCAAAGTTAACTTGAGCTAAAGTAAGCATTTTAGAAAAACCCTGTTTAATTAAAAGTCAAAATTTTAAATCTCTTACCAGTTAGGTATAGAAAAGCAAAAGTCTTTATTTATAAAAATTGTTGGGTTTCGCTGTTGCTTAACCCAACCGAGAATTTTTTCCCATCTCTGGTTATAACCTCTATTTTTTCTTACCTGGAGGTGAATTGCGCTGAGTGAGGTTATCAATTTGCAATTGTTGCCGTCCGTTGGTGATAATTCGTAACATCTGCTTGAGATCCTGCTCAATATTTTCCAGGATGCCATCAGCATAAGCATCAGCACCATCTTCGATTTCTTGAGCCTGAGCGATCGCAGTTTGCCTCATTTGCTCTAACTCTTGTTGACAAGCATACCGTTTACGCTCAATTTCGGAGAGAGTTTCTTGCATTATTGCCTCACACTCTTGTTGCACTTGTCGCCGCAGTTGTTCAGCTTCTTGTTCGGCCTGTTGAATAATATCGCTTTCAGCTAAAATTTGCGCTCTTTTTGCTTGTGCGGCCTCAACAACCTGCTGTCCATACTCTTCCGCTTCCAGCAGAATTTCGTCCTTTTGGTTGAGGATAGCTGCTGCTTCTTGAAAAAGCGATGGTAAAGCGAGCCGGATGTAATCAAGCTGATCTAGCAGCTTTTCTTCATCTATGAGAGTGCGTCCCGTCAAAGGAATCCTGAGACTAGAGAGAACCATTTCCTCTAGGCGGTTGAGTTCCTCCTGAATATTTATGCTTCCCTCTCCACCGAGATACTCTTGAGGGGAGGGATTGCTTCCGTTGAGATTGGGTTCAACATTGGAGAGTTCTGATTGTAGCATTGGTATATATCTAGGGCAATGTGTGGGGGAACGAGATGATCGATAGAGCCACCAAACCTTGCAATCTCTTTTACCACACTACTACTTAAAAAACTATACTCATTTGAGGTTGCGAGAAAAACTGTTTCTATTTGGGTAGAAAGAGTTTTATTGGTGTGAGCCATTTGCAGTTCCACTTCAAAATCTGACACAGCACGTAAACCCCGGATCAAAACTTGTGCTTGTCGCATTTGGGCATAGTTGACGGTAAGACCATCAAAGCTGTCTACTTCTACATTCGGTAGATGTTGTGTAGAAAGACGGATCTGATCTAGCCGTTGCTCCACACTAAAAAGTGGCATTTTGTTAGGGTTCCGCAGTACAGCAACAATCACCCGCTCAAACAGCCGACTACCGCGCCCGATGAGATCGAGGTGTCCCAAGGTAATGGGGTCGAAGCTACCAGGATAAATAGCGATCACAATTTTAAATATATCAAAGTTGTTTAGGTGATTATATCGAAACCATTTTGTGTAACTTACTCAAATCTACCATCTTGCGCTCTCGGTAAGGATGGTAAAGTCAATTGTTTTAGTGGCACAAGTTATGCTCAACTAAGCGTTAGGAACTAGACTCCTAAATATGAATACTGGATTTTTATTTACGTCCCCACGATATTGTGGAAGATTCAAGTGTAGTTACAGTATTCGAGACACAAGAAACCCCGTACTTAGCGAAGTACGCGGGTAGTTAAAGAACTTTTCTAGGTAATTTTTCATGGCACTGGATTTTCCCACTTTGCCCTTGGCGTTTCAATTTACTTCTCCAGGACCGATTCTGGTGAAAATAGGGCCACTAAGTATTCGTTGGTACGGCTTGTTAATTGCCACAGCAGTGTTAATTGGCGTCATCCTTTCCCAGAATTTGGCAAAGCGCCGTAACATTAATCCTGAGTTGCTAGGCGATTTGTTCTTTTGGTTGTTGATTGGGGCAATTCCTGGCGCACGACTATATTACGTTTTTTTTGAGTGGTCAAAATATGCCCCAACTCCAGGAAAAATTTTTGCGATCTGGGAAGGAGGTATTGCCATTCATGGAGCGATTCTTGGTGGCGTTGTGGCTGCGTTAATCTTTGCCAGAATCAAGCAGGTTTCTTTCTGGCAACTGGCAGATTTAGTAGCACCTTCGCTGATTTTAGGGCAGGCGATCGGACGTTGGGGCAATTTCTTTAATTCTGAAGCTTTTGGCGCTCCGACTAATTTACCCTGGAAGCTCTATATTCCAGCAGACCATCGTCCTTTAGAATATGTTAGTTTCGATTACTTTCATCCCACCTTCCTCTACGAATCTCTATGGGATTTAATGGTGTTTACGCTACTAATAACATTGTTTTTCTGGTCTTTATCCGGTAAGCCACGTCTCAAGGTAGGCACACTGTTTCTAATTTACTGGCCAGCCTACAGCTTAGGACGCTTGTGGATTGAAGGCTTTCGCACTGATAGCTTGATGCTGGGGCCATTACGGATGGCACAAGTAGTCAGTAGTTTAGGAATTCTATTGGGATTAGTTGGATTAGCTTGGCTTTACTTACTCAAACGCCCTTTACCAGACGTAGTTCCTACTCTTAAGGGAAATGGGGAGAGTGGGAGATGAGGGACTAGGGATGAAGGGTATGTGGAAAAGAGAGCATAATGAAATATTCAATGCCCAATGCCCCATGCCCAATGCCCAAAAATAAAAAATGCCCCAGAGTATTCTCTAGGGCTTAACCAGGGTGCATCTACCATTACTCTCTACTAGCGAAAGAGGGTGAATCCGGAAAGATACTGAGAAAATATCAAAAAATTTTTTGAGGGATTGCCGTGGGTTCTTTTAAAAGTGAATATACAGAAAGCCTAAGATATAAAAAAACACTATATGCTGTAGAACCGTCTGTGTATATTGTCGGAGCAGGCCCTGGAGATCCTGATTTATTAACGGTGAAGGCACAGAAACTACTGGCTGTTGCTGATGTGATTTTATTTGCTGATTCTTTAATACCCGAACAAATTTTAGAACTTTGCCGAAAAGATGCGGAGATAATTAGAACTGCAAATCAAACTTTAGAAGAAATTTTGGCGATTACGATCGATAGAGTGCGATCGCAGCACAAATCTCTAGTCCGTCTCCATTCTGGCGATCCTAGTCTCTACAGCGCCATCCACGAGCAAATGCACCTCCTAAGAGAGGCAGATATTCCTTTTGAAGTCATCCCTGGTATCAGCGCCTTTCAAGCTGCTGCTGCCAAACTCAAAGTAGAACTGACTGTACCTGGTTTAGTTCAAACCATCATTTTGACACGCATCAGCGGACGTACAGAAGTCCCTGTCGCCGAAGAATTAGCCACTCTTGCAGCACATCAGGCTAGCCTTTGCCTGTATTTGAGTGCGCGTCACGTCGAAAATGCCCAAGCTAAACTACTCGAACACTATCCAGCCGAAACCCTGATTGCGATTTGCTTTCGCATCGGCTGGCCCGATGAAAAAATTAGGGTTGTCCCTCTGAATCAAATGGCAGATTGCACTCATCAAGAAAAACTAATTCGCACTACACTTTATATAATCAGTCCAGGACTCTCGACAACAACAGGGCGATCGCGTTTATATCATCCCGAACATAATCACCTATTTCGCTCATCTCATCACTAAAGGCTAGGAACGTGGATTAAATAAAATGCAAAACTTCATCCTCTATCTTGCTTCCCTCTCCAATATATCGGAGAGGGATTGAGGGTGAGGTAAGTCAGGGACATAAATTGTATGTTATTTAATTCTTATTCCTAGGGCATTGGGCATTGGTTATTCTCCTTGTCTCCCTCATCTCCCTTATCTCCCCATTGCCTCTGCGTTTCGATAAACTATAACAGTGTAATAAAATCCAAAACTCCAATTCGTTACTATGCCTTTAATTAAAGTGCAAACTTCTGCATCTGCTCCTCAAAAAGCTGAAATTGAGTCAATGCTTTTAAACCTATCAGCCAAGTTAGCGAAACATTTGGGAAAACCAGAATCTTATGTAATGACTGCTTTTGAGCCAGAAATTCCTATGACTTTTGCGGGAAATACAGACCCGGTTTGCTACATTGAAATTAAGAGCATTGGCACGATGAAGCCAGATCAAACCGCAGCAATGAGTCAAGACTTTTGCCAGCAGATTAACCAAACTCTAGGTGTGCCGAAAAATCGTATTTACATTGAGTTTGCAGACGCTAAGGGTGCAATGTGGGGCTGGAATGGCACAACTTTTAGTTAATTTATCGTCTTCTTTGGTCAAGACTAACTCGATCTGGCAGGTGTAGGATAGAGATCCAACATCAACTCGCGATCTTTTTATGTCTGCTACGCCTCTTGTATCTCAGGTTGACTTCAACTCAGAAAAATCAGAATTAATCCCTCCCCTTCTAGGTGCTTCTCTGGCGGAGTTAAGCACTTGGGTGCAGCAACAAGGACAACCTGCTTACAGAGGAAAGCAACTGCATGAATGGATCTACGACAAGGGGGTGCGATCGCTAGCTGATATTTCTGTCTTCTCTAAGCAATGGCGCAAAGAAGTAGCAGAAATCCCCATTGGGCGCTCAATTTTACATTACCGCTCTGAGGCTGCCGATGGTACTGTGAAATATCTTTTACGATTAACAGACGGGCAGATTATTGAAACTGTAGGCATCCCCACCTTCGCAGAAAGGGGAGAAGGCCCAAAAGCCCGTTTGACAGTTTGTGTTTCTACTCAGGTAGGTTGCCCAATGGCGTGTGATTTCTGCGCTACTGGTAAGGGAGGCTACAAACGCAACCTAGCACGGCACGAAATTATTGATCAGGTGTTGACTGTGCAAGAAGATTTTCAGCAACGAGTTAGCAATGTGGTGTTTATGGGACTGGGTGAACCGTTGTTGAATACTGAGAATGTCCTAGCAGCCCTAAAATCCCTGAATCAAGATGTCGGTATAGGACAGCGATCGCTTACAGTTTCTACAGTGGGGATTCGCGATCGCATCCGTCAATTCGCGCAAAACAATTTGCAAATCACTCTAGCTGTGAGTCTCCACGCACCCAACCAAGCACTACGAGAAAAACTCATCCCCAGCGCCCGCGCCTATCCTCTAGAAGATTTACTGGCTGAATGTCGGGAATATGTGGAAATCACTGGACGCCGCGTTACTTTTGAATATGTTCTCCTTGCGGGTGTTAACGATTTACCAGAACACGCATTGGAACTTTCAAAATGCCTGCGAGGATTCCAAAGTCATGTAAATTTGATTCCTTACAACCCCATCCAAGAAGTAGACTACAAACGCCCCAACCGCGATCGCATTCAAGCTTTTGTTAACGTTCTCAAGCAGCAAAATACTGCTGTTAGTGTCCGTTATTCCCGTGGTTTAGAAGCTGATGCTGCTTGTGGACAACTCAGAGCAAGTAAAAACTAAAATTTTTACATAGAGTTTTTTGATCAACACGTAGCTACAAGTTTAGGTTAAACGAATCGCACTATTATACTCATAGTGCTTTCAAGTACGTATTTATACTTCTGTTTTTTGTTTCTTACTAAGAATTTAGGGCTGCTATACCAATGAATGAATCTACACTTCTTTACGATGAGAATTTTTTTAATAGCAAATATTTTCAAACTGATTATAAAACTATAGCTACGACGATTTTCAACTTGTATCAACCAAAAACAGTTGCAGATTTTGGTTGTGGCCCTGGGCATTTAAGTAGAGAGTTAGCAAAATTAGGTGTTAAAGTAACTGCTATTGATGGTTTTTCTCAGCCGGATTTTTCTAATTTAAATGTTGAATTTCATCTTGTAAATTTGAACGACTCAATTGCCATAACTAATATATTCACTAACAGAACATTTGATATGGCAATTTGTTTAGAAGTAGCGGAACATTTAAATCCGTCAGTCTCGTCAGAGTTAGTTACTTGGTTGACAAAAGTAGCGCCAGTAGTAGTATTTTCTGCCGCAGTTTTGGGACAGGGTGGAGTTGGACATATTAATCTACAACCCCGTGATTTTTGGCATGGTCAATTTACCCAACACAGTTTTTTATGTGCTGATAGAATACGAGAACAATTACGTTTAGTGCCTAGTATTGCTCCTTGGTATCTTTATAACATTTTGGATTATGTTCACACACACCATCCTTTAGTACCGCAAGCAGAGGATGTAATTCAACGCTTAATTGCATCGGAATCGGCAGCAACTAGTGCCTATTTTGGTTTATGGCGTTGATGATTACGGTATGAATGTAACTAAACAAAGGAATAAAAAGGAGTCAGAAAGCAGAATTCAGAATTGGTGAATACTCCAGCCATCCTCTCTGTGCTGAACCTGTTCGTGTAATTTATCTAAATCTTGTTTTGAGAAGTCCAGTCAAACTCAGAAGGTTGGCAATTGCTGCAAGAATACAACGCTAAAATAGATACATCAGGATAAAGCGATCGCTCAACCCAACTGATAACAAATAACTGTATGTTGAATCGATCATTGACGCTTAAACTATGGCTACTAGCGATTGTTCTTGCAAAAGCTTTGCCGATGAATTCTCCTGCTTATGGACAAATAATTCAACCGATTCCTCAGCAACCTGAGTCTTTTCAAGAAAGAATGAGACAACAACAAGAGGAGCAAACTCAGCAAACACAAGAGCAATTGAAGGATACATGGCTACGCCTAAACCTTCAACAACCACAACAACTGCAACAACAACAGAAAATACAACAGCAAGAATTTACACGACAACGGGAAGAACTGATACGCCAGCAACAATTTAGACTACAACAGCAAGAAACAAGACTACAACAGCAACAATTTACACAACAGCAACAGTTGAGAATACAAGATCAACAACTCAGACAAGATCAACAACTCAGACAAGATCAACAATTTAGATTACAAGAACAGAGACGACAGCAAGAACCTAGACAACAGAAAGAAAACCTGTAAAGTGTTCAAAATTTCTGTTGAAAAAAGTTTAGAATACAGAATCCAGAATTCTGAATAAGAAAGTGGAGAATTACTTTGCAAAAAGCAAGCTCCTGATTCTCCTACTAAATGTAAACCGCTAAATCTTCTTTTTCAGAAACGTGCAAAGGACAACTTAGCGTATTTATTAAACATATTTCTTCAGAAGTTCTTTACAAGACGACGCGCGTAGCTTGTTTCCCCGTAGAGGTAAGCGGACTCACTACTGCTGCGCGCCAGTCAGACTCCAATTCCCACTAAATTCTATTTTGATAAATAACTTTTTTATTAAAAATTAGAGAAAATCTTCTCCAATTTTTAATTTGTTATTATTAGCTATCGGTGTGCATGAATGCCAGGAGCATACGCTTCAATTACTTTGCCAGTGCGAGTGCAACTAATCATCAAATAGTCACAACTTGGGCATTGTGTCCGAGTTAATTGACTATCATAAATATAATAACGCTCCGCATGGCTACCACAATTTGGGCAGTAAATCTTTTGTACTGTCTGCATTTTAAAACCCCTATTTGTAATTATTTTTTATTTGGTAAAGCTACTAGTTAAACCAGGAAAAAATCTGGTTGACCCAACTTAACAAACTGCTGTAATATTGGCTGATTATTTTAAACAAAACTTCAGCTTTGATAACTTTCCCATATCTTTATCTATTATTCGAGAATTTCAGTGATTTTACCCTCCTACTTTAGATACATAAATTATTTTTCAATTAGATGCTGCTTAGATATTTACTGATCCCTATGACTAATGCCTTGAGAGAGCCTTGTTTATAGTCATTTCAGACGAATACAAAAGAAGCCGTTCTTGTATTCAAAAATTAAACTACAGAAATTACTGTATATTTAGTAACAAAATATCTATCTTAAGATTTGGTTAATATTTGCTGACAAAATTTATCAGAGCAAATTCTAATGAGATAATTTAAATAAAACTACTAAACTTTATGGGGAGCGGCTTTCTTTGGTTGAAACTTCGGGAGCCGCTTAAAGTTCTCTCCAATGGCAGTAATTAAACCCGAATCTTAGTAGAGCAAAATCTAGCATCCTTTTGATAACTGGTCTGTTTTTGACATCTTGGAAAGAACTTATAGGAATATATCTGTTTAGTACGCACTAAAGTTTTCGCTTGTAGTAATTCTCGTTTACGGGTGTACCTCACGTAAACGAGAACCGTTATGAAGGCTCACTACCTTCCCATTACTCAGTCCCTAGTACAACACGGCGTAAATATAGCGGTTCCCATTCAGATGCGGTACAAAATTATATCGTGAGGTACACCCGTAGGGGCACGGCAGTGCCGTGCCCCTACGGGTGTACCTCACGCAAACAATAAGCGCTATAAACCACCCATTCCAAATCAATGAAACGCTTACGCTGTATTCATTTTTAATTTTTAATTCCGCCTTGCGCTACTAGTCCCCAATCCCCAGTTAAAAGTGACAATGGGAGTTGTCACTTCAAGCAGGATGAAAATAATCGTAAATTTCTTGAGCCAAACGCGGCCCAATTCCTGCTACTTCAGCAAGTTGTGTGGTCGTTGCTTGCCGAATATAATCAACTGAGCGAAAATGCCCTAGTAGCTGCTTTTGGCGATGATGTCCTAAACCAGGAATTTCATCTAAACGCGATCGCTTCAATTTATCACTGCGCTGCTGACGATGGAAACTCACTGCAAACCGATGCGCTTCATCCCGCAGCCGCCGCAACAACTGTACCCCTGGTTGTTCTGCATCAGTTGTTAAGGGTTTAGATTCTCCTGGTAAAAAAATCTCTTCTCGCTGCTTTGCTAAACTTACAACTCGCAAGTCTTCTAATAAATTCATCTCTTGCAAAACGGCGACAACCGATGATAACTGACCTTTACCACCATCAATCATGATTAAATCAGGCCAGTCAGGATTACCCAAACGTGCTAATTGCTGATCTTCCGCATACTTGCGAAACCGCCGCTGGATGACTTCAGCAAGACTAGCAAAATCATCTGAATGTCCCGCCGTCACAGTGGGATTTTTAATTTTGTAGTGGCGATAATGCTGTTTTGCGGGTAATCCGTCGATAAACACAACTTGCGAAGCCACAGCATTTGACCCTTGAATATGGGAAATGTCATAACCTTCGATGCGGTGGGGTACATCTGGTAAATCGAGGATGGCGGCTAAATCTTGCATTGCTTGGTGATTGCGATCGCCAAACTTCTGCATTCTTTGCAATTCATACTGAGCATTTCGCTCTACCATCTCTATTAATTCTGCCTTAGTTTGCCGCAAAGGAGTCAAAATCGTGACTTTTTTGCCTTTACGTTGAGTTAAAACATCAGCTAATATCTCCGCATCTGGTAAATCATGCTGTACCAAAATCTCTAAAGGTATTTCTACGGAATCAGCAGTTTGGTAATGTTCCTCTAAAGCTCGTTGTAAAATAGCTCCTGGTTCCGCGTGAGCATCAGCCACAAAGGCTAAACGTCCTACCAATTGCCCAGCCCGAATCTGGAATAGTTGAATACAGGCGTGCTGTTCGTCGGCTGCCAGTGCGATCGCATCCCGCGAAACTGTATCATCTGGTAAGGAAACTTTTTGGTCGGCTGTCAGCGACTTTAACCCAGAAATTTGATCGCGAATTCGCGCCGCTGACTCAAAGTTCAAGTTCTCAGCTGCTGCGTTCATCTGTTGGGTCAAAATATCAATCAGTTCCTGAGTTCGACCTTGAAAGACCATCGCTATTTTTTGCACAATTTTGCGATATTCTTCTGGTGAAATCATCTGTTGACACACACCAGGACAACGCCCTAAATCAAAATTCAAGCAAGGACGGTCTTTAAAAAGTGGTTGAGGTCGTTGTCGCTGTGGAAAAATGCGCTTGCAGATGCGGACAATTTCTCGTAATAAACCAGCATCAGTATAAGGCCCGTAAAATTTATCCTTTTCTTTACCGAATTGGCGTTTACGGGTAATAAAAATTCGCGGATAATCTTCTGACCAAGTAATGCAGAGATAGGGATATTTTTTATCATCTTTGAGCAACACGTTAAAGTATGGCTGGTGCTGCTTGATCAAATTGGCTTCTAGCGCTAAAGCTTCGGCTTCAGTATCAGTGACGATGAATTCAATTTCTGTCACCAACTTGACCATCGTGGCGATACGTTCACTTTTGTTGTAGCCATCCCGGAAATAGGAACGGACACGCGATCGCAACTTACGCGATTTACCTATATAGATAATGCGGTCGCTCCCGTCCCGCATGAAATAAACCCCCGGTTCCGGTGGAATTTCGGCTAGACGGTTTTCTAATCGTTCTGGTTCTTTAACCAGTGGTAATATTTGAGTTGATATTGTCACAACCAAAATTAGGTAATCTTTCTCTATTTTAAGAAAAATTATTTTTTCGTGCCGATTTCACAAATTATTTATCAAGTAAATATAAAGTAGCTGTCATGAGTGGTACACACCACAACAGATGAAAGAGGAACTGGGGGAGTATAATAACTTCTAACTCAGCACTGGCTCACCGCCCCGCTACTGCTGACAGTACTCTCAAATCATCAGGCTTTTAGTTTGTACAAAGAAGAAGTCTGCTGTAGACACTTCTTTGGCGGTGGGTCGGCTTCCAGGCTAGAGGCTTGCCAAAAAATTTACTGCAAGCATCACATCACAATTTTTTTTGAGCAGACGATACTTTGTCTAGCTGCGACCTTAGTCATTGGCTGCTACTGTCAGAATAAAAACTTGATTTTTTGAATCTATAATTAACATTTTTCAATTGATGATACTTTATTCTCTGAAACTTTATATTTTAGATTGGATAATAATATTTTTATCTTCATTTGTATTTGTTATTAATAAGCAATGTATTAAGTATATCACTTGTATAAACATAAAATAAAATCTTAATGTTTTGACACTATTTATGTTTATTTATTGAATTTATAACATTAAGCGAATTAACGGATTGAGTCAGTTAAATTTATGATTATGATTGAGAATATAGTTATTATGATAATTTAAAAAGAGAGCTAAACAATGAATTTACAAGATTTTGAAGTCCAGTATCGTGAGGCTATGGCTGAAACTCTCAATGAACTGCAAACAGCAGTTTTATTATTAGCGCAAGTACAACAGAAAATTTTAACAATTGGCAGTTCTGTACAAACTCTTAGTGAGCGCGTTGAAGAGTTTATTGCTGACCAAAAAGCGAAATAAATACACGCCTAGTAAAGAAAGCTTATCTGTGGCGACAAATAAACTGTTCTTCAATTGCAAGGATGAGATCCTTGAGTATTAAAGGTTTGACAAAATATTTACGTGCGCCTAAACTCAGAGCTAGTTCTTGATCTGCTTTAAAAGCAAAAGCTGAAACCACAATGATCGGTATTTTTGACAAATCAGGTTTTTGCTGGACTTGTTTTAAGAGTGAATAACCGTCAATATCGGGCAATTTCAAGTCCAATAACATTAAATCTGGCTTGAATTTATCTATGGTTGAGAAAAAAGCAGAGCCTTCTGATAAACTTTGGACTTCGTACCCATAGTAACTTAGATAGTCACTAAATAACATCCGATTGAGGTCATGGTCTTCAACTAGTAAAATTCGTCTAACTTTGTGTGACTGCAATGGCTGATCTATATTGAGTAATTGTACTGTCATTGCTACCTATTATCTGATTATCTTAATTAAAAACCAATAGTTATTACCATAAACTAAAACAGTAGTGCATTTAAACAGTGAACCAAATAAAAATTGTACTTATGTAATCTAATTTAGTATCTGAATCAATTAAATATAGCTACATTACAATACTTAAATGATAGTATCATTAAATATAAATACATCAAAATTTAAGCTTTTTTTACGATTACTTTATAATTTTGAGTATTAAGTTAACATCTTTTTTACAAATTTAATTACCTAAATTTTATGAGTAAAACTACTTAAGTAATACTGAAACTAATATTATGGGAATTGCCCTTCTTAAAGATGTGAGGGTAAGTAATACCAGTGTACGAGATCCATATTGCAAACAAATAAAGTTGGTAGGGGTATACAGATATAAAATCTTGCAACCGATTTATTTGTTGCAAGTATTTTTAGAAACAGTATAACCTAGAAGATTAAATTATTTTCTAACTGCAATAAAATATTCATCAAAAAAGGGAGCTAATATAACAGTTCCCTTACTTATTTGTAGTTTTGAACCCACAATTTTGAATAGATGCTTTTTTAAATTAGCATTGTGTTCGTTATAAAGACGCCAGCAAACCGAACATTACTGATGGTTCTTTCTGGAACTATTGTTGCTCATCAGAGGCTGTAATTCATGACACAGTGGGGTTATAGGTGTAAGCGTAGTAGGTTTGACCATAAGTAACTACAATAGACCGATCAGAAAATTAGGTTTTTATCCCTGCTGTACAAGGCTTTGATAGTCATTTGCGAATAAGTTTAATAATACAGAAAAAATATTAAAAGTTTGTAAGAAAAAAAAGGAGCAATTTTGCTCCCTTACTTATTTTTTGGAATGGAAACCGGAGTTTCAACCAGAGATTTTTTTTAACTTGCGTTGTGTAGCAAAGATACCAGCAACACCTAAAATACCAAATACTACTGAGGGTTCTGGTACTGAGGATGGAGAAACATACTTAGGTATTGTCCAAGTATAAATCGCACTGTAAGATACACCATCATCAGAAGCAGTAATACCGGATGCAGTGGGGTTAAAGCTATAGGCATAGTAAGTTTGACCACCAGTAACTACCTTAGCAATTTCACTAGCCGCAATTTCACCTTGATATGCATTTAATGCAGCTTGTAGAGTCAGTACATCTTTAAATGATGTGAGTTGAGAGATTTGACCTGGTAACTGATTTTTGAGAGTATTCAGTTGAGAAATTTGACCTGGTAGCTGATTTTTGAGAGTATTCAGTTGAGAAATTTGACCTGGCAGTGTCTGATTTTTGAGAGTATTCAGTTGAGAGATTTGACTTGTCAGTGATTGCCTTTTTGCTTGATTGGCTGGAATATTAGGAATTGCGCTGAGTTGTGTTTGCAGTGTGGTAATCTGTCCTGGAATTGCGTTGAGTTGTGTTTGCAGTGTCGTAATTTGTCCTGGAATTGCGTTGAGTTGTGTTTGCAGTGTTGTAATCTGTCCTGGAATTGCGTTGAGTTGTGTTTGTAGTTGTGGAATTGAACTTTCAAGTTGCGAAAGGGTTGGTTGAGTTGTTTGTTGAGGAAACTGTGATTTTATTGCATTCCACTTTTCATCAACCTTAGTGGAAATAGTTGTTGCAAGTTTAGTCTTTACATCCAAGTGACCAACCAACTTCAGTTCCACACCGCCATTTTGACCGAATTGGAAACCACCAATGTTCGGATCTCCCATTCCCAAGGAAGGAAAATAACTAGTTACTAGTGATTTGCTCTCAGCTGAAAACCCGTTCCAAACTGATTGAAATGGTGTGTAGCTACTCAATAAATCGCCTAGCCATTGCGAACCAAAACTATTCCAGTCATTAGCAGTGACGCTGCTAACGGTGGCTTTATAGCTTCCTTTTGTGGCGGTGAAGCCAACGTTAGAATCTGGAGTTTCGCTACTATACCAAAGCTCGACGTTAGAGCTAGAATCGTTATCTGTCAAAGCTTTGATGGCAGCTTTAGTACCACCTTGTGCATTTCCTTTGATAAAGGTACCATTTGAGCCACCAGTATAAGTATTAATTTCTCCTGTATTATTGAAGTCAAAGGATGTAGCGTGTGCTGGAGCAGTGGCAAGAGCGCTCACACCAACGGCCATTGAAGCACCAATTACAAGTTTCTGAAAAGTCATTTTCATTATTTTCAAGTCTCTGTCAGTTTGGAAATTAAGTTTTAAATTACTGCCGTTTTTAGGCTTGGGCTGTCTTGACTACAGGCTTTTTGGCAATACAGCTGCTTAAAAGCACGACCTGCATTGTTAGCCGTGTTTGGTATCTGAGCGTACAAACCCAGTTTAAGAAACGGGGAGACCTGATTGGGTAAAGTTACTGCTGATTATCAATAAAAAGATGAAGAATATTTTGATAGTTTTATACGTTTAATTACGTATTTTACGTAATTAAACAGCACTTACCGCTATTATGCAATACAGTTTTTCTTCTTGCCTCTCTCCTAGCATGGCTTTCAGCTTTGAGGATGTACCTCATAGCTGCCGGAAGTGCTGTAAAAGTGACATTCAAATGTGTTTAATTTCTGTACAATGCGGTGATTGCTAGGGATGCACAAATGTGCGCCCCTACCGCGTGTTCTATAGGTAAACTTTGCCACCAAAAATCCTTGGTGTTCAGCTTGAGAAGAAATTTAATGAAGAAACTCAGCCATTCTTTCTACAGCAATTTCTAACAAAGGTGGCTCATGCACTAAGGCAAAACGGATATACCCCTCTCCAGATTTGCCAAAGCCAGCACCAGGAGAAACTGCTACACCAGTTTGTTTGACTAGCTGGGTACAAAATTCTATAGAGTTTTCACTCCAAGGGGAGGGTAATTTTGCCCAGATGTACATTGTGGCTTGGGGAGTGGGAACATTCCAGCCAATGCGATGTAAAGCACTGATGAAAGCATCACGCCGCGTCTGGAAGGTGTTGACAGCAGATTTTACGCCAGCTTGAGGGCCAGTTAGGGCAGCGATCGCACCATTCAAAATTCCCCTATACTGATTAAAATCAACCGCAGCTTTTACCTGGCGTAAGGCGTTAATTAACTGGGCATTACCGATAGCATAGCCAATACGGAAGCCGCCCATATTGTAGGACTTGGAAAGGGTGAAAAATTCAATCGAGACGCTTTTCTCTGGATCGGCTTGCAGAATTGACGGGACTAGGGATGGGGCATTGAGCATTAGTGATTCTCCCCTACTCCCTTTTCCCCAGTCTCCAGTTTCCCCAAATACCAAATCTACGTAAGGGAAATCGTGAACCAACACGAGATTGTGCTGCTGACAGAAGGCGACAGCTTCTTGGAAGAAAGATAAAGGTGCGATCGCAGCGGTGGGATTATGAGGATAACTTAATACCATCATCCGCGACTGAGCCAAGACTGGGGCAGGAATATCAGCAAACACTGGTAAAAAACCATTTTCTGCCAGTAGTGGCATCGGGTAGATTTGACCACTGGCTAGGTACACTCCTCCAGCATGGGAAGGATAACCTGGATCGAGCAACAGGGCAAAATCTCCTGGATTGAGTATTGCTAGGGGTAAATGGGCTGTGCCTTCCTGAGAACCAATCAGAGGTAGTACCTCAGTTTGAGCATCGACTCTGATGCCAAATTTTTGTTCGTACCAGTTGGCTGCGGCTTCACGAAATCCTTGGGTACCGTTAAACAACAGATAGCCGTGGGTACTGCGATCGCTAAGAGACTGAGCGATCGCCTCAATAACGTGTGCCTCGGCTGGTAAATCAGAAGACCCCAAGGATAAATCAATTACCTCTCGGCCAGCGGCCAAAGCGATTGCCTTGGCTCTGTCCATATCAGCAAATACATTCGATTTTAGGGGTTGTAAACGTTTTGCAAACTGTATGTTAGTCATTAGTCATTAGTCATTGGTCATTG
Source organism: Nostoc sp. 'Lobaria pulmonaria (5183) cyanobiont' (assembly GCF_002949795.1). Lineage (NCBI taxonomy): Bacteria > Bacillati > Cyanobacteriota > Cyanophyceae > Nostocales > Nostocaceae > Nostoc > Nostoc sp. 'Lobaria pulmonaria (5183) cyanobiont'. Next base: position 3,910,289 of record NZ_CP026692.1, on the reverse strand, counting down.
GTCATTGGTCATTTGCTATGAACTATGAACTATTGACTAATTACTATTTAAGTGGGTATCTAGGAGAGCAAATAATTTCTCTTTGCCGATGACTCCCTCGGTGGATATCAAAACCTCCTGGTCTTGAAATAGTCTGAGGGCGGGTACACCTTCCACTTGATACTGCTTAACAGTGAGTGGGTTGGGGTCAATTTCCATTTTAACGACTTTGAGGCGATCGCTATATTCGCTGGCAGCTGAGTTAATCGCGGGCGACATCAATTGACAAGGCCCACACCAGGAAGCCCAAAAATAAACTAATACAGGCTGCTCGGCTTTTAACACTTCGGTTTCAAACTCAGCATCGGTTATGGTGATTACAGCCTTACTCATTGCAGTCTCCATCAGGTGGCGATCGAAGTTGGCACACACAATACTTTATCCCAAAGTCGTCAATAGTCCATAATCAATAATTCATAGTTATTAGGATTGTTAACTATTGACTTATGACGTAAAATCCCACAGCCAACAGGTGTGGGACTAGCTTAAATAAGTTTTCTGTCAATTTTACAGTTGATCCAATTGCTTGCGTAGGGAATCTAATTCGGCATCAACCACCTCATTAGATTTAGGAGCAGTAGTTTGTTGTTGCGGTGGCAGTTGGGGTTGACTTTGTGGAGTAGCCGGTGGTAGCATTTGTGCTTTCAAAGCTGCCAATTCATCATCAACATCACTACCACCTTCCAACTGGGCAAATTGGGTTTCTAAATCTGCACCTGCCAACTCTCCTAGTGCCTGGGCCCGGGATTCTTGCATCAAGACTTTTTCTTCCATCCGCTCGAAGGCAGACATTGCACTGCTGGTATTCATCCCACGCACCATACCTTGGAGTTGCTCTTGGGCTTTGGCAGTGGTGATTCTAGCTCTGAGCATTTCTTTCTTGGTTTTAGCTTCAGAAATCTTGCTTTCCAGCTGGATTAAGTTGCGCTTGAGGGTGTCAACTTGAGTACTTTGCGTATCTAAACTAGCTTTCAGCGCTGTGCTGGTGTCAGTATAAGTTTTCTTGCGCTCTAGAGCTTGTCGTGCTAAGTTCTCATCACCTTTTTGCAGTGCCAGTTGGGCATTGCGTTGCCACTTATTGATTTCATTTTGGGCATCATTGTACTGTTTCTCACTGCGTTTTTGGGCGGCGATCGTCTGTGCTACTCCCTGACGCAGCTGCACCAAGTCTTCCTGCATTTCCAGGATGGCTTGCTCTAGCATTTTTTCGGGGTCTTCGGCTTTGTTAACCAGGTCGTTGAGGTTAGAACTAACTACTCGCTTAATGCGATCGAATAATCCCATAACTTTGTTTTTCCTTGTGTGATTTACGCTTTTTCTTGGACAGTTAGCTTTTTTACTTTTTTATAGCTACCTATTTCAATGTAATCTTTCCAGTTTGAATCAGTACCTCCTAACAACTCTTAATTGTTAAGATATCGCCAAACTAGGCTAATTAGTGGAACTTCAAGAATCCTGAGTTTTGGGTAACTGCTGTTGAGTAGGCTGCCCTGTCTTTTGGCTCTCCTCAATAAGGAGACTGTTGTGCTGTGTGTTTTCTGACTGCTTGAAAACCTGCACCTTCATCGCTGCTAATTCGGTATCTACATCATTAGATTCCAAAGAAGTAAATTGTGTTTCCAAGTCGTCGCTACTAAGTTGAGCTATGGCTTCTGATTGAGCTTCTATCTGTGAAACTTTTTCTTCCATACGCTCAAAGGCACTCAGACTGCTAGTAGCAGAAACTCCGCCGAGCATTTCTTGGAGGCGATAAGACGCTTCAGCAGAACGGGCGCGGGCAATATACATATCTTTTTTAGTTTTCGCCTCGGAAATTTTTAACTCTAGCGATCGCATATCCTTTTTGAGCCTAGCGACTATCTCGTTTTGCTGCTCTATCTGCGAAAAGAGGGCTGTAGTGGTTTCTTTATAGGCTTGGCGCCTAGTCAAAGCTTCGCGTGCTAGAGGTTCGTTGCCTTGTTGCAGGGCCAATTGAGCGCGACGATACCATTCTTCCGTTTGAGACTGGGCAGCCGCTGCTTGTCGTTCAGTACGTTTCTGAGTAGCGATCGCTTGTGCTACACCCTGCCGCAACTGCACCAGATTTTCCTGCATTTCCAGGACAGCTTGCTCCAAAATCTTTTCTGGATCTTCTGCACCACCGACCAAACTATTGAGATTAGCGCGAATCACCCGCAGGATACGCTTGATTAATTCCATGTCGGCTCTCCATTCACGAAATCCAGTTCTGAGTGCTGAGTGCTGAGTGCTGAGTGCTGAGTGCTAACAGCACTCAATCACTCACGACTGTTATCTCATGGTATCGTAGATTTTTGCAATTTATGGCTGCTGAACTCGTGCCTTGATTCCCTTCGCTTGTAACAGTTTCATCTGTTGTTTTACTTGCTCTTTAGTTTTAAAAGCACCCAGATAAATCAATTCTTTGTTGGGCGATAAATAAGCATCAGGAATTACTTGTTGTGCTGAGGCAAAAGTCGCCCCTTTATTATCTATCACCACATGATAGAACCCATCTGTTCCTGGTTTGATTTCTGCATCTGGCTTTGGTGAGGTTGCAATTGCCTTGGGCGAGGTTTTTGTCGGTGAAGTGGGAGGTGAATTTAGGGGAGGCAAGGATCGTAGCGTCGGTACTGGTGCTAAAGCGATCGGATTGGTCGGTTTTAGGGCTGTATTGGGGTTAAGCAATGGCGCTTGAGGATTTGCGGGGTTTTGAGGAACAACTGGATTAGGCACTACTGCGGGGGTTGGTTGGACTTTGGGTTTTAAGCCAACTACATCATTGGGATCTCTTACTTCAGGAAACTCTTCAGTAGCTAGATTGGGATATTTAGGTATAGATGTGCTTGGTGGCTGGATTTGAGGTTGGGCATTACTCCCAACTTCCTCAGTATTTTCTGGTGTGGGAGAGGAGTTGCCGTTAAACAAATTGCCTAAATTCCATTGTGGTAAGCTTTTAGGATTGAAGACTACATAACCCAAGGTAAGACTCGCAACTAATAGCAGTAACATAGAGCCAATACCCAAAGGTGATAGCAGACTGTCGCTAGAATTGCTTGGTTTTTTGGTTTCTGGTTGTTCTTCTGTCAGACTTCGCAACAATGCTTCACTAGATTCTAAATAGTCATCTGGGTGCTTGGGGCTATCATCTGGCTGCAAGTGATTTTCGCTTTTAGTATTTTTAACGATTGCTGGCACGATGCTGCTACTAAAGTTGGGTGGGGGTGGTGGAAGTTGAGTTTGTGTTTTAGCTGCATTGGATGTGGAGGACACATTAAGATTATTCAGTTCCTCAATTTTTGCCGTAGCTGGTGCTGGGTTCATCTCAGGATTCATAGCGACAGATGCGGGTGGTACATCAATTTTTGCCGTAGTTGGCGCTGGGTTCATCTCAGAATTCACGGGTACAGATGCAGGGGGTACGTTGGTTTTAATTTCCGTTGCTGATGACTGAGTTGCGCCCAATGTTGTCGGAATGGCAGTTAACGGTTGGGGTTGTCCGCTCATGTAACTTGCAACACGGGACTGGTTCGATGACACCAAACCAGTTCGCGTGCGTCGGTATCGAGCTAACTCTTGATCTAGCGGCACTTCTAAACTTGCTAGTGCTGCTGCTAGTACTGGTTTCAACCCAGGTGTTTTAGACGATTGATGAGTACTGGAGTCGTTCAGGGGTTTTTGAGTCATTGCTTTTGTGCCTCAAAGTGTAGATTACTAGAATCAACTTTTAGATATATTTTGTGACAATAGTAGCGGAAATTATTTAAATAGATAGAGTGGGCATTGGGCATGGAGAAGAGACAAGGTTGACGAAGAAGAGGGGAAGAGACTTGTTCAATAATTGAATTCCTCTTTGTCTCCCTTGTCCCCTTGTCTCCCCTGCCTCTTCTGCTCCCCTGCTTTCCACTTTCCCACTCCCCACTTTGAATAATGTCGTTGAAATCAATTAATGATCTTTTAAGGATTCTGGAAAAGCAGGCCAAATGGCAGGAGCAGCCATTTCAACGCCTGCTCAAGTGTTGGGCAGAAGTTGTTGGGCCAGTGGTTGCCGCAAATACTCGACCATTGTCGATTCAGCGCGATGTTTTGTCGGTAGCAACTTCTAGTGCTGCTTGGGCGCAAAACCTGACTTTTGGTCGCACATCTCTACTTTTAAAGTTGAATAAAAAGCTGCCAACGCCTTTGGTTGATATTCGCTTCTCTACTGCTGGCTGGCAGAATCCGTTGGTGGAAAGAAAAGAGCAACAATCGGTTTCGCCCCATGAGCATCCCAGTTACCTTGGTGATGAGATTAACCGCCCTGATGCTACACCCACTAAGGATGTGAATGCCGCTTTTGGACATTGGACGAAGATCATGCGATCGCGATCGCATGGCTTACCCCTTTGTCCCCAATGTCAATCTCCCACCCCACCCGGTGAACTCCAGCGCTGGGAAGTCTGTTCTGTCTGTGCTGCTAAACAGTTTTCAAAGCAAAATAGTTGAGCGATTATTCTTTGAGCAGAATTTATCCTGACAAACTTGCTGCTATCACATAAAATAGTTTTGATTCTGGATAAAAAACATATTTTAGTAGTTAAAATATGCCGAACGTGGGATGTAAAGCAGACTATTTATTTGCAATTCTATGCCTTAAGGATGGCTTAAGGAGGAAATTAAAAGGCTAACTAAATCAAAAGCTTTGGTTTTAGTCTTGATCCCTAATAAGTTTTAGACGATATCTATATGCAACCGCTTTAAGGATTATTTAAATATATAACAAGATTATAAAAATATCCTGAAGTTTATTTTTTCCTTGGGATCGCTGAAACCTAGATAAAATAATGACTTTTTGGCTCTTATCCGTATTTATATATAGAAGCAAAATAGAAGGGTGAAATTCAGCCAGAAACGGCACTAAAGATGAATCCAAATGAAACCTATTAAATTTTTAGCATCTGCCTGCAAATATTGCCGTCATTACCAGCCAGAAGGTCGCCGTGGTGGAACGTGCCAGCAGTTGGGCGCACCAGTTCAAGCGACTTGGAAGGCTTGCTCTTTGGCGCTCCCACCTTTTGCACCTTCTTGGGAAACCTTGGAGGATGCTTGGGGTTTGCCAGATGCAGCCCCAGTTTTAACATCTTGTCAATCTCTAGCCTCAGATTTAGACAATACTGCTCTTGCCCCTCTAGAGGAAATAACTGCTTCCATACCTGAACAGGTAAAGACTAAAGCAGTGGTTATTTAGTCATCCATTATTACTGAACTGAGTTTGTAGTCTACTTAAAATAAGATTTGTTTTTAAGATTTTTAGTGCTGTAAAAGTTGATATATATAAAAATCGCACCTCACTAAAGGGTGCGATTTTTGCAATTCTAAGGCAACCAAGGAAAAGAGCGAAAATCTGGTGGACGCTTTTCGAGAAAGGCTTGTTTGCCCTCAGACCCTTCTTCTGTCATGTAATAGAGTAGGGTGGCATTGCCAGCGAGTTCTTGTAAACCAGCTTGTCCGTCACAATCAGCGTTGAACGCGGCTTTGAGACACCGAATTGCGATCGGACTTTTTTCTAAAATCTCCTGCGCCCATTGAACCCCTTCAGTTTCTAGTTGTTCGACTGGGACAACGCAATTAATTAAGCCCATTTCTAGCGCTTGTTGTGCATCATATTGGCGGCAGAGAAACCAAATTTCTCTAGCTTTTTTTTGTCCCACAACGCGGGCGAGATAGCTGGCTCCAAAACCACCATCGAAACTGCCGACTTTCGGGCCAGTCTGTCCAAAAATGGCGTTATCGGCAGCAATGGTAAGGTCGCAAATTAAATGTAGGACATGTCCACCACCGATCGCATATCCGGCGACAAGGGCAATCACCACTTTCGGCATCGAACGAATCAGCCGTTGTAAGTCCAGTACATTCAACCGAGGGATGCCAGTATCATCCAGATAACCCGCATGTCCCCGCACGCTTTGATCGCCACCAGAACAGAAGGCATATTTGCCATCAGTGTGTGGACCATAACCAGTAAATAGGACAACACCAATAGTAGTATCTTCACGAGCATTACAGAAAGCGTCGTACAGTTCAAAAACGGTTTCAGGACGAAAAGCATTGCGTTTATGGGGACGGTTGATGGTAATTTTCGCAATGCCATCAGTTTTTTGATACAGGATGTCTTCGTAGGTTTTGGCGGTTTGCCAGTTAATTTGCATTGGTATGGAGTGCGCTGTTGTGCTTGAGAATTTTATCGCGGACGTAGGGACATGCGATACCTGCGGTGGGCTACGCCTACGCTAAAATAAATTGGTGTCTCAAGCCTTTACAATCGGGTAATTGTCTGGGTGTTGAGGAATAAAAATGCGACGTGACACCATCTTCTATAAATTATTTAAGCAATTTCCCGGTTTGCTGTTTGAATTAGTAGATGAACCACCCGCAGAAGCGGAAAACTACCAGTTTGAATCAGTTGAAGTGAAAGAAACGGCGTTTCGGATTGATGGAGTGTTTTTACCTCCCGCGAATGCAGTTTCCAAAACCGTCTTTTTTGCTGAAGTGCAGTTTCAGAAGGACGAAGACTTATATCACCGCTTCTTTAGTGAATTGTTTTTGTTTCTCTACCGCCACTCTATCCGTTACGATGACTGGTTTGGGGTAATAATTTTTGGCTCTCGCAGCCTGGAACCTTCTTCCTCTTCGATTCACCGCGCTTTGTTGGAAAGTGGTCAAGTCAGGCGGGTTTATCTGGATGAGTTGGGGGATTTGCGACAACAACCTTTGGGATTGGGTTTGATGTTGCTGACAAATGTTACTTCTGAAACAGAAGCAGTGGAAGGGGCGCGGTTTTTACTGGAGCAAGCACGGCAACAGTCGGAGCAAGCGATAATTGATTTGGTGACGACGATTATCGTCTACAAGTTTTCTAACCTTAGTCGAGAGGAGATTCAAGCGATGTTGGGACTGAATTTGGAAGAACCACGGGCTATTCGGGAAGCGAAGGAAGAAGGAGAAAGAACGATCGTTTTACGACAATTAAATCGGCGGGTGGGTAATATTCCTGATGCGCTGCTGTCCCAGATTCAAGGGTTATCGGTGGAAGAGTTAGAAGCTTTAGGTGATGCGTTGTTGGATTTCTCTACTCTTGCTGATTTGTCAGGATGGTTACAAGGTGAAGTAAGCGGGTAAGTTTCACCCAGAGATGCACAGAAGAAGGGCGATCGCACTCCGTAAAATAATTATGGCTACAAATAAAGTTTCTCTTAGTGAAGAAGCATTTGCAGACACGCCAGTATATCAGAAGCGGTGGAAGAAATAGTGCGATCGCTCGTCCTCCGACTGTTAAAACGACTGACTATTTGGCGAAATTGCTGAGGAACAGTTGGAAGCGTTAGTTTTGGCGTTGTTGGAATTGAGATTGCGATCGCGAACTTGGAAAGGTTGTTACAAACAAGGTTAACTAAAAGGGTAAATCTCACACAGAAAAGGAGAGTGATCGCTCATTCTTCTTTTTTTACAGTTCATCAATTTTATACAAGCAACTGGGTAAACTAAAAATAGAATTTTTATTAATTTAAAATTCAAAATTATGGGTATTTTACAAATGTCGCTTATGACATTATACAGTGAATTAGAAAATATTTGTCGCCAACAAATATTAGATAGTTATCCTTCAGATTGGTCAGAAGATTACATTAATAGAAAAATACTTTTTGAATATAGAAAACTATTTCGTGATATTCAAATTAATGGTATATCTTCATTGCCAATCAAGATTAATTCAGCAGCGTATAAGTTTACTGGAAAAGCTGAAACTAAATTTGGTGATATAGGGCTTATTGTAAGAATTACGCATCCTGGTAGCCGTTCTTTTGAGGGAGTTACTTCTCTCGAAGCAAAAATCATACATAAGAATAAGAGAAAGTTTCAAGAGATTAAAGGTAACCAATTGAATATAATTAGCAGCAATGTTCAATATCCTATGCTATTACTATATGATAATCAATCTATTGAAAAGTTTCATGACTATTCATTTTTTCCTTCAACTGCAAAACAAAATCATGCAGTAGTTGTCCCTATTCACATAGTAGAATCAATTATTAGAGACAAAGTTCCAGATTATCTTACTCAAGATAAAGCCCGAAAGAAGTTACCAATAGAGGCAAATAGTAGTATATATAAATTTTCGGTTCCATTGGCTTATCAAATATTATTTAGATACTTTCGAGGATTAGACTTAGATTTTAACCAAGATTTAATCCAGCGTATAAAAGGTTATGAATTTGAGGATATACTTGATATGCAAAATAGAACATTGCCTCAGTATCTGTTGCTGGTATCAGTAAGCTACGGAGATTCTGATAGTAATATAGAGTTTGATATTAATAGAGAGATTTTTAGGGACATAACCTCCTCAGAACCAGAGGAATTCCAATTTTAAGGTTATTCACAGCACAATAATTTCACCTAAATACCATATTTTATGTACCGTGATTAAGCCAACTTTAATAGAATGGTTCATATTACAATGTTTGCAGCAAACTTTCTTAAATTCTCTTGTCGCCACTTAGCATCAGCTTTGCGATTTGTCTGCAACTCTAAAACCCGAATTCCCTGAGTTGGGAGCATATTTAATCTTTGTTGCAATTGCTGCCAAGAAGTAATCAATTCATGCTGCACATTATAAGTAGCGCACAACTGAGCGAAATCAATATCCTGAGGAGTACCAAAAAACTCTTCAAATGGTGGGTCAAATTTGGCGATGGGTAACATTTCAAAAATACCACCGCCATTATTATTGATTAACACAATCGTCAGATGTCCGACAAACTTATTGCGGATTAAAAAACCATTGGTGTCATGTAACAGAGCCAAATCTCCCGTTAACATCACACTACTTTGCTGGCGATGGGCAATTCCTAAAGCAGTGGATAATGTGCCATCTATGCCATTTGCACCCCGGTTAAAGTGCGATCGCACTCCTAAATTATTCGGTTTCCAGAAATATTCCACATCCCGCACAGGCATACTATTGGCAATAAACAGAGGCGTTCCGGGCGGTAAAATCTGAGAAATTAACCAAGCTGCTTTACTCTCAATGATTTCATCTATTTTTCCCATCGTCTGGTCAACAACTAACCTGACTTTAGCTTCCGCATCACACCATTGCTGCAAATAGTCTGAGGAGAAAGATAAATTTCTCTCCTTTACCTTTATGTCTTCTACAGATATCCGTAAATGCGTCGTCCTCCCATGCAAAGGGTCGAGGTTTTGGTCACTAGGGTCAATTACCCAGCGTCGCGGTTGGGTTGCATTTATCCAGGTACGTAGTTCTTTACTCGTAGGCATTTCTCCTACCTGAATCACCATTTCGGGCGCTAGCTGCTTTGCTAATTGCTGATTTCGCAAAATCAGGTCATAAGTGGAAATTAAATAAGGGTTGAGTTCGGCATAATTTCTCACTGGGGAGAGTCCCTCTGCTAGCACAGGCCATTTGAGAGTTTGGGAAAGTTGCGCGATCGCTCTACAATATTCCTGTGGTTGCTGTGGTTGGGCAACACCTGCAATAATAATGCCGCGATCGCATTCCTTCCATTCTTTGAGCATTGGGCATTGGGCATCGAGCATGGGGCATGGGTTTGTTATTGCTGCGAAAAAGTCTTCTGGTTGAAACTGTGATTGCAAATAGCTCAAGTCAGTTCCATCAGGAAGAGGCGCTAAGGGATCGCGAAAGGGAATATTCAAATGTACTGGCCCCTTTGTAGGAGTTTGCGCTCTTTCCCAGCTATGAATTACCGTTTGTCGCAGATAAGCTAGCATTCCCAGATCGGCGGAGGGTAAGGCTAACTCTGTTTGCCAATTTGGGTAGTTTCCATATAATCTCAATTGATCTACAGTTTGCCCAGAGTGACAATCTCGCAATTCTGGAGGTCTATCGGTGGTTAATATCAACAATGGGACGCGACTATATGAGGCTTCAATGACTGCTGAATAAAAATTTGCTCCTGCTGTACCAGAGGTGCAAACTAATACTACAGGTCGTCCGGTTGCTTGAGCTTGTCCCAAGGCAAAAAAGGCGGCGGAACGTTCATCGAGAATGGAAATTGCTTCAATCTCAGGTGCTTGTTGAGCAAAGGCGATCGCTAGGGGTGTAGAGCGCGATCCAGGACAAATGATGGCACAAGTCAGTCCCAACCGCTTTAGGGTCTCTGTTAAAATATAAGCCCAAAGTTGATTAACATTTTTAAAGGCGAGCGACATTAAATCAAACATAGCTATAAAACAATCTTAAATTTTAGATTTTGTCTAGGGAAATTCAATTTAAAATCCATCAATGCGGTGATGGAATCCAACACCGCCACGCGAGTTTCGGAGAAAGAAAATCTCCAAGCAAACTTGCTCAACTTTCCACAAAATGCACAATTTGCTCTCAAACTTCTATGGACTGCATTCATTTAACGGGAATTCGCGGCTATGGCTACACTGGGTATCTACCAGAAGAACAGGTGCTAGGACAATGGTTTGAGGTGGATGTGAGATTATGGTTGGATATCTCCACAGCGGCCAAGACTGACGCGATCGAAGACACTTTAGATTATCGCAGCGTCATTAGCTTGATACAACATCTGATCAAAACGTCTAAATTTGTTTTGGTGGAGAAATTGGTAACAACGATCGCAGATTCTATCCTCCAAGAGTGCGATCGTGTAACAAAAGTCCAAGTCACTCTCAGCAAACCTGCCGCACCTATTCCAGACTTTGGTGGCAAAATTAGCATTGAACTGACTAAAATCAAGTCCAATATTTAATTCACAAAATGTGTTTTTTTTCAATATCTATCAGCTAGCAAAAAACAGGGGGTTTACGTGCAACTTGGGAGTGTCTCACAATGAGAATCTTTGCTGCCATTGCCTCCAGCACCTGCTGATTATCAAAAAGCTAAAAAATACCGCGATTTGCTGATGAGCATTTAACTTGCATATTTTCAAAGGATAGGAATTGTGATTAGCTTATTAACCAGAAGCTATAGGGCTAGTATTGGATTTGTAAAATATGCGTAGTGTCGTGGCAAGGATAAAATAGTGCATGAAAAATGTATCATTTATTGAGATTTGAGTAAACATAACTACTTTTTATATTGCACACATTTAGGCTTGCCAGGCTATTACAAGACCAGCGAGTGGTATTTTTAAAAAGCAATTTACAATTTTTATCTGAATATTTTTAAGTAATACTAGTTCACTGATTATTCAAGATTTCAGACATTTTTAGACCGGAATCTAGACCTAATCGGATATAAAAGCTACTTGTAGGTAAAGCAGCATTAAACTTTTTATAAATATTAATTATTATTAATAATTTAGTGAGTTGAGTATATATTCTTATATTACATACAACACACTCTAGATTTTTTAACTTATATTAAAGTAATATACTGGGATTTTATGAAATTTTATTCTTGATTAATTTTTATATAGATATTATACTTAGTGTTTATACTTTCCCAATAAAAAATTATTGTATACATTTTTGAATTTGATGTTAGTAGCATCATATTAGCTACATAGATTAATCAAAATTAGCTTTAATAAGCATAGAAATTGCCGGAGATTAATAACATGATGCTATTTACTCATTAGTCAGTATTAATATCAAGCAAGAATACAGGGTAGTTAGAGATTGTTTATGATAAGATAAGCACTTTTAACTTGAGTTGACACTGACAACAAGAATCTGAACCTTAGCAAACAGGTTATTGTAACATGTTCGCCCACAAAATCCTAGTTGTTGAGGATGAAAAAAATATAGCCTCAAAGATTAGAAAAAGTTTACAAAAATTAGGTTATTTAGTATCAGAAATAACTGAATCTGGTGAGGAGGCAATAAAAAAGGTAGCAGAAACTCATCCACATTTAGTATTAATTGATATCTGTCTAGCTGGAGAAATAGACGGTCTCCACGTAGCGGATATTATCCAGAATCACTTCCATGTACCTGTAGTATATCTAACGGAGTGTTCGGAATATAAAACATTACATAAAAATCAGCTAAGTGAACCTTTTAGTTACATAGTCAAACCATTTATTGAAAGTGATTTACATTTTGTGATTGAAATGACCTTGTACAAACATCAGAGCAAAAAAATATTATATGAAGAAAAACAGAGGTTGATGGCAATTATTAATAGTATGGGTTGTGCAGTGATTGTGACGTATGCAAATGGTTGTATTGAAATGATGAATCCCATAGCAGAACTAATCACTGGTTGGAAGCAAAGTGAAGCGTTCGGGAAAGATTTAATAGAAGTCTTTAACTTAGTTAATAAAGATATAGGAGAAAAAATTGAAAATTTGGCTACTTATGTAATCGAAGCAGGTGAAGTTTTCAATTTACCAGAAAACTGTACATTGATTACCAAGGATGGTAAAGAAATAACGATTGGAGATAATGTTGCACCTATCCGCGATCGAGATGGCAATATTACTGGCGCGGTTTTAGTTTTTCAAGACATCACTAAACGTAAGCAGACAGAGGTGCAACTGATCCGCAGTGCATTTTATGATGGGCTAACAGAATTACCGAATCGTATTTTATTTTTAGATCGGCTCAGACAAACCATTGAACGTAGCAAACGCAGAAGCGATTATTATTTTGCAGTTTTATTTTTGGATTTAGATGGCTTCAAAGAGATTAACGATCGCTTTGGGCATGGAATAGGGGATGATTTTTTAGTAGCGATCGCTAAACGTTTAGAGTCGTGCTTACGTGGTGGCGATACTTTAGCACGATTTGGTGGTGATGAGTTTACTGTTCTTTTGGAGAATATTAAAGACATTACCGACGCTACCAACGTTGCCAAACGTATTCAAGATTCCTTAAGATTGCCAGTCAACCTGAATGGATATCAATTATCTACTACAGCTAGCATTGGTATTACTTGGAATTTTAATAATTATGAGGAGCCTGCAACTCTGCTGCGGGATGCTGATATTGCTATGTACCAAGCTAAACGGCAGGGAAAAGCTACTTATGCCATATTTAGTTAAGGATGGAAATGATACTCTAGGCACTACTAAGGTTATGGTATACAACCGAGAAGCCCCATAAATCTGTTATGGAAAAAACCGAAAAACAGAAAATGCTCGCAGGCGAATTATATTTGGCCGAAGATCCAGAATTGGCTGCCGAAAGTAAGCGAGCCAGTCGTCTGTTGCGAAGGTATAATTCTACAACCGAAGAACAGCAAGAGCAACGGCAGCAAATTTTACAAGAATTATTTGGAAAAATCGGTCAAAAAGTAGCAATTGTGCCACCCTTTCACTGCGACTATGGCAGTAATATTTTTGCTGGCGACAAATTGTATATGAATTATGGCTGTGTAATTTTAGACTGTAATACAGTTCACATTGGTGAAAATGTTTTATGCGCTCCTTATGTGCAAATTTATACTGCTTACCACCCAACAGAGCCAGAAATTCGTCTTTCTGGTAGAGAATTAGCTGCCCCAATTAAGATTGGTAATAATGTCTGGATTGGTGGCAATGCAATTATTTGTCCAGGTGTAACTATTGGTGATAACACAACCATTGGTGCTGGTAGTGTCGTTGTCAAAGATATACCTGAGAATGTTGTCGCTGCTGGTAATCCCTGCCGCGTCATTCGGTATTTGTCGTAGAATTTAAAATTTATAACCTCTAGCAATCCAATAGAGCCAGTCTGCGATCGCTTCTTGAGTTTCACTATCAACATCAATGGCTGCTATTTCAGATAATTTGGCAGAATATACATCATCATCCTTACCATTAATATAAGCCACTTCCACAAACATATCTTTTAAGCACTCATCATCTGGGGCCATTCCCAGTACTTCCACTTGTTTCTCTTCGACAGCACCTGATTTGCGTCCCTTCTTAGTCCATGTAGCCAAAAAGGGAAAATTCAGAGCCTCTTCGAGGTAGTAGTACCAACCCATAGCCCGGTCTTCTTTGTCTTCAGCATCTACAACGATCTCCGTTTTAATGCGATGCTCTCGGTTTTCGTCGGCTTCAACACTAGGCATAAGATAACACTTTGCGTATAATTCATTTTGATAATACTACCAAAATGTTTCTAAAATCATAGTTAAATATATCTATTATGTCCACTTAATTACTTATTCACCTCCCACAACCCCACCCCTTAATCTTCTCTTTGGAAACTCTTAGAGCAGGGTGGGGTGAAATGACTGTGGCAATCATAACTAATTATCTGGAAATGATATAAACTCTACAAAAAACCGCTTGTCAATGACAAACGGTTTTCTAGTTATTGTTCTTAAGGGGAACTTATTCGTTGCACTAAGATGCAAAGTTTTTCTTAACGCTCAAGCGCAAAATTTTCACAGATTAAACAAGTCTCAAATCAGGATAATTTGCTAACACATCATCAGATGTGAGAGTATCATTTTCAGCTTGAGGAGTCCAAAGAACTTCAATTGCTAGAAGCTTTTCGCTAGGGATACTACCAATTTGCCGCAAAGCTTGACGCAAATCATCAGCACTATTAATCGCTGTGGGGATGTCAAACTTACCTAGTGTCGCCGCCAGCAAGGTGACGATAATGTATTCACCAGCGCCTTCGGTAAATAGGCGGGTGGGGTTGTCGAGTTCACCAGTCGCAGGTAAAGCATCTTTGGCAAGGGCTGCTTTTAGCTGGTTGTTGACGTTAGAAAGAGTTTCTTCGCTAAACTTGCTGCGTTCTGCCAATGACAGCCGATTAAACTGACCTTCAGCTGAATTCAAACTGGCTTGTTGAGTGCCACCACCTGCATATACAAAGTATTCGGGATGGCGGAGTAAAGCGAGGCTAGCTTCTTGTAGAATTTCTGCTCTGCCTTCTGGGGTGTTAGTATCAGCAGTTTCAGCAATGTGGTTGAGTTCATTTTGCAATTCACGGGCTTGAGCTAACAAACCTACTTGCAAACGAGCTACAGAAACAGAAGAGTTACTGCTGTAATCGGCTTCTCCAGTTTCACCACTAGAGACGCGGCGGAAAGTTTGCAATAAGAAATTAGCGATCGCCAAGAAAATTAAGATGGTAAATATACCACCAAATCCTCCTCCAATACCCCAGAAGGGAAGTAGGAAGGGAAAGCCAAAGCCACCACCAAAACCACCACCAGGATAGTATCCGCCCCCGCCAGGAGGTGAGTATGTGCGCGGTGTATAGGTGCGGCTGGAAGGTGCTCTAAAGGAGCCACCACCGATACGACCCCCACTGCGGGCTGCTAATGCGCCATCGGCGTGACCAAGAGCCAAAGCTAACACCAAGCTTAGGGCTAAGAAGGTTTTTAACAGCGGTTTGATGGTTTGTTGTAGTTTTTTACGCATAAGACAATCGCTTGAAAAACGGAATTATTATTTATGATCTCTACCCCTATTGGGAGCAGTGTTGCAGGATGTCGCTAACGCTAGCCCCTAACAAGCAAGTTTGTAGCATTCACGTAGCATTTACTTTTAGAGGCTACATATTTAATTTACCGCGTCTTATCTTGGGTAAGTAGCGATCGCAGGGGGGATTTCTCGACTGGGGAACCGTACCTGAAGATATGTTTATCCTCACAGAAATTTGCGATGTCTACGACAGGCTACGCCTACGGGCAATTGTTTGCTATGCTTTGGACTAGCACTTTCAGACTACAGTTTTGAATTATACAGATGATTGGAATTTTTGGTGATTATTTTGACTAATTTTTTTAATTATTCACTGAAACGGTGTCGAGTAAAAAAACAGGAGTTACGCAATCCGAGTAGCAAGTGAATCTGACTTCTCACGGAATTTGGAAAATCTCTCTTTTTCATATCTCTCCTTCTAGCAGAGAGACTTTAAATTTTCTCTCTTCCCGACACAGGAAGGAGGTGAAATTTTCCTGGGCTTTTCCACATCACGTCAAAAGTCAGGAATATTTATTTACAAGTATTCCTTTTTAACTGATTACTCATGATTTAGAACTGCTCAACGACTTGCCACGATTTGTAGAATTATTTAATACATTTAAAATGTCTAAGCTTACGTATATATATAATAGTATAGACTGTCTGTGATGCTTGTCAGTTATGCCAGACAGACACCATCTTGTTGTTAAACAGTTACAAGTATTTTTAGCATTTTGGCACAATAGTTCAGGTATTTAGAATATTCTATTGAATGTAGCTAAATTTGGGAATCGCAACAGTTGTTCACTGAGCAATTTCGCTATAAGTGCTAGTTTTGATTTATTGTTCATCATGTACATAACTTCTCATTAATGGAGAAATTTGCAACAAAAATAAAATCAACACAATAAAAAAACAATCTTCCTGGCTAATCTTCTAAAATCGGCTTCAAATTTGTCTACCAAATTCGTTTTAAAAGAAATAAAATAATAATGATGGCTTTGAAAGTAATCCTAATTCGAAATAAATTAAAAACTATTTGAAATATAGTTGTCAACTTTATTATGGAACATATTTCTCAACTAACAGCCGAAATCAGAGACAAAGCTGCATATCCAGATATCCTAATCATATCCCGGATCTTCCTGCCGAAAGAAGCTGTAATTGGGGAATATATCTACAATCGCTGTCTCCAAGATCCAGAACGAGTAATTGTGCTGGCAGCTAGTTGCTCAGGAGATGGAGTATTTGATGAAAGTCAACAGTTTCCTGTGTATCGCTGGTATTATCCTAAATATTGGCGTAGCGGCTATGTGGGAAATATCCTGAAGCCTTTGGTCAATATCGTCTGCTCATTTGTCTTAGCAATTAAACTCTATTTTCGCTATCACTATCGTTATATCGAGTGGGGCCACGGCTATGATTTTCCTTCACTGTTGCTATTGAGCTATTTGTTACCTATTCGGTTTTTTATCTATTTGCACGGCAACGATCTTCTTTGTACTTTACACAATCCCGTGCTGCGATCGCTATTTAAATTAACACTCAAACGCGCCGAAGGCATTGTTTGTAACAGCTCTTATACAAGAGACTACCTCAGAACTGCTTTCCGATTAGATACTCCTACCCACGTCATTAACCCAGTAATCAGACCAGAAAAATTTGGTAATAATGTAGCCAGTCCCAGTAGCCTTGATGATTTACGGGTTCGCGTGCGTCAGACGTACAACATTCCCGAAACAGCAATAGTTATTCTCTCCATCGGCAGATTAATAAAACATAAAGGTTTCGACCGAGTAATTGATAATATCCCAATATTGCTAACTTTTGGGGTTGATGTCCACTATATACTCTGCGGTCAAGGGCCAAGTGAATCTGAACTTAAATCTCTGGCGTATCGTTTGCGGGTTGATAAGCGCGTTCACTTTGCCGGATATGTGCCAGAGCGAGAATTAGCAGGTTATTATGCCGCTTGCGACATATTTGCCATGCTGACTTTATCGGATACTAAACCTAATAATATGGAAGGTTTTGGTATGGCTTATTTAGAAGCAAGTTACTTCGGTAAGCCTATAATTGCTCCTCGTTTAGGCGGTGTTCTAGACACAGTTCAGCATGAAGAAAATGGAATACTGGTTAATCCAAATTCTGGTTATGAAGTTTTTCAAGCTTTCAATCGGTTGTGCAAAGACCAGCAACTACGTGAGCAACTTGGCCGCAAAGGTAAAGAATTAGCCAAGCGTAGAACACTTCATCGGTCGCTTTACAAACCAGAGGGAAGAAATACAATTTTATGAAATAAATGCAGATCGAGCAATCATCAAAATATAATTTCCGTAATATACAGCAATCCTAAATCATTCCTAATAAATAAAATCCCCAACTTATTAAATAAGTCAGGATCTGCGGTTTGCAATTATTGCTATAGTAGTTCTAAATCATCAGATTCAAAAAATGCTAACAATGACAATTTGCTATAAGTCCTATTTATAAATCAATCCAGTTCAGAATGAGCAACAAAACCCTGATGTAGAGACGCAATTTATAGCATCTTGAAAGACCAATTATTTACATCAATAACCCTTAACCTAAGTGTATTGACTTATAAATAACCTTTAAAAAATTGCTTCGCAAATGAGCAAGATTGCAGTGTAAAATCACGCTTGTGATCTGATTAAATGTGCAATGAAAAATATCTGGTTTCGCATAGAGTAATACCTTCAGCGTTACGCAAAGCACCGAATGCAATCTTTTGTGTTTACAGTCATTGGATGTCTTGCTGAAGATGCAGCCGCCTACATTGAGATTACACGACGCAGCCTCAAGAATTTGGGCTTGCTGGCTCAGATCAACTAACCACCTCCGACAATAGTTACCACTTCTAAGCGATCGCCTGGTTGCACTTTTGTTTGCAGCCAAAACTGGCGGTGTAAAATTTCGCCATTATATTCTACAGCTACCAAACGGGGATTGAAACCCAACTGTTGGAGTAAATCAGGTAAAGAAGTTTGAAATGAGCAGCTATGGGTTTCCCCATTTACCTGAATCGTAATCTCGTTAGACATAAATGTGGGGAATGGGGAATTGGGTATTGGTTACTCACTTTGGGCTAATGACAAATAACTCTTTTAAAGTTCTGGTTTAATGCGATTGAGTTGAGAGAGCAAATATTGCGTTACTAGGGTAGGCTGTTCGGCTTGCATAAGCGATCGCACCACCGCTACACGTTCGGCTCCGGCATCGATCACATCATTGACATTATTGGCATCTATTCCCCCAATTGCAAACCAGGGAATTGAGCAATTTTTGGCAGCATAGCTGACATATTCTAAACCTGTTGCTACCTTACCTACTTTCGTGGGAGTTTCATAAACTGGCCCCACGCCAATATAATCTACACCTTCAGCAATTGCTGCTTGCATTTCTTCTTTATTTGTGGTAGAAAGCCCTATCAGACGCTGCGAACCCAGTAATTGCCGAGCAACAGCAATAGGCATATCTTGTTGTCCCAGATGCACCCCATCGGCATCGACAGCTAAAGCTACATCTACGCGATCGTTAACGATGAACAAAGCACCGTAGATGTGGCATAACTGCCGTAATTTTCTCGCTTGTTCCAGACGCAAAGAATCATCGGCATTTTTATCGCGGTATTGTAAAAGCGTTAATCCCCCTTTGAGGGCAGCTTCAACGTTGTTCAACAAACTTTCACTAGGGGAAGTCACAAGATACAAACGCGATCGCCACAACAATTGATGGCGCTGATGACCCATTAAACTACTTTCTAGGGTATAAACCTGATAGCGCATCTGCTTACAAGCTTTAGCCATATTTGGCTGGAAAAGCTTGCTGTATTCTTCCAACACCCGTAATGCTTCTTCTATCCGGCAAAAGTTAGCTTGCAAGACCGATTTTATACTAGCTCGTTGTTCTTCTTGAGGATGAGTTAACTCAGTCCCAGGATCGCCTGGTGTATCTCGCGCCGCCCGCAATTCTGAGGTATGCCACTTGGCTACCTCTTGTCGCAGCCGCTTGCATTCAAGAGCCAACTGGGCATTATTCAACCCAAACCGACACCATTCCTCAATAATTCGCAAGCCCTCACGAGCGCGGTCTAAATTGGCATCTAAAATGCGGTAAACAACTTGCTGTATTTGCTCTTTTTGGCTGTATGGCTCGACCATTACAACAACCCCATTAGTGCTTTCATCGAAGTGTGAATTATCATAAGTCCTAGTAACCATAAGTTAATTAATTTGCTTTTTTTTACTAATTTTTGCGGAATCTACGCAAAACAACGTAGTAATGAGGGTTACGGTAAATTATCCCATGTTCCTATAGACAGTGATAAGGGTAGTTTGAGGCTACAGTTTCGCACTGAGCTTAGTCAAGTATTTTATGGTAAACAACAAGCTTGCAAAGGACTGCCAAAAGAAAATCCACAATAGATATATTAGTGAAGACAACGTAGAGACTAGCAGTGTTACCTCTCTACAAGGATTTTGGATAACGCATATTTAATTTCACTCTTATATCCATTTAGATATGGGAGTAAAAATGACGTAGGCACAATTCAGTAATTGTGCCTACAAATTATTTTGGGCAACGCACAATTAATTTCTGGAGATGTCTAATATCATTTATTACTATGTATTAAATATCGCCAATGGGTCAAGATATGAGTAATATTATCGACATAATACTCACTAGAGAGTATAAGAATTTATTGTTACCTCTAAGGAGTCGTGTTAAATATGATTCTCCCTCGTGTGTTTACTGAGTACCGTAGAGTAGATGCTCTGCTTGCAAAGCTGAAGTTTTTGAAATCAGCAAGGCTTTTATTTTTTAGTTTTTCAGTATTATCTTTTACTGTATGTATGGAAACGGTAAGTATAGCGTTCCTGGGTACAAGTCTGGATAGTGCGATCGCTCAGATTCCATCGACACCAGATTCAGCGCCTGTGAATCAGAAAACACCTTCTCAGGCTAATGTGCTATTTGTCAATCCTGGTGTTGGAGATGACAAGGCAGGCAATGGCAGCGAATCCGCTCCTGTAAAGACGATTACCCAAGCCTTGCGATTAGCTAAGGCCAATACTGTAATTATGCTTTCCACTGGTACTTATAGCGCCGAGACAGGAGAGGAATTTCCCTTAATACTGAAACCGGGTATTTCAATTCAAGGCAACCCCAGCAATCAAGGTAAAGATATTATCATTCAAGGAGGCGGTGATTACCTGAGTCGGAGCTTTGGCGGTCAAAATGTCACAATTGTTGGAGCCAACCAAGTCTTCCTCACTGGGGTAACGGTGACGAACTCCAATCGCCGTGGTTACGGTTTATGGATTGAATCTAGCAATCCGGTAGTCGCGGAAAATACTTTTAGTGGCAGTACTCAAGATGGGATTTCCGTCAGTGGTAATGCTGCACCCACCATTAGCAAGAATTACTTCGATCGCAATGGAGCCAATGGTATCACAATTGCTGGTAACTCTAGTCCGCAAGTGAAGGAAAATGTCTTTCACCAAACAGGTTTTGGGATTAATATTGCCCAAAACGCCGCTCCTATACTTATAGGTAATCAAATTCAGAACAATAGATCGGGAATTGTCGTACAAGCAAATGCCCGCCCGATTTTGCGGAATAATTCTATTCAAGATAATAAAGAAGATGGTTTAGTTGCGATCGCTCAAGCAATGCCAGATTTGGGTAGTGCATCCGAACCTGGGGGTAATACATTTCAAAATAATGCCCGCTACGACATTAACGCCAGCGCTGCTAAACAGGTGATTCCTGCTGCTGGTAACAACCTTGTGAGCGATCGCATCAGTGGCAAGGTAGATATTAACGGTACAACAGCACTAGTAACCGAAAATTCTCAACCCGCTCCTAACAACGTATTACGACAAATACCAGCAAGTGGAGAAATTACCTTCTCGGGCCCCGAAATCTCTGAAACTACCAATGGGCACAGTAACAGCATTTCAGCAAATAATCCTGTTTCTGGGCAATTAAACAGTCAACTGCTGCCATTAATGCCAGCCAATAATGTACCGCTTTCCACGCCTATATCCAATCAACAACCACCCACTTCTAGCGTCGCCGGATTTCCTACTCCTAGCAGCTTGTTAGGTAAACAAATACCAACTAACACTTCAAGAGTTACAACTTCCAGTCCAGCACAGCCACTTGATACACCACAGTTAAATTATGTGCGGCTCGATCCTAATACCATTGAATTTACTACCCCTGAGTCCCCATCCAATTCAGTTGCACAGCCACCAGTTCCAAGTATGAAGGAGCAAACACAGCAGCCATTACCAATACTAGAAACTGCTGCCCCAGGTGCTTCAGAACTTTTACCACTTCCCAATCGCAATATCCCGATTGTTAATACTCGCAATCTGCAAACAAGTTCTGCAAGTATTCCCGATAGTGGTAACTCTGCGAGACAATTTGGTGTGCGTTATCGCGTAGTAGTGCCACTTGCAACTGATAAGGATCGAGATTTGGTAAAATTGCTTGCTCCTGGTGCGTTTCCCACAGTTTGGCAAGGTCAAAGAGTTATGCAAGCAGGAGTATTTAGTAGTGAATATAACGCTAAAGAAATGCTAAAAACACTCTCTAGTAAAGGTTTAAGAGTTATTATGGAGCCGTTGAATTAATTGGGCATTGGGCATTGGGCAAAAGGGGCAAAGGGGAAAGACTTACATCCTCTCCAGTCTTTTTCCTCAATTTTGAATTTTGATGTCAGGGCGATCGCTCTTTAACGGGTAAAGTAAACTGAAGACAGAAATACCACAAATCCAAGAATTGGCCCCATGAGCGTTCAAATCGAATTTCAGGTTACCGCTCCACCGTTTCGTTGGGATGAAGCTGGAGGTATTCGCATTGGTCAAAGCCGCGTTACTCTCGATAGCTTGCTAGCAACATACCATAACGGCTCTACACCTGAAGAAATTGCTGTTCAGTATCCCGTTCTCTGTTTAGGGGAGATATACGCAGCGATCGCATATTATCTCACCCATCGCCAAGAAATTGACAATTATCTAGAGCAGCGTCGCAAAAAAGCTCAACAACAGCGAAATCAATTTGTCCAGCAGTATAATTTAGCTAATCTTAGGCAGCGCTTGCGCGATCGCTATCAGCCCCAAGGAGAATTCTAGCCAGTGCGTCTATTGACTGATGAGAACTTCAATGGCTCGATATTGCGGGGCTTGATAAGACGTTTACCTGGATTGGACATTGTTCGTGTCCAAGATATAGGTCTAATCCATACTGATGATTCCACTATCTTAGAGTGGGCAGCCAATGAAGAAGGCATCTTGCTTACCCATGATGTAGCAACGATTACTGTTTATGCTTATGAGCGAATCAACAAAGGTTTGTCTATGCCTGGAGTTGTTGAAGTTATTGCAACGGCTCCAATCGGACAGGTCATTGACGACTTATATTTATTCGTTCGTTGCAGTAAGTCTGGCGAATATGAAGGCCAGATCCTTTTCATTCCCTTTTCTTGATTGTAATGGGCGAGCGCGGGTCAAAATGAGATCAATTGCTTTAAGAGAGCGATCGCTTTTCTAATGTGGAGGAGGCAATCGCGGTTTCATCAAAGGAGCGATCGCACACTTTTATATCTGCGCTGATTTGGCGACTTGCGTCTGGATACAGCAGGCTGAGTTTTTTCTGTTTTACCAACTTTCGGTGATTGGGGATCGGCTAATACCAATTCTCTAAAATAAGGCAACAGATGTAAGCAGGGATTGCCTTGGTGTATCTAAATTTCTCAATTGCGTTAGCGCAGCGTTAGCGAGTCCACGTTCGCTTTTAGCGTCTCGTAGAGAGCGTCATTGCGAATTGCGAATTGCGAATTGGTATAAGATATCCAGGGCAGACAAATGACAAAACTCGGCAAAACAAGAGGTAGCGTTACCGTCAGTATGCCAGATTTTTACTGAAGAACCAGAAAAAATAACTCTCAATTATAATAAAAAATATTTATGTAAAAGTTCTCCTGGAGATAATTTTTGCCGTTTGTGGTAATGGTGTGCCAGTAAAAAAAACCGTTGCATACATCAGATATTTTTAGGAATAATACGAAATCACAATGTATTTATTTAGTAATTCAGTTTAGGAATTATTAGGCACTGATTATGTTTCTATAATGACTAATTACTGTAATTGCAAAAATACGATTTTTCTAAGTAATAACACTGGTATTAAAGCACAACAGAGAAATGAAAAGGAGTTAACTATGGATCTATCTGAACCGCCAAAATTACTTGTTCCCTATGTAAGTGGATTGATTATCTTATGCATCTCTGTACTTTGGTTAGTTGAGCAGTTTGTAATTTGGTTCCGTAATCGCACTAGTGACTTTCCCTTTGAGCCACTAATTGCTACAGCTACTGCTCTTGGGCTTCTACTTGTCTCTCCTGGTCTAGAAGAGAAAGATTGGGTACTATCATGGGTAATCTTTCTCATCGCTTTAGGGGTGCTGATATGGATGATGGGAAAAATACAAAATATCAAAAGATGGCAATTCCAGACAGTGATTGCTATTTTTGTGCTTGTAAATATAATACTATTTTGGAATTATAATCAGAATGACTTGCATGGTGAGACGATCAAGGTGATGTTGCAAACTGAACCGAATCGTGAGTCAATTGATAATTATTGGACACGCACTTGGGAGAAGAGTGCTGCTGAACAATTTCAGAAAGATTTTGGTGTAAAGGTCGAAATTATTCCTGTTAAAACTGGAGTTAGCAAACGTCTAGATCAATTTTTAGAAGCACTTGATCCAGAACTTCCACTCAAGCAAGGGGATGAAGTTGATGTGTTTGCTATTGACGTAATTTGGACTGGGTTAATGGCAAGACACGCAGCAAATTTACAACCAATCTTTCAGGAGTTTTCAAACAAATTTAATTTGAATATCTTTGAAAATAATAAAGTTCGTATTGGTAATAATACTAAGCTCGTCGCTGTACCTTGGTTCATTGATAATGGGCTACTCTTTTATCGCAAAGATCTACTTAAAAAGTATTTCCAAAGCGACCTTCCACCAGACACTTGGCAGGAGTTGGAAAAGAAGGCTATGGAAATTCAGGATCAAGAGCGAAAACTAGGAAATAAGGACTTCTGGGGCTTTGTTTGGCAAGGTGACCCATCTGAAGGGTTGGTATGTAACGCTCTTGAGTGGCAGTTTTCTCACGGTGGCGGTACGGTTGTTGCTGTAGAGAAAAACGTCGTAAATGTAGATATCAATGTAGAAGCAACTACTAAAGCATTTGATCGAGCAAAAAACTGGATTGGTAAAATTTCGCCGCCAGATATTCTTAAAGACTACGATCATAAAAAGGCATACCAAACTTGGAGAAAAGGCAATGCTGCCTTCATGCGTAACTGGCTATATGCTTACTCCGATACCTTTAAGGAAAGTCCAGAGCTTCCAAATCTTCAAGGTAATGTTGGGGTGACGCTATTGCCAAAAGGTGATGATAAGAATGCAACCTATGCTTCCACATTAGGCGGGTGGCAGTTAATGATCAATGCCCGTTCTCAAGGAAAGCAAAAGAAAGCCGCAATCGAGTTTGTAAAATTCTTATTAAGTAGGGAGGAACAAAAATCAATTGCACTTAAAACTGGTAAAGTTCCTGCCTTAAAAGAACTCTATACTGATGCAGAAGTCTTGGATAAGCTTCCATTTCTTAATGATAATGAGGATAATTCTAAACTCAACAAGCTCTTTACGGGTGAATCTTCTGTGATTGTGCGGAGACCATCCTCCTTAACAGGTAGAAGTTACCCTATAATATCGGAGGTTTATCTTAATGGGGTTCGCGACATATTGCAACGTAATGTTGTAAATACGCGAAAAGCTGTAGAGATGTTACGGGATAGAGTAAAGAACCATCTCAATACTTAGTATGCTTGGGAGCATCCCATATTCAGACTCCAGAACACTCAACAGCTTCTCTTCCACAGTCATCAGATAAAGACGATTCAGCTTCCCCAAT
Organism: Nostoc sp. 'Lobaria pulmonaria (5183) cyanobiont'; assembly: GCF_002949795.1. NCBI lineage: Bacteria > Bacillati > Cyanobacteriota > Cyanophyceae > Nostocales > Nostocaceae > Nostoc > Nostoc sp. 'Lobaria pulmonaria (5183) cyanobiont'. Next base: position 3,884,848 of record NZ_CP026692.1, on the reverse strand, counting down.
GACTGCAATAAATTGTTGACTGTCTCCTCCAGTGAGTCTGAGTATATTCTACTGATGCGATCGCACCAGCAGTTAATGGCTCCATCTACTACCTCTTAAGCGCGGCATCATATTTTACTTTTACCACATAGTTTCTCTTTTAGATTTCGCAATTAATGAAGAAAATATCTAGTTAGCTTATGATTTAGGCTCCTATTTAGACTGCATTCCACTTTTGGGCTATTAAGTAGAATGGGTGGCTGAAAGTATTCATTACTCGTGCTCGTGAGCGGTGTCACCACATAAGTGTATTTTACCAACTTAGGGTTATAAGTTGGTATTTGAGTTCTGACTGGATTAGTTAGTAACTATGTACTAAAAAAGTGTCTGCTTGTAGCCTTCTTATATTTGGTTAAAACAGAGAAGTAAAAAGTTGAATTATATTTATGATACTTTTGTGCGCGATCGCCTTCGCCGTAAATCGGGTTAAGGCAAGAAAACTCATCATCTAATACTTCAATACGATTTCAAAGTACCTCAACACGATGTTGAAGTACCTCAACACGACTTTCAAGTACCTCAACACGACTTTCAAGTACCTCAATACGATGTTGAAGTACCTCAACACGACTTTCAAGTACCTCAACACGACTTTGAAGTACCTCAACACGACTTTGAAGTACCTCAACACGATGTTGAAGTACCTCAACACGACTTTGAGGTACCTCAACACGATGTTGAAGTACCTCAACACGACTTTGAGGTATCTGTTGCTTATTTGATGTTACTTTTATGACAAAATTAATAAATCCCTCAGTACAATCCACTAAAAATAATTAGGTCGATCTTAATTTGCTTTAATTTTTCCGAATTATCTCTCAGAGAAGTTTATTGTTGCATTGGCTAGAGTACATGCAGTAATCCCATAACTTCCTTCAGGAGCGCATTTTATGGCACGACTAAAACGCAGTTCACCGACTCTAGAAAAGGCTCTCCGTCGAATTGCAGGAATGCGATCGATTAGCCCGACGCTAGAATTTGGCAACGGATTAAATTTGACAGACTACGACAGCCACATCCAAACCTTGCAAACCCAGCTATCTACTTACAACACTTTACTCTCTAGCATAGATGAAATGGCAGGTCGCCTCTCTCTAATTGAAGAAGAATTGGGCGGCTATTCTGAAAAGATGTTAATGAGTGTGGCAACGCATTATGGCAAAGACAGTTTGCAATATGTCCAGGCGGGAGGCAAGTCACGCAAGAAATTATCACGCCGTTCGAGTAACACCCAATCCCCATCTGATACCGTTTCACTTTAAGACTGATACAGATGGCAGGCAGGGGAGGCAGGGGAAGTAATTTGTATCAATAATTTAGTGAAATGGTATGAGAGTACAGCTAATCTCCCTACTCCTTATCCCGGTTTATGATCCAAACGAGTCGCTTGCTCTAGGGCGGCTTTTTCTTTGGCTCGGCGGGCATAGGGTTGTAATTGGGCGCGATCGCAACCTGTTAAAATAATCAGGTTTTCTAAGGTGATCCCCCGCATTAACATTTCTACGCGCCAGGTTTGTTGTGCTTGGGCAATTACTGGTGTTTGTCCTTGGGGAGTTAACAGTCCCTCACTCCATACTTGCCAACGTGTCTGAAGCTCTGATTCGGAAATCGGTTTGCCTGTTTCATTCAAAAACATGGCTGTTTGAGCATCTTTACGGCTTTTGTGCCATTTAATTAGAGGATTATTAGTGTAAGAGCCGTAGCGTTTGCCCAAAATCCACTGATTCACAGGCACTTGACGGACAAATCCTGGGATTGTAATTTGCAGGAAGTGTCCTTGAGTATCGTAGATTTGGTGCGATCGCTCCAAGCTAATTATTTCTGTAGCGGATAACCCAGCCCCAAATAACACATAAGCTAAGGCATAATCTCGTACTCCCCATTTTCTGGCTTGTTGCAGAATTTCATGAACTAAACTAGCTGGTAAATCAGCTACTTCTGTGGTAATGAAGCCTCCTTGTAAGGAGTTTGTTGCTGATTCCGCTGAAGATGACATGGCTCCATGTAAAAACAACTCCACCAAATTTTCCAAAAAATCATCGCGATCCTCCCAAAGTTCGTGAAATTCGCTGGTAAACTCAATTACGGCATATCCTAAGATCATCCCATTCAGCAAACTGGCTAATTTTTCTGCGGGTAAATAGGTATTTAAGTGTCCTTGCTGGATTACAGTAGCTAAATACTGAGCCACATAGCGGTTTGCCTCTGTTACTCCCCTGCCTAGTGCGCGGCGATTTTCTGCTGGGAATTGGTCGGCTTCTCCGACCACAGACCGCACGAACTCTGGCACTCGTTCTAATGCATGTAAGCTGTCACTTGCATAATCTTTAAGAGCTTGGTAGACATTGCCGGGAGGCGTTGCCCGCCGCACCAGCGATTCACCTAAATCTTTGAAGGCTGCGGACTCTTCCAGCACAGCTAAAAGCAGTCCATGCTTATTGCCAAAATTCCGAAATAGAGTCACTTCGTTGACTTCGGCTTTTTCGGCGATTTGGCGGGTTGTGGTAGCGCTAACTCCCTGAGCGGAAAACAACTCAAGTGCAGCTTGAATCAGGCGTTGACGAGTGGAAATGAGTTGAGACGACATAGAAAAATGCAAGTGGCACTTGCAAGATGTATCAGAGTTCTGCTAGCATAACAAATGTAAGTGATACTTGCTTTACTCTCCTGTAACGAACTAGTATATAGGGCGGGTAAATCCCTTGTGGGATGGCATCCAAGAAAAGGCAAATTGCTTCATCATCCATCAACAGGAATTTTTATGACCGCAAATTTTGGGGCGTTCGCTAAAAGCGTTGGCGTTCGCGTAGCGTCTCGTAGAGAAGCCATCGCCCCTGAGAGAGGCAACTCACCTCGACTCAGTTGGACGAATGTAGTATTTTTTGCTGCATTTCATGCTTTAGCACTTCTGGCTCCTTGGTTTTTCTCCTGGCCAGCATTAGGTTTGCTAGTGTTTCTGCACTGGTTATTCGGGAGTATTGGTATTTGCCTGGGATATCACCGACTACTGAGCCATCGGAGTTTCCAAGTTCCCAAGTGGTTAGAGTATGCGATCGCCCTCATTGGAGCGTTGGCTTTGCAAGGTGGGCCAATTTTTTGGGTAGGTGGACACCGCCAGCATCACGCCCACACAGAAGATATTGACCTAGACCCCTATTCTGCTCAAAGAGGATTTTGGTGGAGCCATATATTGTGGATTTTTTACCCACGTCCAGAATTTTTTGACTATGAAACCTATAAAAAATATGCCCCCGATCTAGCAAGACAACCCTTTTATTGTTGGCTGGATCGCTACTTTTTGCTGTTGCAAATACCCTTCGGGCTGCTGCTATATGCCTTAGGAGGATGGTCTTTTGTGATTTACGGAGTATTTGTCAGGTGTGTCTTGCTTTGGCACTCAACCTGGTTTGTGAACTCCGCATCACACCTGTGGGGTTATCGCACCTTTGATGCCAATGATGGTGCTCGTAATCTTTGGTGGGTATCCCTCGTCACATACGGAGAAGGATGGCACAACAACCATCATACTTATCCCCATCTGGCGAAATCTGGGTTGTCTTGGTGGGAGATTGATGTTACTTGGTGGAGCATCCTAGTGTTGCAGACTTTGGGTTTAGCCAAAAAAGTTGTCTCGCGTCCTCCTCAAGGTGCAACTCACGGCTAAATTGCAACTGAATCATTATGAATTTGCCAAGCCGACTGCTGATTTGCCGTCGGCTTACTAATTTTTATCAGTAGTATTTCACGGTAAAATCTCAACGGGCAAATCTCAGCAATAGATCATGCGTGAAAACTGACAGTATTTTTATTGCCTTTTTCTTGAAAAAGATCCAGAGCGACTTCAAGAAGCTGAAAACTTACTAGTTCAAATAGACCAGTTGCAACGAATCCCCCACCGGATTACACCAAGTTGCACCAGCTACAGCACGGCGGGAGTGACTAAGGCAATGCAGTTAGTTAGGGCGACAGACAGATAGCAGTGGTGGCGAAGGTGCTGATGGTGTTGTACCTCTAAGGGAGTTTGAGGGCAGCAGAAGTTTGCTTGTTGCCTGTGTTGTTATCGGAATTAGCTTTTATAGATTTAGTGAATTGAAAATAAATCTTATTAAGAGCGGTGATGTCAAATACATCGAAAGTGTAGCGAATCAGCGACGCGGAGGCAACAATTTTGGCGAACCCTTCACGGTGATTGGCTCGGTTTCAGTGCAGTTTTAACCCCACCTTACCACCAGAGGGATTAAGGGGAGTAGTTAGAGGAAGTTTCAAGATAGTCCACCATCCGCTAGAACTGCTATTTTGTCAGGCTAATTCCTAAATATGACTCAATTTCCGACAAAACTCACAGGCGTTCCGCGTACTATGCTGATGACTACCCGCGTTCGGGTGGATGAACATCAACGTCAAGTCGGTGCTTTGTTTTGCGATCCGAAAGTGTTTGAATGGTGGCAAGCGATCGCACCGGTGCTTTCGTTAGTGCAGGAAAATTATCGTTATCCGCATCGACTTAATGCCCTGCGATGGATTCGCTGGATTGCCAAACTGCCCTACTTTCGCAATGCCAGTTTGATTCTTGAAACCAAAGTTTTACCCCTGTCATCAGGCTAATCTCTACGTAAATCTTTCGCCATCATTAATGTTATTGCAGTGAAATTTTAATTCCAATGCTGCTACTCAAGTATTCTATTAGTTACCAATCATTAACCAGATAATTACAATGAAACCATTTTTATTCAGTGCTTTGTTAATTACCAGTAGTGCGATCGCCGTTGCTTGTCAACCAACACCTCAACCACCGATAGCGAATCAATCCACTGCAAGCGAAATCTCAGCAACTCAGATAGACAATCAAGAAAAAGCTGGTTTCAACTCAGAAATTTATCTGCTGGCAAATCCCGATGTTGTCAAATTGATTCAAGAAGGAAAATTCAAATCTGCCTTAGATCACTATGAAAAAGTAGGAAAGTCTGGCAAAAATTCTAAAGGAGAAGTGATTGAAGGATACTTTACAGGCACTAGTGGCAATGATACAGTGACTGGCTTTGGTCAATCTCCTTGCCTGACTGGCATTAACTTTGAAATTGTATCAGATAAGAAGGGCCCATTTCCCATACGTCCGAAAACTTTAGGCGTTGGTGAGGTGGATACCTTAATTGCAACCAAAGGTTCAAAGAATGAATTTCTCTTGGGTAGCTTCATCACTATTGCTAACCCGAAAGCTGAACCGTTTTATGTTGGTAAAGGAGATGCTGATTATGCTCGAATTCAAAATTTCACCAAGTCTCAGGATAGAATTTCCTTGGCAGGGCAACCACAACAATACAAGTTTGAGACTGTAAAAGGAAACTTTCGCATTTTAACTGCTAGCGGTGATTTAATTGCGATCGTTGAAGGCATAGACAAGCTTGAAGCAGGTAAAGTATTTAAAAAGTACGGAGTATTTACCTTGAAATAATCTCAAAAATTAGTAATTACTATGAGCAAACTATCTAAACCAAGCGCACTCAACGACGCAAGAGTTGAAACTGTTTTAGCGCAACTGCACGCAGAAGCTGATAAGCAATTTGGTGGATTAATTCTCCACTACTTGCCGAAGCTTCCTGGGTTATTTTTAGGTAAGGGCATTAAGTGGGATCAGACAAAAACTGAATTTTACAACGATAATTATTGGTCTTGGGGTTGACAGCCAAACAAATCACGCAGGTATTGAGATTTGGAAGTTAAACAAATTCGGTAAGCTGCAAAAATAGCCTCTAAGTCCAGATAAATCAACGAAAATAAACAGTATCTCTAAATATCCTAGCTATCTTCGGTTCCTACAATTTTTAATTTTTTCTATGATTTCGCTCTCTCCCATTCTCCAAGCTAGACTCTCCCAACCCTTAAAGATTGGCTCATTTGAGGTAAAAAGTCGGGTTCTTCAGTCGCCTCTATCTGGAGTCACAGATATGGTGTTTCGCCGTCTCGTGCGTCGCTATGCCCCAGATTCGATGATGTATACCGAAATGGTAAATGCTACAGGGTTGCATTATGTCAAGCAGTTACCCAAAATCATGGAGGTAGATCCAAATGAACGCCCAATTAGCGTTCAACTATTTGATTGTCGTCCAGATTTCCTGGCAGAAGCAGCAATAAAGGCAGTTGCCGAAGGTGCTGATACTGTTGATATTAATATGGGTTGTCCGGTTAATAAAATCACTAAAAATGGTGGTGGTTCTTCATTGTTGCGGCAACCAGAAGTAGCAGAAGCAATTGTGCGGGAAGTGGTAAAAGCTGTTGATGTACCTGTGACAGTAAAAACCCGTATTGGCTGGAATGACAACGAAATTACGATTCTCGACTTTGCCAAGCGGATGGAAGATGCCGGAGCGAAAATGATTACGGTACATGGACGCACCCGCGCCCAAGGGTACAATGGCAATGCGCGTTGGGAATGGATTACCCGTGTAAAAGAAGTGCTTTCTATCCCAGTGATTGGGAATGGAGATATTTTTTCTGTTGAAGCAGCCGTGAAATGTTTAGAGCAAACTGGCGCTGATGGCGTCATGTGTTCTCGTGGAACTTTGGGTTATCCGTTTTTGGTGGGAGAAATCGATCGCTTCCTAAAAACAGGGGAGATATTACCGACACCTACACCGATTGAGCGTTTGGAATGTGCAAGAGATCATTTACAAGCCTTGTGGGAATATAAAGGCGATCGCGGCGTGCGTCAAGCCCGTAAGCACATGACTTGGTATGCTAAAGGTTTCGTTGGTGCTGCCGAACTTCGAGGACAGCTAAGTTTAGTTGAAAAGGTAGATCAAGGTTTAGCCATGATTGACCAAGCAATTGAAAAACTGGCTAATGGTTATGAATTAGAGGAAGAAACACAAGCTAGTTTGGTAATGCTTTAAAAAGTTGATTTTATCACTAGCTTGGGGTGATATTGCTGGTTGCTAAAAGTGACGCGATCGCTTCGATACTACTATTTCAGTTAGGGTTTAAATCTCCTTATGTAACTCTTTTGAATTTTGAATGTTTAACTAGCCAAAATGGAGGCTCACAATGTTAGTTTCCAAACACAATGATGTTGTAACCGTATCCGAAATCCTCTCATTAGAAGACTTCATGGCAAATCCTCCAGAGGGAATGGAGTGGGTAGACGAGCAACTAGTAGAAAAAACAGGGATGACATTAAAACATAGCGAAATTCAATTAAATATTGGTTTTACTGGAGAAGTTACATTAACTCCAATCAACAAGGTGGGAAAGTTTATACTGAAGTACCTTGTCGTACATATAAACAGGGTCGTCGTCCTGATGTAGCTTATCTAACGCCTGAGTTGGTAACTGAGTTTGGTGATGTTCCCACTTTGCCACAGAGTTTCCCGTTGATTGCTGAGATAGTTTCACCCACCGATTTAGCTGAAGAATTATTTCTCAAAGCGCAGGAGTATTTACAGTCCGGTTGTGAGGAAGTTTGGCTAGTATTTCCTGAAAGTCAATTAGTTTTTGTCATCACTGATAATCAGGTTTGCGGGTTTAAAGCTGGTGATGTGGTTAGCTTTTCAAAAGTATTACTGGGTTTTAGTGTAGCTGTAGACGAATTGTTGGGTTGAAAAGGCGATCGCTTTAGTTAAACAATTTTGGATTTTAGATTTTAAAGGTTAATTACAATTGGTGCAACAACAATTGTTACACTTACAATCTTAATGTTTCAATCCCTAATAGGGATTTTAGTTAATTGCAATTTGTAAACCTGTTCTCTTTTGAAGATAAAAGATTTAGTTTCAATCCCTAATAGGGATTTTAGTTAATTGCAATTCCTAACTACGCAGGGCATACCCTTTTCTCTGGGGTTTCAATCCCTAATAGGGATTTTAGTTAATTGCAATAATCAACACCTTTATAAAAAACATCTTTATTGGCGTTTCAATCCCTAATAGGGATTTTAGTTAATTGCAATGTTTTGCTGCCACATGGTAGCGTAGAAGCTGGCGGCGTTTCAATCCCTAATAGGGATTTTAGTTAATTGCAATTGTTAAATTCCAGTCTATTGAGATTGGCTTCTGCTGTTTCAATCCCTAATAGGGATTTTAGTTAATTGCAATAATTCAAAAGTGTCACCATTGCTATTCTTGCCTATTGTTTCAATCCCTAATAGGGATTTTAGTTAATTGCAATTTTCAAAAGGATCTAGGTGAATCTTTCTTTTGCCAGTTTCAATCCCTAATAGGGATTTTAGTTAATTGCAATGCTGTCAGCAACTGCTTTGATTCGGTATCTTCTGTTTCAATCCCTAATAGGGATTTTAGTTAATTGCAATACTAGGGAATTTAGCTGTGGGGTTGTCATGTCGCCGTTTCAATCCCTAATAGGGATTTTAGTTAATTGCAATGATTACAGTGAGAGACACGCATATATAGGTGATAGTTTCAATCCCTAATAGGGATTTTAGTTAATTGCAATGATTAAGATAATGAACTAGCAGAAATTCGCTGTTTCAATCCCTAATAGGGATTTTAGTTAATTGCAATATAATCGTATATGCGATCGCTATAAGTGTAGTTGTTTCAATCCCTAATAGGGATTTTAGTTAATTGCAATCGCTGGCTTCTGAAAGCGCTGCTGTATTTGGTTTTCAAGGTTCAGTTGCGCAAATGAACGAATCATAACACAGGGAATAGTGATATCACAAGATGCAAATCGCTGAAAACCCGTCCCCATAAGGTGCGCGGATGGTTTGAAAGTACCGTTGCCTTGAAAGTCTTGTATAGATTGAGCGTACAGCCTTTTTCGCTCCTTCTCATTTTGTACACCTACCCATCCGCGCATAAGGCAAGAAAATTAGTCTGATTGGCGATCGCTACCAACATTAAAATAAGCGATCGCCTAATCCTTGCACACCTTAATTTACCAAATCAGGGAATACTTCTTGTACAGCAGGATGCACTAAGCGATGATTCTGCACATTCACACCTTTAGCTAATGCTGGGTTAACTTCCAGTGCCAAAATTCCCAAATTCGCCAACTGGACAACATAAGGTAATGTACTATTATTAAGTGCCTGAGTTGATGTCCAAGGTACTGCTCCTGGCATATTAGGAACGCCATAATGCACCACACCCTCTTCAATGTATACCGGATTTGTGTGGGATGTAGGGTGTAAGGTTTCTATGCAACCGCCTTGGTCAACAGCTACATCAACTATTACCGAACCAGGACGCATTTGTTTGACCAATTCGCGAGATACTAGTATTGGCGCTCTACGTCCTAGTACTAAAACTGCACCGATGAGCAAATCGGCTTCAATGACTGCGGCTTCGATATGAGCAGAGTTGCTATAAAGCAATTCCACTCTAGAGCCAAAGAGTGTTTCTAAGTAAGATAAGCGCTCGACACTCACATCTAAAATCTGGACACTAGCACCTATGCCTACAGCAATTTTAGCTGCTTCTGTGCCGACAACGCCGCCACCTAAAATTACTACTTTGCCTGGTTTAACTCCAGGGACACCGCCCAAAAGGACTCCTCTGCCACCTTGCTGACGTTCTAGGAATCTGGCCCCAAATTGTACTGCTAGCCGACCGGCAATAACGCTCATGGGGGTGAGCAAGGGTAGTCTGTTTGCCCCAGGTTGTTCTACAGTTTCGTAAGCGATGGCAGTTGTGCCACAATCAATTAAATGCTCTGTCAATTTGCGATCGGCTGCTAAATGTAAATAAGTAAATAATATCTGCCCTTTTTGCAAAAATTTATACTCAGATTTCAGAGGTTCTTTGACTTTAACAACCAATTCCCGATTCCAAGCCGTTTCTGATGTAGGGACAATTTCGGCTCCAGCACTTCTGTAGTCATCATCGGAGAATCCAGCACCATTACCTGCTTGCGTCTCGACGAAGATGCTATGACCATTTTCTCGCAGCACCCGCACGCTAGAAGGACTTAACCCTACCCGAAACTCTTGATCCTTATTTTCCTTGGGAACGCCGATTTCCATATATCGCCTCAGATAATTTTTTTGTTTAACTGTAGCCTTCCAATTTCAAGCTTGCTACTTCTGTCTTGCTAGTTCCGTATTAGAGATAGCTGGATATAGAGATACCTAACTTCTGTTCTAACTTTCTCAATTCAATCTGAGTAGCCCAAACTCCTATCCTTGACTATTGCCCCAGTATTTATACAATATATAAAGAATAGTAACAATTTATTAAAAGAGCGATTGTATAGCTCCCTACTAGGAGGCTCTTGCTTAATTTATTAAGTCATCTTGGCATTCCAGCATTGCAATCAGCTTTTAAGCTAACCTGACTTTTCACGTCATCTGAAAAATTCAAAGTCTCTCTCCTAAAAGGAGAGAGATTTAGAGAGGAGTTTTCCAGATACCATGAAAAGTAAGTAGTGATTATACCTACATTCCCTGACTTTTACCAGAAGTCTCATATCAAGTCCCGTTTGCCAAAAAAAGGTTTCTTAAAACATGACACAAACACAACCAACAATTACACCTAAACTAGAAGAGCCTAAGTTTGGCTTTAACGAATATGCCGAACGCTTGAATGGTCGAGCGGCAATGATTGGCTTTGGTTTACTGCTGGTGATTGAATATACAAGTAATCAAGGGGTGCTATCATGGCTGGGTCTGAAGTAGTGTCATCAACAAGCACAATCTTGAAGTTGTAAGCTAGTAATTAAAAGAGTTTCAACCAGCTGGAACAACCAGTTGGTTTTGACTTCAATATATTGATAGCGGAGTACTTCGCCCTAGATAGATTAATTAGACTTATTCATAAATAACTGCCCTAGAATGTAAGCAAGAGAGGAATCGAAATACCTATTAGCGCTCAAAATATCATAGACTTGCAACTAGTATACGCAAAGCAATGAATGAGTAAATTTCCTCCCCTACTAAAAAAATCATAAATTTAGTGTCTGCCTTGAATGAGAAAGGCAAATTACGGGTGAGGTATTCTTGGTAAATATACACAAAAGGTGAACTGGAACCAACCAAGCTGTGATGAATGCTGTATTACCTCGTTTTTTAAAGTCAACCTACCGAAAAGAGCCACTAATCAGTGTATTGATGACAATGGGTGTTATGGATGCCCTGATTGGCGGATTGAATGATAGCTGGTCGTTGTTTGCTTTTGGTTTGGGAACGGCAGGGATAGCGCTAGGCTTTAAGTTGTGGCGTTTTCAGCAGCGTCGTTCTTTACCAGAGGAGCCTGTAGTGCAACATTATTTGCCCTCTCGTTCTTCTAGTGCGCCTTTACCAATGTTAAGCGTTTCTAAGAAAAAACCACCTCTTTAAGATGTGCAGAGTTATTTAAGTAATAACTCTGCAAAATTTATTGGGTTTAACTGTATCTATATAAAGTGAGGAAAAAGAGTGAGTATTGAGGGAAGAGGTGGCGGTAAATTTCTGCGGCCGGATATTATCCTGGCATTTATGGCAGCTGTGGCCCTTCCAGTGATTACCTGGGAAGGGTTTTATATTCATCAAGCTCATGCTGCCATTGAAGTAACGCCAAACTTCCCAGCTAATACCAACTTTGCTAATGCTCAACTGCTCTACACACTCATAGGACATAACGGAACCATTAAATCCCTCGCTTTCACTCCAGATAGCAGAATTCTTGTGAGTGGAGGTGCAGAAAACGAGGGTGTCATTCGCCTGTGGAATTTAGCAAACGGCAAAAAGTTGGCGACTATTAACAAAGCACACAAAGCAGCCGTAGAATCTTTAGTGATTTCGCCAGATGGACAAACCCTCGCTAGCTGTAGTGATGACAATACGATTAACCTCTGGAGTCTGAAAAATTTAAAATTTAGCCGCTCTTTTGTCGGACATACCAGTAATGTATTATCTTTAGCGGTGTCTCCTGATAGTAAAGTTCTTGTCAGTGGAGCTTTAGATGGGATTCGTCTCTGGGATTTGCTACAGCAGCGTCCTCTAGGGACTATAGTACGCTTTGATAATTTGATTTATACCCTAGCTATTAGTCCTGATGGACAGACCTTGGCTAGTGGTGATAATAAGGGTGTAATCAAGCTGTGGAACTTGAGTACTGGTAAATTAATCAGTCAATTGGCAGCTCATTCCGATGTTGTTAGCGCTGTGGTCTTTACACCAGATGGACAAACATTAGTCAGTGCTAGCCACGATCGCACCATAAAACTGTGGAATATTAATACTGGAGAATTAGTCCGCACCCTTACAGGACATAATAACTGGGTAAATGCGATCGCCCTTAATCCCGATGGACAAACCCTTGCTAGTGCCGGTAGAGATGGAATTAAATTGTGGAATTTATCTACAGGCGAGTTAATAAATACACTGAGTGGACATACAGACTGGGTAAGTGCGATCGCTTTTAGTCCAAATGGTAAAATTCTTGCCAGTGGTGGATTCGATCGACAAATCAAGATTTGGGGCATTCCCACAAAACGTAATTAACAGCGATTGGACAAAATAACCGTCAGAGAGTATACTATATCCCCGATTTCTTGTAAAACCAAGTCGGGGATACAATTTTGACGCTCCTTCTAAAGCTTAGTGACTCGCTATCGCTCAACTTTTCATGTCATGTAGAAAGTCAGGCGATCGCTAACGCCGAAAAATTCCCCCAATCATTTCCTATATCTGCTAAACTTTGGTCTTGCCTTTTTAGAGTTTTTGTAGTAGAAAATCAACCAAAGCTCAGATGAAATTTTGCTATAACTAGTCAAAATAAATGATGGTAGCAACCAACAGCGATGTCTACGACGGGCTACGGTCTACCCCAAATCTTGAAGAACTGTGAATACTTGATGAAAATACAGCCGAACTAATATCTTATCCAGCAAATTACTGTAAGTATAAACATAGGTAATTTCAAATCATGTGTGCAGTTACTTGCCCTCTATCTCGGAACAATTTCTGAACTTAGACAATCTTAGAAGTGGTCATCGTCAGTAAATGCACTCAGGCAAAAATCACTATTTCGTGTGAAGCAAAGGATTACAGCGCTTAAGCGCTACTTTCAAGGTAGGATAACTTGCTACTTAAATGATGTTTAATTTTCCCGAACTGCTTTTGATCCCCATTTCGATAGAATGACTAGGCAGAACCCTAAAACTAAAAACCGCTTTTGACTGCGACGCCCATGAATCAATTGAACAATGGTTTTACGCTATTTTTAAGTCTGCTAGTCGAGGCGATGCCTTTTTTGCTTCTTGGGGTTTTATTCTCCAGTTTGCTGCTATTTTTTGTTGATGAGCGCAAACTAGTAGAAAGAATGCCCAAAAATCCGCTGCTGGGTGCTTTAGTTGGCAGCATGATCGGCTTTTTATTTCCAGTGTGTGAGTGCGGGAATGTACCGGTAGCACGGCGGTTCCTAATTCAGGGAGTACCCACACCAGTGGCAATTGGTTTTTTGCTAGCAGCACCAACAATTAACCCAATTGTAATTTGGTCAACTTGGACAGCATTTCGAGATCAGCCAGAAATAGTGGTCTTACGAGTCGTATTTTCCCTAGCAATTGCCACAATTATTGGGTATGTTTTCAGTTTTCAAAAAGACTTAAATCCCATAATCCAACCTGCGATCGCTCGTTATATGAAGTTTAATCCACCCGCGCAGCCTGAAACCAAACGCCGTGGTAAGCGTTACCAAGAACAACAGGAAGAAACAGTACCGAATCTGTTGCAATCCGGGACTTATATCTTAGGAGGAAAAGCAGGTATACCTCTACGGATAGATGCTAATTTAGTACCGCCTACCTCAATGTCTACTTCTAATAAACCGCTGGCAGCGAAACTGCGCCTAGTTGTGGATAATAGCATTCAAGAATTCCGAGAACTCGGCGGAGTCATGGTTATTGGAAGTGCGATCGCTGCTACCATTCAAGTCCTAGCTCCCCGTGAATTAATTCTCAGTTTGGGTGCTGGGCCCATTACCTCAATTGTGGTCATGCTGATATTAGCGGTAGTCGTGTCAATTTGTTCTACAGTTGATTCTTTCTTTGCCCTATCTTTTGCCTCAACCTTTAGCAGTGGTTCATTGTTGGCATTTCTAGTGTTTGGGCCAATGATTGACATCAAAGGCATTGGTTTGATGTTATCCATTTTTAAACCCAAAACGGTTTTTTACTTATTTGCTTTAGCAGCACAATTAACATTTGTGTTCACCCTTTTCCTGAACTTGCACGTCTTTTAAAAAACTATTAGTCATTTGTCATCTGTCCTTTGTTTAATGACCAATGACCAATGACCAATGACCAATGACCAATAACCAATGACTAACAAAAATCCCAAATCTAGAATCCCAAATCTATTACTCCCTTGGCTCGATGCTGTAGCAATTACAGCTTGGGGCACTTTGATGTTGAGATATTGGCTAACTAACAAGCTGAACCTGTTGATTCATCCAAATTACATTTGGTTCGTGGTCGTGACAGGTATCGGCTTGATTATTATTGGTTTCTTCAAGATGCAGGAACTTTGGCAACGTCGTCGCCGTGATGTTACACCAAACGCCCCGCATATTAGTTTATTTCCCCCTGGTTGGGGCAGTGCTTTGTTATTGACTACAGCGATTTTAGGTTTTATTATTACACCGCAAGTTTTTGCTAGTGACAAAGCACTCCAAAGAGGGGTGACGACTGATTTATTAGGAAGCACACGTGTTAAACCTCAAGCCTTTCGCGCTACTGTTCGTCCAGAGGAGCGATCGCTTGTAGACTGGGTACGCACCGTCAATGTCTATCCAGAGCCAGATACATATACAGGGCAAAAAGTCAAGGTACAGGGATTTGTCATCCACCCGCCGGATATAGGAAAAGAATATTTGTTTTTAGCACGATTTGTCTTAACTTGTTGTGCAGCAGATGCTTACCCTGTGGGATTGCCCGTCAAACTACAAAATAATCAAGAGCCTTACTCCGCTGATACCTGGCTGGAAGTAGAAGGACAAATGGTGACAGAAAATTTGGCAGGTAAACGCCAACTTACCATTGCCGCTAACTCTCTCAAAAAGATTCCTCAACCCCAAAATCCTTATAGTTATTAGTTATTTGTTGATGACAGATGACAAATGACAAATAACAAATGACAAATAACCAATGACTAAATCTAAAGCATTTATCCAACCACTGGATCGCATAGCGATCGCACTAATGCTACTGCTGAGTGTGCTGATTGGGTTAATTATCTTGCAAGGTGATGTGGTAACTGCTCGTGTGCGGGAATTTACTTGGCAAAATCAACAAATTGGAGCAGAAGATAATTCCTTCACCCTCACCTTCAGCCGCCCAATGGAAGTAAAAAGCGTCGAGGATAACTTGAAAATCGAGCCACCCCTAGCAGGTAAATTCAGTTGGGCAGGGCGGCGGATGGTTTATACACTGGTGACACCAGCACCCTATGGCACAAATTATAAAGTGCAGTTACAGGGAGCTAAAGATAAGTTTGCAGAGCAAGAAGGGAAAAATCGGTTGATACAGCCCTTTACAGGTAGTTTTCGGACACGCGATCGCGTTATCCTTTACATCGGAACCGAGCAAGAAGAACAGGGACGGTTAGTTCTTTACAACTTGACTCAAGAGCAAAAAAGGATACTGACTCCCAAAGACCTGATAGTAATCGACTTTGAATCATTTCCTGATGGGGAGAAAATTTTATTTTCTGCTCGCGCCGCAAACAATCAAGACTTACTTTCAGCCCAACTGTATACAGTGACAACAGGCGTTTCTGCTAAATCTGGACAAAAAGCAGAACCAGAAGGCAAAGTTGACCTGACTTTAGATAGTAAAGATTATCAAAACCTGAAATTTGACTTATCACCTGATGGGCAAACTATTGTCATCCAGCGGGGAAATAAAACTAATCCTGGTGACTTTGGACTTTGGTTTATGCCAGCAACCAGTGATGGTTCAGCAGAAAAACCCACCCCGAAACGCCTAAAAAGCCAACCGGGGGGAGACTTTATGGTGACACCAGATAGTAAAGCCGTAGCAGTTGCCCAAGGACAGGGAGCAGCGATTTTACCACTGCAAGGTGATGCCAGTAAACCCCTAGATTTTCTGCCGCAGTTTGGTTTGGTACAGGCTTTCTCCAAGGATGGCTCTCAAGCAGCGATGGTAAAGTTTAATACAGATTATACGCGGGATTTATTTTTGGTGACAAACCAAGGTGTTCAGAAACAGCTATTAAAAACAACAGGTTCAATTCTCAGTTGCCAATTTGATATCGCCTCACCCACCCTCTACTGTTTGCTGACACAGCTAGTATCAAAGGAACAATATATAGAACAGCCTTATGTGGTGGCAATTGATCTGAAAACCGGGCAACAGAAACCACTGTTAGTACTGCCTCCCGCTCAACGGAATGTGCAAATGAGTTTATCTGCTGACGGTTTGGGCTTGTTATTTGACCAAGTAGTACCGCAGACAAATCCCCCAGCATCATTACCCGCAAATACTTTGAAAACTGATGACGGAGATACGATCGCTACCAGTAGCCTCTGGTTAATGCCTCTGTTGCCCATTGCTGATGCTGCGACTGTTGAAATTAGACCAGAACAACTCCCCTTAGCCGGATTTCATCCCCGGTGGTTGCCTTGAAAAAACTTAGATTCCCGACTTCTTAGAGAAGTTGGGAATCTTGTTGGTAACAAGCTGACAATTCCTGATTTATTGGATTTGAAACTATGAATTGATAATTTGTCCAAGCTTCCCAAAAAATATAAATTGATAGTATTCCTAAGAAGATGCGAAGCACTAAATTCACAGTAGAATCTGGTAGTTTGGGCAATGTGCGAGTACTTATCTGGACGCCTAAAAGACCACCACATCCTAAAACTATACCTTGAACAAATAGAATATTTCCCTCTAATGCGTGTCCTGTGCAGGCAGCTAAAGCAGTGATGACAATCACACCCAAACTAGTTTGAATTGCTACTTTAATTTCTTCTTTTAGTAGCAACATTTGTAGTGGCACCATAATCGTACCCCCACCTAAACCGAATAAACCTGCTAAAATTCCTGCTGCTCCCCCAGTGCCAATTTTAGAAACTAATGGGTTAAATACTGGGGCTGTATCCTCTATTTCCTGGAAGGCCAGCTGCTTGCGAAGCTCAATTAGATAGATATTAGCAAGTAGTATGATGCCAAATGTAAAGAGTATTATATAAGATGGAATTTTATTGGCGAAATATACACCTATTCCAGTAGTTAGAAAAGCTGGAATTCCTAAATAAATTACTCGTTTAAAGTCAAAGTAGCCCATCCACCAATTCTGCAAACTTCCAGAAATTGAAGTAATTACAATAGCAAGGCTACTAGTAGCGATCGCCTGAACGGGAGTATAACCTAGTGTGACTAAAAGAGGAATTGTGATAATACCGCCACCTATTCCTAAAAGTCCAGCTATGACTCCAGATATTAGACCCCCACTTACTAAAATTAACCAACTAAAATCAATCATAAATAATTCTTTTTCTACAGAACTGACTTGGTGTAATTAACCCTGTACTGTCACTGGATGGCTAACAACGCCCCCGTAGAGCAATCCAGAATCATTCCACGGAACTGTACTCGCTTGTGTATTACCTAAATTGTCAGTAGCACGAGCTTGGAGAAAATATTCCCCAGGAATTGGGTTCCATTCAATGTCCCACCGTACCCATGCAAATGGAAAATTTGGTTCTCTAAGTCGTGCAAATTGCCAAGTTTTGCCGCCATCCAGGCTGACTTCCACACGGACAATCTTTCCTTTCCCAGACCAAGAACGTCCACGTAGTAAGTGGCTTCTAGCAGAAAGCGTAGCTGGCCAAGCCAACTCAAAGGCACTTTTGACATTTTGATAGGTAATCAGCTTACCTTTATACGGTGCGATCGCTGGGTAGTCTGCACCAACCAGCACCATCTGCTCCGTTACCCACTGGGTATATATCGGCGTTTCGGAAACTTCAATCCGCTCAATCCATTTAACGTTGGCGTTTCCTCCCCAACCAGGGAATAACACACGGCACGGCTGACCATGATCTGGAGGTAATGGTTCTCCATTCATTGCATAGACAACGAGCGAGTTATCTGCTAATGCCTTGCTAATTGGAACTACACTGCTAAACTTGGATTTATTTGTCTGTTTTGAGTCTAGCGAATCCACATCTGCACCCTCAACGAGTACATCTTTTGCTGTGGATTTCAGTCCAGCTCGCTCTAACAACATACTAAGTGGTACACCAGTCCACTCAGCCACACCAATAGCCCCAAGCCTCCAACGTGTTCCAGGGAGTGGGGTGTTGTAAGCTTCTTCAAAGAAGCGCCGACCGTTAGCAGCACACTCAATGGCACAAGTGACTGAGATGGATGGCATGGCGATGATTTCATCGTAGGTAAACTCACAGGGGGCAGAAACGCCAGTTCCATGAATTTGCAAACGCCATGTAAATGGGTCAAAGGTCGGAGGTGCGCTGCGGTTGTGAACATAGAACCAATCATTTGGTACTAAATAGCCACGCCCATACATCGCTTCCCAGTTCATCTCTAATGTGCCTTTGCTATGAGAGATATACCCTGGTGGCAATGGCTTAAGTATTTTACTGCCTTTAGTTTTAACAGCTGTCTGACTGTGGGCGAGTGCAGGTTTCGCTAACCCTCCGATGGCTGTTGCGCCAACCATAGTAGCTAGTATTTTCAGAAAGCGCTGGCGCGAAATACCTGCATCTGTACTTTTTTGCCAGATGCACTGTTCAACCCGTGCCTGTAAATAATCCTCTTGGTCAAAGAGGTTTTCATCGCTCAAGCTATTACCCCCTTGTAATTATTTATAATTTTCAGTGGGTAGGGGCACGGCACCGTGCCCCTACAAGCTATATATCTTTTGGCGAGAAAAAGGGGCGAGACTAACCCTCTATCGCTGTCCAAATACCAGTTATCTCATCTTGTGTGTAATTGGGCAAATAATGAGCCAATCCGTTTTTAGCTATTTGAGCGATCGCATCTATAAAGCGATCGCAATCTTCCAATGTATTATATACAGCAAAGCTGGCTCTGATAATACTAGGAATGTTGCGTGTAATTCCTCTATCTACTTCCTGAGCAATTTCCCAGTCTTGCTCGTCTGAAATATTCTTGAGTTTACGAATGTATTCATAAGTGCAGAAAGCCCCAGCCCGAACGCCAATGCCGTATTCCTGTGCCAGAATCTCTGCCACTAAGCGTCCATCAAACCCATCAATATCCAGGGGAATAACATGGGCTAAATTATCTCCTGGGATATGTACTTTTACACCAGAAATAGCTTGAAGTCGTGTGAATGTGAACTCAACTAGAGAATGTTCGTAATTAGCAATGCGCGAACGTCCAAGGGCTTCAATAATTTCAATCGCCTTGGCAATGGCGATCGCACCCATTGCGTTTGGTGTTCCAGGGTCATGGGCCCGTTCTGTATAGAAACGCTTGATCTCTAGGTTTCTGGTGATATAAGGCAGGTTTCCACCACCGATTTGATAAGGGTAGGAGCTATCAAAAAATTCCTTTGGCCCCAGCAAAACCCCGGTTCCATAAGGGGCATACATCTTGTGTCCAGAGAAAGCCACAAAATCTAAATGACATGGGTGATCATCTGCACGCATATCGACTCGTTCGTGCTGAATTAACTGACACACGTCAGCAAATATCTTCGCACCATACCGATGTGCTAAAGCTGCAATTTCATAAATTGGGGGTCTGTAACCTGTAATTGTGGAAGCACCTGTAATAGTTACTAACTTAATTTGCTCGGCTTCGGGGAGATTTTGGTGTGCTTTGAAGATATCTTCAATTTCTGTGATACTGACACTTCCATCTGGCTGGGTTCTGTACTGCACAACTTCGTCTCTAGTAACCCAAGGCAGCAGGTTGGATGAATGCTCGATATCAGAAACTAAGATTTTCCCAGGTTTTTTTGCCCAAAGTGTGGCGGCTCCATTAATTGCTTCTGTTGTATTTTTCGCAAAGATTACATAGTTATTTGAAGATGATCCCACAAAGTCCCGAATAATGTTCCGACTGGCGTCATATTCTCGTGTAGTTATGATGGACTTTTGCCCAGAACCTCGATGTACACTGCCATAGGTATCAAGCATTTCGTCCACGTACTGCTTGAGGGTTGCAAAGGGTGTGGTTGTAGCTCCATTATCCAAGTTGACGTACTTGACATAGTTTCCGTTAAGAGTTTTTACCTTGAAAGATAGAGACTCATCTGTAAATAACGGTCTAATTTCTTTGTCCCAAAAGCTGTCACAATTTTCTGCAAACAGCGGGAATTGGACAGCTTCTTGCTTGATTTTTGCATCCATTGCGAGTATGTCAGTCATCTTTAGCACCTCTACTTTAAATTGTATTTTTTAGACAAACCTAACCGCCACAAAGCTTTACTTCGTGCCAAAATCATATTAATTGCCAGTAATTATAGTCTTTATAATTACTTAGTTCCTAGTAGAAAACTCGGCTATTCCAATTATTCTTTAATAAACTAATTAAAAATGATATCCGTATTTATACTTAATTATAATACTTTAGCTATGAGTAAATACACAATGTAAACAATATTTATAAGTAGTTAAGTATACTTTAAACAATTTTTTTGTAGTCATTAAACAAACTTGACCCATTGAAGACAAGTTGATAGAAAAAGCCTCTCACTAACTAAGCCTATAATTGCTTACTGGGACTGTATTTAAGGATAAAAAAGCTCTTACTAAGTTGAGATTGCTCTTTAAAAAAGCTTTATTAATTAACTTAGACTTATTGTTACTTCCTCAAGATCATTTTATACGTATTTACTCGTATTTGTCATGCTTTACTAATATTGCAGCCATCGCAGAAGCTCTTAGTTGTTGGCTGATATTAAATAGCGATCGCCCAGAAGCACAGAATTATCATCTAATAGTAGATACTTATACGGGCATCTATCCTAAGTAATAAATAAGTCAGTAGAAAAATGTGTTGAAGGAGACATTTATATTTATGTCTTAAGACAGATGCGTTTATAATAAAGAAAGTATAATGGAAGGCAGTTTTTTGATCTAGAAAAACTTCATCAGCCAATAGCTAATACAGTTTAGTTTTTAACGTATTGGGTTTTTCCACTCTCTTGCCTATCCTCAAAGGCGGATCGAGTTCCCCTTCTGCTTCCCTCTTCTTGACGGGAAAGAGCATCATAGTGTTATAACGGCATCAGTCTAGATACAAAATGGGGAACACCAATTGATAATTAATTGCTGGTGCTTGGAGAGAGTTAAACTTAGCTTCTAGAGCAAACCCTGATTAGACACAGTTGATAAGCAATGCTAATGCCAGCACTGCTGAATATTTTTAAGCAGGTGAGTCAAGAGTGATGAATGAAGCTGACACCTCAAACAAGGGGGCTGTGATAGAATCCCTAAATTCTGCTAATTCGCCACAATCAGAGCAGGCGAGTTGTCCCTTTTACTCAGTTGTGCCCAATGACAATATGACAGTTAGAAAACTGCCACTCCTCATGCCAGCTGAAGATACACAATTTTTACAAGATACTACCCAGCAGGACTGGGTTGCAGAGCCTGAAAGCGGCAAACAAGCACTTATTGACTCGGAATTTCAGAACCTGCTGGCATTGAACGAAGAATTACGTGCGGCTAACAATAAATTGTATGAACAAGTAGAGCAGCTAAAAGACAACCTAGCTGAGTCAGAAAAGGTTTTGCAGTGGCAGAAAACGCGTTCTAGCGTTAGTGAGTCGATGCTCAACCAACACACTCAGGAACTAGCTGCGGCTCAAGAACAGATAAAATCTTTATTTCAACAATTAGAAACTGCTGTACAAACTGTTCAACGTCAGGAAATTTTCACTGATACTTATAAAGCACAACTACAAATTAGCCAACAACGCCTTGCTCAGTTAGAGCGAGAATGTACGTTGCTACACACTAATAACAACGAACAATCTCAGCAGTTATTGCAGTCAGAAAATGTTTGTCGGGAGCTACGTACAAGACTGATGCGACAACAACGCCAGACGCTGCAATTCAAAGCAGCTTTGGAAAAATGTCTAGATACATCCGTTCCTAGCTATGACTCCTTAGAAGATGCTGCAAAACATCCTAAAGACATAACTAGTAGCCAAGGAAGATTTTCTAGAAAAGCTCGGTCTTTGTTTCCTAACGCCCAGCCAATTCAACCTTGGTCAGCAGAAGAAGAATCCTTGAGTAACGATCTAGATAATTCTTGGGGTGAACCCTCAGCACCAATCCCATTCCAAAGAAATGAAGCTCCTGCGACGCCATCATCTCCTTGGAACTGGAAAGTTAAGAAAGACACGCCAACATCAACACAACCCGCGCCATCTCCAGAAGTTGATGATTCTCCAGATCCAACTGAAGCGGTTTCACCTTCGGGTTCATCAAATTTAGATCAGCAATTAGATAGTCTAATCCAAATGTTTTTCACCTCCCAGCCTGCATCTACATCACCACCAGCTGCTGCGAAAACAGATGTTAGTGATGCCCCTATTTGGGAGACTTTGGCAACAATCTTAGAAGACGATGAGGAACTAGAAAATCCACAGGAGGAACATTTGGAAGCAGAAATTAATCCTCCTGCAACTACCTCTACTTCTTGGACGACGGATTCTGTGCTTTCACCAGCCAATAACCTACTGGTTTCCTCTACTCCATCTCACACCGAAACGCCTGTTGGAGAAACTGAAGACTACTGGTCAGAAGTTTCACAATTGTCAGCAAGTAATTTGTCCTCAGAGTCATTAGGTGATAACACCAATGATGACAATTCACCTTCACCAGTAGTTTATCCCCAGCGTCCACCCAAGGGGCGTAAGTCATTGGCATCTGTAGAACTGCCGAATTTTCGCCCCAAGAGTCAATAGTTAGTTGTCATTTGTCATTTGTCATTTGTCCTTAGTCATTTGTCTAAAACTAATGACCAATGGCTAATGACAAATGACTAATTCAGAATCCTTACTTCTGACTTCGGAATTATGGCTTCTGGGTTGGTTTTTGCTACCTGGCTGGGCGATCGCGGTTTGCCTGTGGCGATCGCATAATTAATCGCCAACAGCCACAGCCACAAGCCTGGATTCCGGGGTTCTAGCCAAAAACCTACTCGGTTTAAGAAGCGCGAGAACCACGGACTTAGTAAAGCACTAACCAGGGCATGACGACCGAAGTTGAAATAACTACCAAGCCATCGCACTAAATCTCTTGGGCCAGCAAGTTCCCAAATCCATAAAAGCAAGGCAGGATTTTTCCTGGCTGCTTTCAGTGCTAAACGGTTAAAGGTTAACCAATCACACCGATCTTTGATGAAGTTATCTGCCACTTCTGGCGGTTCGTCTGCTAACAGCCCAAAGAAGGTGTTGAGCATGGAGTTAATCCGCTGGGGTGGTAAAAATTTCCCTGTGGGTACCATCATGCCTTTGGAAAAGAGCCAAGTCACGGAAACGTTGGTTTGATAGGCGCGAATTTGGTTTAAGTGGCGGAAACTCAACAAGTCATGTTTGAGGGCAGTATCCAACAGGGTTGTTAAGCGCTCTAAGTTGCGAACTAGGGAACCAAAACCGGTGAAAACGAGGGGAGATTGGAGTGATGCAGCATCACCGATCGCAATCAATCGATCGAAGGCAACTGTGCGATCGCGACTTCCCACACTAAAATGCCCTGGTATATACCCAAATGTCGGCTTCTTCCACACCAATTTGTCCATATCGCACCTGCGATACTCTGGCAAAATTGTGAAAAAGTCCTCGTACATCTCCAGCAAGGAACCGGGATTTTTAGCATTGACTTCGTGGTAATGAAATAAATAAATCGTCAGTTCATCATCAGCTGCGGGAAACAATTCCCAAATCAACTGCCTTCCCCGCGAAATATCCCCATGACTGTAAAGAACGTCCCCATATTGGGAATCCCATACTCCCGGCTCAAATCCGCTTTCAATTGCCGCTCCCACTGTCGGACAGACACTATCAAAGGCACGACCACCGTTTAATTGCCAAGCGATGGGGGATGCAGTTCCCATTGCATCTATTAGCAGTCGTCCACTTACTTGCTTCTCAATGTGACTGGGCAAGTGCTTGACTTGCAAAACTACCTGTGATATATCAATATCTGCACGGATAAACTCTGTTTCATCCCAAATTTCACCGCCTGCGGCTTGCAGTTTTTGCCCACACATTTGGAGCCATTTTTCGGAATCTAAGCCTAAATTTAGGACTGTGGGTGTGTGGAGGATGGGCGATCGCAGTTTGGCTGGATTGTTAGCATCAAAAAACTTATTGAATCCATCTTTGTATTCCCTGGCAATGATGGTTTCTAACTCAGCGGGGGTGACTAAACCCAAGTTAACCAAGCTTTGAATCTCGTCGCGCGAAATATTCCATTCTCGGTTCATCCGCCCAAAGGGCATTCGTTCCACCAGCAAGACTTTGTATCCGAGTTTTGCCATCAGTGCTGCATGGATTGCGCCTAGTGCGCCACCGATGTAGATGATGTCGTACTGGGCATGGGGTATGGGGGCATTAGTTGTTTCCCCCCTGCTCGCCTGCTCCCCTGCTCGCCTGCTCCCCTGCGAAAACACCACTTGACGCGGCTGCTGCGGATTCTGCACCCCTTCGCGCCACCGTTTTTCCCACCAATAGGCACGAGTTAGGTCATATTCACCGTTGGGCATTTTCTGAAAATACTTGACGGTAAGGGGGTAAGTAGAGCCTAGTGCGGCAAATATTGATTGCTGGGATAAATCAATTGCTGGCGGCTCTGGATAATGATGCGGAAAACGGCTTCTGATTTCCTTGGTCAAGCGTTGCAGAATTTGTCCTTCACTGGGAAAGGGTTGTTCTGACCAGCGAAACACTTTCAGATAGGTAGTTCGTTGCACCGACCAGACAAATACCGAAAGTTCTGTAAGCAAGTTTTCGGAAGGAGCCACTTCAGCAGGTGTAGTAGCACTGGGTATTCTAAGGCGAAAGCCTTCCGAGGTAAGCACTTTTTCTCCATTTCCAGGTTCAAAATCTGTTTGTAACCAACTACGCACAGTTTCTATATCTGGAGTTGGAACTTCTAAATAAAGTATTTCTTTCATTTTTTCCTGACATCTCCCATCAATCTACTCACTAAGACAGATTTTCTTAAGTCATCAAGTAAGGTAAACTCCGCCCTATTAGTTTCGTAAAGATTCAGTAAAGAAATTTTAAGAGTTTGTCAAAGTTATTGTTCATTTTGTATTTCTCTAAACCTACGCCATGAATTATCCCATTCCAGACAGTCCCCAAGAAATTATTGCTCTGCGACAACAGCCCATTGACGAAGAACTAGTTGCCAGTGCGATCGCTGGAGTAATTAAAATTGTCCGCGCTCAGGGTCAATCTTTGGAAGAATTGACCGCTCAGTTGTTAGCAGACGATCCACTGTTGGATCAGCAACAACGCCGCTGGTTAAGTCAATTAGTTGCCCAATCCTGGGAAAAATTTTCCTAAAACCTTGGATAAGATGAAGTTTTGGTCGCAGCATTAGATTTCTAGGTCTGTACCTAAATCTTAGAGATCGCATTTTCGGTATAAGAGTAATAATAATGGTCAGTATGGGATTGGCAATTGGGTTGCTATTTTTGCGTTCATGGCACAGAAGCCACTAAATTAACCATATCAGCGTTTTACGTTGCTGATGAATTTTACAACGTTCTGAAACGGAAAGACCTCTGGCGCAAAGCAGAGGTCTTTTTTTGGGAGCAATTTTTATGCTGTTTGAGCAACACCTCGGTACATAAATTCAGTTGAGCGATCGCTAACTAAGTGAGTAAAAATAAATACAACTATGCTACAAATCCATTTGAAAGCCTTGACAATGAATAATCGTAGTCAGCGGCTCTAGCCATTTAAAATCTTATGCAGAGCGATAAATCGCTGACTACGAACAAAAATTTTATCTTAGATTTAATTATGTCTACCTACTTATCCACAGACGATCGCTTTCAACCCATCAACCTTTTTGAGTACGAAAAGCTAGCAAAAAAACATCTGTCTCAAACGACGCTTGATTACTACAGCAGTGGTGCTTGGGACGAAATCACATTGCGAGATAATCGTGCTGCCTTTGAGCGAGTCAAGCTGCGACCTCGGATATTAGTCGATGTGAGCGATCGCAATCTAAGTACCTCCATTTTAGGACAACCTTTGCAACTACCTTTGTTAATTGCACCAATGGCTTTTCAATGTCTAGCCCATCCAGATGGAGAAGTTGCCACAGCCCTAGCTGCTGCATCGGCTGGTGTGGGTATGGTGTTAAGTACAATGGCAACAAAGAGCATTGAAGAAGTGGCAACTGCATGTAATCAGTTTCCAGATTCTCTACGATGGTTCCAGCTTTACATCCATAAAGATCGAGGGTTAACTCGTGCTTTGGTAGAAAAAGCTTATAAAGCAGGCTACAAAGCACTTTGCCTAACTGTAGATGCACCCGTTCTCGGACAGCGCGAGAGAGATAGACGTAATGAGTTTGCCTTACCCCAAGACTTACATCTGGCTAATCTTGCGAGCATCTCAGGGCTAGATATTTCCCATGAAAAAGGTGAATCTGGGTTATTTACCTACTTTGCCCAACAGCTAAACCCAGCAGTCACTTGGGACGATTTGGAATGGTTGCAGTCTTTATCTGGGCTACCTTTAGTCATCAAAGGAGTTTTACGCCCAGATGATGCTGTGCGGGCTGTAGAACATGGAGCTAAAGCAATTGTTGTTTCCAATCATGGTGGCAGACAACTCGATGGTGCGATCGCTTCTTTAGATGCCCTGACTGAAATAGTAGCCGCAGTGGATGGTAAAGTAGAAGTGGTGTTGGATGGAGGCATTCGTAGAGGCACAGATATTCTCAAAGCTCTGGCATTAGGAGCAAAAGCAGTACTGATCGGACGACCCATTTTGTGGGGACTAGCGGTAGCAGGACAAATCGGCGTATCTCATATCATCTCACTGCTGCAAGATGAGTTAAATGTAGGAATGGCCCTTAGCGGCTGTGCCAAAATACAAGATATTGACCCTAGTTTATTGAACCTGCCACGCCTTTAAGCTGGAGATTCTTAAAACTGTTATTCCAGCAAAACTTTGAGAAATAATTTTCAGACTTGTTACAAAATCTCTTAATTTAGAGTATACTAGTTAAGGTTAGATATAAGGGCGGGTGGCGGAATTGGTAGACGCACCACACTCAAAATGTGGCGGCCTTGCGGTCATAGGAGTTCGATTCTCCTCCTGCCCACTACCAAACAAGTTGTTAAAGAGGTTAAAAACTTATGCGCCTGAAAAGATGGGAATCTCCCCGTAAAGAAGGCAGAAATCATAAAGGTAAAGGCGGTTCTGCTAGGAAGCGTCAACTTAAAAAACAAAGGCAAATGTTACGCCAAAGACTTAAAGAAAGTAACAAGTCAGACAATAATAAAAACCAGAGAGCAGGGAAAGATAAATTTATCTTTCCCTTATTTTTTGGGCTTTTATTTCAGAAAAAAATAAAATCTAGAGATTTTTCATCAATACAAGAACTAAATTAAATCTGTAATAAATTTGTAAATCATAATCAAAAGTTATTAGCTGTTCTTTAAAATATACTAATTTTCATTCGACCTCTTAAGCGCATATTTACGTATAAAATTGGCAGACTTAGTGGCTAGCATTTTACTTTCTTACTTAAGGAGTCAAGTACTATAGAGTACTTAATATACAACATTTATCTAGGAATTTATCGCAATTATAATGCTTGGATGAACTAACCAAAAATTAATTATGAAGGAAGTATGAATTTTGTCAAGCAGTGTCTAAAATCCTTAACATAAAACAGTAAGCTAAGACACAGCAGCAAATAATTCTAGTATTACTGATTAAGCCAAAAGTATACTAAAAAGGCAATTGCACCTCCATGTGTTAACTTCCAACAATGACACAAGTCGACAAAAAGTCAGGAGTCATCCAATCCGAAATATTAAATAATTTGGATTGGTCTAGGTAATCTATGAATTGTTTTCTTGGATACAGGAGTTATTGATGCTGGCAAGAGTGCTTCTACCTACTAAAAAAGTGCTTGATTTTCCTATTACTGCTTTACGGTTTGACGAGCAGATACAAACAATACTCAAGTGGGCGAGTAGGCGTGAGAGTAAAACTGTATATGTAGCCAATGTACACATGCTCATTGAAGCCCATTGGAATCCAGAGTTTGCCACCGTATTGCGAAATGCAGATATAGTTACTCCTGATGGTATGCCTCTGGTATGGATGATGCGAAAAATGGGAGCGCTTTACCAAGACCGTGTGGCAGGGATGGATATTTTTCTTGCATTGTGTCAGCTAACTCAAACCCAAAATCTGAGCATTTTCTTTGTAGGTTCCCAAACAGAAATTCTGTCTAGGATACAAAACAGGTTAGAGAAGGAATTTCCGCAGATAAAGATTGCGGCGATGGAACCTCTACCCTTTCGTCCCCTAACGGAAATTGAAGACGAAGCCTTGGTTCAAAAGATTAACTCTAGTGGTGCTAGCGCTGTCTTAGTTTCTCTGGGATGTCCCAAACAAGAAAATTGGATAGCTCAACATAAGGGCAAAATACAAGCTGTAATGATTGGACTGGGTGGAGTTTTCCCAGTTTATGCCGGAATTCATAAGCGGGCACCCCGCATAGTTCGAGACTTAGGACTTGAATGGCTATATCGATGGATTCAAGAACCACGCCGACTTTGTAGTCGTTATGCGAAGACTATTCCACTCTTTATATGGCTAGCTACTAAACAACTATTATCATCAAGTCGGATTGCAGCGGTCTTCCTTCACGAGACTGGGGACTAAAGAAAAAGAAATAGGTGAAGACTGACTCTAAGGCGTTCAGCCATCAAGTAAAGCAGATTTTAGATGCCAAGGAAAGAATTTTATGCTTTAAGCATCAAGATTCAAGGGGTCAACCTCAAAATGATGAAAGATTCTAAGTATAAGGATTCCGACTCATCAATGTCCTGCTGTAAAAACCCATTATCTGAAATCAACTATTAAAGTACTTGACATTAACCCAGGACTAAGTGTTATATTAACGGTAGTGAAATTGTTGGGGCGTCGCCAAGTGGTAAGGCAGCGGGTTTTGGTCTCGCCATCCCTGGGTTCGAATCCTAGCGCCCCAGTTAATCTAGAACACAGACTTTTCAGCCTGTGTTCTAGATTTTTTAATTGCATTTTTAAGATGTATCTCAATGCATATAATTCTGTAAATGTTACTTGTCAGGGGATTTGAGAGCTTGATCTAGAGTCTGCCTAGCTAGTTCTGCTTTAGACCGCGCTTCTTGGTAACGCACATTAGCTTGAGCAAAATTTTTGAGAACTTTAAAACCTTCCTTGAGTCGAGTAATTTCCTCTTCAGTCACCGACTCATCGGTGAACAGAATATCAACAGCTTTGCGAATTTCCAACGCTTCAGATCGTGACTCCTGAACTTTCAGCTTGAGCGTTGCCAGGTTACTCAGAATCTGGACAGCTTGTGTAATTGTATCCTCACCACTAGCAGTATCAATAGTTGACTCTTTTACCTCAATTAATTGTTGAGGGCCAAATCCTTCTTCTAGTTCGGTGGATAGCTTACCTGCATCCATCAGTTCCATTAGCTGATCCATTGCTTTATCACGGGCTTTAGCTGAATCTTTTCCAGAAACAGTAAGGATAATTTCTGGGCTTTGAGCGAGAGTGTATTGAACCATATTTGAGCAGAAAATTTGCTGATTTAATCAAGCTGAGGCAAGTAATTATATCATTTTGCGTGTCAGACCATTTGTTGATTGTATAGTCAATTAAAGAGTTTCAGACCGAACGTCAACACGTAGTTCGGGAAAGTTTAGTGGTTCCGACTTTGCTCAGTTACTCTGTGGGAAGGAAGCTAGAGTGGGAGTTTAAATTAGAGTCTAAAACTCTCTTCTCTACCAGAAGCTGCGCAAACAATTTGAAATTTTGAATTGTTACCTCTATCCCTGCTAAGTCGCTCAAAATAAAACTTTATACTTAAGAAAAGGGAATAAGTTTTAACAGGAGGGGAGAGCAATGGCTCCCAGTCCCACCATCATGCAAGCTGTGGAACAACTGGGCTACCGTGTCACTGTTGGTGATGTGGCAACTCAGGCAGGATTGAACGTCGCTGAAGCTAATCAAAGCTTGTTAGCCCTGGCATCTGATGCTGGCGGACATTTACAGGTAGCGGATTCCGGTGATATAGTTTTCCTTTTTCCACAAAATTTTCGAGCAATTTTGCGTAATAAATACTTCCGGCTAAGATTGCAGGAATGGTGGAAAAAGGTCTGGAGTATTCTGTTTTACCTGATTCGCATTTCTTTTGGAATTTTCTTAACTGTTTCCATCGTCCTGATCGCTGTTACCATCTTCATGATCGTTACTGCTGCCAATTCAGACCGTAACGGCGACAATCGGGGCAGTAATTCCGGCGGTGGGGGCTTCTTCTATTTTCCAAATTTATTTTGGTATCTTAGCCCAAATTATGACACCCACTACCAGGAACCGCAACGTGGAAGCCGGGAAGAAACCAATCTGAATTTCTTTGAAGCTGTGTTTTCGTTTTTGTTTGGCGATGGTAATCCAAACGCCAACTTAGAGGAACGTCGCTGGCAAGAAATTGCTACGGTGATTCGGAGTAACCGTGGTGCAGTGGTAGCAGAACAAATTGCCCCATATTTGGATGACATTGGCCAGGGATACACAAGAGAGTACGAAGATTATATGCTGCCCGTTCTGACGCGATTTAATGGGCAACCGGGAGTAAGCCCAGAAGGACAAATTGTTTATTACTTCCCAGAGTTGCAGGTGAGTGCAGTTAAAAAGCGCCGTCATGCAATATCAGATCGCTTAGAAGAATTTCCCTGGCGTTTTAGTGCCGCAAGTTCTGGGCAAATTATGCTGAGTGCTGGGTTAGGGGTACTAAATTTTGTTGGTGCTTTAGTACTGGGAAGTTTGTTGAGAGATGGAACTGTTGCCGTCCAATTAGGTGGACTGGTAGCTTTTGTACAAGGAATTTATTGGCTGCTATTGGCTTACGGAGCAGGTTTTTTAGGCATACCGTTATTGCGTTATTTCTGGATTCGGTGGCGTAATCGCCAAATAGGCGATCGCAACCGCGAACGGCTTTCCAGAGCAAGGCTATTGGCAAGTCCTGATGCACTTTTGCAACAAAAAATCAACTATGCCCAACAATTTGCAACAGAAAAAGTCATTGGCAACGAAGATTTAGTGTATTCTAGCGAAACTGACTTACTCGACCAAGAAGTTGAACGTTCTGCAAAAATTGATGCTGAATGGCAACGGCGCTTAGAACGTGGGAGTGGGGAATAGGAAGCAGAGGAGCAGGGAGCAGAGGAGCCAAGGGGGACAAGGGGGACAAGGGTGAATTATTGAACAAGTTTCTCCTTATCTCCCCCCTCTTCCTTGTCTACCTTGTCTCTTCTCAATGCCCAATGCCCAATCCCTGATTACTTCGCCTGAATCGGTGTTAGAGCTACACCTTGATAATAATGTCCCAAAATTTGCAGATGGTTCACTCCTTGCCGAGCCAGATTGTACGCCCCCCACTGACTCATGCCTAAAGCATGACCGTAGCCAAGCCCTTGCAGTACAAAACTACCATCAGCCCCCTTGGTGACGCTAAATTTGGTACTTTTTAACTTGAGGGCTGTTCGGACTTCCTCGCCCTGTAGAACTTTTGTGCCCTTATTGCCCACAATTTTTAAAACTTTAACACTACGGAAAGGTGAGTATGTCTCTGGAATCATTGCCGTCACACTGCCCACCTCAGGAAATTTAGCGCTAATTTCACTCGGCGAGAAGGTTTTCACCCAATTACACTCGCGGATATTTTGATCGTAGTCTTGAACAGCACGTAGATAAGGTTCGCTGCTTCCCCAAACATCTTCTACGTTTTCAGTGTGTCCCCCAGAACAAGCGTGGAAGACTGAGAGAATAATCCGGTTTTTGTAAGTTAGTACCTGCCCTAGAGTAGAATCCACTGCGGTGTAAGTAGCTGGAGATTCACTAATGACACCTTTGTAAATTTGCCAGTGATCGGGGGTATTGCCTACATCATAAACGGGATTATTTCGTTGTTTTTCCCGTTCGTAGAGGGCATAAGTACGGGCTGCGATCGCTTGAGCTTTTAAAGCTTCTTGGGGCCAGCTAGCATCCATTTCGCCACCAAGAACGCTGTAGAGATATTCTTGGTCATCAACCCAGTTAACAGCGGTTAAGCCTTTTTCTGTGGGGACAACCAGAGTTCTGCCTCGATACCAGCGATCGCCAATATAAACAAATCCCTTGCCAGTTGGCTCAATCCAAAATAAACCAGACTGCCACTTATCTAAAGCAACTCCGCCAGGAACGGCTTGAGCATAATATGCACTCATTGCTGGCAACTGTCCAAGAGTCCGCCCAGTACTATCCTTAACGATCCCAGTAGTGGAACTACCCACTTTTACCTGATTAACGCCCCTCTCAATTGCCACACGTAGGATTACAGACGCTTGGGCTGGGGCAACCAAAGCTATCCACAAAAAGATACTTACCCACCAATAACGTACTTTAATCTGAGAAAATAAAGAGCCTAAGTAAAGTTGGAATTTCATACCGATCATCTAATCACACTAGTATCTAATTGACGCTCTGGATTATGGCGTCTACTACTTTAAGATGAGACAGTTCTCCAACGCAGGAGGTTGCCACCTCCTACTAATTATGCATTTTGCTTGAAATATAAGGTATAAATCAGAAATTGGGGAAAGTGAATCGTCTAAATCTGACTGCTGTGGAAGAGAAACTTTTATTCTCCGATTTACGATGCCAATACTTTTTGAGAATTGCTCGCTTCATTAGCGATAATTCCAATTAAATTCAACTTACTCAAAATTTCTGTTGCTTGAGTCAGTTCAGTTCGAGTCACTTTTCCCATGCGCTCTACCATTACAATACCATTGCAAAAAGATGCCACAATCCTGGCATCAACCGTGCCTAAAATAGATGGAGCATCTATTAGTACTAGGTCATAACTTTGCTCAAACACCTCTATTAGTTCTTTCATCCGTTGAGAACTGAGCAACTTCACTGTGTCTTCTGGTTCTGGCCCAGCAGTCAAAATATCAATGGAGGGGTGAATCGGCTGGATGTAATCTTGAAAATGAGTAGTTGTCTCATCAACTAATAACAGAGATAGTCCCCAGTCATTGGATAGTTCCAGGATTTTGTGCAGGCTAGGATTATGTAGATTAGCATCAATTACTAATACCCGTCGATGCATCCGGGTAGCACTAGCTACAAGGCCTAACACTAAGGTTGTCTTCCCTTCCCCTGGTAGTGCTGAAGTAAACATCAGCGACTTGAACGGTAAAGGATATTTTAATATTTGAATATTTTGGTAGATCATGTCCAAAGTTTCATGGACGGGCAATTTATTACTGGCTTCTATTACAGAATAATCTGAGCTGACTCGGCTATTCCAAGGCAGGCTAAGCCGCCGTTTTTTGACACTACGTGATGGTAGTTTTGGTACCGATCCCAGTACACGTAGGTTTGTCAGTTTCTTTAAATCTCCGGCACAATAAATAGCGTCATTAAACTTTTCCAAAATTAGGGCTGCTAAGATACCTAAAATCGGCCCAATTACCGCTCCTCCAAGCAAGAGTAATAATCTGTTATTATCCATATAAATACCGGGAGAAGGTTCTGCCAAAACTTGCCAGTTATATCCTTCCTGAGCAATTTTCAGTCCCAATGACTGTTGTGCCTGGAGTATTTGTTCAAGGTTTTTGCGGCTAGTTGCTATCTTTGGCAGCAGATGATTATACTCTGCTATTAAACTTGGGTATTTGTTTAGCTCAGAGCGTAGTTGCTGTTCTGATTCGATGAGATTTTTTTCATTGGCAGTTAGTCCTAAAACACTTGTCTGTACTAAAACAAACTCATCTACAAGCGTTGGATCAACTCCTAGCATTTGTCCTTTTGATAAAGGTTTATCTTTATTGCTATTAGTAATAGTTTTCACCTCTTCTCGTAATAAGGACAGTTGACTTTCGCGTTGCTGCTTTAATTTTTGTACCGATGGATAATCATCTGTATAGCGGAGCCGCTCCTTAGCCAAAGCTAGTTCAGTTTTTTGAATTTCACTTAATAATGCTTGATAGCGGCTTGACTGATTTAATTGAGAAGAAATTAGTGTATTCTGTTGAGACGAAGACGCTATTAGTTGCTCTAGATTATTGTAGCGAGCGTTTACATCTTGAAGGTTGGCACGAGTGGTTTGTAGCTGTTGTTGAATATCGGCTAGAGATTCTAGCAGAATTTTACTTTGGACTTCGGGATCGAGTAATTTATGTTTTTTGCGAAACTGTTCTAAGTTTTTTTCAGCTTTACTCACCTCTTTTTTTATCTCAGGTAGGCGAGTGTTTACAAAAGCTAATCCCTGATTCAGACGTTCTTTTTGTTGCTGTTTGTTGTAGTTTTGATAGACTTTCTCTAGAGCTTGAAGTACTCTTTGTGCTTTTACTGGATCTTGATCATTAAAAGAAACTTTAAATGTCTGATTAAAAACTTTATTTGCCCCTATGCCTCCTGCTTCTGGAGTTACTTCTAAAGGTGCTTTTTTGCTATATTCTTTTTGACCGTTGATGTCTTGTAAGGTAATATCAGGATAATCAGAATGGAGTAAATCTACAGCTTTCTGAAGCAACTTATAACTCAGCATGAGTTTCATCTGAGTAGTGGAATCAACAACTTGAGAATTTGAATCAATAACCTGAGTATTTGACTGTGCCCCTTCAGATAAATTGGAATTCACCAATATCTGCATATTACTCTGGTAAGTAGGTTTGGCATTGATAGCCAAGAGGCTAGCAGCTGACATAACTACACAAAAAACCCCAAAGGTCAGAAAGCGTCGGCGAAGCAAAATAGTAGATAGTTGTCTGATGTCAACTGCGCCTTGTGCTGAAGTTGTAACCTGTTGCTCTTGATTCAGACTAGTCTTAGCCACTATTAAACTCCTCTAATATCGAAACACTATATTTATTTGGAAGATTTATGAGAAATATGAAATGATTTTTTACACCTAATAGCTGCGATCGCGTACTTTATTCTTCTTCCAACAATGACAAGCTAATTTAGCACAATATTATGTCAACTAGCGCTTTCATGTTCATCAATTCATGCAGATAAATTCTTAATCAGTGTTGGAAGGATAAATTTTTAATAAATATTTTATTTAAAGAAGAAAAATCTTGACGAAAAATTAATTATTTTTCCTAATTATTTGAGTATACAATTATCCAACTCGCAACATTGCTATATATTAAAGTTATTTTGATAACTTGTAATAGTAAAAACACATTGATAAAAATATTTCAACCATAGCATTTATATATTTTTGATACATCTAGTTAACCGTAAATTGTTGGTTAAATAGTTGACTTACTCAGAAAACCGAACTGCTCTTTATTTGCTTGATATTATGATTGAGACTATTCAAATCTAAGATAAAGCCTGGTTAATTTTAGATTTTAGATTAGAAGCGTTCAATAAGAAATCTAAAATCTAAAATCCAAAATTTAAACGCCTACCTTGGTTAACTCTACTTCCCGCCGTCTGGGTACTTCATGAATCATAAAATCGTAAGCCATATCAGTATGAGGAAAAATAGCACGAGCTTCTTTGAGGAGATCCTTCAACTCCAAAGTATTTCCGGGAGCATAGCGGGGACTGAAATGACTCATAATCAGTCGATGCGCTCCAGCAGCTAAAGCTGTTTGCGCTGCCATTGTGGTTGTGGAATGCAACCGCTGGAAAGCCATATCTGCATCTTGATGGGCAAAGGTTGCTTCGTGAATTAATACATCAACATCATGAGCTAATTCCACTGCACCATCACAATAAATTGTGTCTGTACAATAGGCAATCTTTCGACCAATTTCTGTAGGGCCGCACAATTGGGTGCCATCAATCACCCGTCCGTCCGTAAGGGTAACTGTTTCACCGCGCTTGAGTTGACCGTAAACCCGACCAGGAGGAATTTGCAACGCCTTGGCTTTTTCCACATCAAAGCGTCCGGCTCGGTCTTTTTCGGTTACGCGGTAGCCGAAAGCTGTAATCCGATGATGCAAATTACCGCAGCTAACGGTGAAGTCATCGTCTTCATAAATTATCCCTGGACGGATGGCGTGAACTTTGATTGGGTAAGAAAAGTGCGTGTAGGAATAACGTGAGGCAGATTGAATGTAATCATTTAATCCAGGTGGGCCATAGATATCAATTCGTTCTACATTGCCAGCCAAGCCGCAAGTAGCAAGAAGTCCCATCAAGCCAAAGATGTGGTCGCCGTGCATGTGGGTGATAAAAATTCGGGAGAGTTGACTGATTTTCAGTTCACTCCGCATAATTTGATGCTGAGTACCTTCGCCACAGTCAAATAACCACAGTTCTGCCCTTTGGGGTAATCTCAGAGCGACACTGGAAACATTGCGCGATCGCGTGGGTACACCGGAACTCGTCCCTAAGAATGTTATCTGCACAGTGTTCTTTAGTCTTCCTATTGCTCAATTTGCAGCTCTATTTTCTATAGTGGCACGGTTAATGAGTAAAAGATTTAGGATTTTGGGGATTGGGCATGGGGCATAGTTAGCGATCGCCTTAATAAAGCCTGTGAGCGGATCTAAACCCTAAGCAGAGTGTGAGACTTGAGGAGCTATCAATTACTCAATTCTCTTGAGTAATCAACGGTGAGTAGCCAGATTCATGAATCCTTTAAACAAATCCGGCAGAAATATATGAAGTTTTGTAACACAAAGCGTAATTATAACTAGTCAAGCTGAAGTCATAATTATCGGAGTTCACAAGAGCGTTAGAAACCTAATGCTTTCGTACCACTCTAGACTTTGTATTATTGATTCTTTCGTTGCCAAACTGTACTAATCAAACTCACGTTAATTTAGTACATCACAAAATAAGTTCACACATTTACCAGTCTCCAAGGAGAGCAAAAATTATGAATTCTCAAAATACGCAGCAGTCAACAAACGATATCCAAAATGAATTGAGTGAAGTTCTGAAGAAATCTGAGATGGATGTTGCGCTTAAAAAGGACGAGACAGAAGATAATTTTCAAGAAGAATTGCAGAGCCGTATCGACCCAAAAAAAAATGAATTTGATGCTGTTTACAACCAAGGAGTTAAGGATTTGACAGAAGTAATTCAATCGAAGAAACTTGCAGACGAGGTCTGCTGGTATACCCCAGAGGGTATAAGAAAGTGTAAATAATCCTTGATTGTGTATCAACTTAATGATTAACTTTCTATTGATAATCAAGGTCAGAGATGTAAATAAAAAGTTAATCATTATTTTATCAGTTTTATAGACTTTTGACCTTATCAAATTAAATACAACTCCATTGAATATAGCGCATTTTTATTGAATGAATTTGAACGTTTATTCCATCTTGTTCGACAAAGCAAATAATATTATCAACTTAATAGCAACCATCTCAACTTATTTATTAAAAATTACAGGTTTTTTGTAGCATACAACATTGTTATGCCCAAGTTAATCTTAGGATTTGGTTGGTAAATAGTAAAACGCAGATGAGCTATTTGAAAGGTAGTGTACTTATATTAAGTACAGCATTACCATTGTTCGGTAACTGTTAATTCTTTGAAGGAGTGTATTAGGTATGAGTATTCGTTGGGTCTGGTTTAAAAGTCTAGGATCTGTCATTGGTTGTGCAGTAGCTTTATTTACAAACTCTGCTGTTGCCCAAATTACCCAGGATGGGACTCTACCTAATAATTCTCAAGTTACACAACAGGACAATATCACAATTATTGAAGGTGGAACCCTATCCCAAAGTGGACGCAATCTATTCCACAGTTTTAAGGAGTTTTCCGTAATTAAAAATAGCATTGCTGAATTTAAAAATGCTGACAGTGTTCAAAACATTATTAGCCGGGTAACAGGTAAGTCTGTTTCTAATATTGATGGCATTCTTAAAGCTAATGGTACAGCCAACCTATTTTTGATTAATCCCAACGGAATAATTTTTGGTCCCAGTGCTTCTTTACAAATTGGCGGCTCATTCGTGGCGAGTACAGCTAGTAGTCTGAATTTTACTGATGGAACTAAATTTAGTGCCACAGATCCACAAACCCCACCTCTGCTAACGGTAAATGTTCCCAATGGCTTACAATTCGGCACAACTGCGGCGTTCATCCACAATCAATCTCAAGCACCTAGCTCAGATGGCGTGACAACTAATATACCTGTTGGTCTACAAGTACAGCAAAACAAAACCTTGGCACTTGTAGGTGGCGACATAACTCTGGAGGGCGGAAATTTAACAGCAGCGTCAGGACGAATTGAGTTAGGAAGTGTTGCTAATAATAGTCTGGTCGACCTCAAACCAACAGACCAAGGTTGGATTTTAGGATATCAAGGTGTCCAGAATTTTCAAGATATTCGATTAGTCCAGCGAACTGTTGATTCTTCTAAGATTGCATCTCAGGTAAATACTAGTAATAGAGATGGCAGTGGCGGCAATATCCAAATCCAGGGTAACTTAGTGGAACTAATTGGTCCTGTGGTTTTAAAAACTCAGACTACAGGTGTTGAGAATGGCGGAGACTTAACGATTACTAGCAAGAAAATAATCATTAGGGATGGAGCACAAGTAAGTACTACCACTTTGAGCAAGGGTGATGGAGGAAACTTGACTGTAAACGCCTCCGAATCTGTGGAGGTGATTGGTGGCTTTTCTTCTCCAGATAGTGATGACAGGCAACCTAGTGGATTGTTGAGTTCAACAGCGGTTGCCGGAAAGGCGGGTAGCATAAATATTAAGACTGGAAGATTACTTATTGAAGATGGGGGACAGGTAGCAACAGATTCTACTGCATTAGGCATAATAGCAGGTACAGGAACAGGAGGAAATTTGACTGTGAGCGCCTTTTCCGTAGAGCTAATTGGAAACTCAACAAGTGGGTCCACTGGCTTGTTTGCTTCTACAAATACTTCTGGAGATGCGGGTGATATAACAATTGATACAAAAGAATTAATGATCCGGAACGGAGCTAAAGTAACTGTGAGCAGTCAACTTGTAGACTTTTTCACCTACGCAAAGGATCTACCTAACTCAGGAAAAGCAGGCGATCTAAATATAACGGCTCGCTCTATACTTCTGGACAACGCAGGAAAACTCATATCTGACAGTAAATCAGGTCGTGGTGGTAATATTACGCTACAGGTGCGGGACTTATTACTGATGCGGCGCGAAAGTAAAATAACCACTAACGCCAAGGGTAATGGAGATGGTGGTAATATCACCATCAATGCACCAAATGGCTTCCTTGTCGCCAGCCCCTTAGGAAATAACGATATCACTGCCAACGGCTTCTCTGGCTCTGGTGGTAAAATCACAATCACTGCTAAGAACCTCTTTGGTTTTGTACCCCGCACAGGTACAGACGTACAGAGGCTTGACCCAGTAGAAAAAGACCCGAATAATCTCCTAACAAATGACATCACGGCATTTTCTCAGCAAAATCCTTCATTAAATGGCACTGTACAAATCAACTCACCAGATGCTGACCCCAGTAAAGGATTAGTGGAATTGCCCGTAAATCTGGTTGATGCTTCGCGGCAAATTGTTGCTAGTTGTAGTACTGGTGGAAAAATAGGAAGGAGTTCATTTATTCAGACTGGGCGTGGAGGACTAGTAGCCGATCCCACCCAGCCATTGATAGCTGATGATGCGGTGCTTGCAGATTGGATCACACTCTCTCCACAGAGTCAGAATCGTGCTGGCGGTATTCAGAAAAGAGCCGTTGTTCAGGGGCAGCGAAACACAGAAGAAAAATCACAGAAGGTTAATTCTGTCAATGAACCTATTCAAATTGTAGAAGCCCAAGGATGGGTAATGGATGCCAATGGGAACGTGGTTCTAGTTGCTCAAGTACCCGCAGCGACGCTCTATAACTCCTCGCTTACCTCTAAATCTTGCCCTGCTAATTAGGCGTGAGTTCAACAAACCTCTCCCTACCTTGAACTAAAGTTCAAGCTTGTCCCTCTTTGATCTAAAGAGGGACAGGTTTTGCGTAGTCAAATCAGGGAGAGGTCTTTGTCTTAAGATTGTTTTAGGATAAACGCAATCAGCAATTGTGTAGGCGTAGCCAGCCGTAGGCATCGCCGAAATAACAAATGCGAACGCCAAAATAGCAAATGCGTA
The DNA here is from genome assembly GCF_002949795.1 of Nostoc sp. 'Lobaria pulmonaria (5183) cyanobiont'. Classification (NCBI taxonomy): domain Bacteria; kingdom Bacillati; phylum Cyanobacteriota; class Cyanophyceae; order Nostocales; family Nostocaceae; genus Nostoc; species Nostoc sp. 'Lobaria pulmonaria (5183) cyanobiont'. Next base: position 3,844,534 of record NZ_CP026692.1, on the reverse strand, counting down.
CGCCGAAATAGCAAATGCGTACGCCGAAATAGCAAATGTGTACGCCAAAATAGCAAATGCGTACGCCAAAATAGCAAATGCGTACGCCAAAATAGCAAATGCGTACGCCGAAATAACAAATGCGTTCGCCGAAATAACAAATGCGTTCGCCGAAATAACAAATGCGTTCGCCGAAATAACAAATGCGTTCGCCGAAATAACAAATGCGATGAGCAAACGTTATCCGTATCATTAGCGCACGTCTAGCAACCAAGAAAGAACGAAGAGATTATAAAGAATTCACAGGCTTTTGAATTCCGTAACAACGCAGACGATGACTTGCTTCCAGAGTATAACTTTGACTATCGCAAAGCCTTGCCCAACCGTTTCGCCAGTCAGCAAGAAAAAGCTCCTTTGACAGTTACCCTCGATGCTGATGTTGCTGAGATATTCAAAACCTCAGAAGCTGTTAACAACGCTCTTTGTGCTTTACTCTCAGCAATTCCACAGACTGAAAGATAAACTGTGTAAGTGTAGCCAGCCGTAGGCATCGCCTATTCTCTAATTCATCTCTTGGATAGAATAAGAATACCTTTAGCAAAAATTATGGTAAACATTAATGTATGTATCATTAACTCCAGAGCTTGAGCAGTTTATCCAAAGTCAGGTTGAAAGCGGTAAATATTCTTCGTCTGAAGAAGTGATTCTGGCAGCTATCAAGCAATTGGAAGTAAGAGAAAATATCTACAAGGGACGATTTGAGGAGTTACAACGCTTGATTATGATTGGTGTTGAAGCTTCCGAACGAGGAGAGGTTATTGATGGTGAAACACTTTTCCACCAGCTACAACAGAAGTTGCAAGAGCGTCGGGAACAGGCTAGTTAATGAGGAATATTTGCTCTTTTACTGTTCCGGCTAGTCGAGATATTGAAAGTATTATCGATTTTATTGCTGATAGCAGTGGTTTGGATGCAGCGGATAGATTTCTCAATAAAATCAACGGTAAGTGTAATAATTTAGCAATGTTTCCCAGCATGGGGCGTAAGAGGTCTGAGCTTTTGCCTTCATTGCGGAGCTTTCCAGTTGATGATTATTTAATATTTTATCGCCCAATTGAAACCGGAATTGAAGTTCTGCGAGTGGTTAGTGGCTATCGTGATTTAGATGCGCTTTTTGATCAGCCAGACGATGAGTGAATGTCATATTGATGACCCACAAACCCAAACTTTATCCGCAGTGAGGGAAAAGAGGAGGGGAAGTAGGGGGAGAATAACTCCCATTGGTGTCAACTTAAGCCGAAAACTATATCAGACAGGCGTTTTGCAAATCCCTCACGCCCTCATCCCCTAACCCCTTCTCCCTTGGGAGAAGGGGAATTGAATGTCTAGCTCCCCTCTCCCTTGGGGAGAGGGGCTGGGGGTGAGGGCAAAACGTTGTCACCAAGCGGGTTTCACGTTAAATTGACACCTATGAATAACTCCCCACTCCCTAATTCGTCTCCTGAATTTGCAAACGAACAGTGTGTTCAGTCGCACCACTTAGTTGTAATTCCATGATTTCGCCACCCAGAGGTTCCAAGCAAGTGAGGAGCGATCGCAAGTTGGGTGTACTTGCGCCAGTATCTACATATAATCGATCTGCTAAATTACCGATCCGTTTCCAAGTCATGTACAATTTAGCGATCGTTTGTTCAATTTGCGATGCTTGATTTACCAAATCAGCAGCAATGCTCAAACAGCCGACTCTTTGCGCTTCTTCTAAGGCTGTTTCAATGTCAATATTCTCCTGCGTTAGCGCCTGAACTTGAGCCGCCCCTTTGAGATATTTGGCTAAGTTACGCGCTTCAGTAGTTACCTGTTTCAGGGTATCCACATCAGGATTGGCAGCTATTTCCTTTTGGATAAACTTTTGATGCGATTCTGGCAGTTTTTCCATTTCCTTCACCAATGGGGCAATGTAGCGCGGGGGAAGGGTGTTATCTGCTGCTTTTTCTTTGACTGCTTCGGGTAATAAATCTGAGGACATGGCTGTCCATTCATCATTGAGTTGACGCACTTCCCGCCTAGTGATGCGATCGCCTTTTTGGGCAGCTTCACTCACCATCTGTTGCACTTCGGGGACTGCTTTGGAGGTTTCGACAAATGCCCGTTTGCTGAAATTGTTCACAGATCCGGGGTCAAGTTTACCGTCTTCAATCAGAGTATCGGCACTATTCGCCAGTTGAATCCAAGAGTATGCTTGACTTTTGCTGATTTCCCGCTCTTTTAGCCATCGCAGAAAGCCAGTACCGCGTCCGTCACCACCCACTTTTTCTCTGTCGCGGATCGCCCGTAAAATTCGCCCCCGCCAGATTTCAGTTTGCAAATCAAAGCGATCGCATACCTGCCAAGCTATTTCTAGCTGCTGTTGAAAATCTGACTCTAGAATCTGTTCATCTTCTGGATCGGGCAGTTCAAAGCTGATATCGGCTGGCTGTAGTAAAGCAGCAGCAAGGTCGTTGATGGAGTCGGTATCTTGCACGATTGATGACTAACTAGTGGATGCGATCGGCTTATTATGCCACAATCTGTGGACTCTCACTTAAGGGGGAGTACGGTATTTTGAGTTACAACAAAGATAGTAAGAAGGGGTAAACCACCTTTGTAAAGTCTTTAATTAATCAGAGAGAATAAAAATAAAACCATGAACCAGGTAGACTACCTCCGCATTAGCTTAATTGATCGCTGCAATTTTCGTTGTCAATACTGTATGCCAGAGGGAGTAGAACTGGATTATATTCTCAGGCAACAGCTGTTAACTGATGAGGAACTACTCACCTTAATTCAAGAAGTATTTATTCCAGTAGGCTTTACCCGATTTCGTTTGACTGGGGGTGAACCTTTATTGCGTCCCCGTGTGGTGGATTTGGTAGGTGCGATCGCAACTTTACCCCAAACTCAAGATATCTCAATGACCACCAACGGTTTTTTGCTGGCTCCGATGGCGCAAAACCTCTACAATGCTGGTTTACGACGAATTAATATTAGTCTTGACTCTCTCGATCCCGACATTTTTGATCAAATTATTGGTAATCAGGGGCGTTCTCGTTGGCAACAAGTTTGGCAGGGGATTCAAGCTGCCTATGAAGTCGGATTCGACCCACTGAAGCTGAATGTAGTGGTAATTCCTGGCGTTAATGACCATGAAGTTTTAGATTTAGCCGCTCTGACAATTGATAAACAGTGGCACGTTCGATTTATTGAATTTATGCCCATTGGCAATGTGCATTTATTTGGCGATCGCGGTTGGGTATCTTCAGCCGATTTACGAGGACAGATTCGCGATCGCTGGGGCTTGACAGAATCTCAAGTTCGTGGTGCTGGCCCTGCTGATGTCTTTCAAATTCCCGGTGCGAAGGGGACACTAGGATTTATTAGTCAAATGTCAGAATGTTTTTGCGATCGTTGTAACCGGATGCGCCTGAGTGCTGATGGCTGGCTGCGTCCCTGTTTATTAAATGAAACTGGTCAAATAGATTTAAAAACTGCTCTACGTTCTGGTGTCAGCACCGCTCAATTACAAGAGCAGGTTAGACATTTACTCGCAAACAAGCCAGAAATTAACTTTAAAGGGCGCGATTCTGGCATTTCAGGTACATATACCCGCACCATGTCACAGATTGGCGGGTAGTCATTGGTTATTTGTCATTTGTCCTTTGCAAAGAACTCAGGACAAATGACTAAGGACAAATGACTATTAAGCTTGTCGTGAATAGTATTCCACCACAAGTAGTTCATTAACTTGTAATGCCACCCATTCGCGCTCAATAACGCTGTTAACTTTACCAACCAACTTATTTTTGTCAAACTCCAAATGACTGGGGAGGTTGGCCAAACCGGGATATTGCAAGTTAGCTTCTACCAACTTCCGTGATTGTGCCCGATCTCTGACGGCAATTACTTCGCCAGGACGGCATTGGTAGCTGGCAATATTCACCACACGACCGTTAACAGTTACGTGACCGTGATTCACTAGTTGGCGAGCTGCGGGGATAGTCGGCGCTATACCCAAGCGGAAAACGGTATTATCCAAGCGCATTTCTAGCAATTGTAGCAACACCTGTCCGGTAGAACCAGTAACACGTCTGGCTTTCCGCACATAGCGGAGCAATTGCTTTTCAGTCAAACCGTAGTTGAAGCGGAGCTTTTGCTTTTCCTCCAGACGGATAGCATACTCAGAGCGTTTCTTGCGGTTCTGACCATGCTGACCAGGTGGGTAAGCGCGTCTGGCGCTTTTACGAGTCAATCCTGGTAAGTCGCCCAAGCGGCGGACAATTCTGAGGCGGGGCCCTCTATATCGGGACATGAGTTTCCTTAATCTAATCCTGTTTAAACTTTACCCAAACATTCAATTTTGACATTCCACTGAATAATAAATCAGCGGATTCTTGGTTTTTTGAAGGTGCTTACTTTGGTATGACGTATCTTACCAATGTAGAGGCATCTCCTTTACGCCAGTTGCTTTAAGTCGGTTGAGCCGACACACTAGCTTCCAAGCTTGAATTCCGACGTGCCCGCCGTACTACTGCCAATAAGTTTTTTGTGTTTATTTAGTTTCGTAGGCTACTCAATCATCAGATTGGTTTACGCAGTATTCTTACTCTAAAATACTTTTTACGTTGCCTACTTATCTTTCAAACAGCTATATTAACACAATTTTCGACATAATTAATTATATCTATACCTTACTACCTCTGAAATTCTTAGATTACAGAGGATTTTTAAGATATTTGAGTTAGCATAACTTTGGGTGTTTGGAGAATGGCAATGTCAATGAGCAAAAAAGTGGTTAGCAGAGGTAAGAACAAACAAGGCAGTTACACCTTCAGGATTTTAACATTACCAGTTTTGGCTATAGCTGGATGTTTAACAATCTTGCCTAATATGGCTGTTGCTGCCTCCTACAGGAATGATTATAGTGTCTGTGCTGGTCGCCTTTTGAGTGTGGGTGTAAAGGCAGAAGCGGCATCAGAAGGTTGTGCAGCAGCACTGCGTCCAAAAGATTTGGCTGCTTGCGTGGTGAAAATTGGTAAAGAAACCCAAATTGCTGCAACAGATGCGCTTTCTTCTTGTGGAAAGGCTCGGCGTCCTGAAGAGTTAGCAACCTGTGTAGTTGGCGTCAGCCTAAGTACTAAGGAAGAAGCTAATCCGACAGTTTTAGATTATTGTGGACGCAGTTTGTTACCCGTACGCTTTGGCCAGTGTGTGGTTGGCTTGCGTAGTCAAATCGACTTTCCCGCTACTCAAGCGCTAGATACTTGTATCAGTGCTGATGATAGTGTTATCGGTGCTTCATCTTCATCTACACCGCCAACGATAATTCCTGCGGGTTCAAGTCCAAGTTTAGAGACTACTCCATTTCCAACTCAACCAATTGTTCCAACTCAACCAATTGTTCCAACTCAACCAATTGTTCCAACCCAACCGGGCACTAATTAAATTACAGTGCTTTATTTAATTGATTGAAAATACAGGTTGAATATAGAGTGGCTATTTGCCAATTTGATTCAGGGACTACCAAAAAATAAATCATCCGATTTTAATTTGTAGATTGGGTTTCGCTGTTGTTCAACCCAACCTTATACAGCAGATTGCAACAGGCGTGAGGTACAGATTAATCGTAGGGGCACAACATGTTTTGCCCCTACGCGTGTACTTCTCAAAGAAAAGATTACCTGTAGTTCGATCGTAGATAAAGCGATCGCTTGCTGTTGTCCATAGGTCTCAACTTAAGGTGAAACCCTTGTCAAGACGTGATATTCAGTTCTCTCACTTACCACCACTCTTCGCGTCACCCCACCCCGGTTTTGTCTAAAGCCAAAACTGCCCCTCCCCAAGGCATCGGGGAGGGGTTGGGGGTCGGGTAAAAGGTATGTTGGGTAAAGTTACTATATTTCTTACTTTGGTTTCTATATCATCATCGAAAGGTTGAAGAAGTTTCTGCACCTCGCCCAAAAAAGCCGTCTTTTTCCCCTTCTCGATTCTGCCAACACCCGGTCTTATCCAGAGACTACAAAGATATCACGTGAACCTTGCGGCGGATTGTACACTAATGCAACTTCTGTCAAACGCTCTATGATCTCGGACAAACTTCAGTACCAATTCTGCCACTTGTGGTCATTCCGATACTTAGCACTGTTCCCAAAGTGTCCGCTGACCAAGTAAGCATTCAAAGAAATGAAAAACATTATAATGCTCCTCTCCAACGCAAAGAGGAGTTGGAGAGAGGTTAGTTGAACTCACGTCAGTTTTTCAGCTTTGGGAATTTAGAATTTTGCACAGTTTGCACAGTTAGTTGTACTAGTCTTCTTTTTCACCAAACGCCGTCTGTAAAACCACTGCAATACCACCGTCTTGGTGATATTTGTCTGCCCAGGCACGAATAACTTCATCCAATTCTTCCATAGCCTGATCCATTTTTTCTGGGAGGATATCAAGTTCTTCCAGCAACCGCATGGCGTTTCGTCGTCGTTCTGCCCAATTTTTCATCATGCGGAAATACCGAGCGGTATCTTCCACGGTGATGTGTGTACGTTCTTCATCGTCTGTTGGGGTATAAGAAAGACGGGTAAGCGCATAGAAGGGCATTCCCCAAGGAGAATCAATACGCGTTACCGTTCCTGAGTAAAGCAGACGACGCTTGATATGCTCACCCAAAGCTTCACTCAAAGGCATTTGGTGTTCGGGTGGTAAGTCTTCTTGCGATCGCTTGTGTAAAAACTCGATCAAATCCAGAAACTCAAAGGAGCTAACTAACTGAGCATCAGGTAAATTACTGGGCAGTTTCTGCTCAATTTGTCTTTTTTCTTCGCTTGTCAGACTGGTACCAGGAACGCGCGATCGCCCCGGTTGCCAAGGATATTTTTCTAGCCAGATATAAGGCAATTGAATCAAATAGCGAGGTTCCTGAGAACCCAACATTTTTAACAGTTTGCCTTCTGTTAATGCCTGTCTGACTTCTTCTACAATAATTTTTACTCGTTTCGGCTCCAAGTGATGCAAATGCCCTGTCATTCGCAGGTTTTGTCCCTGCTCTAGATAGGTCATGTAAATTGCACACTTTGCTGCTGTTGCGGCTGCATCTAAAAATGCCCCATGCCTGTGCCCACTCGTCCGCATGGCACTAAAAGCCAGATAAAGCATGATCTGATCCATCGCACTGGGGTCAAGACGTTTGATCAGATCTATGTCGTTACTCATATTACAGACAATTGAATAGCACGTTTACACAATTTTTAATCGAGTGAAAATAGGTAGTATACACCTGGCTGAAGGCTGTCTTTACTTCAGACTATATTAGTATGCGATAACGATGATATCGGTGGTAGCACAAACTACCGTTTTCGCATATTTCCTGGTACAAAAAGCAGAGTCGGTAGTTGTCACTATAACTGTCTCTGCATCTAACCAGAAAATTAGAGACACCACCAAATCCAGTTTAACGGCGGTTTATGTCCCAACAGTCAACTATGCTGCAATTAATCTACAAAGCCTTTTAGTTTTCTGGTTTTTTTCATCTTTCAAGAGCAACAACGTCAAGCTGCTTACACCTAATTATGGCACTATGCCGACTCAGAGTAAAAACTAGTTTGCGCGGTTAATCTGGGATATCTGTTACTAGAAAAAGATGCTTTTTTTCAGCTTTTGCGAATTATTTGTAGTACACAAGTGACTAGAAATAATTGGGAATAGTCTCAAAAGAAATCGCTTACCAGGTGTAGCCACATTTAGAGGTTGAGCTATACAGCTCGTTGTGAACTATCATTCCGTTTACAACCTCCAGTGATGTCTCGGCAGTATCAGCCGTTGGCTTGAGGAAAGATAGTAGACATCAAGTAGAGCAAATAATTCCAATTTCAAAATACCTGTTATTTTTCAAATATTGTTCCTCATCATATCACTTCTTTTTCGTTTTGAAACATAATTGGGCATTTTAAAGTTTATAAATGATGACTATTTAAATATTTTATATTCTGCTCAAATTAAGGTTTGATGATATTCTTATATTTACTCCTTAATCCAAGTTTTATTTATTATTTTATTTGATGGGTGGACACAAAAAGCCGCGATTAATTACGACTAAATCGCGTATCTATAAGGCTTTGTCGCTCGTGCTAATAACCGAAAGATTAGTTAATAGCCATACATATAATAAAACATCTTGGTTTCCATCCGATGAATATTTAGAGATTTTTTTGCAATAAATTTATATTTCTTTCATGAAAAAAATTTAAATTTTCATAATTTAACTAATTTACTGGCTACTTTCAAGTATGTTTTTACCTCGCTATTTTATATATTTGAGAGACTTAAATTACGTAGATAGTTTGTTGCTATAAAAGAATGATAATCCGCAGCAAGCTACGATATCAGCTTCTTTTTCTGGGTGTTTGGGCGATCGCAGATTAAGTAGACTGGTATAAAACGACAGAAAGAAAGATAACATCTTACGAAACACAATTAGCAAGTGGGTGTGAATAATTAAAGATTTCTGGTAACTTAGCACCGTCTGGGGTCTTTTCCATAAGCGACAAATAAAACCGAAGTATAAGGGCTTTAGCCCTCAGTATAAGGCAATTTGACAAATTTACAGTGCTTAACATAAGTTAGTTTATTCTTGCCCACTTATTTATCCTCCCACAGAGAAAAAACGGGCAGTCCGGCTGCTTAATATCAACAAAGGGATTATATTCTCAATAAATTCCAAATTAGTCGCATTAAGAACTGCTTATTGATACAGATTTTGCGTAGGTGCAGTCTATCGTAGACATCGCTTTGAGTCTTGGAAACTACCAAACCTAAACAAGAAATGCTGATTTTGTGGTTGGTTTTTAACATTAGTTGCGCTCGAAAGTAATTAATTTAGATGCGCTTGCCTCAAAAAAACGAGTTACTGTAAACATTTCTGCGATTTCTTCATCTGTTAGTTCCAAAATGTGCTGCAATTGTCTTAACTCTTTGTGAATCTTCTCTTTGAGCAAGTACTCGTGCTCAATTGCTAGAGTCAGTACTACTCATATTGCTTACATATACGTGTTTTCCCTATCTGTATCAGGCTAAATTCCTAAAAATATATTACAAGTCGATTTATTCTGAATACTGCTTGCCGATCTATTAAATGTTATCTGCACCTATACAGCATTCTGAAATCATTCGTAAAAACTTAAATCCCCGACTTTTCAAAGAAGTCGGGGATCTTGTTTGTCACAGATGATTTAGAGAAGTTACAAGTGGGTGCATTAGCGTCAAGATTGATGCTGAGAGTGATGGGAGGTAAAGTAGCTTCCATCACACTGAAGCTGATTGAACTCGCCATTTAATTCGTGGGATTAGAGGGTTTAACCTGATTTCGCATTGTTTCAAAGCTGAAAGCAGCCGCGCCAAAAGTTACAAATAACACTCCCAGAATTTGCACAATATCCAAATTCTCTTGAATAATTAACCCAGCGAAAATCACGGTTAAAACTGGGATGCTACCACCGATGAGCGCCGATCGCGAGGCTCCTAGTTTACTAATACCAACATTATTGAGCAAATAACCTGCAAGAGTCAGCACACCCAAAATAAACGCGCTCAAAACCAGTTCCAGTATTTTAGAGGGGTCAACTATTACCAAGTTCCAACTGCTTGGCAAAGGTAGCATCAAACAGATAAAGCTCAACAACAGCATGGTAGTGAAGTTAATTAAAGTAAAAGTCACAGGATGCAGTTTGCTAGCACAGACTCGCGTCAGAATTATATAGGCAGCAAAAGCCACACCCGAAAGAATGGCGGTGCTGCTTCCCATTGAAGTATTACCGATACCGATGCTGGGAGAACCCCCTAAAACTAACAATTCACCGCAGCAAATCGCGGCGATCGCCGCGATGCGGAATAGAGTGGGGCGATCGCGAAACAGAAACCACGAAAATAGACCACTAACCATTGGATAGATAAAGAACAGTGCGATCGCCATTCCAGTTGTGACTTGAGCGATCGCAATATAGATTAGTACCTGAGATAAAAACAAAAAGCACCCACTCACAATTGACAACACCAAAATCTGCTTGGTAGCTGCATTGGCAGGTGTGGCATTTCCTCGGACTGAAGCGGACAAGTTTTCCAAGTCTTGCCACAGTCTTGGATGCAATATCGGAGACAAAAGTACCATTAGTGGTACGACTACCATAAACCGTAGCGTCAAAATTAACAGAGTATTGCCCAAAGTCGGCGGTAGCAATTGCTCTACGTCTAATACTCCAAAAATCTGGGAACCTTCGTGGAAAATTACCTTGATGGCTACGTTATAAAGTGACGATATCACTGCTGATAAGACAATCAACAACAAACCGATTTGGAGTGTCGATGAGCTAGAAGAATTAGGCGATCGCGATTGTGAGGGTTTTGCTTTTACCTGCGGTTCTAGCGCCGTGGTCGATGAGGATTCAGCTTTGGTTTGCGATACGTTCTTACGGCGGACAGCAATTGGTTCATTAGGATCCTTTGGAGAAGGTCGGATCATTCTCGGTTGTAGCAAAGATGCGATCGAAGGCTCTGATTTCGTTTCGTTTTCCGGCGATTCTTGATTTAAGACAGAAATTGGTTCGGTGGCATTGTCTTTTGGTGGCGGAACTACAGCCGCAGTAGGCTCTGATGGCGTTTCCCTTGACGACAAATCCTTGCTGGGAGAAGAAATTGGATTTGCGGTGTTTTCTTTAACAATCGGCGACTCTGATGTCGTTTCCCTTGGCGACAAATCCTTGCTGGGCGAAGAAATTGGATTCGCGGTGTTTTCTTTAACAATCGGCGGCTTTGATGTCGTTTCCCTTGGCGACAAATCCTTGCTGGGAGAAGAAATTGGATTCGCGGTGTTTTCTTTAATAATTGGCGGCTGTGATGTCGTTTCCCTTGGTGAAAATTTATTGGAGATCGGGGAAATTGGCTCAAGGGAATTTCTTACTACTTGCTCAAACTCTGGTAAGGATGTTTCAACAGAACTGTTTTTTTCTGGCTCCGTAAACTGCAAAACAGTCGGGATACCTGCTGTTGCTGATTTGCGTGAAGTTTCTTCTATAGTTTTATCTAGTTCTCCATGCAGGCGGTTGACAAACTCTGTCAAAATCGTTTCCCCTTGCTGCTGCTGGCTATACATCCGTGACAACTGTTGGGAAAGATTACTTTGATAGTTCTTCAGCTCCTGTTGTAGGGAATTAAAGGTAACAGTAACGGTGTCATCCAGACTGTCAAACATGTGTTCGACTTTTTCATTGATTTCACCGACTACATTGCTGCTCACTTCAGCAGACTTCAATGCAGCTTGTTCGTAAGATTTGCCCTCTATGCTTTGATTAGCTAAAGTTGCCAGAGAGGATTGCAGTTGTGAAGATATATGCTTTGCCAGAACTTCTGCCAGTTGCCGAATTAACACTTGCTGCTCGGTGATTTGGCGCACTTGTTGTAAATGCTCTTTTTCCTCTACCAAGCTTTGAATCTCATCAGATAACCGATTTTTTTCTGACTGAAGCCGCTTTACGTCTTCCTGCAAAGCTCTGAGGACATTCTGCTGAAGATTTTCTAAGTCTTCAACTACAGCCCAAAGAGCATTTTCTGCTGCTCTAGATAGCTCCCCTCTGACTCTTGGGTTTTCTGGTTGCTTCTCGAATCGCCCCATTAGCTTCTAACCTCTAACACTTTGACGATAAAGCTGCTTCCGGTACACTTTATTGGCGGTCATCCTAATTTCCTGTATTTTGCCAGATAAATTAAAAATTTTAACAGTACTTCCGCATTTCAACGTAATTCTGTCATCCTAGACACAGGTTAGCAAAGCATCTAAGTTTGCTACACAGCTTATTACACCGTGTTCTCTTCAGCATTGATAAGTATTTAACCATTAGATTTGGAATTTTGGTGAGGTAGCACCCGTCTTGGTGAGTCCACTTGCCGTCTTGGCGCTTTGCGTCGTTAGCGAGTCTTCTCCCTTGGCGCTAGCCTCTCCCTTTGGGAGAAGGGGAGACGCTAAGAGCGAACGAGCGTCTGGCAAAGTGGCGTTAGCGAGCTTGCGAGCGTCACCCGAAGGGCGATTCCCATCGTTAGCGACGCCAGAGGGACTGGGGGATTGCCCAACCCGAAGGGATTTTGGATTGATCGCCACGCCTGGAAGTCCCTTAGATAGAGACTTTTTATTTTTTGGTCAGTTTAATTTTCATAAATTATTTGCCAATGAAATTTTTACTTTTAAAGAAATCTCACTCCAAATAAATATTTATTATTTTGCTGCCAATAATAATTGTCAAAGATTCACAGATGCGTGTGCGTAGGCGACTCGTCGCTAGATATCCCCACCAAATTGTCTGACTTGCGAAACTAACTGTAAATTTGTGTGGAATGTAACTGGTATGACAGTTTATATCTCTAAATGGAGATTAAAGTATCTCTCTGTGGAAATTAAAAGTTACGCTATCCCCTGCACAACATTCTAATAAATGAGCAGCAATTCTGCAAAAGCACGCTTTTTTTAGCGTTGTTGCAGTCTGGGTTTTGCTTTGAGTAAATTCCAGTAGAGGAAAAGTTTGGAAAATATTAATAGTTCTTAGAAGAATATAATCTGGGCGATGCTGAAGATGGCAGCGCTAAGGGCAGCACTTACGGGGATTGTAATTAGCCATGCGGCGGCAATGCCTTTTAGTGTTTGAAACTTAATCGAATTGAGATTTTGCACTAGGCCAATACCAACTACACCACCAACAAGAGCGTGGGAGGTGGAGACTGGTAAACCTAGCCGGGAAGCGATGAGGATGGTGGTAGCAGTTGCCAGTTCGGCACAAAATCCACCACTGGGTTGCAAAGCAATGATGTTTTCGCCAATGGTAGCAATGACTTTTTTTCCCCAGACAGCTAAACCACCAACAATACCAGCACCACCAAGAATTAAAATCCAAAGGGGGATAGTTATACCATCAGTAGGTACGCTACCAGTACGATTGATGTAAACGATCGCAGCTAAAGGAGCGATCGCATTTCCCACATCATTAGAACCATGAGCAAAGGCGACAAAGCAAGCACTTAGTAGTTGAAATCGAGCAAATAATCTTTCTACGGGATTGGGGAGTATTTCTCCCTTGTCTCCCTTATCTCCCAATTGTCGCCAACTGATGATTGTGAGTCCAACTGCTGCTACTGCACCGGTTAACAGGGGGATGTCATGAGAAGGGATTTTGAAACCAACTTGCTCAATTACAAAATTGGTGAGCGGTTCTGTGAGCGAAGGTAAGACAATCACGCCGAATACACCTAGCAGCGCAGTACTCAACCAGGGAATCCACTCTTGTAACTGGACTACTTGATTGGGTTGATCTAAAATCCAGTGCTTGATTTGACTGTAGAGTAAAGCGGCGATCGCACCACTAATTAACGGCGTTAAAATCCAGCCAATGGTAATCGAGCCAATTGATGACCAATCAATTGCATTTACTCCCAAAGCTACCCAACTAAATCCAGCGATCGCACCAACAACCGCATGAGAAGAGGATACGGGTAAACCGCGTGATGTGGCAATTTGTAACCACACACCACACGATATTAGTACCGTTACCATTCCAACAACAAATATTTGAGGTGTAGCTGCGAATAAGGCGGGATTAGCAATTTTCGTTGCTAGAGTTTCCGTTACCTCATGTCCAAACAACACAGCACCCGTAAACTCTAATACCCCAGCAATTATTAGTGCTTGTTTGAGGGTGACAGCTTTGGAACCTACAGAGGTTCCCATCGCGTTAGCGACATCGTTTGCTCCGAGATTCCAGGCGACGTAGAAAGCTAGTAGAGCTACGAAAAGTAGGGTAATAAGCATTTTGTTGGGGACAAGAGGAAAGTGAGAGAGATGAGGATGAAACTTGAGCTTTTAAGGGTGAACTTTGAACCTTTGAGCTTCATCGTTGAACCTTTGAGCTTCGTCGTTGAACCTTTGAGCTTCATCGTTGAACCTTTGAGCTTCGTCGTTGAACCTTTGAGCTTCACCGTTGAACCTTTGAGCTTCGTCGTTGAACCTTTGAGCTTCGTCGTTGAACCTTTGAGCTTCGTCGTTGAACCTTTGAGCTTCATCGTTGAACCTTTGAGCTTCATCGTTGAACCTTTGAGCTTCATCGTTGAACCTCTGAGCTTCGTCGTTGAATCTCAGAACTTTAAACTTCTAGTTTTAACACTCTCCCATCTCCCTAATCTCCCTTTTAGGGATAAATTAAGATTTTATAAGTATCCGGTGTGGGTGCGATCGCAACTTCCACAGCTGCTGATAAATCTTTTAATGGATAGCGATCGCTAATCAAAGCTTGCACATCAATTCGCTGATTAAATACAATATCGGCTGATAGACTCTGAAGCCGATAAGATGAGCTATAACTGCCGATCAAGTCAATTTCCCGACGGTAGAGGATATTCGGGTTAATGGGAATTTCCACCTCATCAGGGAATTCAGCGAAAAACAAGATTTTCCCACCTTTGCGGGTACTATCAAGTGCTTGAAAGAATGCTTTCTCACTCGGAACAGCCAGCAAGGTAACATCAACACCGAGTCCAGCAGTTAAGGCAGAGATTTTGGCTGGTAAATCGGGATCACGAGCATCAAAAGCCGCCTCTGCACCGACACTCAAGGCTTTATCAATTCTAGAGGGTAGTAAATCGGTAGCGATCGCTTTTGCTCCGAAATACTTCACCAACATGATAAACATTAACCCAATTGGCCCAGCACCAGTAACTAACACAGTTTGTCCGGGAGCAATTTGGGCTTTTTTCACTGCTTTTAAGCAGCAGTTGGTTGGTTCGACAAAACTGGCTTCTTCAAAACTAATATTATCAGGGATGGGAATTAACCCGCCGTTTTGGACAATATGTCCGGGTACTTTGACATAATCGGCGAAACCGCCACCACTAGCATTAAAGCCTGCGGTTGTGGAAATGTTTTTGTAAACATCGCACATAGAGAAATTATCATTCATGCAGTAGGCACAACGCATACAAGGGATGTGGTGCATCACTGCTACCCGTTGTCCCACTTCCCAGCCTTTGACATTATTGCCTAGTGCTGCGATCGTACCGGCAGTTTCATGTCCAAAAATGCGCGGCGGTTCATACAGCGGATAACGAATTTTTTTAATATCTGACTGACACAACCCCACAACCTGCACCTGTACCAGCACTTCATCTGGTTCTAGGGTTGGAACTGGGATATCTTCGTAAGAGAGTTGATTAACGCCTCTAAATACCTGTGCTTTCACGTTGGTTTTTCCCCGCTCAACGATACTAGATGTAACATTAGCAGTCAACGTTAAGCTATCAAATTTGAGATTTCTGTGTTTTAGCTTGTTCTAAGCTTTGTAGCCTTCCGAAGAGGGGGACGCTGATAGGCAGGGAAAATTTGGTCTAACTTCACAGAGAAACAGTTATTAGACTTCTTGCATGAATCCTTACCCTCACCCTAAATCCCTCTCCCAAGCTTGGGAGAGGGACTTTGAAATTGACTCTGCTTATTGCTGAAATGGGCGCCGGCAAAAGCACTCTCTCCCAAGCTTGGGAGAGGGACTTTGAAATTGACTCCCCTTCTCCCAATTTTGGGAGAAGGGGTTGGGGGATGAGGGCAAGTTTTGCATTCGTGCAAGAGGTCTATTGACACACTAACAACAATTATTTGCAATAATTTTCCTAATACTGTAAGCTTTTCTCAAATATATGGAATATTTTTATCAATAAGTTTTTACAAGAGGTTTGACACACTGGTAAGTCTGGCTGGAAAAATCAGCTGGAATCAGATATAGCAACTTGTGGTTATTAGTTACAAAATTCTTAATTAGCAACTTGAGAGTTTATTCTATTTACAGGAAAATCAGGATGTCTAAACTGCCGGATGTTCTTTGGTTAAATACAAGCCCTAGTTTGCAATACTTTGCTCAACCACTACTTCGTTACCTGTCTGATCTAGTGACAATCCAAGAGTGGAAATATCGCCAAAGCCAAGATGAAGTAAGTTCACTAGATGCTGCTGTTGTTCTGCTTCATGACTACCTCAAATCTTGCAATCGACCTGTTCACCTGATTGGTCATAGTACAGGAGGATTACTAGGGCTACTCTATAGCCGTCGCTATCCAGAAACAGTCAAGTCTTTGACGCTATTAGCCGTGGGTGTTGATGCGGCGGTTGATTGGCAAGCTCATTACTATATGCACCGTCAGTTTTTAAGTCGCCAAAAGCTTTTGACTGATATGGTTTACAACTTATTTGGTTATCAGGATGAACGCACTCTCAAGAGTTTGACACATCTGCTGGAGCAAGATTTAGATTGTTCGCTCTCTCCTCATTCTCTGTTTGAGAGGGTGAGTATAAAGGCAAACAGAGTTTCAGTACCTTTGATGGTTTGTAGTAGCTTAAATGACATTGTTGTGGAACCAGAGGCACTGCAAGGATGGCGATCGCATTTGAAGGAGGGCGATCGCCTCTGGTCTTGTTTAGAAGGAGGGCATTTCTTTCACTTTTCCCAGTATCAGCTTGTAGGAGAACAGCTACTCGACTTCTGGAAGTTTATCCGGGTATCAGATTCGCTGTATTCCTGTTTGCGACTTTAGACATAAATATAATGAGAATACATCTCAAGAATGATTTGTTAAGCAAAATAAATGTGAGAGGTTAATAGTATCCTAATTTATTTGAGGCAAGTCTAGAAATGGTTGTAGCTTTAGATGATACCAAGCGTAAGGCGATCGCTACAGAGCTAGCAGATTTGAAAGCTATACAAGAGTTGCTAATTTCTAATGAACGAAAAGTACTACCTGCTGTAAGCAACGATCAAGAAATTAGCAAACGCCTAAACGACTTTCTCAAAGATGACCAAGAAAACCTCACAGTGATTGAGGGAGTTATTTCAAAATTTGGTGGTGGTTCAGCCCAGCCTAGAGACACCATAGGGCAGTACGTTGAGCAAGTAGGTCGTATAATAGATGGGGATGAGCTGACACTGTACCAAAAGGTTTCTATTCACGAAAGGATTAAGCACCAAGCCGTAATGACTGGTTTAATTATCCATAAAGCTGCTCAGGTAGTAGGTGATGACGTAAAAGAAGCTATTGGGCCGCTCAATCAAGTGAACTTTGAAAATCGCGCTCATCAAGAACAATTGAAAGGTGTGTTGGAAGTTTTGGGTACAAGAGAACTTACAGGTCAAGACCCAGATCAAGGAGTTTGGGCGCGCACTCAAGATGCTGTTGCAGCTTTGAGGGGTGTGTTTGAGGGTTTGACAAAGTAAATCTAACTCAACACTGCCTTGACTTCTAGTTAAGTAAGTACTAATTGAAAAATAATCCTAATAATTTTTGATTTCAGGAATCCGATCGCGATCGCACTCAGTTTGAGATAAAAACTGGAATGCGATCGCTTTTTTTAGGAGAATATGTCGGAACTCCTGTGAGGTTAAAGGATGGTTAATCAGACATATACAGCTGATGTCTTAGTTGTCGGTGGCGGAACCGGAGGCACTGCGGCTGCTATCCAAGCAGCGCGACGGGGAGCCAAAACCATTCTGGTGAGTGAATTTCCTTGGTTGGGGGGAATGCTAACTTCGGCTGGAGTGTCTGTACCCGATGGCAACGAATTAGAAGCCTTTCAAACGGGGTTATGGGGTGCGTTTTTGCAGGAATTGCGACAACGACAGCCTGGAGGATTAGATAACAGCTGGGTAAGCTTTTTTAGTTACGATCCCCGAATTGGGACAGAGATTTTTGCTGATTGGGTGCAGGAATTGCCCAATCTACACTGTATTTCTGGACAAGTACCAATAGATGTTTACCGCCAAGGTGATTCGATTACTGGTGTCTGCTTTGCAGATTTTGCTGTCACAGCCAAGATTATTCTCGACGGCACAGAGTTAGGAGATTTATTACCTTTAGCTGATATACCTTACCGCTGGGGTTGGGAATTGCAATCGGAGTGGGAAGAACCCAGCGCCCCAGTGACTTTTAACTCTTTAACCCAGAAATATCCCGTGCAAGCGCCCACTTATGTAGTGATTATGCAAGACTTTGGTGAATCAATTGCACCAGAGATTCCGGCTGCAACTAACTATAATCCATCCCAGTTTATAGGTGCTTGGGATGGCTATGGAGCAGAGACATTTTTAAATTATGGACGTTTGCCTGGTGGCCTGTTTATGATGAATTGGCCCATCTGTGGCAATGATTACGGAGAAGGGGTAGGGCGGTTGATAGAGTCAGATGTATCCAGAGGTGAATTCATCCAAGAATCTCGCTGGCACAGCCAAAATTTTGCTCATTTTATTCAAAAACAGCTTGGTCGTCGTTATGGTTTAGCAAAAAAAGTATTTCCTCACACTTCTACAGCTTTTGCACTGCATCCCTATTACCGGGAAAGCCGCCGCTTGGTGGGGCTAACTACTGTCCGAGAACAGGATATTTTACCAATCGCCAAAGGTAGAGTTGCATCTATATTTAATGATGCGATCGCAGTTGGTAACTACGCCAATGACCATCATTATCCTGGCGTTCAATTCCCACTGCAACCTAAATCCATCCGTTGGGGAGGACGTTGGACGGGGACTCCCTTTACAATTCCCTACAGTTGTCTAATTCCAGCCACAACAGATGGTTTTTTGGTCTGTGAAAAGAATATTTCTGTCTCTCACATTGCCAATGGCGCTACCAGATTACAACCTGTGGTTATGGGAATTGGTCAAGCAGCGGGGATGGCAGCGGCGATATGTGTTGAATTAAACTGCCAGCCGAGGGATTTACCTGTGAGGACGCTGCAAACGGCTTTATTAGAAGATAATCGCTCAAAAGCAGCAATTATTCCTTTATTTAATCTTCCACCCAATCGTTCGGATTGGCTGGACTGGCAACTGTATTACTTAAATAACCCACAAGCCTATCCAGTTAGTGGCGATTGCCCTGACTCTGCTTTTGACAAAGCATTAATTGGAGAAAGTAACTGTTTTAAAGGCATCTTTTTCCGCTGGGAACAGCAGGAATACAGATTCACTGTCACAGCACCAGCCGCATATCAAGGGCAAAATTGGCAGCTTGTGACTTTGCGATCGCATATCGACGAGCAATTACGCGCTTATCCCCACGAACAATTAGTTACATTGTGGGGTCGTCACAATCACTCTGGTAATTGGTTATTAGTCGAACATTTAAACAGAGGATAAAAAGAGTTTATTTTCAGTAAAGCAGAATACTTTTTGATTAATTGTCCGGATATTCCTTAAAAAGCTAAGTATCAGTGAAGAGGAGAGTTCCAAAATAGACATCTGCTATGCGTGCTGCCATTTCACTTTTAGTCTCGAGTCTGGTGTTCGGCCCCTTAGCTTTTAATTGCCAAGCAATGGTCAATCACTTATCAACAGCGCTGCCTTCCACGCCTACTTCGGAACAGCGGCTCTCGGCGTCATCTGAAGCTTGTTCAGATGATGCGCCACGTCATCGCGGTAGTGGGCGCAGAGAAGTGACACAAAAAGCCCGAAATATCTATGCTGTGGTTTAACTACTGTAGGGTAATGCCTCTTTTCCCAAAGGAACAGAATTACCAGAAAACAGGATGTTGTGCTAACATCTGTTACATAGTTTTTCTGGCAGAGATATATACAGTTGACACAGGAAAGTCTTCAGTGATCGCTTAGTATTTCAACTGCAAGCTTTGTATATATAGTTGGCCTCAATCCTGCCGATCAAAATTCCCCAATAGATTTTCTTCTCATGCATTCAGTAAGTGGTTATCTACATAAGCAAGTAACCGATTTTAGCTCCGACATCTGTTTAACGTCCTTTGCCGAAGCATAAAATCTCTTTCGTTTCATCTCTTGCTTATCTAGCGTATGGATTAGCATAAGTAGTATAGATTTATTGCACTTGCTAACAAATCTACTAATCTTGACCTACTTTTGCCCCCTGGTTCGTTCTCCTCGCAGATGGCTCCCGACGAGATAATTATTAAGAAGGATCTGCCAGTTCATCTTAGTCATTTTAATTATTCTACACCCAAGGCCAGATGCAAAATTTTGCATTTGGTCTTTTTAAATGAATTTTAGTTAAAGAAAGCAATAGGGGAGCAGAGGAGAAGTTCAGTAAGTTTTTCCCCTCTGCACCTCTGCCTCTTGTGCCTAATGCCCCATGCCCCTTTTACACTGTTGTTTTCTTGCGGTTATTCTCTCTTCCCTGGATGCCATTGAGGAACATTGGCACAAACTTCTCGATAAACATCTGTGGATCGCGCTGCCAAGCCTTTTGTGCAGCCTGAATCCTAGTAAATTGCAACTCAGGCGCTAGCAAAGTCTGGGGTAAGCGTTCCATCAGGTACTGGGGACGTTGCCAAAGTGGCATGGTATTTGCCACTTCCACCAAGTTGGCAACTCGTCGTAGTTCTGCACCCAAGGTGATATCCATTCCCGATTCAAATGCAGCTTGTTCAATTGCAGTATATTTTCGCTTGGCTTGCTCGACTTTTTGCTGATGTTCTGGACTTTTACGCGCGAGTTCTCCTAGCCAACGATTACCCCACCGGACGTGTCCTACTTCCTCTGGGAGAATTTTTTCAATTGTTTCCCGAATTTTGATGTTTTCTTCTGTCTGCGGTGCTTGTTTGAGGGCGTGAATATGGGCAGAGAAATACTCACAGCCCCGTTTTTCGGTAACGTTAATTGCGGCAAGGGAAGAAATCACAAAATCTTCGAGGTCTTGGACTGGATCTTTTTGTTCGCGATCGAGTAGGCGTTCAAATTCATTGATATATGAGGAACCGGGCGGCTTACCAATATCTGCTCCCAGGTCTGTCAACAAGTCAGTTAGCCACATGGCATGACGAGCTTCATCCGAAATGTGATGAGACAAATCCCGCACTAGTTGCCGTGGCTGTCCATTCAGTTGTTCAATTAGCTCTGTGAGGTCTTTGCAGCTGTGTTGTTCGCTGTAACGGTAGCGGTTGAGGGTAATAAGATGGATTTCGCGATCGCATACCACCCGTTTTAATATATCTCTCGCACTCAAAACATTCTGAAATTTACGCGGGTAGGTAACTGTCATAAATTATGTAAATTTTTGTAAATCTTTATTTAATAATAACTTAATTTTTGCGATTGCTGTATTTGTGCCGCTTCACCTAAAAAAATAGTAAAAGTCACAAAAATTAATCACTTGAGTTGAACTTAAGTGTAAATAAAAGTAAAGAATAAATGTTCAGTCTTGGGTAAGGTGTGTTTTTAAGTTAGACCAATCTGAAGCTAGATGATTTTAGTTATCAAAAGTGGATTAGAGGATTTTCCTCCAAAGCCGGAAAATTGTAGGCTAACAAAATATAATTTTTTTGTAAAAAGTAGCTTATGTTACAGAAATATTGTTATATTAGTCTTGTAAGGAAAGAAAAATTATATATTCACGAAATAGAGAGGACTATGATTATGTCTATCGCAGATAAATCTCGTGCGTTAATGGTGCGCGAACATCAGCAAGTCAAGAATCGCCAACAATCAATACTAATGCGGGCGGCACAAGAGCTTGGTCTTCCTGAAGAAGCATCTCATTACTGGAACCCAATTCAAGGGAAGGTAGATGCTAATACTCGGATGATTTATGGGCCTAGTCATGCTTCCATGAGCTGAATTTCAGGAATTCTAAGCTGAATTTTTTGAGTTAATGTCTCAACTGAGAAATCTGGAAAAAAAGCCACCCTAAAGTAGAGGGTGGCAAAACTTATTACTTTTTAGTTAGATACGACTCTTAATTAAGCATCGTAGTAAAGGTAAAATTCGTAGGGATGAGGACGCAGCTGCAACTGTTTAACTTCGTTACCTAGCTTGTAATCAATCCAATTTTCGATAAAGTCTTCCGTGAAAACGCCTGATTCTGTCAAAAAGGCGTGATCTTTTTCCAGTGCTTGCAACGCCAGTTCTAAAGAACCTGGAGTTGAAGGAACCTTTGCCAGTTCTTCTGGAGAGAGTTCATAGATATTCTTATCTAGGGGTTCACCAGGATGGATTTTGTTTTTGATGCCATCGATACCAGCACAAAGCATTGCAGCAAATGCCAAATAAGGGTTAGATGTAGCATCTGGACAACGGAATTCCAAACGTTTGGCTTTAGGGTTAGTGCCAGATAAAGGAATACGGATAGAAGCAGAACGGTTCCCTTGGGAGTAAGCCAAGTTAACAGGAGCTTCATAACCAGGTACTAGGCGCTTGTATGAGTTGGTGCTAGGGTTGGTGATTGCCAACAGGGCTGGTGCGTGTTTGAGAAGACCACCAATGTAGTACAACCCCATATCGCTCAAACCAGCATATTTATCACCTGCAAACAGAGGTTGGCCGTCTCTCCAGATGGATTGGTGACAGTGCATTCCCGAACCGTTATCGCCAAAAATCGGTTTTGGCATGAAGGTGACGGTTTTACCGTATTTCTTGGCAACGTTCTTGATGACATATTTGTAAATCATCAACCAGTCAGCCGCTTCGATCAACTTACCAAACTTGAAACCAAGTTCGCACTGACCACCAGTAGCAACTTCGTGGTGATGCTTTTCAATGGGTACACCTAATTGTGCCATCGTCAACAGCATCTCTGTACGGATATCTTGAAAAGAATCCGTTGGTGAAACTGGGAAGTAACCTTCTTTGAAGCGTGGTTTGTAACCCAAGTTGGGTTTTTCATCTGTACCGGCTTTACCAGAATTCCAAGCACCTTCTGCGGAGTCTAAGAAATAGTAGCCTTCGTTGGCGGTTTGTGCAAACCTAGCACTGTCAAAGATAAAGAATTCAGCTTCAGGGCCAAAGAAGGCTGTGTCACCAAGACCAGTGGAAACCAGGTAATCTATTGCTTTTTGGGCAATAACGCGTGGGCAACGATTGTACCATTCACCCGTGCGGGGTTCTTTAATACTACAAATTATACTTAGCGTTGGGACTTCCATAAATGGGTCGATCCAAGCAGTGTTGGGGTCGAGTACCATCGTCATGTCTGATTCGTTAATTGCTTTCCAACCCCGGATGCTGGAACCGTCAAAAGGTACGCCATCAGTGAATGCAGTCTCATCAATTTGGTCTTGATACAGTGTGAGATGCTGCCAAGTCCCTACTGTATCGATGAATTTGAGATCAATCAGTTGAATTTTATCATCTTGAATTCTCTTCAAGACTTCTTGCGGTGTTGTCATTGTTACTCCTTCTCTACCAATTTCCTAAAGTAATACTAGAATCTTCTAAAGCATCCTAACCCTGCTGATCTCAATCAAGCCGTGACACACCAGAAATATCTTAAATACTAGCCATTAGCAGATTTTGTAGCTTGTGCTACAGATATCTTGATTACAGGTTATATTAACCTTTCAGCGATCATCTATACAAAACGGGAAAATTCATCACATAGGGGTCAACTTTGGCATAGAATCCTTAAATAGTGGATAGATTGTTTTTGTGCCGAATCCTATTTTTAATAGCACAAAAATTTAATGGTGCATAAGTGCAGGCAAATAAATATCAAACCATAAATAGCAATGATTGGGAGAAAAAGGAATGCGCGATGCGGTAACAAGTTTAATTAAGAATTATGACCTAGCTGGTCGGTATTTTGACCGGAATGCGATCGATAGCCTGAAGTCTTATTTTGATAGTGGTACAGCAAGAGTACAAGCGGCGGCGGCAATCAATTCTAATGCGGCTGCACTTGTCAAGCAAGCTGGTTTAAAGTTATTTGAAGAACTGCCAGAATTGATTCGCCCCGGTGGAAATGCTTATACAACTCGTCGTTATGCAGCTTGTCTGCGGGATATGGACTACTATCTGCGCTATGCCACCTATGCGCTGGTTGCTGGTAACACAAATGTATTGGATGAACGAGTCCTGCAAGGGCTACGTGAAACTTACAATTCTCTAGGAGTACCAATTGGCCCTACGGTTCGCGGTATCCAAATTCTCAAGGATTTGATTAAGGAACAAGTAGTAGCAGCAGGTGTGGTTAATACTGCTTTTGTAGATGAACCATTCGATCACATCACACGCGAGTTGAGCGAGATAGATATTTAGATTTTAAGCGGGCAAGGTGTCTGCCCCAACATAAACATAAATAGCGATCGCACCTTGATTTAATGGAGCGATCGCTTTTTTGTGAACTCTAGACGTTGAGAAGGGCTTTATTCAAGCTTTTGCCCTTGGCGGGCAAAATCATAACTCTGTAAAATAACTTTGCTAGATTAAAGCTGTGTTTTTGGAGCTATCTTTCAACTAATGCCACCCAGAGACATCTACCACACCGCAGTCATTAAAGCACTTATCGCAGATGGTTGGACAATAACCAACGATCCCTTATACCTGGCATACGGGGGTAGAGAACTTTACGTAGATATTGGAGCAGAAAGAGTTACCATTGCTGCTGAGAGAGACGATCAAAAAATAGCTGTTGAAATCAAAAGTTTTCTGAGTCCTTCTCCCGTGAATGACCTCCAGGAAGCTGTAGGACAGTATGAAGTTTATCGTAGCGTCCTTAAAGAACTACAACCAAAACGCCAACTTTATTTAGCAGTTCCCAAGCGGGTTTACGAAGGTATATTTTCCGAACGCTTTGGTCAGCTAATTCTTAATAGTATAGGAATAAACCTAATTGTCTTTGACGAGCAACTAGAAAGGATTATTAGATGGATAAGCTAGCTCGGTATCGTGAAATTATTCGTCAGTTGATATTTGACTATGCTAGTCACAAGCCTGCTAACGGTCAAATAGAGACAGAAGCAGTCATTGACTCGGAGCGAGACCATTACGAAGTGTTACACATTGGCTGGGATGGAGTGCGCCGCGTACATGGTTCGGTGGTACATATAGATATTATTAATGATAAAGTGTGGATTCAATATGATGGTACTTCCCAGCCAGTAGCAGAGGCATTATTAGAAGCGGGTATTTTGCACAAAGATATTGTCTTGGGTTTCCATCCTGCTGAACTACGGCAATACACGGATTTTGCTGTATCTTAATTATTTTGATGTCGTGTATTCCAAAAGAATAATACATTTAAGTAGCGATCGCTAGATTAAACGCATTAGCTTATGTTATCTGAACCAGAACCGTCATCAGCCACAATAGAAGTTGCCGATGTTTGAGGCGCTGATGATGGAAGAATTATTAACCCTGAAAGACTTACTTGTTAAGGGCGATGTTCAAGGGGCATTGATTATAGTTGAAGAATTAACAGAAATGAGCCGAAATGACATAATCAAGACGATTCGTAGCTATGCAGTGATTTTGCTGTTGCATCTGATTAAACAACAAGCTGAAAACCGCACGACTCGCTCTTGGGAAGTCTTAATTCGGAATTCAGTTCGGGAAATTCAGCGGGAAAATAAGCGGCGTAATGCTGGAGGCTATTATCTCGCGCCAGAAGAATTGTTAGAAATCTTAGCAGAAGCCTATTTAAATGCCATTGATGAGGCTTCTCTAGAAGTAGAAGAAGGTCGTTATGAAGCCCAAGAATTAGAAAAGCTGATTAACCGAGAAGAAATTATCAATCGTGCTTTGGCTTTAATCTTACCAGGAGAGTCTAGTTAATTGGCGAAACAGCGACTCGACACACTATTAGTAGAGTTAAATTTATGTTCTTCTCGCGCCTTAGCACAACGGTTAATTCAGGCGGGGGAAGTTACTGTTAATCAGCAGTTAGTTGATAAACCTGGAACAGAAGTAGATATTGCAGCTCAAATAAATATTAAAGAGCGATCGCCTTTTGTTTCTAGAGGCGGTGAAAAACTCTCCAAAGCTTTGTCAGTATTTACGATTCCCGTAGCCGAGCGCATTTGTTTAGATGGTGGGATTTCTACTGGTGGTTTTACTGATTGTCTTTTGCAAGCTGGAGCAAAACAAGTTTACGGTATTGATGTCGGTTACGGACAAGTTGACTGGCGGTTGCGAAATGATTCGCGGGTGATTTTGCGGGAACGCACCAATTTACGACAACTACGACCAGATGAATTATATGGTGAAAATGACCCGATTCCTGATTTGGCGGTAGTTGATGTATCGTTTATTTCTTTAACTAAGATTCTGCCTGCTTTGTGGCAACTAACTCAAGCTAACCGAGAAGCTGTGTTGTTAGTTAAGCCACAGTTTGAAGTCGGCAGATCCCGTGTGGGTAAAAAAGGTGTTGTACGAGATCCAAACGACCAAGCTGATGCCATTTTCCAGGTGTTGCAAGCCGCCCACGAATTAGGGTGGAAATACAAAGGCTTAACTTGGTCGCCGATCACTGGCCCGGCTGGGAATATCGAATATCTTTTGTGGTTGGGAATGGAAAGTGAAATACCACCACCTAATTTAGAGGCAGTTAGGCAAATAACGCAATCAGCAACAACTGATTTACGGAAAAGTTAAACGTCGTAGATGAGACATTCTACGGAACCTGGATGGGTATCGCAGTAATTTTCTAGAGAGGTTTTCTTTTGTTTTGCTTGTTGTTGATCAGCTTTCTCAGCTTGCAACTCTTCTACAATGTCCCAGGCTACGGCACAATCGGCAGAATTACTGCCATCTTGCTCACAAGTTGTACGGGCTTCAGTAATGGCACTAGTAATGGCTTCTTCAAGATTTGCCGTCCCAGCATTTTCAAATGAGTTTAGGCTAGTTGTCATGATACTTTCACCTTTAGTTTACAGAGATAGATTTTAACTGTGAGCTTTTAATGACCTCAGAAAGCTCACATTTCTAGTTTAGATAGGCTTCCCACAAGAGGTAGTGGTAAACACCGCCATCTTTTTAGCAAAATTGAGTGGGATTACCCTCTTGTCATCTTTGATTCAAAAAGGTAAAGGAATTCTACTAGTTGCGATCGCTAGTAGAGATGGTCATGTTCTCAATCTTGCATCCCAAATTGGCAATGTCAGTCAATTGTCAGAAGAGGTTGATAGAAGTTGATAAACACTTATAAACGGTAATAAAGACGAAATAATTCTTGTTTATTCTCAACATTTATGTCTGTAGTAACTCAAAACTCTCTAAAGCACTACTCATCTGTACAACTAACTACCCAATTTATCAGGTTGTACTGTCTCTAAGCAGCAAGGCAAAGCTAAAGGCATAGTCTAGGCTCACTAACTTCGACTATTTTATAACTGCCGTGTCAGCGAGCTTGATACGGTAGTTTTTACTTCCTGTTAATTTGAGTCAACAGAAACTTTTCGGAACACAACTCAAAAATCTTAATATTTTATACCTAACTCTTGTCGCAGACGATACATAATTGTGTTTTGGTCAACTTGAGAGAGAATTTCTTGAATGACACTGCTAGCGCCCAATTGTCCCCAAGTGCAGCCTTTTTCGAGATAGACTTGGGCGGCTTTGCCAACGGAATATGCGCCATAACCGGCAATACCAGCTTGAGCGATCGCACTGCCAGCAAAAGCAGTAATATTGCTGGGATTGTCACCACTAGTTATTGCAGCCGTACTTTTACCTAAACCCAAAAGAAAACTACTACCTAATTCTCCCAGTAGCAAGCCACCAGAACTAAATAAAATCGTTTTTAAAATTTTCCCGGCTTCATAGCTAGTCATCGGCAAACCATACAATCTAGCGAGAGCGCGAATTAAAGCTAAATCAGCAACAGTTCCGCCAAGGATATCTAAGAAGGCGATGGGATTGAGCATTACTGCCAAAGCTTTGTATTTGGTAAATTGCCAAATAATTTCTTCGGCTTCTTTTTCGCGTAAATCGATAGTTTTTTGAGCGATGGCGGCTTCTGCATCCCGTGCTTGGATCAGTGCATTTAAAGCCAGAAGCGATCGCCCTTCCCGATTGAGAATATTCAGAATTGTCTCTTTGAGTTCGTCTACTTGCGGTGGTGGTGTTTCCCATTCATAACTGACACGCCCATCAGGCCACTCAACCCGCACTTCCATTGCTGCTGGTTCCGCCGCCACCATCACAATTTCATCCGGGAGTAGAGGCTTTGCTTGGGGATTCCCAGCACCCAGTTGTTGCAAATTTTGGTAAATCACTCCGCGATCGGTATCTGGGTATAAATCTATCTTGTTAAACACTAAAATTAGGGGTTTTTGTGATTTTCGCAATTCCAGCAGTGCTTGATACTCAGTACGCGTGATATCACCAGAGACGACAAACAAAATCAAATCTGCCTGATGTACTACTTCTCGTGCCATATCCGCCCGTGACTCACCCGCAATTTCGTCTAATCCGGGCGTATCAATTAACTCTACTAGTACCTTACCACCGGGCTGCCACCGCACAGAACGCGGCCATTGGGTGACACCATTTAACGGCCCCGTTTGCAGAATTTTGTCTCCCAGTAAGGCATTTAAAACTGCTGACTTTCCTCGACTCACCAAACCAAAGACAGCTATTCTAATGACGTTTGAATCTAGCTTATTGAGTGTGGCATTTAAAGCTTCCAATTCTGGTTTTACCAAACCTACCAATTCTGGGTTAGATGAAAGCTGTCCTGACTTGCGAAGATATCCATACCAAGAAAGCGCTTGTCTGAGACTGGCGCGGGCACGATTTAAGTGAGTTTCTTGCAGATTACGATAAACCGACATAATATCAACACTTCAGCCTTCACTCTCTCTAAAATGCTCATCCAATGCTTAAAACACTTACTTTCAGCATTTGATCGTAAATAATAGGTATCAATTAGTACTCATTAACCATGCTTAACTAATGCTTACTTTCTTAACCCCATTATCAGGGGAAGGAAAAGTTAAACATACCTCTCTATTATCCCTAAGTTGAACTAATACCCTATATATAGAACATAAAAAGTCTTTAACTTTATGAGGTTGGAGATTAGGTGTTTTATAAATTTTAAGTAAAGATGTGACCAATGGATAACTAGCTCCTAAAGAGAGAGGCTAACGCCAACATCTATACTTAGCTCAAAGACAGATTGGCTCGGACTTTGTTCAGTTTTAGTCAGGGTTAAAATTCCCTCATGTAACTCTCTTCTCTACAAGAGGCTGCGCCCTAAGGGTAGCTATGCCGCAGGCTTTACGTGACGCTACGGCTAACTTGCTTCTCTGTAAGTACAATTTTGAAATTTTAATTTTGAATTGTTGATCTGGGTATCCTAAGAAAGACAAGGTTAGATGATATAGACAAAGGAACAAAGTTTATAACTTATGTATGAATAGAGAAAACAACAAAATTTCTATTAAAAAAACTGATTGAACAATTAGCCAACTCATTCCATAAAAAGAAGAGTGCTTGCGGTCAATTATGAAGGTAAAAGCTGGTTTACACCCTTATACCAATTTTGCGATGCCTGCGGCGGGCTAGGCCTACGCAGATGGTTGAGAACTTTGATTGAGCAAATTTTACCATAAGTGCAGCCTGAAATTCTGGACTTATAGGAGCAGTCTTTTTTAGACTAAGACATAAATATTAATTATATGAGAAATTGAGGAACAGCCATGCGAGGAAATGAGCGGGAAAAAATACGCCATCTGTTGGTCATCCAAGACCTGGAAGGGCGGCGAACTGTCCCCTTACGAGAGACTACTTATTCTCTGGGGCGGCATCCTGCAAACACTATTGTCTTGGCTTCCCGGTCAGTATCAATGCAACATGCAATTTTATTGCGAGTAACTGTTCCAGAAACTGACCAATACGGCTTCCAGATTATTGATGGCAATTATAAGGGTAAAGGCAGTACTAATGGCTTATTTGTAAATGGTAATAAATGCTTTTCTCATAATCTTAGGCATGGAGATATCATTGCTTTTGGCAGTAATAAAGCTCAGGCTAAATATTATGCTATTTCCAATATTTCAGAACAAGCATTTTCTGAATCTTTTGATGTTGAAGACTTATCTGGTTTCTTATCAGAGCAAGCCAGTCCTGCCAATCCTTTTCAAACCTTAGCCATCGATCCCAGCTTTGAAGCAGCTAGTGAGTCCGCCCTAGCTCGCCTAGCATCCTTTCCTGAACTCATTCCCAATCCAATTATTGAAATGGATCTCGAAGGAAGAATTACTTATCTCAATCCAGCCGCAGGTATCAAGTTTCCCAATATTAGGGAAGTTGGGACAGAACACCCGATCTTAACGGGACTCTTGATTGGAATTAACAATCTAGAAAAAAATTCTTTTGTGCGGGAGGTGGAAGTAGGCACAGAAGTTTTTGAACAATCCGTTCTCTATCTTCCTGAAAGTGATTTAATTAGAACTTTTATTATTAGGGATATTACAGAGCAAAAGCAAGCTACAGCCGAACTGCGCCAGCGCGATCGCTTGTTACAAGCAGTTGCAGAAGCTGCCAATTATTTGCTAGGAGAAATGAATTACGAAACTGGTATCGATCGAGCTCTCGCTGTACTGGGCGAAGCTGCCAAGGCAGATCGTGCCTATCTCTTTCAGAACCATCCCCATCCTGTTACAGAGGAAATAGCAGTCAGCCTCAAGTTTGAATGGACACAATCTTGTATTGAATCTACCCGCAACCATTGGCAGAATCAGCCTTATCAAGCTCCTGGATTAGCCCGTTGGTACACAGTTCTCTCTAGCGGCCAGTCGATTAGCGGAATTACCCAAAAATTTCCTGCCGCCGAACAAGAATTCCTAATTCGAGATGGCATTCAATCTCTTCTCTTAGTGCCTCTTCGCTTGGATAATGATTTCTGGGGATATCTTGGCTTGGCAGACTGCACCTTTGAGCGTCATTGGTCAAAGCACGAAGAATCTACTCTTTTAACGATGGCGGCTAGTATCATTGGTGCGCGGCAGCGTCAACAAGTAGAAGAAAAGATTCGCTATCAAGCCCTCCATGACTTGCTGACAGGGTTGCCCAATCGCCTACTATTTAATGAGCTGCTCAGTAAAACTCTGCCCAACGCCACTCGAAATGGCGAAAGTTTAGCTGTGATCTTCCTCGATTTGGATCGCTTTAAGGTGATTAATGATACTTTGGGGCACACTCTGGGAGACCAATTGTTACAAAGTGTCTCTCAAAGATTAAAAGACTCACTCAGAGGCGGAGACACTGTAGCCCGTTGGGGAGGCGATGAATTTACTATTTTACTCCCACGAGTCAATGATATTGAAGAGGTAACTTTGGTGGCGCAAAGAATCTTACAAGCCTTAGAGGATGCTTTTCATCTCCAAGAACATGAACTTTATGTGACTGCCAGCCTCGGTATTGCCTTACTTGATAACAATAGTCCTGACGCCGAAACACTAATCCAGCACGCAGATGCCGCTTTATACTACGCTAAAGACAAAGGGCGGAATAACTACCAATTCTATAGTGTTTCCCTGAGTGCTAAAAATCCTGAACTCCTGACTTTAGAAAAGAGCTTGCGCTATGCCCTAGAACGCAATGAATTTACGCTGTACTATCAGCCTCGTGTGAACATTGCCACCGGAAAAATTACTAGTATGGAGGCTCTGTTGCGTTGGCAGCACCCAGAGATGGGATTGGTCGCCCCCAGTGTGTTTATTCCCCTGGTCGAAGAAAGTGGATTAATTGTCCCCATCGGCGAATGGACTCTACAGACGGCCTGTAGCCAAAATAAAGCATGGCAAGATGCTGGATTCCCACCGATTATGATCGCTGTTAATCTTTCTCTAAAGCAGTTCCGCCAACCCAAATTGGTAGAGACTATAGCCAAGGTTTTAGAACAAACAGGTCTGGAACCGCGCTTTTTAGAACTAGAAATTATGGAAACCACAGCGATTGAGGACTTGAATTTTACCACAAAGGTGTTAGAGGAGCTACAGCAGATGGGTGTTTACATCTCCATTGATGACTTTGGTACGGGTCATTCCTCGCTCTCACGCCTACAGCTTTTGCCACTCCACAATCTGAAAATAGATAAATCTTTCATTCAATATTTGACGCAGGATGCCAAAGTAGCTCATATTATCCAGGCGATAGTAACCTTGGGACACAGCTTGGGATTAAAGTTAACAGCCGAAGGGGTAGAGAAGGAAGAGGAATTGGAATTCTTGAAATCTATTAACTGCGAGGAGGTACAAGGCTTTTTATTCTACCGCCCACTTTCTGAACAGAAAGCAACAGAAGTTCTCGAAAGTAAACGAGCAACGATCTAGTACCGCAAGGCGGAAGTCAAAAGTCAAAAGTCAAAAGTCAAAAGAATTGTATTTCGGGCTTTTACACCATTTGAAATGGTAAGGCAGTCCGGTCTTGGGGTTCCCCCCATGAGGAACTGCCGAACCCGAAGGGGTATGTTTATTTCCGCCGTGCTGTACTAGTACAAGGGAAAACTGTTTGTACCAGTGAGGATACAATAAAATTCATTGTCCTGCTGCCGACCTTTTTCGTCCTATGCTACCAGTCATTTATTCCGACGAATTTTTAGATCACAAGACTGGAAAATACCATCCCGAAAAACCAGAACGTTTAAGTGCGATCGCAAATGCCTTAAAAGCAGCTACATTCGCAGATAAAATTAGCTGGAGATCGCCCACACCAGCATCAGAACAGCCATCACTGATGTCTTCGTTGGTTAGAACACATAGCCCAGCCTACATCAAAAAACTGTGGCAAATCGCCTTTAGTGGCGGCGGCCCTTTGGATGGAGATACGCCAGTTTCCCCGCGCAGTTATGATGTGGCATTATTGGCAGTCAGTGCATGGTTAGATGGAGTTGAGGTTGTATTAGGGTCGGATAATCCAGCTTTTGTACTAGCGCGTCCTCCAGGACACCATGCTGAAAGTGATGCAGGGATGGGCTTTTGTCTATTTTCTAATGCCGCGATCGCCGCTTTATTTGCTCTAGAACAACCTGGAATTAACCGCGTCGCCATCCTCGATTGGGATGTGCATCATGGTAATGGTACTCAGGCGATCGTTGAAACAGAAGCACGCATCGCCTATTGTTCCCTACATCAGTATCCATGCTATCCCGGTACGGGAAGATCGACAGAACGCGGCTTTCACAATAATGTATTAAATTTACCAGTACGCCCTGGTAGTGATATTGCCATATATCAGCCACTATTTGAAAAACAGGTAGTACCATTTTTAGTTAACTTTCAAGCGGATTTACTGATTGTGAGTGCTGGTTATGATGGCAATGCCGCAGATCCTTTGGCAAGTATTAATTTGCAGCCAGAAGACTACGCTTTATTTACTGATTATTGTCTAGGGGTAACTCGTAAAATTCTGTTTGGCTTAGAAGGTGGTTACGATTTTGATTCTCTTTCTCAATCAGTTGTAGCGACAATTGAACGCTGTTTATTTTAAGCATTTCTTTTTTGGCCTTGCAGAGAAAGCGTGATGATTTGGGGACTTCTAAAATTCCCCCTCAGATTCAAGAGCTTGTTCCAATTTATTCCACTGTTCTGCAACGCCCTTTTTTTAAGTGAAACCTCGGAATTCCTAATTGAATAACTTTCGTATATCCACTGAGATCGTAGTAATCCTATTTGATTTGTAGCTCAGATTTCCAATTTATTTGAGAAACTGGGAATCTTCTTCTATATTTACAATATTTACAATATAGTTGGCAAAAATAGGCAATTTGTAGATATTTATTCTCAGAATTATTTGTGAGTTAGCTGACATATTTAACAACTATCTTTACGTAAATTTAGGGTGACACAACTTGCGAACTAAACTAAAAGTAAGTAGTTTTTTTGACAAAGGCTTTCTAAAATTCATCAAATCTTCAGAAATAAAAAGTTTGAATGGTGTTCTGAAAGAGCTAAAGTTTTGTTAAGATGCAATTGCTAGCAATTTCTCAACGAAATTCACCTATCAGGGTGTGGAGAAATAAAAAGCACTAGCAGCACAAAGTTCAAAAGGTGAAGCAATGACCACCTATATTTTTTTCGATGAAGCTTTACGAATGCTGACCAACGCCTATTTGATATCAGTAGTACTGTTAATGGCAGCTTCTGGTATAGGTTTGGCGGTAATTGAGACAATAGAAAAAACAGGAGAACGCTAAGTTTATAGATGGCAATGTAGTTCCTGCCAAAAACCATTGGATACAAGTGTTCACCGTGAATAAATCCTGGGAACACTAAAGGATGAAAGTCTCAAGCATCACAGTCTTTCCTGTAAATCTACCAAACATACAGGTAACTATAACGCTATTGGGACTCTAACCAAGGAGCTACTACAATGGGTCTATTCGACGCTGTGTTGGGCACAGAAAGCCAAGCCCAAGCAGCACTCAGTCCAGCGGAAGCTTTTGCTGTCATTATATTGACGGCAACGGCTTCAGACGGTTATCTTTCTGTTGAGCAAGCAAATTCTATCATTTCTGTGCTATCTCGGATGAAACTTTTTAAAAGTTATCCCAATGAAATGATGAACAGGCTGTTTGAAAAAATTTTGGGCATTCTCCAAGGTGATGACTTTAATGCTTTGTTTAATGCAGCAAAAGATTCTTTATCTCAAGACTTGCGGGAAACAGCCTTTGCAGTAGCCACCAATTTTGTCCTAGCTGAAGGTATTATACCTGAAGAAGAAAAAAACTTCTTAAATGATTTATATCAAGCTTTAGGGGTTTCTAGAGAGATAGCAATACAAATTGTGCAAGTAATCTTGATTAAAAATCGTGCATAGGGCGATCGAACATAACTTGTTATGCCCATTGTCCTTTACTTGATTAAACTGTATAAGTAGCTTATAAATAAGGCGTGGCACGGAAGTTAAGCTTCTTTGCCACTATTTTTTGCTTTTATGATTTTGAACTTTAAATTATAAATTGCTTATGCTTTGTTCTGTCACCCTAACCCAACTGGCTGAAGTTATTTTGGCCCACTGTGTAAACTTATCTGAAACTGCTTTAACACAAGTAACTAGCGGTATCCAAACAGATAGCCGTACCTTGAAGCCAGGTGAAATATTTGTCGCTTTCCGAGGCGATAAGTTTGATGGACATGAATTCGTGCCAACTGCGATCGCAAAGGGTGCAATAGCTGCAATCGTAGATTTTGAATACGAAAATCCAGGATTCCCTGTATTACAGGTAAAAGATACTCTTAAGGCATATCAAAAACTTGGAAGATGGTGGCGCGATCGCTTTAATATTCCTGTAATTGGTGTAACAGGTTCCGTGGGTAAAACTACAACCAAAGAATTGATCGCCGCAGTTTTAGGTACAAAGGGACGAGTTCACAAAACTTATGGAAATTACAACAACGAAATCGGTGTTCCGAAAACTCTCCTAGAACTTGGCGCCGAAAATGACTACGCCGTGATTGAAATGGCGATGCGGGGTAGGGGACAAATTGCTGAACTGACGCAAATAGCGCGGCCAACAATTGGAGTGATTACCAATGTGGGGACAGCGCATATTGAGTTACTAGGTTCGGAAGAAGCGATTGCTGAGGCAAAATGTGAGTTGTTAGTCGAAATGTCTGCTAATAGTGTGGCAATTCTCAACCACGACAATCCCCTATTAATGGCTACAGCAGCAAAAGTTTGGCACGGAGAAGTTTTAACTTACGGCTTTTCTGGTGGGGATATTCAAGGGCAGTTAATTGATAACGAGACTGTAAAAGTAGCAGGAATCCAACTACCTCTACCTCTACCTGGTCGTCATAATGCGACTAATTTCTTGGCAGCTTTAGCGGTGGCAAAGGTTTTAGGGATCGATTGGGCATCCTTAAAAGCAGGTGTAATGGTGGATATGCCCGCAGGGCGATCGCAGCGATTTACCTTACCCAGTGATGTGGTAATCTTAGATGAAACTTATAATGCTGCACCAGAAGCTATGATTGCAGCGTTGCAATTATTGGCAGATACACCCGGAAAGCGGAAAATTGCTGTATTGGGTGCAATGAAAGAATTGGGAGAGCGATCGCAACAGTTGCACCAGCGAGTGGGAGAAACGGTGCAAAAGTTGAATTTAGACGGCTTGTTGGTTTTGGTAGATGGACAAGATGCCGAAGCGATCATTCTTAGTGCCGAGGGTATCCCATCGGAGTGTTTTGCAACTCATGCCGAATTGGTGGCTAGGTTGAAGACATTTGTGCAAACAGGCGATCGTTTATTGTTCAAAGCCGCCCATTCTGTAGGACTGGATCGGGTAGTCAATCAGTTATGTGCAGAATTTCCCAAGTGAATCTACCACTAGAAACCCAACGTCTCATACTGCGAGACTTTGTAAAATCAGATTGGCCAGCAGTTCATAAATACGCTAGCGATCCTAAAGTTGTGCGTTATTTAACCTTTGGTGCGAATAGCGAAGAAGATACCAAAAACTTTTTGCAAACAGAGATTTCATTGCAAGGGGAAGAACATCATCAACATTTTGCCTTAGCAGTAACTTTAAAACCCCGAAAGCAATTGATTGGTATCTGTCGCATATCCATTCAGGATACTGATAATAAAATAGGCTCTATTGGATACTGTTTAACTCAGGAATTTTGGGGACAAGGATATGCACCTGAAGCTGTAAAAGCAGTTGTATCCTTTGGTTTTCAGCAGTTAGACTTACATCGCATCTTTGCGAATTGTCATCCAGAAAACATTGCCTCAGCACGAGTTATGCAAAAAATTGGAATGCAACAAGAAGGATATTTGCGAGAACACCATTGGATTAAGGGAGAATGGCGAGACTCTTGGCTCTATGCCATTCTTGAGCATGAATGGAGAGGCGTCAAATGATCGTTTTCGGAAAATATCACTTATAGACGCCCGATAAACTTCAGTTGGAAAGACTAGGACTGTTACTGTAGCGTCTTTGAAAAAGAATTGCTGCCAAATTAGCCACCAAACAGGTGATTGCTAGCCACAGCAAGATATAAGTAGGAGCCATCACCACGCCAATCATGAACCAAGTATATACGTGCAATATCATTACAGAAGCGAAAAAGCCAGCAATTCCAGCAGATTGCCACACTTGATACGATGGGCGACGTAAGGCTACTAGGCTCATCGTTAAAATTGTGACAATCAAGTTTGCTGGTACAAGAAACGCACAAATACCTATACAGTTACCACGAGAGAACTCTACTAAGGTGTTAAAATCGAGCATTAATTTTCTTGGGATAGATGTTAGCTTTTTAGGAACTTAATTTATTTTAAAATAACTAAATTTACATTAACAGATGAGTGAGTAATCACATTGCAAACATAACATAAATTAAAATATTGAGTCGCATTTTGATACTACTCAATAGTTAGTTAATTATAAAGATTTTGGATAAGTAGGGTGGAAAACACCCACCCTAGCTGAATTAACCTGGTAAAATCACTGTATCAATAACGTGTACCACACCATTGTCAGCTTCAATATCTGCTGCTAAAACTGTGGCATTTTTAACTTCAAAACCATTAGAAGAATCAATTTTAATGGGTGAACCTTCTACAGAATTAACCGTACCGAGTTGTGCCAAATCAGTTTTTAGTAGCTTTCCTGGAACGACATGATACTTTAGAATACGCGTTAGCTGGGGAATGTTTTGTAACAGAGTTTGGATAGTTCCCGCTGGTAACTTGGCAAAAGCATCGTCATTTGGTGCAAAAACAGTGAACGGCCCAGGACTTTTTAATGTTTCTACTAAACCAGCAGCCTGTACAGCTGCCACCAGTGTTTTAAACGACTCAGCCGTAACTGCAATATCAACAATATCAGCCATATATCTTACCTAAATCTCTGCAAAAGATTTTAAAGGATAATAAACCTATTTTAAGTTTTATTAAACAAAATAAATTTAAAATCAGGCGTTGAATAAACTACACCTAGACGCGTACTCCCGTCAGACATCACCTTATGATGTTTCTAGGAAAATTCCGTTATAGAAAAAATGTCCGATCGCACGTATGCCATTCTGGGAACTGGAGCATTAGGTGGATTCTATGGCGCATTTACTACTAGCACGTTGGAAAAAGCTGGTGTGGAATATCCCGTACAATGGGCTTTCTGTGATTCTCAACCCTAGAACAGATGAATTAATGGCGCATGAGTACACTAGCAAGTTAGTTGAACAGTTGATGTATGAAGTAGCGGCGGGGGCAAAAAGTTATGGGCGGACGATCAGCGATCGCTTCATTCAAACAATGCTCGATTATACTGTCAAAATGACACCTTACCGCCCTAGCATGAAAATTGACTAAGACGAAAGAAAAAGTCTGCTACCCAAAATCAAAGTTGAGAGCGAAAAGTGGATCTATGAAAGAAGATACTATCGAGATCGCCGGTTTTCATGCTCATGTTTACTTCGATCCTGAGAGTCGGGATGTAGCTGCGCGTGTACGCGAAGGATTAGGCGCTAGGTTTGACGTGCAACTCGGACGCTGGTTTGACAAGCCCATCGGCCCCCACCCAAAAGCAATGTATCAAGTTGCTTTCTTACCGAATCAGTTTGATAAAGTCGTTCCCTGGTTAATGCTCAATCGTGACGGATTGGATATCCTCGTCCACCCTGAGACAGGCGATGCTGTGACAGACCACGCAGTTCATTCGCTATGGTTAGGAGAAAAGCTAGATTTGAATATTGAGTTTCTTCGACAGCTCAGTCCGACTTTATCCAATTAAGAAAAGTCAACGTGGCAACATCCAAGCGGCACAATAGTCAAAACTAATCTTCTGAGAAATGTAATCGATCAAAAAGAAGTTGCTACTCAGTTCCCCCTTAATCAGAGGATAATTGTATCAGGAGAGCAAAGTAGAAAAGTTAGAACTACGCTAGCTACCAACATCACAAAATTAGCTGTTCTCGGTTGAGTGAGGTATAAAAACTTTACTCCCTTCATACAGCAGATTTCAACTCGGTGAGGTATAAAAATATCCCACCCGCGCTATCGTGCATCCTCCCCTTGGTAAGAAGAGGGTTGGGGAGGGGTGTACCTCATGTATCTGCAAAAACCTGTAACAAGCGAGGAGCAGACTATGATGTACCTTACTTCTACTATTATCTAGTAAGAGAAGGAGAATCGTGTAGATAATTGGTCTTTAAAGACGCGATAAATAGCGTCTCTACATCGGGATTTTGTTGCTCATTCTGAACTTTATTGAACTCTATAATTGAAGCAACTGATTGACTTTAATATTTAGTCATTCGGTATTTGCTTGAGTAAAGCTGTCCACATATCAGATGGAGCGGAGTAGTAATCAATTTCTTCAACTTGATATTGATAAGATTCACAACCTTCTCGTAAAATAATGCGATCGCAGGCTTTAACGCGTTTCCCTACTCCAGTCATGTACCCGATTGTTCCTTCATTGAGGCGCTCAAATATGTAGTCGCCTCCACAAACTTGTTGTCTGTAATCATGGATTTTCTTCTTTTGTTTTAATTCTGCTACTGGAGAGATAACCACAGCTAATTTATTTAAAAAACTAAAACTTAAGTTCATACCTGTCCTCATCAAAGACATAAGTGAGTTCTCCCAAAGAAGAAATCTATAACAAAGAGTTCTGGACTCTAGGTGAATCTAAATCTCTTTCAATCACCAATCCAGAATTGAACAGGTGGACAATCTAGTTAGTAATTAACCACATTGACAGCTAGTAAAGGCAATTTATCACCCAATGTCTAATTAAGCAGTTCGTTGAAAAGGTACTTAAATAATAATTTTAAAAGAATATCAATGATTTGAAATTATTTTTTCTTCAATCTTAATCTTTAGTTATTAATGTTTGAATTAATGTTTGAATTAATGTTTGAATTTACTCAATGATATCTTTTGTCCAGCAACCATTTAAATTTACAGTACTATCAATTGCAGCTTCAACTGTAAAATCACCGAATTATTGGACAATAATAGGTTAGATGTCACATTTTTTTACTTAACTAGACATCTCCAAAAATTTATAAAGCTTTTATGTCTTGAGAATGTCATCTATGTATCTTTTTTAAGATAAATAGCATCTAGTCCTTACTAGTAGTTTTTAGGGCTACATCTACGTGCTCTAGTAATACTTCTAGGGTGAAGGAGTTATCTAAAACAACATCTGCATGAGCCACTTTTTCTTCGATAGATAATTGGCTATTAATCCTGGCACGTGCCTGTTTTCTATTTAAATGGTTTCGTTGTATCAATCTTTGTAGTTGTTGCTCTTGGGAACAACGCACTACCCAGATTTCAGTTACCAAATCAGTCATTCCCGCTTCAAATAATAGAGGCACTACTAACACCAGTGTTTGTGAGGAAGACTGAGCAATTGCTTTGAGAAAGCGATCGCGCACATCAGGATGAATCAAATTGTCTATCCAGTTGCGTTCATCTTGGCGATTAAAGATAATTTCACCTAGCTTTTGACGGTTGAGGCTGCTATCTGGTAGTAAAATTTGTTCACCATAACGTTGAGCGATCGCACCCAGAATCGGCGAACCTAAAGATACTGCCTCTCTAGCATAAATATCTGCATCCAAAATCGGCAGGTTATAAGTGCTAGCTAAATAATTGGTGACAGTGGTTTTGCCTGTGGCAATACCTCCGGTTAAACCGATTATACGTTTTGTCATTTGTCATTTGTCATTTGTCATTTGTCAGTAGTTATTCTCCTCTGCTCCCCCGGTTACTGAGCGCAGTCGTTGGCGCAGCCTCTCGTAGAGAAGTATGCTTCTCTGCCTCCCTTGCTCTCTCATCTAAGAATTTGCCGCCCATGCGATCAGTGCTTGGGTTAAACCATCTAAAGTATATTCTTGGGCTTCTATATCCACACGTCCAAATAAATCATGGCAAGTTTTGGAGGTTTGGGGGCCGATAGAGGCAATACAAACTCCCTCTAAGAATTGGCTAGCATCAGAGTTGTTGGGAAATATATTATTAGTAAGTTGACAGAAAAATTGTACAGTTTTAGAACTGGCAAAGGTGATCGCATCTACTTTGCGGTTTTGGAGAGCTAACTTTGCCGCAGGTGGAATACTACTAGGACAACAAGATTGATATGCCGCAACTTCTATCACCTTTGCTCCCTTGAGAGTTAATTCCTTAACTAAGACTTCTCTGCCGCCGCTTTCAACTCTGGGAAATAAAACCTTTTTACCATCTAATTTATCTGGGAAACTTTCCACTAAAGAATCGGCAACAAAGTTAGGGGGAATAAAATCTGGTTGGAGAGAGCGTTGTTTGAGACTTTGGGCTGTTTTCTCACCAACGACGGCAATTTTAATGCCAGCTAAGGCACGGCTATCTTTACCTTGGGTAGTTAGCCTTTCAAAAAAGTAGTCTATGCCATTGGTAGAAGTGAGAATTAACCAGTCGAAGTCAGACAAATGAGCGATCGCACGATCCAAAGCTTCCCAACTGGAGGGCGGGCCGATTTCTAAGGTAGGCATTTCGATGACTGTTGCACCTGATGCAATGAGGCGATCGCTAAATTGACTCGATTGGCCAACTGAACGTGTCACCAAGATCATTTTACCAGTAAGGGGAGATAGGGGAAAATTGCTTGACATAGCAGGGGGGCTAAAAGTTTTGGCTGTAGTCGAAACCTGACAATCTATTTTCTCAGGTTGTAAGTACTTACGTAGCCCAACAACTTCGCCAATTACAATTACCGCCGGGGAAAGGGATAATCCGGTGGTTTGTTCTATAATATTGCCCAGTTGCGCTGTCCAAATTTGTTGTTCGGGAGTTCCTGCCCAACGGATGATCGCAATGGGTGTTAAGTGCGATCGCCCATGCTGCACCAGTTGATCTACAATCTCTGGTAGATGTCGCCCTCCCATCAAAATTACCAGTGTCTCTAACCGTGAGAGTGCCTCCCAGTCTAAAACCTCTGGTTCGTGAGCTGTAAGCACTGCAAAAGTGCGGCTTAAAACCGGATCTGTGAGGGGAATTCCTGCCAACAAAGGTGCTGCAAGGGCTGAGGAAATTCCTGGTACTAGTTCAAAATCACAACCGGATGCTTTCAACGCTTCAATTTCGGAAGTGCAACGCCCAAAAATCAACGGATCGCCTGATTTGAGCCGTATAACTTGTTTTCCTTGCAGACAGTGCTTTACCAGTAACTTGTTAATCTGTGCTTGGCTTGTACTGGGTTTGCCACCGCGTTTGCCGACATCTAACTTCAGGCAATCATCTGGTACGCACTGCAATAATTGAGCATCTACTAAAGCATCGTAGACTAACACTTGAGCAGCAGCTAAGAGTTTGTCAGCTTTTACTGTTAGGTATGCCGCATCTCCAGGCCCAGCTCCTACGAGGTAGACTTTGCCCCTTTGTTTTGTCATTTGTCATTTATTAATAGTTCTTCTTCCCTGCTTCTTTGCTAGTCCCCAGTCCCCAATCCCCATGCCCCATATTCAATTCGTTTGGGTATTAATTTTTTGGATTAGCCGATCGACTTGCTCAACCATCTCCTTGTTTTTCTCAGCTTGGAATAATTCTCTGGCTTTTTTGAGATTAACGATCGCTTCTTTTGGCTGTTGTTGTCTTCCTAAAGTGATTCCCAAATTATAGTAAGTGAATGCATCGTTGGGGACGAGGCTAATGGCTTTTTTGTAATGTGCGATCGCTTC
The DNA here is from genome assembly GCF_002949795.1 of Nostoc sp. 'Lobaria pulmonaria (5183) cyanobiont'. NCBI lineage: Bacteria > Bacillati > Cyanobacteriota > Cyanophyceae > Nostocales > Nostocaceae > Nostoc > Nostoc sp. 'Lobaria pulmonaria (5183) cyanobiont'. The sequence goes on along the minus strand of NZ_CP026692.1, from coordinate 3,802,104 downwards.
TTCAGGTTTACCTCGATCGTCCATCGCATTTCCCAAACCTGTGTAAGCTTGTGCGTGTTTGGGATCGAGGCGAATCGCTTCGGTATAGTCGGCGATTGCTTCTGTTAGCTTGCCTTGAGCATAAAAAGCACTTGCTAAATTATAGTGAGCGTCTGCATAGTTGGGAGCGAAGCTGATGGCTTTTTTGTAATGTGCGATCGCTTCTTCTAGTTTGCCTTGAGCGTATAGAGTATTTCCCAAGGCATTATAACCTGCTGGATTTTTCGGAGCGAGGCGAATGGATGCTGTATATTCGGCGATTGCTTCTGCTGGCTTTCCTTGAGCGTACAAGGCGTTTCCTAAGTAATAGTGAGCGTCTGCATAGTTAGGATCGAAGCTAATGGATTTTTTATACTGGGTAACTGCTTCTGCTAGCTCACCTCGATCGTACAGAGCATTTCCTAAACGCGTGTAAGTCGGTGCATAATCTGGTTTGAGGCGAATTGCTGCTGTATATTCGGTAACTGCTTCTGTTAGCTTGCCTTGAGCGTAGAGAGCATTTCCTAAGTTATAGTAAGCTTCTGCATATTTGGGTTCAAGGCTGATGGCTTTTTGATATTGTGCGATCGCAGCTTCTAACTGATTCAGTCTTGCTAAAGTCAAACCGAGATTAAAGTATGCTCTAGAGTCTTGAGGATCAAGGCTAATGGCTTTATTGTATTGGGCGATCGCTTCTTGTGGTTTACCTCGATCGTCGAGAGTATTTCCCAAGGCAATATAAGCTTGTGCAAAATTGGGTTCTAGTTCAATTGCCTTCCGAAAAGCCGCCTCTGCTCCTTTTAAATCTCCCTGTTTATAGAGATTGCTTCCTTGCTCGAAGTTAGCAACTGCGTTTTTGTTCCGAATAACTGCGGACTGAGTATTTTGAATTTTTGCTAAAATAATGCCAACATCTTTACCAAAGGCAGTATTCCCATTACTCAAACACAAGCAGATAATAGCTGCTACCAGTAGATTCTTGTTTCTCAGCATTTTTATTACCTTACCTGCTTGGTTTACATATAATATCAAGTTCGGCGGATTACCATCACAAAAATACCTCACCCTAGCCCCTCTCTACTGACTCTTCGGAGAGCAAAAACACAGCTTTGGCAGGATTCTAGCAGGAATTATAAGTGATTAAGCTAACTTGATACAAGTGTATTCTTAATTGTTCATTTGTATACAATATACATTTGGTGAAATTAATTATGCGTTATTCATAACCCTTGGGGAGATGTAACATTGCTACTTCTCCACATTCTTTTTCACCACATTTTTAATAGATGGTGCTTTATTAAGAGTAAAAAGTCGTTTTTTAGGTAATTACTGACACTTTTGTTTCCATAAGTTTAATAATGGCTGCAATTAATTCTTCTGGGTTAAGAGGTTTGGGTAAATCCATCTTAAACCCAGCTTTTAGGGCTTTTTCTTGGTGATCATTACTGGCAAAGGCAGTCAAGACAATTGCTGGAATTTGTCCACCTTATTCTGCTGTACGAGTTCTCACTTAATGTATTAACATATAGCCATTTATATCAGGGATAACCCGGATTATCGCTGCTGAAATGCTTATTTCATATACATTTTTGCAGTTTCTGACCTACTTTTTTTATCTCTTTGTGATAAATCCGGGCAAGACTAGGTATTCTAACTAATAAATTCTTATATTGAGTTGTATTGCATTATGTAATTCATTGTATTGTATTCGGTAATTTATTGTTGTTTATTTTTTATTATAATTTATGATAATCTTCAAACAATCAACCATCTATGGTAAAGTATAGCAATAAAAAATATTTAATTTTTTTTCATAGATTTATTGTCATAGTGGTGATGTTATTTCTACTTATCACCACTATGACAATTAGTTACGCTCAAGAAAAAAACCTTATTGTTAATCAGACTCCAGAAGCTGTTAATAAGATAGATGGTACTCCTGTAATATTGGGAGACAAAACACTATTTATTATTAAAAAAAATGTCGGTTCTTTTTCTCCACAGGAGCGAGCACAAGCGGTTACGAATAGAATCGAAACAATAGCCAATGACCCATCTATTCCTGTTGATACTTTAAAAAGTTTAGACGAGGAAGATACTACAAATATTGTCTTAGGAGAGAAACTAATATTTACTATTACCGAGAATGATGCAAAAGCCGCAGGTAAAAGTAGACAGGAACTGGCTCAAGAATATATCAAAAAAATTAGTGGTTCTATCGCTAAGTATAGGAAAGACCGTAGTTTAAATTATATTTTAAAAGGTCTACTTTACAGTTTTCTTTCCACTCTAGGTTTATTTATATTTTTAAAAGTTTTTAATCAGATTTCCCCAAAAATCATTACTACATTACAGAATTGGCAAGGAATTAGAATTCCTGCCATCAGAATTCAAAATATCGAACTTTTACCTGTATCTAGAGTCAGCAATATTGTAACTAAAGTAGTGAAAATACTCCGGCTGATGATAATGTTAGGAGTTATATATATCTATGTTTCTTTAGTCTTAGGATTTTTCCCTTGGACGAAACAGCTTAGTTCTAAACTTGTTAGTTATTTTTTAGAAGCTCTCTATCAAAGTTGGTTAGCATTTGCAGCTTATTGTCCTAAACTGTTCGCCTTGGGATTGATTTTTTTTGTCACCTACTATATTTTGAAAATTATTAGACCAATATTTACAAGATTAGGTAATGGAAGTCTATCCATTTCCGGTTTTTATCCTGAGTGGGCAGAACCGACATATAAACTAGTATTCTCTTTAATCATTGCCTTAGCAATAGTACTGGCTTTTCCCTATCTACCAGGATTTGGTTCACCAGCTTTTCAAGGAATATCTGTGTTTTTAGGTATTTTGTTATCGTTAGGTTCTACAGCATTGGTTGCCAATATTGTCGCTGGAATTATTCTAATTTATACCCGTGCTTTTCAGATTGGCGATCGCATTAAAATTGGTGATGCTACTGGCGATATTGTGGAAAAGACTCTGTTAGTAACGCGAATTCGTACTATCAAGAATGTGATGATTACTATTCCTAACGGAAGTGTATTAACTAGCCAAATTATTAACTACAGCGCTCTTGGTCAAGACCCTAATTATCATTTAATTTTACACACTACAATAACGCTTGGCTATGATTTACCGTGGCGCAAAGTTCATCAAGTTTTGATTGATGCTGCGCTAGCAACCAAAGATATTTTAGCAAAGCCTGTTCCTTTTGTGTTCCAAACTAGTTTAGATGATTTCTATGTGAGCTATGAATTAAACGCCTATACTAATAAGCCAATGCTGATGGGGAGTATTTATTCACAACTACATCAAAGTATTCAAGATAAGTGTAATGAAGCAGGAATTGAAATTCTTTCTCCTCATTATTCGGCTATTCGGGATGGGAACCAAATTACTATACCAGAAAATTATCTGTCTCAAGATTATCAAGCACCGGGATTTCGTCTCTCTCCTCTGGATAATCTATTTAAGCAGTTCAACGAAAAAGATACACCTGAGTCGGGTGAATAATCAAAGTTCGACAAGTGAGGATAAATAACAGTCAACGAAGATAGCACCTAAAAAGTTTACAATCTTGTTAAGTGGCGATCGCTTACTATGCAGTATAGACTTATTCCTTCCCATCTACTCTGTCATAGTTTATTTGCAAAAAAGGTGAAAGTTCTTTATTTAACTTACCTGCGCGGACAAACTCAGCGTAGGTATCAGCTTCAATTGCCAGTAGTTCCCTTCGCAGTTCTTCGGTTGTAAATTCTTGTAAATTTGGGTATTCATCAAGTAACTTATCAATTTCTTCTTGCAAAAAGGTAATTTCTCCTAAAAGCAGCGTCTTCTGATATTGATAAAACTCTGGCTGAATTCCGGGACGCTTTTGTGCCGTTTCTAAATATTCCAGCGCCCTTTGGAGAGCAACTTGACGGGCAATTGCTTCCGTGTATTTTTGACGTAGCGGTTGCGAACCTAAAAGTTGGAGTTTCTCTAATAATGGTTGGATGGTTAAGCCTTGTACTAACAGGGTAAATAAAACTACTCCAAAGACTGTAGCAATAATTTCTTCCCTTTGCGGGAGTATGGCTGGTACACTCAAAGCCAGGGCAATGGAGACAGAGCCGCGTAGCCCACCCCACGTCAATACAGTTTGTTCAGATAAAGGAATTTGGGATTTAGCTAACCAGTTGCTAAGACTACTTAAAGCATAAATAGATACTGCCCGTCCCACAATCATCGCGACAATTGTGACTGCAATAGTTTTTAGGTTATCTCCTAAGACAGCAAAGCGAATTTGATCGCCAATTAAGAGAAAAACAATCGAATTCACAAAAAAAGCTAGAAATTCCCAAAATTCAGTGACAATGAACCGCGTGCGGGGGTTCATGCCGATGCGTGAGCCAAAGTTGCCTAAAATTAAAGCTGTGGTGACTACTCCCATCACGCCGGAACCACCCAAATATTCTGTAATTAGGTAAGTGCTGTAGGCAGAAACCAGTGTAAGGGATTGTTCTACTAATGGTAAGTCGAAACGTTGGGTTAGATAGGAAATACCAAACCCAATTAATCCTCCAACGCTGATACCAATGCCTACTACTTGAAAAAATTCTAATAAAGCAGACTGTAAATCAAGTTTGGCATTACCTAACGGCAGAGCAACTAATAAGCCAAAAGCCACAACCGCCATACCATCATTAAATAAACTTTCTCCTTCCATCAGCGTTCTTAGACGTTTGCTTGCTCCTAATTCCCGAAACAAAGCTGTTACCGAAACCGGATCGGTTGCTGATAGACTAGCTCCAACTAATAGAGCAATGCTCAGTTCAAGTCCAGCGAATTGATGAAGACCAAACGCTACTCCAGCGATAGAAATTATCACCCCAACTACTGCATACAGACAAATAGGTAATAAATCCCGCTTTAAGTCTGACCATTTCAAATTCCAAGCAGCTTCAAACAGCAGAGGCGGTAAGAAAATCATCAGAATTAATTCAGGAGAAAGATTAATCAATCGCACATTCAGGAATGCTAATCCTAATCCCACAATTACCAGTAATAATGTATAAGGGATGCGGCGAAACCAACTAAAAATTTGTGGTAATGTTGCTACACCCAAAGAGACAGAGAGTACTAGTAGAAATTGCTTGAGTTGTTCTGCAATCACAACTTCACCCGTGGTAGACTCTAAGACCATAAGGGGATTCCAGTTAAATAGAATATTTAGCATCAAGTAAAATAGAGAGATTATCAAACTCCCAACATTTTACCCCGATCGATACTGCACCTCTTACTCTTCTAACCAATAGAGTAGACCAAGAGAGGTAACTCCCCCAAAAAAGTGAGCGCCAATCATGTTGACGTTTGCTAACATTACAAAAATATCTAGCGAACGAATTACATTTTCTGGTTGATAAATTGCGACACCTTCAGGTTGTGCTACTGCTTTCCCCAATATAACTGTAACCGTCACTTCCGAAGCAATAAAAGCTATTAATAACCCTACTAAACTCACAATTAATCCAATTTTTAAACTTTTAATTACGTCTTCTTTTTTGGGATGGTTTTCAGAATTTGGTGTTTGTAAAAGTTTAGCCATTTTCTGATAACGCAAAGCCCAATAGACTCGAAAGCACAGCAATAAAATACTAGCAATAGCCAAAAATATGCCAAATCCTATACCTGCATTATTTGCTTGAGTGGTAATGTTACGACTAAAGCAGGCCAACAATACAGCAATGCCAGAAACACCACCAAGTACTAACTGTACCCAAAAACTAATTCGACTTACTAAACGAAAGATCGCAGCAAATTCTTGTTTTTTTGGTGAATGTGAAAATGGTTCTAAATTATTTAACATATATACCTCCTAAGTACATAATTGAATGAGTAGAGCTTGTTCTACCCACGCGATAACCGGGGTAAGCTTTCCAATTCAGACAATTCTTTTTTTGATTTCAGCTAAGGTCTGATTTTTTAAAGCTTGAATCGCACTGTCATATTGCTTTTGTACATCCTTGCGGTCTAGTTCTTCTGGTAAACCCTCTTGGCTACCGCGCAAAATCATCTCTGCATGACGCTGTAAAACTGCTTGGTATTTTAGATTGTTGGTGTAAGTTGCAATACTCGCGATCGCTTCCAATAAACGAATGGTTACTGATGCATCAGATCGTGCATATTGCCGAATTCCATTCAAGGCACCATCAACCAATCCCTCAAATGTCACCCCATAAGCGATCGCACGTAATTTATGATCTTCATCGTAACGGTAGGGTGAAGGAAAATCTTTTTGGGCTAAACGGGACAGTCCTGCTCCTAGTCTATCAACACAGCGAATTGCGGTAAATGGGTCATTGATCCCTGGAGAAAGCGCACGTAGGGCAATTTCTACTAACTGATCGATGGGAAACTCGATATCTTGCTGTTCGCTACGTTCTTTACCCAAAATAAAAGCATCATTGATTTGTTTGGTTAATTTTTTATTAACAAATTTACCAGGAAAAACCATAACTAAATCACTGTCCTTAACAATAAACTTTCCCGGTCGAGACTCGACGCGCAATAAAAGATTGTGTTTTTGGGCAATTTTGAGCAATTCTTCGTCGTCAATTGCTTGTATGTAACCATTATTATTAACTATTACAGGACTTGCAACGAAGTCAAAATTCTCAGGTATTTCTGGAACTTCTTGTCCGAATGGGCCACTACGTCCGATTTTTTTGGGAAACAAGCGATCGATGGCTTTATCTAAGTCATCACTAACGTTTTCGATGATGTGCGAAGCCTGAATTATTTTGGAGGCATGATCGATAAAATAAATCAACACTGCTATGCTAATAATTGCAAGTAGAATACCGCACGTAATCGAAATTTGTGGTACAAACCGACTATATCCATCTCCTTCACCATGAACAGTCCGAAGTATGAGCAAGCAGTAGATGAACGTACTTATAAATGTACCAAGGACAACTTGATTACCAGTGTCCTGCATGAAATTACGCAGTAGACGGGGGCCAAAATTGGAAGCAGCTAACTGAAGCGCCACGGTTGTAATTGAAAAGACAGTAGCAGCAACGCTAATCATTGAACCTGCAACTGTTCCTAAAAGCGATCGCGCTCCATCTGCTCCACCAGTGTAGCTCCACCAATAATTAATATTTGCTTTACCTGTGCGATCGAGCATTAACATTGTGAATGCCAACGCAGTGGTAATTATAGCCATAATTGAGGGAATGAACCAGTAACTTGAGTGGAGCGTATCCCAAAGTTTGTTCAGTTTGACATTTTTCATTATTCATTATTCACCTTTGTAGAATCTACCTTACCATTACCATCATCTTGCTTTTGAGCAAGTAACTTGAGAGAATCTGTAATCCGATGTGGCTCCGGGACTTCCCCTTTACCGGAAGGCCAACCTTCACGCTGACGCGATCTGTTTCCATCCGTCTCTTCGGTCTGGTCGTGGAATAGAATTTGTTGAGTTGGGAAAGGCAAATCAATGCCATTTGCAACAAGGGTTTTCTTAATTGCAGTAATCACCTTGTCCCGCGAAGTCAGACTATCTGCTCGTCGTGGTGGATTAATCCACCAGCGCACCCGGATGTTAACATTGCTTCCGGCTAGTTCCATAGCCAGTACATCAGGAGCCGGATCTTTTAAAACCTCATCTATACTATGCACTGCGTCTAACATCAACTGCTTGGCTTGGTCAATGTCATCGCCGTAGCCAATGCCGACATCATACTCCAATCGGCGGTTATCAAAGGCAGTGTTTACAGTTACCGAATTAGTAAATAACTCAGAGTTAGGAATGACAATCCGCCTACCGTCATAAGTTCTAATTGTTGTTGCACGTGTCTGGATATTTTCGACAGTTCCCTCAAAGTTTTTGAATACTATTTGGTCATCAATTTGAAAAGGTTCAGTTAGCAGAATTAGAATCCCAGCTAAAAAGTTTTGCAGAATATCGCGGAAGGCAAAACCAATCGCAACACCGCTAATTCCTAACAGTTGAACTAAATCACTTACTTTAAACGAGGGAATCAAAATGGAAAGGGCGATAAACAATCCAATCAAAACTGTCACCCCCTGCGCTAACCTTCCTAGCACTAATCCTAGATTCCGAGCAGAGCGACGATTGCGAGTCAACTGCTTGACCAGTACCTTAATTCTGCTAGCAATAAACAAAAATAAAATGAAGACAATTAATCCTAATACAATATTTGGTAGCAAAGCTATGAAACCGTTGACCATGCTTTGAACCGTGTCCCAAGCTGAAGAAATTGCTATTTTCATTAACTTTCTTTACTAATTAATTTTTACTAACATCAACGCTCTAAATTCTGATGCAATAATTCTGGAATTTCTCCCTGAAGCAGTTGAATCGATTTCGCTCCAGCTAACTCTGCTTCATCATCATCAGTATCACACCAATAAAGAACGTCGCTAAAATCGGAGTTACGTAGCTAAACACGGCAAACGCATATAATGCTCAGAAAAAATAAAGTACCCTTCCTTCTGGCGTTTTGGGCCAATACTCAGAACCCATTGTCTTCATTAGCATTGCTGTCATACCATAAAGCACTGCCATAATTGTGCAGCCCTGATTCCACAGGAACTTCGTTTTCAAAAGTATACATCCTTGCTGCTCCTACTAAAGTAACAATCATTGTTAACGTGACAATATAACCAAATTCTCGACGGCTAATATTTGCAGCTAAAACCCGCGTTCCTCGGTTAGCACGAGTCATAACTGCTCGTTCTTCAAGTTGTTGTTTTTGTTAGTGGATATCTGTACAGGTTCCAAACCACTTTACTACAAAACCTTACTCATCTTTGAGTGGTAAACCTCGCGCTAGCTGCCAACGATAGGAGCCATCAGTAGCTCGTTTAAAGCGATATTCATTATTATATATAGTGCTATTTTTTACAGCATCAGACTAGACCTTATCAGCACTTGTAAGCGTTCAGCTATTTGGGTTTGAAGTTCTTAATTTGCTTGTTCTAATTGAGTGGGGCTAGAAAATGCCAGTGCTTGGGGAACTAGATATACAAGTTTTACTGCTGTAATTAAAGATATTGTGGCTATTATCACTTTGACAAACCCTGATAACCAATAGGTTGGATTGTATTGGGACATAATTACGGCAGACATTGGTAAATTCCAAAATAAAAACCATTCCCATCATGATGATGAGAATGGCAAAAAATTAGGAGACACAACAAGAAAATTTAATCTCTGCAATTCTCATGAAAGTTAAGATTCGCTTGACTTAGCACTGATTTTATCTAACAGTTGAGTGATTTTTTTAGCTTTTTCTAGTTGGCGTTGTTTTTGCAATAAATCTTTAGCTTGTAACAGGTTAGTTTGAGCTTCTTCTTCTCGCTCATGCTGCATGAGGATATTAGCGAGACGCAAGTAAGCATCAGGATTTTTCGGGCTGCGGCGAATCACTTCTCGGAATAATTCTGTTGCTTCCTCTACTTGTCCTTGCTGGTTTAAAACGTCTCCCAAAAACAAGCGCACTACGTCATTTGTAGAGTTGATGGAAATCACTTTGCGAAAAGCTGCTTCTGCGCCTTGGTAATCTTTTGCTTGGGCAAGATTGATGCCTTTTTGAAACAAGTCTGAGGTGATCAAAGTTTTCCAAGCGAAATAGCCAAGGATTGATAGACTCAGAACAACTACAACAGCAGCGATAATCGAACTAGTGGGAAAGGTTTCTAGCATTGTCTAAGCCAAAAGACAGGCGATAGGAAAAATCAGATATTCCATAAAAAAGAGTTTCCAGATAAATTGGTAGAATTGAGCGATCGCACTTTTATCTTGTAAGTCTACCGTCAAACTCCGCAACCACAGCCAAGCCAACAGTCCCAAATGAGTAACTACCAGGAATATGGCGTTAACTGAGGCGACGTGTAGCACCCCAACCATAATTATTCCCAGATAACAGGCAGTTATTACCCAAAGAGACAGATTGAACACAGCTTGGGGACCAAGTTTGATGGTGAAAGTAGTAATATTGTAGAGGCGATCGCCTTCCATATCGGGGATATCTTTAAAGATAGCGATCGCAAAGGTAAACACCAAAATAAATAATGTCAACACCCATACCACAGGCGGAATTGTTTGGCTTTGTTGCAACGCCCAACTGTAATGCAGATATAGCCCTAAGTTAACAATCGTACCGCGCACCGAAAAAATACACAGCGCCGCCCAAACCGGGAACTGTTTTAAGCGAATTGGCGGTAAAGAATAAGCAGTACCAATAGCCAAGCTAATTGCTACCATACCCAATAAGAACGGGCCAGTTAGCCACGCCACAACCAGCGCCAAAATCCCAGTAGAAGCGACAATTAATTGCCCAGTTTGCTGGGAAAATTCCCCAGACGCTAAGGGTAAATGAGGCTTATTAATCTTGTCAATTTCCACATCTTCTAATTGATTCAACCCCACAATGTAGACATTGCCACACAGACAACCAATCCATGCACCGAAGACAGGGAGTAGGGAATACGTAGAGACAAGATTCATCGCGTTTGTAGAGACGCGATTCATCGCGTCTGTAGAGATATGATTAATCGCGTCTCTACTTATAGCAATGGCAATTAAATATAAACCCAAAACACTCAGACTTGTACCAATAATTGTGTGAGGGCGAGAGAATTTCCAGAAGGCATATAACCACTGGAAATATGATTGAACAGGTTTGCCTGGTAAAGGGCTGTTTTGAGAACTTTGGCTCATGAGTAGCTTAAATACAGTATTCTGGCTGGTTGTTAATCATTGTCACAGAATTTGGTCATTAGACTTCTTTCATGAATCAAAGAGCTTTCATCCTAAATTCCTCTCCCAAGCTTGGGAGAGGGACTTTGAAATTGTCTACCCTTCTCCTCCGTGCCCTCTGCGGTAGCCTGCGACCAGCCGAAGCGTCTACGTTATTCTAAACTTATAACTTCTTGCGCCAACTCAAATAAAGAATGCGATTAATTTTATACAGTAAACCCGGCTGTCATTTATGTGAAGGCTTGCAAGAAAAGCTAGAACAAATCCAAAATCTCAGTTTCGAGTTGAAAATTAGGGATATTACGACTCGTGAAGATTGGTTTGCTGCGTATGAGTATGAAGTGCCGGTACTTTATTTATCGAACTACAGAGGCACAGAGGATGAGGAGGGAAGTGAGAAATTATTGCCGCGTCCTTCTCCTCGTGCTAGCGTGCAACAGTTGGAGCAAATGTTGCGTAAATATTTAGCCAATTAGAAAAAAATAATGCAGAATAAGCGCAAGATTGAGAATGTGACGAGGTTCACAAAATGAAATTGCGGGAATTACTAACAGCGGTAGACAGTGTTGAGCAATTGCCTAATTATCCAACTTTGGAAGATGTGGAAGTTAGGGGTTTAAAGACGAATTCCCATGCTTGTCGTGTGGGAGATTTGTTTATTGGGATGCCAGGAACGCGGGTTGATGGTGGGGAATTTTGGCAAAGTGCGATCGCATCGGGGGCGGTAGCTGCGATCGTTTCTCCCGAAGCTGCACAAAAAAATCCTCCCACAAATCAGGCTGTGGTCATTAGTGCAAGTAACATCACTCAAGCTTGTGCCCAGATAGCCAGTGCTTTTTACGGTTATCCAGGGCGAAAACTCCAGCTGGTAGGCGTAACTGGTACAAATGGTAAAACTACAACTACTCATCTAATTGAATTTCTACTCAACAAAGCTAATTTAGCTACAGCTTTGATGGGAACTCTCTACACTCGTTGGGCAGGTTTTGAGCAAACTGCTGCCCACACTACCCCTTTTGCAGTGGAACTGCAACAGCAGCTAGCAGAGGCGGTAAAGGCTGGGAGTGAGTTCGGGGTAATGGAAGTCAGTTCTCACGCTTTGTCCCAAGGTAGAGTGTTGGGGTGTGAATTTGAGGTGGCGGTATTTAGTAATCTTACTCAAGACCATCTCGACTATCACAGCGATATGGAAGATTACTTTGCTGCCAAAGCGTTATTATTTAGTCCTAATTATCTCAAAGGACGGGCAATAATTAATGCTGATGATTCTTACGGGAAGCAGTTAATTGCGTCGTTGGATTCCGAACGGGTTTGGAGTTACAGCGTCAACGACAACAGCGCTGATTTCTGGATGAGCGATTTAAGTTACCAGCCAAATGGTGTTAGTGGGACATTACATACACCAAAAGGTGACGTGGCTTTTCAATCGCCCCTAGTCGGACAATATAATTTAGAAAATCTTTTAGCAGCCGTAGGAGCAGTTTTGCACTTAGGGCTAGATTTGGAGTTAGTGGCAAATGTAATACCTGAGTTCCCTGGAGTTCCCGGACGGATGGAACGGGTACAGATTAGTCCCGATCAAGATATTAGCGTGATTGTGGATTATGCCCACACACCCGATAGCTTGGAAAATTTATTGAAAGCTGCACGTCCGTTTATACCTGGCAAAGTGATTTGTGTATTTGGTTGTGGAGGCGATCGCGATCGCACTAAGCGCCCAAAAATGGGTAAAATCGCTGCTGAGTTAGCTGATGTGGCAGTGGTGACATCAGATAATCCCCGGACTGAAGATCCAGAAAGGATTTTGCAAGATATTTTGGCGGGAATAGCTGACACAGTGCAGCCAACAGTAATTTGCGATCGGGCGATCGCAATTCGTACCGCTATTTTACAAGCACAACCCGGTGATGGAGTCTTGCTTGCTGGTAAAGGTCACGAAGACTACCAAATTCTCGGCACCGAAAAAATCCATTTTGACGACCGAGAACACGCACGCGACGCTTTACAGCAAAGACTTAACGTACAAGCTTAATTTGGGCATTGGGCATTGGGCATTGGGCATGAGTTATTCTCTTTGTCCCCCTTCTCCCCTTGTCCTCCACTCCCTTTTAGATAGAGTTTTTTATAGTTAATGTTTCTTTGCGTGGTGATTTTGTAAAAAATGCACACATAAAGGTGAAAATCGAAGACAGAATTATTTCTTGCTTCATCCAAGTTGTGCTTGACTCATGAATGTTTCTCTGGCTAAGGATCTGTCTGTTTATCAACTGGTTATGGGAGTGCAAACGCCTCCTAAACCATTGTCCCTCAGTCCTGCTACTCTGCTATCACTGGTAAGAGCGCAAATTGACTTACTCATTGAGCAGCAAATTGCAGCCACTCTCTGGGTGAAGCTACCACCAGATAAAATTTGGCAATCAGAATTAGCGCGTTATCAATCCTCGGTAGGTGCGTCTAGTCTCATTTATACTTGCCAGATTGAGGAGAGTAGGAAAAAAGAAGCAGGGGAAGCAGGGGAAGACAAGGGAGAGGGAAGATTAAATATCTCCTCATCTCCCTCATCCCCATCATCTCATTATGTCCCCGTTTACTTACCACCAGATAGCCAAATGCGACGGGAAAACTTTCTGATAGTGTTATCACCCCAGTTTTGCAGTTTAATTATGGCTCATCGACCACTTAAAAAACCCAAAAATCAGACATCGGGGAAGGTAAATACTAATAAAAACCAGCCGTTGCTAATTATAACTACTGTTGAGGGGAGAGTAATTCAGCAAGTATTAAATGGTATCCAACAAGCGATTACACCAGAATCATCCTCAATTTTACTTGCTAGTTTTATTTGTCCAACCGTGCCCCAAGCCGCACTGATGAATCAACTGTTGGCAAAACAACTCCTCCGACAAGATGAAATTAATGGTCAAATCATCACAGTACGCACTAATAAATTGGAGCAGCAAAATCAAGAACTGCACAACAAAGAGCTACTTAAAGATGAATACCTGAAAAATGTCTGTCAGGAACTGCGTATACCCTTGACGCACATGAAGACAGCACTTTCGTTATTAAATTCCCCTAATCTTAAACCCCCACAGCGACAACGTTATTTACAGCTGTTAAATACCCAGTGCGATCGGCAAAATTCCCTGATTACTGGGTTTTTGGAACTGGTGCAGCTAGAACAGAATTTGGAGGGGACGACTTTGGAGTTAGTGCGTCTCTCAGATATTGTACCTGGAGTAGTCAGTACCTACCAACCTGTAGCCCAAGAAAAAGGAATTATGCTAGCCTACACCGTACCGACTGAACTCCCATCTGTTTGGTGTGTAACTGGTAAGCTGAAACAAATTGTGATTAATCTGCTGCACAACAGTCTTAAGTTTACCCCTAATGGAGGTCAAGTATGGGTGCGTGCCCGTAATCAAGGCGATTATGTCCAATTAGAATTCCGCGACACAGGTATCGGTATTGCCGAAAACGAAATTCCCAAAATCTTCGATCGGTTTTATCGTGTGCGTACAGCAGCAACCGAAGATTATGGTGGTGCTGGGTTGGGGTTAACAATTGTACAGCAATTACTGCTGCGCTGTGGTGGATCTATTTCTGTAAAAAGTAAATTATCTGAAGGTTCTACCTTTACAGTGCAACTGGCAACTGTTGGTAATATCCCAAGAGCGATCGCTACAGAAAATGAGTTATGAATTATGAGTTATAAGTGATGAGTTAAAAATTCATAACTTATCACTCATAACTTATAACTCCTGCAATTATTTTGCTTAACCTGCTACAAACTCAGTAAACTTCCGCTTGTAGGGAGCATGAAAATTTAAAACAATATAGCAATCCTAAATCATTAGTGAAAATTTATGTTAATTATTCTCTCTGCGCCTCTGTGGTTCGATTAAAAAATAATTTTCACAACTCAGATAGAATTGTTATATATTATAATGATTAATAAGTACACATAAATATTGCAACTTTTGATTTTTTAATTAATACTTTTATAGTTTATTTACCAATACAAAACCTACTAAAAATTCTCTCTAAAACTGATTCTGTTACTTCTTCTCCGGTAATTTCTCCCAAAGCTTGAATCGCCCCCCGTAAGTCAATAGTCCAAAAATCAAGAGGTAACTGCTGAACAATTGTTGCTTGTACTTGTTCCAAAGATATTTTAGCTTTAGTTAAGGCTGCTGCCTGCCTTTGGTTAATAGCTAAATCCATATCAGCCGCTTGCACTTTTCCAGATTGAACTATTTCTAAAATTGCTCTTTCTAAAGCATCAATACCTTGATTTTGGGCTGCGGCTGTGACAATTGTAGATTTTGGGTCGTTCATTTGGTGGGCTTCCAGCGCAACTAGGATTTTGGATTGAAGGTTTTCCCTATCACTTTCTTCTACTAAATCGATTTTGTTAATAACTATAATCAACGGACGGTGTTGTACCTTTTGGTAAATTTCTTCATCGCCTTCTGTCCAACCTGCGGAAGCATCGATGGTAAGCAAGACTAAATCAGCTGCATTGGCGGCACGACGCGATCGCTCGACGCCAATTTTTTCCACTTGGTCTGTTGTTTCCCGAATCCCCGCAGTATCTAGCACTTGTACGGGAATTCCGCCAACAACTAACTGAGATTCGACAACATCGCGGGTTGTACCAGGTAAATCAGTTACAATGGCGCGATCGCTCCGGCTCCAAGCATTCAATAAACTCGACTTACCCACGTTCGGACGCCCGACAATTGCCACTTTTAAACCAGTGCGTAGCAACTCACCTTGATCTTTGGTTTCTAATAACCTAGTTATTTCTGCGGCAATTTTATCGATTGCTGATATCATTGCTTTATCATCCAACGGTGGAAGGTCTTCCTCAAAATCAATTCGAGCTTCGATTTCTGCCAAGATATCCAAACAGTTAGCGCGTAACTGCCGGATTGGATGAGCTAATTTTCCTTGTAAACCAGCTAAGGCACTTTGAGCAGCTTGGGGCGATTTAGCTCCCACTAAATCAGCAATACCTTCGGCTTGAGTTAAATCTAATCGTCCATTCAAAAAGGCGCGGAGGGTAAATTCTCCAGGTTGCGCTAGTCTGGCCCCATTTTCCAAACACAGTTGTAATACCTGCTGCACTGCCATAATTCCCCCGTGGCAATGGAATTCCACTACATCTTCACGGGTATAAGAACGGGGTGCTTTCATAATCAACAACAAAGCTTCATCCACCATTTGTTGCGTCTGGGGATGGCGAATGTAACCGTAGAGAATCCGGTGACTTTCCCAAACTTGTCGCCCTGGTGCATGAAAGAGACTTTGGGCGATTGCCATTGCTTGAGAACCAGACACCCGCACAATCCCAACACTACCCTGTTGGGGGACAACAGCAGTGGCGATCGCGGCTATAGTTCCAGTAGTAGCAAAGAGTTCTGACATGAGCGCCCTTTATTAAGAGTCAGGAGTAAAAATCATAGCTTATAACTCATAAGTTTCTAAATGGTAAGTAGTTAGACTAATGAAATACCAACTGGCAAGGTAAAATTTACTTGTAGGTCATGCCTGATAGTAAAGAGTTAAGAGCGGAGCGGGAGACGCTTTGCCTCCGGTGAAGAGTTAGAGATGAAAATCATGACTCACACACTTATAACTCATAACTTTTAGAGAGAGGAATTTACTGTGGAGCAAAAGATTAACTGCGCTGTAGCCTGTGTTAACGGGTGTGTTTTAGGGGATAAATGCCCCAATACCGAGTTTAGAAAAGCTACGACAAAATTTATTGAAGAGACTCCCTTAGAGAAAATGCTGGAGTTGGCACAAGAACGTCTGCACAAAAAAATGACGGAACCGCCAAAATGGGTTTTTCCTGAAGATCCATAGCATTTGAGTCAACAGGCACAAGCAAGACAGCGTAGAAGTTAAATCGTATCTGGATCTATATTTAATTCTCGCAGTTTTGCTGCCTAGCGATCGCTACGTTGTTTCTGGTGTTGTGCCACTTCTTCCGGTGTGGGAATCAGTTCTCCTTCACGAGTGTAAAAGCGTAATTTTTCTTGAACAACTCCTAAATATAAACCTAGCTGTTGACTCCATAACCAGCCTTGGGGATTTTGTTCTAGCGGTTGATATTCACCATCGAGCAAATGGAACCCTGAAAATTCTAACGTTTCTGGGTCAAACCAGAAGTAATCTGGTGTGCGAAATATATCTTGGTAAATTTGTTTTTTTAAGCCTTTATCAGTGTCGCCTGTGCTATCCGAGATAATTTCTATAATTACATTGGGATATTTGCCATCTTCTTCCCAGACAACCCAACTTTTACGGGGTTTGCGTTCAGTCCCCAGTACGACAAAAAAATCTGGCCCCCGGAAATTTTCTGATTTGCGCTGGCGTGGACTGTAGTAGATGGTGAGATTACTCGATGCATAAAAATCTTTGCGATTTTGCCACAGCCACTCCAAACATTGGATGAGCAGTGTCATTTGCAACCGATGCAAGTCAGTTTCACAAGGCGGTTCGTCACTATATAAATCCCCTGGGGGAAATATAACATTTTCTGGGGATTCTAAATCCTGGGCGACTGACATGGCAACAAGTGTCTCATTGCTATAAGTTTAGCGTAGCAGTCAGCCCAACTCTTAGATACACTGTTCGCGTTCAGGGAATTTAAAATTCAAAACTACTCAGGGTTAAAGCATTCTACAGCACCTAATTATTACGTGAGTTCGACAGACCTCTCCCTCCCAGCCTCCCTCTCCTAAAAGGCGCTACGGTGTACACACAAGTCTCTACGTTGTTCTTTGAATCTGGGTTTTACCCCACCCTAACCACTGCTTGAATTCAATGAACGACCACCCGAATTCAATGAACGACCACCCGAATTCAATAAACGACCACCCGAATTCAATAAACGACCACCCGAATTCAATGAACGACCACCCGAATTCAATGAACGACCACCCGAATTCAATAAACGACCACCCGAATTCAATAAACGACCACCCGAATTCAATAAACGACCACCCGAATTCAATAAACGACCACCCGAATTCAATATATTTATTGCATAAATTCTCAAAACCTCACCCCAAACCTGATTTACTAAGGTTTTAGCTTTAGTTTTACTCCACCCTAACCATCACTGCGATTAAGTAGGTAATCTTTGGGATTTAAGAAGAAATTCGACTTGTGTGTACACGGTAGCCTAAAAGGCGAGGGAGGAGTAACGAGATTAGAGGGTTTTTGCTCCCCTCTCCTCGTAGGAGAGGGGCTGGGGGAGAGGTCAAAATAGCACTCGTCAAACTCACGTTAATTATTCATCACCGCATCCAAAAGCAGATTGGCATCAAAGCGGACTACATCGGTGCAAGGTAGCCCTGTTTCTGCTATTGTTTGAGCGATGCTTTCCTGAGCCGCAGATTCATCTAAATGGGCTGTGTTCAGCGCTATACCCACTACAGAAACACTTCCAAAAGCACCACCAGCATTAGCAACAGTTTCATAAAGCCGAATCACCTCAGGTATTGGTGGAATTATTACATGGGGATGATTACGTACATGAACTTGTCCCGCCCGATGTACTAACAGCAGTTGGGTTGGTTGCGAACCACGGATTAAGGGTAGAGTTGCCGTTGAACCAGGGTGTAGCAGCGAACCTTGTCCTTCAATGTGCAAGATGTCATAGTTTTTGCCATAGCGCATGACTATCTGTTCCACAGCACCAGCAGCAAAATCTACTCGCACGGCATCTAAAGCCACACCATCCCCTTCTAACATCACCCCAGTTTGCCCTGTGGCCAGGAATTTAGAACGCCAGCCCCGCAGTTTTGACGCCCAATGTAACTCTAGACTAGTTGACATTTTACCGATTGCCATATCGGTTCCCACTGTCAACACCCGCCGACACGGAAGGGTACGTGCCATTCCACTAGCAACACTAATATTAGATGGTTCTTTTCGGACATCCCAAATTAGTTGCCCTGGTTTGAGCAGTGCATTTAATTCTGGGATAATTGCCATTGGTGTATGTAAACCATTCACCAACGACATTCCTGCTTCTAAAGCGTCTTTGATTTCTAGCCAGTAATCATCTGGTACAGCACCACCTCCTGGGGCAATGCCAATTACTAAAACTTCTGGTTTGTACTCTAAGGCTGCGCCTACCGATGCCACAATTGGCACATCACGCTTAATACCTGTTAATTCTGGTAGGGATTTGCCAGCACACTCGCGATCGATTACGGCTACGATTGGAGCTTCACTGTAACGTAAAATTGCTAGCCCTGTTTTGCCGTGAGTCCCAATAGTCCCTTCATGCAGCAAGATAGCTACTCGTTGATTAAGTGATAGACGCACTATGTTGTACTCCCAAACCTGGTAAATCGTTTGGCAAAACTCTTCCTTGTTTTAGCAATGCACCTGTAAAAGGGTCATCAATTAAGTTAAGGTGACTGTCTAAATCTAAATAATCAGCTAGTGGCGCTAGCTGTAATGCTGCTGTATTAGCTAGCGAACTGTCAGAATAGCAACCGAACATTACTTGCAACCGATATGCTCGTGCTGTATGTACCATTCGCATTGCCTCTGTTAGCCCCCCAGATTTCATTAGTTTGATATTAATGCCATCCACGTAATTTGCCAAATCGGGAATATCGGCGCTGGTGAAACAACTTTCATCCACAAAGATGGGCAGGGGAGAGTGTTGTTTGAGTTTTGCTAAACCTTTTTCTTCTCCCCGTGGCAATGGCTGTTCTACATACTTTATACCTAAATCAGCTAGCCAATTGCACATAGCGATCGCATCTTCTAAACTCCAACCTCCGTTAGCATCAACAAAAAATTCTAGTTCAGGTGCTTCTTCTCGCACCGCTAAGAGCATTTTTTGATCTGCATCTATGCCATCTGGACTACCTAGCTTCACCTTAAAAAGGCGGACATCGGTAAATTTTAACCAGTCTCGCGCTCTCGCCCTAGCGCCTTCAGGTGAATTAATCCCAATTGTGACTGAAGTCGGGACTATTTGATTGCGATCGAGTCCCCAAAGTTGCCACAAGGGTAATCCTACGCGCTTACCCAACCAGTCGTGCATTGCCATATCTAAGGCAGCTCTTGCAGCAGAAGGAATCTGGTTTTGTATTAAAACTTGCTCAATTTCCTGACGTTGTAAGGGGCTGAATGTTTTTAACAGTGGCACAACTTGCTCTAAGGCATTTTTGATTGCATCAGTTGATTGCCGATGATTACCCACACCAAAAGGTGATGCTTCCCCCCAGCCTTCGATATCATCTTGTGAAATCCTCACCCATACATTGGTTGTCTGTGCCGTTGTACCCCGACTAATAGTCAAGGGAAATCTCTTATTTACTGTAAATAAATTTACATTTATTTGCATACTTGTTTTACATATTATGTTATTGCAAAAGCCAGTGTAAGTTCAAAATTTAAATTATCAGATGCATCTGTTATACTTTTTTACATTCATTACAAATTTTTTATACATACATTTTATTTTTTACTTAATTTATGAACAACTTAAAGAAATGGAAGACTTTAAAATCAAAAATGGTTTTAGATAATCCTTGGTGTCAGGTGAGGCAAGATGAAATAGAATTACCGAATGGAAAAATTATAGATGATTATTTTGTCAGTATTAAGCCTGACGTTGCAATGGTCTTACCTATCACTAGTAATAGAGAAATTATTTTTGTGCGGCAATATAGACACGCTGTAGGTGAATTTTTCTTGGAACTGCCGGCAGGGAATTTCGATCCTACAAAGGAGAGTGCAGAAATAGCAGCAATTAGAGAACTAACAGAAGAAACTGGTTATATTCCCCAAGAATTTAGAAAAATCGGAACTTTATACGATAAGCCGAGTAAAGACACCAATCAAATACATTTATTTTTAGCAGAAAATGTGAGCAAAGTTGGAGAGCAACAACTAGATATTACAGAAGAAATTGAAGTTGTATTTATTCCTCTAGAATCAGTTTTAAATAAAATTATTCAAGGAGAAATTTCTGTTGCCGGAACTGTAGCGGCTCTCTTCTTAGGTTTAAATTTTATTAATTATTAATAATAATCATTCTACCTCTCTTATATTAAAAAAATACTTGAGACGAATTGTATCGTGAAGCTTTTACAGCAACTTTTTTTGGACGTTTGAGCATAGAATAATATTAATAAAGTTTCTATATAATGTCCTCGTAAGGATGATGTACAGAATTTTTCTGTATACAACTGTTACTATGCTAAGGACAGAGTGCAAGTAGCTAAATTCAAATTGGCGGTTTGTAACGTGGATGTTCTAATTGAGTCAACAAGAAGCTTTGAAAAGGATCTTGGCAGGCTGAGTGAAGAGGGAAAAGCCGCAACGGTAAAAAAAATTAATGATTGCGCCAGCCTCTTCCCAACTAAAAAAGCTGACGTTTATCGTAAGTTGCGTCGTCTTCCTCTACCGTCAGATATTAATGGCTATGAATCTTCGCTGTACACGCTAAGGGTTTCGCAGAAACTAAGGGTGATTTTGACAGTTGACGAAGATCCAATTTTTGGGCAAGTTATTTTTACTCTTTTTCGAGTGGTCAAACACGATGACCTCGATAAGGCATATAAAAGTGTGGCAGAGTCTTTGTATCAAGAATTACTCCACCACAATCAAGAAACTGCCCGGATTTCGTAAGTTGGTTTACGGCACAAACCCTTACTCTGTGTGATGAATACGGCATTATTTATCAAGCAATGAAGATTTTGCCAGATGACGAGTTAAAGATTGCTTTTCTTGAAGCTTTGGTAGAGCTTGAAGATAACGAGTGTCACAGAACAAGAAAATTTCCAAAAACGAGGCTGTACAAAGTAAAAGGTGTGAAACAGGCAATTTATCGTGCTGATATCGATAAAGTCTCAGGTTGGCGTATCCACGTTCAATATATTAATGGGCAAATTCATCTCAAGGATATTATCGAGGGGCAAAGACACGATGATGTAATTGAGGTGATTAAATCTAAAAAGGCACGCTATGAGTAATCCTTATTACGATACGATCCATCGTCAACAGCAGCATAGTTGCCAGATAATCATCTACACCGCCATCGTGATCCATTAATACTAGTTGTTTTGTCATAAAAGGAGAATTATATGGACGAGTTTATGGAAGCTGCTATTCAAGAAGCAAAACAAGGCAGACAAGAAGGCGGAATTCCCATTGGTTCAGTTCTCGTCAAGGATGGCAAAATTCTCGGCAGAGGACACAATAAACGCGTGCAAGATGACGATCCTGTTACCCACGCCGAAATCGATTGTCTCCGCAATGCTGGAAGAGTTGGCACTTATAGAGGTACAACACTATATTCAACTTTAATGCCGTGTTACCTGTGCGCTGGGGCAGTGGTACAATTTGGCATTAAAAAAGTCATCGCTGGAGAATCCAGAACTTTTCCTGGTGCTAAAGAATTTATGGTATCTCACGGTGTGGAAGTAATTGATCTTAATCTTGACGAATGCGAACAAATGATGAGTGAGTTTATTGAAACTAACCCTGAACTTTGGAATGAAGATATTGGTAAATAGTCATTGGTTGGGCATTGGGGATTGGGCATGGGTTGTCCCCCTTTTCCCCTTGTTTCCCTACTCCCCACAACCCACCTTTCAAGGATAGGTATTTTAAAATCAGCCAGTAGATAGAGTAATGTGATGCCAGGAAAAGTCACTGCGTTTACTGTCTTTAAATAGACATTTATCCAAGAACGTATGGAATGAGTTTTGAGAAAGAAACCCTAGAGACGATTAAGCAAAACTATCATATTATGTCCGCATAATTAGTTATGATTTAGATAGTCATTGCATCCCTACAATCATAACGATCGCAATATCTGGTTGAAGTCCAGCACATTAGGAAAATATTGATAATACTTAAGAAAGAAGCTGCAAATTATTTTATATTACACAATAATTTTAGTGACTGTAACTAGCTAAAATTTAAAAGTGTAAAAATGGCAAATTTAACTGAATTTACATTATTTGCTCCTCGCAACAAAGGAGCAGCTTTAATTGGGTCTTTTTCAGATTGGAAAGAAATTCCAATGTCAAAAGGTGAAGATGGTTATTTTCGCACTCAAATCAAACTGGAAGACGGCGTTTATCAATATAAATTTCGCATTCAAACCAAAAGCCCAAATTTTGCACTTGATGAATGGATAGATATCATTGATCCCAAAGCAACAGATGTTAATGAAACAGAAAAATATAGCATAGTACGCATTCAAGATAGTCAACGTATTGTTGATACTTACCTTTGGCAACACGATGAAATACCTTTGCCTGATAACCGGGAATTAGTCATATATGAAATGCACGTTGCCGATTTTACTGGTGATGAAGTTGACTCTAACGAGCGAGGCAAATATCTAGGGATAATTGCTAAGTTAGATTATCTTTGCGAATTGGGAATTAATGCAATTGAATTAATGCCAGTTAATGAGTACCCTGGTGATTATAACTGGGGCTATAAAGTTCGCCACTTCTTTGCTACAGAATCTAGTTACGGTTCAACAGAAGATTTAAAAAGGTTGATTGACGAATGTCATGCTAGAGGCATTCGCGTTTTTATGGATGGAATTTATAACCACACAGATGAAGAATGCCCTTTAATATTAATTGACCGGAATTACTGGTATTACGAATACAAACATTATCCTGAAGATCCAGATAATTACTGGGGGCCAGAGTTTAATTATGATAATTACGACAAAAACTTAAATATTAAGCCTGCATGGGAATACATCGGCGATGTGGTAAAGTTTTGGATTCAGGAGTATCACATTGATGGAATTCGCTTTGATGCAGTGCGGCAATTGGCTAACTTTGAATTTCTCAACTGGCTGACTAAGCAAGCGAAAAACCATGCTGCACCCAAACAGTTTTACAACATTGCTGAACACATTCCCGATACAAAGACTGTAGTCAAGCCAGATGGCCCATTAGATGCTTGTTGGCATGAAAGTTTTCGCTACTTTATAATTCCATATATTTGTGGTAAATCATTTGAATTAGAACAACTCAAGCAGATTTTAGATCCCAAACAGCAGGGTTATGCGATCGCTACCAATGTAATTAATTATTTGGCAACCCACGATCGCGAACGTGTATTACGAGAATTAGGCAATTGCGGTATTTTTGACGCAGCCGCATTTGAACGAGCCAAGTTAGCAGCAGCTCTGTTAATGACAGCGATGGGTGTACCGATGCTGTGGATGGGAGAAGAGTTTGGCGAATATCAGCAAAAAAGCAAAGATGTAACTAAGCCGCAGAAGATTAATTGGTCTTTATTGTCAAGCGACCAAAATCATGATTTATTTGAGTATTATCAAAAGCTGATTGCTCTACGCCAGCAAACTCCAGCTTTGCAAAGTGACAATATTAAATTTTTCTTTGAAAATGCAGATAATAAAGTGCTAGCTTACACCCGTTGGGATGAGCAGAATTTTCATGTCGTCGTCGTGGCAAATTTTTCCGACCAAAATCTAAATCAATATAAAATTTCAGGTTTCCCAACTGCTGAGTATTGGCGAGATTGGGTTAGCAATCAAGAAGTGAAATCTGGAGAGGATGGTTTAGTCACTGACTTGCCAAACTATACAGCTAAGATATTTGTTTCAAATTTACAGTAATGTCGTCTGTGGGTCGTAGGTGTCAAAAGGTTGTAAATACATTGTCGCAAGCAGTGCGTTCACCGGAGGTGTTGGCGCAGCCATCGCTCGTAAAACAAACTGCTTGCGTCGGTGGTTGTGAGAGCAACAGCAAATAAAATAATATCATGTCCATCGGATAAGCCCAAAACCCAGATGTAGAGACGCGATTTATTTATCACGTCTTGAAAGACCAATCATCTACACCAATAACCCTTAACCCAAGCGTATTGTGACATAACACCATCTGCGAACAAGGCGTTGGGCAGTAATTAACAGGAGGCTTTATGATAATTATTGACAATTTGCGCTTCCCTTTGACGCTGATCACAGCACTAGGCTGTGGGCTTGTGGCTGGCGTCTTTTTTGCCTTCTCGACTTTCGTGATCAATGCCCTTGCACGACTCCAGCCAAAGGAGGGCATTATCGCCATGCAATCCATCAATATCACCGCAATCAATCCGTTGTTCATGGTGGCACTCTTCGGAACGGCTGTGGCTTGCATTTTTCTAGCGGTTTCCTCGGTGTTAAAGTGGCATCAACCTGGTGCTGCCTACTTGCTTGTCGGTAGCCTGCTCTATCTGATTGGCACTGTTCTAGTGACGATCGCGTTCAATGTGCCGTTGAATGATGCGTTAGCGATCGCCAAACCCGATAGCAGTGAAGGCGCAAACCTATGGGCTAGATATCTTACCAACTGGACGTTCTGGAACCATGTTCGGACAATAGCGGCACTTGCGGCAGCACTCACCCTCGCACTGTGCGATCGCACGGTGAAATAGGAATGATGAATACGTATGATACCCTTTGCTCGGCAAAATGAAGCTATATGAGTATTCAAGCAGCATACGATAATTGGTCAGCCACATACGATGCTGACAAAAATCTGACGCGCGATCTAGATCGAACCGTCACCAGAGAAACCTTGATGGGTTTGAGGTGTAAATCAGTCGTGGAAATTGGCTGTGGCACAGGTAAAAATACGCTTTTACTTTCACAAATTGCTCTGAAAATTTATGCAATTTAAGCAATATCAAGGAACAAAAGCTAATTTTCAAAGACAGCAAGAGTTCATTAAAATTCCTGCATTTGTGCATCATTTATTAGACTTTTTTAACACAGCGAAAGTTCATGGTTTCCTACTTGACGACTTCCAAGAATGGTGGCATGAACAAGATCAAAATAAACCACCAAGACTAGTATCAATCTTGTTAAGAAAGTGAAGAAGAAAATTTGGGGGCATTGAAATTTAGAGCAGTTGCAGAGATACTTGCAAGAGTGATAGAAGATGGGCGACTAATTATGGAATTTCCAAAACAGGTAGAGAAAATCTCTGTCAGCGCTGACAATTGCTTAACATCAGAATTCTCAAAAAAGATTCATCAGTCATTAACACAGCGAGATGCTCAGTTTATTGAATTACTGATGCCTGTATGGGAATGGTTTTACCGTTATTACTTTCAAGTAAAAACTGATGGATGGCATCATATACCAACAACAGGGAAAGTATTACTGGTTGGCTCTCATAATGGGGGCATGGCTTCTCCAGATTTAATAATGATGATGTACGATTGGTTTTCTAGATTTGGAACTGAGCGTTTGGTGTATGGTCTCATGCACCCTTCCGCTTGGAAAGTGAGTCCAGAAATAGCAGGATTAGCCGAGAAATTCGGAGCAATTGTTGCACATCCCAAAATGGCTAGTGCGGCTTTCGATCGAGGTGCTAGCGTTCTGGTATATCCTGGAGGACAATATGATATGTTTCGTCCTCATAGCCAACGCCATAAAATTCATTTTGCCGGTCATCAGGGCTTTGTAAAACTAGCTTTAAAACAAGAAGTTCCGATTATTCCTGTAATCTCGGTAGGCGCTCATGATAGCTTGATAGTCTTATGTGATTGCTATGATTTAGTCAAACAATTGCATCAATGGGGATTGCCGTGGTTATATCAAATAGACCCTGGAGTTTTCCCAATTTACTTAGGTTTGCCTTGGGGTTTGTCTATTGGCCCTCTGCCAAATATTCCTCTACCTGTGCAGATTCACACTCGTGTCTGTCATCCAATTACTTTTGAAAGATATGGTCAAGATGCAGCTAGAGATCGTAACTATGTGAATGCTTGTTATGAAATAGTTCAAAGTCAAATGCAGCAAGAGTTAAATAATTTGGTTAGAGATACTCAGAAATCTAGCTAAAACATGAATATTAGTGACGAAGTAACGCCTCTTTCAGTATTTCCAAAAGCGATCGCTCCATAACTTCACTGACAAATTTATTACCTTGCAAGTTGAGGTGAATGTGGTCGTGAAACAAACCTTGTGGGTTAGTAGTTGAATTGAAACTCGGTAAAAAATCTAGATAGTGAATTTGCTGTGCTTTAGTAAAATCACTCAAGCGCTGACGTGCTTTTATTTCGTAATCGCGGGGGCCTGGTTCGCCAATTTCTCGTAGCAAAGGAGTCATCACCAGCAGAAATTTGCTGTTAGATTGGCGAGTCAAGGCTTGAATTTTAGCGATCGCTTCCAAATTAATCCCCACGCGATCGCCTGGTTCATTTTGCACGGCTTGTAATTCAGGAATTGGCTTTTGCTTAACGATATAACGCTGCCACACTTCCACTAATGCTAGAGGAGGTTTACGAGCGGGATAATTGCGATCGCGTCCGACTGGTAAAGAAGTAGGAGGAGTTGCAAATAAATCATCGGTATTAATTAATAACACCACTGCTTGCGCGTTAAAAGTGCCAAACTTCTCTAAATAAGCTAATTCATTCCTTGGCCCCCAAGAGTTTGCTGAAGCATTTAGCACTTCTACTTCCTGATAATTACTATTAGTAGATGATGGTAGAGAACGCATCATCAAACTAGATATTGTATTAGTCTGATCTGTCCACCAGCCACCATTAGCAATAGAATCACCTAAGAGTAGAATTCGCAGCCCAGTAGATGCAGGTAGCTTTTTTATCGGACTACCTCGCATAGAATATTCATTAATTTCAATGCGATTACCAAAACGACGGGTACGTTGGTTAGGAGCCAACAAATAACCAATCTGCTCATCGCCAATATAAATCAGGGGATTACCAAAACCAAACAGCGATCGCAGTCCGATCTCAATTACCACAAACAATCCCACAACCACCGCCAAGATTACGCTCAGTGCTATTTTCACCTACTCACACCCTCTTATACTGAGTTGCTTTTCAATGATACTGGGGGATTGGGCATTGGGCATTGGGCATTGGGCAAGATTATTTTCATTGTCCCCTTGTCCCCTTACCCCCACTCCTCACTTCTAAATTTTTAAATTTTTAAAGTGAATTTAACATCATCCGCAAAGAGAAGGACTACAATCAAAACGGACAAATATTTCATGCTCCAAAAAGAGAGGATTACAAAGCTGTGTCCGACTTAAATCGCGGAATTATGAAATTTAAGGGAGCAGATTCCCCAAAAGTAGTCACTATCTCTACCGTGTTGCTTCTGGGATCGATCGCTGCTCTCGTCATCTGGGCGCTACAAGCTGCCTATGCGCTAAACTAAAACCATTAGTAGTCTAGAAGGACACTGGCAAAAACGGAAACCGTTTTAGCCAAGTGTCCATTTAGTAACTAGTAAATAAAAGCCCTTTTATAACCATCAAAAATTTCAGAAAAACTTTAGATTTTAGATTTGAGGTTTTAGATGGAAAATTTAAATCTAAAATCCAAAACCCAGAATGTTTGAACCTTGGGGTGTTTTCGTTATTTTAATTATCTGCCCCCTTTTGGGCGGATTACCCCTGATTTCATGGATAACTTACGCCCTGAAGCGGAAGCAGTTATCACAAGTTGGTACAGGAAACATAAGTGTATCAGCTGCGTTTTATCATGGCGGTAAAATTGTCGGAATTCTGGCAGTCTTGTCAGAAGCTTTAAAAGGAGTTGCGGCAGTCTTACTCACCCGCATTTTCTTCCCAGAAGGATCGTTTTGGGAATTGGTTGCCCTGATCGCTCTGGTAATCGGTAGATACTGGATAGGCAGAGGAGCAGGTACGACAAATGTTGTCTGGGGATTTGTCGTACACGATCCACTGGTAGCGATATTTGTATCTTTCTTTGCAGGTATTACTTTTACAATTCTGCAATCAAGAAAGGTAGTCAAATTTGGGGTTTTGCTGCTTTTTCCTTTGTTTGTGGCACTTCTGCACCTGAGCGATATTCCCAGAATATTTGCTGCTGTCGCTTTAGCAGGTTTAATGGGCTGGATTTATACTAAAATTCCTGATGATATGAAACTGCCAGCCCAAGAGGCACAAACAGAATCGCAAGCGATGTTGGAATTTTTACGCGGCGATCGCGCTATGGTTTCTCTAGATGAGGAGTTGAATGCTGCCATAGTCGGAGAAAAGGCGGCGACATTATCTCAAATTAAGCGCTGGGGCTATCCAGTGCCGAAGGGATGGGTACTAGCTCCCATCGACGATCCTGAAGGGTTGACAGAATTTCTCCAGCCATCAGAATTATCCCCTTTGGTGGTGCGTTCCTCTGCTATTGGAGAAGACTCAGAACACGCTTCTGCTGCTGGACAGTATGAAACAGTTATCAATGTTACTAGTCCACAGGCATTACAGTCAGCGATCGCCCAAGTTAAAGCTTCCTACGATCATCCTTATGCTGTCCAATATCGGCGCGATCGCGGTTTAAATGATACAGCAATGGCTGTGTTAATTCAACAACAAGTCCAGAGTGTATATTCTGGCGTCGCTTTCAGTCGCGATCCCATTACCCAGCAAGGCGATGCGATTATCATTGAAGCCCTTCCAGGCAGCCCGACACAAGTCGTTTCGGGAAAAATCACACCAGAACAATATCGCGCTTTTGTTGTTGAAACAGAAAATTCCTACTCTGTACAATTAGAAGGTCAAGGACGAGTACCACAGTCATTAATAAAACAAGTTGCTTACCTTACTTACCGACTCGAAAAACGTTATCATGGCACTCCTCAAGATATCGAGTGGAGTTATGATGGTCAAACACTTTGGGTGTTGCAATCTCGACCGATCACCACTCTGTTGCCCATCTGGACACGTAAAATCGCTGCTGAAGTAATTCCCGGAGTAATTCACCCCTTAACATGGTCAATTAATCGTCCTTTAACTTGTGGAGTTTGGGGAGAATTTTTTACTTTAGTTTTAGGCGATCGCGCCTTGGGGTTAGATTTCACCAAAACAGCAACTCTCCATTATTCCAGAGCCTACTTTAATGCTTCCCTCTTAGGAGATATTTTTCTCCGTATGGGACTGCCGCCAGAAAGTTTGGAATTTTTAACCAGAGGAGCTAAATTAAGTAAACCGTCCTTGCAGTCAACTTGGGAAAATTTGCCAGGACTAGGGAAGTTGCTGAAGCGGGAATTAAATTTAGAAAAGGACTTCAAGGAAGATTATCAAAAACGGTTGATTCCTGGGTTGTCGCAGTTGGCGCAGGAAGATATAGATAACTTGGAAGCACCGGAGTTGTTGGCAAGAGTTGATTTTATTCTGGAGTTGCTGCGTCATGGAACGTATTACAGCATTTTAGCTCCCTTGAGTGCTGCCCTGAGACAGGCGATTTTTCGGGTAAAGGATGGGCAAATCGATCATAGCGTCACTCCAGAGGTAGCGGCATTGCGATCGCTCAGTGCAATCGCTACAGATGCCAAGCAGGTATTGGTTGAGTTTGAGCCACAGCAAGTATTTGAACAATTAAAGCAAACCCCCGAAGGAGAGAAGATCCTCCAAGAATTTAACGAATTGCTTCAAGATTATGGCTATTTAAGTGAGGTGGGAACTGACATCTCCGTTCCCACTTGGCGGGAAAATCCCCAGATGATTAAGCAGATGTTTGTGCAGCTAATGCAGGGGAACGAACCACAAGCAGGTGCTAAAGACGCGATTAATAGTATCTTTGCCAGTAAGCGCAAACGCTCTTTCGTGCAACGGCGCGTGGATATCAAAGGACGAGTCACTGAAGTTTATTCCCGACTTTTGGCCGAATTGCGTTGGAGTTTTGTGGCTTTAGAGAAGATTTGGTTAAAGTCTGGCTTACTTAGGCAAACAGGCGATATCTTTTTTCTCAACTTTGATGAAGTGCGGCGTCTAGTTGGGGATGAAGATTCCAGCTTAATAGAGCAGTTAGATGAGTTAGTAGAATTTAGGCGATCGCAATTCCTGCAAGATAGCGAGATTATTCAAATACCTGTTTTAGTCTACGGCAATACACCTCCTCACCCCTTAGCTCCCTCTGAACTCTACTCTGACCAAATTTTACAAGGTATTGGAGCTAGTCAAGGGCAAGCCGAAGGTAGAGTGAAAGTGTTGCGAAATTTACAAGACGTGCCAAACATCGATCGAGATACGATTCTGGTAGTGCCTTATACAGACTCAGGCTGGGCCCCATTTTTATTAAAGGCTGGAGGATTAATTGCCGAAGCTGGGGGAAGGCTTTCTCACGGTGCGATCGTTGCTCGTGAGTATGGAATTCCCGCAGTGATGGATGTTCGAGGCGCTACATGGCTCTTGCAAGATGGTCAACGAGTCAGGATTGATGGATCTAGGGGTATTGTGGAATTGTCTAACGATTTAAGACCCGAATGATTACCACTTCCCTCAAAAACTTGCCTGAAGAGTCGGTTTCTCACAATGCCGAAATCAAGAAAAAGGTGATGTTACGCTTCGGCGATTTACCTCACCTAACTAACTTTTCTCAAGCACATTTTGCTCCTGGACAAACTGCACCAGCACACGCGCATCAAGATATGTGCGAGGTATTCTTTGTAGAAGCTGGTTCGGGAGTAATTAACATTGATGGTACAGAATACCCCTTGCTTCCAGGAAACTGTGTAGCCATCGAACCGGGAGAAGTCCACGAAGTTGTCAATAGTGGCTCCACCGAACTTGTTTTGACATACTTTGGTTTGCGAGTCGAAAAACTAGCGTAATTATTTTGAATACAAGATACAGTCAGGGCACAACATTTGTTATGCCCTCACAAAAATTTGCGGATGTTGCTTATAAACAAAAATAAATTTGCAAAATCCTAATATACTAAGGGTGTCGCGCCGCGCATCTGACGTAAAGAATTTATACAAGCAGAACAATCACAGCCAAATAAGTCGATTGCCACATTGCTTTCTTGATCGTTAAACTCCAACATGGGAGCATCTTCTTGAGAAAACTCTATTTCACGCTGATAGTTAGGAATTTGAGCCAATACGGAAGCCCTAGCACATACTAAACCCATCAGGAATATGCACAAAGGCAGATGGTGGCATGACAATCCCCAAGAGCTTTGTATATAGAGGTTGAATAGATCCCAAACAAGCGATCGCTCTGTTGCGTAATACGGTAATCATGGTCATATAATGCAAGTCTGTTTCTGATAACGTCAAAGCGGAAGTTGCTACAGGCTGCGCGAAACACCGAAACGTCAAGGCAGAAGTTATTACAGGGAAGACAGAAGCTGCTACAGGCTGCGCGAAACACCGAAACGTCAAGGCAGAACTTTACAGCATAGCTGCTCAGTCGCTCGAAAAACCTGAAGAACCTGAAGAACCTCAATTTAACCGCCCATGCTAGGCAAGGTTTAGGCAAAAATCAGAAGCTCGAAATAATAAAAGCCGTTTGAGAAGGGCGTTAGCGTCAAAATATTGTCGGACTGAAAATCCTCGTGTCACCGGTTCAAGTCCGGTTCCTGGCACTCTCTTAAACCCCTTGAAATCTAATAATTTCAAGGGGTTTGTGGTTTGTAGGTACTAGCTTATATAGAAAAACTGTTATAGCTTTGACTAAAATCTAGGGTACTTTTTGATACCTTTAGATAGACAATGGGTGTAAAACTGGTGTAAACAAGCTAAGAAGCGGGAGATTTGCCAAGTAGTTGAAATCTTGTTAACGTTTATGCTTAAAATTGCACAAGAGGTTTATTTAGCATCTACTCACAGCTAAAGTTAACCCTTTGCAGGACTACCCCAAGCAATGCTGACTGAAATTTTGCCTTTCCGTTTTGAGTTAGACACAATCGCGATCGCTGGAGCGAGTTTGTGGTCATTGGCGCTATATCTAGGTTTTTCCAGAGTCAATGAATGGGTAATCGAGCAACTTAATCGCTGGTTTAACTTTGCCGAGCGATCGCTCTACACCAGCCAGTCGGAATTTGAAAAGACTCGTAAAGCCAGAGAATCCCAAAATGCTTTCTACGCCTCACTGTTTAGCATTGTGCCTTTTTTGGTAGTCGGCACTTTATGTAACTGGGTTCTGGAAATTAGTTTAGGTGAGAGTTGGGGAATTAGTACAGGTATATTGGCCTGTATGGGTGCCGGCATTTATGAACTTGGGCGCAGGGATGGAGAATCTTCAGATTAAGCCAGAGTCAAAATCAGGGAGATGTTGCTCCGTTTACTCCCTCATCTCTCCCGACTTCCCAATTTCCTCACCAACAATCTGTGCTATCTTCTGAGCTGCACCGCTTTTACCGCGAATATTACGGAGTTTAGCGCGCATATCATCCAATTTTTCTGGATTCGCCAAAAAGTCTAAAACCATTTCCCCAACTTCTTGCGGTTGAAGTTTACCCATAAGTTCTGGCACAATCTCTTCCTGTGCCCAGATATTTGGCCATGCTAATAAACCTTTGTTTCTTACAAATCTCAGAAATGACCAATTAATCACCTTAGCAAAGGGTGTACCGACTACTGGCAGATTTGCCAACAATCCAGGTAAACCATCCCAAGAACGCATAGCATCAAGTTGCTGTGTTGGTAGTAAAACAATCATTGGCACTCCTAAAGCACCGAGTTCAGCAGTGTTTGCCCCCACCGTAGTTAAGCAAATACAGCACTGGGATAATAAGTGATATGCAGGGTTTTCTTGCCACAGTTCTACAGTTAAGCCCGTTGCTGTTTTGAGCAATGCCTTGCCTTTAGCATCCTCTGGGACAATTAAGGAAGCACCGCTAAAGCCAAAGGTTTCAGCAATAGAGTTCTTTTGGCGATCGGCAAAACTAGCTAAAGTTGGTAAATCCAAAGTTGGGGCTATAGGAATTACAAATCTGGTTTGCGGTCTTTTTGCATGAACGTATTCCGCAATAACTAAACATAATGGTACTCCTTGGGCTAATTTTGCTGCTTTTGAACCAGGGAGTAAACCAATGATTGGGGAGTCGGGGTTAGGGAGTAGGCTTGCCGTGACTTGTGCCGAACGGGAGTGGGAGGGAGTGCTGACTTGTTCTTGTGCTTCTAGCATCAAATCGCCAACAACGGTGAATTTGTGACCATATTTCTGGGGGACATGGGTTGCAACTTCGGGTTTCATGATTCCAAAGCGATCGATCCAGTTATGCCATCTAGCTTCCCATTCGGCGTAAACTACTGTGCTATATCCGAGCTTTTTGCCTATAATCACTGGAAAAATTTGATCACCGCCCAGAAAAACAACTACACCGCGATCGCACCAATCCCAATTATCAAAGGTTTTACCCCAAAGCAAAAATTGCCAAAAATGTTCTGCTCCCTGAACTCTATCTACTTCTGGGTAAGAAAGAGCGATCGCTGCTTCTTTACCACTGGCATTTGAGCAAGGTGATAATACTACAGAAATCCTCACTAAAGAACGGTCATCCCCTAATTCTTGCCGCAACGCCTTTACTACTGGACGTACCCAGGTTGTTACTTCACCCGGGCCATTTGAAAGGATCAGAATATCTACTTGAGTCATTAGTCAAAAGGCAAATATTACCTAATTCTTTACTATGTTATAGGTATATACTGTAGCTTGTTAGTGAGATTTTATAATCTGTTCCACATTTAATTTGTTGCTACTATTAGTTAGTTTTTTAGGGAGTTTAACTCGCACTTTTGCCTGTTTTATGTGGGCTTGATGGTCAGCAAAATTTAGGGTATTGATAATCGCAGCTATAGATAACAATCATAGCTGTGATTATCAATAATTTTTTGGGCAATCTAAATATATATAGCCCTTTTTTTTGCTTACCAAACCCATTGTTTAGAGGGTGAATCCTGTGATAAAAGGCAACTCCAGCCTATCCGCTCCCAAAATATACTCCTCGCGCAATTTACTGCTCCGATTTATTCTTGGCGGCACTACTCTTATTGTAAGTATTTCTGCTTATTTTAGCTATCAAGCTGCTCGGAAAATAACGCTAGAAGACTTGAGAGGAAAAGCTTTTTTAGAGGTACAGAAAGGGGTTGATGAAATTGAAGAATGGTTGCATGTTCGGAAAGTGGAGGTGCAAACCATTGCTCATACTTCCGCTGTACGCTCCTTAGACTGGTCTGTGGCAGAACCTTATTTAAAGTCAGAAATTGAGCGGATCGATGAATTTTTCTTTTTCCTAATGGCTACCCCGGATGGTTCGTATTTTAATACTAAGGTTGGTCGGTCAAATAAGAATATTAAGGATCGAGACTACTTTCAAAAAGCACTAGCCGGAAAAAGTAATATTTCCGATCCCTTTATCAGCCGTTCCACAGGCATTCCTTTAATTGCGATCGCCACCCCAATCTGGTCAAATTCTCCCACCAATCATTCACCGATTGGGGTTTTCCACGGCAATGTTAAAGTTGATCGCATTGCTAAGGTAGTCAACTCGCTGCGCTACGGCAATAACAGCTATGCATTCGCCCTCAATTCCCAAGGAGAAGCGATCGTCCATCCCAACTCAACGTTAATGTCAACGGTAGAAAAACCTGCACCCAGCCTGCTGAAAATTCCAGATCGGAATTTAAATGCGATCGCGCAGCAGATGGTAAACAAACAACAGGGAATTCAGTTGATGGAAATTGACGGCACCAAAAAGTATGTTGCTTATGTGCCGTTGCGAGAAGCTAATTGGTCTGTAGCTTTGGTAATTCCGCGCCAAAATATTGAATCTCGGCTACAATTTCTCGATCTGATCGCTCTAATTGTGGGCGGATTGACCGTGACGATGATCGCTGTCTTATGGCAGGTGCAAGCGTTTGAACAAGCTCAACTGAAAAAGTCTAAAGCAGCAGCTGATACCGCAAATCGTGCTAAGAGCGAATTTTTAGCCAACATGAGCCATGAACTGCGAACGCCCTTGAATGGTATTTTGGGTTGCGCTCAAATTTTGCTGCGTTCTAAAGGTTTGCCGGAGCCAGAGCAATATCATGTAAACATCATTGAACAGTGTGGCTCTCATCTACTGACTTTAATTAATGATATTTTGGATCTTTCCAAAATTGAAGCACGAAAACTGGAACTGCATCCTCAAGACGTTCATTTTCCGTCTTTTTTACAGGGAATTGGGGAAATTTGTCAGATTCGGGCAGAACAAAAAGGCATTTTATTTGTCTATGAACCCGCAAGCAACTTACCCACAGGGGTTCATGTTGATGTCAAAAGGTTACGTCAGGTTCTCTTGAATCTGCTGGGAAATGCGATTAAATTTACTGATGAGGGTAAGGTTAGCTTCAAGGTTGAGGTAGTC
This sequence comes from Nostoc sp. 'Lobaria pulmonaria (5183) cyanobiont', assembly GCF_002949795.1. Classification (NCBI taxonomy): domain Bacteria; kingdom Bacillati; phylum Cyanobacteriota; class Cyanophyceae; order Nostocales; family Nostocaceae; genus Nostoc; species Nostoc sp. 'Lobaria pulmonaria (5183) cyanobiont'. The sequence continues at coordinate 3,766,151 of NZ_CP026692.1, read as the reverse complement.
GATCAACTTCCTGCTGATGGGCAGACAGAGAAATATCGCATTCACTTTAGTGTAAAAGATACAGGAATTGGCATAACTCCAACCCAATTGAGCAACATTTTTTTGCCATTTGAACAAGTAGGTGAGAAAAAGCATCAGATAGAAGGGACAGGGCTGGGTTTAGCAATTACTCGGCAGTTGGTGCAGATGATGGGTAGCGATATTCAGGTTAAAAGTCAGCTTGGTGAGGGTAGTACTTTCTGGTTTGAAATTGCGATCGCCCAAGCCAGCGAATGGGTACAGTCTGCTATGGCTGCATCCAAGGGACAAATTATTGGCTTTGCAGGTAGCCCTCGCACCATCTTGATGGTGGACGATCACTGGGAGAATCGCACAGTAATTACAAACTTATTGCAACCATTGGGTTTCAATGTGATTGAAGCCATCAATGGTAAAGATGGTTTAGAAAAAGCGATCGCCCTTAAACCAGACCTGGTGATTACAGATTTGCTCATGCCAGAAATGGATGGGTTTGAATTGATTAAACACCTGCGTCATACCCCAGATATCGAGGATGTCAAGATTATCGTCTCTTCTGCTAGTGTCTTTGAAGCCGACCAACATCGCAGTCTGCAAGCAGGAGGTGACACCTTTTTGAGCAAACCGATACAGGCAGATGAATTACTGCATCAATTAGAGTGCCATTTAGGTTTGGCATGGATTTACCAGCAGTCTGAGTCACAAAAAATCAATTCTTCGGCTACAACACTTGATAGCTCATCAGATAACTTGACTCTTCCTTCCCCCGATGTATTGCGGGAACTGATGAACTTAGCGAGTAAAGGTAACTTCAATGACATTCTCAAATGGGCAGATAAACTAGAAGAAACAGACACAAAATTCGCTCTCTTTGCTAACCAACTGCGGCAGCTAGCGAGGCAGTTTGACGAAGATTTAATCCTCAACTTTTTGAGCGAAAAAGAAAAGGATTAATTTCCCTAAATAAATTTAGGGAAATTGTAATGCGTGAATTTTTAATTTTGAGCGATCGCCTTTGGCATATCGCAAAGAAGCAACGTGAATCAATATAGGGTAGAAATATTATGACAGCAACTATAGGCGATCAGAAGAATTCCCTAAATAGCGATCCTAGCAGAGGAATTATTTTAGTCGTTGATGATAACCCTGCCAACTTACAAGTTTTATCAAGCTTTTTGGATCAGTCTAGATTTGAAGTTTGGGCAGCTCGTAGTGGTGAAAAAGCAATTCAGAGATTAGACAATGATAATTTACCTGATTTAATCTTGCTTGATATCATGATGCCGGGTATCGATGGGTTTGAAACTTGTAAATACCTAAAAAGTGAGAGCAATCCTCGTGTTCAGGATATTCCGATCATTTTTATGACTGCTCTTTCAGATACTGCTGATAAGGTTAAAGGATTGCAATTGGGAGCCGTAGATTATATTACTAAACCTTTTCAGTATGAAGAGGTATTAGTGCGAATAGAGCACCAACTGAAGCTAAGAAATTTGACGAAAACCCTGACAGCCAAAAACGCCGAATTACAACAGGCTCAAACCCAACTTATTCAAGCAGAAAAGGTAGCAACCTTGGGTCAAATGACAGCAGGAATTGCCCATGAAGTAAATAATCCCATCAATTTTATCGCTGGCAACTTGAATTTTATTGAAGAGTATTTCCAAGAGGTTGTTAATTTACTCGAACTATATCAAAAATATCTGCCCGATCCACCGACTGAAATTCAAAATGCTATTAAAACAAAAGATATAAATTATTTGTTAAATGATTTATCAAAAATTATTCAATCTATGCAATTAGGTACAGATCGAGTTACAGAAATTGTGTCATCGTTGAACAAGTTCTCTCGACACGGAGAAGCAGGAAAGAAACGCGCTAACCTGTATGAAGGATTAGAAACTACGCTACTCATTCTTGGACATCGACTTAAAGCAAATGCTCATCGCCCAGGAATTAAAGTAATTAAAGAATATGGAGAATTGCCACCTGTTGAGTGCTATCCAGGCGAACTAAATCAAGTTTTTATGAATTTGATTGGCAATGCGATCGATGCAATTGAAGAAATCCCAAAAAATCAATATTTTGATGAAAAATTTAGACATATTGGGATGATTTGGATTAAAACTGAAGCAATTGGAGAGCGAGTTATTCTCAGGATTGCAGACAATGGCTCAGGAATCAGCGAAGCAAACCGGACAAAGATATTCGATGCTTTCTACACTACAAAAGTCATCGGGAAAGGAACAGGACTAGGTTTATCTATTGCTTACCAAATTGTAGTTAATAATCATCGCGGTAAGCTAAGTTGTCATTCAACACAAGGTGAAGGTACAGAGTTTGTGATTGAATTACCTATCCGATGAGGTTGTTCTCCATCCAATACTTTTCGGTTAAGGCCAAAAACAGGTAAATTAAGAGTTGTACTTAAAAACATGCGCGGCTAAGACATCATCTTATAAACCTATGACTGATTATAAATACCAAGTTGGTGGAAGTTTGACAGTTAATGCACCTAGTTATGTGCGAAGACAAGCAGATTACCTGCTTTATGAGGGTCTTAAGCAGGGAGAGTTTTGCTATATATTGAACTCTCGACAAATGGGTAAATCCTCTCTGCTTGCAAGTACAAAACATCGCTTGGAACAAGAAGGATTTAAATGCAGTACCATTGATATGTCGATTATTGGTACTTCCCATATCACCCCACTCCAGTGGTATAAGAGTGTAGTTGGTGATTTATGGTTAGGTTTTAATTTATTAAATAAAATCAACTTAAAAAGTTGGTGGCGTGAACAAGAAGATATATCTTTACTAGAAAGATTAAGGTGGTTTATTGAGGAATTATTACAGCTTCATTTTCCTGATAAACGATTATTTATCTTTGTTGATGAAATTGATAGTATTCTGAGTTTAGATTTTTCAGTTGATGATTTTTTTGCATTGATTCGGTTTTGCTATAATCAACGAGCAATCAATCCTGAATATAAACGTATTACCTTTGCTATTTTCGGAGTTGCAAGTCCATTAGATTTGATTCAAGATAAAAGACGTACACCATTTAATATTGGTAAATCAATAGAAATTCAGGGTTTTAAGCTACAAGAAACTATTCCTTTAACAAAAGGATTGGAAGGAAAAGTAGTAAATCCAAAACTTATTTTAAAAGAGATATTAGTTTGGACTGGTGGACAACCATTTCTTACTCAAAAGCTATGTCACATTGTGGCAAATGAACAATCTAAAGATAGAGATAAATCACTAATAAATAATTCTCAATTATTTATTAGTGATTTAGTCAGGTCACATATTATAAATAATTGGGAGTTTCAAGATGAACCAGAACATTTAAGAACAATAAGCTCACGTCTTTTAGAGAACGAGCAAACAGCAGGAAGATTGTTAGGATTCTATCAGCAAATTTTAATGGGAGAAGAAGTCACAATTTATGATATTAGAGAAAAGAATGAGCTAATCTTGTCAGGCTTAGTCATCACATCTCAAGGAATAATCAAAGTTAAAAATAAAATATATCAAGCTATATTTAATTTAGATTGGGTTACTACAAAGCTAGAAAATCTACGTCCATATTCTCAAAATCTCAAAAAATGGCTTGCAAGCAATCAGCAAGATCAATCTCAATTATTAAAAGGTATAATATTAAAAGAAGCAATAGCTTGGTCAGAAAATAAAAAGCTTTCTAATATAGATTACCGGTTTCTTGCTACTAGTCAGCAGTTAGATAAACAAGAAATTGAAATAAATTTAAACGCCGAAAAAATTGAATTAGAAAAAGCACAGGTTACTATAACAGCTGCGAAGGAAGCGAATCGGATTTTGAACCAAGCCCGAAAAGCTGCTAAATTAAATGCTGTATTACACTTTGGAAAACCGTGTGTTGTCAGCTTTGCAATTGGTATTACTAGTTTTATTATCCTGCTACGCTTTATTGGTTTATTGCAGGGAATGGAATGGAATATATTTGATAGCTTTTTGCAACAACGACCCCAAGCAGGAATTGATTCTCGTGTTGTTGTAATTACAATTGATGAACCAGATTTACAAAAAATAGGACAATACCCCATACCTGATAGTATCTTGGTTAAAGCACTCAAAAACTTAAAAACCTATCAACCTAAAGTAATTGGGTTGGATTTATATCGAGATTTGCCAGTAGAACCAGGGTATCAGGAATTAGTAGAATTGTTCAAGACTACTCCCAATCTTATTGGTATTGATAAAGTCGTAGGCACTAAAGTTGCACCACCAAGAGTATTAGCCCAATTAAGCCAGGTGGGTTTTAGTGACCAAGTATTGGATGGAGATGGTAAGGTACGTCGTGCCTTATTGACAGTGCGATCGCCAAAAAATCAATTACGCCAGAGTTTGAGTTTACAATTAGCATTACAATACTTAAAAACTGTTGGCATCACTCCCCATCCTCATCCTCAAAATCGCCATTATATTCAGCTTGGTAAAGCCTTAATAATACCCTTACAACCTTTTGACGGAGGCTATGTTTGGGCTGATACTGGAGGGTATCAAATTTTACTTAGTTATCACGGCACAGAACAAAATTTTCAAAGCTTCTCCATCACAGATTTGTTGCAAGAACGGATACCAAAAGAAAAAATCCAAAATCGTGTTGTCTTAATTGGTGCAACAGCTGAAAGTATTAATGACTTGTTTCAAACACCTTATAACAATCGGCTATTTGGGTCATCAAAACAAATGGCAGGAGTATTTATTCATGCTAATATTACCAGCCAAATATTAACCGCAGCATTACAAGGAAGAGGAATGCTGCGGACTTGGCCTGAGATATGGGAGAGCTTATGGATTTTGCTTTGGTCTGGGATAGGAACATTAATTGCTTGGCGATTAAAATCACCTAGACAGTTAATGTTTCTCGTCACCAGCACTGGACTAGGATTAATTGTGTTTAGTTATCTGGCATTTTTACAAGGTTGGTGGATTCCGATTATTCCCCCATTATTGGGATTAATACTTGCTCCGATTATTCTACCTATGTTTGCAACTAAGCAGCTTGATAAAATCCAACTCCAGCAAACTCTCAAGTTACTACTTGTGGTTGCAAAAGAGCAACCTGCTGCTGGAAAAATTGCGATTGAATATTTCAAACAAGCAGAAGGCAAAGAAAATCAGCAGTTGATAGACAAGATATTACAACAGGATGATTGACCAAATAATTCGTAATTAATTACGAATTATTTTAATTGCGTATTCTTGGATTCAGCTTTCTTAGCTTTCTCTATAGTCATGAGCATTTCATACCAGTATCCTCTTTGTGCGTACCAGTTTGCTTGACCGATGGTAGTCAACTGGCTCAACTCCCTATCTACTTTGGTGGTTTTTGCAACTCGTTGTACCCAACCTTTAAATATAGGATCGTCTGGTTGCACAGTTTTTCCACAGACAACTACTAATGACCATTCGTAATTTTTACCTACGGTTAGCGGCGTTTTTTCTTTGGGTTGAGTGAAGCTAACAATCCCTCCACTAGCAGTAATAGGTAAAAAAGTTCTTTCATAATAGTTACCCGTTTCATCTTTAAAGGTTAGCACAACCTTCTGTGCTGAAGTTTTGGGTAAGGAAATAAATACGGGAGGATGATCTTGGAAGGTTAATCCAAAGTTACGTTTTGGCATCAAAGGTCTAATGGGCTGTTCATTCTCAGAACACCTCAGCCCATCACGAGAACCTGCACCAACAGTTTCACTTTTTGGTTCTGGCTCTCCAGGTGGTTCAAAAGTCTCTTGAAAAACGAATTGCTCTGGTAGGCTGGCAATTGAAGTGACTGATTCTGATTGCGCCAAACTGGGTAAGGCAAACATCAACAGTTGTAGAGATAAGCCAACAGTAAAGAATTTAAATTGATATGAGGCATTATTTACTATCATTTTCTGAAATGTCTGTGGTCAGAGTTCAGTTGTTATTTGTCAGAGTTCAGGTGTTATTGTAAATAAAAGGGTTTAAGGCCCCTACGTCTACACGTAGCGCGGAGTCGGAGTCACTCCGCCTCTGATCAGTTACCCTGCGGGAAGCAAGCTACAGTTGGGGTTTAAATCCACCGAGTTGCTCCTTTTATACCAATTCTGTATGAAGATGCGCCTACATGAGGAACGAACCGCAAAGACCGCAAAGGACACAAAGAAAGAAATAAGAAGCCAAGAAAATTTGGCGCAGCCTCACAAAGAAATGGTATTAGGGAGACCCCAAGACCGCACTCCTCTTCGTTTGAAAATGTCTTTAATGCAAGAATTTTGAATTTTGAATTGTTAAGCCTCCCTGCCTCCTTCATCGTGAGTCAACGCCAATTTCCTACCAGTACAAACCCAGACCAATAATAAGGATGTTTGTACTGAGGAGAATTTAATAGAGATAGTTGTGCTTGACGCAGTGCTTCGGCTTTGCTGACGACATTTTGGGTAAGCAAACGGTAAAATTCTCCTGTCAAGTTAGCAGTTGATTTGTCTTGTACTGACCACAGGGTTGCTAAAGTACTCCTAGCACCAGAACGGACGGCAATTCCTGCCAATCCTAAAGCAGCGCGGTTGTCGCCTTTAGCAGTTTGACAAGCGCTGAGAACTAGCAGTTCAATTGGTTGGCGTGGAGCATTTTTGCTCAGTTTTGAAGATGCACCTTTTAACCATCTATCTAAATCTTTAACATTAATCCGGTCTTCCCAAGTTAAAAGAAATGTGTCTTCGGCTTTGGAGCTAAATTCTGCGTGGGTGGCAAGATGAACTACAGAAAAGGGAACTTCTTCTATTTGTTTTTGGACGTTGGCGCGAGTAAATTTTTCATTTAGTAGTATCTTTGCATGGACATAGTTTGTAATTTGTTTAATTTCTTGCTTGACACCAGGTAACTCAGCAAAGCCTTGACGTGCTTCTGCTAAACCCGCAGTTAAGGCTTGAAACTGTTGGGGAGGAAGATGCCGAGACTCTAATAGTTGCAAACCAGGAGTCAATGCTATGCTGTACTTCTGGATGATAAACTGTTGGCGATCGTGCAAAACTGCCATTGGTACACTGCGTAAAAAACCATCCAAGACAAACACTAAGGTTTTAATCCCCTGAAGTTCTATCTCTTTTTCGGCAGGACGCAACAACCAATCATACAATTTTTGGGCAGAAGGTAGTACCTCATCAGGTAAGAAAGCAGGGTTTAAAGACTGGCGCAGTTCATCAAAAACCTCTGATTCCTCTTTTGAGGAAAGGTTTGTTCCATAATGTTGCAAAGGTTGTCCAGGAAGAGAAACAACTACCTCCAAGCGACGTTCTAGCAAAATTGGGTAAATTACTGCGGCTTTTGGATCAATTTTATCTATGGGTTGTGGTTTATAAGTTAAGCAGGCTTGGTGGAAGAAGTTTTCTAATTCTGCTAATTGCAGTGCTTCAATTGTTTTGCGAGATTTCTCTAAGTGTTGTTGCTTGATGATTTGTGGTAGGCTGTCTACATCTTGTAAAAGTAATTGTACTAACTGCCGATACACTGGTTCAACGCGATCGCGGAAATTAAATTGCACGTCAGGATTCAATTGCACTAAGTCTTGACGCAGAGATGTTAAAAAACTAACAGCTTGTTCATAAGCAGTAATTGCTGACTCAATATTTCCCCTAGCTTTCTCGATTCGTCCTTGCTGCCACAACCAATTGACGGCAATATCATCTGCTTGCACTCCCTGTGCTAAAGTTAGTGCTGTTTGGGTGAGATTTAAAGCTTCTGAGAATTGCTGAGTTTGTTCGTAAAGATGTCCTAACTCTCCCAAAGCATAACTTTGCGCTCTTGCATCTGTTAATTCGCTGGCCTGTTTGACTGCTGTTGCCAAAAGTTGAGCAATGTCTTTTGTTTTTGATGATGACAGTTTCATCCAACTTGCTGCTAAATTAACTTGCGCGTAAATTCCCCAACGGCTGGCAGGAATGTTAGCAAGACGTTCTTGAATTTGGGGTAATAATACTAGTGCATCTGGATTTTGCTCAGTTTTTATTAAAAGGCTGAGTTGGTTAAGGAGTGCTTCTAATTCAGTATGCTCGCCACCAATTGCACTTGCTTGTTGATAAAATTCTAAGGCGGCTTTAAAATCTTCCCTAGCTCTAGCGGTATTCCCCAATCTTAAGAAGGTTTCCCCAATATCTGCGGTAGAATTTACAAGCTTGGCGATCGCTAAACTTTGCGATAATACTTGTTGCGATCGCTCTAAATCTCCCACGACTTGCAGAGTTACCCCCAAACTTTGTAATCCCCTGGCTTTTAGGAGATTATCAGGTAAAGCAGCAAGGTCTTGATTGATTTGTTCTAGTTGCCTTTGGGCGCGACGATACTCTCCCAACGTTTGCAATGCTTGGGCTTGGTTAATCTGCGATAGCACAATCCCTGTTACATCCTTGAGGGAACGATAGATTTTCTCGGACTGCTGCCAAGTTTCTAAGGCTAATTCCGGTTGTCCAGTGTTAAATTGTAAACTTCCTTGGGTGTTGAGGACTTGAGCATAAAGGAAAGAATCATCCATTGTTTTTAGGATATTCTCTGCTTGGGTGATTAGCGATCGCGCTGCTGACCACTTGCCCAAGTCTTGATAAGCGATCGCTAAATAGTTGTAATTTAATGCTTGATAGTGCTGCTGTTTGCTTTGCTGAAATATCTGAGCTGCTTCTGACCAAATTTGTGCAGCTTCTACCAACTTTCCGGCATCATAAAGTTGTTTTCCTTTTTCGAGTAGGGTGACTGGGGATTGAGTTGGGGAAAGAGAATACTGGGCAGTGGCTGGTAAAACAGTTGTTATTAAGAAAAAGATTAGTAGGGCTAAAATTAGGTGAGGATGAATACGCATAAATGGTCATAATAATTTGCGATTTATAACTCTTAGTTCGGAATTTTAGCGTTGATTAATCACATCAAGTTTGCTTAAGTAAGTATGTATAGCTAATATTTACACATAATGGTAGAGAGCATCTATGTAAGAGGTATTAGTAAAACTTCAGTAGACATCACTTGGAGCTTGCGGGGTGGAGCATCGAAAACGCTACTGAGCCGTACTTAACCTTGTTTTTTCACTGTTGGAAAATAAGAATCGAAGTTAGACTCTGGAACTTTGATTTAACCAAGGTTTGAGAGTTTGTTTTCTGACATTAACTAAAATTTCTAGCCAAAAATTGAAAAGTAAACTTCTGAAAGCCTTTCAGCAATTGGGTGATCTCAAACTGATAAAACAAGGTTAATATCATGCTATTAACATTCTAAAATTAGACACCATAAAAGAATTGCACTTGGTTTTCTATGTCAATATATCATTCTTATACTTTTTTGACGCATATAATTTGTTATTAGTCAATAAATAATGTTAATAGTATAGTTTTTTAGATATTTTATAATACATATAATTTGTTACTATGCAATTAATAATATTAATAATATAGTTATTTAAGTTATCAAAACTCATTGTACTTTTGTTAAAGATTGATTTCTGTTTTGACTTGATATTGTAAGGTATGTATAGTGTTACATCAGTAATTGTTCATCAACAAAATAGAAGAACCAAAAGCTAATGAGTAGTAGCTATCAACAATCTTGCACCGAAATCTCTGTTAACGGAAATGTCCTATCAGCCACTTGCGAAAAGCGCGATAAATCGCCGAACCAAACCTCAATTGTCTTGATGGGAATTGAAAATATTGATGGAGAATTAAAAGTAACCGACCCAAATCAACCTAGTAGTTTCGACCAAAGTTCTACCGAAATCTCTATTAATGGAGATGTACTCTCAGCCACTTGCAAAAAGCGCGATGGTTCGCCGAACAAAAGCTCAATCGTCTTAAATGGAATTGAAAATATTGATGGAGAATTAAAATATACAGGTACGATTTAGCGATCGATCATCATAAAAAGCGTAGACGCAAAGCGGTGAGCCAATCTGTTAGACGGGTTCCCCGGCATAAAGGAACTGGCGTTAGCGGTAGCGGTTAGCGACGTAGGAGCGTCACCCGTAGGGCTTGCCGTAGACATCGCTACAGAAGTTCATCTAGAACAGATTGACTTGAAAAACAGATCGCGATCTGATTTCGGTCGAGGTCGTCAAGAAACCTTTTGCTATTTCTGGATAAGTTTTGGCAACACAAATGTGTAATTAATCAGGAGAACATCCTCATGTCTGATCAAGATGTCGTTAAGTTTGATGATAACTTTTATCTTAAACACGAGAGCGGTAAATACTGGATTGCGGTTGATCAAGGACGCTACAATTGGCCGAAGTTGGGTCAAGAGAAAAAAAAAGTAGTAAAACTTAAACTTGTGGGCGGCAATGGCGAGGTTCAATCCAACAGCCGCATCAAAATCAGCACGACAGAATCAGCAATAGGCAACAATAATGTTTTGGGAGCTTTCGCAGATAGCCATGATTGTTACTATTGGCAAGATGGCTATGATGAGGATAAACAGAGCTGGCAGATTACTAATGCTTCTGGCGATGCAAGTCCAATTCGCTATGGCGATCGCGTTCGCATCAGCAACATCTCCTACAGTAATCAAAGGCTAGCTCCCGATACAAAATACGATGGTTATATAACTACCGTGGAAAATGCTGATGACTCGTGGATCTTAGCACCTGCTCCCGCCGTAGACAGTTCTTATAGAGGTTTAGACGATACGGGGGAACATGATCCGGAAGAAGTAAGTGATGGAGAGGATGAGGATGATAATGTTCCTACTTGGTTCTAATTCATCTGTACTACCGTCTTTTTCTCGTTTGTCGTCGTGGTTTTGCGTCGTGTTGCGTGTTTGACGTTCATGACTCCGTAGTTCGGAATTTATCTCAGGCGATCGCATCTAAATATTGATGGGTGAATCAGTTACGGTTGATCTGATAAATTCCCACAATCACTTTTATTTCTCCCACCATCAGGTTGTATTTGGGTGGTAATATTTGCCACCAATTCCACCTGTCCTAGTTGATTAATTCTCCATCCAGTAGCTTCTAGTAATGGTGGTTGCCCTTTTATATCTGGTACTTTTCTATGGCTGATTTGCTCTGATTTATTTGGGGAATCTGCACTTACTCGCATATCCTGTAAAACTACCTGACCATGCAACACTTGGCGGGGATCTTCTGGTAAGCCTCCCCGTCCGCTAACCACAAAATTCGCCTCTTCGTTGCTGGGACAACCTGCGACAATTTGATTTGCAGGATCGGTAGGCACAGAAGGCAATTGAGTTAATCCTCTGGTAGGGTCAACATCTGGGGTATTGATATTAACGATACCGTTGATGCCTAATTGAGAACTGGCGGTGATATCACTATTTGGAGTGAGTTTGTCACTAACCTGTAAGCCAAAAATACCTTGGCTAGTAATGTTGATATTCCCACCATTTCCAGCAAAAGCATTGGCGGTGATGTCGCTGTTTTCTTGCGGGACAGCAACAATAAATCCACTATTAATATCCATATTGCCACCATTACCACCGCCACTGTTTTCTATTCCTGCACGGGTGGAAATTTGACTATTATTTCGTAAAAATAAGTTATTGGCTACCTTGAAGTTGATGTTACCTCCCTGTCCAGAAACGCTGGTAGCAGTGATGGAACCTTGATCAAGAAAAATTGAACGGGCATCAATATTGATATCTCCAGCATTGCCTGTTCCTAAAGCGCTGACGGAAATGGTTGCGCGATCGCGGATATTTAAGTCACCATTGGGAATGTTGATATTAATGTCTCCCCCGTTTCCCGAAGCAGTTTGAGCCGAAGAAGCAAATAAGCCTGAGCCGAAACCCTGCTGGGAGGGGTCAATTAAATCAATGGACTCGAAAGCATTAACTGTTAAATCCCCGGCTTTTCCAGAACCAAAGGTAGTAGTAAATACCTGTGCGCCGCCTTTGGCTGTAAGTTGACGCGCTGTTAGGTTAACATTCCCAGATTCGGCATTGGTTAATGTTCCTGTACCGATGAAAGAGTTATCTAACGCGAAAGTATTACTGGTATTAATGGTAATATTCCCCCCCTGTCCTTGACCCAAGGCGGTAGTAGCAATTATGCCACTATTGCGGCTAAGAAAATTCGGGGTTTGAATTACAACATTTCCAGCTTTACCTTGGCCTGCACTCACAGCAACGATTCCTTGGTCAAAGTTAGCCAGGCTGAGAGTACTCGCATAAGCTGGATTGATAATTTTTTCTTGCAAGTCTGCAAATCCATTCCCAGCAACTTCTACAGATTCGTTAGCGTTGATAGTAATATCACCTCCGTTACCAGCACCAGCTGTAGAAGCGTTAATCCTACCGTTATCTAATTGCAGCGTGCGGGTATTAATTGTAATGGGTGCGCCATTTCCTTGACCAACTGTAGCGGTAGTAATCTCTCCTCCTTGGTGGACAATTAACTCCCCAGTCGTAATATTCAAAGGCCCAGCATTACCAATCGGACTCAAGGAAGCCGTTGCGATCGTACTGGGAAAACTGCTATTGTCTGCGAAATTCCCCACCACTTCTACCTTGTCGGTAGCGTTGAGATTTAATGTTGCTGCATTCCCCTCTCCTGTAGTTGCTGAGGAGACAATAGAACCATCACGGACATTTAGTTGTTTAACTGATAAAGTTAAGTTGCCAGCATTGCCCGTACCAGCTAGCGCCGTTGCATTGATTATCGACCTATCGGTGAGCGTTACATTATCAGCATTAATTGTCAAATTCCCGGCTTGCCCAGAACCAGCAGTTGCTGTTTGAATCCCGGCAAAATTCTGCAACAATATTTCTGTAGCATTAATTGTTAAATCTCCGCCATTGCCTGACACCGGGAATGTGGTAATTCCACCTGCATCTCGAAGCACTAAGCGCCCAGTGTTAACCGTCAGTTTCCCAGCGTTGCCACTTCCGAAAGCATTTGTGCTTATACCTACTCCCGTTCCTTGTAGAAGTTGGCTCACCAATTGGCTAGGGGTAAGTATTGGGGTTGTGGGTTGACGACCGATAAGTTCTACGGATTCTGAAGCATTGATTGTTAAATTCCCGGCATTACCCGTTGTATTTGCGTCAGTTCCAGTACTTATGGAAGTTGCTCTAAATGGAAAGAAAGCTGTTGGATCTTGACTAATGCTCAACCGACGAGTATTGAGAGTAAAATCTCCAGCATCGCCGCTAGCACCAGTAGGCAGATTTACAGGCAATGCCGCATCAGAATTTGTACCAATATCGCTTGTCCGCATTACTACGTCATCTGTAGCATTGAGAATCATATTTCCCCCTCGACCTTTACCCCTAGCCAAGGCAAAAATAGATGTAGTGTCCAGAAAAATCGAGCGGGCGGTAAGGGTGATATCATTGCCTCTACCAGCACCTAAGTTTGCATTGACAATGCGGATATTTTTACCAGAGAGGATATTACCACTAGTAAATGTAATTTTTCCTGGTGTGTCTCCAATAGAAGCAATATTACCTGAACGAGGAAAGTCACCTGCGGCATTGAGGCTAAGATTACCTGCGGCTAGTAGTGAAATATCTCCTGCTTGCTGTTGAGCATTAGCTAACAGATAATTAGTAGTAGTAATTCCGCCTGCGGTGCTGTTGATAGTAATGTCACCGCTATTAATAGAGTCGGTGATATTGGGTATGTTGAAAAACCCACTAATTAAATTACCAGTTGTAATATCATTGATAGCGTTTAGGGCAATATTGCCACCATTCCCGCTACTTTTCGCAGAAATGATAGATGCATTGGTAGTATTAATTTGACTGGTTTGGCCAAACTTTCCTGATGTAATCGTTGCATTCCCGCCATTGGTGAGGATTTGGGAACCTGGGTTCATGAAAAACTGCGCTGTTCCAGGACCTCTTTCGATGGCGATCGCATTTTCATCGTTAATTTTGGCGTTAAAATTACCACCATTGATAATAATACTGCGGTTGGGATTTATGGTGAGCGATCGCCCCGCTTCTAAGTTAAGATTATTTGCCCCAACGCCTGTGATATCATCATCAACAGTAATATCATTATTAGCTTGTAAACTGACATTATTAAGTGCTAGCGCTTGGCTCAAACTTTGACCGCTAAGAGTGCCCCCTGCTTGAATCAGAATATCTTTCGGGTCAAGCAGTAATCTCCCAAATGAGCCATTTGACGCACTAGTATCCACAGTACCAGCAAATTCCACTCTGCCACCTGATACTTCTACAAAACCACCGTTCCCAGAATTGTCACCGCCACGGGCACTAATATTACCCTCAAAATGCGTCAAATCGTTTGCTTTAATAATTACAATGCCGCCATTGCCATTATTAATAGCATCAGTGTTAATCTTGGCATTATTTAATAAACTTACCTGATTTCCTACAAGCTGCACGGTTCCCCCTGGTGCGGTAAGAGAACCATTACTAGTAATAATATCTCCCTGTAAAGTCAGAGTTTGCCCACTACCTATTGTTAAATTTCCTTCTACACTAATCTCTGCTTGTTGTTGGTACAAGGCATTAGCAAATAAAACTGTTGGCTGAATTGTGAGTAAATTACTATTTTGTGGTTCTGTTGCACTAAATAACCCATTTTGTCCTAATTTAATTGCATTTGCAGTACTAGCTACAAAAGAACCTGCGATATCTAACCGAGCATTTTTACCAAAAATAATCCCATTCGGATTAATCAAAAATAAATTTGCAGCACCATCTATACCTAATGTACCCAAAATCTTAGATATATGGTTTCCTGTAACGCGAGTGAGGATGTTATTAATGCCTGCTGGATTGGTAAAATAAACTTGCTGCCCTTGATTAACATTAAATTCTTGAAAACTATGGAAAAGATTACCACCGCGAATTGCACCTCCACCAACTAATTCACGAGTATTCTGAGGGGTAATGGTAGATTTTTCAGTTCCTAAAGTGTTATCAGGTATTATTTGAGCATTAGCTGGGTGAAAACAGGTAATAAAATAAGTAAATATATTACTAAAAAATAATATTGTGTATATTTTAAAGTACTGAGAGTACTGTCTATGAATATTTATTACTTTAAACATGAGTTAACTCGTTTCTAATTTGAAAGCCCCAGAACCAGCTTTTTGTTTATTACGAATGATTTAAAATTACTGTATTCTTAGTTAAGTAATCACTAAAATACTCTCTATACAAACCACAACTCACTGTTGCAGTTTTTCCTTCCATATATATCAGCCCCAAACTTTTTAACTTAAATGCTACTTCTTGCTCTAAGGTAATTGGTACAGTTAACCTAATAACCTGTTGAAAACCATCAACCAAATCAGGATTTTGCAGAAGATAATGTAACTGATTATGCAAATACTCGCTAAAAATTCCAGTAGCAGTAGTGGCATTTTGCACTAAAGTGTCCACAGGAATTTTATATTTAACGCTATGATAAAACGCCAGTCGCACTAAGTAAGGAAATCCTCCTGTAAATGCCATTAATTGTTCAAATTGCAAGGTTGTAAGTTGGAGTCCGTGACGTTGTGCTAAATCTTCTACCTGCAATCTTGTAAAAGCAGGTAAATCAATTGCTAATCCTATATTGAAAGGAGACTTATTAGTATCTAAATTAATATAAATGTCGGTGGATTTAACAATTAAAATTCGTAATTTCTGCCAAATTGATATATCTCTAGTTTCTTCATACCATGAGCGCAATAGTCCTAAAAAATCACGAGTCAATTGAGGATATTCAAACAATTTATTTACTTCATCTAATGCTAAGATAATGGGAGTAGATATCTCCTGTAATATATACCCTTGAAAATAGATAGTACAGTTCATCAAATCACCCATATCTTCATCCCAATATTCATCTAGCTTTGACTTGATTCCTAACTGATAGGTAACATTGGTACAGAACCAGCGTAAAAATTTTTCTAATGAGCTAAAAACTTCTGTTTCAGCACGATGTAAACTTAACCTTACAGTATGATAACTACGCGAACTACCATAAGCAAGTATTCTGGTCATTAAAGAAGTTTTTCCCATCTTTCGTGGCGCTTTGATATGGATAAACGCACGAGGTTGAAGAATTACTTGATAACAGACTTGTTCTACGTTCCGTTCAATATACAAAGTAGAAGAAAGCGGAACTTGTCCTTCTGGAGGTTCTAAATTTATCTTTTGCCGCATCTGTGTAGGCTGAGATATTGTTTGCAAAGATGAATTGTCTAGTCGTTGCTCTAGCACAGCACGACAATTGGTTCGATTAACTTTCTCACCAAAAGTAGTAGAAAGTAGTTGCCATAATTTAGGAGCAACTAATTGCCTAATATAGTTCTCAGAGTAGTTATTTTCTATAGCAATTTGCCCGTAACTTTTTTTTGTTTCCAATAGAGATGCTGACAAGACAGCTTTTTGAATAAATGAGAGCGATTTTCCTGTCTTATTATTGATTAATGTTTCAGTGGATTCGATAATTTGTTCTATGCTCCTCATCTTTTTTCAAAACCAAAAGTGTTTAAGGCTCCATTTACTATTAGCAATTATTCTAAAAATCAGAAATATTTAATGCTCCATTTTTTCTCAACCATTGCTTTTGTTGAAAAGTTAATCCAATAGCGTCAGTAAATAGCGCTCCTTTAACGCGAGAACTGGAAAAATTTACCCCCTCTAATTGAGTATTTGTCAAATTTGCGTGTCTTAAATCACTATCACTCAAATTTGCCCCATTTAGAACCGCCTCCTCTAAATTGGCGTTAAATAAAGAAGCTAACTTTAAATCAGCACGACTCAAGTCTGCATTAAATAAACAGGCTAACTCCAAAGCAGCTTGACGTAAAATTGCATCACTCAAATCTGCATTACTCAAGTCCGATTTAATTAAATCTGATTCTGTTAAGTCAGCTCCCTTTAAAATAGTATCCTGTAATTGTGCTCCTTCTAAATCAACTCGTCGTAAAGAAGCAGTAGACAAAATCGCTCCTTCCCAGTTGGATTGCCGCAGATTGGCATCATCAAATATAGCACCAGTAGAGTCTGTAGCTTTGAGACTTGCTTTAAACAAGTTTGCCCCAGTTAAGTCTGCTTGAGTCAAACAAGCCTTTTCTAAATTAGTCTCTGTTAAATTTGCCTCTCTTAAGCAGACAGAATCAAGCCTGGCATAATTTAAGTGAGCATTGGTTAAGTTTACTCTAGTTAGATTAGCGTAACTTAAGTTTGCCCACAGTAGACTCACATTTAACAAGTTTGCGTTTTGCAAATTGGCTTTTTGGAAGTCCGCTCGATTTAAATCTGTCCAAACCAGGGTGGCACAACTTAAGTTAGCTTCACTGAGATTAGCACTACTGAGGTTAGCATAGCTAAAATCAATACCACTAAAATCAACACCCTGTAAATAAATCTGGCTTAAATTCAGGTGTTGAAAATCTCTTTCCTTAGCTGCATAGCGTTTGATAATTTCTTGGGCAATCATTGTTTTGAGCTAGTTTAAATAACAATAAACTACCGCCTACAATGAATTGTCTCCCAATATAGCAATATTTAATTAATAATTTATATTTAATTTTCTGTTATCAAAATTAATACATTTTAACTAAAGATATGAATTTTATCTATTGACAAATTATTCATGTATATGTGTAAATATAATATTTACGACATTATATGTTCAAAGTTGTGATACTTATATATTGACAAAAAACTAATCTGTGAGGCAGTAACTAAAAATATCTTGCAGCAGAGATAAATATATGACATTTATGTACTTGTTTGATTTCAAATGAAAATGCTTTAATAAACTTCTAGAGCAAGGGTATTTGCAAAATTTATCCAAAAAATTCATATTTACTATTTTGTTTTTCATTCCTTTACATGAAAATTTCTAAACCTCTGTAAGTATGAATTTTATTGAAGGATTCTGTTGCTGACAACCTGAAAGATATGCCAAACATTAGCTTGGAAAAGATTGATCCAGTTACTACTGGTGGAAAGGGAGCATTTAACATCTATGTCTACGATCGCGTCAACATCCAGCATTTTGAGTACGGTTAGCAGTATTATCAACATGGTTTCTGACGAAAAGTTGCAACAGGCTTTGAGTCAGAGTTTCTTGGAAGCAAGTGAAGCACTGCAACATTGTGAAAACTTTTTTGAGCTGTTACCTACCCATTGCTGGTCAAGCAAAATGCTAGCTACATTCTTTAATTCCTGGAAAGCTACGCACTTGAAAATGTTAGGTATATATGGCCTATCTTGCCGTTTACAACGTCTTGCTTTAACCAAAGATACTCAAGAACGGGAACAATTATTATTAGCTAGCGCCTTCAATGCTGAAACTAGTCACGAAGATTTGGGGTTAGACTACGAAGGTGTAACTCACGCTGCACTCTATGAAGATTTTGCTAACAGCTTTTTAGAAAATTACCCTTGGCAATTAGATGAATATTGTTTACCCCAAGCGGGTGATTTTAAGACATGGATATATCACAACATGGTGGTAAATGATATTTCCAAGGGGTTATTCACAAATATGTTCTCAGAAATTTACAACCACGGTGAGTATACGCGAGCCTTATTTGCTTTTTCAGAATTAATTGACAAATATTACCACTTCTCCCCTGAAGAAAAAAATAAAGCTCTGTTCTATATCGGTGTTCATGTTGCAGACGAAACGGAAGTGGCTCACTTTCAAGTGGTAGTCAAAGCCTTGAATGAGTATAGCAAAGCTACTAATACTCCAATTGACTATACACAGGCAAAACTTTTGTTTAAGGAGTACCTGACTCGGTTAGGTACTGTAATGGAAGCACTAACTATAGAGATGAGGCAAGAAATAAATGCAGCAAAACATCTGCTATCCGTGTCTTAAACCTCAAGCTCAACATTTTTTTGAGGATGCTCAACAAGCTATTGCTGCAACTTTAGATTTTCGACAACATCTGTATGCGATCGCTCAAAACAAAAAGCTACGCTCAGAGGCTGTTGAGGATCAAAGTTACCCCAATGAAGTGATTGTACTTAGACCAAAACAGACTCAAGCGCCTGCTTTACTACTGTTGGGCGGAATGGGGCCTTTAGCAGGTTTGGGAGCTTTTGAGGTAGCCTGTCAGATGTTCCAGAACAGTAGGGAAATTGTTCTGTTTCAAGCTTGTTCGCTGCCTAATCGGACTACGGCCATTCAACAAAAGATTCAAATTGGTGCATCTCAAGAGCCGGATTTGGTGGTGATGCTGGCGATCGCTATTCGAGAAGCGATGCAGTATATTTGCTCTACCGTCGAACCTGTTGAGTTGATCGTTCTGTGCAATGGCGCTCATTATTTCTTACCTGAAGTGATGCAGCAACTCTTGCTTGATTATTCAAAGATTTTTTTCAGACTGCAATGGATCTCTTTGATTGACACTACAATACAGTACTTGCAACAACGAAACTTTTGTCAGCCTTTAATTCTCTGTACTACAGCAACGCGACTAGGGTGTGTTTACTCTCGACCACTTCAAAAAGTCGGCATTGTTTACTTAGAACCCAACGATGAGTTGCAATCAATATTAATGCAATCTATTTATCAAGGAGTAAAAACATCTGACTACAATTTTGCTTGTAAAGTCGGTGAACATTTTTTTGTTGAGCTACTCAAGCTCCAGCCTACTGTTGACTGTATCATCGCTGGATGTAGCGAAATTCCCTACTTGCTGGAATGGTTGAAAACTAACTCTTCTAAGCAAGTTAAGGGGTTCTTATCAAAATTGGAAATTATTGATCCTGTAACACTAACTTTGAACAGCAGACTTAAATCCTTGCAGCATTTGAGGACAGTGAGTTAAGACTTACGCAAGAACTCTCTGAAACTTATATTCCTTTGTGTACTTTGCGTCCTTGGCGGTTCGTTTATTCCTGATTTTGCATAAGTCCTGTGAGTCATTAACGCCAAGAAAAATTAAATAGCTCTAATCATGAAAATCAACGATGAATAACCCGTTGCAACAGTTAATTCAGAGACATCATGTCCACCCAAATAACTCTTTTATAAAGTTCGACAAGAAAGATGTTGAACTATCGGTTCCTGAGCGCTTTCAAAAACAAGTAGATATGCATCCTGAGCATATTGCTGTTAAGACTGGAGAGCATGTGTTCACATATAATGCCCTGAATCAGTTCGCCAATCGCATAGCCAGGGCTATCTTAACCAAGCGCGAACACCTTCGGCGCAGCAAAGCTGAACGCCAAGCAGAACCGATTGCAATGTTATTTGAGAGTGGTGCTCCGATAATTGCTGCAATTCTGGGTGTATTGAAAGTTGGTAAGTTTTATGTACCACTAGATACCTCGCTGCCACAGACAAGGATTAGCTATATTCTGAAAGATTCGCAAGCGGGTTTATTACTAACAGATAGTAGAAATATCTCATTTGCCAAAAAATTGCAAATTAGCGGATTAGAAATACTCAATATTGACGAGATAGATTTCAGCATTTCTTGTGAAAATCTAGATTTACCTCTGCAACCAGATAATTTTGCCTACATCATTTATACCTCTGGATCAACAGGGCAGCCTAAAGGCGTGATCCAAAACCATCGTTATGTTCTGCATCTGACGATGAACTATACCAATAGCAGTCATATTTGTGCCAATGATAAGCTAGCGCTTTTGTACTCCCCAAATTTTGCTGGTGCTGTGAGAGATATCTTCTGCTCGTTGCTTAATGGTGCAACTCTTCTGCCATATAACGTTAAACAAGAAGGGCTAATAGGTTTAAGTAGCTGGCTGAAACAGCAAGAAATAACCATCTTTTTTGCCGTGGCGACTATGTTTCGCCATTTTGTCAACACCTTAACTCAACAAGATAAGTTCCCCAAACTGCGCCTAATTCAGGTAGGCAGTGAGACAGTCTATAAAAAAGATGTAGAACTTTACAAGCAGCATTTCTCTGATGACTGTATTTTTGTTGCCAATTTGGGAGGTTCAGAAATTAGCCCAATTCGGCAGTACTTTGTTGATCAGGAAACGGAAATTACTGGCAGTACTGTACCAGCTGGCTACGCAGTTGAGGATCATGAGGTTTTGTTAATTGATGATCAAGGTAAACTAGTTGAGTTTAATCAGATTGGTGAAATTGTAGTCAGAAGTCGTTATCTCTTTTGTGGTTATTGGCAAAGACCAGACTTGACTGAAGCAGTACTCTTCAAAGATGTCCAAGAAGAAAATAAGCTGTTGTATAAAACGGGCGACTTAGGTTGTATGTTGCCAGATGGCTGCCTTTTGCACTTAGGCAGAAAAGACTTCCAGGTGAAAGTTAGGGGCTACCGCATCGACGTTTCGGAAGTCGAAATGGCATTGATCAATACCAACCTCATCCGAGAGGCTGCTGTCGTAGCATCACCCGATCATCTAGGTCTAAGAGCCTATATTGTGCCGCTCGTTCCCCAACAAGCACTCTCACTCCGAGAACTACGAAGTCTGCTCTTAAAAAGCCTACCAGACTACATGGTTCCCTCAACTTTTATGACTTTAGAAGCGCTACCCCTAACGCCCAATGGCAAAGTTGACCGTTTGGGTTTACCCGCTTTCAGTCAGGTGCAAAGAGCGCAGTTAGAAAGTTTAGTTTTGCCTCACACTCCTACTGAGCAGATATTAATTGACATCTGGACTAAAATTCTCGGAATAGAAGAAATTGGGATTCATGATAACTTTTTTGAATTAGGGGGTCATTCCCTACTTGTTAATGAACTTATTCTAGAATTATTTAACACTTTCTCAATAAATATTCCATTAATTACTGTATTTGAATTACCAACGATCGCTCAACTAGCCAAACGTATTGAAAACACTCGTCGGATATTAGTACAAAAGGATGTGCTTGATAGCACAGATGATTGTGAAGAAGGGATGCTATGAAAACGCTTGATGAACTGTTGTTAGAACTTGGTTGCCTCAATGTCAAAGTCTGGGCTGATGGCGACAACCTCCGCTATCAAGCACCTAAAGGTATTCTAACTTCAGATATACTGGCTCAAATAAAAACATATAAAACGGAAATTTTAGCCTTCCTCAATCAATCAACAATTGAATCACAATCAATTATTAAACCTGTTGATGCAATTATAAAAAATGATGTCCCTTTATCCTTCACTCAACAACAATTTTGGCTGCTCCATCACCTAGAAGAGTCAAATTATATCTACAACATGGTGAGGGCGTTTCGCTTGGAAGGGGATCTGGATATTCCCAGCTTCGAGCAAGCAATCCAATGTCTGATTGCGCGTCATTCCATTCTGAGGACTGGGTTCAAGGTGGTGAATGGTTCGCCAGTACAGGTTATTACACCTCACCTGACCTTTGACATTCCTGTAATTGACTTGCAGAACTTATCAGAAACTGAGCGTATTTCTCAAGCACAACAACTTCTTTTGCAAGAGCGTACCCGTGCTTTTGATTTGAATCAGTCTCCTGTGTGGCGAGTGACTTTAATCCGTCTTCATCCTCAAATTCACTTGTTGATGTTCAATCTGCACCACATTATCTGTGATGATTGGTCAATTCAGGTATTTTTGCGGGAATTATCAGCTCTGTATCAAGAAGTTTTAATAGGAAAAACAGCTTCTTTACCAGAACTCCCCATTCAATATGCTGATTTTGCTCATTGGCAAAATCAACAGATCGCTTTTGATAAATATCACCAACAATTAAACTACTGGCAGCAACAATTGGCAGATGTTGTGCCTATTTTGGAACTGCCTTACTTAAGCGATCGCAGCAATCATAATACAAAGCAAGCGTTTCAATCTGGTATAGTACCGTTGTCTGTGAGTGCTGAGGTAACTAACAAGTTGAAGCAGTTAAGTCAACAGTCTGGGACAACCCTTTTT
Organism: Nostoc sp. 'Lobaria pulmonaria (5183) cyanobiont'; assembly: GCF_002949795.1. NCBI lineage: Bacteria > Bacillati > Cyanobacteriota > Cyanophyceae > Nostocales > Nostocaceae > Nostoc > Nostoc sp. 'Lobaria pulmonaria (5183) cyanobiont'. The sequence continues at coordinate 3,743,328 of NZ_CP026692.1, read as the reverse complement.
ACCACCCTCCTGACTGCTTTCGCCATCTTACTTTCCCGCTACACCCATCAGGAGGATTTAGTTGTCGGAACTGTTATTGCTAATCGCACCTTAGCGCAGACAAATCCACTTATTGGTGCTTTTGTCAATACACTGGGCTTACGTATTCAAATTCCTGATAATCCTACCTTTCGAGAACTGTTAACTGAAGTCCAAAAGGTTGTTTTAGAAGCGTATGCTCATAGTGAGGTTCCCTTTGTTAAAGTTATTGAAGCTCTGAAAATAGATCGCAAATCAGGTAATAATCCCCTTTTGCAAGTGATGTTTACTCTAGAAACTATCGCTCAGGATAAATTGCAACTCCCAGGAGTTATGACAACAGTACTGGAGTTGAATAAACCAACAGCCGGAGCAACCTTTGATTTAACCTTAAATTTGTGGGAAACAAACTCAGAACTGCAAGGGAAACTAGAGTACAACGCCTATCTGTTTAATGAAGAAATAATCCAGCGCATCAGTGGACATTTTCAGACTTTGCTAGCAAGAATTGTTGAATCTCCAAATCAGCGTATCGGCAATTTGTCAATACTCAACGCTACAGAAAGGGAGCAGTTGCTAGGAAAAGAAATACAGGAGATTGAGTCTGAGTTTCTGTGTTTGCATGAGTTGTTTGAAGCACAGGTGGAGAAGACACCCGCAGATGTAGCACTTAAGTTTGAAGGACAACAGCTAACTTATCGGGAATTGAATCAGCAGGCTAATCAACTGGCACATCACTTGCAAACTCTGGGTGTAAAACCAGAAACATTAGTAGGCATTTGTGTAGAACGTTCACTAGAAATGATTGTGGGCATATTGGGAATACTCAAAGCCGGAGGGGCATACGTACCACTAGATCCCAATAATCCACAAGAACGGTTGAACCACATATTAGAAGATGCACAAGTGCAAGTGTTGGTAACGAATTCGCAATTACGCAACACTCTAGATCAAAGCAATTTTGTTGTCTATTTAGATAAAGAGGCAGACAAAATTGCTCAGTACCCCGGAAATAACTTAGTCAGTGGTGTGCAAGGTAATAACCTAGCGTACATGATTTATACATCCGGCTCTACAGGAAAGCCCAAAGGAGTATTAATCACTCATCACAATGTCGTTCGGTTATTCAAAGCAACGGAAGATTGGTATCACTTTAATGAAACGGATGTATGGACGCTATTCCATTCGTTTGCATTTGACTTTTCGGTTTGGGAACTGTGGGGAGGGTTGCTGTATGGCGGGTGTGTTGTGGTTGTGCCTTCCGAGGTGAGCCGAGACTCGCAAGCATTCTACAACTTACTGGTTGCTGAACAAGTGACTGTTCTCAACCAAACTCCATCCGCTTTTTACCAACTAATTCAAGTTGATGAACATTCCAAGACAACAGAAAAATTGAGTTTACGGGTAGTGATATTTGGCGGAGAAGCACTCTCGTTACCTTTGTTGCAGCCTTGGTTTGAGCGGCATGGAGATCAACTGCCCCAGTTGGTAAATATGTATGGCATTACAGAAACAACGGTTCATGTGACAATCCGTCGTTTAACCTTAGCTGATGTGAAAGCCACTAGTAGCTTAATTGGGCTGCCAATTCCCGACTTGCAGATTTACCTTCTGGACAAATACCAACAACCTGTACCCATTGGGGTGGTAGGAGAACTTTATGTTGGCGGTGGTGGTGTGGCGAGGGGATATTGGCGGCGCAGTGAACTGACTAAGGAGCGATTTGTACCCAATCCCTTTAGCAATCAGCAGCAAGGGCGTTTATACAAAACGGGGGATTTAGCGCGATATTTGCCTACAGGTGAGCTTGAGTATAAAGGACGCATCGATCATCAAGTCAAAATTCGCGGCTTTCGGATTGAGTTAGGAGAAATTAAAGCACTACTTTCTGGGCACCAAGCTGTGCAAGAATGTGTTGTACTTGCCAGAGAGGATGAACCTAATAATAAGCGATTGGTAGCCTATATTGTTCCTGACCATATCCAAGCTTCAACCATTCTCAATTTGGTGAGTTTAAGAGAGCAGGCTATACTAAGCGATGCTCCTTTAGGAACCGCCAAGGGCGATCGCTCTTTCAACGAGTTAGCCAATGGAAAGCAGTGTTTCCCTCAAAAAACGGGAGCAAATAGTTTAGGCGATCGCCAATCAACTTGGAACAGTTTAGAAACATATATTCAAGACCTTCGCCACTATCTCCAGAAAAAACTGCCTGAGTACATGATTCCATCTGCCTTTGTTGTCCTAGAAAAGTTTCCCTTAACGTCCAATGGAAAAGTTGATAGTCGCGCTCTACCCATACCGGAAAATTTTAAGAATGGACTAGAATCTAGCTTCGTAGCACCCAGCACCCCCACCCAAGCAATTTTAGCTAACCTTTGGGCTGCGATTCTCAGTATTGAGAAAGTGGGGATTTACGATAACTTTTTTGATTTGGGCGGACATTCTCTGCTAGCGACTTCACTTCTCTTCCGAATTCGCCAAGCCTTTGCGATTGATTTTCCCCTACGGTGTCTGTTTGAAACCCCAACGATCGCCGCCCTCAGCAAGTTAATTGAATCGTTCAAAGCCCATCCAACACTCAGTTCAAATGGGATTCCCTCTACCATGCTAGCCATGTCTCGCTTAGAGAGAAGCCCATCTACACCCGTGCCGCTATCGCTATCACAGCAGGGCTTGTGGTCACTGCATCAATCAGCAAGTACGGTTGCAACTCTCAATAGTTCGACTCTGATGCGAGTTAAGGGTTCCTTCTTACCAGAGGTCGTGGAGCAAAGTTTTAATGAAATCGTCCGCCGTCATGAGAATCTCCGCACGGTCTTCACCGTCATCAACGATCAGCCGATGCAGATCGTTTTACCTCACCTGCACCTGCCATTAATCTATGAAAACCTACAGCACCTACCCCCAGAGGCGCGTCAGTCGGAAGCGGTTCGTTTGGGAATTAAAATACGTCAGCAGCCCTTCAACCTGGCTGTTGCTCCCCTGATCAGAACTGCTTTATTTCAACTGAATCCAGATGAGCATTGGCTCGTGATTACTATGCACCATCTGATCACAGATGGTTGGTCATTTAGTGTGCTTCTGCAAGAATTAAACGCACTGATGCAGGCTTTCGCAAATGGACGACCTTCGCCCCTGCCAGCCCTATCATGCCAATATGCAGACTTTGCCTTGTGGCAGCAGCAAGTCTACAATGAGTCCGCGATCGCACAGCAACTCAGCTATTGGCAACGCAAACTCGTTGATCAGGAGTTATACCCATCTCCAAGTCTGATGCTCTCTAGTAAACAGGCAGGGCACCGTTTTATCCACTTACCTGAGTCTCTGGTTCGTTCGGTTGAAGGGCTGGGTCGTTCACAGAGGGTAACGAGTTTTGTCATCTTGTTGAGCGCTTTCAAACTTGTTTTAGCAAAGTGGAGTCAACAAAATGAGATTTTGATCCTGGCAACGCTCGGCAACCGCACTGGGCTAGACACAGAGCGGATGATTGGCTGCTTTATCAATGACGTGATTCTGCGATCGCTAATCTTGCCGGAACAGACTGGCTCAACCGTTATTAAACAACTTCAAGAAACCGTCAATGAAGCGATCGAACATAAAGAGGTGCAGTTGCATCGGGTGATCAACCAGATCCAACACTTACGTCCCCTGAATCTGCTGGCAAGTATTACCATGACACCCTCGGTTCAAGATCAAATGCCAGGTTGGGAAGCGATCGCATCGTCACAATGGGGCGATATACCAATGGAACTTTATGGCAAAACACCTCCGTTGGAACTTTACGTTGAACTGTCAAAGACAATCCGGATCAGGGCTAAATACGGCACTGAGAAATTCACAGCAGAGACAATCGATCGCCTATTAAACAACTATCAGGAGATGCTGACTAAGCTTGTTAGCCATTCAGAAATGACTGTTTCAAACCTCTTTAAGACAATACATTCAGAGTACTTTTGAATCTTCAGTTGTTAAACAGATTGGGGTAGTACTATTTTGTAAATGGTAGAGAAAAATGATAATAAGTGAAGGTACAAATTGTCCGTTAGCATTTGATGTTCTTTAGGTTAAGTCCTAATTCAAACAACATAAAACATATATAGCAACCGCCAAGGTGATTAGGACATCAATAGATGATAAAACTTAGACACAAAAAGACTTTTCACCCAGTCCCCAGTACCTTGCTATATCTAAAATTTCCTTATAACTCCTACTAAATGATTATTGGACAACAATTATGCACGACAATTTAATGAAAAACAAGTGGAATGAACGTGCTAAAAAAGATGCATTTTATTATATAGAAACAACTTTCTATGATGGGGATATAGATGCTTTTTTTGCTCTTGGTGAAGAGAGAACTAAATTAATTGTTGACCCTATCCTTACTCAATTATTACCATCGGCAAGTAATGCATCTGTATTAGAAATAGGGTGTGGTCTTGGTAGGTTTAGTCGTGCGCTCTCCAAACGATTCCGTAGCGTCATTGCAGTTGATGTTGCTGATGAAATGATTCGTCAAGCTAAAGAGTTATCCTCTGAGGAGCAGTATGCTAATTTGAAATTCTATACAAATGACGGGACTTCTCTATCTTTAATAGAATCAGAAAGTGTTGATTTTGTCTTTTCCTATGAAGTTTTTCAACATATGCCTTCTTTGAAAGTAATCTTAAACAACTTTACTGAGATCCGACGAGTTATTAAAATAACTGGTAAAGCACTGATTCACTTAAGGACAGAAACAGTTTCTCCATTAACTAAATTCCAAATATTTGCTAAAAGTCATCTTCCAAAATTTCTCTTGAAATTACTAGGATTATCTAGCATTGATAAAACATGGACGGGGACAACCTTAAATACTAAGAATATCGATCAATTATGTAAGTCAACAGGTCTAGAAATCTTACAGCTAATCAACGATCCAACACACGCGCCTAATACACGTATTTTTGTTTTACTTAGTCCTATGAAATAGTCCTATGCTAAGAATTCACGTAGCAGGTATCGACCAGGGGGGTGAAAAAGCACTACCCAGATTGGAGATTCAAGAGAAGGCACTAGAGACGAAGTAAAATGAATTCTCTCAATATACTTCATATTAATAACTGGTTTGGCTTAGGTGGTGCATTTATTGCTGCCTACAATCTGCATCAAAGTTTATCCAGAGCCGGTGTTGAATCTTTCTTTGCCTATAAAGATGAGATTCATGGAGTGTTTCAGGAAAAAGCTAATGATTTGAAAAATACGGTACAGATTGTCCAAAGAAAAAATCAGTTTGTCGATTTAGCGAACTCAATTACAAGACGAATTGGCTTGAATTACGTTGCCAATCCCTCAATTGCTGCTCTTAAACATCAAGCCTGTTATCAGAATGCTGCTTTACTCAACTTTCACCTGCTTCATGATGATTATTTTTCCTATCTCATGCTTCCCTCATTAACGAGAGATAAACCTGCGGTCTACACGCTACATGATATGTGGAGTTTCACGGGACACTGTGCCTACAGTTATGACTGTTTAAAATGGCAGACTGGTTGTGGAAAATGTCCTTATCCTAATGCTTTACCTCCGATTCAACGAGATGCCACATCTCTAGAGTGGAAGTTAAAGAATTGGGCATATCGACACTCCAACTTAACGATTGTGGCTCCTAGTCGTTGGTTGGCTGAATGCGCTAAACAGAGTATGCTCAACTGTTTCCCCATTCATCACATTCCCCACGGAATTGATACAGTAGCCTATCAGCCACTCGATCAACAGCAGTGTCAAACTGAACTGGGAATTCCCCAGCATAAAAAAGTTCTCATATTTGGAGCACAAGACATGACCAATCGGCGTAAAGGTGGCGATCTATTGCTCAAAGCTCTTTCTTACATACCTAAATCGCTCAAAGCTGAAACCGTGTTGCTGACTTTTGGTGATGAAGCGAAAACAATCTCAAATGCCGCAGAAATGGAAGTACTGCACCTTGGCTATATCAGCAGCGATCGCCTGAAAGCGGTTGCCTATTCTGCCGCCGATTTATTTCTGTTTCCAACCCGTGCTGATGTTTGCGGGTTAGTCAGTCTGGAGGCAGCAGCTTGTGGTACGCCGACAGTTGCCTTCAATGTTGGTGGTGTTCCAGATTTAGTCCGTCCTGGTATCACTGGCTATTTAGCAAAACCTGAAAACGCTGATGATTTCTCTAATGGGATTGTCCAACTATTAGAAGACGTTAATTTACGCGATCGTATGAGTCAAAATTGCCGCAAGGTTGCGGTTGAAGAGTACTCGTTAGAAGTACAAGCCCAACGATACATTCAGTTGTACCAGCAAATTCTTAACCTATAGGGGTAGAAGTAACTAAACTAGTACCGCAAGGCGAAATTCAAAATTCAAAATTCAAAATTAATACAGCGTAAGCATTTCATTGGTTTTGAAGAAGTGGTTTATTTACGCCGTACTGTACTAGCTACTTAAAGACTAAATATTCTGCTGTTCAAAAAGTTTTTGCTTTAGCCCTAACCTTAGCGCAAATGCATCTCGAAAAAATAGGTGACGTACAGGACTAAAATAATGTCTAGCAGCCCATTGCTTGCCAGCGTAGTTAGAGGTGATAGAGAATTTATCTTTGGCAAAACAGGCGATTTCTTCTGGAGACCAAGTACTATTTCCTAGTTGATAAGCTGCCTCAGCAATAATTGTTTGCTCAGTATGAAACTCAGAATTTTCTGCTGCTATTTTTAGTAAATGATCTAAATTAGAAGCCTGTAGCAGATTTCCTTTTAAGAAGACTAGACCTGTATTGATGAATGGTGGACTATACAAATGACTGAGACTCTGTTCTAGAAGATCTATGTCATAGCTTGCCATAAAGTCCTCAGAGACTTTCAAAATTGGCAGATCGCTGTCTTCATCTTTTAGCGGTAATTCTGGTAGTTCCTTAAACCAGAGAATGTCGTTATCACACCAAAGAGTTGCACCATACTCGCCGAATTCTAGAAGAATTGCTAATTTTTTACCCAGCAAATTTTTCTCGGCAAATTGTGCCACAGATTCACGCCCTTTCTGTCTGTGATAGGAAACACTTTGCTCCCAGTAGCTGAAGGACTTTGTTCCAGTCCACCATGCTAGTGCTTCTTCTAGTTTTGATATAGTAATCGTGCCGTCAGAAACGATTTGTAGCTTTGGTATTGATGACCAGCTAGTATATAAAGAAAACAAACACTGTTGAAGGAATGGTAAATGTTTAGTTCCAGTCATTGTCAAAAACATTAGCTCTATTTCTGGTTTTGGCGGAACTTGAGGATTTGGTAAAAGATTCAAAAGAAATTCGTATACCATTCTAGAGCGAACAGCTATTAGCTTCTTAAAATTAGTACTTAACAGCATGAATTCTCCTTACCTCTGTAGGTGACATGGTTGTTGACATATCTAAAATCTTGTGAAATTTGGAAACTCTAACCGTATGTACTTCAAAAACTCTGGTCGCTTTTGCTATTTATCTAACGTAACTCTAGAAATAATTTATAATACTACGTGCTTTTTTTCAAAAAAACCACAATTATTAATAATATAGAAATGAAAGAGTTAGAGTAGAAAAAATTTTACAATTGTATTTAAAAAATCATAAAGTAATTATATAAAATTACTTGATGATTTCTATAGTTCTTATTTTTTCATGGAGCAGTGTTTTGGTAGGTTAGTAGCTTTTTATATTACTAAATTGTTGCGATCGCAAAATCAATAACTACCTTTTTATTAAAGACTGAACACACTAAATACGGAAGAACAAAATATGTCCGATAACAGCAGTACAGATCAATCTATCTTCTATCCACGATTTCGAGATTCAGAACCATTAGCTGCATCGAAGTATTATACTGAAAAGTATGACTGTGACTTGGCAATACCTAGTTATCTTGGAATAGGAAGTTGTGTATGTTATACACCATTAGTTGAAGCATTATCTTTAAAAAAAGGGCGATTCATAAAATTATTGACCGCCCCTTTAAACTACTATAAAAAGGCTCAAGAAAACGGGTATGCAATCTGGGAGAACAATCCATATATTGAGACAATTATCAATGCCGATGACATAGACCCGAACATCATGGTAGAAGTGTCCGTTGAATCAGATAATTTTTGTCAAAGCCGTCATATCATAGAAAATATCTGTTTTGCTCATGGACTGCGCCCTCGTCAATTAAGAGGTTCTTTATTTTTATCTCACGCAGAAATGCAGTGGGGATTAAAGACCCTTGCTCACCTGAAACGTCCCGTTGTTTGTATCTGTCCCTATGGAACTTCATCGAGTATTAAAGACTCACCTTGGCACTTAGATAATTGGCTGGAATTAGTTGATTACTTGAAAAATCAAGTAAGTTTTTTACATATTGGCAATAATGACTTTGAGCAAAAGACGTTTTCTATCTTTACACCAAAAACAACTATTAGACAAGCAATGGCTCTGATTTGGGCAAGTGATTTATATGTAGGATTTGATACTGGCCCTTCTCATATTGCCACTGCATTTCAGAAACCAACACTGGTTTTATGGGATGCTGTGAAAAAAGCTTCTTTAGAAGAAGAGAAACAGGAAGGATTTAGCATTGCCCATCTGCGTCGATGGTCTTATCCTCAAAATCAGAATCTAGTTATTATTGGTGAGAAAAAGAAGGAAGTCCTTGAAGACTGCTTGGAATTCATTCTTGAACAACTCAACTCCTTTAATCGACTTAGTAAACTAATCACAAATTGATAAAACTAAGTACAACATTTTATTAATTCGTAGGGAATTCTCTGCGCCTCTTTGCGAACCTTTGCGTTTAAATTTCAACCCTCAATTCGCCACGATTTTACGCAAAGCTGTACTAAGAGAATATTTGGAAAGTTGTTGTCAGGCATCATCTAAAAATAATTTGAAAAATTTGTAAGAAATCCGTGATATGCAAGTCTTTATCGATCAATCCTTACGCCCCCATCCCCATATTGCCGTATTCGGCTCCAGCAAGGTTGGCAATTATGTAGTAACTACCCCCTTGCTGCGAGGTCTGAAAGAAAAATATCCAGATTGCACGTTGGATTTTTTTGGCAGTGACGTAACCCAAGACTTTGAACTTTATTGTCCCTACATTGATTGGCGCTTTTCTCTGTATAGCGATCGCGATGATATCTTAGCGCAGTTAGCGCAAGTAGTACATCAACGGCAACAAGTTGCAGGTTCTTACGATTTAGCAATTAATTGTGATGAATTCAGCCCCATCAACCTAGTGATGACAACTGCTCTACGTCCCCTGTATGTGACAGGAGCGGCCTTAACACAAGACTTTCAGAAAAAGCTTGATGGAGGTGAAAATGCGAATTCAATTCAACGCCTGCTCCAGGATCAAGATTGGAATAGTTCTGAATTGGTCAAACGGCATCAAGGCGTGATTCAGAGCAACTATATTGGGGAAATCTTCTGTCGTTTAGCCTATGTTGAAACCGACTTTTTCAAGCTAGAACTGCCTAGTCAAGAACCTAATTTTCCTGTACCCGATGTGCTAATTCATGTGACAGCCACCCGACCTGCTAAACTCTGGCCGATTCACGCTTGGCAGCAAGTTATCCAGTGGTGTGCGGCACAAGGATTGAGTGTCGGTTTAGTGGGCAGTGCGCCGAAGATACAGAAAACGCTATACAATGCAGGTTCTATAGAGGACGACTTATTACAAACTACTGCTTTGATTGATCTCAGAGGTCAGACATCTCTATTAGAATTAGCAGGCGCATTTCTTCAAACCAAAGCCTTCATCTCAGTGGATGCAGGGCCATTGCATATTGCAGTTGCGGTGGGATGCCATACAATTGCTCTCTTCGGTAATGATGTTGACGGCGATGGAGCCAGTCCAATACATTTGTGGAAACCAAGACAACCTCACGTACATCTAGCGCTTTCAACCTTCAAATGTACCTTGTGTCAGGAGCATAGTTTTAGTAATAAGTCCTGTCTTGTGCCAGACCACCCCTGTATGAGCCATCTGTCTTTTGAGCAAGTTATCGATTATCTCCAGTGCCTGCTAAAGAAAGTTTGTCAAAAAATGGTGTGAAATTGCTCATCGTTCGCGTAATAGGCATTGAATCCGATGACCATATACTCATCGCAATCACCATACAAATCACCAAGTGTGATGTCAGTTTCCGCTTGCGTATCTCTCTACTAAGTAAGTCGGCACAATCAAACCAAACTGTGTGAAGAAAAGTAAACAAGACTCAAACCCTCTCTCCTCCCGCTCCCAGCCCCCAGCAATAACTGCCTTATCCCAACGATAATTATTTACGCCGACCTACTTATCTGTTTGCCCTAATACTTGCTCAATTGCTTCCGTTGGTATCGCTGTTTCTATCGCTTTTAGCACTTTCCCCGATTCCATTAAAAGTGATACCAGCGAAAATTCTTTGAGTTGCATTAGCCGCGCGTGTTTTTAAGTACAACTCTCAATTTACCTGTTTTTGGCCTTAACCGAAAAGTATTGATATCTAAATAGCTATTTAACTATTAAAAGTAAGTATTGCAAAAAATTTACAAAAAGGTGAGCTAATACTTTTAGATAAAGTCAACAATTACGAATAAATATTTCGTTTTTTATATCGATTTGTGTCATATAGACGATAAAATGCCCAGTGGGCAAGCGTTTTCTGATAAAAAACACATATTGCCTAAAGATCACAAGTTACCTGTGGCTGCTGATGCCGCTAGGAACTTCCTTCAGAGAACACGCATCAAAGGAGCCGAAGAAGCATGTTCACACACGTCAAGTCCACCATTAGACACATTGCGCCTGATAACTTACGCGGACGTAGTTTAATCAAGGTGGTCTATGTCGTGCTTGAGTCCCAGTACCAGAGTGCTTTGTCGCAAGCAGTTCGCACGATTAACGCGAACAATCCCAACTTGGCGATTGAAATCAGCGGGTACTTGATTGAGGAACTCCGCGACCCAGAGAATTACGAAGAGTTCAAACGAGAAATTGAGAGTGCGAATATCTTCATCGCTTCCCTAATTTTCATCGAAGACTTAGCACAGAAAGTAGTAGCAGCAGTAGAACCACACCGCGATCACTTGGACGTTTCCGTTGTCTTTCCCTCGATGCCAGAAGTAATGCGCCTGAGTAAAATGGGCAGCTTTTCCTTGGCACAGTTGGGTCAGTCAAAAAGTGCGATCGCCCAATTCATGCGGAAACGCAAAGAAAAATCCGGTGCGGGATTCCAAGATGGAATGCTGAAGCTTTTGCGAACGCTGCCGCAAGTGCTGAAGTTTTTACCGATGGACAAGGCACAGGATGCCCGAAATTTCATGCTCAGTTTTCAGTATTGGCTAGGTGGTTCTCCAGAAAATCTGGAAAACTTCTTGCTGATGCTAGCTGATAAATATGTATTTAAAGGTTTAGAAAAACATAATTTTGCACCTTCTACATACGAACAGCCGGTGGTTTATCCCGATTTAGGGATTTGGCACCCTTTGGCTGGCAGTATGTTTGAAGATGTCAGAGAGTACCTGAATTGGTATACAGCTCGTAAGGATATTTCTAGCGATCTAAAAGATCCCCTAGCTCCTTGTGTCGGGTTAGTATTGCAACGCACTCACCTAGTTACAGGAGATGATGCCCATTATGTAGCGATGGTGCAGGAGTTGGAAGCATTAGGTGCACGGGTACTACCTGTGTTTGCTGGTGGTTTGGACTTCTCCAAGCCTGTAGATGCATACTTTTATGAACCGACTACTAATATCCAGTTGGTAGATGCAGTGATATCGCTGACTGGTTTTGCTTTAGTAGGTGGCCCAGCCAGACAAGATCATCCCAAAGCAATTGAGTCACTCAAACGCTTAAACCGTCCTTACATGGTGGCGTTACCCTTAGTATTCCAAACCACAGAAGAGTGGATGGATAGCGATTTAGGGTTACATCCAATTCAAGTAGCTTTGCAAATTGCAATTCCTGAATTGGATGGGGCAATTGAGCCGATTATATTATCGGGTAGAGATGGGACTACAGGCAAAGCGATCGCCCTGCGCGATCGGGTTGAAGCTGTAGCCGAACGCGCCTTAAAATGGGCAAATCTGCGCCGCAAGCCAAAACTGGATAAAAAAGTCGCCATCACCGTTTTCAGCTTCCCGCCAGATAAAGGCAACGTCGGAACCGCCGCTTACTTGGATGTATTCGGTTCCATCTACGAGGTAATGAAAGCCCTCAAAAATAACGGCTACGACTTACCCCAATTGCCAGAATCAGCCGAAGCGTTGATGCAAGAAGTCATCCATGACGCCCAGGCGCAGTACAATAGTCCAGAACTGAACATTGCTTACAAAATGTCGGTTCCTGAGTACGAGGCGCTGACCCCCTACTCTCACCGCCTAGAAGAGAACTGGGGCCCACCTCCTGGACATCTCAATAGTGATGGGCAAAACCTGCTGATTTATGGTAAGCAATTCGGTAACGTCTTCATCGGTGTCCAACCTACATTTGGTTATGAAGGCGATCCAATGCGGTTGTTGTTCTCTCGTTCAGCGAGTCCTCACCACGGTTTTGCTGCCTACTACACTTACCTAGAGCAAGTTTGGAAAGCTGACGCTGTACTGCACTTTGGTACACACGGTTCCTTGGAATTCATGCCAGGTAAACAGATGGGGATGTCTGGCGACTGTTATCCAGATAACTTGATTGGCTCAATTCCCAACTTGTATTACTACGCAGCTAATAATCCGAGTGAGGCGACAATTGCCAAACGTCGGAGTTATGCCGAAACGATTTCCTACTTGACACCGCCGGCAGAAAATGCTGGTTTGTATAAAGGTTTAAAGGAACTCAGCGAGTTAATTGCTTCCTATCAAACCTTGAAAGATAGTGGACGCGGTATTTCCATTGTTAACAGCATCATGGATAAATGCCGGATCGTGAATCTGGATAAGGACATCAATCTGCCAGAAACCGATGCTAAAGAGATGAGTGCCGATGAGCGGGATAATATTGTTGGCAACGTCTATCGCCGGTTGATGGAAATCGAGTCCCGGTTGTTGCCTTGTGGGTTGCACGTGATTGGGAAACCGCCAAGTGCAGAAGAAGCGATCGCAACTCTCGTCAATATCGCCAGCTTGGATCGTCAAGAAGAAGAACTTCAAGGCTTACCGGGAATTATCGCTAACAGCATTGGGCGTAACATTGACGATATTTACCAAAATAATGACCGAGGCATTTTAGAAGATGTCCAGTTATTGCAAGATATCACCTTGGCAACCCGTGCAGCAGTTACTGCCCTTGTACAAGAGCAAATCGACGCACAAGGACGAGTTTCTCTCGTTTCCCGATTGAATTTCTTCAACATGGGCAAAAAAGAGCCTTGGGTAGAAGCATTGCATAAAGCGGGTTATCCCAAAGTTGACACAGCCACACTCAAACCCCTATTTGAGTATTTGGAATTCTGCCTCCAGCAAGTTTGTGCTGACAACGAACTAGGAGCATTACTCAGAGGCTTAGAAGGCGAGTACATCCTACCTGGCCCTGGTGGTGATCCCATCCGCAACCCGGATGTCTTGCCCACGGGTAAGAATATCCATGCTCTAGATCCCCAATCGATCCCAACAACAGCAGCAGTACAATCAGCCAAAATCGTCGTAGATAGGCTTTTGGCACGTAGCAAGGTGGAAAACGAAGGTAAATGGCCAGAAACTATCGCCTGCGTTCTTTGGGGAACCGATAACATCAAAACTTACGGCGAATCCCTAGCACAAATCATGTGGATGGTGGGCGTGCGTCCAGTTCCCGATGCCTTGGGACGGGTGAATAAGTTGGAATTGATATCTCTAGAAGAGTTGGGACGCCCCAGGATTGATGTGGTGATCAACTGTTCTGGTGTATTCCGCGATTTGTTCATCAACCAAATGAACCTACTAGACCAAGGCGTGAAGATGGCAGCTGAGGCAGATGAACCCTTAGAAATGAACTTTGTTCGCAAACACGCTTTGCAACAAGCCGAAGATATGGGGATTAATCTGCGTCAAGCAGCGACTCGCGTTTTTTCCAATGCTTCTGGTTCCTATTCGTCAAATATCAACTTGGCGGTGGAAAACAGCACTTGGGATAGCGAAGCCGAGTTGCAGAACATGTATCTCAACCGGAAATCCTTCTCGTTCAATTCCGATAACCCCGGAATAATGGACGAATCCCGGCAGATTTTTGAAAGTACATTGAAAACTGCTGATGCAACTTTCCAAAATCTCGATTCTTCTGAGATTAGCTTAACGGATGTTTCTCATTACTTCGATTCAGATCCTACTAAGTTAGTTGCAAGTCTGCGGGGTGATGGTAAAAAACCAGCATCTTATATTGCAGATACAACCACAGCTAACGCTCAAGTGCGGACATTATCAGAAACTGTGCGCTTAGATGCCCGTACCAAATTATTAAATCCCAAATGGTATGAGGGGATGCTGAATCACGGTTATGAAGGTGTGCGCGAACTCTCCAAACGGTTAGTAAATACAACAGGTTGGAGTGCAACAGCCGGCGCTGTGGATAACTGGATTTACGAGGATACTAACGAAACCTTCATCAAAGATGAAGAAATGCAAAAACGGTTGCTGAACCTCAATCCCCATTCTTTCCGCAAGATTGTATCAACTTTGTTGGAAGTGAATGGACGCGGTTATTGGGAGACTAGCGAGGAGAATTTAGACCGCCTACGTGAGTTGTACCAAGAAGTTGAAGACCGGATTGAAGGAATAGAATAGTCATTGAAGGGCAGGCATCTTGCCTGCCCAAATTTGCTATCTTATTTATGAATCAGGCATGATCAAAAACAAACACATGGTAACAAGTGTTTATGCTCAACAACTAGAATTATTTCAATTATTTGAATCAGCAAATGTTATAAGTTTTCAATCAAAATTTACATTTATAGATTTATTCGCTGGCATAGGTGGATTTAGAATTCCTCTGCAAGAGTTAGGAGGAATATGTCTAGGCTATTCAGAAATTGATAAAGAGGCTATTAAAGTTTACCAAAATAATTTTATTCGTTATGCCAATGTTGAGGAAGCATATTTAGGAGATATTACTAATTTAAATAAGCTCCCGTTTGAAATAGATTTGTTAGTTGGGGGTGTTCCTTGTCAACCTTGGTCAATAGCTGGTAAATTACAAGGTTTAGACGACCCTAGAGGTAAGCTATGGATTGATGTTTTTAGAGTCGTTAAAGCTAACCAACCGAAGGCATTTATATTTGAAAATGTTAAAGGTTTAACAGAGCCAAGAAATAGAAAAAGCCTAGAGTATATACTTAATAATCTGACAGCATGTGGTTATGTAGTTAAATACCAGGTACTTAATTCCTACGATTTTGGTTTACCTCAAGATAGAGACAGGATATTTATTGTTGGGATTAGAAATAATCTGGAAAAATGCTGGGCTTTTACCTTTCCTAACTCCTTAGATAAACAGCTAAAACTTTATGATGTAATTGCTGGTATTCAACATAGTAATTTTGCGAAAAAAAAATTTCCCCCAGAAATTTTATTTTTTGATGGTAAAATTCCAGGTTCTAGAGGCAGATTTCAAAAAATAGATGAATTAAATGATTTTTTCACTTTTGCTGATATTAGAGATGGACATACTACTATTCATTCTTGGGACTTAATAGAAACAACTTTAAGAGAAAAGTTCATTTGTCAAACTATATTGAGAAATAGAAGAAAGAAAATTTATGGACTCAAAGATGGTAATCCTTTAGAATTTGAAGTATTACAAGCTCTCATTCCTAGTTTACAGATGGAAGAAATAAATACTTTAGTAGCCAAAGAAATTCTACGTCTTATCGAGAGTAAAGGCTATGAATTTATTAATTCTAAAATTTCTTCGGGAATTAATGGCATTTCTAAAATATTCTTGCCTCATGCTGAGGCTATTGGAACTTTAACAGCAACTGGAACTAGAGACTTTGTTGCAACTATATCTATAGAATGTAAGGAACCAGAAGCATATAAGCAAACTTTTATTCAAGAAATTTATGTTAAAAAGAACTATAAACCTTTAACAGCCAAAGATTACGCTAGATTACAAGGATTTCCAGAAACTTTTAAAATCGCTGAAAGTGAGAGTACAGCCAAGCATCAATTTGGTAATGCGGTTTCTGTTCCTGTCGTTTACCATTTAGCAAAAGCTTTGTTAAAAATAATTTTCATAGGTTAAATAAAATCAAATAAAACATGGTAGCTATTAGTTCAAACACTCGTGCAGTAATTAAAGGTTATCTAGAAGGATTTATTAAGGCTCTTGTTGATGAGTATAAAGGGCGTAAAATTTTAAAGCCAGATAATGCAGCAGAGTATTTATCAAGATTCTCATATAATGGAGAATTGAAACCATTTCAAGCAGCACTGATTCCACCAGAATTAATACGTATCAACCAATTTGAAAGAGGTTTGAGTACGAAGCTAGGTAATTCTTTTGAAGAATGCGCTCGCTTAATTGCTCTAGAACATCATCAAGATGTACGTCGAAATTATGATATTAAATCGCAAGTAAGTATTGCTGCTTTTGCAGAAGCTGAACTTCAGAAACAAAATTACGAATCTGCTACGAAAAAAGAACAACCCAAGCCATCTTTTGAGCAGATGATAACAGCAGTTATTAATGCTCGTCGTAGTGATGATTTAGAAATGAAGATTGTTCGCGCTGATCTTTATATTCTGGCGAAAGACGGCACAGAATTCTTATTTGAAATCAAAGCTCCTAAACCAAACAAAGGACAATGTTTAGAAGTATTGCAACGTCTACTTAGATTTCATTTACTACGCGGTGTAAACCGTCCTCAATTACAAGCTTACTATGCTATGCCTTATAATCCATATGGTATTACCAAAGCTGATTATAAATGGACGCAGGCAAAAAGCTATTTACCTTTTGAAGAGGCTGTAATTATCGGAAATGAGTTTTGGAATATTATAGGGGGAGCAACTGCTTATGAAGAATTATTGGAAATCTATCTGGAAGTGGGACGGGATAAAAGTAAATATATGTTGGATGCTTTAGCTTTTGGGTTTTAAGAGTTGTTGAACAAACAGAATCAGAGGTAAAAAGCTTAATCAATATCATTATCATTTTATAGGAGCAATTGCATTTTGGAGTTATAACCGCCGCACCACTCTTCCACAACAAGCGATGCCTGTGGCGGGCTGCGCTAACGCTCTCTCTTCCACAACAGGCGATGTCTAACGACAAGCCGAAGAAGCGTCTAAGCCTTGTTTTCGAGGTTTTCTGTAAGGCGATCGCACTCACTCTTCTACAACAGGCGATGTCTAACGACAAGCCGCTACGTGTCTACGCTTTGTTTTTGAGATTTTCTGCAAAGCGAGCGATCGCTCTGTTGAGCAGCAAAACATATACAGCGTTCAATTGGATGGACAAAATCTTGTCCGCTATATTTAAGGTGTACTAGTTGCTTCCTCACTCCAAGTTAATCAGTATGGATATCACAGCTACTTTGAACGAAATCGCAACTCTCAGTGTTGAAGATAGAATCCGTATTGTACAGGCAATTTGGGATACTATCGCTGCGGAACAAGTTTACCCTGATTTAACCGATGCACAAAAGCAAGAGCTTGATCGTCGAACTTCTGACTATAATTCAAATCCAAATAATGTGCTGACTTGGGAAGAAATCAAAGCATCAATTAAGAGGCAGCAATGAATTATGTCCTGGTATTTCGCCCAGAGGTTCGAGAAGAACTCAATGATGCACACAGTTGGTACGAGAGTCAGAAACCCGTTCTGGGTGACGAGTTTTTAGACTGTGTAGACTAAACGGTGAATCGAATTTCTCAGATGCCAGAATCCTATGTAATTGTCTACGGTGATATTCGACGAGCAATAGTGCAGCGATTTCCCTATGCTGTATACTATAGGATTGTGTCGAGTCGAGTAATAGTGACAGCAATTTTTCATGGTCGCAGAGATCCAAAATCTTGGCAGACGCCAACCTAACACTATAATTACGAGCAATGTCACTCGACTTGCCACTACACATCTACGCTTTGTTTTTGAGGTTTTCTGCAAGGCAATATTACTCGACTTGCCGCTACGCATCTACGCTTTGTTTCTGAGATTTTCTGTAAAGCGTAGGCGTAGCCCGTCGTAGACATCGCTCCTTTTTCACAACAGGCGATGTCTAACGACAAGCCGCTGTGCGTCTACGCTTTATTTTTGAGGTTTTTGCAAAGCGATCGCTCTTTTGTTAACTATCCCTCTTCTGTCACTTTCCGGGAGGGCGATCGCTAGAAGCCTGATGAGGCAATCAATACAAGCTATACTATTAGAAAAAAATTGGTCTTGGATTTGTTATTAAAAAAGAATCGTGCGATGCCTACGCTTGCTATACAAAAGCTCTAGAATTCAGAAATGGCAAATGTTTCCGGAGACTGACAGAAGAGGGATAAAAGAACCAAAAATCCAAATAATTAAATTGTGCCAAGTATTAGCAAGTTATGTTGCTGATAATCGGCACAATTAGTGTCTGAATATTTTGTAACTTTAAGCAAGGAAACCCGCAAAAAAGTCCAGAGTTTCTTTCAGTGCTTTGATGAAAACATCAATTTCCTCGCGGGTGTTGTAGAAAGATAGACTCGCTCGTGCGGTTGCAGCAAGACCTAAGTAACGGTGTAATGGTTGAGTGCAATGATGTCCAGAACGAATGGCAACGCCTTCTTGATCTAATAATGTAGATAAGTCGTTGGCGTGGACTTCCCCGGTGGTGAATGACGCAAGTGCAGCCCTACCTTCCCCTTTAGCATTTGGTTTAGGGCCGTAAATTCTAATTTGGGGAATTTGCTCTAATTCTTGGAACAAATAGGCTGTTAATTCTGCTTCGTAGGCATGGATTTTATCCATGCCGATATTGCTAAGATAATCTATCGCAGCCCCAAGTGCGATCGCTTCCCCAATTGCAGGTGTACCGGCTTCAAATTTATGCGGTAATTCTGCATAGGTGGAATGGTCTAAATACACCTCTGCAATCATCTCACCACCACCAAAAAATGGTGGCATTGATTCTAACAATTCCAACTTGCCATAGAGAAATCCTATCCCAGTTGGAGCGCACATTTTGTGACCGGATGCTACCAACCAATCACAATCTATCTTCTGCACATCAACAGGGTAGTGGGGAACACTCTGGCAAGCATCAACTAAGAATTTAGCACCATATTTGTGTGCGATCGCACCAATTTCTTCTACTGGGTTAATACAACCCAAAGTATTGGAAATATGAACCACTGACACCAATTTTGTTTTCTCAGAAATCAGCTTTTTAAACTGTGACAAATCAAACGTTTCTTCTGGTGTCAGTTCTACAAATTTCAGTACTGCACCCGTTTTTTGCGCCACCAATTGCCAAGGCACAATATTACTATGGTGTTCCATCACCGAGAGAATAATCTCATCTCCTGGCTGCAAATTGTTCATTCCCCAACTGTAGGCTACTAGGTTAATCGCCTCACTTGCGTTGCGGGTATAAACGATTTCCTGACGTGATGCAGCATTAATGAATTTAGCAACTTTGTCTCGCGCCCCTTCATAAGCATCGGTAGCTTTAGCACTGAGGGAATGGGCACCGCGATGCACGTTAGCATTATATTGCTCGTAGTAATCCCGCAGGGTATTTAATACGAACAAAGGCTTTTGCGATGTCGCTGCATTATCGAGATAAACTAAAGGTTTCTCGTTAACTTCCTGATGCAAAATCGGGAAGTCAGCACGAACTTGATCAGCAACGGTTTTGGTAGGAGTGAAAGTCATTGGTAGATTAGTCAAACAATTTGGGATTTGGGACTTCGGCTTACTTCGACTTACTTCGACTTACTTCGACTTCGCTCAGTACAAGTCGCTCAGTCTAACGATTTTAGATTTTAGATTAACTCCACAGAATTTTAGAGTGAAAAATTTCATCTAAAATTCGGATTGGGGCTTGAAACCTTTTTAAACTTTGGATTTTGAATATTCATCCCAAATCCAAAATTTAAAATCTAAAATTTTCTCAAGAGTCAGGCGATATGGACTTAAGATTATTAACTATGTTTAAAAGGATTTCTCGCAGAGAGGGAATCGGTATTTTATTGATGACTTCAGCCGCGAAGGCGTTAACTAACAACTTCCGAGCATCGTTTTCATCAATTCCCCGACTTTGCAGATAGAATATTTCGTCATCTTCTAATTGGCTAACGGTAGCACCGTGAGCGCATTTGACATTATCGGCAGTAATTTCCAATTGGGGTTTGGTATCAACTCTGGCTTTCGATGATAGCAGCAAATTCCGATTCAACTGGGCTGCATTTGTCAACTGCGCTAGTTTGGGTACAAAAACTTTACCATTGAATACCGCATGAGCGCGATCGCCTACAATACATTTATGCAATTGATCGGTTGTACCGTGAGGATGATTTAGTGCGATCGCACTGTGAGTATCAGACAACTGCTTACTAGAAATCATCGTCAACCCATTGAGAGTAGTTTCTGTCTGCTCACCAGTTTGCAAAATTTCTAAATTGTGCCGTGACAACTTCGCGCCTAAATTTATGGCATTACAAGTATATCGACTATCACGAGCTTGCGAGACAGATGTTTTACCAATGTGAAAAGCCTCTGCACTTTCTCGCTGAATTCGCGTATGGTTAACCTGGGCATTTTCCTCAACCCAGATTTCTGTAACTGCGTTAGTAAAGTGAACTACTTCCCCAAGTTGTATTTGATCTGGATCTTCTATGTTTGTTGGTTGATACAGATAATCTTCAATGAGCGTAACACTACTACCAGATTCAGCCACTACTAAAGAACGAGGTTGTGATAGTATCGGTGAATTACCAGGAATAGACAGGAATAGTAAATGAATTGGCGTTTCTACGACAACATTTTTTCCCACCCATACTACAGATGCATTTGTGAAAGCAGCAGTATTCAACGCAGTGAAGACTTCTTGCGTACCCTCTTGTTGGGCTAAATAATTCTGTAGGCGATCGCGATATTCTAAAGGAAATTCAGCTAAATCTTCCACCCATATACCTTCTGGCAAATCTGCAACAGATGACAGATCCGGCGCAAAAACTCCGTTGACAAACACCAACCGACTATCAACAGCTTCTGGTAAAGTCAGTTGTGTGATATCAAATTTTATAGACCAAAACCCTCGTGTCTCTACATTGAATTTTACTTGCCGTAGAGACGATAGATCAGTAAATCGCCATTCTTCTTCACGGGTAGTGGGGATAGTTGAGTGACGGACAAAATTAGCAGCGCGATCGCGCACTTGTTGTAACCAAGCAAATGTTTCTGGCTGAGGAACTTCCTCGAAAATCAATCCCTGAAATTGATTTAACAACTCACTCAGGTAAGGATCTCCATTTACCAAGGTGTTGGAAGCCTGATTTTGAGATACTTGAATACTCATTACACACCCACCTCAGCAGCTGCAAATTCTGCTAGCACCCAATCATAACCGCCAGACTCCAATTTTAATGCCAGTTCCTTACCACCACTGGTGATAATCTGTCCTTGTGCCATTACATGCACAAAATCAGGCACAATATAATCGAGTAAGCGTTGATAGTGAGTAATCAAAATTGTGGCATTTTTTGGACTTGCCAGTTGATTTACCCCATTCGCCACAATTCTGAGCGCGTCAATATCCAAACCCGAATCAGTCTCATCCAAAATTCCCAACTTTGGTTCTAGCAACGCCATTTGCAGAATTTCATTCCGCTTCTTCTCGCCACCAGAAAACCCTTCATTCAAACTCCGACTGAGAAAACTGGGATTCATTTTCACCACATCCAGCTTTTCCTCAATCAAATCGTCAAAATCAAAAGCGTCTATTTCCTCTAAACCTTGCGCCTTGCGACGAGAATTGTACGCCACCCGCAAGAAATCTAAATTGCTCACACCCGGAATTTCTAACGGATACTGAAAGGCTAAAAATACACCGCTTCTGGCGCGTTCTTCCGGTTCCAATTCCAGTAAATTTTGCCCCTGGAAAATCACCTCACCGCCAGTCACCTCATACGCCGGATGCCCAGCCAACACCTTAGAAAAGGTACTCTTACCAGAACCATTTGGCCCCATAATCGCATGAATTTCACCCGATCGCACCTCAAGATTCACACCTTTCAAAATCGGTGTCCCATCAACATTAGCCGTCAGATCCCTTACTGACAGCACAATTTCACTATTTTCAATAATCATGTTGTCTCTCTTCTTTTTTGGTTCGTAGTCGCCGCTTTAGCGCTTTTATCCAGCGCTAAAGTGCTGACTACAAGCGTTAATCTTTTCAGTTCGTAGCGATTTTCCAGCATTATGCTGAGTACAAGCGCTATCCAACACTGCCTTCCAACTTCAAACTCAACAACTTATCAGCTTCCACAGCAAACTCCATTGGTAGCTGATTGAAAACATCCTTACAGAAGCCGCTAATCATCATCGAAATAGCATCTTCTGAAGAAATACCCCGTTGAGCAAAGTAAAATAACTGATCTTCCCCAATCTTGGAAGTAGAAGCTTCATGCTCCACCTTGCCAGTGTTATTTTGCACCTGGATATAAGGGAAAGTGTTTGCATGGGCATTATCCCCAATCAACATCGAGTCACACTGAGAATAATTTCTCGCCCCTTTTGCCGTCGGGTTGACTTTCACCAAACCCCGGTAGCTATTGCTGGATTTACCTGCGGAGATTCCTTTAGAAATAATTGTGCTGCGGGTATTCTTACCTACGTGAATCATCTTACTGCCGGTATCGGCTTGCTGCATGTGATTTGTCAGCGCCACCGAGTAGAATTCACCCACAGAGTTATCACCCACCAACACACAACTGGGATATTTCCAAGTAATTGCTGAACCTGTTTCTACTTGAGTCCAGGAAATCTTGGAATTTACTCCCTGACACAAACCGCGTTTGGTGACAAAGTTGTAAATACCGCCTTTACCGTTGGCATCGCCAGCGTACCAGTTTTGCACGGTGGAGTATTTAATTTCGGCGTTGTCGAGGGCGACGAGTTCCACAACTGCGGCGTGCAACTGGTTGCTGTCATACATCGGTGCAGTGCAACCTTCCAGGTAAGAAACATAACTACCTTCTTCGGCGACAATCAAAGTCCGCTCAAATTGTCCCGTATCACCAGAGTTGATGCGGAAGTAGGTAGACAGTTCCATTGGGCATTTCACGCCTTTAGGAATGTAGACAAAGGAACCATCGCTAAATACGGCGGCGTTCAAGGCAGCAAAATAGTTGTCAGCGATAGGAACAACGCTACCCAGGTATTTTTTAATTAGTTCTGGGTGTTCTTGCAAAGCTTCCGAAAACGAGCAGAAAATAACGCCATCTTCCGCTAGCTTCTCTTTAAATGTAGTGGCGACAGAAACGCTATCGAAAATCGCATCGACGGCAACATTTGCCAGTCGCTTCTGTTCAGATAGAGAAATACCTAACTTTTCAAAGGTTTCTAAAAGGGTTGGATCAACTTCGTCCAAACTGTTTAGTTTTTCTTTCTTACGTTTTGGCGCTGAGTAATAAATGATATCCTGATAGTTGATTGGCGGATACTTGACATTCGGCCAAGTTGGTTCCGTCATTTTTTGCCACTGGCGATAAGCCCGGAGGCGAAAGTCCAGCATAAACTGTGGCTCGTTCTTCTTAGAGGAGATCAAGCGAACAACGTCCTCGTCTAGTCCACGTGGAATAGTGTCGGCTTCAATATCGGTGACAAAGCCGTACTTGTAGGGTTGGTTGACTAAGGTTTTGACAGTGGCACTCATCAGTAATAATCTCTCGTGTTCAGAACTCTTTTAAGATGGGAGACGGACTTTATCTTTAGTCGATTCCCATATCACGTTACGCAATGGTTACACGGCTGCTAGAATAGTGGTGGAGACTAAAACAACAGCTATGTTGTTTAATGTATCTTCATTTTACGCTAAATTAACAACAACAATGTTGTCAAAGTCAAATTTTCAAAGAAATTTTTGGGACGTTCGCTGAACGCCTCGCACCAACCATAAGATGGCGACTACCCACCAGTCCTCAACCAAGCAAGATATCCTTGAGTATCTGCACAAACACGAAAAAGCAACGGCTTTGGAGCTAGCTGAAGTTTTAGACGTTACCCCCCAAGCTATTCGTCGCCATCTCAAGGATTTGGAGACGGAGGAGCTAGTTTTGTATTCGACATCAGTGCAGGCGGCGGGGATGGGGCGGCCGCAGCACCTTTATCAACTGAGTCATCAAGGACGCGATCGCTTGCATCGAACAATGAGCGATCGCTTTGGTGATGGCCACGGTCATTTTGCGGTTTCGCTGCTAGACACCTTAGCCGAAACGGTAGGACATGACCAATTTAAATGGATTTTACAGAAACAGTGGGAGCGCAAAGCATTAGAGTACCGCGATCGCGTGGGTAGCGGTTCACTGCGGGAACGGGTGGCTAACTTAGTAGAGTTGAGAAAAGCAGAAGGCTTCATGGCGGAGTATCACCCTGTTGATGTGAATGACTGCTTTGAGAGCGATCGCTTTATCTTAATGGAGCATAACTGCGCTATTTCCAACGTTGCCGAGTCTTTCCCCAGCATCTGTGGTCACGAATTAGAAATGTTTGCAGCCGTCTTACCTGATTGTAACGTAGAACGCACCCACTGGATTATCAATGGCGAACATCGTTGTGGCTATTTGGTACAAATTCGTCATTAGTCATTAGTGAAAACTACTCCCCACTCCCTAATAATCAAGTAAGTTTGAGATAGCGTTTATGGACGTATTACCACAGCAACCATCAGCACAATTTTTAACCCTGGAAGAATCAGCAAAAGTAGACGCAGCTTTGTTGTCTTCCCCAGAAAAGTTTTTAACAAGATTGACAATTTCATCACTTAAGCTTTTGAAGCATATCGCTCAAGAGTATGGCGTTACTATTGAAGATTTGACAGCACAGCAACTAATTTCCTGGTTTGAAAAAGATGGTAAAATTCGACGCGAACAGGGAATTGAAGCTTCATACCTGAAATGGTGATTTGCAGTAGTAAAATTTTCGTTGCATTTACTTAGACAAAATAACTATAAAAATATCGCGCTTTTAAAAAACAGAAATGTTTCTTAAGAAGCGCGATATTCACAGATAAGCAATTTTGCTTAAAGTCTAATATTGGAGCGAGAACCTTTTAAGTACTTCGCAACACAAAGCATAGTATTAATTGTCGGTTTATGACCCTAATCCACTAGGACAAATATTTTGGCAACAGCAGAATTAATTGGACGCTACAAACGCCAACCTTAAATAATAAACAAAAAACACCTTTTTCAAGGTGCTTTTATTTAAAAATAAATAACATTTGATTTTTCAAACAATTATTTAAGCATTGTAAGTATTAGTGTTAGTCCGAGGACTACGAGCGCCAGTTACGGCTCCAATCATTGAGGCTATTAAACCCAACAAAGAACCAAACACAAACCACCACAATCCCGAACGTATATTAGCTGCCGTTTCACGAGCTTGTTGGGCACTTATGTTTGCTTGTGGTACATTAACACCACCTTGCTGTTGTACCTGGTTTATGACTTCCCCTGCGTTAGAAGCAGCAACACCAAAAGCACCAGATACTCCGCTTGCTAAAAGCCATGAGCTAACTGCCAAAGTCGTTGCCCAAAGAATTGCGCCGTTAAGAAGAGCTGTATTGCGGTTCATCGGCCCACAAGCACGGGCTGTAACCCAACCACCAGTAAATAGGGAAATTAGTAAAGCGATAGTTGACCAAAGCCCCGCATTCCCCGCAGCGTTAGGGGCAATTGTTCTAGGTGCACCTGAACCCGCGACTGTGCCTGCCGCAACCGCAGCAATGATAGAACTCAAAATTAATTGTGTAGCCAAAGAAACCAACAAACCAGCAATAATTGGGCCCCAGCGAACACGATCGTGATATTCAGCTACTCGACCTGCTACCACAGTATCAGTAGATATAACGTCATTGCCTGTCCGATTTACGTATGACATCGCTTATGTTCTCCAGTGCTGTTTCAGCAAAGTTCCTGCTCGGGTATATTCATCTTTATGCTTCAAATTAAATAACTAAATGTTCTATTTTAATCTCTATCAATAGAAAGATTTAATAGGTATATCTTTAGCTCTAAAAAAACAAACTTTATTTAACAAATTTTAATTTAATTTAGTATTTATTTATATTTTATTTTCTAAATTTTCCATATAAAAATTCTTAACTTAAAATCAAATTATTAGCTAGCTATCAGAAAGTAGCTTTAACTATGTATGTAATTAGACTTAATCTAACTAAAACTTTCTAATGATTGTCAAAAGTAAAAATTATCAAAAACTAACGCATCCTCACAGCAGTGCCTGTGGCAGTAATCAGCAAAAGAACTCCTGACTGGTCAAGATTGATTGTGCCAGTATCAATTTCAATCCCGATTACAGCATTTGCTCCTAAACGTTGTGCGCGTTGTTCTAATTCTTCTAGTGCCTTGCGTTGACCCTGCTCAAATAGACGCTCATAGCTAGCAGTACGTCCACCGATAATATCTCGAATTCCAGCCAAAAAATCCCGCAAGAAATTGCTGCCGTAGACTACTTCTGCGGTCACAACGCCTAAATATGACTCAATCACGGCTCCTTGAATTACATCAGTGGTAGTTATAATCATAAATTAACCTCCTATATGGGATATATCTTGATATTTATTATTAAAATATTTTGATAAATACTTCAATAATTGTAACTATTATTACAAAATATAGGTTTGATAAACATCCTCTCAGACAATTTTAGATTGCGCTTTGGGTTTGAGTATTGTCCTAAACAGATTAATTGAGCATTTTCCAGTTTAAATTTATCTTACCTTTGAATGAGCAAAAAAGGATGTAAATGCCTGGATGATAACTTCTCAAAGGGTAGTATCAAGGATTAAAAATGTCAGACAACTTGGATACAGAGTCAGCAAATTCTTAAATTAAATAAAAATAGGAATAAATGTCAAAGGCTATAAGCTTGCTGCATCAGAATCTAGGATTAAGTCAGATGCCTGTTGAGTTTTTCTGAGTAACACGTATAACTACTGATTAAAACATGTGTTGTTTTGCTGTACTGGTTTATATGTATGGTATCTTCACCTGCTCCTGCATCGCTGACACTTCATCCTTCAGTAAAAACTCTGTTATGTAGGGTTAAATGTAAAGGAAAGGAGAATGAACTATTAACATCTTAATCAATACGAAGAAATACAGTTTTCAAAAGTCCATATTTTTGTTTTAATGTACAAGAAAAAAGTCCTCTAAAATTTCAGGAAATTTACTGTGTACAAGCCAACATCATTCGTGTTTAGTGTGGTGTTACTAGGATGTTTTACTTTCACCATACCTTCAGTAGCTCAGGCTCAGGTATTAGTGGCGCAGGGCAAAAACCCAGAGTTAAAACAATTACTGGAGGAAGGACGGAGGTTAGTGAATGCCGGTGATTATGGTGGTGCGATCGCTGTTTATCAGCAAGCAGCTAGTATAGATCCCAAGAATGCTAAAATTCATTCAGGTATTGGGTATTTATACGCTCAACAGGGAAATTACCAGGCAGCATTAACAGCTTATCGTCGGGCGATCGCTATCAACCCTAACAATAGTGATTTTTACTACGCTGTGGGTTACATCAAAGCCAATTTGGGCGATACACGTGGGGCGAAGGAAGGCTACCGTCGTGCCATACAGCTGAATCGTAACAACGTTAACGCCTATTTAGGATTGGCTGTGACGCAATCGCGTATGGGAGACTATAATGCTGCTACTTGGGCATACCAACAAGCAATCGATTTGGATAAAAACAACGCCCAGACTTATGAGTTGATGGGTTCGATGTATAAACAGCGACGACAAACTAAACAAGCGAACAGCTTGCTTCAGAAAGCCCGTGACTTGTACAAACGGCGCAATGACTCAGATGGCGTAGAAAGGGTAGAAGCCATGCTGCGGCAGTTAGGAGGATGAGGTTAATCTAACTGGCGTCCCGTTAATTCTACAAAAATATCTTCCAGATTAGAGGGACGCACCATCATTCCGGTTTTATCGGGCTGTTCATTCAAGTAGATATTTGCTGCTTCCAAGGATGGGAAAAACAGATATTCCCAATTACGAACGCTATCACTTCCGACATTAGACGCACCTAATTGTTTCATCACCAAACCTTCACCGTGAGAAGAATGCAGCTGTTGTAAAGTTCCTAAAGAAATCAGCTTACCGCCATCCATAATACCGATTCGTCCTGGCTTGGTAGAACCAAAGGCATTGCACAAAAATTCGACTTCATCCATATAATGGGTCGTAAGTAGCATCGTCATCCCTTGTTTATTCAAATCCCGAATAATTTCCCAAAGGCGTCGCCTGGTTTGGGGGTCTAGTCCTACCGTTGGTTCATCCAGAAACAAAATTTGCGGTTGATGCAATAAAGCTCTGGCAATTTGCAACCGTCGTTTCATACCCCCAGACAGGGTTTTTACCAAATCATCACGTTTTTCTGCTAGCTCAACATACTCTAGCCATTGATTTATCAATTTTTGTCGCTGCGGGTTACTAATATGATGTAGTCTCCCGTGCAGTTCCATATTTTCCCAGACGGTTAAATCGTTATCCACACTGACTTGTTGTAAGACTACACCAATACTCTGTTTTGCCAATGTTGCTTGGCTAGTAACATCATACCCACCTACTTCTATCCGTCCTTGGGACGGTTTGGTGAGTGTAGTCAGCATCCGAATTGTGGTTGATTTACCCGCACCGTTCGGGCCAAGTAGAGCAAATATCTCCCCCGCTTCAATTTGGAATGACAGGTCATTGACTACAGGTACATTGTTGTAAAACTTGTAGACGTTTTCTAAAAAGACAGCAGCAGTCATGGATAAATTTGCTCACACTAGTTCCTAATTAACACTACCATTCTGATTACATCAAACTAAATATATTTTATTAACCCTTAGATAACTCAATCTTTACTTGTTGACATAACAACGTGTGGTAAACACTTATCCTGTAATACTTTAGTTTAAGGTTGCTATTATTTAGTATGGAATCTCATCACCCATTGAAGCTAAATCGGCGTCAGTTTTTGCTACATTCAGCTATCACAGCCGGTGGAATTATTTCCACAAATCTTGTAGCTAAATCACCAGTTTTTGGCAAAGCACCTGCAATCATTACCTCTGATAAAATGCGTCCTGGCATACCTTATGGTGTAGCTAGCGGTGATATATCTAACGATAGCATTGTCATCTGGAGTCGGAGCGATCGCCCCACCAAAATGATCGTAGAATATTCTACCAGCGAATCTTTTCGCAATGTGCAGCGCGTTGTCGGGCCTAATGCTTTAAAAAATAGCGACTTTACAGCACGACTTTATCTGAAGAATTTACCACCAGACCAAAAATTATTTTATCGGGTGATTTTCCAAGATTTAGATTATCAACGCACTTACAGCGCTCCTGTCAAAGGCACTTTCCGAACTCCCCCCAAATCTGGACGAGATGTATTCTTTGTTTGGGGTGGCGACACCGCCGGTCAAGGATGGGGAATTAATCCTGATTTTGGTGGGATGAAAATTTACGAAACTATGCGCCAACTTCATCCCGACTTTTTTATCCATTCGGGCGATAATATATATGCCGATGGCCCCATTCAATCAGAAGTGACTTTAGACGACGGCACTATTTGGAAAAACATCACTACACTAGAAAAATCCAAAGTAGCAGAGACTCTCACAGAATTTCGTGGCAACTATATTTACAATTTGCTGGATAATAACATCAAGCGTTTCAATGCTGAAGTTCCCATATTGGCACAGTGGGACGACCACGAAACCAGAAACAATTGGTATCCTGGGCAAATTATCCTCAATGATGACCGTTATACAGTTAAGGATGTTAACTTGTTAGCTGAAAGGGCAAGACAAGCATTTTTAGAATATCTGCCTATTGGATATGAAAGCAATAATCCAGATAAGGCGAAAATTTATCGCTCTTTCAACTATGGCCCATTATTAGACATTTTCATGCTAGATGAGCGCACCTACCGGGGGCCAAATAGTCCCAATAATCAGCCGGTACCAAGTAAAGAAACAGATTTTTTAAGCAGAAAACAAGTGCAATGGTTGAAAAGGCAATTGCTGTCATCAAAAGCAACATGGAAAGTAATTGCTAGTGATATGCCTTTGGGGCTGATAGTTCCAGACGGTAGCACAGATTTTGAAGCTTGGGCGAATGGAGATGGCCCACCATTAGGAAGAGAACTAGAACTTGCCGATTTACTACGATTTATCAAAAACAAAAATATCCAGAATGTTGTTTGGTTAACTGCTGATGTACATTACGCAGCAGCCCACTATTACAACCCCGCTAAAGCACAATTTACCGACTTCAAGCCTTTTTGGGAGTTCGTCGCCGGGCCGCTTAACTCTGGTACATTTGGGCCTAACCAATTGGAAAATACCTTTGGGCCACAACTGGTATTTCAAAGCCTTCCTCCAGATACAAAAGCAAATCGACCGCCAAGTGAAGGTTTGCAATTCTTTGGAGGAGTTAAAATTGATGGAAATACAAAAGTGATGACAGTAACACTGCGTAACTTGGTAGGGAAGACTATTTATAGTGTAGATTTACCGCCAGAAAAATAAGTCGCCAAAATCACAGTGATATCTAGCCAGTTAGATAGAGTAATTACGCAATTCTTTACTTTGTCTGCTGGCTTTGCTGTTTTTTTGCTGAGATGTTGAAGAAGAAAAATCTTGTGCGATGCCTGCGGCGGGCTTTGCCAACGCTACTGTTAAGAGCTAAATTTAAGTAGGTAGAGTTTTGGAGTTGATCATGCTTAAGCAACTCATCTTAGAAAACTGGAAAAGTTTTCGTTATGCGGAGCTTCCACTTGACCCTTTGACTGTTCTGATTGGGACAAATGCAAGTGGTAAATCTAATGTGGTTGAAGCTTTGGAGTTTTTACAAATAACCTTTATAAGGCAGGATATTAAACCAGCTTTAGTAGGTGATTCAATGTTACCTTCGATTCGAGGAGGTGTAGAATGGGCTGCATTTAAACCTGAAAAAAAATTTACATTAAAGGCTGTTATACAAGGTCAAGATATTAATACTGATTATATTTACGCTATCACAGTAAAGACAAAACCTTCCCTTCAAGTTTTAGAAGAATCTATAATTTGTCAAGTAGCTCAAAATGATTATAATAAAAAGCCTATCCAGATAGACAATATAAGAGCTTCGTTTTTAAATAAAAACGAAACAACTATTCATAATAAAGACGAAACATATATTCTTCAAAGTGATTTATTGCCTACTCAACCACAACTTGCCAATGCTCTATTTGTTGACAGGGACTCAAGTTCTCAGATGATGAGATATGAAAATATATATACTTTTTATGAATATCTTAAAAATATTTTTATTTTAAACCCCATTCCCTCTAAAATGCGGTCTTACTCACCAATTGGGGAAAAGCTAGAAACTGATGCCTCAAATATAGCTGGTATACTAGCAGGACTATCTAAGAAACGGAAAGCAGAAGTTGAGGTAGCACTATCCAACTATATTAAAGAGCTACCAGAAGGTGATATACAAAAAGTCTGGGCGCAAAAAGTAGGTAGATTTCGTACTGATGCCATGCTCTACTCTCAAGAAGAATGGAAACCTGGTCACATTACAGAAATAGATGCTAGAAGTATGTCAGATGGAACTTTACGCTTTCTAGCAATTATCACAGCACTACTTACTCGACCAGAAGGTAGTCAAATAGTAATTGAAGAAATAGATAACGGTCTTCATCCCTCGCGTGCAGGATTGCTGGTAAGAATCCTGCGTGAAATTGGCAACAAAAGAAAAATTGATATTTTACTAACTACCCATAACCCAGCTTTGCTTGATGCTTTAGGCCCAGAGATAGTTCCATTTGTGGTTGTCGCACACCGCGATAAAGAAACTGGAGAAAGCAAGCTTACACTTTTAGAAGATATTGAAAATCTTCCTCTTTTGCTAGCATCAGGAACTTTAGGCAGATTAGCAACAAAAGGCGCAATTGAAAAGAGCCTTTCTGATAATAAGTAAAATGAAATATGAGAAAGGTTTTGATTATTGACACATCAATACTTTGCGTCTACTTGGGTGTACCTGGTAAAGAGACTTGTGGTACTGATAAAGATAAATGGGATAAAAAAAGAGTTGAAGCCCGTTTTCAGGAAGAAGAAAAACAAGGTGCAAAATTTATACTACCAATAGCAACAATTATAGAAACTGGTAATCACATTGCACAAGCTAACTCTAAACGATATGAAATTGCTCAAGCTTTCGGTAATATTTTAGTGAAAGTAGCAGATGGAGTTATACCTTGGGGAGTTTTTGAAACTCAAGTGGGTGAACTTTGGAACTCAGAACAATTGAAACAGTTGGCTACTGAATGGCCTACTCTAGCATCTAGAAAGATTTCCATCGGAGATGCGACAATTAAAACTGTAGCTGAATATTACGCTAAAACCAGTAGCACATTCCAAGTAGAAATTTTTACAGGCGATGGGGGACTCAAGGCTTATGAACCAGCTACCCCAGCACCTACGCGTCGTAGCGATCGCAAAAAAGGGTAAAATATCCTTGAGCTTTAAAATTATTTTGGAATACGCTCTTACCAATGGTTAATAAAGAACTTCAACCACAGTTAGAAGCAACACTAAACTAACTTTGCAAACTATGCAAATGAGTTTAACTGCATCAATGGCAGTCAGCGAAATTACTCCTGGAGTGAAAGAGAAAGTAATTAAAAAGGGTTTTGGAAATTTGGTTATCTCTCAGACTGCTGCTTACACTTGCAGGCTACTGTTTAGAGAACTAAAGCATTATCTTGTATAATCAACGACTAATCACTAATAACTCCCCATCAAGGGGAGTTATTTGATATCAGTTAGCTAGCTAAAATGAAATTGGTACATTTTTAAATGCGGCTGTATCTGGCACAAAAATGTCCAAATTATTGATACCATCGGGAACTCTTAGCCAGATATAAGCATCTGCGGAGGCTTGTGGACGTACTTGGAACAAAGAAACGCTTCCTGTTGAGCGATTAAGAGCAACTCCTTTGTAGGTTACGCTAGTGTCAGGATTGCGGGCTGTTGTACTAGCAACCGATATAATATCGCTACCAACAACTCCATCTGTGGCAAGGCGACGAATACGCATTTGCAGATTTACCACATCACGGTTTCCAGTTTCTGGATCTTTAATGCGTTTTGCTGAAAGTAACTCAACTTCTGCCTTTTTGCCAAAAGCAGGCTGCACAAATTGACCAGGCCTAATTGCTGAAGTTGTAGCACTGGCTGGAGATGGTGAGACTGTTGCTTGTGGAGAAGTTGTAGCTGTAGGATTTGGCACTTGAGTGGGAATGCTGCTACTGACTGTATTAGTAGCATTTAGTGTCTCCCGTAACGTGAAAACTTCATAAGCTACATAGCCGCTACATCCCAAAGCCAAAGTAGAGAGTAATACAGCTACACCAGATAAAAATGTACTCACACCGTTGCCTCGATTTCGTGTTTCTGTATATGCAGGTTGACTTACGTTTCTATTTTGTAATCCCATAAATTATGTTTGTGCGTAGGCGCAGCCCGTCGTAGACATCGCCTATGTATGAAACGTGTGAACATCTTCCCTATACTAATTAAGTAACTTTACTGAGCCAATTCTTCTCTCTCCGGAAAAAAATTGTTTGCAAAGTAAAAATATCTGTCTTTGGGACAAAGAAAATTGGTGAGACTTAAGACTTTAAATCAACCACTGGGTGTTTTATTAATATTTTTGACTAGCCAAATAGGATTTAGTTCTAGGGTTGCGAAAGCACAAACCCCAGTTGCACCAACAACTACCACAAAATCAATTTGCTCTAGCCAACTAGGAACAGCGATAGATACTGTAATCAATCGTCCCTTATTTAGTCGGGGGCGCTGGGGAATTTTGATACAACCTCTCTCAACGGGGTCAACTCTTTACAGTAGAGATGCTCAAAAATATTTTACTCCTGCGTCTAACCTTAAATTGCTGACAACAGCAGCTGCATTGCAGGAGTTGGATGCTAATTTTCGGATTCGTACCTCTATTTATCAGAATGGTAATGGTGTTTTACGTGTTGTCGGTAGGGGAGATCCTAGCTTAAGTGATACTCAACTGCAAACATTAGCACAGCAGTTAAAACAGAAAGGTATTACCCAAATTCAGCGATTGATAGCTGATGATAGTTATATTCAAGGTGATATTGTTAATCCAACCTGGCAATGGGAAGATGTGCAGTCAAGTGATGGCGCACCAGTCAGCAGCTTTATTTTGAATCAAAATATTTTTAGCTTCAAACTTGTACCACAGGCTGTAGGTAAATCTTTGCAAGTGGTGTGGATCGATCCTGGTGAAGCGAAACAGTGGCGGATAATTAATCAGTCAGTAACCGTTGCCCAAAATCAACCAAGCTCTGTCAATGTCACCCGCGAATTGTCAGGAACAGTATTACGAATTCAAGGACAACTGGCGACGAATTCAGAACCCTCTTTAATAGATTTGCCTGTAGTCGATCCTAATTATTACTTCTTACGGCACTTCCGTACTGCCTTAGCAACAGAAAAAATTAGTTTGGGACAAACATTAGTAGTAAATGGTGGTGTGAATCAAGAAGAAATAGCATTTGTAGAGTCGCCACCTTTAGCGGAATTATTAATGGAAACTCTTCAGAATAGTAATAATCTTTATGCTGAAGCACTGCTGAGAGCATTAGCTGTGAAAAAAATCAGACTAAAAAATCAGACTAGTGCTGATGTCGGTTTGGAAGTTGTCAAAGCGAGTTTAACTAAATTGGGGGTCGATCCAGCAAATTATATTTTAGTGGATGGTTCCGGTTTATCACGTCGTAACTTAGTGACACCAGAAGCTTTTGTCCAAATTTTGCGGGGAATGGCAAAAACTCCAGCAGCATATATATATCGCACATCTTTACCCGTAGCAGGTAAAAGTGGAACTCTGGAAGGCCGCTTTCAAAATACATCTGCTGAGGGCATTGTGCAAGCAAAAACAGGTACGTTAACGGGTGTAGTTTCTCTATCTGGATATCTGAATGCGCCGAAGTATGAACCGCTAGTTTTTAGTATTATCGTCAATCAGTCGGATCAGTCTGCAACAGTTATACGGCAAGCAATTGATGAAATTGTTGTGTTTTTAACACAGTTGCAGCATTGTTAATATGATACTTTTCACTCCTAACTTGTTTCATGTCAGCCAAAATCTTACCACCGCCCTTAAAACCTGGAGACTTACTACGAGTAATTGCCCCTAGTGGTGCTTTGCGAGAATTCAAGGAATTTGAACGAAGTCTAGAAATTTGGCGATCGCGTGGTTATCAATTAAAAGTCAGTCCTCAGATAGATGACAAATGGGGTTATCTAGCTGGAACAGACGAAAACCGCCGTCAACAGCTAGCAGCAGCATGGCAAGATCCTGATTGTCGTGGTATTCTCTGTGCCAGAGGTGGTTTTGGCAGCACCCGCATTTTAGAAAATTGGAATTGGCCAAACTCAGGACTTCCCAAGTGGCTGATAGGCTTTTCTGATATCACAGCTTTATTATGGAGCCTTTATACAGCAGGATTTTCCGGCGTTCACGGCCCTGTAATGACAACTTTCGCAGATGAGCCAGATTGGTCAATTAAGCGGTTATTTGATTGGGTAGAAGGTAGTTCTTTCACCCCTCTTAAAGGTTGCGGTTGGGGTGGTGGTGTGGTTCATGGTACTTTATTACCAGGGAATCTCACGGTGGCTACTCACCTTTTGGGTACACCAATCCTGCCACATCTGGATGGTGTAATTCTGGCGTTGGAAGATGTTACCGAAGCACCTTATCGGATTGACAGGATGTTGACACAGTGGCGTTTGAGCGGTGCTTTGTCTCAAGTCTGCGGTATTGCTTTAGGGGGTTTTACTCGCTGTGAAGCGCCACCAACTATATCTAGTTTTAGTGTAGAAGAAGTATTGCGCGATCGCTTGGGTGATTTGGGTATTCCAATTGTCTCCGATTTGCCTTTTGGCCATGATAATCCCAATGCAGCCTTACCAATGGGTGTAGAGGTAACTTTAGATGGGGATGCGGGAATATTAGCGATCGCGCCATAGTTTCCCGCAAATATTTTTATCACAAAAAGTTTTAATAGTACATAAAATCAAATAATATCCAAGTTAAAGGACATTACTACTATTCATTTTTTCAGGATTTTTTGAAACCATTGTTCTACGCGATCGCCCATCGCTTCTAAAGAATATAAAGTTTCTGCTTGCTGGCGACAAGCTTGGCGGTCAATTTCATCCAAATGCTTAATCGCTTCTACCAAACCTTGAACACTATCAGGTTGAACCAAAAAACCAGTTTTGCCTTCTTGGACAATTTCTGTTAAACCACCCCGACAGTAAGCAATTAAAGGCACTCCACAAGCAAGCGCTTCTATTGCTACATTTCCAAATGCTTCTATCCAACGAGGAGTTACTAAAAGTGCTCGACATTGACCTAACTCCTTTTGTAACTCAACCGTTGGTAAAAATCCGACATATTCTATGGGAGCATCAGGGTATTGTTGACAAATCTTCTCCCAGTAAGATACATCCTGTTTTAACCCGAATATTTTCAGTGTAATTCCGATTATTTCTGCTGCTGCTACTGCATCTTCTAGTCCTTTTTCAGGAGCTATCCTACCTACCCACGCCAAGCTCTGAGTTGGTTCGGGACAAAATTGATAAATAGATAAATCCAAACCATTTAGCAGACAAATACATCGTTCTCCAAATGTAAAAGTTGCTGCCTGTGTTTGACTGTGAACACCAATAGTACCCGGAAAATTGATTGCTACTTGTTCAATAATCTGATCCATTGCATCTATCAAAGAACCCATACTGATCAGATGGGCGAGCGGACGGTTAAAAAATGGTGTTAAATACAGTGGCAGCCAATCATAAGCAAAATTAACAATCAAATCATAATCTGCTTGCACTTGGCGAGCATAATCCCACATATTCGCTAAAACAGAATTTTTATGCAGGAAAATCGGATCGCTACGACTCTGATTTTGGGCTGGTATCTGTATTAGTTCTCCGGAGATTTCTTTAATAGGTAATGAATTACTGACAGAACCCTGTGGTGCAACAATTTCTAATTGATGTCCTCGCCGCAGCATCTCTATAGCAATATTAGATAGGGTCAACTCTACTCCGCCTCCCAATCCTGAACCTAACGCACCCATTGGTGTAGACATAAATAATAATTTATGGTGCATTTTCGTCGTTAATATATTTTAATCAAAAACATTTTTTCACCTAAACAACGTACTTATTGGGTTTCGCTGTGGCTCCACCTAAGAGGATGTTTGAAAAGTCTTCAAGCGTATGTTTCACTACCCTGGCTACCAAGAAACCGCTACGAGAGAATCGGAGTTTTGGAATTTGAGATCGCGCCCCTGAGTCATACTTGAGGCTCAAGTCAACCCTTTTCAAACAACCTCTAAAATACATGAAACTAAACTCAACTTTGCTTACGGTAGCAGCGAGTTGTAATCAGGTAAGGGTGAAAAACCTCTAAGAAGTGACTCTGAAGTGTATGGAAAAACGTTTCTACTACTTTAGGATCATCTAAATGAA
Source organism: Nostoc sp. 'Lobaria pulmonaria (5183) cyanobiont' (assembly GCF_002949795.1). NCBI lineage: Bacteria > Bacillati > Cyanobacteriota > Cyanophyceae > Nostocales > Nostocaceae > Nostoc > Nostoc sp. 'Lobaria pulmonaria (5183) cyanobiont'. Next base: position 3,705,571 of record NZ_CP026692.1, on the reverse strand, counting down.
AAGGGTATTCTTGATTAAAACCTTTAAAGAAATACCAATTCACTATCATCTTACCTTCAGAGTTCAAAGCTTGATAAAATTGTAATAACTGCTGGCTAGGATCTAACAAATGTTCTAAAACATCAAAGCACAAAATCGTATCAAATTTATCTTTTACAGGCATTTCAAGAGGGAAAACTATTTTTTTGTCCAGTCCCATTTTCTCAGATCGATACTGAACAAAATTACGATTTATCGGATTAATATCATAATAGATTACTTGCTCAACTTGTGGGCAAAGAGCAGCGCCAAGGGCATGAGTTCCGATTCCCCCACCAAAATCTAACACTCGACCTTGGGCACAATCTGCAATCAACCGCAACATATCTCCAATATACTCATGACTTGACAGATGCCAAGCCCCCAATTCAAATAAGTAAAGTTCTCCTACTTGATCGCGATAGAATGCACTTGCTTCTTCCCAATTAAAATCTTTGTGTCCTAAGTTTTTTATTTCTTCTTGTTCTGCTGCTAACTTTGTCTCTATGGTTTCTGGATCTAAATGTAAAAAATCTTGTAGATGATGCTTGAAGTGAAATGAATTTTCCAAAAAGCTACTTAAGAAAGAGGGCGTGGTAGAATTTACCATAAAAGTTATGTCACTATTAAAATACACGTATTAGATTATACAATAAAAGTTTACTAGTTTAACTTATTAGCACTCGTTACTCTAAGCCGAGGCACTATTTTGGTGAAGTGATAGATGCCCAACAAATCTAAAAATTGACATGAAAATTACCCTTTTCCAATCCCTAATTCCGAATTTTTCCCGCCAGTTAACCAGTTCTGTTTGGCGGCTTTCGCTGATGGGAATTATTCTGAGTATATTTTTGATATTTTTATATGGTTGTCAGGGGACAGTTGAGAAGAATGACGGAGTAATTCATCTGAGTCTATGGCAATCAATCAATCCCCCTACTAATCGGGATGTATTTAACAAACTAGTAGATAAATTTAATCAGACTCATACTGATATTCAGGTGGAATCTATCTTCATCGGTCAACCCCAATTGCCAAAAATATTAACAGCAGTTGTGGGCAATGCGCCTCCAGATATTCTGTCATTCGACCCTCAATTGACAGGTCAGTTTATGGAACTAGGGGCAATTCGACCTTTAGAAAAATGGCTAGACAAATCGCCATTGAAGTCGGAAATTAGCCCCAACTTATGGGAAGAATTAAAATTAGACGGTCATCTTTGGTCAATCCCCCTGTACACCAGCAATTTAGGCATTTTTTACCGACCTAAACTTTTCCAAGCTGCGGGAATTACGCAAATTCCTAAGACTTGGGAAGAGTTAAGGGAAGTCGCCAAAAAATTGACCATAGACAGCAATGGTGATAATCGACCTGAACAGTACGGAATGTTACTGCCTTTAGGAAAGGAAGAATGGACTGTCTTTAGTTGGTTCCCCTTTTTATTGAGCGCTGGCGGAGAAGTTGTTACCAATAACCGTCCGAATTTGACGAATGCAGGAGCGATCGCAGCCTTACAATTTTGGCAAGACTTATTAAAAGATGGTTCAGCGACACTTTCTTCCCCAGAGCGAGGTTATGAAGAAGACGCTTTTATTGCAGGTCGCGTTGCTATGCAGATCACAGGCCCTTGGACTTATATAATAAAATCCAATGTTGACTTTAACGTATTTCCGATACCAACAAATATGAAGCCTGCTACAGTGACAGCTACTGGAAATATGTATTTGATGAAGACCACACCAGCAAGAGAGCAAGCTGCACTCAAATTTTTAGAGTATGTTTTGAGTGAAGAATTCCAAACAGAATGGAGTATCGGAACCGGTTTTTTACCAGTTAACCTTAAAGCTATTCAAAGTGAAGCTTATCAGCAATTCATCAACCAAAAACCTTTGTTAAAAGTGTTTGTGGAACAAATTCCTTTGGCTGGCGCTCGACCGATTATTGCTGGATATAACCGTCTTTCTGACAGTCTTGGTCGAGCTATAGAAGCTACATTGCTAGGAGAGTCTGCGGAAAAAGCGCTCAAGATATCACAAGAGCGTTTAGAGCTGATTTGGGATGACAAATAAATGAGACTGGGTATTGGGTACTAGGGATTGGGGAACTGGTTGTATCCTCTGGGGTGCAGTGACTTGAGTACATAATTAACTACTAGCATTGGTAATAATTCCTACAAGCACTCGCACTAATTCTTCCAAACCTTCTGGAACGCGATAAAGTTTGATATCTTGCATGACCCGTTTATCTTGCCGATAAAATATTCCAAATCGCCAATCTTCTCCATTTGTTACAGCACCATACAAAGCTGGTGTTTGCGAATCTGTCCATTGGTCAAGTGCTATCAATTCAATTGCAAGTTGAGTAAATCCCTGGCTTAAATCGGATTGCTTGGCTTTAACTACTAACAGTGAATTTGAAGATGAAATATAGTAATCAAAACTTCCTTTGAGTTGTTCGCTAACATTAATCGGATACTCAATATTCAGTTGAGTTTGCGTTTGGTCGCAAACTTCCAACAAAATAGGAGCAATTAAAACTTCACGTGCAGCTTCACTGATCGGATTTACGCGCATGATATTGCGCCGTAAGTAACGCTGTAAAAACTCTAAATAGTCAATTATACCTGAATATTGTGGTAGTTGTAGCGATGCGCGTTCGTAACTACATCCCAGTTCCGCCAAGATATCTGCTGGGGCATAAGGTAATTCAAAATACTTACTAAATGTATAACTTTGACCAAGTTGGAGAATACGCGGGCGAGTCATAAATATTAAGGTTATGGAATATATCGATAAAAGTCAGGAAGAAACTCCAGTTTTGGAATGTAAATTTCTTTTCAATGTACACAAACCAATTGCTGGTATGGCTCCTAGAATCGCTGCTGTCAGTCCTTGTCCACTCCAATATAGTATGGGAGTACGGTAAGTTTCTGGAATCAAATTTTGCACAATAAAAAGTAACCAAACCAAAATAGTAATCCAGAAAAAAGAGATTGAGGGTAAAAAATTCCACCACCAAATGTCTGTTGTATATCGCCTCAATACCAGCCATTGGCAAATCCCTAGCCAAATTCCAGAGATGATATATGCGATCGCAGACAAAAATCCAAAAATCAAAGTATCTTCAGAAGATGATGAGGCAATGGTTGAAATGTAGTTAATCCAGGCTGTAGAAACGCCGTTGGCAATCAGCCAACCTACACTAGTAGCAACTAGCCACTGCCAACCCGGTAAATATCGATAAAGGGCAAGGGCTTGGTCGGCAGCAAAAATCACAGCAAATATAACATTACTGAGACTTCTAACCAAAATGCTCCATGTTTGTGGTTGGATAGCAACGTTAGGTGAGAGACTTTGGAGAATAATTTTCTCTAAAGCGATACTGGCAATACCACCCACAACCCATCCGATCAGGGTCATTAAGGTAAACTGAATAAAGAACCTCTGTCGCTGCGATCGCGGAATCAAAAACTTTCCTGGATTAGGATCGTTATTAGCAGATGCAACACGATCGGGACTGTTAGAGTCAGTTTGCATAAGAAGTTAGAGGAGTGAGGGAATAGGGAGATTGGGGAGATAGGGAGCAGGGGGAGAATAACTAATGCCCAATTCTCAATTAAATATTGATTCTTGTTTTACCCTATTTCTCAATCACCAGTCCCTATTTTCCATTCCCCACTCGCCACTCGCCACTAGTCACTTCTCTAAGGCGAGGATATTATGTCAATAATATAAGTATATTCTCAATAGAGTCGGAAATAATCTCATTAACCTATCCATTTAGGGGTAGCTTATCATAGACATCGTTTTGAGTCTTGAAAACTAAAGCAAACGAGAAATGGTGATTTTTTGTTGGTTCTTAACCTTGATTGCGATCGAAAGTAATTTAGATGCGTTTGTCCTACCCACTACAATTGCACAAGATCCTTCACATAATCTTTAAAGATATTTTAGTATATACACTGTATCTTTTCTGAGTCATAAAAATAAAAATAGTATCACAAGGCATCAAGATAAACTTATATCTTTGAGCTTGTTTTACCCAACAACATTCATATATCAAGACCTAATAATCTTTGTGATTTTCTTCTAATTTGTTGGAGTAAGGAAACCAGTTTTTTAGAGCTAGTTTTCCAGAAAAGTTCAGTCTTCATTCTCTTTCTGTTCTTCAAGATTTATTACTAGAATGCTGCAAAAAATCTCTTTGGCTTTACTCGGAATGACTGCTGTAATCATGAGTGCGAATCCAGCTAGTGCCGTAAGTTTGAAAGTCAATACTGGCCCGTTTTCTAGCTACGCTGATGCCAAAACTGTCACCTTTGACGATGGCACAGCAAACGATCCTAATGGATTTGTTACTTACTCTAATATTACTAGTAACATTGTTCAAGGTAGTGTAGGTGGTCAATACGCCTCACCTTATGGGGATAACACCAAATTTCTCACAATTGCTCCGTCAGGTAGTAATGTTGCAGGCGACAGTGGTTTTGTCAACATTAACTTCAAAAAAGCTGTTAATTACTTCGGTTTTTATGCAGGTTCATTGGATGATTACAACTTTGTTGACATTTACAAAGGTGATCAGAAGTTAAAGACTTTTAGTGGTGCAGATGTGCCAAATGCTATAGCTAATGGTAGTTGGACTAGCTCTCAAGCTAATATGTTTGTCAATCTTGTAGCTGATACAGGAGAAACATTTGACCGAGTTGTGATGCGCTCAAATGGTGTTGCCTTTGAAACAGATAACCACGCCTATAGACTAGCCGAGAGCGTTCCCGAACCTAGTGCGATGTTAGGTGTGTTAGCAATAGGTGCTTGTGGTATGACTTCACTTTTCAAACGCTCACAACATAAAGCGACAGTGAAAGGATAAATCGATCGCGATATCGGTTGAAAATCCTTAAGGATGTGTCTCTACGTCAAGCGTAGAGACACATTTTTTATTTGTCATGCAGTTTTTCTGATACGTTCCCTTGATGTATAAGTCAGAGGTGCATTTCTACGTGGAACTCAAAGCGATGATTTCATCGGATCAGCCAAAAAAAGAATAACTTGTAGCGCTTGCTGGCATTAATAACTGTAGTCAAGCCAACCGAGCGCTCATATCCAATAATCAAAATATTATAAAATATTACTATTATGCCCTGCTATTCACCTTTTCCTGAAAACCTGCTGGAAAAGCGTAATCCCAGAATGATAAGCTAAACAGTGGCATAAAAAAGTGACTCTTTAGGATGAAGTAATAAATGGGTGTTTCTTCAACGACTCCTCATCTTTTACGGGCTGCTCGTGGTGAAGTAGTAGATCGTCCCCCTGTATGGATGATGCGACAAGCGGGACGATATATGAAAGCATATCGAGACTTAAGAGAAAAGTATCCTTCGTTTCGCGATCGCTCCGAAATTCCAGAAGTGGCAATTGAAGTTTCCTTGCAACCCTGGAGAGCTTTTCAACCAGACGGAGTAATTTTATTTTCTGATATTGTCACCCCATTACCTGGTTTGGGTATTGACATGGACATTGCCGAAGGTAAAGGGCCAATCATTCATTCGCCCCTGCGTACTCAAGAACAAATTGAGCGTCTGCATCCTTTAGAACCAGAAGCAGCTCTACCATTTATCAAAACAATTTTGCAAGCGCTGCGTTCGGAAGTAGGCGATAAATCAACCGTGTTGGGCTTTGTGGGTGCGCCGTGGACGTTAGCAGCTTATGCAGTTGAGGGAAAAGGTTCTAAAACCTACTCCATCATCAAAAACATGGCATTCTCAGATCCGACGATATTGCATCAACTTTTAGCTAAACTAGCAGATGCGATCGCCATCTATGCCCGCTACCAAATTGACTCTGGTGCTCAAGTTGTGCAAATGTTCGATTCTTGGGCGGGTCAATTGAGTCCTCAAGATTATGATACCTTTGCTCTCCCCTATCAGCAGAGAGTTTTCCAACAAGTCAAGCAAACCCATCCCGATACACCTTTGATTTTACTAGTTAGCGGTAGTGCGGGTGTGTTGGAAAGAATGGGACAATCTGGTGCTGATATAGTCAGTGTAGACTGGGCAGTAGATATGGCAGATGCACGAGCCAGATTGGGTAAACAAATGAAAGTTCAAGGAAATCTTGACCCAGGCGTACTATTCGGCTCTAAACAGTTTATCCGCGATCGCATTCTTGATACAGTTCGCAAAGCTGGCAATTGGGGTCATATTCTCAATCTCGGTCACGGTGTCTTACCAGAAACTCCCGAAGAAAATGTCGCTTTCTTCTTTGAAACGGCAAAGGAATTGAATCTTGCAGGAGTTAAGGGTTAGGAGTTATGGGTTATGAGTTAAGAGTTAGGAGTTATGAGTTATGAAGTTATTAGTTGTGAGGTGCAGAGTTATTTTTAACTCTTCGCTTCTAACTCATAACTTTATTTTTAACTCCTGATTCGGAACTTTTAACTTTATTTTTAATTCTTCACTTTTAACTCCTAAATTTTTCAAAATTTTCTATGAGCCAGAAACGGATTTTAGTGACTGGTGCAAGTGGTTGTGTAGGTCATTATTTAACAGAAGCCTTAATTAAAGAAACAGATCACGAACTGTATCTACTAGTTAGGAACCCAAGCAAACTGCAAGTTGATACCAAGATACGTTCAGGGATCAACGTTTTACAAGGTGATATGCAAAATCTTCACCAGTTTGCTGATTTGCTATCCACAATTGATACAGCGGTACTCACAGCCACAGCTTGGGGTGGTGATCAGACATTTGATATTAATGTCGTCAAGACTATAGAGTTACTCGAACTGCTAGATCCAGAACGTTGCCAACAGGTGATTTATTTTTCGACAGCTAGCGTTTTGGATCGCTACAATCAACCATTAAAAGAAGCCGGAGAAATTGGGACAGATTACATCCGTTCTAAATATGAGTGCTTAGAGAAAAAAGAAAAATTAGCGATCGCACCCAAAATTACCACAGTATTTCCGACTTTAGTATTAGGTGGTGATGCCAATAAACCCTATTCTCACCTCACGTATGGCATTCCAGAAGTTACGAAATATATTAATTTGATTCGCTTTTTGGAAGCAGATGGCAGTTTTCACTTTATCCACGGACGAGATATTGCCACTGTCGTGCGATATTTGATTGATCGTCCTCTCGAAAGCGATCAACCACGTCGGCTTGTTTTAGGTCAAGCACCGTTAACTGCTAATCAGGCAGTGAAAGAAGTTTGTGCTTATCTGGGCAAAAAGATTTACTTTCGCATCCCCATATCTATAGCATTGGCTAATTTGATTATTGTTCTGTTCCGCATTCGGATGGCCGCTTGGGATCGATTTTGCATGAACTATCGGCATTTTACATACGAAAAATTCATCAATCCTGATAGTTTCGGCTTGCCAAATTATTGTGCAACCATGAGTGATGTTTTGAAAATTAGCGGTGTTGAAAAGGCTAAAAATTGATTATAATCTGTGGCTTTTGACAACGTTTGGAAAATATTAGCAGAAAATTATCCTAATTTCGTAGAGAGCTTCTGGGGTTTTCTCCATTAGTGACTGGCGTCATTGAGTATAGGTGAAGAATGGAAAATTATCTCTTTCCTCTCTGCTCCCCAGTCCCTTGATTTAAGTTAAAAATCTCAATGGGACAATAAAACAACTTTAGTAAAAAGTTAATAGCTCTTAATTTTAGTTAGAGTAGTGTAACAACAAAGTGTGAGGATCGATACTAAATGCGAATTTTGTTAATGTATCCGATATTTCCTAAAACCTTTTGGTCTTATGAAAAAATTTTGGAGTTAGTCGATCGCAAAGTTTTATTACCACCTCTGGGTTTAGTAACAGTAGCGGCGATTTTGCCCCAAGAATGGGAATTCAAGCTGGTTGATCGCAACATCCGCCCAGCAACAGAAGCAGAATGGGCATGGGCAGATGTGGTAATCCTCTCGGCGATGATTGTCCAGAAACAAGATTTACTTGACCAAATCCAGGAAGCAAAAAAACGTGGCAAGCTAGTCGCAGTCGGCGGCCCTTACCCCACCTCTGTACCTCACGAAGTTGAAAATGTTGGCGCAGATTTTCTGATTCTGGATGAAGGGGAAATCACGCTACCCATGTTTATTGAGGCAATAAAAAGGGGAGACACATCTGGCACTTTCCGCGCCACAGAAAAACCTGATGTCACAAGCACACCAATACCCCGCTTTGATTTATTAGAATTGAACGCTTATGACATGATGTCAGTGCAGTTTTCGCGTGGGTGTCCCTTCCAGTGCGAATTTTGCGACATTATTGTTCTCTACGGGCGCAAACCGCGTACCAAAGCCCCAGCTCAACTTTTAGCAGAGTTAGATTACCTCTACGAACTGGGTTGGCGGCGGGGTGTGTTCATGGTGGATGATAACTTTATTGGCAACAAGCGAAATGTAAAATTGTTGCTCAAAGAGTTAAAAGTCTGGATGGCAGAACACAAGTATCCCTTCGGATTTGACACGGAAGCTTCAATTGACTTGGCGCAAGACGCAGAAATGTTGGAGTTGATGGTTGAGTGTGGTTTCTCGGCGGTGTTTTTGGGAATCGAAACGCCGGATGAAGATAGTTTGCAAATGACTAAGAAGTTTCAAAATACTCGCAGTTCCCTAACTGAGGCAGTGGAAACCATCATCAAAGCAGGATTGCGCCCAATGGCTGGGTTTATTATTGGGTTTGATGGCGAAAAAGCAGGCGCAGGCGATCGCATTGTCCGCTTTGCTGAACAAGCAGCAATTCCCTCAACTACCTTTGCCATGTTACAAGCGTTACCTAATACTGCGCTTTGGCATCGCCTGAAAAAAGAAGGGCGACTGCGGGAAAATCAAGATGGCAACATCAACCAAACAACATTGATGAACTTCCTGCCCACCCGTCCCTTGGAAGAACTTGCACGAGAATATATTGAAGCGTTCTGTACTTTATACGACCCAGTACAGTATTTAGATCGCACCTATCGCTGTTTCTTGATGATGGGCTTGCCAAGTTGGAAAGCCCCAGCAAAAATGCCAGAGTGGGTAGTTGTAAAAGCGTTGCTGATTGTGATTTGGCGACAAGGAATCAAACGGGAAACCCGCTGGAAATTCTGGCATCATTTGTTCAGCATTCTCAAGCGTAACCCTGGAGTTATTGAACATTACATTTCTGCTTGCGCCCACAACGAGCATTTTCTAGAGTATCGCCAAATTGTGCGCGATCAAATTGAAAGTCAGCTAGCTGAGTATTTGGCACAAGGTGCAGAAACGCCTTATGTACTAGTTAAGAAAAAAGCTGAAGAAAAAGCGCAAGCGGTAGTTAGTTAAGGTTGGTAATGGGTAATAGTAAATAAATTATTTATTACCCGTTCTCAAATAAAATTATACAAATCCAATATTTGAGTTTAAATTACTTTCAGTAGACCGAAAAGTTTTGCGATGCCTACGGCAGGCTACGCCTACGTTAAAAATTTGAAGTGGCTGATTAGTTTGCAGAAGCGATCGCCCTAATTCGGGAAGATACCTGTTTTAAGGTCATTTGGGTAGAGTCGATGGGCGGTATTATCCGCCGCCGCACGTTCCAGAACGCCCAGGTCGCAGTGAAGCACGAGTAAAGAAACGTCGTCCGAAAGCTTACTCCTTAATGATCAAACCCTGGCACGAATTACGCAAGCAATTACAAACCGCTTAAATCACAAGCCTTTTTGCTTTTCTTAGTGCTATTCCTTTAATAGTCATTGTCAGCCACACAAATGCCTTTACATTTAATACCGTTGGTAACGGTGCGCTGACAATGAGAACATAGAACTTTTTCATTTTCTGTTTCTTGATTTATCTTTAAACTAGTACTTGCCTGTAATTTTTCTTTTTCGGTCTGGATTTTTAGAGTCATAGTTAAAAGCTGTTTAATTACTTAGAACTTTTATCAAATATTGTGTCAATGTAAACGCATCTACACCCAATTCGGTGCGCTCTTGGGCTGCTAAAATACCTGCTTGGGAATGCCACCAAGCAGCAGTTGCTACAATATCTTCTACGGGAATCTGTTTAGTTGCTGCTTGCGCCAACAATCCACCTAGCAGCCCAGTTAACACGTCGCCGCTACCGCCACGCGCCAAAGCGGGTGTGCTCTCAGGAACAATCCAAACAGCACCTTGAGGGTTGGCGATCGCAGTTCTCGCCCCTTTCAACAACACTATCGCCTCACTTTGCGCGGCTGCTTCCCTTACTGCTTGCACCCTGTCATGTTTGGCATCGGGGACATCAGGAAACAATCGCTCAAATTCGCCAGTGTGGGGTGTGAGTACGGTTACTGCTTGGCGTTTTTCTAGCGTGGCGATCGCTCCCATTTGTGCCAAGATATTTAAACCATCCGCATCGAGAAGCAAAGGGCGATCGCTGTCGATCGCTTCTTGCACAATGGGCGTAGCATCTCGTGTTAAACCGGGGCCACAAGCGATCGCATTAAAGGAACTCAGATCGGTGTTTTCTGGTAGTTGTAGGTGGGCGATGGCTCCACTTTCCGTCTCTGGACAACCAACAATTAGCGCTTCTGGCAAGTGTGACACCAAAAGAGATTTCAGGGATTCGGGTACGGCAATCGAAAGCATCCCGACACCACTAGCCCTAGCACCCAAACCAGTTAAAATTGCCCCACCTGCATAACGCCGCGAACCGCAAATCAGCAGTAAATGTCCTTCCTTATATTTGTGAGTAACTGCTGGACGGGGTAAAGGTAAAGTGGCAAGTGCCTTTGCTCGTGTAATAAGTTTAATTTTAGGTGCATCTTTGAGAACAGCTTCCACATCAGCCAAAGGAATATCGAAATCGATTAACTCAGCTTTCCCAAGATATTCCAACGCTCGATCTTGGAAGAAAGCTAGTTTCCATAAACCTAAGCAAAATGTGTGAGTGGCGCGAATGGCAGTTCCCAATACTTCGCCTGTGTCGGTGTGTAAACCTGAAGGTAAATCGATACTATAAATCGGTACAGACAATTCATTTAGCTGATTAATTGCAGAGGCGATCGGATCGGTCAGGTTTCTTTCTAAACCAAATCCAAACAAGCCATCAATCAACAAATCAGAATCTGGCAGTTGCTCAATTGTTTGATAAATTGGAATGCCCAAACTCTGGGCATATTGCAAGTGCTGCGAAGTTAATTCCTTAAGCTTAGAAAAAGGAGCATAAATCCAAACCTCATACCCGCGAAAGTATAATTCACGGGCTACGACTAAAGCATCGCCACCATTATGACCGGGACCGACAAGAATTCCCACACGAGATCCCCTTAACAAAGCGGTGTTTGAAAGAATCTCTGGAATGCGACGAGCAATTAATCCCGCCACCTTTTCCATCAAAGCAACTACAGGCATTCCCGCTGCAAAGATCCGCTTTTCAATATCGCGCATCTGCCCAGCAGTCACTACCACTTGCGAAATTTGTTCTTGCCTATTTTGCATTAGTCCTGAGTGGTGAGTTATGAGTTTCAGGCTAACTGAAAGTTTAGCAAAATTGACTCATATTCACCCAAAAAAGTTACAAACCAATTTCCACATCTTCAAGGATGCCGAGTGCGTCTAGTACAGCACGGCGTAAATAAACCACCCATTCCAAATCAATAAAACGCTTATGCTATATTCATTTTGACTTTTGACTTTTTACTTCCGCCTTGCGGCACTAGTCCGTACTCCTCAAACAGGGGGGACAACTCAGTGACGGCAGTGTTATTAAACTGCTGTAACCGCGAGGTCATACCAATTTGAAAAAAGAATGCGACAAATAGACCATTTGTAGAGACGCGATTCATCGCGTCTTTACCCAAGGATGTGTTGCAATCATTAATTGAATTGGTATAAGCATTTGTGACTTATAGCAATTCAAAAATGTTTGCGACAGATATCCTGCGCACCTTCTCTGATGCTTTGGCTACGGGCTGAGGCTGAAGAAGCGATTGCCCCCTCTGAATTGTATACAACTTAGTGGCAAAAAAGTATTGCTATCACTTTGGCTGAAAGCTAGATAACATAAGATTCGGCGTGTTTACTGTTCGGGAGTGCCAAAATGTCTAAACAGCTGGGTCAAAAAATTGCACCTACACCAATATCAAATGATATCAATGTAGTGGATTTGATCGATCAATACTTCACCGCTTACAACTCAGCGCGGTTGCGGGAAATCTGCCAACTACTGAGTCGCGATGTACTAACGGAAGGTGTCACGGTGGGCGTTAGCCTTTCTGGTGCGATGACGCCAGCAGGATTTGGGGTTTCAGCGCTTGCACCCTTAATTCGCAACGGCTTTATTGATTGGATGATTAGCACTGGTGCAAATCTTTACCACGATATGCACTATGGTTTGGGTTTTGAACTCTTTGCTGGTAATCCGTTTTTGGATGATGTGAAACTGCGTCAAGAAGGCACGATCCGCATTTATGACATTATCTTTGGTTACGATGTGCTGCTAGAAACTGATGCGTTCATCCGTAAGATTCTGCAAGGAGAAGCGTTTCAAAAGCGGATGGGAACGGCTGAATTTCACTATTTACTAGGTAAATATGTCCGAGAAGTAGAAAAGCAATTGGGTGTGCAGCATTCCTGCTTGCTAGCTACAGCTTATGAATATGGCGTACCGATTTATACGTCTTCTCCAGGAGATAGCTCAATTGGGATGAACGTGGCGGCTTTAGCATTGGAAGGTTCGCAGTTGGTGATAGATCCATCAATTGACGTGAATGAGACAGCAGCGATCGCATATAATGCCCGTGAATCTGGAGGTAAAAGTGCGGCGGTAATTCTTGGTGGCGGTAGTCCTAAAAACTTTTTGCTACAAACTCAGCCCCAACTTCACGAAGTCTTGGGGTTGGAAGAACGAGGACACGATTACTTTGTGCAGTTTACCGATGCACGTCCAGATACAGGCGGTTTATCTGGAGCAACCCCATCGGAAGCTGTCAGTTGGGGTAAGATTGACCCCGATGAGTTACTTAACACAATCGTTTGTTATACCGATAGCACGATTGCTCTACCACTGGTGACAGCGTATGTGTTAAACAAATGCCAGCCTCGTCCCCTGAAGCGCGTCTATGACAGGCGAGAAGCCATTTTAGAGAAACTGCAAAAAGACTATCTAGCAGCCAAAACCCAACCATCGGATCGGATTCCAGCAGCAGTTGCTGAAAGTGCTTCACAGCAAACAGCAACTTATCCCTGTGGTCGGGTGATTCCGAATACTCACTAAGGGAATAGGCAGGAGGAAAAATCAATTCAAAATTCAAAATTCAAAATTAAAGAACTTCTGCCTCCTGCCTCCTCTTTCCCAATCCCCTCATCTCTTCCGTCCAATCAACAAATAAGTTATCATCTTCCCTTTGCCTTTAACTTCAATTTCGCCTCGTTTTTCAAATACAAATTCATCACATAAGCACTTATAAGTATTTTCTGTAACCTGGATTTTACCAGCAATACCTTGGGATTCCATACAGCTAGCGATGTCTACTGTGTCTTTACATTCATAAGTAAACTTATTCAGATCGATGACTCCCCCCATTACTGAACCGCTATGGATGCCGATACGGATGCTGAAATTTTGGTTATTCTCAGTATTAAATAGAGCGATCGCAGTTTGCATATCTAGTGCCATCAGAGCGATCGCTTCAGCACGAGCTTGGGGGCGTGTATATAAGCCACCAATCACCACATAAGCATCGTTAATGGTTCTGATTCTCTCTAAACTATATCGTTCGGTGAGGCGATCGAAAACGGAGAAAATTGGGTTGAGTAGGTTCAGCAGTTGAATTGCACTCATAGAAGTAGCAATTTCGGTGAAGCCGACGATATCTGCAAATAAAACTGTGACATCAGCAAAGTCTTCGGCAATGCTAGTTGGTTGTTCTTTCACCTCTCTAGAAATTGTGACTGGCAAAATATTCAGCAATAAACGTTCGGTTTCTTTCTGCTGATAGCGAAGTGTTTCTTCTGCTGCTACTCGTTGGGTTACATTGCGAAAAATGCCGCGAATCGCAACTGGATGACCTTCAACAAATTTACAATTAATATTACCTTCTAGAAAGATTGTTTGACCGTCTTTAGTAACGAACATAGTTGTTATTTGCCCAAGCTTTTCTCCTGATAGCACGCGATAAAATCTTTGCAAACTGCTTTGTTTAAACTCTGGATGTATAATATCGAAAATACTCATATTCGCAATTTCAGCTTCGCTATATCCCAAAGCTTCTCGCCATGCACGATTGACATATAAAAAACGACCAGATGGATTCACAGATTGAATCAAGTCATTAGCATTTTCAAATAAGTCTCGATATCGCTCTTCACTTTCTACAAGAGCATCTTCTGCTTGTTTGCGTTTAATAAATTGGGCAATTTGGCTACCAATAGAACCCATCATCTGCAATAGGTCTTTATCTTTTGGTAGTAACTCCCGGCTAAAAAAAAGCATCACTCCTAAGATTTCACTATCGTCTAAAATGGGGAAGCCAAAAGCTGCGTGCAATCCAGCCTCCGCAGCCGATAGCGATCGCCTTTTATCTCCATCTACTGTGATATCTTTAATCCACAAAGGCAAACGTCTGATCCAAATTCTACCAGGTAAGCCAACACTAGGTGTATAAGTAGTTTGCCAGGTGATTGCTTTAAACTCTCGCACAGAAACTAATCGACTTGACCAAATTTCCACACACCTTAGTACTGCATTGAGACTATCTCCTTGTACCGAAGTGCCAATATATTGGCTTGGTGTCCAAAGTTCGCCTAAATCCCATCCCAAGTTTTGACAAATCGACTGCAAAATTTGTGGAATTCCCTGCTTTATGCTCTGTGATTCTGATAATATGCGAGTAATAGAATACTGGGCACTTGTACGCTGTTCCCGGCGTTGCCAAGCAGTAATATCCCGACCAATGTAGACAATATCTTCTAGTCCTTCTGTTTTTTTGGGAATCACTGAGCAAGAAAAAGCAATCAACAGTTTTTCTCTAGTTTTTGTTCGACAAACTACTTCTATATTCTGGGAATTACGTTTTAAATAAGAATGTTGAGAAATAGCTTTAATTAAAAATTGATCCTCATCAATAATTAGTGAGATTGGTTGATTTATTAATTCTTTTTCCTGAAAACCAAATAATTGTTGAGCAGCACGATTTACTTTTTTTATTTTTCCTGAATTACTGGTTACTAACAAAGCATCTGCCATTGAAGTAATGACTTGTTCCATGTAATTAATGTTTGATTAATATACAAGCCTGTTTTTAGAAAATTTATAGAAGTTACTATTACTCAGTTTTTTTACTAAGTTTATATTACTTGATTAAGTGTACTATTTTTTCACATCAATCGAGTATAGTTGAGCAAAAACGACTAGTTTGCTGTAGCGGAAGTTTGCCTACTTTTAACAAGTTATTCAGAGCAACTTATCTAGTTAATTGAGATAGTAGCTAGATTTCCGTCGTGCTGTACTAGTGCAATGTCTAAGCTAGTGCTAGTACACCACGGCGTAAATAGAGCAACCATTTAATATCCCTAAAAAGCACATTCCATAATACTTTTGACTTTTGACTTTTGACTTTTGACTTCCGCCTTGCGGTACTAGAGGTTTTGTAATAAGCACTTTAGTCCTTACTACACACTTGCTTATCCATCAATATTAAACTAAATAAGCTTGATTAATATTTTTAATATACTTCTTTTGGACGATTGACAATTTAATATAATATTGCTGTTTGAGCAGATGATACTTAATAGTTTCCTTTATATTTAATTTTAATCCTATGTGGTATTTTACAAAACGCTGAGTTAGATTAGTATTCCAAATAACATATTGTCGTAAACACCTTTCATTAGTTTCGCTATCTTGAAAGTTGATTTTTCAAGATAGCGCGATCGCCAGCATCTGGGAAATTTAAAACCCGTCACTTTATAAGAGAGTGGCGAGTCTGTAGGTTGGTTCTTGCCACTCTCTTGTTGTTTAATTCCATCAATGAAGTTTATGATTGTGCGCTGGCTACGATTTGATTCCAGGCTTTGACTGCTTTCTGTAAATTCTTTGGCAGGTTATTTTGAGAAATATCGTTGTACTGAACCGTACCTTCTTGACTGGTGAGGGTATAGGTGATATAGTCAGCAGCACCACTGGGGGCTGGGTAACTCAGATTCCGAAATTTATTAAACTGAGAACGTTCTAGCGATCGCACAAATTGTTGTACCTGTTGCCCAGAAACACGGCGAACACTACGTTCAGAATCATTAGCATCACCAATCCGCACGCGAATCAGTCGCCCATCTTTGAGTAAAACAGTCTCATAGGTTCTGCCAGCAAAACCCCCACTGGATATTTGGCGAAATACTATATCTCGATCTAACGGTGGTGGTAACTCACTAGCTGGAATTTGCACAGGCCCCAGTGTAGTTTCGTTAGCCTTTTGATTCAGCCTGAGTGCGGAACCTGTTTGATTGGTATGATAAACCAAGGTTTGTCCAACTCCGCCGACAACCACAACCACCCGCCAGCCTGATACCAAAGCTTGGGTACAGAATTCATCAGCATTAGCTAATTCTAAGCAGCTATCTCTCCAAGTTTGCCATTGAGCCTCAATAATGGTTAACTGATAAATTGGCTGTTGTAAACGTCTGGATGCGGCTTGTAAAACAGCATTTTTTACAGATGTAGGTAATTTATCTGGCAGATTTTCTGAGGGAGTGTTTGCCGAAGCTAAACGTAGCGATCGCCCATTATTATTGGTATGATAAACCCAGTTTTCTTTGCCATTAGATACCACAATCCGCCAACCAGGAACTAAGGCTTGGGTACAGAATTCATCAGCTTGAGGCAGCTCCAAGCAACCATTGCGCCAAGTCTGTTGATTGTAGTCAATAATTTGCAGTTGTCTAGTAAAAATTCCCTGGCTGCGGGCTAAATCTCGCAGTACCGCATTAGCTACTGGACTTGGCAAGCGGTTTGGTTTAATATTGTCTTTAAGAACTTCATTGCTTGTTTCTAGAGATAAATTCGCAGAAGCGCCCGTCGCACTTTTGACAAGTGTTAAACCGCTAGCAACAGACAAAATTCCAGTCAAAATCAAAGCAGTGAAAATTCGCCCTTGATTCGTGTTAAAGTAGTTTTTCAGCATAATTTTCATAGTAAAATAGAACTAAAAAATAGTGTCCAGTCACTAAGTAGACAATAAAGTATATAATTCCAGAACTTCAGCACTGGAATTAGTTTAGTATTTGTGTTTTAAGAGAGATATAGAGATAGACGCTGATGTACTGATTGTTTGTTCCTTAATATAAATTCTAGTTGAAGAAGAATTCAGGAGTCAGAACAATCAGTGGGGGATATCCTGCGGGATCTTGCTACAGACTCGCCACTGATTGAAAACCACTAAATCTTCTCTTTCAGAGAGGTTACGCGAATGATTTAGTGGGGGTTTTAAACCCTCTTGTTCAGACGCTCGCGGACTCGCTCTAAGCGAAGCCATGCCGTTGGCGAAGCCTCTCGAAGAGAAGGCTTTACGCTACGCTATCCGCCAGCGATGTACTGAGCCTGTCGTACCACTTAAGAGCGGGACGCTACGCGAACGTGGAAGCAAGCTACGCAAAGCGTCTGTCTGCGACACGCTGCGCGAACGTAGAGAAGTGTCATATAGAATTAATTCTGAATTCTGACTCCTGACTCCTGAATTCTGTTTGATAAATCCATCAAATTTGCCAGCTTGTAAACTACCCGCGCTCCAACATTACCATCCCACTCCGCATCACCGACTTCGCAGATATCAAAGCCAATAATTTTTTTTCCACTATTGACCAATTCTCGGAACAGACAAAAAGTTTGCTCTAATTCCAACCCACCCGGAACAGGAGTACCCGTACTCGGACAAAGTTTTGGATCTAAACCATCTACATCAAAGCTAATATAAACATACTCAGGTAAATGACTGATAATTTCTCGACATAAATCAATCCAAGTTGTGCCAGAGTAAAGCTTTTGCTTAATAGCGGGATCGTAATAAGCAATAATGCGACTATCAGATTGGTCAATCATTTGCACTTCATCATGACTAATATCACGCAAACCTACCTGCACTAACTTAGAAATTTGCGGTATTTTCATCGCATTAAACATAATCGACGCATGGGAAAACTCAAATCCCTCATAAGCATCGCGTAAATCTGCGTGGGCATCAATGTGCAAAATGCCATAGTTTGGATATTTAGCTGCTAATGCTTGGAAATAACCTAAAGGCGAACTGTGATCTCCACCAATTACTGCAACTCGCTTACCATTATTAATTGCTGCTTGACAATTTTCAAACAGCCATTGATTAACCTGTTGACCAGCCTGATTAATTTCTATCAGCACAGATGTTAAATCTGGTGTATCTGAAAGTTGTTTACCTTGGGCTAATCGCCCAATAATTTTTGCTGCCAAAGCGCGGTAGTATGTGTTCTTCTCTAAAATATCTTGGGGAATTTCTTTCATAAAAATTCCCTGCTTCCAGCCATCAGGGTGATCGAAATCGAACAAATCTAGTTGAGTCGAAGCATCTAGAATTCGCTGTGGGGCATTAGCAGTGCCAGCACCATAGGAAACAGTGACTTCCCACGGCACACCAAAAACAATCAAGTTTGCAGACTCATAATCGCAGGGCAAACCTAAGAGGTTGCCATTTATTTCACCTACACCGCTGGGATTGTAGTCTTTTAATTGATTACTCATTGAGTATCTTCTGGATTTATGTGGATAGACAGCACGCCGCCTAGTGGACATCTGCATTGTAATCAAAATTTTTCACAGGCGGTAAACTAGTGGTCTGTCCCAAAAGTTTTGATAGGTAAATCAGTTTTAAATTTCTCTTCTTTACCTCTTAACTTTGTGCTCTTTGCGTCCTTCTCCCAAGGGGAGACGCTAACGCGAATGCGGTTCGTTTTCTTAATCCAGCAAAATTAATGGGACAGACCACTAGGATATTTATTTGTATTTAACCAATGACCAATCTACCTTCAAAAAGCGGGCAATTATAACTAAAACTCCGCTCGTCAGCTAATGAGCTACTTAAGACCTCGAAGATTTCTGTCTTAGTATCGTGATAGTGTAGCGGGCTACCTTGCGATCCGGGTGGCAGTTCAAACCGGAATTTTACGTACTCCTCATTGGTATCATTAGTTGAGCGAAAAAATGACTAACTATTTACTCAACCCGCTTAACTTCAAATCCCCGTAATCCTTCCGGTTCCTCATATTCAACCACAACATCTTTAACCACAGCAGCAGGTGGCCCAGAGTGACACCAGCGAACCATGTCATCTACAACCTCTCGCGCCCCTTCAAAAACTGCCTCTACTCGATTATCGGGGAGATTCCGCACCCAACCGGTTAATCCCAATTGCCTAGCTGTATCAACAGTGGAATAGCGATAACCTACTCCTTGGACTTGGCCAGAAATGAATACATGGGCGCGGATAATCTTTGGCAGTGCTGTGGAATTCTGCATAGACTAGTCTAATCTTTACGATTTCCAGTCTACCTAGTTTGTGTATACACAATCTGTTTTTAACTCCAACTCGCGAAATTAATCCCGGTCTTTCTTAATACCTACTAGTTTTTGTATATTTCCAGCGCTTTTCTAGTAATAAAACTACCCTACTCCTAATTTAAGTCCTAGTCTAAATACCTAAAAACTGCTGTAATTTAATCAGTAGTTAGTTTTTCCACTTGGAATTTTGAGTTGTTTATGTCTAACCTGCCACCACTTAATACAGAAACAATTTGGGCAATTCTTGACGATAAACTTGATGATGCCACAGTCAACCAGTTGCTATGGCATTCTTTAGGCTATCGCTATGACTCCTCAATTGCACAATGGGACGTTAGCCAAGTTGCACCAGAATGGTATAGTGAATACCCACAACCACCAGATTTCATTCAATCTCGCCCCGCAACTGTCAAGTTGACTCGTTCCATTCCTGCTGAAAATAAACAAATGCTAAAAGAAAAACTGGGTTTCAAAGGTTACAAAATTGGAGAATTTGGGCCTCGGCAAACTCGCAGAGCAACGGCGGCGAATTGGTTATTAAGTTATCTACAACAAGCTAACAACAAAAAAGAGTAATTTGGCAGAAAATATTTGGTAAGAAAATATTCTAACTTTTAACGAATATCATCTGCGTTTTAATCTCATCCAAACAATTGTTTTATTTAATGACTTTTTGCCGCTACACCAATTTGTAAGTAAATGAGGTACAAAATTTATAATTACAAATCAGATATAAACAGTTTCTACCTCTACCTCCTGCCTTTAAACCTGTAGCTTTGTACTTAATTCATGTAAAAGAAAACTGCTGTATATGTAATAGTGTTAAAAACATATAGCAATCCTAAATGAGATTGTGAAAAATTTTGTTATGTCGTACTTGGTCATTTGTGATTACAAAGGACAAATGACTAATGACTAATGACAGCCAACAGAAAAATATTCCACATATATTTTATACGCGATATTTCCTACACAGTAAATCTGCATTTTAGTCAAGAAACAAATACTAGAAACAGCCAATAATTAAAAAACTATAGTTAAGTTTTATAAACAATTCACAAATTCTTCCTGAAGACAGAAGCACTCCCGATTGAATTATTTCTCTAGAGCGATTTGCAAATTCTATTGAGCATCAGAGAATATTTCTATCAACCCTTGATATTACAAACACTTCTATGGCAAAGCCAATTGAATTTAATTTATTTGCACCTTATAACAAAGGAGCAGCATTAATTGGTTCTTTTTCTGATTGGCAAGAAATTCCAATGGAAAGAGGTGATGATGGTTATTTCCGCACAAGTGTTGAACTAGAAGACGGCGTTTATAAATATAAATTCCGCGTTCAATCAAATTCATGGTTTTTTGAACCAGAGCAATGGGTTGATGTTACAGATCCTTATGCAACTGATATAGATGAACAAAGTGGAAAAGATGATGGTGTTATCCGGGTCAAAGATGGGAAAAGGATTACCGATACTTATGTTTGGCAACATGATGATAAACCTTTACCTGCTGACTACGAATTAGTAATTTATGAATTGCACGTTGGTGACTTTTCTGGTGGCGAGGATGATCCTTATGCACGAGGTAAGTACAAACACGTCATTGAAAAGTTAGACTATTTGTGTGAACTGGGAATCAATGCTATTGAGTTGATGCCACTTAAAGAATATCCTGGTGATTATAGTTGGGGTTATAATCCTCGCCACTTCTTTGCAACAGAATCTAGTTATGGTTCTACTGCTGAGTTGAAAAATTTGATTGATGAGTGTCATGGTAGAGGTATTCGTGTAATTCTTGACGGTATTTATAACCACTCAGAAGCATCCGCTCCCTTAACACAAATTGACCACGATTATTGGTATCATCACGAACCTCGTGACCCTGATAATAATTGGGGGCCTGAGTTTAATTACGAACATTATGATGAAAAATTAGATATTAAGCCAGCCTGGAAATTTATTGGTGAGACAATCCGTTTTTGGATTGGAGAATATCATCTTGATGGTATTCGCTATGATGCGGCGCGGCAAATTGCTAACTACGACTTCATGCACTGGATTGTTCAGGAAGCCAAAAAAACTGCTAGCATGAAGCCTTTTTACAATGTTGCCGAGCACATTCCTGAAACTACCAGTATTACCAATGTAGATGGGCCAATGGATGGTTGCTGGCATGATAGTTTTTATCACTGCATTCTAGAACATATTTGCGGTGATACATTTGATTTAGAGCGTTTAAAAGATGTGATTGACTGCAAACGCCAAGGCTTCTTGGGTGCCACCAATGTGGTAAATTATCTCACCAACCATGACCATAATCATCTCATGGTTGAACTGGGGAACCGTGAGATTTTTGACGAAGAAGCCTTTAGGCGGGCTAAATTAGGAGTGGCCATCCTCATGACTGCTGTTGGTGTACCTTTGATTTGGATGGGAGAAGAATTTGGCGAGTATAAACCTAATCAACCTGAATCATCCAAAATCGAATGGACACTGTTAGGGAATGATTTAAATCGTAGTTTATTTGATTCATACAAAGGCTTAACCAACCTGCGTAAAAGTAATCATGCTCTCTACACAGAAAATATCGATTTTATCCACGAAAATCCTGAAGCTAAAGTATTAGCTTATACTCGTTGGAATGATGAAGGTTCTCGTGTAGTCGTAATTGCAAATTTCTCAGAAAACTTCCTAGCTGAGTATCATGTTCCTAACTTTCCTAGTGCTGGTACATGGCACGAGTGGACAGGCAATTATGATGTCGAAACTGGTGATGATGGTATCATAACTGACTTAGGACCATACGAAGCCAAAGTGTTTGTATGGCAGTAACGATCTACACTACTGCTCAGTCAGTAGTCTAATAGCAAAGAAAAAGGGGGAAAATATTTCCCCTTTTTTAGTTATAATTTTATGATTTTACTTGCTTACAGTTTAATTAAAAATTTGTCAAGCAGAAAATAAGCTATTTTAAAATTTCATAGGTTTGTGTTACACTTTTGAGTTGAAGTGCGTCTATAGAATTGCCAAAGCATCCCCATGCACAAAAAATTATTTAATAATAATATCGAAAACGCTAACATTGAGAACGATCGCATCTTATTAACTCCCAATGAAGTAAAGTCAAAATTACCTTTGACACAATTAGCCGAAAAAAGAGTTTTAGCATATAGGCAGGAAATAGAACATATCCTGGATTTTCAGGATCGGAGGAAATTTATAGTAGTTGGCCCATGCTCAATCCACGATCCAAAAGCAGCGCTCGAATATTCTGAGAGATTAAAAATATTGGCCGAGCGAGTCAAGGATAACTTGCTACTAATTATGCGAGTGTATTTTGAAAAACCAAGAACAACCGTAGGCTGGAAAGGTTTAATTAACGATCCAGATATGGATGATTCTTTCCATGTCGAGAAAGGTTTATTAATTGCACGGGAGTTACTATTAAAAATTACAGAATTGGGATTACCTGCTGGCACGGAAGCACTAGATCCAATCATACCTCAATACATCAGTGAACTGATTACATGGTCTGCCATTGGCGCCCGCACAACTGAATCACAAACTCACCGCGAAATGGCAAGTGGACTTTCGATGCCTGTAGGTTTTAAAAACGGTACTGATGGCAATATTCAAGTAGCTTTGAATGCCCTACAATCAGCTGGAAACCCGCATCATTTCCTGGGAATTAATCAAAACGGTCAGGTCAGCGTCTTTCAAACTAAAGGTAATGGCTATGGTCACGTAATTTTAAGAGGTGGTAGTCAACCAAACTTCGATCCAGCAAATGTCAAACTGGTAGAAGAGAAATTAAAACAGGCAAATTTACCACCGAGAATTGTAATCGACTGTAGCCACGGCAATACCAATAAAGATTACAAATTACAAGGTGCTGTCTTAGAAAATATTATTCAGCAAATAGTGGATGGTAATACATCAATTGTTGGCATGATGCTAGAATCGCATTTGTATGAAGGTAGTCAACCAATTACTGGTAAACAAGAAGAATTAAAATATGGTGTTTCTGTAACTGACAAATGTATTAGCTGGGAAGAAACCGAAAAAATTATTTTGGCTGCTCACGAAAAACTTAAGTGAGAAGTCAGAATTTAAAATACAGAATGCAATCAATAGGGGATTTGGAAGATGTTTGTAAAGTATTAAAATATACTAAAAACCCCACTTCCATTTCTCTCACCGTTTCGGTTACGGTGTCTACACAAATCGAAAAACCTGCTCCACTTAGCTTTAATTTGGTAGGGTGCGTTATGGAGTCTAGTCCTAACGCCACCGAAAATCTTTGATGGTGCGTTACGCTGAGGCGATAACACACCCGACAAAACTGGAAAACGCCCAAGTAATGGCAACAAATTTCATCTATTGAGAGAATATTTTAAGATTTGCACTTTTGCCTCAGTTTCCTGTCGGGTACGAGAGTTCAGTGACCCCAAATCAGTAGGAATCGAATACCCAACTGAAGACCTACCATCTGTCTCCTTTAAGATATACCCAAGATAGATGTAATAGTATCTAATATGTGCTAGTTAATCAATACTACCAACTGAAGGATTGAAAATTAGTATTTTTCTACATAAAATTAAAAATCTAAAATTAAAAATTGGTAACACTGATGGTTAGGAGTGTTAGAGTTTCAAGAAATTCACCGAAACTTTTCAGCGGGTATTCATGCTGAAGAAACTACAAAAAAAGCAAATTTCGATAATTGCGGGTGCAGCACTGTTTGCCTTTTTAACTGGGGCAATGGTATCAGCACCTGAGATTGGTAAGTCTCTGGGAAAATGGCTCAAACTGAGTCAGAATCAAGCAGAGCAAAAATCGGACGGTAGTGTTGCTCAATCAGCCGTCTTTTTGCTGATATCGCAATCACTGCCAGAACGGGCGGCAAAACTGGCAACGATCGCTCAAGAATCGCGATCGCCAGATCGGAATCGCGCTCGTTATCTTTTGGCGAGTGATTATATTGAAAGAACCCAAGGGCAAAAAGCTCTAGTTTTACTCCAAGGATTAGAGAAAGACTATCCCATCCTCGCGCCCTACATTTTGCTCAAACAAGCCCAGGCAGAGGATATGTTGGGCGAGGACGGCAAAGCCTCGGATCTCAGGCAAAGGGTGCTAAAACTGTATCCTAAAGAACCGGCCGCAGTCAAAGCGCTATATCTAATTGCTCAACCGAAGCAGCAAGAAACTGCGATCGCTCAATTTCCTTCTAATCCTCTAACTTGGGAAATTATCCGCAAACGCTTGCAAGAAAATCCCAATCAGCCACAATTACAATTGATTTTGGCTAAGTATGCCTACGATCAACCAGGCATAGTCGGCGTTTTGGATCAGCTAGTAAAACAGACTACCCTCAAATCCGAAGACTGGGAACTCATTGGTACTAGCTATTGGGAAAATAGTCAATTTCCTAAAGCGGCCAATGCTTACGCCAAAGCACCCAAAACATCGCGCAACCTCTACCGTACTGCACGAGGCTTACAGGTAGGAGGCAAAGATAAAGAAAAAGCGATCGCCACCTATCAACAATTAGTGCAACAATTTCCCAATAGTGAGGAAACTGGAATGGCACTACTGCGGTTAGCAGAAACCGCAAAAACACCTAAAGACGGCTTACCGTATCTTGAGCAGGTAATTAGTAAATTTCCCAAACAAGCTGGTACTGCACTGGCACAAAAAGCCAAAACTTTCCAAACTCTCAAGGATCAAAAGTCAGCTAGCGCGGCGTGGCAATTACTCATAGGTAAATACGGTAACTCTGACGAAGCCGCAGAATACCGTTGGAAAATTGCCCAAGATAAAGCCGAAGCCAAAGATTACGTCGGTGCTTGGCAATGGGCAGAACCAATCGTCACTAATAACCCCAATAGTATTTTGGCTCCAAGAGCAGGCTTTTGGGTAGGTAAATGGGCAGCTTCACTGGGGAAACAGCAAGAATCTAAAACTGCTTATGAGTATGTGATTAGCCAGTTTCCCTACTCTTACTATGCATGGCGAGCCGCGACAATGTTAGGGCTAAATGTCGGCAATTTTGACAACGTGCGCGTCATGAACCCGGAAGTAATCGCACCTCAGCGTCCATTACCGCCTGCTGGTTCTGAAACTTTCAAAGAATTGTATCTGCTAGGTCAAGACCGCGATGCCTGGTTACAATGGCAAACAGAATTTCAGAACAAAATTCAGCCAACGGTAGCAGAGCAATTTACTGAAGGGTTGATGCGGCAGGCTAGGGGAGAAAATCTCATCGGAATTGATGAAATTTCTAAATTAGAAGATCGGGAAATACCAGCCGAACTTGCCCAATATCAGACTCTGAGTAAACAAATCACCTACTGGCAAGCGCGTTATCCATTTCCCTATCTGCGAGAGATTGAAAAGTGGTCTATTGATCGTAAACTTAATCCTTTGCTAGTAACTGCTCTGATGCGTCAAGAGTCACGGTTTGAACCAAAAATCAAATCTGTCGCTGAAGCTACTGGTTTAATGCAGCTGTTACCGAGTACAGCTAAATGGATCGCGCCACAAATCAAGGTGGATTTCAAAACAATCAACTTAGAAAATCCCAACGATAACATCATGCTGGGTACATGGTATTTGGGTCATACCCACGATCAATATAACAATAACTCCTTGCTGGCGATCGCTAGTTACAATGCTGGCCCCGGCAATGTCTCCAAATGGTTGCAAACTCTAACTACAAAAGATCCAGATGAGTTTGTTGAAGAAATTCCCTTTGATGAAACTAAAAACTATGTGCGGCAAGTATTTGGCAACTACTGGAATTATCTAAGGCTTTACAACCCTGAGATTTCTGGCATCGTAACAAAGTACTCGACTACACACCCACAATTACCGGCGCGATAATCTTAGAAAGTTATGAGTTGTGAGTATTGAGTTCAAGCAATTTTTTAATTCAAAGTTCACAACTCATAGTGATATCTGTTTAACTAATTACTAATAGGTATTACCTTCAATGCTAACTACAATGCTGTTATTACAGCCATAAATGCTGCTACATTGAAGCTGGGCATAGGTAATAGCAAAGCTGGTCAAAAGTATCACTTTTACCCAGGTTGACGATGTGCCATTATTGACAGTTGAAGCTCATAAATAACTTGTCATCTGCTGGCAACAGTGTTATAAAACACAATTTTTGGAAAGGCGATCGCGAATAGCTTGAGTTGATTGCACCTGTGGCGTTAATATATCTTAATGTATTCAGTATTGCTTTTTAGCGCCCCAATGGAGTTAACCTCAAAAGAATTTCAGTCAGAACTGATATTAGAAGTCCAAGCCTGCCTACAATTGGCAGTTCCTTTGGTAATTACTCAAATATTAGAAGCGGGCATTCCTTTATTGGATGGCGTAATGATGGGCTTGCTTAACAGCCAAGCTTTAGCTGCGGGTGCTTTAGGTGCTGTTACCTTTTCTACCCTAGCTTCCGTCTGTCGTTCTGTTCTTTCAGCTGCGGGTGTGAGTGTCGCCAATGCTTTTGGTGCAGGAAAGATAGACCAAGTGAGCCGTGCTACCGGTCAAGGAATTTGGTTAGCTGTGACGATGTGCTTACCTGTGATGTTTATCATTTGGCACTTTGACTATATCCTGCTGCTAACTGGTCAAGAAGAAAGCAATGTGTTATTAGCTCAAATATATTTGCGGTCTATTGTTTGGGGTTTTCCTGCTGCACTCGGCTTTTGTATCTTAAAAGAAGTTAGCTCTGCCCTTAATCGTCCCCAATTCTTAATAGTAATTACGGTAGCTGGACTATTATTAAATGCGGTTGCTAATTACGTGCTAATGTTCGGCAAATTTGGTTTCCCAGCCCTTGGTTTAGCCGGTATCGGTTGGGGAAGCACACTCATTTTTTGGCTAAATTTTATCGCTGCCACCAGTTGGATTTGCTTTGATAACTACTTTAAAGACTATCAGCTTGATTGTGCTTTGCATCAGTTCGATAAAGATATGTTTATAGATATCTTCCAAACTGGGTGGTTTTTGGGGTTGCAGTATGGAGCAGAAATTGGAGTATTCACTACCACTGCTTTACTGATGGGGTGGTTTGGAACAGAAACATTAGCAGCACATGAAATTACCGTCGAGACAGAAAGTTTTGTCGAAACAGTGTCTATAGGTATTTCCTATGCCGTCACAATGAGAGTAGGACAGTTGAGGGGACAAAACGATCTCCAGGGTGCAAGCAGAGCGGGATTAGTCTGCATTGCGCTTGTTACTCCCTTTGTAAGCATTGTGGCACTAATTTTTTGGCTGTTTCCCAACTATATTGTGGCAATGTATTTGGACACTAGTAATCTAGATAATATCGAGATAGTTAAAACGGCAACTTCTTTCCTCGTTGCGGGGGCAATAGTCCAAATATTTTATTCTATTCAGACTATTGCTGCTGGTGCTTTAATCGGGTTGAAGGACACCAAAGTGCCAGTGTTCATTACTATGTTCGCTTACTGGGGAGTAGGTCTAGGTGGTGGCTATCTGATGGCATTCACTTTCGGCTGGGGTGCTATAGGTTTATGGTTAGGTTTAGTACTAGGGCTACTTATCGGTGCAGTGGTTTTAACTGGGCGTTTTTATCTTTTGACTTCTGAGATTGAGTTTGGTTGACTGGAGACTTAAACCCTTACTCTCAGCGCCTGATTTACCGCCGTAGGTATCGCAGTAGTTCTTGCGTAGGGCAGTATTCCTCTAGTCTCCCGCCCGACGCAAGAACTACCTCTTTTGTTAAATATTTGTTGAATGACTAGAGTCATCATAGAGATTTGGATAAATAGACCCATCGTCAGGCTTTTGAGACTGCAATTCCCAGATATCGCGTTTTTCTAGTTCTCGATCCACTAATAACTGTAGATGATCTGGTAATTTAGTTGTTTGCCAAATAGACCAAATTTCTTCACCAAATAATTCTTTTTCAATTTTTCCAGAAAACATGATTTGACCTCCATGAATGTTCAATTTTAAGTTTAGTAACTTCTAATTTAGGAAAGACGAAGTAACAAAATTATCATTCTTCATTCTTTCGCTATCTTTAAAATACAGGTACTATTCGCCCTGAATACTGCTTGTTAATAAAATCTCTAACTTGTGTAGCGTTAAGTAACTTTTCATTACGGATATTGTCGATGGTATCGCTTCGTGTGAAGGCAATTATCCGTTGAAAAAAGGCGATCGCACGAGTATCATCATCACCAATTTGTCTACTCATACTTGTGCTCATGGTTAAAATAACAGATCCTGCGCTGAATAAGAGTTAGATGAGACAGGGCAAAACTTTTAGCTTAATAAGCCTGCTATGCATACTATAATTAATATGTAAAGTACGTATTAGACTTTGGACAAAAAGTAATTTGTTCGCGTAAACTATACGCGAACAAATTTAATAATTAGTCTTGCTTATAGCGCTTCTCGTTTGCGTGAGGTACATCCGTAGGGGCACGGCAGTGCCGTGCCCCTACACCCCACAATATAATTTTGTACCGCATCTGAATGGGAACCGCTATATAGTTCAAGACGCTTGGGTTAAGGGTTATTGGTGTAGATAATTGACCTTTCCAGACGCGATAAATCGCGTCTCTACATCTGGGTTTTGGGTTTATCTGAACTCAAGCAATGAGATTGTAAACAATCTCGTTGCTCAATTAAAACTTAACGAAATAAGTATTTGTTGGTAATTTTTGGGCAGTTCCTACATTTGTAGCCAAGTCATTGATTTTATTATCTGTTTTGATTACTGCAAACTTATCAGTAAATAGCAATACTTCACCATTTCCCGGTGTTACCCAAGCGTGGCGAGTCATTAGGTTTTTGGAGACAACTAAAAGAGATGCATCTCCACGGTAAGCCGAGATAGGTTTACCCATGAAGGTTTGATTATCTCTATTGGCGATCGCATAAGCAGCAGAGGAACCCACAAAAATTTTACTGCCATCTGAGTAAATAGTTTTAGGAAAATTGCTACCGCCGTCTCCCAGCCCCGCAGTTGTAGGCCTTCTTGGAAAACTTAGCTGTCCGCGCTCGACAGTAAAATTAGTCAGATTAACAGTTCCTATATATACCTTTGTTTCGTCACGGGTCTGTGCAGGATTGGTATAGGTGTCTGTAACAATCAAAGTCTTTGTTAATAAGTCTTTGCCATTCCACCTGTAGATTGAGTTACCTCCATAAACTGAACCGAGGACATAAAGCTTGTCTTCAAAAATATGTAATCGGTTGAGTCTTGTGTCTGCCATATCGTTAGCAAGATCAGCAGAATTGTAGCCCCAAAGCTTGCCTTGGTTATTTCCTGCTAAATTTGCCAAAGCAAATATTTTTGCTCCGTCGAAAACCATTCGGTAAAGAAAAGCTATCTGGACGGGAATACCTAACCTCTTTTGTTGCTGGTAGCCACTAGTGTAAAGATACCCATTTTTATACTCAAAATCCATTACCTCAGTTACGCCATAACTCTGTTTGGCTTTAAAGTTGAGGTTTTTGTCATAAATTGACAAAGTATTTGCAGACTGGTAAATAATCCAATTTTGCAAAAATTTAACTCGTGCCTTTAAGTTGGCTGGGTTGCTAACTATTTTTTGGTTAGTTCCGTCAGCTTTTATTTTTACTAGTCCTGTTGGAACCGCTAAGACATAAGTTTTGCCGTCAATTGCTACAATGTCACGGGCATCATAATCAGAGTTTGGAATTAGTTTTTTCGTCCCATTACTGTCTACTTCCCATACGCCTTCAGTATTGATGACCGCAACTTTGCTGCCGTTAGTGCAAGCTGCTATTGGCGAAGAAATATTAAGGTATGTAGCTAAAGCGGGGGTAGAATAATCAAACATTGTACAGTTCAGATAAAGTTGACTGAAAAATATTGGTGCTCAATTAAGAAAAAAAATCTTGGAGTTTTTGCGCGTTTTTAACCTAAACTCGTCTTAAAAAGTGAAGAAAATATCGGCTACGGTAAACTCAAACTCAAAGATTGAGTAATCCGCAAAATATGCATATCTGCAAACATCAGTAAAATTAGAATTGAGTTGTTTGTGGTTATGTCGTAGCGATAACCTGTTAATTGGGGGAAAGTAACTTCAATTAATTTGCCTCTCAGCCTGCTTTATAATTCGACAAATACTTCACTGACACTTTCTGCCCCAGATCACCCATCTCCTCTAGCATCCTCTCAATCTTTTGCATAGCTAGAGATGAAGGCTTGGTATGTCCTTTCTCGCAACGGTTTACCGTCGAATAAGTTATACCTAAAGATGCTGCAAACTGTTCTTGGGTAAGACCAGTTATGCCACAGAGTTCACCGATGAGCTGTCCAACTTCCGGTTGCTTGATTAGCAAAGGTTTCTTAATGGTCATTTAGCTCAGAACGCACCTGTTAATCTGGTGAGTGATATGTATTCCGCTACATCCTATTAGGGCTAATGCTGAATTGATAGGCGAAAATATACTAGACTTTTTATACTTTTTTTATTTTAATAAGTAAGTAATTGCACGTCCGTAGATAAAATATTTCCTAATGCAATATGCTTGGGTTAAGAATAATAGTAGGTTGGGTTGAACCCAACAAAGCCTTGATAATGTTGGGTTTCGTTCCTCAACCCAACCTACGCTAGTTTTAGTTTTTAAGCTGCAAATTCTGTGAGTTAAGTATTTTCGCAAAATTGGGATGTTCTCAATATTTCAGCTATTACCATTGTGAAAAAGGGTACTTTACTAAATTGCTGTTGAAATATCTGGAGTCATCAGAAACTTCTTGTCCAATCCAGCTTGGTAATTCAATTTGCTGATTTTCATCACTGAGTTCAACTTCTGCTAATATCAGTCCTTTATTAACACCATCAAACTCATCTATTTCCCAAATCAAACCACTCGACTCTATTTTATATCTGGTTTTTTCTATAAAGGGACGTTGACATAATGTCTCAAGTATTTCCTGAGCATCTTTAACAGGAATAGGATACTCAAACTCTAATCTCGAATATTTAATATTGGGGCCTTTAATGGTCAAATAACTTTTTTCCCCTACTATACGTATACGTACAGTCGCTTTTTCTTGTGTAGCAATGTATCCTTGACGATATACACTACCTTCAGCTAATCCTCTCCAACTATCTCCTCTCACTAAATATTTACGCTCTATTTCTTTCGCCATTTTATTTACCAAATTATTTGCTTTTTTATATCACAAATAATATAGCAATCTTAAATATCGATACAAAAGTGTGTGCAATTATTGTAAATCAGAGTGAAGTTGTTGAAGTATTGATATTGACTAATTGATAATTAGCGATCGCTTCTACTATAGTACGATAATTTACATACTGACGACGATTTGATGCTATCTGCACTAGGCGATTGCAACTAGCAGTAAATTCGTCATTTTTATCCCACTTATTTCAAGGTGCAGTGAATTGGAAAGACTTTTAATCCTCCATACCCATGCTCAATCACTAGCCCGAAATTCAAACATTTGTTATATACAAGAACTCACTAAATTTTCTTGTTGAACTTGTTCTTTTGCTAAAGCTAATGCTTGATGAGCATTTTTCAACTTTGTTGCATCTGTAAATTTCCGATCAAAATGCTTTAAGTAAGCTTCCAAATACCGAATACGTAAGTGGGGATCAGTAGGATTCTGAAGAAAGGGGAGGTCAGCCTCAACCATGAACCGGATAGCTAATAAGGGGATAGGACTACGAAGTGGACGAAAATTTAGATTGTGTAAACCAGGACTTTCGTTACGTTTATGAAATTCTCCTATCATCAATCCTGACTCAACAAACAAAGGTTTAAGTTTTTGCTGAACACTATCTATTACTTTAGGAGCATCTTCTATATCGATGTCAGGAAAAATAAGTAAAAAAGCTCTATTAATTCCTAATTCCTGCTCTTTAATATCTATTTTCAGAAATATATCTCGATAGCATCCAACAATCTCTTCTAATTGTTCTGGATACAAATCTTTTGTGTGAATAACTGCTAGACGAATACTGTTGGATTTGAGAGAGTAAGGTACAAACGGGCAAACTGCGCCAGGTCTACCTAAGTCAGGATGAGACCTTCCTAAAAATTTTTTCACCCACTCCATAATTTCAATTAAGGCAGAAAGGTCTTCGTGTTGCTGGAGTTGTTCGATTTCACGAGTTGTATAGAGTTGCATAAGCTTGAGTGAAATGGAATAATTGTTTAATTTTGAATCCCAAATTAGTTTGACAATACACATGTAGGTGAAACTAATTATTTAAGTAAACAAAACAAGCCTTTTGTTGGTTATTTTTGGTTAATCTGTGGCTTGGAGAAAATAACAATGTTTTACCATTTTGTTTTGTGAACTTCAAGTAAGTTATGTAAATACAACATACATACACAAATTTTCTATCAAATAACTTGTTTTTATTTGTTTTGAAATTAGTTTGTAATATGTTAGCTACAGGACTAATATTGAGTTTTGAAATATATGTAGTACATACTACACTTTGCTAACACACCGTACACTTACTTGACAAATTTTTCAAAAACAATTTACGATTTCTATAGGATACGTATGTATCATCATTATTCGGCATCTGTTTCTAGTTTTTTACACTCTTAAGCTTCTGTTATTTTTATGAATACATTATAAATTTTATGTCTAAATAGTTATTTATACTGTAAAAATTTGATGTAGATTTAACAGCAACTTTAGGGCTACTATCAAGGTAATATACTTTTAGCAAATAAAAAATTTATATAGAATTTGGTATAAGGCAATTTTATAAGCTGGATATTACTTACAGCAGATTACAAATTAATAAAGTACACTCTTCCAAATAGATTGGGGAGGATGCCTAATAGGGTGGGGTAGTTACTCCACTTAGGTGAAAAGTAGTGTATTTTCGTATTAGTTGATCTTAACGTCAGGTATTTGCAGCGAATATCGGTAGTTTAGGCTTTATTTGGTCTAAAAAGAAAAATTGTAGGAGGAGGCAAAATGAGCGGCGACTTCTAGCATTCCTTATAACCCTATTCTTAAGTAAGCTACTCACAAAATTAAATATTTTAGGACTTACATACTATACCAATTAACCATAATATGCATTCAGCCAAATGTAAGGATTCAGGTGCTGATTGCAACCCCGATTTTGTTGCATATTTACTGTTCTGGGTATTAGACATGGCTCAAAAGCCCAAAATTAGTATAGTCAATATGTATGATACGTAAGTCTTATATTTGTTTAATTGGAAGTCCTTTATTTCTCAACAAATTCTTTCACCACTGCCATAGCATCAGGCGGAATCTGCGTAATTAGACGAAATGGGAATGCAGCAGTTGAAGCAAACTGGGCATAGTCTGGTGTCAGGAAGATAGCATAGTTTTTAGCTTCTGGAGTCATTTGCGCAGCAAAGGCCAAGGTTAGAGCTTTAACGTACTTGCGAACATCTGCTGCTTGTTCGCCGACAACTTCACCGCCACTAATCGGTGTATTTGGTTGTCCGATCTGATCTAATGTGGTGCTGGGGTCTTTTACACTTAGATGAGTACCCCCAATTATACCAACTAACGATTTTGGGGATGGGATCTTTTCAAATCCTACAATCTGTTCAGTTAAAGCTGGGGTAGTTTTATCGGCGGAACCTGCTAACACTATGGTAGGAACTTGTATTTTTGTTAACCCAGTTTCGCCAAAAATCAGAGAAGTTGTCGGATTGAGAGCGATCGCTTGTTTTATTCTGGGATCTCGTAGTTGATAGCTATTTTCTGGTAGTTCTTGAGCGATGCACTGCATATTTTCTCCCAAACTCAAGATAGTCAGGTTCTTTTTACAACGTTGTTTGAGATGTTCTAGTTGTAACTCCGCTCCAGCAAGTGCTAAAGCTGTACCACCACCAAAAGAATAGCCAACAACCATCGCGTTCATGGTTGCAAGTTTCCCTTGTAGGGGATGATTAGCCGTTTGGTTGAGCTTTTCTAATTCGTCAAGGACAAAACTAATATCTTGAGGGCGATACAAAAACTCCTCAGGCTTCATGACTCTGGTTTTGCCTTGTAATGTTAGGTTAACATTTGCCTGATTACTACCGGGATGTTCTAAAGCTGCTACTACATAACCGTGGGATGCTAAATGTTCTGCTAGGTAACGCAAGTCCGTGCGGACTGACCCGAAGCCGTGAGAAAAGACAATAACGGGTTTGTCGAGAGTTGCAGCAGTTGACCAGTAAATATCAACTGGGATTTTGCGTTGGCGTAGCCCGCCGTAGGCATCGCGCTTTTGATCGTTCAAGCTTAAATTGAGGATTTTTACTTGGGCGCTTCCTGGTTGGCTGGGATCAAAAGGGAAAGCAATCTGCGGTGTTCCCGGCTGTGCTGTTATCGGGTTGAGTTGGGGAGCGATCGCTAACATGAATTGCTGGGTGCGCCAAAAAGCTGTATTTAAATTTCTTGTAACAACCCAAGCCTTTGGCAAATCAATTTCTAAGCGTTTGCTGGGATAAGCAGCAATAAAACTTAGTATAGAAAGACCCTGTGGTGCAGTGGAACCTAATACCAATCCTGCTCTGAGTGCTTGTACTCCAGCTTTATCCTTTCGGGCTAAGGCTGTAGCAAAATCATTGAGAATAGTTGTACCAATCTGGGTATTAATTAACTTATCAAGTGTGACAACATTCATGGGTATATTCATGCCCAGCGCTCCCAAGAAGAAGCGGCGTTGTTCTTGGGATAATCCTTTAGTGTAAGACTGTAAACTCCCAGGCAATTCCCCAGTTTTTGCAGCCTTTTGCAACTCAGCAAGGGAGATGGATTCTGTAAATAAACCCAAACGCACAACAACTGTATCAGCAGCAATGGCTGAAGTATTTGCCCCAAACTGTGTAAGTGCGATGGCGCTAAAGAAACCCGCAACTGTCTTAAGACTTCTCCAATTTCCCATAAACTTTTATACCAATTGTTACTTACGGGAATATAACGGATATTTGTGTATTTGACTACCCCAATAAATGCTTAGAAATAAAAGTAAATTTTTTCTTAATTTGATGGCGATGTCTACGACGGGCTACGCCTATGCTCTAATCTCCTCAAAGCATCTGCTGATGCAAACAGAGCCACATTACAAGCATGACAAAAGCAACGAATTGTAGAATTCATCACAGCTAAAAATTTGAGCATAAATCAGTGTTAACAGCCACAAAAGCTTAATGGTTTCTCAGCTAGGTTTAGTACTGTAACGGAGCTACTAGAACAGGGTAAGCGATCGCATCTACAATCTGCAATTTTTTTTTGACAGGAAAATTTAATCGACTGCTTAATGTTTTGTCTTTACTCTTTAAAACGTTTTGCAGAGGTGTTGCAGGTGAATAGTCTGACTGCTCTAGCTGCACGATCATTACTCATCAAATTTTACCAGCCGCATCAACAATTTTTCTTGGCTTTATGCGTCGCAGACTCCCATATATTTTCATTTTGCTACTCTCTCTGAGTATTATTACGCTGTGGTGGCCTGTGAATGATTCTGATTGCAATTTTGAGGCTTTTATCGCATCAAAAACTACAAAATTCCAAGTACACGCTACTAAAGTTATTGTTCAGCCGTGGCGTGGTCGTCATCATGTATATGGAATCTTTATGATTCCTGATGAATACAAACAAGCTCCATTTTTTGTGTTAACAGTCCAAGGTGCTGGTAGTTACTGTTCAAAACAATTTGGTCATAAACAAAACTTTGATGATATCTTTGCTGAACCAGGAACTTATCTGGTAAAGAAGGCTATTAGAACTCGAAAAACTCTCCGGCTCATTCTCCAAGGTTTGTATTCTCAGGTCAATAATAAAAATAATTGGACGTTGACTTTCCCTGAACCAAAAGCTAGTCAAGATAATTCATAATTCATCAGTTAGCTTGGTGCTTGAGTTTCCAAAACCTGGTTTTTCTCTAACAAGGCACTAGTAGCATTAACTACAATTTGTGCTGCTCCTGTGAAGAACGATCGCTCGATAATCGCTGGCACATCGCTAGGTTTATGATAGTGCGGAGTGCGTAAATTTGCGGTATCTGTCACCAGTACAGCG
Organism: Nostoc sp. 'Lobaria pulmonaria (5183) cyanobiont'; assembly: GCF_002949795.1. Lineage (NCBI taxonomy): Bacteria > Bacillati > Cyanobacteriota > Cyanophyceae > Nostocales > Nostocaceae > Nostoc > Nostoc sp. 'Lobaria pulmonaria (5183) cyanobiont'. Next base: position 3,668,951 of record NZ_CP026692.1, on the reverse strand, counting down.
CCTACGCCCTGGTACCAAAACGGTGCATGGTCGCTGCGTAGGGTGTCTGGTGTCAGTAAACCTTTAAAAGGAATTGGTAGTGTTAGGACTGCTGGCAGATTTGCTTTTTGTTTATTCAGGGCGATTGAGGGGATGTTGTGTGAATTTTGAAAAGCATTCAGCAAAGGTAAATGTTCTGTATCACCAACTACTGCCAAAAAATCGCCCTTGTCGCTAGGTGGCGTAATAGGCAATCCGGCAGGGTATTTCTGACAGCCAGCAGTGTAACAAGCGTAACCCACCATATCCATAACGATCGCTCCGCCTAAATTTTGCAAGCGTGCTGTCTTACTCACAAAAGCCTGACTACCCAAAAGTCCTGCTTCCTCTCGATCAAAAAAAGCTAGCTGTAACGTCCGTGGCGTAGGATGGGAACCGAGCAACCGAGCGACTTCCAGCACTACAGCTACACCACTGGCATTATCATCAGCACCAGGGGATAAGGCAACAGTGTCGTAATGCGCTGCTACGAGAATTGCTTTAGCGGCTTTGTTAGTTCCTGGACGTTCGGCAAAAATATTTACACCGTCAAAGAACTTTTCTAATTTAGGTTTCCAGCCGATTTTTTTCAGTTCCGTTGTAATATAAGTGCGAGTAAGCGATCGCTCTTTTGTGGTGTAGCGCTGAAAATTCAACTTTTGGATATGGTTTAACAGCTTGTCAGTAGACACTTGCGGGTTAATGTCAACTTCCTTTGACTCTGGCTGTGCTTCGGGTGTTTTTACTGGAATGCTCTCAACAATTGTCGGTGAGGGACGCTGTTCAAAAAACGTGCTACCTCTGCTACCCAACACGGCAACTGTCATCAGCACCAACAGCATCAGCCAAATCCATTTTCTCATCTGATTTATCCTTGGCTTCCTGACTTAGGGTAGCGCAAATTCCCAAGCATCACTTTCCAGGATTGCTAGGAAGGGTTTTATTTTAATACGGTTAGATTAAGGTTTTTTGATGAAAATTCTAGATCGAAAAGATGCGATAAACCATCACAAAGGCGCGATAAATCGCCGTCAAGACGAAAGACTAGATTATTGTAGAGACGGCGATTCATCGCGTCTCTTGCCTTAGCGACTGACACCTAACATTTGTCTTTTAACAAGAGCATGGCCAGATTGCACATCAAACCAGTGAATATCCTCAGGGGGCAATGCTAGTGTAATATCCTTGTCACTCCAATTTTGGTCTATTGGCAACAAAGCACGTACTGTAATCGCTTCGGTTTGTGAACCTTCAACCCTGACACTGACCAAATAGTGCATACCCAAGTTTTCTACTAAAAACACTCGCCCTTGGATAGTCTGAGTATCACCTGGTTGAGCAATGCGGACATTTTCTGGGCGGATTCCCAGAACAATCTGCGGTGGTACAGTTGGTATATCTGGAAGAAGCACTTGGAAGTTACTCAGAATGGCGTATTGTCCCTTACAAGGTAAAGTCAGCAAATTCATTTGCGGACTACCAACAAATCCAGCCACAAATAGATTAGCTGGATGGTTATAGATGCGGTCAGGCGGATCGAGTTGCTGGACATAGCCATCGTTGAGTAATGCAACCTTCGTGGAGAGCGTCATCGCTTCGGTTTGGTCGTGGGTGACGTAGACAACTGGCACTTTTTGGGCTGCAAAAATTTGCTTAATATCGGCTCGGACTCTTTCCCGCAGCAGTGCATCTAGGTTACTTAAAGGTTCATCCAGCAGGTAGACATCGGCATTACGCACCAAAGCCCGACCGACAGCAACCCGCTGCCGTTGACCTCCCGACATTTGACCAGGCTTGCGGTTCATTAACTCTGCTAATCCTAAAACTTCTGCCACTTCTGCCACTCGCTGTTTAATTTCTGTAGGTGGTACTTTTTTCAGCTTGAGTCCAGAAGCGAGGTTTTCGTACACTGTCATGTGGGGATAGAGTGCATAGCTTTGAAATACCATTGCAATGTTGCGATCGCTTGCTCGTTTATAGGTGACATCCACCTCTCCAATCTCGATCTGACCGCGAGTCGGTTCTTCAAGACCCGCAATCATTCGTAGGACGGTGGATTTACCACAGCCAGAAGGGCCAAGTAAAGTGAGAAACTCATGGTTATCTACAGTTAAACTAACGTCTTTGACAGGGACGACTTTAGGATTATAGGTTTTGTTCAAGTTTTTGAGTTCGAGTTTAGCCATTTTGATTTTTATCCTTTAACAGCACCAGCGGTAAGACCTTGGACAATCCGGCGCTGGAAAAACAAAACTAGTAAAATTAGGGGTAACGTCCCCACAACAGTAGCAGCAGCGATCGGGCCATAGGGAATTTCATATATTGTCGCACCACCCAACTGAGCCGCAGCAACGGGAATTGTCTTCAACTCTTCACGGGTCATAAACGTCAGAGCGAAAATAAACTCGTTCCAAGCAAAAATAAAGGTGAGGATTCCAGTAGTCACCAAGGCGGGAAGGGTCATGGGTAACACGATTTGCCACAGTAGTTGAAAGGTGTTGTAGCCATCGACCCTAGCAGAATCTTCCAAGTCTTTTGGTAATTGTTCAAAAAAGCTTTTAAGTACTAAAATTGTTAGCGGCAAATTGATCGCGGTATAGGGTATAATCAGCGCCAGATAATTATTGCCCAATTTCAGCGCTTGGATAATTTCTAACAATCCTAAGAACAACAGAATTCCAGGAAATAAGGTAACGATTAAAATGCTGGCGAGGATAACTTTTTCACCCCAAGGGCGTAACCGTGCGAGAGCATAAGCCGCAGGTGCGCCGATCGCTAAAGCTACAGCTGTAGAAGTAATCGACACAAAGGCACTGTTGAAGATGTAGCGCCAAAATGGACGACGGGTAAATAACTCAATGTAGTGATTGAAAGTGAATCGTGTGGGGAAATAGACAGTAGGAACGGCGGCAATATCGTCATTGACTTTAAACGAAGTCAGCAATTGCCATAAGGCTGGCGCGAGGCTAAATAGCAGTATTAATACAACTATGATGAACAGCAAGATTTTTTTCAGAGAAAACTTGGTTTCCCCTGTTCGTCTTGGAGTCGTTGGAACTGTTTGTGGAGTTACACTCATGGCTTAAATGGCTCCTGATGTTTTGGCACGGTATTTGTTAAGCAAGAAACTAGCGATCGCCACCGCCGCAATCAATATTAAAAATGTCACTACTACCAGGGCTGCGCCATAACCAAAATCTAAGTAGCGCATCACCGTAGAGTAAATGTACAATGACACCACTTCCGTAGCGCCACCAGGGCCACCCCCAGTCATCACAGCAATCAAGTCGAAAATCCCAAAAGCTTGAGCAAACCGAAATAGCACTGCAATTAAGATTTGCGGTAGCAGTAATGGCAGGGTAATATTGCGGAAACTTTGCCAAGCAGTTGCCCCATCGACTGAGTAAGCTTCATAGAGGTCTTTTGATATCGACTGCAACCCAGCTAGCAACAGGATACTGATAAACGGCGTAGTTTTCCAAACATCAGCAAAAACCACTGCGATCATCGCCAGTGTTGGATCTCCTAACCAATTAATCCCAGTCTTAATCAGCCCCAACCGTTGCAAAATATCGTTCACAACCCCAAACTGGTCGTTAAAAATCCAAGACCACGCCAGACCAATCAAAGCAGTAGGCAAAGCCCAAGGGATAATTGCAGTTGTACGCACTATGCCCCGCCCAAAAAACGCCTGATTGAGAACTAAGGCAATCCCCAGTCCTAGCAGTAGTTCTGAGATTACTGATGCTGTTGTGAACACGGTTGTCGCCCACAAACTCTGCCAAAAACGACCATCACCCGCCATCCGCACATAATTCTCCAAACCAGAGAATACAGGTTGTAGCTCTGTTGCCAAATTTTTAGTAAATACGCTTAACCAAAATGCTCGTAAAATTGGGTAGGCAAATACAAACAACAGTAGCAGCAATGCGGGTGTTAGTAAGATCCAGGCTGTCTGTTGTTCCCGACTTTTGAGTGTATGTAAATTTGTCATTTGTTATAAGGGATTGGGGATTGGGGTTTTGAACTCCATTAATGAGCCTTTGAACTCCATTAATGAGTCTTTGAACTCCATTAATGAGCCTTTGAACTCCATTAATGAGCCTTTGAACTTCATTAATGAGTCTTTGAACTCCATTAATGAGTCTTTGAACTCCGTTAATGAGTCTTTGAACTCCGTTAATGAGTCTTTGAACTCCATTAATGAGTCTTTGAACTCCATTAATGAGTATCCGAGGTGGATGAACGAGTCTTTAAACCAATGCTTTAATTTCTAACTCCCCCTGCTCCCCTGCTCCTCTGCCCCCCTGCTCCCTGCCCCCAGCAGCCGGCGTGTTTCGGCAGCAGCAGCTTGCATTGCTCGTTCAGGATTCATCCGACCGGATAAGGCGGCGCTGAGATAACGCTGCAAAATATCTGATGTCTGAGGATATTGCGCGATCGGCGGACGTAAAACTGCATTGTCCACGACCTTCAATAACTGCGGATAGTGGGGGTATTTAGCAACAATCTCTGGGTCTGTAAACAAATCCCGGCGACTTGGCACATAGCCTGCACTCAAAATAAATCGGCGCTGTGCTTCCCGACTGGTAAAATACTGAATTGCTTTCCAAGCTTCTTCTGGATGTTGAGAAGATTTCGCAATCCCTAAACCCCAGCCCCCTAAACAAGCCGCTCCCGTCTTACCAGGAGCATGAACCATCGGTTTAATCGCAATTTTGCCCCGGATTGGCGAATTTTCTGCCTGGGCTAAAGGCCACGCATAGGGCCAACTGCGTAAAAACGCTACTTGACCACTTTGAAACAAGCGTCGGGTGTCTTCTTCCTGGTAGGTCGTGACTCCAGGAGGAGAAACGCCTTCTTTAACGGTACTACGCAGAAACTCAATCGCTTGTAATGTTTCTGGTCGATCTAGTCCAACTTCGAGCGTCTTGGGATTAACCCAGAAGCCACCAAAGCCATCGAGGACTTCCGCAAACATCGCCACAAGTCCTTCATATTGCCGACCTTGCCAAAGATAGCCCCAATGTACTTGGTTTTTCTTCTGCAAAATTTGGGAAATTCGGATCAAATCATCAAAGGTTTCTGGCGGTTTCAATTCTGCTTGTTTAATTAAATCTTCCCGGTAGTAGAGCATTCCCACGTCGGAACGCACTGGAATCCGGTACAGCTTGTTTTGATAACGTCCCCCTTCTACATCCTGGGGTGAAAATGCTGCCAACTCCTGTTTAGAAATGCGATCGCCTAAGGGTAGCAACCATCCAGCAGCAGCAAACTTGGATGTCCAGATCACATCCATATTGATCAGGTCATAAGGGGATTCACCCAAGATAAAAGATGAGGTATACAGGTCTTCGAGCAAATTTGTGGCATTGGGCCCTTCAACTAGGTTAATGCGAATACCAGGGTTCTCAGCCTCGAAGTCTCTAATTAAACCCTGCCTCCAAGGTTCGGCATCAGGAGCAGTCATTAATATATTCAGGGTAACTGGTTGCTGCGAGAGTGCTACCCAACTGAAAAATATAATGCTCAAGAGAGTTGCCAGGAAAACCCCTATATGCAGATAACTTGGTTTTTTGATGAATTTTTGTAATTTGTTAATTGGCTTTCGGTACAACATTATCAATGTAGCGATCGCTAGTGGTAATTATTAAGAAATAAAAACATAAAATATCTGAAAAAAGATTATTTTGTATTATTTTTTATCAAAATGCTTGAGTAATAATCAGGCTTTGAATGCACTTCGCAATGGCTTATTTCAAGGTTCGGTAGTATTAATCATTGATGGCAAAGGCTCTAGTTGAAAAATCGGCAGCAGCAAGTAGGGAAAAGACACTTTTCTTTGCAAGTACCTAAACATAGAGCTTGATAGTTGATAAATTTCTGCCTGTTAACTCTGTCATTTGTTAGAGTAAACAATTGTTCTTGTTGACTAGGATGTGAGTGCTGTCCTTAGTTCCTATACATGGAAGAGAGCGATCATGGCTACCCTTGAACAATTGCAAGCATGGCATGAATTGGCGCAACAACTGCGAATTGATAGTATTCGTGCCACCACCGCAGCCGGATCTGGTCATCCCACCTCCTCAATGTCAGCTGCTGACCTGATGGCAGTGCTACTTGCCAAGTATCTGCGTTACGACTTCAGTAATCCGCACTCCCCTAACAACGATCACCTGATCTTCTCAAAAGGACACGCATCACCGCTGTTGTACTCAATTTATCGAGCGGCAGGAGCAATTGATGATGACGAATTGATGTCTTTACGCAAGTTTGGTAGTCGCCTAGAAGGGCATCCAACCCCAGCATTACCTTGGGTAGACGTGGCAACGGGTTCATTAGGACAAGGACTGCCGATCGCTGTTGGTATTGCTTTAGCTGGAGAGTATTTAGACAAGCTGCCTTACCACACCTGGGTTTTGTTAGGGGATAGTGAAATGGCGGAAGGTTCTATTTGGGAAGCCTTTGAACACGCCAGTCACTACAAACTGGCAAATCTGATTGCCATCCTCGATGTCAACCGTTTGGGACAGCGAGGTGAAACGATGCTGGGCTGGAACACCCAAACATACTGCGATCGCGCTCTTGCTTTCGGCTGGAAGGCAATTGAAATCGACGGTCACAACCTAGAAGAAATTGACGAAGCTTATGCAGCAGCTATCGATAACCCCAACTGTCCGACACTGATTGTGTCTCGGACAAAGAAGGGCAAGGGTGTTGCAGATTTAGAAGATATTGGCGGTTGGCATGGAAAAGTCTTGAAACCTGACCAAGCAAAGGCAGCGATCAAAGAACTAGGTGGTGAACGTCAGATCACTATTGCCGTTTCAAAACCTAATTTACAAATCCAAAGAACTTCAATTGGGCAAATTCAAGCTCTCCAACTTCCTAGCTATCAATTGGGAGAAAAAGTGGCGACCCGTAAAGCTTATGGGGATACCTTAAAAGCTCTCGGAGCGTCTCGACCAGATGTAGTTGCCTTAGATGGTGAGGTGAGCAACTCCACCTACGCTGAAGAATTTGCCAAAGCTTATCCTGAGCGGTATTTTGAGATGTACATTGCCGAGCAGCAATTGGTTGCCGCAGCAGTGGGGTTACAAGTGCGGCAGTATAAGCCCTTTGCTTCCAGTTTTGCGGCATTCTTAAGTCGCGCTTACGATTTTGTGCGGATGGCTGCGATTTCTCGCGCCAATATTAAACTTGTTGGTTCTCATGCCGGAATTTCAATTGGTGAAGATGGCCCTTCACAAATGGCACTAGAAGACTTAGCTTGTTTGAGAGCCGTGTGCGGCAGCACTGTGCTTTACCCTAGTGATGCCAATCAAACCGCTAAACTTGTCGCCCAAATGGTCGATTGTGATGGGATTGTCTACCTACGCACAACCCGTGAAAGCACACCTGTTCTCTATGAAGCTGAGGAGGATTTTTCAATTGGTGGCAGCAAGGTCATCTATAGTTCCGAGCAGGATCAAGCAGCAGTGATTGCAGCAGGTATTACGCTACATGAAGCTCTTAAAGCATATCAGCATCTCAAGCAAGAAGGGATTACGGTACGCATTATCGATGCTTACTCAGTCAAACCAATTGATGCTACAACCCTGCATCAGGCTGCCCGTGATACCCAAGGCAAACTCGTTGTAGTCGAAGACCATTGGGGCGAGGGTGGACTGGGAGCTGCTGTCCTCGATGCTTTTGTGGGTACAGATGCTGCTCCTACCTCTGGTGGATTGCCACTAAACCTAATCAAACTGGCAGTACGGGAGCTGCCTGGATCTGGTACTCCAGAAGAGCTACTTCATGCAGCAAAAATTGACGCTTCTTCTATTGTCGAGGCTGTGCGATCGCTTGTTAAACAACCTGCTTACGTATTAACGAAGTAACATCGCATCATGGCAACGGGCGACTTGCGGCTCTTTCTGTGGACTTAACCGGAAAAGTCAGGTTGCTGAACACATCAACTTTGACACACTATAACAATTTAGGTAAATAAGATAATGCAAGCAATTCGCGTTCATAACTATGGTGAGTCAGACGCGCTGACACTGGAAACTATAGCGCAACCCGAACTACAACCGAATGAAGTGCTAATTCGGGTTCAGGCGGCTGGAGTCAATCCGCTCGATTGGAAAATCCGGGCAGGCTACATGAAAGAGTTTTTTCCAATGCCTTTGCCATTCACGCCTGGAATGGATGTTGCAGGCATTGTAGAAGCGATCGGCACTGATGTCAAAGCATTCCAAGTTGGTCAAGCAGTTTATGGTGAACTGCGAATGGGAGCTTATGCCCAGTTCGCTACGGCTCCACAAGATGCGATCGCCCTCAAGCCAAAGACACTGGATTTTGTGCAAGCGGCATCGGTGCCGATGGTAGCAATGACCGCCTATCAAGGGTTGTTTGATCGTGCTGATCTCAAGCCTGGTCAAACCGTTCTGATTCATGCGGCATCGGGTGGAGTTGGCATATTCGCGGTACAGTTTGCTAAATGGAAAGGAGCGCACGTCATTGGAACTGCCTCAGCCGCGAATACAGAATTTGTCCGATCTCTGGGTGCAGATCAAGCGATTGACTACAAAGCAACACCCTTTGAAGAAGTTGTTGAGAATGTCGATGTAGTTCTAGATACGTTAGGTGGCGACACACAAGCGCGGTCTTATTCAGTGCTGAAGCCGGGTGGCATTCTGGTTTCAACCGCCGCTCCCCCGAATACTCAAAAAGCTCAAGAAGTAGGTATCCGTGCAGAGATGATGAATATGAAACCCTCGGCCTCGCTGCTAGAGGAAATTGCTAGTTTACTCGATTCCGGGCAGCTTAAGACGGTTGTTGCTCAGACCTTTTCTTTATCTGAAGCCCGTCAAGCTCAAGAATTGAGTCAGGGCGGTCATGTCCAGGGCAAAATCGTGCTTCAAATCAATGCTTAACCCGATGCGTGCTCAACTTGTCGATCTATCTGGAAAGGCTAAAAACACCAAAAATCGGGGAAATTTATAAGTTAGAGAAATTTGTAGGCAATGGTAAAAAATCTAGAGTCAGTATTAACTCTAGAGCCATTGCACTACCGACTTAATCAAAGGGTGAAATTCATTCTTGTATTCTTTAACCAGTCTTGCTAAACTATTGTTCAACTAGAGAAGCACCCATGATTTTTATCCCCTGAACTCTTGCAATTTTACCTGTTTTAGGGAATGAAACAGCCCTGGTGTTAGAGGATGTTTGAAAAGTCATAATTGATGTATCAAATATTTTTTACCCCACCCTAACCCTCCCCTTTACAAGGCGAGGGAACCAGATTTTTATTGTTTCCCACCTTTACAAGGGGGGATTAAGGGGGGTAATAATGTGATTAAAATTACAGCCAACTATTTTTCAAACAACCTCTTAGAAGGTTGGTTAGGTTGGGAAGGGTTGGTTAGATTGGTTTGATGGGTTTTGGGCAGTTTTTGGGCGATGTGAAAGTTAGTTTGACTTGGCTTTTAACTGGCGTTTTAAGGCTTTAAATTCTAGTTAATTTAGTTTGTAGTTCTTTTTTTCTTAAAGTGCTATAAGCTCCAAATAATCCCAGAGTAATGAGAGGAACGATAGAATTATTTTCGGGAACAGAAACTGGATCGGCAATTTGTTTTAAATTTAAATTTCCTTCAAGTCTAAGTGCAGAATCAAAATGACTACCACCCACTGTAAAGCCAAATGTTTGACCAGCAGAAATATTGCTAAAAGTATAACTACCAGATTCATTAAATCCAGCAGAAGGGGAACTACAGCAGTCAGTCGGCCCCGCGCTGTATAAAGTTGTGTTTGGATTAAAAGTATTGAGGAAGGCTGTTACCTCGTAGTAAGAATGGAAACCTGTATAGTTCCAGTCAAAATTATAATTACCATCAGCATTTGCTACTGTCGAAATTGTCCAAGTGTTTGTATCAAAACCTTCTGTCCCAGGTAGATTATAACTTAAATTATATTCATCTAGATTGACTTGTTGGGTATTAGTTGTTCCAGGCCCAGATATTGTCCAATTAACTGGAGTGAAAGTACTAGCAAGGCAGTTAGGTGCAATACCTAATGTTAAAGCTGTAGTACAAGCAATTACTTTATTTATAGTCTTCATAGTTGATAGTGAAAAATTACTGCGTTGATTTTGTAATCAACTAACATTACCTCTAACTAGCGTTTATTAGCAGCACACATGTCACAAAAGTTTACACTTCGTTGAAATGGTTATACTTCCATCACAATTGCCCAAAGACTTATCTCTCATGATATTGACAAACTCATTCATCGTATGGAATAAAGCAGCCCTGCCTTATAAAGGGGACTTTGATTCCGGTTCCCACCTTTTTAAGGGGAGCCAGCGCGGTCTTGGGGTCTCCCCAAGTGGAGTGACTGGCGTGGGTTAGGGGGGATCTAAAAGTCCCTAAAATCACATTGCAGATATCCACCTTTAGGAATAGGATTTATTGTAAACATCAAGTTTGACGCTTTGTCTTTTGACAGCGATCGCAACTTCACTTACAGTTCCGCACTAGAGGAGTGTTGAGTACTAAGTAAAGAAGAAAAGAAAAAATTTCTTATTACTTCTTCAACATCTTTATTCGGACACTCAGGACTCATAACTCAGAATCTCGGGACTTTTTTTATGGTAGATTTGTTGCTGATCGCAATCCTGGGGTTCCTGGGGAGTTTTGGACATTGCTTTGGGATGTGTGGCCCGCTAACAGTGGCATTTTCTCTGTCTCATCAGCCAAAAAGTCCACAAACAGTCTCCTTGGGACGGACATTAACCTTAGAAAAACCCGATACTTGGCAACAGCAATTAAAATTTCATATCCTACTAAACCTGGGGCGGATGTTGAGCTATGCTCTAGTTGGTGCTGGCATTGGGGCGCTAGGTTCGGTATTGCTGCAAGGTGGACAGCTAGCAGGTATTGGCAGCGACTTCCGGCGCTGGATGGCAATTCTGACTGGTGTGATGTTGATTTGGTTTGGCTTAGGACAAGTAAAACCCGATTTACTACCGCGCATTCCCGTGTTACATCCCCTATTGCAAGGTAGTTTACACGATCGCCTCAGCAGAGGAATGGTTAAACTTTCCTTAAAAACCAAATGGTGGACGCCAATGCTTTTAGGGATGACTTGGGGTTTAATGCCCTGTGGTTTTTTGTATGCTGCCCAAATTAAAGCCGCTGAAACTGGCAATTTATGGATGAGTACAGCTACTATGCTGGCTTTTGGCTTGGGAACCTTGCCCACGATGCTAGGTGTAGGCGTTACCACATCTTTGGTAAGTAAAGACAGGCGCAGTCAGTTGTTTCGATTAGGCGGTTGGGTAACACTCACCATTGGCGTCATTACCTTGCTGCGGACTGGTGACACAATGGTAGATTATACCGGACACGCCGCCTTAATCTGCTTAATTTTGGCGTTAATTGCGCGTCCGATTAGTGGCTTGTGGGCTTCACCACTGCGTTACCGCCGCGGCTTGGGAGTGGGATCTTTTGTGCTTTCTGTGGTTCACACCTTCCACATGATAGAACACTCATTGCAATGGAATTTTGCCGCCTTTTCTTTTCTGCCACCAGAATTTCAGTGGGGGATGGCTGCGGGTGCTGTAGCATTGGTATTAATGTCCCCCGCCGCTTTTACAAGTTGGGAATCGTTGCAAAAATCTTTGGGCAAGCGTTGGCGACAGATTCATCTATTGGGTGTGCCAGCTTTGCTCTTGAGTGCCATTCATACTGTGTTGATTGGTTCCCATTACCTGGGTTCCTTGCAATCAACTTGGGGAAATAAATTAGCGGCAGTACTGATGGTAATTGTTACTCTCAGTGTCTTGCTAGTGCGTAGGGCGAAGCCCTTGCCGTAGGCATCGCGCTTTTTTTGGTCCAAGTTAGCCGTAGAAAAGTTTTATGTTCCCCCAACCAAATCGCGGTAAATCATCCTTATTTTCTGGCTCTATTCTAACGAGTCAAGAACAGAGACGTTACCCCCTCAAAGGCATTTTCTGGAAGAATCAAGGAACAATAAAGTATTTATTATTCCTGAGTTGCTTAGTTATATCAATAACTAATCTTTACCCTGCTTTTGCTCATAAGGTAGAAGTAGCTGGAGATGTCGGCGGCACTCTCCACATTGAACCAAATGATAATCCCCGTGCTGGAGAACCAAGCCAAGCCTGGTTTGCACTTACCCGCAGAGGTGGAAAAGTGATTCCGCTGTCACAGTGTAATTGTCGGTTGGCTGTTTATGCCGAACCTTATGCAGTTGGAGAGCCACCGCTGTTAGAACCACAGTTAGAACCTGTAGCAGCCGAACGCTATCGAGGTATCCCAGGTGCAGAAGTTGTCTTTCCCAAACCAGGTCTTTATGAATTGCAACTAAATGGAAAACCTGTCTCTGGGGCAAGATTCAAACCCTTTGAATTCAAATTTGAAGTGACTGTGGCAGGAGGCGGGTCTACACAAAATACACGAAACCTGCGAGATGTCAACGGTGATTTAGTAGAGGGTCAATCTCAACAATTACCGACTTGGGCGATCGCACTGCCAATTCTCGGATTTATTGGCATCTTAGTTGTCGTCATGCAAAGTATGAGGAGGGGTGGGGAGTAGGGAGTGCTAAGTGCTGAGCGCTGAGTACTGAGTGGGAAATCTTAATTATTTACTCAGCACTGGGAACTCAGCACTGGGAACTGTTTTGCCCCATGCCCTTATTTATGTCGCTTTTGATGCCACTGCCACGCATGAGCGACAATATCTTTGATGGATGGATACTGAGGTTGCCAGCCTAAGATTGTTCTGGCTTTCTCGGTGGTGCCAATGAGAATTGGGGGATCGCCAGGACGGCGATCGCGTTCTTCTACTGGTATCGAAATTCCTGTCACGTCTTCGACTGCGGCAATGACTTCTCTGACGGAGAAGCCGCTGCCATTGCTCAAATTAAAAACTTCGCTATCGCTACCTTTTAATAAATATTCCAATCCCAAAATATGGGCATCTGCTAAGTCATTAACGTGAATATAATCTCGAATACACGTACCATCGGGCGTGGGGTAATCAGTGCCGAAAATTGAAATGGATTCTCGTTTGCCTAAAGCTGTCATTAGCACTAAGGGAATCAAATGGGTTTCTGGGTTGTGATCCTCGCCCAGTAAGCCATTGGGATTAGCACCAGCAGCATTGAAATAGCGAAAACGCACTGATTGCAAACCGTAAGCGACATCAAAATCAGAGAGAATCCTTTCTACCATCAGCTTTGTAGCGCCATAGGGATTAATCGGATTTTGGGGATGGGTTTCTGGAATCGGCACGAATTCCGGTACCCCGTAGGTGGCACAGGTAGAAGAAAAGACAAATTTCTTTACAGATGCTGTCAGCATCGCTTCTAACAGGGTCAAAGTACCAAGAACGTTATTGCGGTAATATTTGGCCGGATCGGTAACAGATTCTCCTACGTAGGCATAAGCAGAAAAATGCATCACCGCAGCAATATCGTGGGTTTTAAATAGATGATCGAGCAAGGCGCGATCGCTTGTGTCCCCAATTATCAGTTCTACCTGTAAAACCTTTTCTACTAAATCGCGATGTCCATAGACCAGATTATCAAGTATGACAATGCTATAACCCGCTTTCTTCAAAGCAAGCACTGTATGGGAACCAATATATCCAGCTCCTCCCGTTACCAGAATAGTAGGCTTTTCAGGCGACATAGTTTTTCCTTTTAAGTCGATTACTTAATTAATTTAGTTTATCGGTGCCATATTACTCTTCTGGAAAATTATAAATAATAGACGCAGTGTCAAAAAATTGCACTAAAATCACTACGACGGTAGTCTTTGGGTGTGAGGTTTGAGAAATTTTAAGTCAAACAGTACGATTACAATTTGACAATAAAATAAATCTATTTCCCGAAACCTCTAGGTTGAGCCTTACGGGTGACGCTTCTAACGTCGCTATCAGTAAGAAGTCGCCAGTTGTTTTATGCAGGGAAACCATGCATAGCAGTCTTTTCTGGGGGCAACCCCGATCAAAACGGACTGCCTTACCACCACACTGGCTCACTGCACCAGAAAATTTGAGAGTTAGTCTATGTTTCTATTGTTAAGCCGGGTACTGCTGTGGCTGCTGATTGGCACTATCGTCTATTCTCTGTTCCAGCGATTTTATCCCTCTGGAAGTTTTGTCGGGCGATTAATCTTAGTCGTTATCTTGGTAATCGTAGCCCTATCATTTCTTAACCCCAATGAACCTGCTGTGGCGTCCTTGTGGAGGATGCTATCTTTTCCACTCAAGCCTCTAGGAGCCTCTGTTTTACTGATGATTATTGCCGCTCAGAAAATCAAAGGAGGTGGAATAGAGAAACCAGGAGGATACTTGATCGGTTGGGCACTGACGATTTTGCTGTTGGCAAGTACACCAGCAGTCGCCTATTTCCTTTATAGAGCGCCACTAGCAATGACAGGTGAAAGCTCTGTCGCAACTGCTACACCAACATCTGGGACACTGGTGGCATTAGGGCAACCTACCACAGCTAACATCTCAGATGTAACGGGAGATAGCATTCTTTCTTATAATTTAAGAGTGCCTCCCTATTTATTACAAGGAAGTCCTCAAGATATTCGCACACGCGGTTTACGACTTGAAGACTTTGTACCAAATTCGGAAACGTTGCAATTGACAACAAGAACTTGGGAAAGTTATCTCATTGAAGTTTACAGGTTCTTGCGTGTTCAGCGGTAATCAGGCAAGAGAACAATGCTTGGTTCGTAGTGAGCGTTTGAGCGCTCCATCCAAGGACTAAAGCCCTTACTACGAACTTATTTCTTCATTAAAGTTGCTGTGATGGACTACTAGTAATGAATGGCAATAACTATCCAGTTAAAAGAGGTAACAAAAGCTGAATTTATAACAAGCGGTATTTCCTCTGTATAGCTACCTTCTTGGACTAGCAGTTAATCTAGATGATAAAGTTGCACAATTGCTTTAATGGCAAAATCTCGACGAATCGCTAAACTCAGTGCTTACCTACGACCCCATTGGCGGGAAGCCTCCTTGGGCATTCTCGCTTTGTTGTCTGTCAATGCACTGGGTGTTTATATCCCTTGGTTGATTCGTGCTGGTGTTGACAAACTCTCGACAACCTTCAGATGGAACCAAATACTACATTACGTAGTAGTCATTGTCTTGCTCAGTTCGGCGATGTGGCTAATGCGGATGGCATCACGCATTTGGCTATTTGGGGTGGGACGTCAGGTGGAATTTGACCTGAAACAACGGATTTTTGAACACTTACTCAAGCTGGAGCCTGCTTATTTTGCCAGTAATACTGCTGGCGATTTGATTAGTCGGGCTACTAGTGATGTGGACAATATCAAGCGGTTATTGGGTTTTGCGGTCTTGAGTTTGGCAAATACGGTGTTTGCCTACGCCCTGACACTGCCAGTAATGCTGGCAATTAGTGTGGATCTCACCCTAGCCGCCCTAGCAGTGTACCCTTTTATGCTCTTATTGGTGAGTCTGTTTAGCGATCGCCTACGCAAACAACAAGCAGCAGTCCAAGAGCAACTCTCTGACATCAGCGAACTCATCCAGGAGGATATCAGTGGCATTGCCTTAATTAAAATCTATGCTCAAGAAGCAAACGAGCGTCGAGCCTTTGCCAAGAAAAATCAGCAGCTATTGACTGCTAACCTGGAATTGGCAAAACTCCGCAATACACTGTTTCCGCTAATTGGCGGGCTAGCTAATATCAGTTCACTGGTAATCATTTGGCTAGGGTCGGCACGGATGTCTGCTGGGACGCTTCAGGTTGGCGATTTTTTAGCACTGTTAATTTATGTAGAGCGCCTGGTTTTTCCCACTGCCCTTTTAGGATTCACAATTACTGCCTACCAACGCGGTGAAGTTAGTATCGATAGACTTGAATCTATTCTCTCTGTCACACCAAAAATTAAAGATACAGCCGATGCCATACATTTACCAGTGGCTGAACTTAAAGGCGAACTGACAGCTAAAAATCTCACCTACAATTACCCTGGTTCCACTACTCCAGCTTTAGCAAATGTTAACTTTACGATTGCTCCTGGAGAAACTGTAGCGATTGTTGGGGCAATTGGTTCGGGGAAATCTACTTTGGCCAATGCTTTACCGCGCTTGTTGGATATTGAATCAGGACAATTGTTTTTAGATGGGCTAGATATTACTAAGATCGCTTTGACAGATTTACGAGGTGCGATCGCCTACGTTCCTCAAGATAGCTTTCTATTTAGCACTACAATCAAAAATAATATTCGCTACGGCGATCCAGTTAGCGAACAACAGCAGGTAGAATCTGTCGCTAAACTTGCCCAAATTAAATCAGAAATTCAGAATTTTCCGCAGCAATATGAAACTATTGTTGGCGAACGCGGTATTAATCTTTCTGGCGGTCAACGGCAACGTACTGCTTTGGCTCGAGCAATGTTGGTCAATGCTCCAGTGTTAATTTTGGATGACGCTCTCTCTAGTGTGGATAATCAAACAGCCACGCAAATCCTCAAAAATCTCTCCAGTGGTACTGAACGTAAAACAGTAATTTTTATTACGCACCAATTATCAGCAGCGGCGGCGGCTGACCGAATTTTTGTAATGGAAAAGGGAAAAATTATGCAGATTGGAAATCACTTAGAACTTTTAAAACAACAGGGTTTATACAGAACTTTGTGGAGCCAACATCAAGTTGAGGAATTACTGCGGTAAGTTTAGCATGAAGTGGTGCGATCGCTCCTCCCGTAACATATTCAGGGCGGACAAGACTTCAGCGTGAGCGCTCAGTCGAATGCTGCCCAACCCCCAAGATGGATAATTTATTTATTGGAAATCCCTTATTTCTGACTTTACTCAAGGATTGTAAAGAGGTCTAGCAAAATAATCATATTTATTATAACTTTGTAGTTATATAGCTATTGATTCGCTCGCCTCATTAATCATGGTTAACACCCTACCCAAGCCAGAAATTAAAACCCCCAGCAAAGAAACTGTACTCACCCCCCGGTTTTACACTACAGATTTTGAAACCGCAGCCAAGCTGGATTTGTCTGCTCAGGAAACGGAGTTGCAGGCGATGTTGACAGAAATGCGGACAGACTACAACCGCCACCATTTTGTTCGCGATCAAGCGTTTGAGCAGTCTTGGGAACACATTAGCGGTGAAGCAAGGCAGGCATTTGTAGAGTATTTGGAACGCTCTTGCATTTCTGAATTTTCCGGCTTCTTGCTTTTCAAGGAATTATCCCGCAAGCTAAAAAATCGCAGTCCAGTGCTAGCGGAAATATTTCAAATGATGGCGCGTGATGAAGCCCGCCACGCCGGATTTCTCAACAAAGCAATGGCCGATTTTAAACTCTCCCTTGATTTAGGCACTGTTACTAAAACCCGCACTTATACATTTTTCCCGATTGAATGGGTACTTTACACCGTTTACCTCTCAGAAAAAATTGGCTACTGGCGTTACATTATTATTTTCAGGCATCTAGAAAAGCACCCAGAAAACCAGTTTTACCCCATATTCCGCTACTTTGAGAGTTGGTGTCAGGACGAAAACCGCCACGGGGACATATTCAAAGCATTATTGCGTTCTCAACCGCAACTCTGGAACACCTGGAAATCTAGGCTGTGGAGTCGCTTTTTTTTGCTATCAGTGTTTGCTACTCACACCCTGACAGTTCATGAACGTTCTGGGTTCTACAAATCATTGGGACTTGATGCCACAGAATTTGATATCCAAGTTGTCCGCAACACCAATGAAACCGCAGGACGGGCTTTTCCTGTAATGTTGAATACCGAACATCCCAAGTTTTTCCCACGTCTGCAACGCTGTGCTGGTTATAACTTGAAAATTGCAGATATTGAAGGCAGTTCTAGTCCGAAATTGGTGAAGCTAATTCGCAAACTACCTTTGATTGCAGCAATTGTTTGGAATCTGCTGTTACTTTACCTCATCAAACCAATTGATGCTGAAGCCCTGCGGGGAACGGTTCGTTAGCTATTTATTAGACATCTGCTGGTGAAATTAATTATGCGTTCTGAATAAAGCATATAGCGGTTCCCATTCAGATGCAGTACAAAATTATATCGTGGGGTGTAGGGGCACGGCAGTGCCCATAGGTGTCAACTTCAGGTAAAAGTTAGGTAAGAGAAAGCGTTCTAGAGTTGCCCTCATCCCCTAACCCCGAATCCCATGTTGGGATTCGGGGAACTGGAGAATTATGCTCCCCTCTCCCAAATTGGGAGAGGGTACGTAGAAAAAGGATCTGCATACACTGTATGAAAAAGTTTATAGTCATTGCGTCCTGGTAAAGATCAGCCTCGCTAATTTTTCCTTAATTAGCATTTGAAGAGTTAACTTGACTTGTATTCTGGGAACTATCATAGGAACCACCAAAATTTATTAGAAAACAACATTCAGACAAGTATTAATGTTTAAATTAATTGCTCACATCCCTGACTATAGTATTAGAAGTTTAATTTATGAGGCTGCTGCCACAGTAATTTATCGAGCATACTCCAAGGCTAAGGAATGCTCAGTTGTGATCAAACTGCTTAAAGCAGAGTATCCCACTATCAAAGAGATTGCTCAACTCAAACACGAATACGAAATTATCCAAAACCTGAATATTGCAGGTGTAATTAAAGCCCATGAATTAATCAATTATGACAACGGCTACAATAATGGTCTAGCACTGGTTTTAGAAGACTTTGGTGGAGAAACCTTAAAACATCAGATATCTACTACAGGAGTTGAACTTACAAAATTTCTTAACATTGCCGAACAAATTACTGAAACTTTGGGAGAGTTACATACCCACCACATTATCCATAAGGATCTTAAGCCCGAAAACATTCTTTATAACCCCAATACCGAAAAAATAAAACTGATTGACTTCAGCATCGCTTCGCTGTTATCAAAAGAAAGCCCAGAAATCAGTAGCCTCAACCTCCTAGAAGGAACGCTGGCTTATATGTCGCCTGAGCAAACTGGACGCATCAACCGAACCTTAGATTATCGTACAGATTTTTACTCATTAGGTGTAATTTTCTACGAAATGCTGACAGGTCAGCTCCCCTTCCAAAATGCCCAAGACCCAATGGAGTTGGTGCATTGTCACATTGCGAAAATCCCAGTAGCTCCGCACGAGATTAATCCTAAAGTACCACTGGCAATCTCTGCGATCGCAATGAAACTTCTGAGCAAAACTGCTGAAGACCGCTATCAGAGTGCTTACGGGTTAAAGGCTGACCTAGAGCAAGCAGCGATACAACTGCAAACAAAAGGCAGCATTGACCTTTTTAATTTAGGTCAGCAAGATTTTTCGCATCAATTCCAAATAGCTCAAAAACTTTACGGTCGGGAAGTAGAAGTGGCGGCTTTAATGGCTGCCTTTGAAAAAGTTAGCCTTGGTTCTAGCGAAGTTGTGTTGGTAGGAGGATATTCTGGTATCGGCAAATCCTCACTAGTTAACGAAGTTCACAAACCGATTGTGCGGCAACGAGGTTACTTTATCGGTGGCAAATTTGACCAACTTAAGCGAGATATTCCTTATGCTTCTTTAATTCAGGCATTTCGAGAATTGATGCGACAACTGTTAGCTGAAAGTCAAGCCAGAGTTGAGGTTTGGAAAAATAAATTACTACGAGCATTGGGAGCTAACGGTCAAGTTATTATTGATGTCATCCCGGAAGTAGAACTGATTATTGGGCAGCAAGCGCCTGTACCGCAGTTGGGGGTTGCTGAGTCTCAAAACCGTTTTAATCGGGTGTTTAAGCAATTTATCCATGCCTTTACTGCTGCTCTCCATCCCTTAGTACTGTTTTTAGATGACCTCCAATGGGCAGATGCTGCCTCTGTGAACCTGGTCGAGAATCTGATGACTGACCCAGAAAGTCAGTATCTCTTGCTGATTGGGGCTTATCGAGATAACGAAGTTAGTCCCACCCATCCGCTGATGCTAATGCTAGAGACAATTCAAGCATTTGGGGCAACCGTTGAAGAGTTGCTTTTGAAGCCATTAGCAACACCTCATATTACTCAACTGGTTACTGACACGTTCAATTGTGAATCATCTCAGGCAGAACCTTTAGCCGATTTGCTGTTTCAAAAAACCCAAGGTAATCCCTTTTTCTTAACTCAGTTACTAAAAGTACTTCATCAAGATAATCTCTTGACATTTGATTATCATTCGGGTTTCTGGAAGTGGGATCTCAACAAAATTCAGTCACAAGCCATTACCGATAATGTTGTCGATTTAATGGTGAATAAAATTCAGAGGCTGTCAGAACCGACGCAGCAAGTTTTACAATTAGCTGCTTGTGTTGGCAACCGTTTTAATTTAGAAATTCTAGCTGTAGTAAACGAAAAATCTCCATCAGCAACAGCAATTGATTTATGGGAAGCTTTGCGAGCGGGATTAATTCTTCCCTTAAGCGATACTTACAAAATTCCTCAGTTGTTGAATCAGTCTGAATTGGCAATATACTGCAATACTGCTGTAGAAGTTGACTATAAGTTTTTGCACGATCGCGTTCAGCAAGCTGCCTATTTTTTAATTCCAACCGACCAGCAACAACAAGTACACCTAAAGGTGGGAAAATTACTATTACATAATACTGAAAAAGCCCAGTTAGAAGAACATCTTTTTGATATTGTCAACCATCTCAATGCTGGTAGTTCATTGATTGTGGAATCAGTAGAAAGATATGAACTGGCAGAATTAAATCTGAAAGCAGGTCAACGGGCAAAATCATCTTCGGCGTTTGTCACTGCACTCAAATTGCTAGAGACAGGGATGAGTTATCTACCTGAAAATAGCTGGCAAGATAATTATTTACTTACCTTAACTTTATATTTACAATCTGGAGAAGCAGAATTTTTAAATGGAAAATATGAGGAAGCTTTGCTGATTTTTGAGCAGACTTTCAGCCAGGTTCAAACTACTCTTGATATGTGTCGGGTGAATGAATATCGGATTATGTGTTATCGGATGGAGAATGATTTAAACTCTGCATATAAAATTGGGTTAAACACCTTGGAACTTTTAGGCTTAAAGTTTACAGCTTATCCCGATGATGCATATCTGTTGGCAAAACTTAATCAAACAAAAAAAATTATTGGCGATCGCTCAACTTTTAGTCTCGCAGAACTACCGCCAATGCAAGACGAAGAGAAGTTAATGGCTCAACGCATCTTAAAAGAAGTCTGGCCTATTGCCTACTTTTTAGGATCTAAAGCGTTGCATATCACATCTATGAACATAACTCAACTTTCAGTTAAGTATGGCAACTCCCGAATTTCGGTATTTGGTTACATGCTGTATTCCTTCAACTTAGTATTTCAATATGGTGAGGTAGATTCAGGTTATGAGTTTGGTGAGCTATCTCTGCGTTTGCATGAAATTTTAAGAACGAAGGAATTAGAAGCGAATATTTTGAATATGTGGGGAGGTTTAATCTGTCATTACAAAGACCATATTAGTCAGGCAAAACCTTATTTACTAAAGGGATTTAATAGTGGTTTAGAAACAGGTTCTTACCAATGGTCTGGTTATTGTTCAGTTAATTTTTTGTGGCAATCGTTATTTGGGAATGAATCTTTGGAAAAAACCGCAGAAATAGCCGAAGATTTTATTCCCACTCTTCGCAAGATTGACAAAAATATGTTGAACTATCATCTGCTGGCTATGGAAGCGATCGCTAACCTGACTAAGCCAGCAGGCAAGATTGACCAACTTCTTGGAACTTGGGCAGATGAACAACAAGTGCTAGAGTTTGCGTTGGCATCTTCGGATATGTTGAGTGCATTTGTAGTTTACATCTATAAACTTGCGCTCTGTAACTGGTATGGAGAATATATCAAAGCTGTTGAATATGCAGAGAATGCAGAAAAATTTGTTGGGGGAGCGCGAGGAATTTTTATTAATCCTGTTTTCTATTTTCACCAAAGTATTGCCTTAGCAGGGGCTTATGCAGAGGCTGATACCGCAACTCAAGTCATTTATCTGCATAAACTAAATGCCAACTTAGAAAAATTCCAGCAATGGGCAATGCACTGCCCAACCAATTATCAACACAAGTTCCTGCTGATTCAAGCTGAAGTGGCTCGGATTTACCAACAAGATTATCAGGCAATGGAGCTGTATGACAAGGCGATCGCTTCTGCTGCCGAAAACGGTTATTTACAAAATGAAGCCTTAGCAAACGAACTCGCATTTCGATTTTACTTAGCCAAGGATAGAACAAACTTTGCCAAAGTTTATTTTAAAGAAGCCCGTTATCGCTATCTAAAGTGGGAAGCTACGGGTAAAGTGCAGCAACTAGACGAACAATATTCCCAACTTTTTACAGATACAGTTGGGGAGGTTAATGGGCGGGGTACGGCTACAAAGCAGATTCGGGATATTTCTGAAGCTAAAACCCAAACTCTAGATTTAACCACAGCGATTAAAGCATCGCAAGCACTCTCAAGCGAGATGGAGCTAAGTCGGCTGCTGGAGAAAATGATGACGATCGCGATCGAGAATGCTGGGGCCCAAATGGGTTATTTACTTGTAAAACGGGAGAACCAGTGGGTGATTGAAGCTGAAGGAAGCATTGATCGAGATCAATTGACAGTGCGATCGTCCAGTCTGGTACAAGTAAAGCATAAATTGCCAGTTTTACTGATTAACTATGTTGAAAGAACAAAAGAAAATTTGGTTTTAGACGATGCTAGTCACACAGAGCGTTTTGTGAGTGACAACTATATTATTGCCAATCAACCTAAATCAGTTTTGTGTTCGCCTTTTGCTCACCAGGGTAAGCTAACTGGAGTTCTTTACCTAGAAAATAACCTCACCACCGGAGCCTTTACCGCAGAGCGACTAGAGGTACTGAACCTATTGACTTCACAAGTTTCCATCTCTATAGAAAATGCTCGCCTCTACACAAATTTGCACATATACTCCCAGGAGTTAGAGATTTCGGAAACACAAGCGCGTGAGAAAGCAAAGCAGCTAGAACACACGCTCGATGAATTGAAGCTCACCCAGTCTCAGATGGTGCAAAGCGAAAAAATGTCTAGCTTGGGGCAGTTGGTGGCAGGCGTTGCTCACGAAATTAATAACCCAGTCAGCTTTATCTACGGCAACCTTACTTACGTTAATAATTATGTCAAAGACTTGATGAGTGTAGTAGAACTTTATCAACAGCAAAACCAGAATTTACCGCCTAAAGTTCAGAATCAGATAGATGCGGTTGACTTAGATTTTTTGATGGAAGACTTACCTAAGCTGTTGGCTTCAATGCAAGTAGGAACTGATCGCATTCGCCAGATTGTATTATCTTTACGAAACTTTTCCCGCCTAGACGAAGCTGAAGTCAAAGCCGTTGATATCCATGACGGTATTGATAGCACCCTAATGATTTTGCAAAATCGGCTCAAACCCCAACCAGACTCTCCCGGAATTCAGGTAATACAGGAGTACGGCAACCTGCCACCTGTAGAGTGTTACCCTGGCCAACTCAATCAGGTATTTATGAACCTACTGGCAAATGCGATCGACTCTTTAGAGGAATTTAACGAACACCGGACTTATGCCGATATCGCACGTCAGCCAAGTATCATTACAATTCGTACTACTATTGAAGGCAATGTCGCCGTCATTCGCATTGCTGACAACGGTTCTGGTATCGGTGAAAATGTGCAAACGCAACTCTTCACACCCTTTTTTACCACAAAACCTGTTGGGAAAGGCACTGGTTTAGGGTTATCTATTAGTTACCAGATTGTGACTAATAAGCATCGAGGACAGTTGGAATGTGTATCAGTTTTAGGAGGAGGGGCTGAATTTATTGTTTCTATCCCCCTTCAGGCAAGACTAGAAGCAAGAAGTTTCTAATCAACCATTACAGCCCAAATATGGGCTAAACAATTCCGGATCATCGTGTACAGTGACTTTTTATATTGGGGAGAATTGGGATTCTCTCGTTGGGTTGGCTGGGGAATTATTGCTCATAATTTAACTATTATTAGTTGAGGCACTCTCAAAAATAAATATTCCTGCTAAATTTTAAATTTTTTAACATCCCAAAAACTTAGTTTACTGAAATATTAGTTTCCCCAAAAAACGAGCAAACTTTTAATATTTTACTTTGCTATAAAAATATAGTTGTAACACAGAACTATTGGTTATTAACAAAGTTTTATATCTAATTCGTTCAACACTTTTGCACCGGGAACTAGACTAAAGTCTATACATAAGTATGTCAATAAAATAGTTAAATTTTTGTATACAAGATACTGGAATGCAATAGATAAGAGGTTCATTAATTAATCTAGAAAATGTAGGAATTGAGAGATGAGCGACATTAAAAGACAAACCGTTTTGCCTTTACTCAGATGGCAGCGACCCAACACAGAAACATCAAATTTTACGAATCCATCGCTTGTCTTATCACATGGACTCACTCAAAATACAGGAGTAACCGCGGTACAGTACTCATAACGCTACATTAGTCTTCAATTTTTTCAAGAGCATCGAATTTATGAGCAGCTTCTTTGCCAGTTTTGTCGCTTTTCACTAGATATTGTGGATTATCCTTTGAGGCAGCAACATGATGTCCACTTATATCTATGGGTGAAGTTAATTTTTTTTCTACTTTGCCAGTAGTTTCACCCTGTGATGTATTCCACTTTACCCGATCGCCTTTCTTTAATTCTTCAGTCACGAGTTTTTCTTTTGGCTATTTTATATCTGCTTATTATGGTGGGGTCGCCAGAAAAATTAATCAGCCGAACGAGAGAAAAAGGGTTATGGAGAGCTAACTTTTTCCGGTATCGTTTGGGCAAAGCGATGTCTAAGACGGGCTAGGCTTACGCTCAATGACTAAGTTTCGTCGGTTCAGCCGATTTCATTCTTGCTTCACCAACCTCTGCTTTTGCTTCTGTGATGATATCTTTTGCCAACATGCGATCGATGTCAGTGCGATCGCAAATACCTGCCGTGACAATTAACGGAATCATCACACCCACCTGTTGTTGCAAAGAGTCCCGCAGTTGAGAAATTACAGACTCAATCGATTATCCTGGAATTTTTACTACCAAAGTGCTAATTTTAGATATTTTCAATAGGATATTTGATGATACATATTGCTGACTTTTTACTAGCAGATTAGTAAATAATAATGTAGTGATGTTTAAAATACTTATCCGGGAATAAAGCTTGATTTTTATCAAATAAAAAAGATAAAAGTTATTAATTTTAAATTTTCCCATACTGCATAGCAAAATCCATAGATGCCCGACAGAAGGCTGGTCATAGAGTAAGCTAGAAGGTTGATGCGACTAGCTGACAATGCAGCAATAGATAAAACAAATATTTTCACAGGTGCTTGATTCTTCTGGCTGTTTGTGATAAGTTTCTTTATTACGAACGCAAAATACTGTAACTTTATCAAGATACCGTTGTTTATTAAATTTCGTTAACCTAGTTGCAAGGATTTGCAGTTAAGAATAAATAGCTAATCTATCGAGATTATTTATTACAGGTAGTATATTGCGAACCAACGAACTAGAAATTAATCTCTAAGCTAGGGCAACCTTATGAGCAAAATACGTGCTGTGATTATTGATCCCAATGTGCCAGGGCGTTTGGCACTGAGTGAAGTGACTGCACCAAAACCTGCCCCAGATGAAGCTCTAGTGCAGGTAGCGGCCATTTCCCTCAATCGGGGAGAGATAAAACGTTCAACCACTGCTGAGGCTGGTTGGCAGCCTGGTTGGGACTTAGCAGGTGTAGTGGAAATCCCCGCCGCCGATGGTTCGGGGCCTCCCCAAGGGGCGCGTGTAGTTGGCTTGCGCCGTGCCGGTGCTTGGGCAGAACTCGTGTCTGTTCCTACTAACGCCTTAGCAGTAGTGCCGCCATCAGTATCTTTTGCTCAAGCCGCCACACTGCCTGTAGCAGGTTTAACTGCATACCATGCAGTCTTAAAAGGTGGTTCACTTTTGGGTCGGACAGTTCTGGTTACAGGTGCATCAGGAGGCGTTGGTTACTTCGCTATCCAATTGGCGCAACTGTCAGGAGCGCAAGTTGTGGCACATATTCGTCAAGCTGGCTATGAAACTCTAGTTAGAGAAGCAGGAGCGCAATCGGTGGTGATTGGCGAAGACCTTTCACCCGCCAGCGAGTACGGCCCCTACGATCTAATTGTAGAGTCAGTAGGTGGCAAGACTTTGGGGGTAGCCCTTGGCTTACTGGCACAGGATGGAAAAACTGTGCTGTATGGAGTATCAGGGGGAGATGAAGTAACATTCAACGCGGCTCAATTTTTTGGGACTGGTAGCGTGAGCCTGTATGGTTTACGTCTGTTCGATGAATTGAGATTTGAATCAGCAGCAGTCGGTCTAAAACGGCTTTTGAGTCTAGTAGAAGCAGGTGAGTTACATCCTCACATTGATTTAGAAGCTTCTTGGACACAAATAGCTGACGTGGCCCAACAACTACTCGATAGGCGTTTTCCTGGCAAAGCTGTGTTGCACATTTCCAATTGAGCAATAGCAGATGGTATGAGGGATAGTACTGACTTCTGGTTCAAACTAGATCAGCTTGTAGCCATTAGTAATCTCAAGATAGATCGCCCAAAAGGGACATCACATCCACGTTATCCATCCTTTGTTTATCCATTGGACTATGGATACTTGGAAAATACTCGCTCTGGAGATGGAGCCGATATTAATGTCTGGATAGGTAGTTTGTCTAGCAAAAAAGTCACCGCCGTCATTTGTAGTGTTGACTTGGAAAAACGGGATACAGAAATCAAAATACTTCTGGGCTGCACCTCTGGGGAAAATCAAGCCATCTTGGATATCCACAATACAGGCTCTGAATCAGCAATATTATTGGTTCGCAAGTAAATTACATTTTTGAGGGTAGTTTGTATGAGTTTAGAACTAAAACTATCAGGTAAAACAGCGATCGTTACAGGAGGAAGTGCGGGAATTGGATTAGCTACTGCCAAAGCACTCTATAGTGAGGGTGTGAATGTAGCGATGCCTACGGCGGCAAGCTACGCAGCCCGCAATCAAGAAAGACTAGAAAATGCAGTAGCTGCCATCCAGTCTTTACCAACTCCTGGCGCTAAAGTTATTGCCATCAGCGCTGATTTAACGAAAGCAGAGGATGTTGAGAAAGTTGTCTCCACAACATTGGCCCAGTTTAATCAGATTGATATTTTGATTAACAATGCCGGATCAGCCCGTGCTGGGTCTTTCCTAGAATCCACTGATGATTTATTTTTGGATGCTTGGAACTTAAAATTATTGGGCTATATCCGCTTAGTTAGAGCCGTCGTTCCCCATCAAAAAAGTCGCGGTGATGGGCGGATTGTCAATATAGTCGGTGGTGCAGGACGGACACCTCGTCCGAACTTCCTAGCTGGTGGTACAAGCAATGCTGCTTTACTGAACTTCACAAAGGGCATTTCTAAAGAGCTAGCCGAGTACAAAATTCGCATTAACGCTATCTCCCCTGGTGCTACAGCTACTGAGCGTGCCGAGACTTTAGCTCGGCAAAATGCCCAAGCGCAAGGCATCACCGTTGAGCAAGTGAAGGCACAAAATATCCAAAGTATTCCTTTAAAAAGAATCGCCCAGCCAGAAGAAATTGCCGCGCTGGCGCTATTTTTGGTGTCTGATCTTGCTGCATCGATTACAGGAACAGAGATTATCGTTGATGGCGGATCTACCCCTGGTGTTTAAAAGTAGAGACGTGATGAATCGCGTCTCTACTCTTGTAAAAACATAAACTTCTTGGAGATAAAAACATGGGTTCTCAATACTTTGATATCAAACCAGTTGCAGGACGTATCGGTGCTGAAATTATTGGTGTTAATCTGAGTTCTAAACTCAGTGATGACATCATCAGCGATATTCGCAAGACTCTAGTCAAATACAAAGTGATCTTTTTCCGTGATCAGCAACAACTCGATGCTGATGGACAAGTCGCCTTCGCTCGTCGCTTCGGTGAACTCACTACAGCCCACCCCACCGTACCATCGCTTCCAGAAAATCCAGAAGTCTTAGACCTGAATTATGGGCGTACCACTTCCCGCGCCAATAGCTGGCATACTGATGTAACATTTGTAGACCGTCCTCCTCTCGGCTCTATCTTACGAGCGCTTGACATTCCGCCAACTGGTGGCGATACAATCTGGGCAAACTCCGTGACCGCGTACCAAGATTTATCTATCCATCTGCGTAATCTTGCCGACCAACTTTGGGCAGTACATAGCAACAAATACGACTATGCTACTGCATTTGACCTATCTGAAGATGCCAAAGCTTACCGGGCTGTCTTCACCTCGACTGTATACGAGACTCTGCACCCAGTTGTACGCGTTCATCCCGAATCTGGGGAGCGTGGGCTATTCATCGGCGGATTTGTGCGCCAGTTCCGTGGCTTATCAACAACTGAATCAGATGACATTCTGCGACTGTTGCAAGCATATATCACACGTCCTGAGAACACAGTCCGGTGGCGTTGGCAAGTTGGTGACGTAGCCTTTTGGGATAACCGGGCTACTCAACATTATGCGATCGCAGATTACGGCGACCAGCCCCGCCACGTTCAACGCGTGACAATTGTCGGCGATCTCCCAGTTGGCATCGATGGTAAACAAAGTGAGGCGATTAAAGGAGATGCTTCTGAGTACAATCGACGTGAGGCGGTAACTGCATAATAGTTGGGCATTGGGAGTAGGGGATGAGTCTTTGATACTCGTGAATGAGTCTTTGATACTCGCGGATGAGTCTTTGATACTCGCCGACGAGTCTTTGATACTCGCCGACGAGTCTTTAATACTCGCGGATGAGTCTTTGATACTCGCGGATGAGTCTTTGATACTCGCCAACGAGTCTTTGATACTCGCAGATGAGTCTTTGAACTCCACTCCCCTTTGCTGGCTTAACCTTCCACTGAGTTTGGATATAGACTCAAAATAGCAATTTGTCAAGCTAGTTTTGAGGGTTTGTAGTAAGCAGTTTAGTGGTTAGAAAATAAGAACTAAATTCCTTACCCAACGGGAAAGTTAGTCGCTCATGGGGGAAACCCCCAAGACCGCGCTAACTCACTACGAACTTGCTTATCCATCAATTTAAACTTGACAGACTAGTAGATACCACTGAAATATCTTTCAGACATTTCCTAATTTTTTAACCAGATTTTTTCAAATGTTAAAACGATTGACGTTTGAACTTAATATCTAATGACGATCGCACTTTTTTATGAAACTCTTTTATACACCTAACTCTCCCTATGCACGCATTGCACGGGTAGCAAGACTAGAACTGAATCTGTGCGTAGGCGTAGCCCGTCGTAGACATCGCATCGAAACGCAAAAAGTTATTGCACGAGATCCAAACAGCGACCTATTGAATTACAACCCTACAGGTAAAGTACCAACTCTAGCGACTGACGACGGATTTATCTTGAGTGAAACACGTATAATATGCGCTTATCTGAATCACTTAAATCCTGAAATTAAACTAGTTGCTGACAATTCTAATGGCTTTTTACAGCAACTCGAAGGTATGACTAGTGGGTTCATAGATGGTATTGCTGTCTGGGTGCGGGAGTTAAGGCGTCCCCACAGTGAGCAGTCTCCTGGGGCGATCGAGTTTGAGCGTGAGCGGGCGTTGAGAATTTTGGACTATTTCGAGAAGATATCAGATAAACTCGACCAAACTCCAAAACTTGATCATATAACCCTCGCCTCTGCACTGGGACTAGAGATCCGTCTTCCCAATCTCCAATGGCGGCAAAAATATTCAAAACTTGCTAATTGGTACGATGAATTCTCTAAACTACCCTCCATCCAAGCAACAAGACCAGAGTCCTAATAACTAACATTTTGTTGTTGCAAACAGGAGAACGAAAAAAGCATAAGTACGCGGGGACATCGAACGATTCTCGGAACACCAGAACATATTGCCGATCAGTTAGAAGATTGGTTTGTTAATGGTGGGGCTGATGGATTTAACATTATGCCACCCTGGCTACCTGGGGGTTTAGATGAATTCGTGGACTTGGTAATTCCCGAACTGCAACGTCGAGGAATATTTCGTACTGAGTATGAAGGTCGAACCCTGCGCGAGAATCTTGGTTTACCCCGTCCGGTGAACCAGTTCACCACAAAAATTGCTCCTGAACTTGTGGGCGTCGGTTCCTTGGCATAGTTTTGATTGAACAACAGGCAGTGTTTTTAAAGCGACGGCTTTGATTTCCTCAAACTTCATCTGGTTTGTTAGGTTTTAACAATACAATCAGGTCGTCTCTAAGGAAACTTTTTATCGTGTTGGGCATCCTAACGGTTCTACTATCCTCCTTTGTTTTGACGTTTCACAACGTTACTGTCCGAGTTTTGTTTTCAGAACATCTCGTACTAGGTTTATTTTTACTCGGTGGATACGTTAAACCGGATTTGCAAAATTCATTCTTGCTGATGTTCATGCGAATGCTGCTGGTAGTTCCACTCATGGCATCTCTATCATTCAAGCTATATCCATCTGCTCTTAAAGAATTTCAAGACTTGTTTACCCGCGATCGCAGGGATGTTCTGATTCAAGCTCTTGGCTGTGGGGTGCTGATGTTTGTGTATATTGCCTCACTCTACATTGCTATTGGCTTGATTCCCACAGGCATTGCTTTGACCCTTTTCTTCACCTACCCCGTATTTACAGCGCTGTTGTCTTGGAGGTTTTTTGGCGATCGCCCCACATTGTTCCGTTGGCTGGTAATGGCTATTATTCTGGTGGGAAGCGCTCTCACCATTCCTCAATCTTCTGCCACCTACACCAGTCATACCATTGCGATCGGCATTTTCGCTAGTTTTGGCGCTGGAATTGTTTATGCCTTTTATTGCATCATTGCTCAAAAATGTTTAGAAAAATTCCATCCAATTCCCTTTACCTGGATCAGTTTTGCCTCCACTCTATTGCTTTCTGGTGTTAGCTTACTGTTCTGGCCAGCTAATAACGCCCAACTTGATTGGACACCCCTATGGATTGGTAGCATATTTTCCGGTCTTGTCAGCTTTCTCGGACACACTCTAAACAATGTGGGGATTCGGATGGTTGGCGCTTCTACCGCTTCCATAATCGGCTCTAGCAGTCCAGCATTGACGGCGCTAGTTGCATGGATAACCATTAGCGAAACTTTAAACGTGATTCAAAGTGTGGGGATTGGTGTTGTCACATTGGGCATCGCCTTACTTAGTGCAGAAGGCTTTATTAAATCGCTCAAACTTAGGGGTTAAATTGGGAATTAAGATATGCCTTTCTCTGCTATCCTTTTTGATCTTGACGGGACTTTGACAGATCCTAAACCTGGCATTACTAGTTGTATTCAGTATGCGGTCTCTGAACTCGGTTACAAACCACGCAGGTTTGTTGATTGTGGTGCTGGGATCGGGGCTATGTTTCCTGATTGATAGCATCAGTTACATCGCTGTAATTATTGCCCTCCTAGCAATACGGCTGACATCTAGAAAAGCCATCATTTCCACACGCAAACCTTTAGAAGAATTAAAAACTAGTTTTAAATATGCCTTTGGGTTTTTGCCAATTCGCTCAGTCTTGATTGGTTCGGCTTTAGTCTGCTGTGTGTGGGGATTTTACTTAGCCTTGGGACCGATTTTTGCCAAAGAGATTTTGCAGGGTGGCCCTAACACCTTCGGCTTCTTGATGACAGCTTCCAGTTTGGGAACCTTAGCAGGTGGTATCTATTTAACTAAGCACAGCAATGTACTGGAATCGGGTAAAGTTCTAGCATTGGGTATATGTTTTATGGGAGTAAGCTTGATTATTTTTGCCCTATCTCGTGTATTCTGGCTTTCACTGCTCTCATTATTTACAGCTGGTTTCGGCTTTATTTTGCAGATAATTGCCGGACGCACTTTGCTTCAGTTGTTGGTGAGTGATGAAAATCGCGGACAAATTACAGGTCTTTATGTTATGGCATCTACAGGCGCAGTACCTATAGGTAACTTAATAGCTGGCGCACTAGCAAGCAAAATTGGTAGTAGCAATACTGTCATCCTTGGTGCAAGTATTTGTATTGCAGGCTCAATTTTCTTTATGCAACAAATCTCCACCTTCCGCGATCTGGTTCGTCTGAATCTACGTACTGAAGGAGCTTAAAAGAAAAATAGCTCTGGCTATTTGAAAGAGTGCATAATCAGCCATAACACCAAAAATTGGTAAAAACAATGACTACTATAAATGACCCTACTATTGTCGCTGAAGTAACTGATTTGTACCTCAAGTATGAAGAAGCTCTTTGTAATAACAATTTAGAAGTGATGGACAGCTTGTTTTGGGATGCGCCCGAAGTAGTGCGGTTCGGCATCACAGAAAACCTCTATGGCGGTGATGAAATTCGTAACTTTCGCCAGAATCGACCAAGCCCAAAAATAGAGCGAGAAATCTTGAATCTCAAGGTTGTAACCTTTGGGAAAGATGCAGCAACAGTAACTTTAGAATTTCGCCGAATCATCAATGGTCTAGAGCGTTTCGGGCGACAAAGCCAGACTTGGTACAAGTTTACCGAAGGATGGAAGGTGGTTTCAGCGCACGTTTCATTATTGCCAGTGTGAGTTTCAAAACTATGACTAGTATTTTAGTTAGATATTAGCTGCCATAAAAGATAGTGAGTAGCGATAATACTAGCTTTACCTAATTTCAAATCATTAAAAATAATTCCTGTAACAAACGTTCAATAGAGGTTTAAATATGGTAAATCCATTTGATTGGATTGTATTAAAATCTAAACATCTGCTCGCTTTAGCATTTGTAGGGTTTGGCAATGTTAAGAAATATTTCGCTAATAGCATCCGTTGACCGTGAATAAGTGGGTGTAGAGAATGAAACAGGGATGCTCAAAGTAAAATGCGATCGTTGGAATGAAAATGCCTCTATCTTGACAGAAGAAGTCTTGAAAGCAGATGCCTGCTTATTCTGGTGAGTTTAGCGTTGTTTTCAAGATATTTCTTGCTCTGTGGAGGCGACTCTTAACTGCTTCCACAGTAATACCCAAAGTTGTGGCTACCTCTGCCGTTGTCATTTCTTCTAGATCGCGCATGACAATCACTTCTCGGTAGATAAGGGGTAAGTTTTTAATAGCGATCGAAATGTCCTGTGCGATATGCACTCGATCCCTACTTTGTTCACGTTCGTCTGGTGGTTCTGGGACAGTATCAAGTGGCAATTCTTTCTGCCTAATTCTGAGTAAGCGATAGCACTCGTGCTTGACGATCATAAATAGCCACGAAATAAAGGCACTAGCTACTCGTAAGGAACCAATCTTGCGCGACATAATCCACAACGTTTCTTGGAGCGCGTCTTCTGCATATTCTGGCGTGGCACACAAGGTATGGGCAAAACGCCTGACATTATACTACCGCAGATGCACGAATCAAATTGAAGCGTCTTTATCCCTCAATTATTTATTGACAGACTACTAGTAATGAATAAAAATTGCAGTCTTATGCAGACTCACCTTGACACCAGTATCTCCAATCCCCAGTCCCCACTCCCCTGCTAGGCTAGAAACAGCCGATACACAAGAGAGGGAATCGAGAACATGCCGCATACAATTGTTACAGAAGTTTGTGAAGGCGTCGCTGACTGCGTAGATGCCTGTCCAGTAGCTTGTATTCATGATGGCCCAGGCAAAAATGCCAAGGGAACTGATTGGTACTGGATTGACTTTGCCACTTGCATCGACTGTGGCATCTGTCTCCAAGTTTGCCCAGTAGAAGGGGCGATTCTTCCAGAAGAACGACCGGAGTTGCAAAAAACCCCATAATAGTTCATAGTCAACAGTCAATAGTTAATAGTTATGCTTGACTTGACTGTTGACCAATGACCAATGACAAATAACCAATGACAAATGATTATTTATTAGAAGTTCAAAATGTCCACGCTGGATATATCAAAGATGTAGATATCCTGCAAGGTGTAAATTTTCAGGTTGCACCAGGGGAATTGGTGACAGTGATTGGCCCCAACGGTGCGGGTAAATCTACTTTGGCAAAAGCAATTTTTGGGCTTTTGCTCCCCCACACAGGCACAATTACCTTCAAAGGTGAAAATATCGTGGGGCTAAAGTCCAATCAAATTGTCCAACGAGGAATGTGCTACGTACCGCAAATCGCCAATGTTTTCCCTTCTCTGAGTGTTGAAGAGAATTTGGAGATGGGTGCTTTTGTGCTTAACGTTCCTTTGAAACCAATTAAAGATAAAATATTTATTATGTTTCCTAGATTAAGCGATCGCCGTCGTCAACGTGCTGGTACTCTCTCTGGAGGAGAACGCCAGATGCTAGCGATGGGCAAAGCTTTGATGTTGGAACCTGGTTTGCTGATTTTAGATGAGCCATCTGCTGCTTTGTCGCCGATTTTGGTGACACAAGTGTTCGAGCAGATTAAACAAATTAATCAGGCAGGTACTGCGATCGTATTAGTAGAACAAAATGCTCGTAAAGCTTTAGAGATGGCTAATCGTGGATATGTATTAGAATCGGGACGTGATGCGATATCCGGCCCTGGTGAAGAATTGTTGAATGACCCGAAAGTGGGTGAGCTATATCTGGGAGCAGGTAAGAGACATTAACCCTTTTTAATCACTCTTGCCCCATTCAACATAACACCAGCTTAATATCGGAGCTTTACCAGTCTATAGCGATGACTAGGTTGGGCTGCGCCGACGCTATCTATAACTAATACAAAAGCCATAACACTACCTGCCACTGCCGCGACCGTCGTTTTCGATGCTCAAAGAATTCTCCCTAATAATCCGTTTCTAATCACATCTACAGCTAGTCGAGATGCAAAACAGGACATTCATTCAGGAAAAACTGACAAAAACGTAAATTACCCGGATTTACCAAAATCCCCATTCGCAATTCGCAATTCTCAATTAGGTCATGGATGGGTATTTAGACCCCAACCATAAATTAAATGTATAGGTATCCAAAAATATGTCGGTCGAATTAAAGAATCTAGACGGACTATTCGCCGTCATAGCAGTTTTTATATTGGATTATATGGATCTAATTGGGTCAATTTCATGGAAGATGACTACGAGTTAGTTGCCGAATTAATTGATACTAAGTCCTAACAAGCACAAGTACTACCAACAAGGAAGAAAGGGCGATGAGGCTTATTTTATCTCCATCCTAGCCCTTTTTGTAGCCCCGTAAGCTTGCACAGAGACGTAAAAAACATAGAAAGAAACTCTCTGGATTCTTTGCACCTCTGGGATTATTTTTATCTTGGGCGTCCCAATGTAGTGATATATAAAGCAGCTTCATCAGCAGGAATACCCAAAACTTCATTTACTTGATCGTCAAAGAATCCACCGATACCACTGACGCCTACATTCAGGTGTATTGCAGCTAAATTGAGGCGTTGTCCCAAATGACCGGCATCCATGTGCAAGTAACGGTAAACGCGATCGCCATATTGTGCGATCGCAGCTTTCAAATCGGCTGTATGAAATAATACCGCTGCTGCATCCCGCCCTAATTCTTGTCCTAAACAGAGAAAATGTAACTCTCGCCGAAAGTTTTTAAAGCGAATTTGACGTAATTCTTGGGCTTTGGGTGCGTAATAGTAACAACCCGCTTCCAATCCTTTGACTCCGCAAACAGCAATGAACGTTTCGATTAAATTCAAATCAAAGTAGTCTGGAGAAATATCTAAACTTTGGTCGATGTAATTTTGCGGCTGGTAAGTGAAATCGAGTAAACTTTTCAATTCATCGAAGCTTAAATCATCACCATTGTAAGCGCGGGTAGAGCGTCGCTTATACATAGTGCTTTCCAGTTCTGATAGTTTTTGTCCCCAGTTTATCGGTGCAGTGGTGGTGGGAATTTTTAAACAGAAAGGAAAATTGTATTTATCCTCTAAAGATTTTTCTTGTTTAATAGTTGGTAGATTAAGATTACCAGTTACACCTGATTGGATCTGGGTGTGTCGATGGAAATATGTTAGTAGCTCGCCATCGGGGATTTGAGGATAACTAGTTTCGGTAGCCGAAGGTAAAGCAGTACATCCCAATGGTAAATTTTGATTAACATCTAACAAGTCTGCCAGAGGTAAGACAGCGATCGCACCTTCTTGTTGCGGATCGACATAAAGCAGATCGTTGACCGATTCATCGACAAAGCCGCCGATTAAATGGGGGCGATAATCAGTAACCGCACTAGCTAACTCGATATTACCCAACAGATGTCCCGTATCCAGAAAAATCCGACGGTAAGCCCGATCTTCATAGCGCCACGCAGAACGATAGAATACCGCAGTCACAATAATTGCTAATTGGGTATTTTCTAAAGAAGGATGCCAGAAACAAGCTGCTTGGAGAGTTTGCCAAACATCACTTTCCCAATAATGCATGAGAGAATGAGTTCGACACTGGTAGTTATATAGACCAGGCGGCAATAACGACGTACCACGGGAAACCACATACACCTCAGCAGGGTATAGTCCGCCTGCACTGGGAGCAGCGCGTAAATACACTGCACTACCCATAGAAGGCATTTTCGCCGTCAATCCATAACTGCGAAACAATAGCCGTGAAAGTCTTTGCCACCATTGAGCATCTGGGTTATTCGCATAAGTCTCTGTTTTTTCTTGGATATAGGGTTTGAGATCAAAAGTAGAGCCAATTTTGTACTCTTTGAAGGGCACTGGCTGTTTAGTCCAGTCTAATCGCTGACTTTTGGAAGCGAGAGTCTCAGGATTGTATTTAGTCCGTTCGTGATAATGCTGGGCAATTGATTGGTGTAATTCTGGCATAGTACTTTTAATATCCTTGGGGCATCCTTTTCTTGATCTTGGCATTCATTAGCCTCATTATTTCGTGTCAATTGGTACAATCCTCAGAGTCATAAAATGGTAAATGGTAACAATTGAATTGGGGATTGGGCATTGGGTATGGTTATTCTCCTTGTCCCCCTGCTCCTCTGCTCCCCATCTCCTTCTGCAATACCATATAAACGCAAAACTATCTAAGCCTGGATGTGCAATGATGCCTGTACGTCAAACTTTATCAAAGCCTGATATCCAACTTTCTTATTTAGAATGGAATCAAGGTCAAGAACCTTTACTGCTGTTACATGGCTTAGGCGATCATGCTCTGGTGTGGTCTAGTTTAGGAGATTACTTGGCGGCGGAATACCACATAGTTGCGCCAGATATGCGTGGACATGGCCAAAGTAGTAAACCAGAGATAGATTATAGCTTTGAGAGTGCGATCGCAGACCTTGAAGCACTCATGGATAGTCTTGGATGGACTTTTGCCCATATTGTAAGTCACTCGTGGACAGGAAAATTAGCCGCTATCTGGGCAAGACAAAACCCAAAGCGTTTACGGAGTATAATCCTGGTCGATCCAATTTTCATCTGGAAAATGCCTAGTCTTCTCAGGGTAACTTTCCCAATGTTATATCGCTTCTTGCCTTTTCTTAAAAGCATGGGCCCCTTTGCCAGTCAGGAAGAAGCCGAACAACAAGCACGGCAATTAAAGCAATATCAAGGATGGACTCCCTTACAAGAGCAAGTTTTCCAAGCAGGAATAGAACAAAAACCCGATGGGAGTTGGGGCAGCAAATTTACCATAGCCGCCCGCGACGGAATTTTTGAGGCAGTAATGCAAGTGCCTGGTTTTACAATTACCCTTGACACCCCTGCCCTATTCGTCCAACCACAACAAGGACTGAACCACCAAAATTGGCAAATTCAACCTTACAAAACTTATCTTCAAAACTTACGTATCTGCCAAGTTCCCGGCAATCATTGGCCGTTTTTGACACAACCAGAGGCATTTAACCAAACTGTGGCAGCTTTCTTGGCTGAACACAAATAAAAAATCTCATGATTATTGGACGGGATTATCATACAGCATCAGAAGAATTAATAGGAGCGATGTCTAGGGGGATTGGGCATTGGGCATTGGGCATGGGGGATTGGGCATTGGGCATAAGAGGCAGAGGTGCAAACGGGCAGAGGGGCAGAGGGGAAAAACTTACTGCAACTTCTCCTCTGCTCCCCTGCTGCCCTACTCCTTTGCTTTTCCACTCCCTGATCTCCCCCACTCCCTACTCCCTACTCTCCTGTCATGAGCCTTTGTATCAACCCTGTTTGCCCTAAACCAAATCACCCGAATAATCATCAAAACCGCTTTTGTCAAAGTTGTGGTTCCCATCTAGAATTACTAGGGCGTTATCGGGTGACGTGCCTGATGAGTGACAAAACAGGTTTTAGTAAAGTTTATGAGGCATACGAGCAAGATACCCCCAAAATTCTCAAGATACTCAAAGAAGATTTATCAGGCGACGCCAAAGCAGTAGAACTATTTCAGCAAGAAGTAACCGTGTTGGGACAATTCAAGCATCCCGGAATTCCCAAAGAAGATAGTTACTTCCAGTATCAAACTCGAAATGGTTTAGTGTTGCATTGCATTGCAATGGAAAAAATCGATGGCTATAACTTAGAACAATGGCTACAGCAGCAAAATAGCCCTATATCCCAAGAACAAGCCATAAACTGGTTAAGACAGTTGATAGAAATTTTAGATGTAGTACATAGCAAACAGTACCTACATCGAGATATTAAGCCATCTAACATCATGATTAGATCCCCCCTTGAGCAGGATTGGGGGAATCTAGTACTGATTGATTATGGCACCGCCAGTGAAATTAATAAAATCTACCAAGACCAACTAAGCAACGGCGACAAGATGCCAGCACTTATGTCATCTGGCTACAGCGCCCCAGAACAAATGAATGGTCAAGCAGTACCGCAATCAGATTTCTTTGCTTTGGGACGCACTTTTGTATTTTTGCTGACAGGATATCATCCTTTAGAGATGTATGATGTCCAGCAAAATTTGTTGCACTGGCAAAATCATGCTACCCATATTTCACCCTTACTATTGAATTTAATTGATTGGCTAACAGCATCGGAAATAGAAAAACGTCCTGCCAGTACTCAAGAAATTTTGCATTCCCTAGAAGAAATCGAAACTCAATTAACAGACACGACTCCGACAAATAGTAATATCATAGAATCTTCTAACGTTGAACATTTAACTGGAGATATTAATAACAACTCATTACATCCAAATAAGCAGCCGGAAAAAGTGCCTATATTAGGATTTTTTGCAGTTCTATTAGTAATATTAGGATTACTTAGTATAGTGGCTTTAGCCACGCGGAAATCAGATGTTTTTGAAACATCTGATTACAGACAATATCCAGAAAAAAAAGGTAATATCGATTATTTTTCTTATCAAGAAGGTAGGGATAGCCAGGGAAGGATAGCTGAGTTTAATATAGCCGTTTTATCACTGAAATATAAATGGCTTTTAGGTAGCAACTTTCAAATTAAATACAATGATGAGATTATTAGTATTGACCTTTTGAAGTTGAACTTAGAACAAGAAGGTATAGAGAAGATAATAGAAGCTCCCAATGAGATTATCTCTGTTGGCACAGCTTCTTGTAAAGGTGATAGATTAGTTCAAGAACGTGTGGCTTTAGAACGTTCTAAACAAATACAAATTTTGGTCAAAAATTTATTTATTAATACACCAAGTGTCAAAAGTTATCGCTTATTGAATTTGGGTCAATTTCAACGGAGTGATTGTCAAGCAAAGGATTTAACGACATATCAGACAAGTGTAATAATTATTGGTGTTAAAAGAGAATCATCAGGTGTTATTCTTGACGAGGCGCTACGGAATAGATTAGAAAAGAAGCCTTTTGCTGATTTTAAATTAGAAGATTATTCTTTGGGGTCTGCACAGAAGTTCAAGACTATACCGAGTAATTTATAAAATCTCTAGCAAAGTACAATCAGTACATAGGTATATCTCTTATGGGTAGAGCAGCAGATATCAGCACCAAGCGATTAATCAGCCTTGCACTCGAAAATTGGGTAAAAAAGGAGAAAGGCTTTGAATCTTACTCACCAACGCTAGTAGGAAAGGGGTTGTTCTTGTTCAGTCTATATTGGACTCATGTCTGTTTAGGATAAACCCGCTACCTACTTATTTATCTTTGTTGACAAATTACTAGTAGCGTCTTCCTAACTAACTAGGACGGTTATTCGCACCGTGAGTTTTTAGCATAATTTGTCAAAATAAAAGATAACTGGAGGTTCAAAATATGAAATTTTCAATCCAAGCACTTTACACCTGGTATCGCAGTGTACTTCGTAACCCAAAATACCGTTGGTGGGTAATTTTAGGAACGTTGGTCTATTTGGTCAGCCCATTTGATGTTCTCCCAGATTTTATACCCGTTGTGGGACAGATTGATGATGTTTTCCTCTTGACTCTGCTAGTTAGTGAGGTATCTGGGCTAGTAATTGAAGGCTGGAAAACTCGTAAGGGTGAGGTGGGTACTGAAGTACCTAATACTCCAGAGGGTTCTACTTCGACTGCAAGCACTATTGATGTTGATGCTGTTTCTGTTAAGTAGTTTTAATAAAACCCCTGCTTTTGGAATCTGAGGTGGGGGATATTTTTTTCAACGCAAAGGGGCGCAAAGGGAAGCGCAGAGGTTCGCAGAGGATGATAGAGAGTGAGAGGAGGAGTTAGAGGTTGTTGGCTACCCGTTTAATACCTTCTTTGAGGTGGAGGACGTTAAAGTTGAGGAGAAGACCTAGTTTGCAGTTTGCGAGTTTGAGGTAGGTTAGGAGTTGAACGGAGTGAATTGGGTGGAAGGATTCTACAGATTTAATCTCTACAATTACTTGGTTTTCGACAATCAAATCTAATCGATAAACACATTCCAATTGCACATCTTGATAGACTAAAGGCAATGGAATTTGCTTACCAACATTCAATCCAGCTTTCTTCAACTCATAATCCAAGCACTCCTCATAAGCCGATTCCAACAAACCAGGACCCAAAGCAGTATGCACCCTCATCGCACACCCAATAATCATCCCACTCAACTCATTCTCTCTCATCCTCTGCGTTCCTTTGCGTTTACCTCTGCGCCCCTTTGCGTTTAAAAATCTTTCACAAATTCCGTCAAGAACCTGAATGCCTTCAAAATATAACTAGCGCAATCTCTAGGAGAGGTATTGTAAAACGATCGCCATGCACTCGCCTTATCCTCATCATAGCGATCGCTACTTTGACTATGATTCTCTAACCACGCCAATCGCACTGCGTGTCCAATTAATACATCCAACACAATATATTCTTCGATTTGCAGCTTGGGATTATTGGCAGCGATCGCTCCTAATTCGATTAATGCTTCAATATTAACTTGGCGGTATTCTGAAGCTTCGATTTTATTCAGCAAATGCTCAACCAACAGAGCAAAATTTCTTTCCCCTGCTGTCATTTCCGACAGCATTATCTCACTATCTAAACGATTGCGGCGCTCTAATTTATCGCCAATTACTAGACCTTTGCAATGTTGCATTAACAGCCAAACTTGCTTAAAAAACTCTTTTGGTACGCGCCCCGTCGCACCTTCGGCTTGACGAAACCGCCGCCAACCGCTCGGCGGGACTTCTATTCCTTCGGCGATTCCCGGTAACACTACCCAAGCAATATCACTTTCTTTTTGTTTGACGTGCAGTGATTCTTGCTGGCGTAACAGGTTACTCATGCCAGTATATCCAGTTAATACCTGACGCAAGCGCATTTTAACTTCAAAGGGTGACAGTTGCATTAAGCGATCGTAAGCTTCATCTTGAGTGACATGTAATTCCTGCGCTAGTTCGCTGGTTATCAACAGGATCAGATAGCCGACTCTCAAGGTTAGTAGTCCCTTGAATAATTCGGGTTCTGAGCGAATTAAGATACCAAGATAGATTAAAATCTCTTGAGTCAGGACGCGATCGCGTATATCCTCACGACAAAAATGATTAATTTTATCGGCAATTTCATCGTGGGACATGGGTACGGTAATCAAGGACGCTTCACTGTAAGCTTTACCTACAGCAATTTGCTTACCTCGCACCAAAATACTCGTTACTGCATCTGATAGGCTGATATCAACCATTTGCCGTAACCCCGCAGCCCGACGCACTACTGCCCAAATGCCTAAATCTCCGGCTTTGGTGTAAACTTCATCTAGTAAATCGGCTACGGTAACGGGATATCCTGGGCCGCCATACCCTGTATCAAATTTCATTCCCTGCAAGCGAGTTAAAGTTTGCAATAACTCAATTTGTTCGTAGATATTCTCTGATGAGCGCAAATAAGAAAGTAATAACCCCAAGTTCGTTTCATACTCCATTTGAAATTCTTGGGTATGTCCTAAGCGCCAGTTTTTATCAGGATGATAAGCTAGATAATAGCAACGTGGGCTAGCATTTTTGACTGGCGATCGCGAGAATTCTGCATTTGGCAGAAAATCAATTCTTTGGATTCCTGCTGTTAGCATTAGCTGATTTAGCCGCCCTAATTTCACCCGCACACCGTTACAAACACCATCTTTCAGTTCTTGCATCAGTTCTAGTAATGCTTCCGAACCGGCTTCTAACATGGTGTGCGTCAACATTAAAGTTAGAGTAGGACGTCCTAAATCGCTCCAATATTTTTGAATGTAAGCTAGTTCGCCTCTAATTTGATCCAGCAAAAAATGGTAGTCAAGGGTTAAGTAAAACTGTTGAGAATCTGAGAATGAAGGCAAAAATACAATTGTTTCACCGCTAATCCGAAAGATTCTAGATGTTGTTAAACTCCGCAGCCGCCGCACTGGCCGCCCAGTTAAACCAAGTTTATTGTTACGTCCAATTTGGGTATAAATAGCGGAAAATTCTCCAGCTTTTCTCACTTGAATCGGTTCTACTTGGGTG
The DNA here is from genome assembly GCF_002949795.1 of Nostoc sp. 'Lobaria pulmonaria (5183) cyanobiont'. NCBI lineage: Bacteria > Bacillati > Cyanobacteriota > Cyanophyceae > Nostocales > Nostocaceae > Nostoc > Nostoc sp. 'Lobaria pulmonaria (5183) cyanobiont'. Next base: position 3,626,052 of record NZ_CP026692.1, on the reverse strand, counting down.
GGTGTTTGCGCTTCAATTCCGTGAACTTCTAATTTCGTTTGTAAATCTTCATCTTCTGCTAACAAGGCAATTTGTACCAATGCTTCACGCTGTTTGCCCACACACAAATGTCTTCCCAAAGGGTCAATATCACCAACTGCTATTAAACCTTCACTCAACATTTGACTGAGAAGATATAAACTCTGCGCCCACACCAAAGGAATATTTTCATTAGGCAAACGTGGTTGCGTTTGGGGTGATAACTTTTCTGCTTCTATATTTTCTGCGGTAACATAATAAAGTTCTGGCAATAAACGCAAACCATCTTGTTCTATGAGTAATGATTCTAAAAGCTCTTGGTATTTTTTAACTTGTTCTTGTTCGCCACGAAATAATCCATCTAGAACTAAATAAGTGAAAAATAACGGCCATTCGCATTCAATATGCTCAAATTGCTTGAGTTCCCACGGTTCGTAGTGCAAGCGCTGATGATCTTCTAAAACGGTTTGGTGTCCATCACGCAGAAAGCGTTTGCAGCCGTATTTACCTGCGAGTTTATTGATAATATCGTTTAAGGTGCGATCGCGTAACTCCAAATCTTCTACCGCAAAGGCAGGATAACTAATAATACTTAACAGCGCTGCATCAATTTCTTTGGAACCAGATTCTCTTGGTAATAGTGATTCTAAAGTAATCCGGGCACGGGCGATTTCATCTGGTAGCACATGAATCACCGATGCTTGACTACCACGCACACCAAACAAATCCAGTCCATTGATAGCTTCTAAAGCAGCTTTTGCCATGCCTACAGAACTGGCATTTAACTCCGCATTGCCACGATTAATTTTATTCCCACGTTCCCAAATGCCGTAATCTGGTGTGCGGTAAGCTCGTCCAATATAGTAAACCAAATTTTGGACGAAATTCACTTCATCAATCGTATAAATTATTTGTAATCCTGCTGCCGTCATTTGCGCCAATATCAGCAAAAATATAGATGTGGCATCAAGTTGCAAATGTCCCCATTCATCATCACCAACAACAATATCACCAGTCGCAGTATTATATTTGGCGTGTAGTCCATCTAGTAGCGACTGAGTATGTTTAAATGTCTCTACTTTATGAGCCTGTCGCATCATCGCAAACAACAACCCGCGCATTAGTTTAATGACACTGTGTTCTAATTCATAGGTGCGTCCTTTGTCGTCGTCAATCTTGCGGTATGCAAGTCCTAAACCCCAAACTGCCAAAATGCTGTAAACATTGTCTCGCACCCAGGCATCAGTATAATCGCCGTGGGCTGTAATCGCTGTACTCGCAGGTAGTAAACCAGTAATCGGATTCTGCCGAGTCAGAATTATCGTTTTGATTTGCTGGTAGTAATAGTCCAGGCGAGCTAGCAAATTGGTAGATGTTTTCATGATTTGGTTCAGAACAACTTGCAAATGACCCTATGGCTGCGAGGTGAATTATCTAAACCAAGCCAGAATAAGTTCTGTAATGGTTGATGAGACAACAGCTGAGGGTGGTGTGAGTTTATTATTATCTCTTGTTAATAGGTTTCCGGGTACTTAATTTTAGTGATCGCCAACGAAAATATTATATTTGTTCAAATCTTCATGAATATAAGTAAAATTTTATACTTATACTTTCAGCTTTTTAAGGCATAACGAATTCTTTTTGTTGATAATTAACTTAGATAGACGACTAGTAGTTTCAGTTAAATTACGTATGCAATGGTAACTATTCTAGCTTTATAATAATTTTTAAGTTGGAAATAAAATATTTGATTGAGTGGCGAAGTAAACAACAAGCCCTCATCAATGATTGCCTGTGTTATTAAACATCATTTCCAATTAAATTTTTAAGTGCCTACTTACATTAGAAAAATTATCACCAATTATGGTGATTTAACGAGCGCTTGCATTAAACCCAAATGGCGAATTATACAGATTGGAATCAGGCTTTAATTGATTATTTTATCAAAGGTACGCCACAGGGTACAAAAATTTATTTGAGCGTTGATGAAGATGTAATAGAACGTATTGGCTATCATTTTGGACAATCATCTACAAGTGGTACTTGGGTTGATGACTTCTGCACAGCAGTGAGAAGAAAAGTCATCTTTGAGGGACAGGTTAATTTGCAGCATTTAAAAGGGCGTGATTCGCAAGGATTACCCAAAGGAGTTGCTTTTTTATGCGCTACAATTTTAGCCGCTTCACAAATGGCTCAAGAAGAAAATACATCAGAAACTAATTATTTCAAACGTTTACGAGAGATTTTAGCCTTGCCTGGTTTTGCTCGTCCATTGGGGATGAAATTTGGTAATGAAGCTGAAGAACCCCTTTGGCGCGAGTGGAATCGTTGGCTAATGGAAGATAGATTTTTACCTTCAGCAGAACGGGGGCGTGGTGCTTCAACTACCTATATTAATTATCCGATTTCTCAATCCTTACTGCGTCGTACTGATAAAGATAAATTGCGAAAACTATTCCAAGAGAAGCAATGGCAAGCAGAATGGGATGCCCAAACTTTGTTTGATCATGTTCGACGAGAAGCAGGGGTATTTAGCATCCATTTAAAAGATTTACTGACGGAAAATAAGCAACGCCATGAGGCGATTTTGGAAGCGTTGCATCAAGTTTATGAACAGTGGAAAGCTCAAGGATGTCCTACGGCAGACAAGAATAATTATTGCTCTTGGAGTCGTCATCTTTTCTGTGGTTTATATCGGGCTGAAGATATATTTTTAGGTCAGGTAGATTATTCTCTTTACCCCAAACAGCAGCGAGGACGCAGCCTAGAATCAGTAGAGGTTAAACAGGGAGATAATACTCACTCATTAAGAGAAGAACGCCGTGGATGGTATTCTCCTTTAGAGTATTCAGTCAGTCAGAAAGAGTTAGAAAATGGTGCTAAATACCAAATTACTTCTCAAGACGATCTAGATTACCTAATTTTGCCTGCTCGTGACTTTTGGATACTAATTCCCGATCCTGAAAATCCTGATTCTGGAGCTTATGCATCTTGGCAAGCCCCATCATTAGGTACTCCGTTTATTCTCCTGTGCAAACAAGAATTGCTCAGTGATATTCAACGCTTGCAAGATGAGCATTTACTAAAGTCGAGTTGTACACCTCAGCCGATATTTAATAATTCTGGATGGGTAGAACTTCAGCAGTGCATGGTTGTTTCTCAAGCTTGGGATGGAGTCTTCATCAAAAATCAAACTCTTAAGTATGCTTTGCAACCAAGTGTCAAATTATCAATTAGTTTGTCTGGCGGCTTGCGCGTACCCAAAATTGGCGCTTGGCTTGTGAATCATGGGCCACAAATTACTATTTTTGGCTTTTACCGTAACGCAGAATTAAAAGTAACTCGATTATCTGATAATCAGGTAATTGTTGATAGTTCGCAACTTGCAAATACTTCTATATCGCTGAATTTTTCCCATCCTGGTGATTATCTAATAGAAGCTAATTTTGTAGGTGAATCAAGTCAACGTTTAATCAAAATTGTAGATTGGGATTATCTTACCATAGAAAAATATGTGCCTTGTGAAGTGTTCAAAATTGATTGTGCATATCATATTTGTGGCAGTGTAATAGAGCAAAAAATTTCAACGATTTAGAATTAACATGGTGCATTATGCCACAAGTCAAAAGATGGTATACAGGATTTTATTACCGGGGAAACCCACAAGACCTAATCAACCAAATTTCCGAACAAGTACAACGTCAAAATCTTAGTAAAATCATACCGCTTTTGCGAGTAGAAAAGGGAGCTAAACCTCGGAAAGAGTTTTGTTTCTTTCTCGCAATTGAAAATTGCCAAGTAGGTGAATTACCTACAGAATTACAAGCAAGTTTACTGAAATTATCGTGTTTTCAACGTCCTATCACAGGGAATCGCGGCTTCACTTATGAACAGATAAAACCGATGGTTGGTGTAGCTCATGATGTTCGTGATTATACCAGCCCTATTCCTTATGAACTTAGACAAAATCTCAGTGCTGAGAACCCGTTTGAATTAACAGAATTACACTCTATTAATCATTCTGATGCTGATTGGGTGAAATCTTCCCAAAATAGCGATCGCTTCTTATACTGGTTATCAACCCTCGGCAATGGTAGCTGGGAATCCTTTCAAAAAAGCTGCAATGCACTCCAACTTCAGGAACCTAAACGCATCTTACGACGGTTACGCTTATTAGGACATCTTGAATCTTCACTAGACGGTTCCAAATGGTCGGCGGCTCCTTCAAGCTTTGTTAAAATTAACTCAAATAATACCGAATTTATACTGTGTGGTCAACGCAGTATGAACTTACTCAAACAATTAGAAGAATATGGTATTGTAGCATCTATTACTCATCAACCCAGAGGGGAAGCACCACCCTGCATTCAATTGGTGGTGAATAACCCTGATGCGATCGCAAATAATTTTCCAATCATCAATGCGGGTGAAGTATCCACACGACTTGCCCAAATTCTACCTGATATCGCTACTTGGCAGCAAAATCTCAGGAATATGCCAGTAATTGTGCCGAGTCGGTGGGAATGGAAGCACTTTGACGGTGATGATTTTGAAATCTGCGGTATTCCTCACGAAACAGGGATGTATCAGATGTGTGATGAAAACCGAAACCTCCGCTACACCCTTTTTTACAACCAAAACACTAACACTTGGCATCAAGGTGATTGGTATGGTTTGCGCTTTCTAGCTTTGTATTATCATGGTGCATCTTGCCAAGCTCATTACAATTTTGCTACAAAGTGTTTGGCAATACCAGTAAAGCAGCGCTGGCCTGAACTATATGAACGTGCTTTGGTGCTGGCATCTGGACAACTGCCAACATATCAGGGCAACTGGCTGCTGTATCAAAACGTGAGTGGGGAAGTTGCCCATCAATTGAGTCAAAAGCTAAATGTTAAATATGAAGAGGCTTTAATTTGTGCATGACGTAGTTGGAGCGTATCAAAGACTTAACCATATCTATCAGCTGTATATTAAAAGTGCCTTTCCACTACGTTATCGCTCTTTAGCGGCAGAACGCGATCGCCTTTTACAACAACCAGGTATTTTAAGCCAACCACCTTTAATAGAACCAGTTCCCATTTATCCCTCATCTGGGAGAGACTTACAAACTGCTGCCAAACAACTGCCTGAAAAATACCATGATTTGGCACAACTGGGAAAAATGCTATTTGAAGGGGGAATCGAACTTTATCAACACCAATGGGAAAGTTTAAAAGAAGTTTTAATCAACCAAAAAGATTTAGTTGTTACCACTGGTACAGGTTCCGGGAAAACTGAGTGCTTTTTATTACCATTACTCGCCCATTTAGCATGGGAATCCAGCACTTGGGAGGCAAGTCCGCCTCCACCAAGTAATCATTCCTGGTGGGATGTTCAAGGCGATCGCGTTTCTCAGTGGAAACACGTTACTCGCCCAAAAGCTATGCGAGGTTTAATACTCTATCCCCTCAACGCCTTAGTAGAAGACCAATTGCGACGACTCAGAAAAACTTTGGAAGCGCCACAAATCCACAATTGGCTAGATAGAGAACGCGGCACAAACCGGATCACCTTTGGGCGTTACACTGGACAAACCCCGATTCCGGGTGAACCAACACCTGATAAAATCAAAAGACTGCGAAACGAATTAGATGAGTGTGCCAAGCAGCAACAAAATCTACTTCAGGCGAATTTATCTTTAAATCCCGATTTACCTTACTACTTTCCCCGACTTGATGGTGGCGAAATGTGGTCACGTTGGGATATGCAAGATACTCCACCCGATATTTTAATTACTAACTACTCGATGCTCAACATTATGATGATGCGGAGCATTGAAAATGATATTTTTGATATAACTCGTGATTGGCTGGCAGAACCAAATCATCCAGAACGGCAATTTTTCCTGATTATTGACGAATTACACGCCTATCGTGGCACTCCAGGAACAGAAGTTGCCTATATTTTACGCTTGCTTTTTTCACGGTTGGGTTTAACACCAAATTCGCCAAAGCTGCGGATAGTCACGACTACAGCAAGTTTGGATGATAACCCAGAAGGAAGAAAATTCCTGCGCGAATTTTTTGGACGTGATGACAAACAGTTTGCTTTCATCACTGGACAACAACAACAGCCAAAAGCCAACGCCAGAAAATCTCTGGTTAAATATCAAAGTGCCTTTGCAGAATTTGCCCAGTCTGTGCAGCCCGATCCATTACAGTCAATGACACAGCCAGATCCAACGGCTAATAGTGTGGCTATGTCTACCTTAGCTAGCAAGTTAGGATACTCCAAATCTGGAATTAGTGAAGAACAGCAACTCGGTGAGGCTTTAGCGATTGTTGATGCAGGTGAAGCTTTGCGCGATGCTTGTCAGGAAGTCGATCGCGTTGTTCGCCAAACTAATCAGCCGTCGGTTCGGGCGGCGAAAGTCAAAGATCCCAATAAACAAAAACAGCAAACAGATTTAGATAACGAACTTTTCCCGAATGCTGCGGCTAATAGTTTGGTATCCGACTCCATGCGGGGACTACTATTAGCATTGGGGATGTCAAAACTGAGTAATGGGCGATCGCCCCAACCTGTGCGCGGACATTTATTTTTCCACAATTTGCAAAGCCTATGGGCTTGCTGTAACCCCAGTTGTACCCAAGTCGATCAAATTCAGCGACAAAGCGATCCACCAACCATTGGTGCTATCCATGCTAACCATCGCCTCAGCTGCGGTTGTGGTTCTCGCGTTCTCGATTTAATTGTGTGCGAAGTCTGCGGCGATGTCTTTTTGGGAGGATACAAAAGTACTCGTAAGCTAAGTAACCAGACAGTAGATATCCTTACGCCAGATCAGCCGAACTTAGAAGGTATACCCGATTTGGTTGTGATGAATCAACGTTACGGCAACTATCGGGTATTTTGGCCATTACCGGGAGAAACACTAGCCTGGACTACACAACCTCAAGTTTTAGAATGGAGTGTTGATCGGATAAAACGCCAGTGGGTGAAAGCAAAGTTAGACAAACAAACAGGCGTACTCATTCAGAATGCTACACCACCGAAAACTGATGAGATTCCAGGGTGGCTGTATCAGGTAAAGGGAGATGATTTAGATCAACCAGCACTACCAACAAAATGTCCCCGATGTGATGCTGACTACGGTAAACGAGATAAATTCCCGACTCCTTTACGTATCCACCGCACCGGCTTTCAAAAGGCTTGTCAAGTTATTGCTAGTGGATTATTGAGAGAAATGCCAGCACCGTCTCAACAGGGATTAGGTAGTTCTCGCAAGTTGGTAATATTTTCTGATAGTCGCCAAGATGCAGCTAAACTGGCTGCGGGAATGGAACTTGACCATTACCGCGATATGGTGCGCCTACTACTAATCCAATCATTTTATCAATATTGGGATGATTTGATCGCCTTTTTGCGGATTACTGCTGCTAATAACCCAGCCAGTCTTGCGAAATTGCAGACTTTAAACGCTAATCTTTATAGTGCTGTTACCCAAGCAGCAGATGATATGACTCGGCGCGATCGCTTTGCTAATGCTAATCCTACCTTAGTTACAGAGGCGCTTTTCTGGCTGATGGGTTTACCCGCCAATAATCAACAGGCGAGTAGTGCGTGGCTTGGTTTACTCAAACGCTATCCCGAACGCATTCCATTGTTGGAATTACGGCAAAAAGTTAGAGATGCTTTATTAGAGTGTGGTATTTGTCCCGGTGGATCAAGTTTTCGCGCCTTGAGTTACTGGATTGGACAAAATCAGGGTCAGCAACGGTATTCTTGGTTTGAATGCTACAACTGGACTGGTAATTCGGTGACGAGAATTTTTCCAGCGACACAAAACCAGACTGACCATGCTACCCGACTGGAAGATATGCTCACTGCTGAACTGATGAATCCATTGTTTGATCACATGGTACGCACAATGGAGGGTTTTGGGCAAGGGTGGGTCAGCTATCAACCGCTAGAGAATACACCATCTAAAATAATTCAAGCTACTGATGCAGTTATCAGACAATTAGGCATCCGTCGCCGACACCAGTATTCTAAGTTTTTTTATCCTGGAACAGATCACAACTTACCCGGCTATGCCCAAAAGTATATTGAGTCTACAGGTTTAAAACCTCAAGATATACAACAGCAATTACTCCAATCACAGGCTGGAATTGCGGCTAGTGGTAATTTGTCACTAGATCCAAATAAACTTTATTTAATGCTACCGTCGGATAAAAATCAGGGATATCGGTGCGATCGCTGCAATGCATTCTATCTCCATCCTGCTGCTGGCTTATGTCCTGAATGTAATAGCCGTAGTAACACCAACAAAAATCCTCAACAACTTGGTGCTGGAAACCCAACTGGCGACTTCGATTACTATACCTATCTTTCCTTAGAAGGTCAGCCCTTCCGCATGAACGCCGCCGAGTTAACTGGACAAACCGACCGAGATCAACGTACCAAACGCCAACGCTGGTTTCAAGACATTTTTATTAATGATGAAATCTCCCGCGTCCAAGGCATCGACCTTTTAAGCGTCACAACTACAATGGAAGCGGGTGTTGATATCGGTGCGCTGTTGGCAGTGATGATGGCAAATATGCCACCCCGGCGCTTCAACTATCAACAGCGAGTTGGTCGGGCCGGTAGACGTTCGGCTGGAGTTGCCTTAGCTGTAACTTTCTGTCGCGGTAGAAGCCACGATGATTTTTACTTTCAACGCCCAGAAAGTATCACAGGCGATCCGCCACCACCTCCCTATGTTGATATGACTAGCGTTCCCATTTTTGAACGGGTTCTGATCAAGGAAGTTTTACGCCAAGCCTTTAGCGATTTAGGTATTAGTGCTGCTAATGGAGGTGACAACGTACACGGTGAATTTGGTAGTGTAATTGATTGGAATAATTACAAACCAGATATCCAAGATTGGTTACACGACCCCAAGAATGAGCCAGCCATAATCAGTATATTAGATAGCTTGCGAGTCCAGACAGCTTTACCCAACGCCAGCAATGCCCAGATGTTGAATTTCCTGCGCGATGATTTAATTCCAGAGATTCAAACAGTTGTGGAAGACGATACTTACACCCAAGATAAGTTAAGTGAACGTTTAGCAAATGCTGGGTTATTGCCGATGTTTGGCTTTCCGACGCGGGTGCGATCGCTTTATACTCGTTTTCCCACACGCGCCAACCAATGGCCACCAACAGAGGGAGTAGTTGATCGCAATCTAGATATTGCCCTGAGTCAATTTGCCCCTCGTTCCCAAACAGTTAAAGATAAAGCTGTGCATACAGCCTGTGGTGTAGTCGAGTTATATCCCCAAGGTAAGAATATAGATTCTAAACCAGGACTTGTGCCAGCCCTCACCCAAGAGAATAAATCTTTAGGACTTTGTGCTAACTGTCAAGCGGTTATCTACCCATACAAATTGTTAAAAAAACCACATCCAGGAGGTCAGGAACCACCAAAAGATACCTGTCCAGTCTGCGGGGTGGATGCTTTGCGTTGTCTAGATACTAGAGAACCCAAGGGATTTTTTACTAACTTGCAACCCGAAGACTTTGATGGACAATTTGAGTGGCAACCAAACGCAACCAGACCATCTTTAAGTGTGAATGCTGAGGTGGGCAATATACAGCGTATCCTTAACGCTTCCGTGTCTGCATTTAATGAGCACATAATTTCTGTAAATGACAACGGCGGCAATGGCGGATTTGACTTTCAGAATGCCTTAATTTATGGTAAGCCCAAACCCGGAGCTTATGCCGTTCATTCAGATAAGAATAGCTCAGTAACTACTTATGGTTCTGCCTATCGGGTGGCGTTGTTATCTCGCCGGAAGACAGATATTTTGTTGGTAAATATTGAGGAATGGCCTACTGGTGTTTTTGCAGATCCAACCACAGTTATTGGACGTGCAGCTTGGTATTCCTTTGCATTTTGGTTGCGGGTAGCAGCTGCCACCCAATTAGATGTGGATGCAATGGAGTTGCAAGCTGGGTTCCGATCGCTAGAGCAAAATGGAACTGCGATCGGGCAGGCTTTTTTGTGCGATCATCTAGAAAATGGGGCAGGATATTGTCGGTTTCTGGAAAAGCCAAAAGAATTTAAAAAATTGATGAATTTGGCGAATCCCAATATTCTTAATAGCATTGCCAACAAGTGGATAAATCAGCCACATGGAAACGCCTGTGATACATCATGCAACTTATGTTTGCGAGATTATCAAAACCTTGCTTATCACGGCTTATTAGATTGGCGACTGGCTTTAGATATGGCGCAATTAGTGTTATCAGCCTCATCTGCAATTGATCTCAATTCCCCCAACGGCAGTATTCCAAATCCTTGGAGTGAACTATATCAAGGGATGAATGCACCAATTACTGCTACCCTGCAACGCCTTGGTTACGGCTTACCCACTCAGTTCGGAACTCTTACAGGTTACGTACACCAAAATCAAAAACGTCAGACAATCCTGATTTTACGGCATCCTCTGTGGCAAGATAACCATCCTGAGTGGATTGCATCAGAAGCGATCGCCAAAGCTCAAACACCTTACCACGACTATGAGGTGAAATCTGCTAACCCATTTCTAATTCTCCGTCGTCCAGGTGACTACGCATGAAGTTGCTTGATACCAAATACTACTTGTATAGATGTAGTAATACTCCAGGCTAGCAAAAATCTAGCTAGAAGCCTTGAAAAGCATAGTTGCTATTTTGGCTTCTCTATCAATGCGTAAGTCATAAAAAATTAATTAGTTTGTTTACATAATAAATATCCTAGTTTGATTTATTACACCCTAAGATATTTACTAAATACCCTGATGCTATTTCAGATGGAGAAACTGGTTTTTTCGTTGATGAAAAAGACGATCAAGCTCTCGCAGAAAATTAGATATAGCTAAAAAATGTACATAAAGCTACTAAAAATCTAAAAAATTCTCAGTATCTACCGGACTGCGCTATTCCGGGTTAGGATGATGACTAGCAATGCTTTGATTTAGCTATCGATATTGAATTGTTGAAATTTTATGGACCATAGTCCACAAGATGGCAGTATCAACCTCCTCTGAGCTGTGGCGAGGAAGTCTCCCAGCGCGGGAGAGACTAAGGAGATATATATTATGCTCACAGAAGATATTCGTGATTTGTTGAGTGATACTACCGATTTAAACCAGTTGAAATGGGATTTAAATCGCTTGCAACCTGTGGATGTGGGAGAATACATTACACAATTGCCTGAACAACAACGGGCGATCGCATTCCGTTTACTCAACAAAGGTCAGGCAATTGATGTATTTGAATATCTGCCGACACAGGTACAAGAAGAACTAATTAATTCCCTACATGATGTCCAGGTGGTGCACCTTGTAGAAGAGATGAGTCCCGACGAACGGGCAGAATTATTTGATGAACTACCTGCTGGGGTAATCAAACGGCTATTACAAGAACTGAGTCCAGAACAAAGGCAAGCAACAGCAACGATTCTCGGCTATCCAGAAGGTACTGCTGGGCGGGTGATGACAACCGAATATGTCCGGTTACGGCAAGGATTGACTGTAGGCGAAGCCTTGAGCAAAATCCGCCGTCAGGACGAAGACAAGGAATCGATTTACTATGCATACGTCACAGATGACAACCGCACACTAGTGAGAGTAGTTTCACTACGTCAATTGCTGTTTACCTTTCCCGATGTTTTCATCAAGGATATTTCTAGCGATCGCGTCATCAAAGTTAGAACTGAAACTCCTCAAGAAGAAGTGGCGCGAATTATGCAGCGCTATGACTTAATCGCGATCCCCGTCGTCGATCGAGAAGACCGATTGGTGGGCATTGTCACCATTGATGATGTTATGGATATTTTGGAAGAGGAAGCCACAGAAGATATCCAAAAACTGGCAGGTGTGAGTGGTGATGAAGCAGCTTTATCCTCTCCCTTACTCACCATCCGCAACCGCTTACCTTGGCTGTTGGGGATCATGGCACTATATATTGGTGCAGCCAGTGCGATCGCGCCTTTTCAATCTATAATTGCCGCAGTGCCAGTTCTAGCAGTAATCATGCCGATTTTTTCTAACACTGGTGGTACTGTCGGTATTCAATCATTAACGGTGACAATCCGCGGCTTGGGAGTAGGAGAGGTAACACCCAAAGATACCTTAAAAATTCTTCGCAAGGAACTTCTAGCTGGTTTAGGTACAGCCTTAGCTTTAGCCACAACGATGATCCTGCTTTCCTTAATTTGGGCGCGACCCCAAGAACGATGGGTGGCTTTAATTGCCGGAATGGTAATGGCAACTAATACAATTGTGGCTGTCACACTCGGCACTTTACTGCCAATGGGTTTGACACGGCTGAAGCTTGACCCTGCTTTGGTTAGTGGTCCGTTAGTGACTACAATGCTAGATACAATTGGGTTTTTAACGTTCCTCAGCCTAATTTCTCTAGCTTTAAACGTTTTCCATTTACCAACATGAAAGGGAATGGGGCATTGGGCATTGGGTATTGGGCATTGGATATGAGGCAGAAGGGAAAGACTTGCTACAATTTCTCCACTGCTCCCCTGCTCCCCTTGTCCCTACTCCCCAAATTCTATGCCTACTACTACCTGGAATCGTCATCATATTCTTTCACTGGCTGACTTTACTACTACTGAATACGATACAGTTTTGCAAACTGCTGCCAGTTTTCAAGAGGTGCTATCACGGCGGACAAAGAAAGTGCCAACTTTGCAGGGACAGGTAGTGGCGAATTTATTTTTTGAATCGTCTACCCGGACTCGCAGCAGTTTTGAACTCGCAGCCAAACGTTTAAGTGCGGATACGCTGAACTTCGCCGCCGCCACATCTTCTATGACTAAGGGAGAAACAATTCTCGACACGGCGAAAACCTATTTGGCTATGGGAACTGATATTATGGTAGTCCGCCATCGAGAGGCAGGAGTACCAAATGCGATCGCGGCTGAAATGGATCGTCTAGGTGTACGAGTTAGCGTCCTCAATGCTGGTGATGGTCAACACCAGCATCCTTCCCAAGCACTGCTAGATTTATTTACCATAACTACTCTAATTGACCCACATCGTCCCCGACTGGAACTTTTAAAGGGGAAAAAGATTGCCATTGTTGGAGATATTCTCCATTCTCGTGTGGCGCGATCGAATATTTGGAGTTTAATTGCCAGTGGTGCCGAAGTGCATCTGGCAGCACCACCAACCCTTTTACCTAAATTCTTTGCTGAGTTTATCTCGGAGGAAGTAGAAGGTAGGAGTCAGGAGTCAGAAGTCAGGAGTTATTCCCCCAATCCCCAACTTTTTTTACATTGGCAGCTAGAACCAGCTTTGCAGAATGCCGATTTTGTCATGACTTTGCGCCTGCAAAAGGAACGGATGACGGCTCATTTATTGCCAAGTTTGCGAGAATATCACCAACTGTTTGGCATTACACGCACAAAACTGCAACTTTGTAAACCTAATGTCAAAGTTTTGCATCCAGGCCCAGTCAACCGTGGTGTTGAAATTAGTTCTGAATTGATGGATGACCCAGAATTTAGTCTGATTCAATCACAAGTTACCAGCGGTGTTGCTGTTCGGATGGCACTCTTGTACCTATTAGGTAGCGGCAAGGTTTAATATAATTTCAGTTGGAAATTTCCTCCCATCGGACTACCTAATGGAAGAATACCTAGTCTTATGGAACTTATATATTCCTCCGATCGCATGAGGACAGAATTCTGTAATCTTGGCACACTGGTATCGTAGAAGTTCAGAATTTAATGACTTCTAGAAGTGTCCGAGGTAAATTATGAAACGAATTTTTTTGACGGCAGCAGCCTTACTCAGCACGCTATCCTTAGCTGCTCCCATTCCCGTCAAAGCAGAAAATTCCGCCCCTGTCCGCCGCTTGTTAGAAACTAGAGAATGTTCCGGATGCAATCTAGCAGGAGCTAACCTTAAAGGCGCTCATCTAATCGGTGTTGACTTAAGAAATGCAAATTTAAAAGGAGCTAATCTCGAAGGTGCTAACTTAGAAGGTGCAGATTTAACTGGAGCTAATTTAAAGTCTGCTAATCTCACACAAGCATTTGTTAGCGATACGATGTTAAATAATGCCAATCTCACCAACGTGAATTTGAGTAATTCCCGTTTATATAATAGTGACGTAGATGGCGCTGTTTTAGCTGGTGTTGATTTAAGCGGTGCTGATGTATTTAATACTGCCATTAGCATTGGTGGTGAATACTAATGGTGAGTCATGATTTCCAAGTTAAGAGTTAAGAGTTAAACTCTTAACTCTACACTTCCTAAGTTTTATTCGCCGGTAATCGATAGTTCATTAACCCAGATTTTCGGGCAAACCCCACCTGGCGTTAACTCTGGCTCTTTTTCTACATAAATAATTGACTTCAAAAGTTCCAAGAAATCGCCAGCAACAGTTGCGGACTCAATACTCGTCCTTACTCCCTTATTAACTAGCCAACCATCAAACGGCAAAGAAAAGGAACCTTGCAAGGATTTAACTCCAGCATGGAGAGCTTGTAAATCATCGATAAAAATCACATTTTCAGCAGTTTCTAAGCTCAACTCTTGCTCAGGAGTTGCTGTTGAAAATACGTGATAAAAATTGGGACTAACGCTGACTTTTGCGCCAATACTAGCATTACCAGTTGGCTGGGCATTTAACCTTTTAGCAGTGCCTGCACTGTGGAGAAAGCTTGTTAAAACGCCATTTTCAATTAGCGAAATCTGACGAGTGGGAGTTCCTTCGCCATCAAAACTTTCCGCACCAACGTTAGCTGGGTGCAGTGCATCATCAACAACCGAAAGCAGAGGAGAAGCTATTTGCTTACCTAAATCATCAGGAGTAGATAGACTTTGATTGTCTAAAATACTTTGGGCATTGAACAAGTTAGAAAAAGCGCCCAACAGACTTAAGAAAGCTTCCGCAGAGAAAACAACTCGATATTTACCAGTTTTGATTTTTTCATAATTCAAGTGACTGATAGTTTTATCGGCAGTTTCTTTGATGCAACCATTAATATCTAGATTATCTAAATTTTGGTTGATTCTAAAAGCGCCTGCACTGCGCGGTTTTTTGCCATCTTCCTCAGTTTTGCTGTACAGATAAACTGATGACAAAGAGTGAGATTCAGTTCTCACTGCGCCGTCGCTATTGAGATAAAATCTGTCAATATCTCTTTGTGACAAACCATTATAAGGTACACCTTTAATTGCTGGATGGGCCGCTAGTAATTCTTTTTCAGCTACCAACAATTTTTCTATAAGTTCAGCAACAGGTGCTTGGGATGTTTTAGCCTGAGGTTTACTTGAAATCGGAGTAGTAGCCTCTGGACTAAAATCAGGAACATTTTCTTTAACACCAAAGAAACTAGCTTCGTAGGCAGTTTTCAAAGCTAATTCCAGTCCCTTGGGGTCTACATCTGTGGTGCTGGTGACACCCATTGTATTCTCTTCATTCCAGACACGAACAGTAACACCAGAGCGATTTGAAGCTTTGACCTGTTTTGGCTCACCTTGGTCTACTTGCACGCTAGTGTCATCAACTGTTGAACCATAAATGTCGAATTTCTTGATGCCAAGCTTATCAGCATTGTCCTTGGCAGAATTTGCAATTTCATTGATATTCGGCATAGTCAATTTTTAGATTTTGGATTTTAGATTTTGGATTGGAAACGATTCCATTTTTGATATTAGAGTTTGGATTTTGGATGTTATGACTTATATTTTTCTCGTAGTGTTTCTATTGATGCAACAGTCATAGCTAGAATTTCGTTAGCTTCTTGCATTAGGCTTTTTAGTTTTTCTGCTGTCATTAATCCAGATTCAATAACAAGCTCTAACCAGTAAAGCGTTTCATCAGCTTCTTCTTCCACGATACTGAGTTTGGCAATTAAATCAGCTTTTGATTTAGCTCTACAGGCTGCTCGATAATTAGCACCAACTGAAGTTGCGGAACGTAATAACTGTTTGCTGATGACATCAGAAATTCTAGTTTGTGGCAGTTGCTCAACTAGACGAATGACTCGTAATGCCAGCTGCTTTGTTCTAGCCTTAAACTCCTGCTCATTCACAATCCAAAATCCAAAATCTAAAATCTAAAATTATTATCGTCCACCGACGGTAATAGAATCAACCTTGATATGAGGTTGTCCGACTGTGGTGTAAATACTGCCACTGACTGAGCCACAAAAACCTGGTGCAATCTCCAAATCTTGAGAACACATGGAAATTTTATTCATAATTTCCTTGGCTTCACCGATGAGAATTGCTCCCTTTAGCGGTTTGGTGATTTTGCCATTTTCAATCAAATAGGCTTCATCAACACTAAAGTTAAATTGACCTGTAGCACCAACGCTACCACCACCCATCTTTTTACAGTAAATACCTTTATCAACAGAGGCAAATAATTCATCATTGCTATATTCGCCAGAATCAATATAAGTATTACGCATCCGGCTAGCAGCGGCATAGGTATAATTTTGGCGGCGTCCACTTCCAGTTCTGGGGTGTCCGGTGCGTGCAGAACCTGTTCTATCTGCTAAGAAGTTTTTCAAAACGCCTTTTTCAATTAAGAGGGTTCTTTGAGCAGGCATACCTTCGTCATCCATGTCAATTGTTCCGAAGGCATTTTCAGAACGCCCTTCATCCCAGGCCGTCAAACTTTCGTGGGCAATTTTTTCGCCTTTTTTGTCAGCAAAGGGAGTGGTATTGCGTTCTATTTGAGTGGTTTCTAGCAGGTGTCCGCAGGCTTCGTGGAAGATTACGCCGCCAAAGTGATTGGCCATAATGATGGGATAAGTACCTGATTCCACGTAATCTGCGTAGAGCATTTTTCCAGCCGATTCTGCTATTTTCTCGGCGGCTTGTTGAGAATCCCAAGTTCTCAAGAAGTTGGCATCGCTAGTATTACCCGCGCGATCGCCAATTGAGGTACGATTAGCACCATCAGCACACAACAGGTTAAATCCTACTGATTGCGTGAGGCGAATATCACGGGCAAAAGTCCCGTCACTGGCGGCGATTAAAACTTCTTGCCAATCCCGGAAATAGGTAGCACGGCGCGATTGGACGTGGCTAGCTTTTTGCTTCAGGTGGGCTGTACCATCTAGGAGGATTTCTCCCATTTCTCGGATGGAGCTACACACAGGTAGCCATGCATCTTTACCTCTTTTGGTGGCGTAATCCCTGAGTAATTCTAGGTTGATTTCTGGGATGAAAGCCTTAGCAGTGGGTAGTTGTAATCCCAAGATAGAAAGACCTTTTTCTAAGGCTGCTTTCAAACCGGAAAACGAAAGGTCATTGGTGCTAACGTAGCAGTCAGCTTTACCGCGAAATACCCTGACTCCCGCGCCTGTAGACAGACTGGGTGAAATACTCGTGATAGCGTCATCTTCTGCAAGAGAACTAATATAGTTGCGACGCTCTAAAAATAATTCGATGAAGTCAGCACCAGCGGCGCGTCCTAGTCCAAGAAGGGTAGCCAGGGGGGCTTCCCAGGTTTCATCGAAACGCTCTGGTGTGGAGGAATATTGGAGAGTGGGAAGTTGATTCGAGAGAAGTAGCGTACTTGTAAGCATGGGTAGCCTCGTCTGCTGGCGTAGTTCAGAGATTTGACTGAAAAATCCTGGTGTGTTCAGTCTAACAAATGAGTGAAAGCCACAGTTGGCAGTTATGCAGTAGGGGTTTCCTCACTGCACTTGGACTTTAGCTTCTACGCCTAGATAAAAGTCAGGAGAAGAAGAAATATCTTATAAGTAATGCACTTGAGGGAGCGATCGCTATGATGCAGGAGTCAAAATAAAATACAGTTTAGTAAACTGTATTTTGCGACAATAGGGGGTAAGAGTTTCATAGCATTGCCAATACACGCAGGGACTGTTTTACCTCAACAAGGAATATAAAAAATGAGTTCGTATGCTTTTTGGAACAACAAAGGCGGCGTGGGAAAGAGCTTTCTTTGCTTTGTGGCTGCTGCTGAATATGCTCACCGTCACCCCGATACAGATGTTTATGTAATTGACCTGTGTCCCCAAGCTAATGTCTCAGAAACCATACTAGGGGGATATCTCAATAGTCCTAAGGCACTACATTCTTTGAGCAGTAAAACACCGCGTGCCACGGTAGCTGGTTATTTAGAAGCACGTCTTAACTCCCCCTTCCGAATGATTACTGATGTATCTCCTTATGTGTGTGAGCCAAGAGAATTTAACCCACAAATACCAGAAAATCTGAGGCTAATATGTGGGGATAATCTTCTCGAAATAATTTCTGAAGCAATTAGGCAAACTTCTCAACTGTCCATACCAATTGATGCTTGGAAACAGGTGCTTAGTTGGGTGCGAGATTTAACATTTGCTTTACGTACATATAGTGGTGAGCGAGATACTTTATTCTTAATTGATTGTAACCCTAGTTTTGCTGTATACACACAGCTTGGTCTAGTTGCAGCAGAGGGCGTAGTTGTCCCATTTACTGCGGACGATAGTTCGCGTCGTGCAATTGAGAATGTGGTTGCACTTCTATATGGTATTAGCGATCCCAATACTGCATCATATGCACGAATTAGCTTTGCTAAACGTGCAAAAGAAGAAGGCGTATCCGTGCCAAAATTACATACGTTTGTGAGTAATCGAGTCACAATGTATGAAGGTAAAGCCGCTTCTGCATTTATAGCTGTCAACAAAATCATTAAGAAAACTATGGATGATATACATCAGAAGAATCGTCATATTTTTGCTAGTCCTAAAGACTTACCAAGTAACAGTTTCATTGAAATTCCCGATTATCATAGTGCTTGTGTAGTTGCGGCAACAACTGGCACCCCTTTACATAAGCTCAAACCAGGCCCCAAAAAAATTGGCGAGGAGCGAGTGCAATTAAATCCAGAGCCATTACAGAGGTATCGAGATGCACTTGAAGAGTTTGTGAATTGTCTCTAAGAGCATCGCCGTGCCATCACCAGCAGCATTAAGGTACGATAAAGCGGCTCACAAGGCTCGTGTCCTACGTGATACAGCGACAGATCCTCGCTTGCGCCCAATATTAAATAGCCAAACTCAAGTCTATTACCACTCTGCTTTAGCAACGTTTGTTGCTGGATGGGAAGCTTATATTGAGGAACTAGTTCGCAACTTTTTTGATGTAACTGCAAATCCTTTAGATCCTCAGTTTCATGCTGTCCATTCTATTGCTAAAAATGCAGCAGAGCGATCGCTTAAACAATTTAATACACCAAATGCAGATAATTCGCGTAACCTTTTATTTCAATATACTGGCTATGACCCTATCAATGATTGGGTTTGGTCAAAAAGAAGCATGAATGCACTCGCCACTCGACAGATGCTAAACGATATTCTGCAAGTCAGACACAGTTTTGCTCATGGTTTTCCAATTCCCGCATTTTCTTGGACACAAACACCAACTGGAAAAGTTCGGCTTACCGCTAAAGCTATTAAGGATGTTGATGCCTTGTTACAATATCTTGTCGCTGTTACTGACCTTGGTATGAAGCAAAATATTCAAATTATCTATGGCATCGTTACACCCTGGTAATCAATGAAGAGAATGCTTAGAGAATCAGTTGCAATACTGGATGTAATATTTTCATACATAATTATAAGACAGTCTAAGACTGTCTTATAATTTCTGAAACTCTAGAAAGGAAGATCCACCCAGATATATTAGTAAAAGCAACAATTTCATTAAACAAACTTATTTTTGATTTCTGCCTTGCTCATCCCTATAATCCCACCGTTGATAAATTAATATTTTCCCATCCAGTTAATTATTAGTGAAAACCTATTTATTATCAGGTTTATTTACGATTTGCCATTTTTAGTGGAATTCTTGCTGTTTCTTGCTCATTTAAAATCCGATCTAAATTGGAAGTTGGCTCTGTTGATGCTAGATTCTTAAACAAGAGCTTCAGTGTTCGAGTAATAGTTTTAAGAATTTTCATTTTGCTAGCAGTCGGCTTTTGATCGTATCTCAAAACCATTGGAATTTCTACAATTTTTGGTTTGAGTACTTTGGCTTTCAACAATAAATCTATCATGCAAGCAAATCCACTTTCAGTGAATAAACTGTCACCATAATACATATCCAGTTTACTGACGAAAGTACGGTTATATAGCCTGTAGCCACAAGTATAGTCTTTTACGCCTGGTACACGGGCGGCTATTCTGAAAAGCCAGCTGGCTCCGTAACTCAGCAGCTCTCTAAATTTTGATAAGCCTATGACTTTAGAACCTTTTCGATATCTAGATGCGATCGCAATATCATAGCTACCAGCTATCATAGTGTCATACATTTTTATTAACAGTTCTGGTGGTTGAGTATTGTCGCAATCCATCGCAGCTAAAAAATCACCTTCTTTAGAAATTTCTAAGAAAGTCGTAAAACCTGTTTTAATTGCCTGACCTAAACCAGCATTTTTGGGATGTTGGACTAATTTCAGTAATATACCTAGTGATTGAGATTCTTCTAAAGCAGTCTGAGCAGTTTTATCGCTACTGCCATCATCGACAAGAATCAGTTCTATCTCTATATTAAAGATTTGTTGCAATCTTTGAAACTTTTTGAACAAGGGTGGAATTGATTCTTGCTCGTTATATGCGGGTAATAGAACAAAAAGACTCATAAAGACCTCGTGTGATTTTTAAAATAAAATGTGATTACTCAGATTTCAAGAATTCAGTAATGCTGATTTTTTGAGAAATTCATCGAC
This sequence comes from Nostoc sp. 'Lobaria pulmonaria (5183) cyanobiont', assembly GCF_002949795.1. NCBI lineage: Bacteria > Bacillati > Cyanobacteriota > Cyanophyceae > Nostocales > Nostocaceae > Nostoc > Nostoc sp. 'Lobaria pulmonaria (5183) cyanobiont'. The sequence continues at coordinate 3,605,302 of NZ_CP026692.1, read as the reverse complement.
TTGTCGAACTACTGCGTTGTTGTTCACGCTATCATTGACCAACTGTGAGGTATTGACGACGAAAAAATCATCGTTTTCAGTACTCACTTTTGGAACAAGGCTTGAATAATTTAAAACTTGTAGTGGCTGTACTTTAATCGCTCGATTAATATGTGCTGCCACAATGTCATCTGCTTTGAGTTCAGGAAACATTAAACGTATACCTTGAAAAAATATTGGGCGTAATTCGTCATCTGGTTGTTTTAACAACGGGTCAGTGGAAAGTATATATTTTGGTAGGAATGTAATGTGATACCCTGCTGTCTCTTGTAAAGAAACTAAGTTACTCATACCGATAACTCCGGTAAAAGGAATATTTTTATCGGCAATATTTACTACGTAATAAGGAACTAGAGGTTTACGAGTAATCAGTACCATGCAGATTACACCCAGGTATTCTACTGTTTCACCAGTGCCTGAAACTTTCACTAGTCCCTTGGCTGCAACCTGTTGCAAGATATTAACTGGGCCAGTAAAGATAACTTTATCAAAATGCTCTTTTTTACCCTGATATTCTACCCACATTCCACCCCCTGGATGAGGTGCGATATATTCAACTGCAACACCTTTATGGATATGACCTCCAGCCGCGTAAATTAATTTTTCTATATGGTCAAAAACAGTTTTATAACCACCAGAGACATAACCAAGTTGTTCTTTATTTAATGAAGAATCGCGCGCTGAAAATAGTCGTTTGATATAAGCCCAGATAAAAACTGCTGATATTCGCTTATAGTTTTCTCCTAATTTAGATAAAAGCAAAGGTTTCCAGAGCTTTTCGTATGTGTTTTTCCCACCGAGTTTCAATAGCCAATCTTCAACTAAAATCTTCTCTAAGCGCCGCCAGTTATTAAGGCGTGAACCATATAAGAGAGTAAAAGCTAATCTGATTTTACCGATAAGTCCAAATAAAGGAAAACGCAGGAATTCTATAGTGTTACTAATAGAATAAAACTTTTTATTGTCATAAAAGCCTGTTAAACTTCGATGCCAACGCAGTTTATCTCCAAGACCAATATCTCTGATAAAATTTATTAAGTGAGTATCAGAAGGTAAAATAACGTGATAAAAGCGATCCCAGGTAAATAATCCGTAATCATGATAGGTAGTAAGCCCACCAAGCTGCTTATTACTATCAAAAACAGTGACTTTATGTCCTTGATGTGAAAGACGTTGAGCTAATACTAGCCCAGTTATCCCTGCGCCAACGATACCTATATTCATAAATTAAATTTAGATTTTGTGAAAATGTTTTAGAAGATGATGTTCAGAAGCTATTAATAATAAACAATCTGATTATTTGCCTATTAAGCTATTAATGTACAACCAGAATTACGCCAGTTATAATAACAGAAATTCCTAACCACTGGCTAAAGATAACTTCTTCTTTTAAAAGATAGTGAGATGCAATTGGTACAAATGCATACATTAATCCTAAAACTGGAAAGGCTTGACTTAAAGGAATTGTCCGCAATACATAAAGCCACAATATAGTCATAAATGTATAGCAGATAAACCAAATCAAAAAATAACGAGATAATAAGAGATTTTTGAGAGATCCGCTTTCTCCTTTATTAGAGTTAGAAATGTAAAGTCCATACTTGAGTGAAAGTTGAGCTGTTGTTCCAAACAAAACGACAAGCATTAAATTTAGCCAAGTAAAAATACTCATTTTAAATTTTTCAAGTAATTAATTATCTAAATTTTAACTTTTTTATAGGATTAACTACTAAAAGAACACCCAAAAAGATAGTGATTACTCCTACTATTCGAGTTAATGTAATCACCTCATTAAAAAAGTAGTATGAACCGAAAAGTATCCCGACATAATTTAAACTAGTCAGTGGATAAGCAATACTCAACTTTACAGATCGCAGAGCCAAGATCCAATTTACTATTCCTAAACAATAAACAGTAATAGCTAATGATAGTTTTTGAAAGAACTCCCAATTCAATACTTCCTCATTTGTATGATTCATGGCATTTTTCATCAGCAATTGTCCACAAATACTAAACAAAATACTTACAAATAAAATAATATAAGGAATTATTTTAAAGTTTGGACTTTGCGACATAGATTTCATCGTACTTTGCCTTAATCAAGATAGTAGGTATGAACCGGATAGTAAAAAGCCAGTTGTTTTGAACGTTTCATATCTCGGCAACACCTTCTTTACAATTCGACTTCCACTTCAGTAAATAGACAACAAAATTAGGAAGACTATGTTGAAGTGACTGATATAAAAACGATCATTGAAGCTCATGCCCTAGAGTTAAAAACTAAATACTATGTCATATTCCAGGATGATTGCTTTATCATGTAAGCGTTCGATATGATTCGGAGTAAAGCACGCTTAATTGTTTGACTGGATTATACTCCCAACCAAACCAGTTTATTGCTTGGCAATTGGCACAATCAATTTATAGTTTGCCCAACTATGAATTACAGATATTTTCTGTGCTACCCAGGTTTGCTCCAAGACTATTTTGAGCGCGATCGCGATAATCTAGTAGTAGATGCAGACATAGGAAGGTTGAGAACTTTGTCACAAATTCTCTCACATACATAAAATTTGCAGTGTGCGTAGATGTAGCCCGTCGTAAACATCGCTAATGCTAAACTCTGATTACACCCACATATTCAACAGATGCACCTAAATCAAAATGGATTGCTAGAATTTTTGATTAACCCATTCATTAACTTTCATGAGTTGTATCCTGTTGTAGAAATCTTTTGAAGATACTAGTGATCTTCTCAAACTATATAAACCTAGCTGGATTGATAAATATTCTCTATTTGCTCCAGGAAAGTTGATTAATGTATTGACATATCATCAAATTTCTCCCGGCTCACAGACATATCTGTAATCTCATCTGGAAATTAAGCCGATTTATAAAAGTAATGGTTTTTACTCAAATTGAGTATGTATGCGTGCTCTTTTTGGGCATGGCAACACAATAAGTAATACAAGTCTGACTGGCTGCGTAAATTCTAGAGAGATAAATGAATCTACAGTAATACGCTTTACAGGTTTATGGGGAATTTCACTGAATGTCCAAATAGAGCCTTTTTAACAAAACAACTAATGCAAACTAGCGTTAGCTAATCAACTTTAAGTTGAAGTTGCTTGCATTGAATTTGAGATATTTCTACACCATTTAGTATTAGGGTTGCTTGATTTATCGTTCGTAATTTTTTTAAATAGACTTTGTTCTCCAATTTTATTGTTACATGTAATTACTTACTAGAATACCACGAGAAAGGTATGTTGCAAATTTATCGCTGTACTTTATCAAAAATTTATCTACTGGCAAATACGCTTAAACAAAAACTTCATAAAACAAAAATCCTTCTTTATTAGGAATTTTTGTCTAGGAAATTTGTACATTTATGAAGTAATTTCTGGGTATTAAACTTGTATAAGTAAAGAGTTAGTATTAGACTCGATAAATACAAAGCTAAGAGTTTACCCAAGGAAAATTTAAACTTGAACAACACTACTTGTGCTGAAAATAGCACACAACGTTACACTAAATTACAGCCTGAATTTTTAGATGACAATCGAGAGTTTGAATTGTTTTTTATCTATTCCCAAAAGTCTTCATTTAAATTTACATCTCTCAGCCAGAGTTAGTAGTCCGCCAATTTTCCTTGGCTGGATAGAAGTTTTTCTATTGTTTGGACTCATTCTCCTCACAAAATTCTGTTGGTAATAATGATTCACAATCTAAACTGAATCTACCAAGGTGCTAATACTAGGCTTAAAATCAAGCTAATAGCTGCAAAGTATGCAATTTAATTAGTACTCTTTTTGAACAAGCAGACAGTAGATCAAACAGGACATAGTGGTATCAAGAAAAACGCTAAGTTCCTTTGGCTGGATAGAGGTTTCTCTAGGTTGTTTTCCTATTGTTTGGACTCATTATCTTGTAAAAGTCTGTTGGTAATGACGAAGACAATGATTAATAATCCAAACTGAATCTGCCAAGGTGCTAATACTAAACTTAAGATCAAGCTAATCGCTGCGAATACACCTGCAAGATATGCTATCTCATCAGTACTCTTTTTAAAGAAATAGCCAGTAGCTAAAGCAGTACATAGTGGTATCAAGAAAAACAAAGGCATTTAATTAACCTCTGAACTAAAGGTTGCAGTGTTTTTAAAACAAATTTTTTGGAAGTGTGGTTAATCTTACATCCAATGAGGTTTTGGCTACAACAGTCGAGGGAAATAAACATTATAAAAAATCAAGATTACGCAACGTCGTATATTATACCAATTGGAATAATTATTGCGACACATGAAGCGCCTAAAAGCTTGACAACTCTTTTTTCTGTGGTCGATGGTGTGCGCCGCAAGCTTTAAAAGTACGTATGAGGCGGTATGCGAAGTTGCGTAGTATTTAGGAACAGACAATTTCTGTGGGTGATGCTACTTTTGCTGTTCTCCCAACTCAGCCAAGGTGCTAATACTAGACAAATTCTCATTCATCTACGCAAATTGAAAGGGTTATAAAACTTGCATAGGTGCGTTTTGTCTATTTCGCCAATTTTACTATTGTGAGCAATCATCTGGTAAATTAGCTTAAAACTTTGGCCTTGCGCCAGGATAAGGATCTAGCATATTACCTTTAGAAGTAGCATTTTCATTTTAGACACCTAATGCTGAACATTCCTCAATTACTGGCAACTGAAATAAACCTCAAATCCCATCAGGTGCAAAACGCCCTGGAACTTTTGGCGGAGGGTGCAACAATTCCGTTTATTGCACGTTACCGCAAAGAGCGCACCGATGAAATGAATGAAGTGCAACTACGCGAACTGGCCGATCGATATACTTATTTAACAGAACTGGAAGAACGGAAATCGGTGATTTTAAGTGCGATCGCTCAACAAGGTAAACTTACAGATGAACTCAAAGCCAAAATCTCATCCTGCTTACAAAAAACGGAACTTGAGGATTTATACTTACCCTATCGACCAAAGCGCCGCACCCGCGCTACTATTGCCAGAGAAAAAGGACTCGAACCACTAGCGGAGTTCATCAAGTCGCTAAATGTGAAAAATGGTGCAACGGCTTCACTAGAGGAAGAAGCAGCTAAGTATATTTCGGAAACCAAGGGAGTAAAAACAGCAGAAGAAGCACTCAAAGGTGCTGCTGACATTTTAGCGGAAGAAGTGGCTGAAAAAGCTGAGTTACGCGCATATATCCGCGACTATCTTTTAGAAGAAGGAGTATTTGTCTCCCGCATTAAAGATGATTATCCTGAAGGTACAACCAAATTTGAGATGTACCGTAACTATCAAATTAGGGTAAAAAATATTGCACCACACAATATGCTGGCGTTGTGTCGGGGTGAAACTGAAAAAGTATTAAGTTTTGAAATTGCTTTTGATGAGGATACGGTACTTTACTATCTTGAGTCGAAAGAAATCAAAACCAAAGTACGGACAATTCGGGATTTTTATCAGGCGATGCTGAAAGATGCATTCAACCGTTTAATGAAAATCTCTCTAATGGGAGAGGTAATTACTGAGAAAAAAGTTTATGCAGATATAGAATCAATTAAGACATTTGAAACTAATCTGCGGGAGTTGCTACTGTCTGCACCAGCAGGGATGAAACCAACCCTGGCGATAGACCCTGGATTTAGAACTGGGTGTAAGGTTGCTGTCCTCGACCAAACTGGACAATTTTTGGAATATCAAGCGGTATTTCCCCACCAAGCGGCTGAACAGCGACTCAAAGCTGCACAAACTGTCAAAAATCTGATTGAAAAGTACAAAATTGAGTTAATTGCCATTGGTAACGGTACAGCGTCTCGCGAGACAGAGGAATTTGTCACCCAAGTATTGCAAACCATAGAACGCAAACCAGTTAAGGTGATGGTGAATGAGTCTGGCGCATCTATATATTCTGCTAGCAAAGTGGCGTTGGAAGAGTTTCCCGATTTAGATATTACTGTGCGTGGGGCCATTAGTATCGGCCGCCGTTTGCAAGACCCCTTAGCGGAACTAGTGAAAATCGATCCCAAATCGATTGGTGTGGGACAATATCAGCACGATGTCGATCAAAAGTTGTTGAAAAAGAAATTGGATGACACTGTAGAAAGCTGCGTGAATTACGTCGGCGTAGACTTGAACACCGCCTCCAAAGAACTTTTAACATCCGTCTCTGGGATTACGGCAACAGTCGCCAATAATATTGTCGCCCATCGCAACCAGCATGGAGCCTTTAAAAATCGCCGACAACTGTTGAAAGTTCCGAAGTTGGGGCCAAAAGCTTTTGAACAAGCAGCAGGTTTTCTGCGGATTCGCGGCAGTGATAACCCATTAGATAATACAGCAGTGCATCCAGAGAGTTATTCTGTAGTAGAAGCGATCGCATCCGATCTAAATGTGCCATTAAATCAGGTGACACAAATTGCCGAAAAACTCAAAAAAACCAACCTGAAGAAATACGTTACCGATAGCATCGGCGAACCCACACTGCGCGACATCCTCAGCGAACTCGAAAAACCAGGTAGAGATCCTCGTGCTGAGTTTAAGTATGCCACCTTCAGAGAAGGAATTAAGGAAATCAGGGACTTAAATGTGGGAATGGAACTAGAGGGAATTGTGACGAACGTCGCCAACTTTGGAGCCTTTGTCGATATTGGCGTACATCAAGATGGCTTAGTGCATATATCCCAACTTGCTGATAGATTTATAGACGATCCCAACAAAGTGGTCAAAGTTGGACAAGTAGTCAAAGTGCAGGTGTTAGAAATCAACGAGAAACTCAAACGGATTAGTTTGTCGATGAAAGTAGTTAAACAATAATTAGAAACAGCAGATGGCAGTTTATCAAGTTCGATTTATCAATCCTACACTTGGATTAGATCGCACCATTCCAGTCCCAGACGATCAATATATTTTAGATATGGCGGAAGAAGCTGGTATCCGCCTACCATCTGGGTGTAAACAAGGCGAATGTTCTGCGTGTATTGCGAAACTTATTAGTGGTGAAGTCGAGCAAAGCGAGCAAAAATTTCTGCGTCCAAATGAAATACAAGCTGGTTATGTTGTTACTTGTGTAACTTACCCTTTGTCTGATTGCACTTTAGAAACCCATCAAGAACAAGTCTTATATAAATCAGCCCTTTATTATAAGCCTGAGTCGGGAAAATCTGAGTGATTTTTGCCTTGTGACATTAAATTAATCTTAAATTTCTAGGGTGCGTTAAGTTTGTATAACGCACCCTACAAAACATTGTAATGCGTTAGACATCTTCAGAAATTAATATACCTTATCCACAACCCTTGTAGAAACGTAGCACTGCTACGTCTCTACTCCTATGTCTAATGTATAGGCATATAGTTGTGCGCCCATAAAATGTATTTAAAACCGCTATATTTTTATCAATGATAGACCTAATGGTAGAAAGAAATTCTATCTTGCAAGGGAGGTGAAACCTTAGCAGATAGTCAAAGATGATATAAGAAGTCCTAAAAAAATCTCTAGTTATTAGGTAAAAACAATGTTGACTCCATTTTTAACCGCGCTAGCTACAGCTTTGAGCCTGTTGATTGTTGATATCGTTGTTCCAGGCGTTAATATTGCTAATTTCCCCGCAGCTTTGATTGCTGCTTTAGTAATTGGTCTAGTTAACGGTTCAGTTAAACCAGTTTTGTCTGCTCTTTCCCTACCACTTAACTTTCTCTCATTTGGAGCATTTTCGCTCGTTGTCAACGGTTTGTGTTTTTGGTTAGCAGCAGTACTAGTTCCTGGGTTCGCAGTTCATGGAATTATTGGTTTCCTGCTTGGGCCAGTAATTTTAACTTTCGCTAACACTTTTATTAACAACTACTTTGTTGAAAGAAACCTTTTAACTAGCAGTGGTGATGTAAAGAATCAAACTGAATTACCTTCTTCTAGATAAGTTAGAACCAGTAGAAACGCAAGTTAAATCAAGTTTCTCATCTACATAAAATCTCCGAATGTGGATTATTCTAATTCGGGATCTCAAATGTAATTAAACAAAATCACCAAGTTGTAACATCATGAAATTAGTTCGTTTTATTTTAGGTTTGTTAGTTCCTCCTTTAGGCGTTTTCTTGACAGTTGGAGTTGGCCCGACTCTGATTATTAACATTGTGCTTACAGTTTTAGGTTGGCTTCCCGGTAGTATTCATGCAATTTGGGTTATAGCCAAGCATGACGAACAAGTTAATGGAGAAGGACGTATTTACTAATACGCAATAAGAGTTTTATAAATGGGTAATTGTCGCACGACGATTACCCATTTACTATTTTTATATAATCCAGTGCAATGTAAAGCCCTCATCCCCCAACCCCTTCTCCCATTTTGGGTAGAAGGGGAGCTAACTTCAAAGTTTTCAAAGTCCCTCTCCCCATCTGGGGAGAGGGATTTAGGGTGAGGGCTTTTTATCCATACAAAAAATCTAATGAAAACTACTGTTTCAACAAAAGTAGGGTGAGAATTTCCCACCCTACTTTTGTAAGTCAATTAAACGTTAAAACAGTCTATTTATGAATAGTCTCCCGCTCTTTATCAGCAGGTTGCTTATCTTTGAACAAGTCAGCCGCCGTTAAGAGTAACTGCCTCAAAGTTTGTTTGATTTGGCGCTCTTTTCTTGCTAAAGATGTACCAGCTTCACCTAATTGCTCTTCTAGTTGCGATCGCTTCTGTTCTACCTGTACAGCCATAGACTCTGCTTGGGGACGAGCTTTATCATACCAGTGTTTAGCCTCGTCTAGATAATCTTGAACTTCCATATTCCGCCCGCCATAGCGTGCAGCCATATTAGCTCGAACAATGGCTAGCTGTGCTTGCAGTTGCGCGTAACGTTTCTTTAACAATCCGACTTCTTCACTATCTTTAATAGCATTGACAGCAGAATCAATAGCAGTTTTAGTACTAGCTGGTTTTTCCTTACCCGTCTCTTCAATTTCTGCCAAAATTACATCAACCTCTTGTTGGAGTTGTTCTTCTTCACCATCAAGTTGAGCTTGTAGCCTTTTTATATCTGTTTGAGTTTGAGCAATGCTTTCGTGTCTTTTGCTATTAATTCCTTCCAACGCTCCTTCAATGGAAGCTGTCACTTCATCTTTGAGTTCGCCACCTTTTTCTTGGAAGTTTTCAACTACAGCAGAAACCGCATCTTTCACAATGCTACGAACTTCACTAGAACCTTGTTTAAACTCAGAAGCTACTTGAGAAACTGCGGATTTTACTATTTCTCGAATCCGCTCCGTTCTTAATTGTCCAGTTTCTTTCGCTTGTTGCAAGTCGGCTTGAATTTGTTGCTTGATATTGTTAGGCATTTTCAACTCTTGGGATTTAACTAATTTGGATAAAATTTTCTAGAGATGTTCTTACATCAACATTATGGCGTAGCCTGATTAAGCTAGGCACTTCCTTTAGATAGAAAATTCTAGCCCCAAAGAGGTGATGTGTAAGATGTTGCCCATTTATGAGATGATGAATATTTAGTGGTAGTAATTGGGAGTGAAATATGTGGCGAGTAAATATTACTTGTTCGGGTGATGCCTGGAAACTCTATGGTGTTGATTTTAAAGCGATACCAGAGAAATATCAAGGTGAATTGATTGGTTCCAAAAAAATGCCAGACGGTACGCGCATCATGTCATATAAAATTGAGGATGTTAGTGATGCAGAAGCTTTTCAAGAAGATTGTGCAAATTTTTCTGGATTTACAACTGACTTTGAATCCCTCTAGTATTGGTTCTGATACTTATGCTTAAAACTAGTATGTCAAAATCTGGAGAAGTTAATTGAAGAAACTACTTACATTAGTATTAGTAACGTTTTTGTTATTAATCAGTACTTTTACTTTACCTGCTAGTGCAGCAGACACAGTTAACGGTGAACAAATATTTAGCGTTCATTGTGCTGGTTGTCATATCAACGGCAGCAATATAATTCGGCGAGGTAAAAATCTAAAAAAGCCAGCCCTGAAAAAGTATGGTATGGATTCAATAGAGGCAGTTACATCTATAGTTACCAATGGTAAAAATAATATGTCAGCTTACAAAAAGCGTCTCAGCGAACAGCAAATTCAAGACGTTACTGCTTACGTTCTCGAACAAGCTGAAAAAGGCTGGCGTTAAAAAGTTAGGAGTTAGGAGTTAGAAGTTAGGAATTAGGAATTATCAGTTATGATTTATCTATTAGTAATTCTTAAGTCTTCCCATTCCTAACTTTTCGCTCATAAATTGAAAATGAACTTACCCGCAGCTAGTCGTCTCCAATTTACTCCTGATTTGAACATCTGCCGCATATTAAATGGGATGTGGCAAGTCTCTGGCGGACATGGACAGATCAATCCCCAAGTCGCTATTGAGACTATGTTCAAATATGTAGATGCAGGCTTTACCACTTGGGATTTAGCAGATCATTATGGCCCCGCAGAAGACTTTATTGGTGAGTTTCGCTGTGAACTAATTGATACTCGTGGGAAAGATGCTTTATCTCAGGTGCAAGCCTTTACAAAATGGGTGCCTCGTCCAGGCAAAATGACGAAAAAACTGGTTGAGGAAAATATTGATATTTCCTTGAGAAGGATGAATGTGCAATCGTTAGATTTGATGCAATTCCACTGGTGGGAATATCAGGATAAAAATTACCTGGATGCCCTCAAATATATGGCAGAACTTCAGACTGAGGGTAAAATTAAGCATCTAGGTTTAACTAATTTTGACACGGAAAACTTAAAAATTATTACTGAAGCAGGTATCAAAATTGTTTCTAACCAAGTGCAATTTTCCCTTATTGACCGCCGCCCTGAAGTTAATATGGTGGAGTTTTGTCAACAGCATGACATAAAGCTTTTTACTTACGGTACACTTTGCGGTGGTTTGTTATCAGAAAACTATGTAGGTAAACCGGAACCACGAGGATTTGATCTATCTACTGCTAGTTTGAAAAAATATAAAAATATGATCGATGCTTGGGGTGGTTGGCAATTATTTCAAGAGTTGTTGGCTATCTTAAAGGAAATTGCTAATAAGCATGACGTAAGCATTTCCAACGTGGCAGTGCGTTACATTTTAGATCGGCCAACAGTGGGCGGTGTGATAGTTGGTGCCAGACTTGGTGTATCTGAACATATAGAAGATAACGCCAAAATATTTAGTTTTAGTTTAGATGAAGACGATCGCGATCGCATCAATGCAGTATCTCGCCAATCACGCGATTTGTACCAGATAATCGGCGATTGTGGCGACGAATATCGCCGATAATTTCGGGAAAAAGGTGATAATACGGTGAAGGTTACTGTGGAAACTACTGCTGTCAGCTATGCCCGTAAACTTCACCTTCATCCTTAGTCAACAGCAAACTTTTGAACTGCGCTGTAATTATGGCTCACGTCGCCTGAATAAAGCAGAGTTGGGAGCGCTGATTAATTTGTGTGAGCAAACATTAGTACGCGAAACATTGAGACAGCCTACCCTATCTCACCCAGTTGGGACGGCAATCATTATTGTTTAAATCTAGACTATTATTTTTTTGATGGCGTTGCATAATTAAAGGATAACTGTCCATATTGTGCATCTAACCTTAGCCGTAAGAACGGGCATCGTCGTAGAAAACAAAACTACATCTGTACCTCTTGCGACGTGCGTTTTGCCCTGCTCCGCTAACGCCAATTTCTAGAATCATATTCAAAACGCGGATACAACGACGAAATTAAACAACAATGTCTAACCATGTACGTGAATAGCATTGGTTTGAGCGCTACCCTAAGTCCCTCTCCCAAGCTTGGGAGAGGGACTTAGGGTGAGGACTCCCCTTCTCCCAAAATTGGGAGAAGGGGTTGGGGGATGAGGGCAAGTTTTGCATTCGTGCAAGAGGTCTATTGTAAGCGGAGCGAAGCAATCCAGTCTTCATGAGATTGCTTTCGCTCCGTCCTTCTCTACGTTCGCGGAGCATGTCGTAGACAGAGGCTGCGCCAACGGGAACACTAAGGGCGAACGCAATGATTAATCAGCACTGCATAAGTCCTGCCTACTTAAAACTAAAACAAAGCCTGCGTAGACAGGCTTTGTTTAGGTAGTCCCAGACTATAAGTCTGTGGGCGCTTTCAAATTTTTACAAGAAATTAAATGACTAATTTCAATCAACTGCCCTCTTCACTGCATTACCTGCATCGTCAGCTGTGCGCTGAACATTTTTACCAGCATCCTCAGCTCCACGCTGAACATTTTTTGTCACGTCTTCGGCTGCATTCTGGGTATTACCCTTAATATTTTCAATTCCTCGCTGAGTTCCCTTAACAACACCTTTGCGAACTTCTTCAGCTGAACTGCCGATATCTTCACCCAGGTTCTTCACTCTTTCGCCAAGTGGTGTACCTTGTTTGTAATTTTGACCATATTGCCCTGGGCTGTCAGCTCCTTTCTGCTCAATATTTTTTTGAGCATTTTTTGCTAGCGCATCAGCTCTATCATTAGCTGCCTTTTCATCTAATCTGCCTCTGGGTTCTACATCACTAAAGTTATTTATTCCACCAGCAGGAGAAGAGAGAGGATAATCTTTTGTGGGATCGTATCGTTTGGAATAAGGTGATGGAGTGTCAGGCTGTGGTGGCTGTGTTGCTACTCCTGGAGCACCACAGGCTTGTGTCAGAAATAAGAATATTCCTGCTAAAAAAACAGTCAAAACTTTCAAGGGACGAATGTTTCTCAGCCAAGTCATTGCTTTTTTCATACTTCTCACTCCTTGCATTTTTGTGACTAGTTAAACTTCAACCAAGATAGCATTTGCAATCTATTTCAAATCTCAAGTATTTCAAATCTCAAGCATTGAGACAAAATAAGGCTTCTATCTGCCTAATGCCGGATTTTTTTGTAATTCCGGTCTAGCACCCGCTTCCTCTGCGTTGCTCTTCAAAAAGCCGGAAGCTTCTTCAACAGCTTCTTTTACAGTCTCAAGACGATCTTTGACCCGATCTCCTACATTTGCTTCATTCTGAATCAAACCACCGGGTTCAGGCTGGCGGAAGTTTTTATCTGTGATGATTGGCAGTTCTGCTTCTTTCTGGACTCGACCTGCTGGTGTCTCGCCACCAGGATAAAGTATCCCAGATTCTGCATTTGTAGCAATCAACAATTGCGAACTTGGTTGCAAGTTAGCTTGGTCGCGTCCCTGATTGGCTTTTGGGTTTGTTATTTTCGGATCGGTGGACATATTGTTGTTGGTATAATTGTCTCCACCATTCTTATAAGGATTGTTTGCTCCGCCAGCTTGTACAGCAGGATTTTGTGGATTTGCACCTTGAGCATTTGCTCCAGTACAAGCAGTGCTAACTATCAACATTAGTCCAGCTAAAAAGATAGTTAATATCTGGCGCAATCTTATTTTTTTCAAGAATACTCTCACCGCGTTCACGTAGTTCTCCTTACCAAAATATTAATAAGCTAATAGTTTGCTGAATTATTAGAATTAGCCAGCAAGTTATTGTGCTTGTGTTGGTTCCCTGACTTTTGATAACCTCTATTAAGGATATGAATAATAAAATTAACTTTACCTCTAGCGCAGGCCACATTTTTATTATTAATAATAGAATACTTTTATCTAACTGTAGAGAGATATAAAATAAAATAATATCCTTTTCAAAAAAAAACTACATAAACCTGTTTAATACTTCAAAAGCTTTGGATAGGTAGCTGATGTACTGTAATAGTTGAGGCATTCAGCCCTTGTTGCTCTAACCGTTAAATTACTAAATTAATGAAGCAATTTTTACGCTGGATAATTTTGGGGGGAACGCTGTTTTTTTTAGGGAAAGCTCTGAAGGATAATTGGATTGAGGTGACAGCTATCCGCATTGATGATGTAGGATGGGCAATTATGGCGATCGCTACAGGGGTAACTTTACTAGCACATACTTGGGCAGGCTGGATCTGGACTTGGATTCTTCAAGAGTTAAATCAACCTGTATCATCTCCCCAATTCATTCAAGTTTACCTAAAAACGAACATCGCGAAGTATTTACCAGGTAATATCTGGCATCACTACGGACGAATTGTCGCCGCCAAAAATGCCAATATTCCTACTGGTGCAGCCACCTTAAGCGTTTTGCTGGAACCGTTACTCATGCTAGCGGCTGCTTTAATCATCATTGTCCTATGCAGTAGCCAATTTGCAGCAGCGAATACTACCCTTGTTCTACAAATACTACAATTTTTGAGTTTAGCTGTAGTCCTTGGTGCGATTCATCCGTGGTTTTTGAACCCCGTTATCCGTTTTTTGTACAAATTAAAAGCAAAAAAGTCTGCTGCTACCACTCAACCAACTATTCCCTTCAGTCTTAAAAGCTACCCTCTACGACCTTTGTTAGGAGAAGTAGGCTTTATGGGACTACGCGCCACTGGGTTTATACTAACTATGTTCGCTCTGAGTTCGTTGAATGCGAATCAAATTCCTTTGTTATTCGGGGCTTTTAGTTGCGCTTGGTTGTTGGGGTTTGTTATACCGGGTGCGCCTGGTGGGTTAGGTGTGTTTGAAGCGACTGCGTATGAACTTTTACGACACCACTTTCCAGCTGCCTTAGTATTTAGTGCGATCGCTCTATATCGCCTCATTAGTATTCTAGCTGAAACTGCGGGTGCTGCCCTAGCTTGGTTAGACGAACGCGTTGCTAAATCATAAATCAGGCAAAACTTATTTTTGTCTATCTACCTTCATCTGTGAAAACACCCGATAACTATCCAGATTTAATTGCTGATTACTGCTTTGTTTTTCTTCTTTTATCTTAATCAAGTTATATTCTACATTTTCTGCATAAATGGCGAATGTGATATTAAAAATCTCGATAAAATTTATGACTCCTTTGCATTCCTCTTCCGAATATTTTTCGTAAAAACGAATCAAATGAGCAATCCGAGTTTCTAAATGTCTCCGGGAATTTCTACAAATCAAAATAACCTTTAATAATATAATTACCAGGGTTAGAGCATGACCTCGCTCAATTAATAAGATAAATAATCGTGAAGGCTCTTTAGCATTTTCTGTTGTAAAGTAATCAATTACTCGATTACAGGTTCTCAAGAAAAATTCTTTAGTAATAATTTCTTGATTATAATCTATCTTCCATAAGGATAAACTATGTGCAAAATGCTGCCGCCAATTCTCGACTGATTCTTGATTTTCTACAGAAAAAAATAGATATTTTTCTAGGTTGATTTTAAATTCTTTCAGAGTTTGATTTTCAGTTTGCTTGAGAAATATATGGGCAATATTATCATGACTAAATACGCCTCTTTTCAAGACAATTGTTTTTATTAAGCGCAGAGCTTGGTCTCCCAAAATACTGGGATTTTTATAGCGTGTTGTGCTTGAAACGCCAGATTGAGAACGAGCAATATACATTGCTAGCTCAAACTTAAATTTGTCTTTTATCTGTTTGGAAAGCCTTCTTGCAGCCTCCTGTTGCTCTTTAGGGTTTTTATTATTAACAGATTGATCGATCAATAAATAGGAAGTGTAGCGATTAGCCCAATGTCCTTTAGATGAATCTTCATATTTAGTAGCAAATAATTTCAGATCCTTGTAATCTTTGCTATTGGCAAAATTCTCTAACCAGATTTTACAAGTTTTTACTACCGAAGGATTATTGTCCTTAATTTTCAGATTTTCATCAACAAATAAATTAACTAAGTCTTGGATATATTTGTCTTTTCGCTTGGTTTTCCAATTATTAACAATGATGTAACAGCACCGCTTAAGTGTATTATATAATTCCTGTTCATTATCATCTAGAAAAATATTATATATTCCAGGTATATAATCGGAATATTCGGAATCAAGACCGTCTATAAATAAACTTTTAAATTCACGTAAAACATCCTCTGGGGTCAATTTATTGACAATTTCCACAAAGAAACTATAAACCTCCTCTTGGGCAGTTTGCACATCTAATTGTTTAGAGTTAGACGTAACACAATGCGGATTTTCCTGACTAATTGATAAACGATTAGTGGTCATTTCAGTTATCAGGACAAAAAGGCTTCCTGTTCATATTATTACCAGCTTAACCTTGGCGAACAGGAGGAGCAATCTATTCTTCAGAAATTCAGTCATCTTTTTACATAAATTTGATTAAATAGAACTATAAATAAAGTATTAAAGACAACTTGTTTAAAACTTCATCAAATAGTTCAGTGAAATTACTTATTTATCACCAGAAAAGACTATACATACATAAATATATGGATATGGGCGAGTTTATCTATAGATTTAGATACAACCCGCCCATACCTTCTATCGAAGCCTTTCGGTATTTTAAATTTTTAGTGGGGGTGGAGGGACTTGAACCCACACGACCTTTTACGGTCAACGGATTTTCATTCTCCCGCAGTTTTCACTGCTACCTGATGACAATAGCCAACTCAGATTTTGAGAATTGGACTCTCCCTTTACCCTCGACTTAACGTTAGGGTAGCTCCCGTCGGGTCTCTGCACCTTCCGAACAGTTAGTGAGTTAGGAGTTATGAGTTAGGAGTTTTAAATTTACTCAGCACTCAACACTCATGACTCAGGACTTTTTTCGGCTTGGCTCAGGATTGCCATGTCTGTTAACAGATTTAGGTTTCCCTGAGTTTGAGAGCTTCCACTTGAGGGATTTCTCCTTCAAGGCTCAATTATTTAAGTCCGTAGCGTCTACCATTCCGCCACACCCCCAAAGGTGTTTGGCAACTAGTGTAACTAGTTATTTTTTAGAGGTAGCAAATACCTCCTTATATATTCCACCATCAATTGTGTCTTTTGTCCAACTAGATTGAAAATATTTTTTCCAGATTGTGCGATCGCTTCAGAGATTTAGAAGTCTTCTTGCTTTTCTCGTAATCAATCTGGATGAGTTTTCGATCTTGTTTGACTAGAACATTTGTTTGCTAGTGGATTCACATAATAGCATGATATTAGCTTTTGTGATGAAATCCGTTAAATTGCCCACAGTAAAAGTACTCCAGGCCGCCAAAGCTGGGCTTTCGCCTCCTTGTTAGCGGTTTCGAGGAATTCTGGCGCAGTTATCTTGAAAGCATTATGACTATACTTCTCTGAGTCTGTCTCTTCAGCCTATGATGGAAAACAGATGCTTAAGACTTGAAAGTTATGATTGTCGCCCTGCTATATCTGATTTTGGCTGGAGCTTACCTTCTAGTAATCCCCATTGCTGTCTTACTGTACCTGAAGCAGCGTTGGTATGTAGCTAGCTCCATTGAGCGTGTCTTTATGTACTTTTTGGTGTTTTTCTTCTTTCCAGGTCTGTTGGTTCTATCGCCGTTTGCAAATTTCCGACCCCAACGGCGACAAGTTCAAATTTAACGAGATTGGTAGGTCATAACTCTCATGCGACGGATTGACGCTATTGGAATTGGCTTGGGTGTTTTTATTGCCGGTGGCTTGGCATACTTGGGATTTCAGCTAGTTGGTTTGGATAATCAGAAAGCTGGTATATGGAGCCAAGTGTTACTTGTCAGTGGGTTAGTTGGCTGGCTGGCCACCTATTTTTTCCGTGCGGTGGGACAAAAAATGACCTACCACCAACAGCGGGAACAGTATGAGCAAGACTTTCTGCAAAAGCGGCTAGACGAGCTTACTCCCGAAGAACTAGCACGAATTCAAGCCGAAATAGAACAAGAAGAGCAATCTCAGGTGTAAAGTTATCATTGGTCAGTTGTTATTTGTCCTTTGTCATTAGTCATTTGTCCTTTACTAATGACCAATGACTAATGACCAATGACCAATGACCACTGACTATTGACACTTGACTAAATGACTGCGATTTCTGATTGCTTTGAAACCCTTGGGCACAATTGTGAGTGCGCTCTGATTCCATTTATCACTGCTGGCGACCCAGATTTAGAAACAACAGCAAAAGCCTTGCAGGTTCTAGATCGTAATGGAGCCGACATTATAGAAGTGGGTATACCCTATTCCGATCCTCTAGCTGATGGGCCAGTCATTCAAGCTGCTGCTACCCGCGCCTTGCAAAGAGGTACGAAGTTAGAGCAGGTGCTAGAAATGCTGCAAGGGATTACTCCCAAATTGCGATCGCCGATTATTCTGTTAATCTATTACAACTCAATTTTGCACCGAGGAATTGAAAAATTTCTTGGGCAAATTGCTGCTGCTGGGGTCGCAGGATTGGTAATACCTGACTTACCTTTAGAGGAAGCAGCAGGCTTGCTCCAATCAGCTAGTGAGATGGGAATTGACGTAATCTTGTTGGTAGCTCCCACCAGTTCTGCTGAACGGATCGAAGCGATCGCTCGTTCTTCCCAAGGATTTATTTATTTAGTCAGCGTCACTGGAGTAACAGGAGTGCGATCGCAACTGGAAATCCGCGTGTCCGATTTACTCAAACAAATTCGTAGTGTTACTGATAAACCCATCGCAGTCGGCTTTGGCATCTCGGAAGCGGCCCAAGCCCGTCAGGTTATGGAATGGGGCGCAGATGGTGCAATCGTGGGTAGCGCTGTTGTCAAACGGTTAGCCCAAGGAACACCAGAGCAGGGACTTTCGGCGATCGCCCAATTTTGCCAAAGTCTCAAAGCAGCCATCAAGCCGACCAACATCAGCACAAATACTCCTCTTGATTAGACGCAGAAAGTAGATTAAAAAAGATAACAGTGTAGTTTTTCTATCCTTATTTGGTAGACAATTTGACCATTATGGTCTTGAATATTAACATCAGATATGATTGTGTAAAAAAACTAGCTGATAGAGTTGCTTATAGTTTGAGTATTATGTGAAATCAAGTAGGCATAATTTATGAGTGTGAGAGTGAGTCAGTCAAAAATGATTATAGTTACGTCGCGATCGAGGAGCAAAGGCGATGAGTGAAAGTATGGCATTTATCGGCGGAGTGGCCGTAGCTGGGCTGGCGGCTCTTGTATTGCTCAAAGGAACAAATATCCCCCTACAATCTAACTTCGCTGTTGCTCCGCAAATGCCAGGTACTGTAGTAGCGCCCCAAGGAATGCAGCCACAAATGTATCCTTACGGCCCTTATGGGCAACCAATCTATCCCAATTCTAATCAATCGTCAGTTCCTCCCAATACTGACCAGCGCCTAGAGGCGGAGAAGTTGAACACGCAGATGCAGCTGGAGCGTTTAAAAAACGACAATGAACAGCTAAAGTTCCAAAATCAACAACTCCAGGGCCAAGTCCAAAATTTCAATACTCAGCAGCAGTGGCAATTAGCCCAGCAGAATAACCAACAAAAAACAGCAGCAACATTCCAGCCGCAAAATACTTGGTGGTCTTCACCCGTGCTTTGGGCTGTGGGAGGCGCAACTCTCACTATTGGTGGTGGTGTTGTTGTCGCTGGGGTATTGGCTTTATTCTCACCACGGCAGCGTCCAGCCCGTACTGTACAAGTTATTCACCCTTACCAAGGAAATACGCCGCCCTTGGTTCCAGTCCGTCGTGCTGAGTTTCTGCCTGCTTCGCGGATGGAAGCAAGACGAGTTGAAGCCCAAGAATACGACGAAATGCACGGATAGGGAAAATAAAACTACAGATAAATATCGTTTCCAGGTTACGCCTGGAAACGATATTTATTGGGCTGCTGCTGCGAATTCAAGAGGCGGCATCCCTGATTTAGCTATTCCCAGCCATAAACTGGGAATGAGATAAAGCGTGTTTACTGATAACTGTTAAAAGCCGCTTTTAGGAGTTTCTGTGGTTGCAGGTTGATTAGGATCAGAAACTTTCTGTTGGGTATTTTTCTGATTACCTTGATTTTCTAGCTTAGTTAGTGCCTGTTTTGCGAGATTTTCGGCAGCTTGTTTAAATAATGGTTCTATTCTATTTCGCCAATATTGAGTATTAGGCAACTTTTCTGGATGGTTTCTATAATCTAAAACTTTATCCCATTTACCATCATCTATTGCTTTGTTGATCTCATTAGATAATGCCTCTGCCTTAGCCCAGTCTTCCTGCCATTGGGCAATCATTTTGCCTGTTTCTTGGATACTAGAAGCAGCATTTGCCGGAACCGATCTTAAAAGTGCGATCGCTCCAATTATATCCCCTGAATCATACTTCTTTTTTGCTTGTTCGATAATATTGGCACTGTTATCATTAGGCTGCGATCGTTGTGATTTCTCAGCATCGTCAGTTGACCCCTTCGGCTTTTCTGGTAATGGAGTTACTACATCCTTATATTTTGGTTGTGGCTGGGGAATTGTTCGAGTCGCAATCAGGGTACTATCATCTACAATCCTAGTTGCAATGCCCTTTTCGCGCAGGCAAGAACCCCATTCCTGATTATTGGTTATCACGGCCGGATGTGCCCAAGCCGAACGACCAGATTTAAGTTTAACTTCTATCCAACCTCGTTTTGTCCGCTTGCCAGTCACCTCGAAATTGGTGTTATCAGCAACAGTTTGCACAATATTATCAGAATTTATCGAACTAGGTTCAGAACGGATATTAGAATTTCCGACGACAACAGCCGAGCATTTGTTTGCTAAAGCCGTATCCTTACCTGTAAAATTTAAAGCTAAATTTTTCACATTTGGATATACATTTGCTACCAAGGCAGCCGCACCACCCGCCAATAATATGCCAATTAATATCGGCCAGGGGTCGGATTTACTAGAGTCTTTACGCGCAGGTTTGACAGGATTGGCTGGTGCAAATGCAATAGTTTGCAGTCGAGATACTTGAGGCTGGGATTTAGCTGCTTGATAACTGGAATTGTTGGCGGCTTCTTGAGGTGTGGAAAGTACAGGTACTGGATTAATCGCGTCTTTACACGCTTGCAGTGCTTCCGTGGCGTTTTGGTAGCGGTCTTTGAAGTGATAACGCACTATCTTGGACAATACTGCCGCCAGTCGATGGTTCACGGTTACTGAATGCCGCCAGATAACTTCCCCCGTTTCCGGGTCTTCTTGCAATTCTGTTGGCTGTAATCCTGTTAATGCTTGAATAGCAATAATGCCAAGGGAATAGATGTCACTGTTGGGACGAGGTTTACCTTGCCCTTGTTCTGTGGGCATATAGCCAGGAGTACCGATAACCACTGTCGCAGAGGCTTGTGCGCCTACAGTTACCAATTGTGTACGCAGTTGCTTTACTGCACCAAAATCAACTAAAACTAACTTATTATCTGAGGTACGGCGAATGATATTATCCGGTTTGATGTCGCGGTGAATCACGCCTTGGCGATGGACAAATTCCAGAATTTCTAGAACTTCCTGCAACAGTTGAACTACTTGGCTTTCACTCCAGCGCTTACCAGGTATAAGTTCCTCAGCTAGGGTATGTCCTTCAATATATTCTTGTACTAAATAGAATTCTTGATTTTCGTCAAAGTACGCCAGCAGCCTGGGTATTTGGTCATGGTTGCCCAGTTTTTCTAAAGTTTCGGCTTCACTGCTGAACAGGCGTTTAGCAGTATCAAAAACTCTGGGGTCAGTTCCGGGTTTGAGGTGCTTGACAACGCAGATAGGATTGCCTGGTCGCCTAGTATCTTGGGCAATGTAGGTTTGACCAAATCCTCCCATCGCGAGGACTCGAATTACTTGGTAACGATGGTCTAGTAGCTTGCCTATCATATTCCCTCCCCAGAGTTATTACCTAATTTTCCAGCTGGTAATAAATATCTCCAAATTTTCTTCAATGAAATCCGCTATCTTGAGAAAAGATTTAGATTAAAAACGCAGCTTTTTAATAAATGCAGACTGTTTATTTTTCTTTTAGTGCCCCTGTTTATTACCAATGCCACCTAAAATAACAAACTCAGTTGCATGGCAGCAGGCTGAAATCCTCATGCAACCTGCTTTCATTCGCGTTATCGACAATATCCGCAAGCAGCTTGATGAATCTTCCTGGACGGGAACTTACCATGATGTCCTGATTTGGCCGCCTAGCACCACTGATGAAATCAAAGCATTGGTGACTGAGCTGTTGCAAGCAATGGAAACTGCAACACCCCAAGAAGCAGATGAAATCAGAGGAACTCTGGCTCGTCTGCCGATGCCCCATCCAGGATATCATCTACGTTTACAGCGTCAACAGCAAGAAGCGAGTATCGATTTGTGGGAACTGTGTTATCAGGTGTGTTTTATTGAATACAGCCCAGAGAAGGAAGCTGCTGATATTGATACTAGTTTAATCGATGAATTCGGTGAAGTGGATTGGCTGCGTTTGGATGCCAAGTCAAAGGAGTTAGTTGAGCAGGCGTTTGCTAAGTTGCCAGAGAGTTGAAGCCCTGAAAATAGAATACACGAACAAAGCCCACTTGCGTGGGCTTATGGGGTAAGACGAAGCTTTTTCAACTTATCTGGAATATCGGTGTGGTCTATCGCCTATCTGATTCTCTGCAATGGCTTCCAATTATCTAATGATGCTCGAATAGCAGTTACTTCATTCAAGTATTCATTCAGCTTGACTTTTTGAACATTAAGAGTTTCACGAATTTGTTCAGCCTCGGCTTCTCTGGTCTCCCGTTCTTTCAACAAGCGGTCAAACTCATCTTGAAAGCTTTTGATGTAGTCATTAATCTGTTGCTCTGCATTCTTAAAGTCGTCTAAGACTTGCTTGTGAATGATTCGTTGTAGAACTACTTGACTTCCTGATACCTGAGTGTCTATTTTCTGCTTGATTAGTTTGGTTGTTTCGCGCAAATCAACTTCGTAAAAGGAACGTTTATCTTCAAATTAGACCTCTTGCATAAATCAAAAATAAGAACCTCACCCCGCATTTGAGTAAAGCAAATGCTCCCCTCCCCGATGCTTTGGGGAGGGGTTGGGGTTGGGGTATTAGGGACTTTTGCAAGAGGTCTATTGAATGGTAGCTTGATATGGAACTTGCTTTATGGAAGTTTTAACTGCTGCTATTCCTAATACTGCCGTCTGGCATGATGGTGTTGTGGAAAATAACTCTGCTAAGGTTAGCTCCTTCAAGATTGGCTCCAGTCAAATTAGCCTGTCGCAAGCTAGTATCCCTAAAATCAACGCCTTCCAAGTTAGCTCTAGTCAGATTAGCCCTGTAGAACGTAGTGTTTCCAAATCTAGCTTCTCTCAAATCGGCTTCGGTCAAGTTAGCACAATTGAGACTAGCTCCACGCAAGTCAGTTCCCCTGAGATCAGCTCGGCTCAAATCAACACTATTAAGGCTGGAATCGGTCAAATAAGTATTCCACAAATTAACACCTATCAAGATGGCACGAGATATCTCGAATTGTTCCAGCCTAGTACCACTCAAGTCGGCACCACTAAGGTCAACAGCGTACAAGTCGTCCGCACTGATTTCAATCCCAGAGAAGTTCCGCTCTCCGGCTGCATAACGCCTGAGCAGTTCTTTTTTATCCATAGTTCAACTCCTACATCAATTAACCTGTATAGGACTTTCCTATAAAATATTCGCCTCAGTAATTGCACTGTCATAATCAAGGCGATCGCATTCCATCCCAATCAACAAATCATCCAGGTACTCGCATTGAAAGAAAGCTATACGAACAACCCTGAAGAACTAGAGCTACACTTAAGACCCTGTGCGATAGAAACAGTATCAATAAAGATACCAACAGATACATTGCGATCGCTCGAAAAAGTTGCAGATAATCGAGATATATCACCTCAAGCCTTGCTAAAGTTAAGTAAGTCGCGACAGCTTTAATATTTTTCACAAAATCACAATTTTCATCAATAAAAAAATGATTTTGCTAACCACAGCTTTAACATTCTTCACAAAATAACGATTTTCATTAACAAAAGAATGATTTTGCTAACCACAGCTTAAATGTTCTTTACAAAATCGCGATTTTCATCAACAAAAGAATGATTTTGCTAACCACAGCTTTAATTTTCTTCACAAAATCGTGATGTTGATAAGATTTTGATTAGACGTTAGAAGAAAACCGGAGGTAGATTGAAGCCACAAACGCTTATTTGCTAAGATTTCCAGTGCGACAACATTCAAACAGGGCAACTTCTGATCGCTATGCCAACATCTACACTTGACGATAAAGACGCAGCAGCTATCCAAGCCGCCAGAGTTGGGGTTGCAATATGCGATCGCACCGCCTGGGGACGGATCAAAGTAGCTGGCGACGATCGCCTCAACTTCTTACACAACCAAAGTACTAACAATTTCCAAATACTCAAGCCAGGACAAGGTTGTGATACGGTTTTTGTCACTTCCACAGCCAGAACAATTGATTTAGTAACCGCCTACGTTAGAGAAGATGCGGTAATCTTGCTGGTTTCACCTAACCGTCGCCAGTTTTTGATGGAATGGCTGGATAAATATATTTTCTATGCAGATAAGGTGGAATTATCTGATATTACCCAATACACCAACACCTTCAGCCTGATTGGCCCAGGAAGCGACGCTGTTTTAGAAAAGTTGGGTATTGGCGAACTCATCGGCCAACCTTATGGTAGTCACCAAGTATACACGATCGCTCCGGCTGAAGGAGTGCGAATTGCTGTGGGTAGCGGGTTAGCTGCGCCCGGATACACCTTCACTTTCCCCTATACTGATAAAGAAACAGTGTGGAACAAACTGTTAGAAGCTGGGGCGGTAGAGATGAGCGATCGCGCTTGGGATGCCTTGCGAATCTTACAAGGCCGCCCCGCCCCAGATGCGGAACTTACAGATGATTACAATCCTCTGGAAGTTGGCTTGTGGCAAACAATTTCTTTTACTAAAGGTTGCTATATTGGGCAAGAAACTATTGCTCGGTTAAATACATACAAAGGTGTAAAACAACACCTGCTTGGTATTCGCCTCAGTGCCCCTGTGGAAGTTGGAAGTGCGATCGCAGTTGGAGATGAAAAGGTCGGCAAACTTACTAGTTACACAGAAACCGCTGATGGTTACTTTGGACTAGGTTACATTCGCACCAAAGCTGGTGGTGTAGGCTTAAAAGTCAAAGTAGGAGAAACTGAGGGTGAAATAGTAGAAATTCCGTTTGTTTCTCACGAGTACCCGTAAGTAACTCAAATCAAAATATCTTTCTCTTTATCTCTAGCACCGTAACAAAATTCATCTACCCAAGAAGCTATACTACGGGCATTTGTAGTTGCTAAATTTACTTTGCTCTTAACCTCTTGTGGTTGAATATTCGGCTCTTTACCGTTGCTTTTAACCCCAGTAGTAATTGCTAGCGATGCTCTTGAAGGGAGCTGCCCAACGGGCGATGTCTGACGACAAGCTGCAAAGCAGCTACGCACTGGTTTGCCATTACTGTCAATCTCAGTGGTAATTGCCAGGAATGCGCCTACAGGGATTCGGTTAGATGGCGGGTTGCTTTTAACCTCAGTAGCTAACACCGCAGATGGCATAGTTTTGGCTTTGGTATTAACCTCAGCAGTCATTGTCAACGAGTTTCCTGAAGGGAGGCGTTCAAGGGGCGATTGTAGTGGTTGATATTCGCTTACAAAACCAGAGGCTGGCGTTTTTGCTGGAGTATCTGGAGCGATTTTAGTAGCAAATGCAACTACTAACTCAGGTTGGCGTGTACGAACTACCTCAGTATTAACTGTAAATGATGGCAGAAGTTTCTCGGCGTGTGGCAACTTGGAGTCTAGAGTTTTGGCAAGAGAATTAGGCGCAATCTTGGTAGCAGTTACAACCGATGACAAATGTTTATCCTCAGAATACTTCTCATCTGGCGACTCATTTTCAGCTTGGCTGGTAGCTAGAAAATAATCTGATTTGATTAAACGTAACTCTTGATCAGGATTGAAGTTAAGACCTAAAGCAGCGACTATTTTATCTGGATCGTTATTCAGATCCAGCATAAAAGCAAGTATTTCATCAAACTGGGGTTCCAAAACAGAGAGTGTTGCCAAAATAAAACCGGACAAAGGACGGCGCAAACCATCATAAGTGGCCCAAATTCGCATTTTGATTAGCCAGGAAATATTTTGCTTGTAGTAAACAAGCCACTTTTGTTTTAAGGATTGACGCAGCTGCTGGATATTCATTGGATGCCTCACTTCAGTCAAAAAGATTGCAGAGCTTAATATTGAAAATTTAGCTTTCTTTCTGGGGATGAAACCGATAATAGAGCATCTGTTTGACTCTTTGACCACCTAACAAATGATTTTCTATCAGTAGAGATACTTCATCAGGTTGAACGCCGCTATACCAGACCATATCGGGTAATATCAGCACCATTGGGCCATTGCCACATTGTCCTAAACAGCTGCTAGCCGTTACAGTTACACCGGGGATTGGCAAAGCTGTAAAAGCTGCTAAAACCTTAGCTGCACCTTGCTTTTTACAAGTACGATTTTGACAAACCCGCACACATTTAGGAGAATCTCGATCTATTATCGGGAAGTCTGATGGTTGAGTGATGTTGGTCATTTGTCCTTTGTTATTTGTCATTTGTCATTTGCCAAAAGTCGGAAGTCGGAAGCTAATGACCAATGACCAATGACTAATGACTAATGACTAATCTATTGAAAGTCCTTTTGAAGCTAGCCATTCCAGGTTGAATATCCGCGACTGATACCGGGAACCACTATCACACAAGATGGTGACAATGGTATGTCCTGGCCCCAACTGCTTCGCTAAGGCAACAGCTGCCCCAACATTAATACCCGTTGAGCCGCCCATTAACAACCCATCTTTCCTCAGCAGTTGGTAAACTACTCGCAAAGCTTCTTTATCATCGATTTGGATGGCATCATCAGCAGGTGCGCCTTCCATATTGGCTGTGACACGACCGTTACCGATGCCTTCAGTGATGGAATTTCCTTCTATCTTGATTTCGCCAGTTTTGACATAGCTATAGAGTCCACTACCTAGCGGATCGGCTACAACACATTTAATTGCTGGATTTTGTTCTTTTAAGTACGATGCTACACCAGCATAAGTACCACCAGTACCAGTTGCAGTTATCCATGCATCTATTTTACCATCTGTCTGCGTCCAAATTTCCGGCCCTGTGGTTTCGTAGTGGGCGAGGCGGTTGGCTAAATTATCAAACTGATTTGCCCAAATGGCATTTTCCAATTCAGCAGCGACTCTACCAGATAGCTTGACGTAGTTGTTCGGGTCTTTATAGGGTACGGCGGGGACGGGACGAACTTCTGCTCCTAGTGCTGTCAGTGCGTCTATCTTTTCTTGTGATTGGGTATCGGGAATAATAATTAGACATTTGTAACCTTTAGCGTTGCAAATATGTGCTAGTCCAATGCCAGTATTACCTGCGGTTCCTTCTACAACCGTGCCACCAGGTTTGAGTAGACCTTTCTTTTGTGCATCTTCGATAATGTAAAGTGCGGCGCGGTCTTTGACGGAACCCCCAGGATTGAGAAATTCTGCTTTAGCAAGGATTTCACACCCTGTTTCTTCGCTAAAACTGTTTAAGCGAATTAAAGGGGTGTTGCCAACAGCGCCAACAAAGCCATTCTTTATATCCATTTTGACTGTACTTGTGTGAGTCTGTATAAAAATTTTGGCTGATAGCTGTAGGATGATTTACAACTGATTTGCCTAAAATTCTATGATACTTACATTGGAGGGCTTGCCGTTGGTGTACTTCCTATCTCACTCCTAACTCCCCACTTATTCACTTTCCATAGTAAACTCTGGCATTACCGTATCCGATATTTCGGATATACTTGTTCCATTCCTCAGCTTGGAATCGATTTTGGAAAGGCCCTACTGCTACGTGTGGGCCTCGTGGTTGCGTCCTTTGGAGGACTCCGCCAGATCGTCCTAAATCTTGGGTAAATCGGCCTAAATTCTGCCTAACTTGTGCTGCGATCGCAGATAACTGTTCTGAAGTGGTGGGAATGGCGACATAATATCTAGAGACTCGTCTATTAGCATTTATATTATTGCGATCGCCTATAAACCTGTCATTGCCTGCATTTATTTCCTGTCCGTTACCAAAGCTGATAATTCGGGCGTTATATATGCCTCGTGATTGTAGCTCATTCACCTGTTGTTGGGCGTTGGCTACTCTGTTAAAAACTCCTGACTGAATTACATTCCGACCTTGGAACTGGCGAATGTAAGCACTGGGTTCAATCTGACGTATTGCTTCTAGTGTCTGGTAATCACTACCATCAACGTAAACTAAATAGCGCTCAAAGTTCTGGTTATATTGACTAAACTGTGTGGGTTGAGAGGGCTGAAAATTCTGCTCAAATTGATTGTTCTGTAATGGTTGAGAGGGCTGAAAGTTCACTTCCGGTTGATTGTTCTGTACTGGTTGGGAAGGCTGAAAGTTCACTTCCGGTTGATTGAAGTCCTGTGGTTGAGCCGGTTGTAACTGCGGTGATGCCTGTTGACCAAAGGGAATTATTGGCGGTGGCGGTAAAATCTCACCTTCTTGAGCCAGTAAGAGGTTGCTGTTGGAAATTTGTGCTTGTGCTGGGGTAGAGTCGGGAATCAGTACTAACCATCCTCCCACTAACAAAAAGAGAACCGCTATAGTGGGCTTCCAACCCTGAGAACTTCGGCGTAACATCTGAAATGGGATAAATTTACTTGATATTCCTCTCGACATAATAGTTAGAAAGTAGTCACAGTATTTTTAGGTAATTTCTATCAGGAACTTATTAGTTCACCGTTGTAGCAACTATATAGCGTTAACGTAAAATTAGATCATCTGCGTGGCAAAAAATACATCTGTAATTAATCTTAGATGAAGATGATTGAGGAGTGAATAGCGATTGCTAATTCAGCAACTCTAAAACTGAAGCGCTTTAGTAGCAAGGCAATGAAAGAGTGTGTGCTACAATTGGGCAACCACGAATATCGTGTCGTGCTTTGTATGAAAAAAGTCGTCGTTGGTCTTTCTGGTGGCGTTGACAGTTCCACCGCCGCAGCTATCCTGCACTATCAGGGCTATGAAGTGATTGGTTTGACTCTTTGGCTAATGAAAGGCAAAGGTCAATGTTGCTCTGAAGGTATGATCGACGCGGCTGATCTCTGTGAACAATTGGGCGTTCCCCATCAGGTTGTGGATATTCGGGATCTCTTTCAGACGCATATTGTCGATTACCTGGTGACTGGTTACAGTGCTGGAATCACGCCATTGCCTTGCTCTCAGTGCAATAAAACGGTGAAGTTTGGGCCAATGGTGCAGTATGCTCGTGAAGAATTGGGATGCGATCGCATTGCCACTGGTCATTATGCCCGAATTAGCTATGACGAAGCAACTGGACGTTACCAATTATTAAGGGCTGTTGACCGCAACAAAGACCAGTCATACTTTCTCTATGATTTGTCTCAAGATTTACTTGCAGCAACGATATTCCCTCTAGGCGAACTAGAAAAAACTCACACGCGCCGCATTGCAACTGAATACGGACTGAAAACTGCTGATAAGCCAGAAAGTCAAGACTTATGCTTAGTGGAAAGTAACGGTTCCATGCGGGCATTTTTGGATAAATATTTAGCTCCCAAAACAGGCGATATTGTCGATATGACAGGCAAAGTTTTGGGACAGCATGATGGTGTCCATCATTACACCATTGGCCAGCGCAAAGGCTTGGGGATTGCTGCTGCCGAACCGCTATATGTGATTGAATTAGATGCGGAAAATAATAAAGTAGTAGTAGGCGATCGCACAAAAGTAACTCAGCCAGAATGCACTGTAAATCGGGTAAATTGGGTTTCTATTGCCGAACCATCTACCCCAATTCATGCCGAAGCGCAAATTCGCTATCGTTCAACGGCTACACCAGTGACGGTGATTCCGTTGGAAAACTCTCGTGTGCGTTTGGTGTTTGATGAACCCCAAATCAGCATCACCCCCGGACAAGCAGCAGTGTGGTACGACAGCGAAAAAGTGTTAGGTGGCGGAATTATTGAACAGTTTAGTTAATAATAACTCTTACCCTGTTTTGGCATCAAGTAAAACCACCCTTCCTCGCTTGTAAGGAGGGGTATTTTTATTTTTAAATTGCATATATGCCGGAAGAACCTATCTCTGACCAGTTTTTGATACAGTTATTAGAAAGCTATACCTCAGCAGAGGTGGCAGAGATTCAAAAGTACATAAGTCAGTGGGATGCTGCCACCTATATGAGTGTTGCCCAGAGTATCTTAGACCATGCTAATAGAAAAGGAATTGACCCATTAAAGTATCTACGCAAGGCTCATAACTTTAATAAAAAAGGAGCGATTAGAGTTCCGAAAACTGGATATCGTGGAGATAGTTCAGCTGTATATCGTAAAAGCAATGAATATCTGATTGTCAGACCCGATCAATATGGTACTGAAAAGATAGTTACTTATGGAGTCAATGATGACTAAAGCAATTTTAAATCAGCAAGAATTAATTAAGAGAAATATTAGTCACTTATTAGCACAATTGACTAATACTTATGAAAATACACGCGGCGAACGAAAAGAAATTTCTACTCGGTTTCCACCAGAAGATGAAGATTTTTCACTTTTAGAAGAACTTGAACTTTTAACAGTAAATATTAGAGGTTATGCAAGTCAAATTCAATCCATAGGTCAAATTGTCAATCAAGCCCAGGCAATTGAGCAATTACAAGCTATGCAAGTTTTAAATGTACCTCAGATTGCGAGTTTTTATTTTGGCAGTAATGGCAATTATGAACAGATAAAGAGTTATATTAGAACGTTAGATTACTTGCGGTTACTACTATTGGAGTATTTGCAGCTTCAAAAACCATAGTACTGAAATAGCGATCGCTTTTTATCTTTAACCAAGGTTTAGTCAATCAATCAGATAAACAACTATTAATTTCATTAATTATATCAATAATTTTATCTTCATTATTTTGATAACCTTGTTCTTTAGCTACTGCTAATGCTTGCTGATAATATTTCAGGGCTTTGGAATGTTGTTTTAGCTCAAGAAATAGTTCGCCTATATGTTCAATATTTTGAAGTTCAGTCATCCGATTGCCTAATCCTTTACAAATAATTAAAGATTGCTGATAGCATTTTATAGCTTTTTCATACTCTTTCAAATGTTTATACATCAACCCTAAAATGCTAAGAGTATTACTCTCACTCAGACTATCTCCAATTTCTTTACTAATTGCTAGAGCTTCTTGAAGATAATTTTGTGCTTTTGAGTAATTTCCTAAATCGCAATAGACATCACCTATGAGATAAAGAGTCTCTGCCTGGCCTGGACGAGCCTTAATTTCTCGTCGAAGTGCTAATGCAAGCTCGTAATAGTTTAATGCTTTTTCAAAGTCTTTTAAACTAGCGTTAAGTAACCCAAGATTACTCAAAACAGTAGCCTCTGTGTCGCGAGCGCCCATTTTACTCGCTATTACTAGTGCTTCTTGATAGCATTCTAAAGCTGTTGTATAATTTCCATAACGAAAATATATATGACCTATATTATTGAGGGTTGTACTTTGACCACCAAAATCACCAATCTGCCGATGTAGGCTTAAAGCTTCTTCATAGTATTGAAGTGCTTTGGGGAATTCTTCTAGAAAACTATAAACGGCTCCAATGTTATTTAAAGTAGTACCTTCGTCTTGTTGCGCTCCTATTTCTCGACTAATTGATAAAGCTTGGTGATAATATTTTAATGCCTCTTGATACTGTCCTGTCTGATCATAAATACCTCCAAAATTATTGAGGGCTGTAGCTTCGTTGGCACGATCATCTAATTTTTTGAAAATTTTTAAAGCTTTTTTATAGTGTTCTAGCGCTTCTGTATATTGTCCCATCTGGCGATAAACACATCCTATATTATTCAGCGAAGAAGCTTGGCCTGATAAATGATTATTTTCTATCTGGATATTAAGACTTTGATGATGTAGCTCTAATGCTTCTGGATATTGGCTTAAGTCATTGTAAATTTGTCCTATATTGTTAAGAACAGATGCTTCACCATTTAGATGATTTTGACTCCTGTAAATTTTTAGTGCCTCTTGATATATTTCTAAGGCTTTTTGAGGTTGTCCAAGCCTTTCATAAATTAAGCCAGTATGACTGAGAGTAGCAGCTTCATTAGATAGATGGCCTACTTCTCTACTAATTATTAAAGACTGATTATAGTGCTGTAGCGCTTCTGAATATTGTCCTAATAAAGAATACACTGCCCCAATACCACAAAGTGTTTTTCCTTCCATTTTGCGATCCCTGACCTCAAGATGAAGAGAAAGCGCTTTTTGATAGTTCTCTAAAGCATTTGAATATTGTCCAATCCTACGATATGCACTGCCAATATTACTAAGAGTAGTACCTTCATTTTTTAAATCTTGAATTCTTTGAAAATAAGATAAAGCTTGACTGAACTGTTTTAATGCATCATGATAAAGTTCTTGGTTATATAAGTCAAGTCCCAGATTTAAATGTCTTACGCCGTCTGCTTGATATTCTTGTTTTATTAAAAACTTAACGAATCGACGGATTGCTCTTAATGGTCTAAGTAAAGCTGAAGTTAGCACACGTAAGTAAGATAGCACTTGCAACCTCCAAAGGTTAGTTCTTGAGTTCAAACTTATTTTTCCCAATTATTAGTCTGGAGTTGCAGGAAACTGAAAGCAGTTCTTATCTCAGGTAAATCTTGTAGTAGGTTGAAACGACACTATTTTTCCAACTATTTTTTTTCTACGTACCAGCATTTGATAAGTTAGTACATAATCTGAAACAATAACAGTTAATACAAAGAGGGGATTACGTTGAGTCACAATCCAGATGCCATAGCTCCCCACGGTGGACAGTTGGTTAACCGTATCGCCACACCAGAACAAAGAGCAGAGTTTCTCTCAAAAGCTGACTTTTTGCCGCGAGTGCAACTTGACGATCGCGCCGTTTCCGATCTAGAAATGATTGCGATCGGTGCTTTTAGTCCACTCACGGGTTTTATGAACCAAGAAGACTACGATCGCACTGTCACAGAAATGCGATTAGCTAACGGTCTTGTGTGGTCAATCCCGATTACACTATCGGTAAGCGAAGAAGTAGCTTCACCGTTGCCAGAAGGCGGCTTAATCCGTCTGGATAACTCGATAGGCGAATTTATCGGAGTTTTGCAACTTACGCAAAAATATGACTACGACAAAATCCGCGAAGCAATAAAAGTCTACCGTACTAATGATGTCAATCATCCCGGCGTGCAGGTACTCTATAACCAAGGTACTGTAAATCTGGCGGGTGATATTTGGTTGTTGCAACGCGAACCTCATCCCCAGTTTCCCAGTTACCAAATCGATCCAGCGGCCTCACGGCAACTATTTCAAGACAAAGGTTGGAAAACCATCGTCGGCTTTCAAACTCGCAACCCCATCCACCGCGCCCATGAATATATTCAAAAGTGCGCCTTAGAAATCGTTGATGGTCTATTTTTGCACCCATTAGTCGGGGCGACAAAAGAGGACGATATTGCTGCTGACGTGCGGATGCGTTGTTATGAAATTTTGCTAGAACACTACTACCCCTTAGACCGGGTAACTTTGGCAATTAATCCAGCTGCAATGCGTTATGCTGGGCCTCGTGAAGCCATATTCCATGCTTTAGTCCGCAAAAACTACGGCTGTACTCACTTTATCGTCGGACGAGATCATGCTGGTGTTGGTGACTATTACGGCACTTACGATGCTCAGTATATCTTTGATGAATTTGCGCCAAGTGAATTAGGCATTGTGCCGATGAAATTTGAACACGCTTTTTACTGCATGCGCACTAAGCAGATGGCAACATCTAAAACCAGTCCCAGCAGGCCAGAAGAACGTATTCACCTATCAGGAACAAAAGTTAGGGAAATGCTGCGGCGCGGTGAGTTACCTCCACCAGAATTTTCTCGTCCAGAGGTAGCAGCAGAGTTGGCGCGGGCAATGCGGATAGAAGTACCAGCTTAGGGCATGGGGCAAAACAGTTCCGAGTTTCGAGTTCCGAGTGCTGAGTAAAAAAGTGAGATTCCCCACTCAGCACTCAGCACTCCTGAAGGGCATTGGGCATTGGTTCTAAATTATTCTCCCCCGCTCCCCTGCCCCTCCACTCCCACATTTTTGTAACTTTACAATACAGAGTTCAGCCCTGTAAGCTGCTAACTGATAGCTGAGGGCTGATAGCTAATTATGAAACGTCGCACGTTTTTAGAGAGAATTGGCTCAATACTCGCGGTATTGGGGATAACTGAAGCTGAGTGGTTGTCTTTGGGAAATCGCTATTATCAGGCTTTGGCACAACCCAGTCCGCGCAAATTGGCATTGTTAATAGGTATTAACCAATACCCCAAAATTCCAGCCCTCAGTGGTTGTCTGACGGATGTGGAACTACAAAGAGAACTTTTGATTTATCGCTTTGGTTTCCAAGGGTCAGATATCTTAACTTTAACTGAGGAAGAAGCTAGTAGGGAATTCATTGAGGCGGCTTTTTTGGATCGCTTGGGTAAGCAAGCTAAACCCGATGATCTGGTCGTCTTTCACTTTAGCGGTTATGGCAGCCGTGTCAAATTGGATACATCGCCAGAGACAATGCAAAATGCTCTGGTGACAGCTAATGCTAGTCTAATTTCACAAGAAGAGAAAATAGTCAACTATATATTAGAAGAAACTCTACTACTATTATTGCGATCGCTCCCTACAGATCGAGTCACAGCAGTATTAGATACTAGCTATTATGCGCCAACCCCAGTATTAGGATTAAAAAGTCGCGCCCTTCCAGAATCAGTAGAGGCAAAGCTAGCAGCAGAAGAACTTGACTTTCTCCAACAACTTAAAACTCAGAAGTTACACAGCACGCCGATTGTCTTAGCAGCTAGCTCAAATCCTAAGCAGTCGGCGAGGGAAGAACTCTTTGCTGGTTTTAGTGCTGGGTTATTTACCTACGCCTTGACGCAGTATTTGTGGGAATTCACCCCAACTACCAGAATTCAAGTCGCTCTCTCTTATATGGAAAATTCTCTATCCAAATTGGGTAGTAAACAGCAACCAGCGTTATTAAGTAGTCAGAAAAATCAACATCTAACGTCTCTACCACCAGACGGTATTATTGGTGCAGAAGGCGCAGTGACAGCAATTGAAGAAGATGGCAAAACAGTCCATCTGTGGTTAGCAGGATTACCCCCCCAAGTGCTGCTATACTACGGAGTTAATTCTCGATTCACCTTAGCAACAACAACAGAAGAATTAGTATTGCGATCGCGGACTGGGTTAACAGCAAAAGCGCAAATTTCCCAAATAGAAGGTGCAAATCCCCTACAAGTCGGGCAACTTGTCCAAGAAGCAGTCCGGGTTTTACTCCGAAAGATCCATTTAATAATTGCTTTAGATACTGGATTGGAAAGAATTGAGCGCGTAGACGCTACAAGTGCCTTTGCTGCATTTCCCCATGTCTCCACCGTAGTCGCAGGAGAAAAACCGGCTGATTATTTATTTGCCAAACTACAGCAAACACCTAGTCGCTATGGTTTATTTTCTCTTAGTGGCGAACTAATTTCCAATGCCACGGGGGAAGCAGGAGAAGCAGTAAAATCAACAGTGCAAAAGTTAGCGCCAAAATTATCAACCTTGTTAGCAGCTAAGTTATGGCGACTGACAGAAAATCAAGGTTCTTCCCGCTTGGCTCTCAAGACAACCTTAGAAATAATTAACAATATATCGCCTCGCGTGATCATGCAGCGCGAAACAGTACGAACTTTCAAAACAGAAACTTCGATTCAAAAATCACTCCCTACTCCGATTGTCCCTATCGGTAGTCAAATGCAATATCGGGTAGAAAACCAGAGCGATCGCCCAGTATATTTAATCTTGCTGGGATTAAACAATAATCATACAGCGATCGCCTTCTATTCTTGGGAAACCCCCCAAGAACCAAACACTGCGGACACCAACCCCGTCCTTAAACAAATCGTCATCTCTCCAGGTGAAACCCTCACCCTACCCCAAACTAATACTGCTTCCGAATGGGTGATTTCAGGCCCAGCTTCTGAGTGCGAACACCAACTGATTTTTAGTACTGCCCCCTTTAACGGAACTCTCGCCGCCTTGAACACGGCCAAGTATTCCACAGCCGAAGAAGGGCCAATTGGCCCATTGTTGAATTCCTTAGACGTTGTACAAGCCTTGCTACAAGACCTACATAACGCTAGTGCCCTCAAAACAGATATGAACAGCACAGCAGCCGATTCACATAGCTTGGATGTGAATAATTGGGCAAGTCTTAGCTTTAGTTTTCAAGTGCTGTAAGTTAAGTGGGTGTGAATAATTAAAGGTTTGTTAGTGCCTCTACTAAAGCCTGATTTTGCTCATCTGTCCCCACAGTGATGCGTAATTTATCATCTAGTCCGGGCTGCTTGAAATAGCGGATTAAAATTCCCTGTTCCTTCAGTTTTTGATAGAGATATTCTGCGTTTCCTTCTCTTGGCTGTGCCAGCAAAAAGTTAGCTTGGGAATCCCAGATATGAAAACCTAATTGTTTCAAGTCTGTTGCTAACTTAGTCCGTGATGCTTTAATCTTGGCTACACAAGCATTTTTATAAGCTTGGTCAGCGATCGCAGCCGTACCAATTGCACAAGCGATCGCATCAATGTTATAGCTATCTTTAACCTTAAACAATCCCTGCAACAGTTTAGGATTCGCCACCCCAAAGCCCAATCGCAATCCTGCCAACGAGTACCCCTTAGATAATGTGCGAATCACGATGACGTTTTCGTATTCCTTAACCAAAGCCAATGCGTTCTCTTCGGTAAAATCTATGTATGCTTCATCGATCGCTAAAACTCCAGATAACTGGCTGGCTAATTTTCGTAAATCATTTGTTGCTACCAGATGCCCCGATGGACTATTGGGCGACGCAATAAATGTTACCGCCCCATTAGCAGCAACTAGTTCGTCCTTTGGTAAGCTGTAGTCTTTGCTGTAGGGAATCTCAATAATTTCCGCCGCTTGCATTTCTGTTAATGTGCGATATAGCACGTAAGTAGGCATCGGATAAACTACCTTCTTCCCAGGTTCTGCACAAGCTCGAATTACTACACTCAACAATTCGTCACTGCCATTTCCGACAATTATCCAATCACTAGGAACTCCTAAAACTTTACTTGCAGCTTGCCGAAACTCCCCCCCAAAAGGTTCTGGATACCGCCGCAACCACTCACCATCAATATTCCGTAGCACAGCTAATGCCGCAGGAGAAGGAGGATAGGGGTTTTCATTGCTATTAAGTTTAATAATTTGTGTACCGCGTTGAGGCTGCTCACCAGGAACATAGCTAGCCATTGCATCAACATTGGAGCGAAAGTAGTTAGTCATAGAGCATTGGGAATTAGATAGGATTTCTACGACGGGCTACGCTTACGCACCTTATGGCGTATCTTAAGTAAATTTCAACCCACAATTTCTGACGATATCGTTTTTTGTTGTTTACATCAGAAAATAGGGCTTTATAAATTACGAATGTGATATTTTTTAATGCGGCATTGCAGCGTCCATTCTTTTTCCCCTATAAGCGCATCTTAATGTGGGGGGCGTATTTAAGAAACTGAAGCTAGTTAGCTAAAAACTTTACTGTGTATAAGTGGGCGATACTGGATTTGAACCAGTGACCCCATCCGTGTGAAGGATGTGCGCTACCCCTGTGCTAATCGCCCAAGACTTTTTATATTACCATAACTTACTAAATAGCAACGTAAGCTGAAATGCCAAAGGCTGACTTGCTGCGCCTACGCTTTTGACGTCATTCTTTATCATTGCCGTATGTCACGCAAGGATTGTCAATTATGAGTGCTGGCTCAAATGAATTGCAGAAAACGACGCTAGAACAATTAACCCCAAATTCGTCAGGGTGAATGCACTTTATCGCTTTTTCTACTAAGGTATGGAAAGCACAATCATTGCAGATAGTCTGACATTTATCCACTAAGTATAAATATTTTAAATGGTATTGCGATCGCACTTCTATCAGTTAAATCAGAACAGTAGCGACAAAATTAAATGTTTAAATCTCGTAGAGCCAGACGAATTTGCTCGGCTCGTCTACGGTTGACACCAAGATCAGATTCTCCCACGCGAGAAGCCGATCGCAGATGAATTACTGACTCATTAGCAGGTAAATAAAATTCTACATCATCAACAAATTTGAAGATGCGGCTTTTAGAAAGAGCGTGGATATAATTATCTGTTTGTTCTACAATTTCTGTACGGGGAACAACGCCGAGAACTTTTAGTAAGACTTCTCTAGCTGCATTGCGGTCTACATGATAAGGAATCGGGTCGATGGCGTGTTTGGCATCTGCGTTTTGACTGACAACACAGTTGTTTGAAGCCGGACAAGAACTAAGATGACCATTATTAACTCCCAAGCTAGAAGCCGCCCAAGTAGCCCCAGGAAGTATTAAACTACTAATCAAAGTTAAGAGTATTGCAAAAGCGATACTCCGCAAGAATCGCTGCCGGAAGACTGTTAGCAGACGGGACATGATAAATTTACTCTTTTTGTTCGGTTATTTTGGGTGAGTACTGCGAGTTGCCAATTCGTTCTACAGATTATCATCTATCCAGCTACACTCTGAGTTTGGGCAATCCCAATGCACCCGCCCCGACCAGTCCCTTTTGCCATTATTGCTGCCAATAACGAAATCAAGTCAAAAAGTGACCAATAATTCAGATTTCCATTGACTACGAACCCAAAATCATTAGCAGGGGGTGCTACTGCATTCCCTGGTGATTCCAGCTTTGACTCAGAAGAATTGGCTGGTATCGGCTTTATTGTGGCCAATCTTAGAAAGTTTGATGGTTGTAGATGAATATAGGAATAATCCAGCCTTACAGTAACGGGTTTTTAGAAGTTGTACCAGAGAGCGATTATTGGCAGATTGCAGCTATACACATCAATGGCCAAGCCTACTGCCCTACTCCTCAGCTTTATCGTTCAGAAAAAGTGGCATTAGCAAAAGCTACACAAATTTATGATTGGATAGCTAACCACGAACACCAAATTAGCGATGAGGCTTACTACTGCTCTGAATTGAAACTCATCCTATGGCAGCAACCAAAAGTATCTTAATACAGCATTTCATTAATTTGTAGCGAATTAAATTTGGCAATACCTTGCAATGCCAATGCGTCCCTCTGCAATGCCAATGCGTGCCGATACAATGTTAATGCGTCCTCCTGCAATGCCATTGCATCTAGATACAATGTTAATGCGTCCCTCTGCAATGCCATTGCATCTCGATACAATGTCAATGCGTGCCGAGACAATGTTAATGCATCACCCTGCAATGCCAATGCATCATTCTGCGTTCAAAACGCTACGCTTTTACGCAAAATTTTACTTAGTTAACCAGGGAGATTACTTGTTTTAAAGGTTGAAACCCCTCCCCTTTGTATCTCTGCTCCTGGAGCGGTCTTAATGATAAGTCTTTAGCTGGACACGATATTATACCGACAATACGACTTTTCAAACATCCTCTTAGGCAAATCTGATAGTAGTTTCGTATTAATGTTTCAGAGTAAACCTATAGCCCCTGCTGCAAATGTGGGGATCTTACTTTGTTGATAGGATGCGTGCGTATACCCGCCCGCTTGAGTCGTGTTAAGTCAAAGTAGCTAGGCTCTGGTTGCAGGGGTCGCTGAAGCTTCATTTCTTTAGTTTATCTAAAGTCGCATCTAAGTTATCAAATTACCTTTCTAAGATAGAAGCAGCAACTATAAGTTGCTATAGATGACTAAAACCCAATTAACAGCTAGTGGCTGCGGAGAACATAAAAATGGCTAAAGCGCCAGAATCTTTAGACTTATCTACCGACGATATTACAGACAGAGCTTTAGATCGTGACTGTACAACCTTATCCCGTCATGTCCTCCAACAACTTCAGAGTTTTTCGCCAGATGCACAGGATTTAAGTGCGCTAATGAATCGTATCGCCCTGGCTGGGAAACTGGTTGCTCGTCGCATGAGTCGCGCTGGTTTAATGGAAGGCGTTCTCGGATTTACTGGGGAAGTTAATGTCCAAGGCGAATCCGTCAAAAAGATGGATGTCTATGCCAATGATGTATTTATCTCAGTGTTTAAGCAAAGCGGCTTAGTCTGTCGCCTCGCTTCTGAGGAAATGGAAAATCCCTACTACATCCCAGAAAATTGCCCCATTGGACGCTATACCCTGCTGTATGACCCAATTGATGGCTCATCCAACACTGATAATAATCTCAGCTTAGGTTCCATTTTCGCCATTCGCCAACAAGAAGGAACTGATAGCGATGGCAAGGCAACCGATCTCCTCACCAATGGACGTAAGCAACTCGCTGCGGGATACATCCTGTATGGACCCTGCACGATGTTGGTTTATACTATAGGTAAGGGCGTTCATTCTTTTGTCCTCGATCCCAGCTTAGGAGAGTTTATTCTCACAGAAGAAAATATTCGCATTCCTAACCACGGTTCTGTTTACAGCGTGAACGAAGGTAACTTCTGGCAGTGGGAAGAATCGATTCGAGAATACATTCGCTACGTTCATCGCACAGAAGGCTACAGCGCTCGTTATAGCGGCGCAATGGTAAGCGACATCCATAGAATTTTGGTTCAAGGCGGCGTGTTTCTCTACCCAGGTACAATTCAAAACCCAGAAGGAAAATTACGCTTGCTTTATGAAACGGCTCCTCTCGCCTTTTTGATTGAGCAAGCTGGCGGCCGTGCTACTACAGGACTAGTAAATATCTTGGATGTGGTGCCAAAAAAACTGCATCAGCGCACGCCTTTAATTATTGGTAGCAAAGAGGATGTAGCAAAGGTAGAGTCTTTTATTCAAAACGGACACTAGAAGACAATTCGTAATTCGTAATTACTGTTACGTAAGGGTTTTAGACGTTTTATAAGAGTGACTTATTTCCTCTGTGCTGTACTCTCATCTGCCATTAATTAAACGTTAATCATGGTGATTTAGGATTGGGAATGCAAAATAGCGCTTTTTGAAGATCAATTAAGGATTATCTCAGCTGGCCGATGCAATAAATAATTGGCAACGCCACAATTCAAAAGTAACCATCAATTATTTGATGCGTTTTGCCAAATTTACTTAGAAGCATCACTATACAGGAGTGAAAGAAACTAGCTATGGCTACCAATCATCTACTAGAAATTAACCAATACGGTCAAAGTATCTGGATGGATAATTTGACCCGTGACATTATTCAATCAGGCGAACTCAAAGACCTGGTTGAAAATCAAGGTATCTCTGGGATTACCTCTAACCCAGCCATCTTTGAAAAAGCGATCGCAGGTAACGTCATTTATGATGGCGATATCGAAGCCGGAGTTCGGGCTGGCTTACCGACACACAAAATTTACGAATCCCTAGTTTTTGCAGATATCCGTAATGCCTGTGATATTTTACGCCCTGTTTATGAAGCCTCGAATAGACTAGATGGTTATGTGAGTATCGAAGTCCCGCCAACCATTGCCCATGATACTGAAGCAACAATAGCTGAAGCTCGTCGCTATTTCCAAGAAGTTGGTCGGGAAAATTTGATGATTAAAATTCCCGGCACAGAACCTGGTTTGCCAGCAGTGGAGCAGGTAATAGCCGAAGGGATGAATGTTAATATCACGTTGCTGTTTTCTGTAGAAAGCTACATAAACACAGCTTGGGCTTATATTCGGGGCTTAGAAAAAGGGGTGGCTGAAGGTAAGGACATCAGTAAAATTGCTTCAGTCGCTAGCTTCTTCCTCAGTCGGATCGATAGCAACATTGACGGCAAGATTGATGCTAAGTTGAAAAAAGGCGTTGATGATATTGCCGTAGAAGCAAAGCTCTTGGCTGTTAAAGGGAAAGTAGCGATCGCTAACGCTAAGATTGCATACCAGGAATACAAGAAAATTATCGAGAGCGATCGTTGGAAAGCCTTGGTAGAAAAAGGGGCCACAGTACAGCGGCTACTTTGGGCCAGC
This sequence comes from Nostoc sp. 'Lobaria pulmonaria (5183) cyanobiont', assembly GCF_002949795.1. Lineage (NCBI taxonomy): Bacteria > Bacillati > Cyanobacteriota > Cyanophyceae > Nostocales > Nostocaceae > Nostoc > Nostoc sp. 'Lobaria pulmonaria (5183) cyanobiont'. Next base: position 3,563,414 of record NZ_CP026692.1, on the reverse strand, counting down.
ACCAGCACCAAAGACCCTAACTACAGAGACGTAATGTATATCGAAGAGTTGATTGGCCGTGATACCGTCAACACCGTACCACCAGCGACGATTAAAGCTTGTGCCGATCATTGTAACGTAAGCGATCGCTTAGAAACGGATGTAGAAAATGCTTACACGCTGATCGAAAACCTCAAAGATCCCGACATCAACATCGATCTCGATACCGTAATGGATGAACTGTTAGTCGATGGTATTGACAAGTTTATCCAGCCCTTCCAGTCCTTGATGAACTCTTTAGAAGAGAAGATCAAGGTATTGTCACCAGTGTAGGGACTGGGTATTGGGGATAAGGGGACAAGGGGGACAAGGAAAATAACTCATCCCCCATCCCCATCCCCCATACCCAATCTCAAAATCCAAAATCCAAAATCCAAAATCCAAAATTGTTATGGTTAGTCTGCTAGAAAATCCCTTGCGCGTTGGTCTGCAACAACAAAGGATGCCCGAACCCCAGATTATTGTCATTTTTGGCGCTTCTGGCGATCTCACTTGGCGCAAACTAGTGCCAGCACTTTATAAATTGCGGCGAGAACGGCGTATTCCCCCAGAAACTACCATTGTCGGTGTGGCACGTCGAGAATGGAGCCATGAGTACTTCCGCCAACAAATGCAAAAGGGCATGGAAGAGGCACATCCTGATGTCGATTTGGGGGAACTCTGGCAAGATTTCTCTCAAGGTCTGTTCTACAGTCCTGGGGATATAGACAACCCCGAAGGCTACCAAAAACTGAAAAACTTATTGAGTGAATTAGACGAAAAACGGGGCACGCGAGGGAATCGCATGTTCTACCTCTCGGTTGCACCCTCCTTCTTTCCCGAAGCGATTAAGCAGTTAGGAAGCGCCAGGATGCTAGAAGATGCCTACAAACATCGTCTAGTAATTGAAAAACCTTTTGGTCGGGACTTGGCTTCAGCCCAGAGCCTTAACCAAGTGGTACAGAAATTTTGCAAAGAAAACCAAGTATACCGCATCGATCACTACTTAGGTAAAGAAACAGTCCAAAATTTGCTGGTGTTTCGTTTTGCCAATGCGATTTTTGAGCCGTTGTGGAATCGTCAATTTGTTGACCACGTACAAATTACCGTAGCAGAAACCGTGGGAGTGGAAGACCGGGCTGGTTACTATGAAAGCGTCGGCGCACTACGGGATATGTTGCAAAATCACCTCATGCAACTTTACTGCCTAACGGCGATGGAAGCACCCAACGCAATGGATGCCGACAGCATCCGCACAGAAAAAGTGAAGGTACTCCAAGCTACTCGTCTAGCTGATGTTCACAATCTGTCGCGGTCAGCAGTACGCGGTCAGTACAGTGCTGGCTGGATGAAAGGTGAAGCAGCGCCAGGGTATCGGACAGAACCAGGCGTTGCTCCCAACTCCACCACACCGACCTACGTCGCCATGAAGTTTTTGGTAGACAATTGGCGCTGGCAAGGTGTTCCCTTCTACCTGCGTACTGGTAAGCGGATGCCGAAAAAAGTCAGTGAGATTTCCATCCACTTCCGCGAAGTTCCGTCTCGGATGTTTCAATCTGCCGCCCAACAGACAAACGCCAACATTTTGACGATGCGGATTCAGCCAAATGAAGGAATTTCCATGCGTTTTGATGTGAAAATGCCGGGGGCAGAATTTCGTACCCGTTCCGTTGACATGGACTTTAGTTATGGTTCCTTTGGCATCCAAGCAACATCCGATGCCTACGATCGCTTATTCCTTGATTGTATGATGGGCGATCAAACATTGTTCACCCGCGCGGACGAAGTAGAAGCCGCTTGGCAGGTGGTAACGCCAGCCCTTTCCGTTTGGGATGCACCCGCCGACGCAAATACTATTCCCCAGTATGAAGCTGGTACCTGGGAACCAACAGAAGCAGAATTCTTAATTAACCAGGATGGTCGTCGCTGGCGCAGACTGTAAATATTAGTCATTAGTCATTAGTCATTAGTAAAAACAAATGACGAATGACAAAATCCAAAATCCAAAATCCAAAATCCAAAATTTCCTATGGCTTCCCAAGCTTCTACAATTTATTCACTTCAGGCGCCAAAAGATATTTCGCTTAACGAAATAGATACGGAACTGAATCAAATTTGGCAAAGTTACGGTATTACTGGCGAGGACGGTGGACTTCCTGCTGCTACTCGCGCCACTACATTTACCTTAGTGGTTTACGAACCGGAAGAAACCCAGTATCTATTGGCTACTTTGGGATTTTACAACGGTCCGCTTGACGGGATTTTAGGACCTCAGATGAGAGCTGCCTTGCGGCAAGTGCAGACAAAATATGCATTGCCAGAGACTGGAATAGCAACACCTGAAACCCTGGCTATCTTGAGAGAAGAATTCATCAAACGTCAAGGAAACAGCGCTACGGGAGACAATAGTTCTATTGAACTTCCCAGCTTAAGCTTAAATGCCCCAAGCCCCAGAATTGCTGATGAAATTGCCCTCCGCAACCCTTGCCGCATCATCGCCCTATTTCCCATTACTGGCGAAGATAAAGGGGTCAAGGCTCAAGTTTCTGCCTATTGCCCGATCCAAAAGCAATCGTCAAGTACACTAATTTGCTGCGAATACATCACTCTCAGTGGAACTGCTGCTGCCTTGGAACGGGTAGGGGGCATGATTCCAGCCTTGTTAATTGGCGGCTTACCAAAGTTTCTCTGGTGGAAAGCAACACCAGACCCCAATAACACTCTATTCAAGCGGTTGGCAGACGTCTGCAATAATGTGATTGTGGATTCTTGCCGCTTTAACGAACCAGAAAGTGATTTACTCCACCTCCAAGAATTGGTGGAAAGTGGGGTTCCCCTCGCTGACCTCAACTGGCGTCGCCTCGCAGCATGGGAGGAATTGACAGCTGAAGCTTACGACTCACCTCATCGTCGGGCTGCCCTTCGGGAAGTTGACCGAGTAACTATTGATTACGAAAAAGGCAACCCTGCACAAGCATTGCTGTTTTTGGGTTGGTTGGCAAGTCGTCTAGAATGGCAGCCAGTTTCCTATAAAAAGGAAACCGGAGATTATGACATCACTCGCATTAACTTTATTGCCCAAGATCAACGGCAAATAGAAGCCGAATTAGCAGGTGTTCCCCTTGCTGATGTGGGTGAGATTGCTGGCGACTTGATTGCTTTGCGCCTCAGTTCGACTAATCCGAAGGCAGACTGTGGTACAGTAATTTGCTCGGAAACTGGTGGTTGTATGCGCATGGAAACTCACGGCGGTGCCCAATCTGCCGGTCTGTTTCAACAGGTGACTTCACTTTCAGAACAAAAGGCGGAAGCATTGCTGAGTCAGCAAGTACAACGCTGGGGTCACGAGTCACTTTTTGAAGAAAGTCTGGGAGTGACAGCGAATATTTTCAAATTGGAAACAAATAGTTAGTTTCGCCTGGAAAGCATAAAAGTTACCAAAATTGCGAAAATCAAACACAAGCCCTTCAGATTTTTGGATATTTCAATCATCTGGAGGGTTTCTCTCTTGTGTGTACACCGTAGCCGATTCTCTGGGGAGGGGATTAAGGGGAGCCAGTGCGGTCTTGGGGTCTCCCCAAGTGGAGCATCTGGCGTGTGGCGTGCAATGACTGTGGGAATCATAACTAATTATCAGGACATAATATTGTTGATTAGTTACGAATTACAAATTATTCTTAAACCCAAAATGTAACTTTTACTGATTGATTTGGCAATAAACGCGGATCTTCTCCACGAGATATAGCTGTGATAATTGACTCTACAAATATATGAATTGTGTCTGCCGACGTATTATAAAATTGTGTCCCGTATTTAGCGATCGCTTCCCCCTGAATACCCAAAATTTCCACATCTTGGCGGATAATGTGTTGAGCAGTCCACCGCACAAAGGGACGTGCTAATTTATTCCAGATACCATAGTTGTAGGTGACATCCGTGTAAACCAGAGTGGAATTATCAGTTTCTGGAATAGATTGACTGGTAATGAACAAATGGCGATTGTGTGCCATTTTATATTCCACAGAGGTAATATTTGGCATATAAAAGCGATCGCTATGTTTAATCTCTGCACCCTGCAAATTCAGAAAACGGCTGTACCATCCCAAATTACTGTTTTCATTGCGATACTCCACCAAAACCGAACCATTGCAGCGTTCTACAGTCATCTCTAACTTTTGTTGGCGGGAAGTACGGAAAACACCAGGATGAACAAAAGCCGTATGGGGAATATCAATAAAGTTCTCCGCACAATTAGTAACATTGTTAGCAAAACGGTTAATTACCCGCACCGTTTCCCATCCTGTTTCTCTGTAGTGAGGCATAGAAAAGGGTTCAAAATCAACGCTTGGGGTATCAGCTAACCGCACATAAACATAGCCATCTTGTTCTTTGGTAGCGTAACACTTGGCTCGACGCTGTGGGGAAGGTTTGAAGTCATTTCCTTCGGCTGGAACAGCAATAACGTTCCCAACCCCGTCGTATACCCAACCATGATAGGGACATTGTAAAGTACCGTCACAGACTTTACCTACTGATAGACGGCTATTACGGTGTAAACAGCGATCGCGCAAAGCTACGGGTTGTCCATCTTCACCGCGAAATATCGCTAACCATTCTCCTAATATGGTTCGTGGTAATACCTTGTTAGGTTGTAATTGTTCGCTGAGTGCGACAATGTACCAGAAATCTGTAAATGGCATGGTGGGTGGGAGCGATCGTATTTAAATTATGGCAATGTCTTGAGTAGAACTGCATTGCTGTATCGATCGAATTCTAAAAGAGCTAATTTACAATTAAAGGTGAGATAGCCTGAGATGGGAAAATGATCATGACATTACAACAATTACAAAAGCAGGTATTACAGCTACCAATTAGCGATCGCTGGACACTAGTGCAGACCCTTTTGGAGTCGCTACAGCGAGAAACTAGTTCTGAATTGAAAAAGGGTAACTTGTCTCGACTGCGAGGGATTGCAAAAGGTACAGAAATATCCAGTGAAGATATGGAAGTAGATTATATTAACTATCTGACTGAAAAATATCAATAATGCAAATTTTAATTGATACAAATGTTGTGCTTGATTTTTTACAAGAGCGAGAACCTTTTGTAGAGGATGCGGCAAAACTGTTTGCAAAAATTGATGCTGGTGAAATCGAAGGGTTTATTGCAGCAACAACAATTACTAACATCTATTACATTGTCCGCAAAGCAGCAGGTGCGATTGCTGCTCAAGATGCGATCGCACAAATTCTCACAGATTTACATATTTGTGCAGTCGATAGAGGAATTTTGGAACAAGCGATCACACTTAATTTTCAAGATTTTGAGGATGCGGTGCAGTGTGCTTGTGGAATAACACATGGGGTTGATGCGATCGTAACTCGTGATGTGTCTGGATTTATCAGTGCGGGAATTTTAGTAATTGCACCAGGGGAGTTAGAAAATATAGGTAGTGAGTAAATGAAGCGATCGCGCAAAGCTGCGGGTTGTCAATGCTTGCGACGAAATATCATCAATTACCGTCCCAACAGCGATCATACTAGTACAATGTTAGGTTGTAGCTGTTCGCTGAGTGCGACAATATACAATAAATCTGAAAATTGTATGGTGAATAGGGGAATTTTCTATGGCTGATACTTATTACTTTATTAAAGACTTGATCAATGATTTGGAGAGAGGAAGAATCAGGATTCCGTCTTTTCAAAGAGGTTTTGTTTGGGAGCCAAGTCGAGTTGCCTACTTTATAGATAGTATTTATAAAGGTTTTCCTTTTGGATCTGCATTATTTTGGAGAACTAGAAATCCTCTACGAACTGAAAGAAATCTTGGACCTTATAGACTTCTTGAAAATGATCCGGAATATCCTATAGATTATGTTCTTGATGGACAGCAAAGAATAACCTCTATTTTTGAAACCTCTCTTACTGCTGAAGAAGGTCAAGGCACTGATTGGACACATTTATTCTTTGAACTCAACAGTGAAGCATCAGTTAGATTTCAATATTTAGAAGATTTCACAAATTATGATGCCAATAAATTTTTTCCCTTAAAATACGTCTTTGATTCTCGTCAATATAGACAGGTTACTAGAAATTTAGATGAAACCTTAGCACAGGAAATAGATGATTTAGTCGAAAGATTTACAAAAGCTCGAATTCCTTTAGAAAGGTTTGAAAGCGAGGAGCGTAAGTATGTTGCAACAGTTTTTGAGAGAATCAATCGACAAGGTATTGAATTAGATACTTTCCAGCTTTTATCTGTATGGAACTGGAGCGAAGATTTTGATTTACAGGAAAAATTTAAGGAACTTACCGAAGAACTGGAACCATTTGGTTTCAAAGAAGTTGGTTCAGATATACTCCTCAAGTGTTGTTCCTCTGTAGTCATGAATAGTGCTGATCCAGAGGATTTTATGAATCTTCCTGGTAGTGCAGTAAGAGAAAAATTTAATGAAATCCGCATAGGTATATTTAGAGCTATAGATTTTTTGAAAGATGAGTTAAATGTTTTCTCACTTAAACTTTTACCGATGGAGAATCTCTTAACTGTTTTAGTATCGTTCTTTGCTTCTTCACAAAAACAGCCTCCTCCTATTCCTGAAGAACAATATAAAGTTATTAAAAAGTGGTTTTGACGTACATGTTTTTCGCAAAGATATGCAAGAGGAGGGGCTAAGAGTACTGATAGAGATTTGGTAGAATTGCAAAAACTTAAAGCTGGTGAACCTCATAAACTCGGAGATTTTGATGTATTATTAGATAGTGATTTCTTCATTAAAAAAGTCTTCCGAAGGTCTTCAGTTGCAACTGAGACTTTCATTCTCCTTTTAGCACAAGGTAAGCCCTTAAACTTTATTCAAGGTACGAATATATCCTTGCAAGAAGTTTTATCTCAAGGGAATCGAAAAGAGTTTCATCATATCTTTCCTAAAGCCTACCTAGAGAGCCTTGGAAGTAATTATGGTGAACAAATCAACTGCCTAGCAAACTTCTCCTTACTTGCTAGAAGCGATAACAATAAAATCAAAGATAAATCACCTAGTCGTTATCGTCCTGAAATGTCTCCTGACAATCAAATTTTGGAGAAAATACTGTCAACTCATTTCTGCCCGACTAATATGTTTACAGATGATTATGATAGCTTTTTAGTTGCAAGAGCTGACTTGCTTATTAAAAAAGCAAAAGAACTTTCACAGGTTAGTTGAGGAAATCACCACATTAAACAAACTCACCCTTCCAGCCTATGAATTAGCACATCACCTGTAAGCTCAACCTGACAAGCTAACCGCGCATGAGTATGATTAGCTGCTAATGTCTCCAGCATTTCCTGTTCATCAGGTTGAGGAGGAGGAATATCACCAATAACCTCAACCAAACAAGTGCCACAAATACCAGTCCGACAACCAAACAAAACAGGTGAATTCTGAATAGTGAGATGTTCAGACAAATTTTGATGACATTCCAAAGTTATAGGAACAAAATGACTTCCCGGAAACGATATATTACAGAAATCAGCCATAAGATGCAACCATTTTACCTAAACAACACTCTCCCATTCTTCTCTGTGCCTCTGCGTCTCTGCGTGAGCTAAAAACAAATCCTCTTGGTGTTCAAAACCTTGAAAAGCCTTTTGTTGAGTCGCCAAATATCGAGAAATCGAATTAGTAGCCATCAGCGACATATCTTGATTACGTTGCCAAAGATAATCGAGTTTCTCAACATACACTTGATAAGATTTCATCGCTTCCTGATGAGTTGAAAAACTGCGCTGCAATCCTTCCGACTCCTCTGTAAAACAACGCCGCATCATTTCTTTAGCATCCCTGTCACTCATCTCAAAAATGGGCGATCGCAACACTTGATAAATCTTACTATACAGCGCCGGATCGTACCAGAAAATCCCGTTAATTGCAGATGAAAAATGAAAGTGATCGCGCTGACATCCCCACAATCCTAAATTAGCCACCAGTCGCTCAAAAGCAGTCGGTGGCTTAAGACAAGTGACAACATCGTGAGATATAATAGTCGAACTATTGAAGTGAAAGCTTTCATCCATAAAGTGATAATAAGAGACTTTAGCCGGAATGGGAGCCGCTTCAGGATGAGGATGTTTTTGATAATAATTGCTGAGTTTGTGCTGTACTAATTTACCGTTTAGTGTCCGCACTCCCCGAACTGTGAAATACTGACAAGCCAAAAAAGTATTATTTGCAGAAATCAGCCCAAAGTATTGAAGTTGAATTTTTTTCCACCAACTTTTTAGGGCATTGGTGTCAGCATAAACCATCGTTTCTGTAAAGGGGCCGCGCATGGGGTAGGTAAAGATCAGTTCCCCAAATAACGCTTGTTCAACCTGTTTGGCAATTGTGCGGAAGGCGTTAATGTGCGATCGCTCTTGGGAGGACTCCAAATCTAATGTATCGCAGATTAAGCGAAAATCTTCTTGAGCGTAAAGTCCGGCTGCACTGGTTTGATTGAAAAAGATAGTGGCAATTTCAGCAGAAACAATTTGTGAGTAATAAGCTACCCAGTAAAGTTGGTTCAAAATTACACGCTGATGTTGGCTGGACTGTTCCCATAAAGGTGTACCATATAGCAGGGAAAACTCCTCTGGGTTCCAACACTCGTTTTGACAATCTTCATAGCGAAAATTGGTAACTGCTTCATCCATTAAAGCAGTATGGTCTTGCTGTTTGTTGCGGGTGTGATTAATTTGTAATTTGCGATGAATAGTTTTTTCCATATCCGTTTTTATTTCACGCAGAGATAAGATTGATATTTATTACACGCATTGATAAGCGGGGAGGGGTTGAAAAGCTCCGCGTTCTTCTAAATTTTGCAGGATAGACTGGGCTGATTTTCCTCCCATGAGCGATCGCAATATTTGTAATCGCGTTCCACTGTGGGTTTCGGTATTCAGTTCTTCTAGAATTTGGATTTTTTGCGATCGCGTCAAATGTCCTTTCACTTGTTCGACTGCTGCTAGTACGCTTTGCGGCCCCACTTGTACCATAAACAAAAACTGTGCCAATACATCAAGAATTGTTGTTTGACTGAATGCTGAAACAGTAAGTTGATTAAACAAGGTGGTTCCTGTCGCGTGATGACGGGATTCAGATTGTAAAAAACTGGAAAAAAGTTCTGCTAAAACTGGATAGCGGCATTGCTTTGCTAAACGCCGATAATGGCTTAAACCCCATCCTTCTAAAACGACTTGCAGCACAAACAACAAAACTGTTCTATCTGTACTTTCAACCACTTCTGATAGTAAGCGCAAAAACGCATCGTTCATGCTACTTACTTCCATTTCTGGTAAAAAATGGCTAATTTGGTGAAGGTGGGTAGCTTCATCAGCCGTAAACAATCCATAAAGCATTCGTTCTTCAACTGTTTCTGCTAACAGTACCATTTTTGCCATGTAGCCAACGCCTGCTTTCTCAATGAAATATGATTCTTCTAACAGACTGCGGTTGGCAAGTTCCAAAATAGCAGATTGTTCATTAATATTAGATTCTTGAAAACTTTTGACTTGATGTAAGTTGAAAAATTCAGCATTCCAATAATTTAATTGTGGGTAAGGAGCATAATTATTCTGATTGGGTAATGCTGCTGTTAATATTTTCTGCAAACGATCATGAGAATCTGTGTGTGGCAAATCAAAACCGACAATGTTATATTTTAAATCCATTTTTTTCTTGTTCAATTAAAGTAAACTCAGGGTTAGGTGTTGATGAGATTTGAATATTTGAGTAATTAACAGTTTCCCACTTTCCCCAAGTTAAGGCTTTTTGGTGATTAACGTGCTGAATAAATTGCAAAATTGATTTATCTGCTTTAGTGGGAGTCTGCAAATTAAATTGAATAGTTTGAAATACCTGGGTATCCCCCTTTGCAAAATAATTACCAACCTGCTGGGTTAACCATAGCAAACCACGATTTACTACCCATCCTAAAAATCCAGGACGTTTGGGAGTCACTAAAATTGTTTGTCCCTCGGTTTTTCCTCCTTCTATCATTCGCAGCGCAAATATAATGTAGAAGTGTAGGAAATCCGGCCCTAGCGTCACAGTGCCAGTACTGCCATACCAATAACACATACTATAAGTAACTTCGTTGCGGTATAGAGGGCGAATCAGGCGAATTAACCAGGAATCATCCCCTCCGCGTGTAGTGTTACTGAAGGTAATAGCGTTGGGGTTGAGGTCTTGGGAATCAAATATAATCTCTAAGGGCAGATTGTGTACTGTATTAAAGTGGTGAGCATCAATCGCATTAATTAGTAAGACATTTGGATGGCAGTTTTTAACAAACCGAGTCCCCAATATATAATCACAGTCTGCCTGTTCTAATTCTGGTACGAAAGGCAGCGAACTTGGCTTTTCTTCTCCCACCCAAATCCAAATCATGCCGTACTTTTCCGCAGTGTGCCAAGTTTTAATACATACAGGTAGCGGTTTTTCGAGAGAAGGAATATCTACACAAATTCCACGCTCATTGTATTTCCAATTATGAAAAAAGCAGCGAATATTATCACCTTCCACCTTACCTTCTGCTAAATGTGCGCCCATGTGTGGACAATAGGCATCTATAGCTACTACTTGACTACTAACTCCCCGATAAATTGCCAGATTTCTACCTAGCAACGTTATAGCTTTTACCTGGCCAATTTTTAATTTTTTTGATGGTAATGTCCAATACCATCCCTCTAGAAATTGTGTTGGATTGTTAAAGTTTAAGTCTAGGTTGGTAGATGGCATAAAAGTTAAATGAGAACACAATCTTGCACAAATGTTAACGATGATTCTGACTCCCACATCCGTTGTCCAGCACGGGTGAGATTGTCATAACTGATCTCAGTTAAACAAACTAATTCATCTCCTTGTCGATAGCCTGGATTTTTTTCCTCGAAAAACTGGATATGGGGATTAGTCTGTCGTCCTGATGGAATTTCAATCAACCCTTCCTGTAAAATTTGGGGATGCGAGAACCGGACAATACCAGTTGCTTCTTGGTATAAATTACCATAGTATTCGCTTGCTAAACTCACCATCAGATTTGCAACATCGGCAGGTGTTGTGACATCATAACGGGGGTAGAAATCTTGCCAAAAGGTAGGGAGAAAACGATAAGTGCGAAAACCAGAGCAAATTAGCAGCCAGTAAAGTTTATTTTCTGTATAGTGTTGACGCAGAAAATTGATGGCCGCAATCCAACTACGTGGTAGTGTTGTACTCGACCAAGCACTAGGATCAACAATAGTGTCGCCGGAATATACCACACTAATTTTTTCTCCCAAAAAAGTCTTTTGGCATAACATCAGAGTTGAAAATCCTTTGAGTGTGTTGGATGTTTCGTCTCTCAACAACAAAACCCAGTTTTTGCGCTCTAGATCAATTTGAAACCCATCCCAGGTTATACCTTTAAAATGATTTTGCAGCAGCGCATACATAGCGGTGCGATCGCTTGGTTGCAACTTTTGAACAGGAATCAGCAAACTCTTCATTATTCGGAAATTACCTAAAATCGATTTGTAATATGTTTGTAATTAACACTTTATCGACCAATTTGGTAAATTTACGGTGTAATGTGACAGATTCCAGAATGGTTATTTACACTACAATTGAGTATTCACATCTTGCACCTTCTCAATAAGAGTTGGTGGGCATTCCCCACTCTAGAAAATAATTCAGATGTAGGTTAGGTTGAGAAACGAAACATTACCAAAGCTTTTATTGGGTTACACTGTAGCTAACCAAATCTACTATTCTACACCCCTATTTTTTGACCATCGAGACGGTTTTAGCTGGTTTACATACTCCATATATTCAGCTAATGGCCGATCAATACTAAGGAGCAACTTCGGAGTAAAGCGAATATTGTCGTAAATCTTGCCATCTTCATCTCTGAGCATATAGTAAGCCAAGCGAGTACAGAATAGCAAAAACTGACTCAGCAGATATCCCCCAATACCTTTACGTTTTTCAGTTACATAAATCGGTTGAATTATCGTTCTTCCAGGTGCAATTGGAGTATAAGCATATATCATATAAAGTGGCGGAAAAAGCCGGACATCTTTCATCATTGTTAACAAACCAATGCAACCATGAGCATAACGCATTGAATACTGATACGTAGAACCAAGAAATCTTTGAATTAACCTTTCTCTCCAAGTAGTTTGAGGAAATTGCCCTCGCATTGTAAAGTCGATTTGCGTCCCTAATTCGCTGCGATGTAGCGATAAATCCATTTTGATATCTAAATGATGAATTGTTTTTAAATGTTGAGCATCAATCCCATTCATCATACAAATATGATGATGGCAACTTCTTTCAAATGCAATATCAGCTTGTGCAACAATTTCTTTTCCCTTCAATTCATCAAAATCAGCCACTCCTTCCGGTGCTTTAGTATCTGGATAAATCCAGATAAATCCATACTTTTCCTCTGTTGCATAAGCTTGTAATTTAGCTTGGATAGGAATTTCTGACTGACAAGGAATATTTTTACAAAGTCCTGTTTCATCAAATGCCCAATGATGAAATGTACAGCGAATCCAATTACCATCAACCTTCCCAATTCCTAAATCTGTTCCCAAATGAGGGCAGTAAGCATCCAAAGCCCGTACTTGCTCATCTTCACCTCTAAAAATAGCAATTTTTTGACCGCACACTTCTACAGATTTTGCTGTTTTCTTAGGTATTTCATGACTAGGACAGGCAATATACCAACCCTTAGCAATCACATTCCAGTTATTAAATATTTGCATAATTGTTTGATAGATAATTATTTAATATTTCTTGTCGTTGGCGAATATCATCTTGATATTTACCCGTCAAAATTCTAAATAACATTTTACCCAAACAATAAGAAGCCCGCCAAGAAAAAACGGCATCTTGTAAATCAATATGGCTACGCTCAAATAAAAAATGTCCGGTTAATCCCACCAATTGAGTTAATGGTAAGCCCAAAAGTAACCAAAAGTTTTGCAACTTACAAGTATAAAATAGTAATCCATAAAAAAAGAATATCCCTATAATGTGTAGAGTAATATTAATTGGATGCTGATGTTTAAGAATAAAAATATCCCAATAGTCTGTAAAAGGATGATCCTGAATTTGATTATTAATCTGATTTCTGAACTTTTGTTGAGGATTATAATAATTCATGTTAAAACCTTCTAGAATTAATCCTTATTTAGTGCGATCGCTAGCAACACCACCCAGATATCTCAACCGTCCGCTCGATCAACTTGTCATCTTGCTGGCACAACTCAAGACCTATAGCGCAAGCACTAAACGAAGACCTTCATCAACAAGCACCATTACGCGAGCGCCGTAGGCATTGCTCTACAGATAATGGTTAAACGCACTGGCAGCAGATAACCTTTGCATCCTTACCAACGCCTTTTGTTCTTTCTCTGCCGCGAAGTGTTAGCCTACGGAAAAACAGGAAGTGACAGTTTTAATGAGGAGGTATAAACTTGTTTACCAGAGATACAAGAATTGCAGTGGCTAGACTTATGCAAGCGATCAAAACTGGATTCCAAACGATTCGCTCTTGCCGTCTGGCTTCTTCCTCTTTTCTTTTATCCTCCTTTGCTTGCAGTGCTTCTTGTCTTTTACGCTCAAACTGATTGAGATGATACTTCGCCATTGCTCTTAGAGTTTCTTCTGGTAGCCCATAGATCCCAATACGCTCCCCGATTGGCTTTTCATCTTCAACCCAAGTATGCAAAGTTACTTCAGTTTGTCTCTCAAATAATGGTTGCAGTTTTTCAATTGCTTGAGCTTGGGCTGGCGTTTGCACAGATGCGTCTTGCACTTTGGCTAAAAAAACGTGTGCCTGATGTCCTAGCCACAAAGTTTCCTCAAAATCAAAATCTCCCATTTCAAAAAAGCAATGCGCCATAGTAATGTGGTACATTGCCCATGCTGTTTGACGAACATTGTTTTCTATAATAGCCTGGTCTGCAATCTGGGATAAGACAAACATTTTAAAAGCAAAAAACTCTCTTCGATCTTTATCTTGAGTCAAACGAGTACAAATTTCATCTGCATGGTTTTCATTATCCCAATCTACTCCATCTAATAAAGGACTGTTTTTGAGAAAGAGTTCTGCTTTATCTTTATAAAACTTTAGTAAAGTTTCTAATTCTGCTTCTGATTTTGGCTCAACCGCCGCTAAAAGCATTCTTACTGTTAGTAAAAGACCATTTCTAGTAAAGAACCCTCTTCGTCTAGGGCTAAGTGAAAAAGGCTCCATTAGAACATGAAGAGATTCTCCCGCATTGACAACTAAACCTTGTCCATTTTCTGCTGGTGTTGGTGGAGTGTAGATAGTTTTGCCACACTCTGTACAGCTTCTTGAGACATAGCAACTTACATTACTACTTAAGGGTACAAGGCTTAAGCCACACCATGAGCAAAACCTCTGTTGCTTTACAAGATTTTCCTGTTCTAGTTCCTGCTCAATCATGCTTTGAGTTTTGCGGTTGTTTTCTCTAGGATAGCTTTCCCAGTCAAAGTTGGCAGTTTTCAAGGTTATTGGCTCATAAGAGTGTTCCAAGAATATACGGAAATTTTCCGTAGATCACACTAACCAATTTAGCTAGGGAAAGGATTACAAACATTTTAATTATAAAATCAAGGAATTTTCTGGATATCGTCAATATCCAAGTGTCATGGAGAACTTCTCCTAATAACTCTCCGCGCCTCTGCATCTCTGTGTGAGATACTTCAACAAGGAAACAAAACCGTTCCCAACCTTTCACCCCCTATGCCAAGTATAGGAATTCACTGTCACGAATTACGTATTCGAGATACAGATAAAAACTGGAGGATCATTTATCGAATTGATGACGATGCAATCTTGATTGTTGAAGTCTTTAATAAAACAACCAGAACAACATCCAAAAACGTAATTGAGGTTTGCAAAAAGCGTCTGAGTAAATACGATACCGATCAACAGGAGTAATGTGATGGATCAAGCTAAGAGAGAACGTTTGGAATCTAAAGGCTGGAAAATTGGCACAGTTTCAGATTTTTTAGAGTTAACATCCGAAGAAACTATCTTTGTTGAAATTAAGCTAGCTCTCAGCCAAAACTTGAAGAAGCGTCGGCAAAAATTGATGACTCAAAGTGAACTCGCTGCTAAGATTAGTTACAGCCAACCTGAAAAACGCATTGGCTACGCCGACACAAATCCGCCAACATTGCATATTCTTTAAATTTGGCGTGTTGAGAGGGAATTGTACAGCCTTGCCATTCTCCACTCATCCGATGCCAAGGAAACATATCAATAGAAATACCAATAAAGCCAGCGTCTAAAGCATCTGTGGCTATGCGCTGCATCACTTTTAGTTCAAATTTTGTCGGCTGAACCGTTAAACTGCGTTCTAATCCCATCACATGAGCGCGTAAGGCACTGTGTCCAAACATTGGGGCAACATTGGGACCAAGGGGTAACTGTTGCAAATGCTGTAAATATTCTGCTGGTGTCTGCCAGGAAACCGACTGTTGTAGCCATTTTGCAATCAGCCGATGCGAAAGTGTCTCTACCCTTTGAAAAATATCAGCCAGAATTTGGGGTTGTGCGATCGCAACAGACAAGCTACAGTTACCAATGACCACGCTGGTAACACCATGACGCACTGATTCGCTCAATCCTGGTGCAATTTCTAACTCTAAATCGTAATGAGTATGAATATCTATAAATCCAGGTGTCACCCATAAACCAGAAGCATCAACCACTTCATGCGCTGGGATATTTAAGGAGGGTGCAAGGGTGACAATGCGGCCATTTTGAATGCCGATATCTGCGCGAACAGGTGGAGAGCCTAAGCCATCAAAAATTAACCCGTTTTGAATCAGCAAATCTAACATGATTTTTTCCCTTGCCTTCCTTGCAAGTTTTAGGGCATGGCTTTGAGATCCTCTTGCACTTTATCAATAAAAAGTTTGTTTATCTTAGCCTCATATCTTCAATTCCCACTTCAGCGTGTATAAGGTTGTGCTGTAATAAGGTCAGGTATAACCCTGTAATGTTTGATGTTGAAAGTACATAGTGTAGCTCCTGTGCCAACAGCGCAAGCAGCAATCAAAGCATCAAGTAAGCCTAAATTATCTGATAGGTGATAGCTGGTGAAATTTGATAGAGCAAGCGCACAATCAGTTTCACTAGGCCAAATCACCGTTAAGGGAGCAACGAGCTTGAGAGTATTGAGGACTCGTTGAGTATTTTGAGCATTTTGGATGAGTTCCATAACAACAAAGCCAGGAATGCTCGGTACTTCTGGAAGGCTGGCAAACCAAGCAATTGCAGGAGTGTGGCCACGCTGAATATCAATCAGAATGTCTGTATCCAATAAGTACATGAAATTTACCTACGATCGCTCCCGTGTTTCAGCCTGATGGCGCAACTCACGAGCATAGGCTTGACTATCAGTGATATCGGGGCGTGAATTGATTACACCTTCGTTTTGCCAGTAGGTAACAAGTTCTGCTCCAGTTTTTGGTAAATCATCTACAGATTTTCTTGTAAATAAAATACGTAAAATATATTCGGATAACGGTAAATTGAGTTGAGAAGCTTCGGTGTGAAGTTCATTTTCTAGTTCTGATGGTAGGTTCAGGTTAATATTCATCTCGCTCTTTTGTCTAGTTTTGATTCTAAATTGATTTTAGCTTGAGCGGAAAAAGGATTTGCTGGGGTTGTTTTGAAATAGTGATCGCTTATTACTAGATATTATCGATCTACTGATAACCTTTCATCTACCCCAATAATGGCATAGTTTACCTCCTAGCTCAGTTTTCACCCAGTGCGATCGCTCATTTTCCCGATTTCTTCAGTTAAATTTATGCAATAGCATATCCCGTATATTGCCTGACATTTTGCGGGTGAAAT
The DNA here is from genome assembly GCF_002949795.1 of Nostoc sp. 'Lobaria pulmonaria (5183) cyanobiont'. NCBI lineage: Bacteria > Bacillati > Cyanobacteriota > Cyanophyceae > Nostocales > Nostocaceae > Nostoc > Nostoc sp. 'Lobaria pulmonaria (5183) cyanobiont'. The sequence continues at coordinate 3,546,495 of NZ_CP026692.1, read as the reverse complement.
CCTAAGACAATTTTATCTTTAGGAATTCCGGCAGCTTCTAATTCGTAGGTAACACCATCTTCTGTATCATCCCGTTGTACCCAGATTTTGCCATCGATAATGTCAATATGAACTAAGCAACCGTGAATTCTTTTAGCACCGTCCCAACCAAAAGTTATCAGCAAATAGCTATCATTTTCGCTATCAAAGGCTGTTTTACACTCAATATCTGCGTAGGAATAAGGAATTTGTGTATAAGGTACTAATACCTCTTTAATAATGCGTCGATAGTTATCTAAGGTATCCATTGGATAATCCTCTCAGTTTCAGGATTGAAAACAAGTAAATTTAAATTTTCACTTTCTATTAAAAGTGTACCAATTGGTTCCTCGAATAAAGCTGTGAATACGCTGTCACGCACTGCTAAATATAATATTCTATCAGGTTCTAGGCGACTGATAACAGCACGATACAGAATAAATCCGCCGATGGCATTTTTGAGGTCTGCCATTTCTGAAGGACTGACAAAACTTTTAATTTCTACGGCTATTTTTTTAGTTCCTTGTTCTGCGGCTAAAAGTTGTTTTGCTCCTAAATCTACATATCTTTTTGACCCCATTTTAAATGTAGGGGGTCATCTGTAATTATCCAACCTTCTTGAATTAAGGAGTTTTTAACAGCATCGTGATAGATATATTTTGCAGGCATCTTAAATGTTATTTTATTTTTTGCTAGAATCACTGTCAGTATTTTGACCACGATGCTCAGTTTTTACCCAGCGCGATCGCTCCTGCACACACATCTTTAAAGTCGTCACAATCATCACAGGAATCCAATGCACCATATATAATGACCCTTGAATTGTTGCCCAAAGCAAAGACCATCCTCGTAAATTTTGAAATTGGTAAAGTCCAGCAATAAAGGCAATCGTCAGAATGATGCTGAGTAGTGTCTGGAGTGGAAACAAAACAGGATTATGGCTATAAAATATTGTCCAAAGTAAGTCGGGGATGAGTCCAATTGGTAGAAGAAATTGCAATATAAAAAACAATAGTAAATCAATTTCTTTCGCCCAACCTAAAGTAAGAATTTGCGGAAAATAATCTAGGTAACGCTGATAGCCACCTTCAGCCCAACGACAACGTTGATACCAAAGTTTTTCCCAAGTAGTTACACCTTCTTCCTGAATTGATGGAACTGTAACAAACTCCATTTCCGCACCTGCTAAATAGAGTTTGAAGCAAAGATCCAAATCATCGGTGACAGTGTTCTCATTCCAACCTTGACACTTTTTTAATAACTCCCGACGAACTAACATCCCATTACCGCGCAGTTCAGACATTCCATCAATAGCAATGCGATGGGTTTGCAAAAAGCTATCACAGCACATTTCCATCTGCTGACAACGAGTTAAGAAATTGCTATTAGCATTAAAAATCACTTTTCGCACTTGCACTGCACCGATAGCTTGCTTCTGAAACAGAGGTACTGTTTGCTGGAGAAAATTGGCTCTTAACTGAGCATCTGCATCACAGACTAGAATAATCTCCCCTTGGGTAAAGGGAAACACCGCATTCAACGCCCCTGATTTACCACCTTTTGATTCCCGTCGATGAACTTGTAAAGCTGGAAATTGAGTTTGTAATTCTTTCAAAACTTGGGGGGTTTCATCGGTACTACCATCATCAACAACCCAGATATCTAAGCGATCGCTTGGGTAATTCAATTGGCATAAGCTGTAGACTAGATCGGGCAAGACTAGACTTTCATTTTTAGCCGGAACTAAAATTGAGACTGGCGGTAAATAAATCTCACTCTCTATCGCCGCCGCCGCTGGTTTTGCTACCAACATTCGTAACGTTTGCACAGTCAGGATTGCGGTTAATCCCAACATCAACCATTGTGTTTCTGGTAGCCAATGCAGTAAACTCACGCCACCCCAGACTAATAAAACTACTAGGATTGCTTTGAGACGGCGATGAAAGCTAATATTTTTACTGGGCTGAGAGGTGCTTCTTCCCACTTTATTTGCTATATCTTTTCGGTTTGTTGCTTAGTGCTGCGACGTAATAATAGCATCATCACCGCTCAAAGAAATAGCATTGTCAGTCGATGCAATGCCATTGTTAGTCGATGCAATGTCATTGTTCGTCGATGCAATGCCATTGTTAGTCGATGCAATGTCATTGTTCGTCGATGCAATGTCATTGTTCGTCGATGCAATGTCATTGTTAGTCGATACAATGCCATTGTTAGTCGATACAATGCCATTGCAAGTCAAGAGACTTGGTGTACACCGTAGTTCTAGGAGACAGGAAGCTTTTGCAGATACGCAAGCTTACTTTTACCAATAGCCGCCAGTTGGGTTAACAAAAATACGTGTCCCTCAATGCGCTCAAATACTCACCGCAAATCTGGTACACTATCTTTTAGTTGGCGCTGTCGCAAAATCTCAACTCCCGCGACTGTCGCCACTCTATAAATTTCCATATACACAATTTACCCGCCTGTCGCGATGTCTACGACGGGCTGTGACGCTCGATAGTGCAAGGTGCGATGCCTGCTCTGGGCGTAGCCAACGCCTTTTCAACTTTATCATTCCACCTTATATCTCGAAACACCAAGCTTTTTTCTCAATACATCGAGTTATAAGGCTAAAAAATCTAAACTTTGCCGAAAAGAGATTAGTATTTCATTTAATGCAGCCATGTCAATTAAAAAGGCATCATGTCCGTGGGTTGACTTCAGCCACGCAAGTTGAGCATTCGGGATTAAATTCGCCAATTCTTGTTGTTCTACTGGAGGATAGAGGATATCAGAATCAATTGCAACAACTAAAGTTGGTTGCTGGATGATTTGCAGAATAGATTCATAATCTGACAAATTAGGACTGGTGCGATCGCGTGCAACATCGTGGCGATCCATTGCGTGGGTAAGAGTGATGTAAGTGTTGGCATCAAATCTTTCTGTTAGCTTTTGACCCTGGTGCTGTAAGTAACTGGTTATAGTAAACTGCTCAGATGCATCATACTGCCGTCCAAAGCGGCTTGTAAAACTATCCCAAGAACGGTAAGTAGACATCGCCATCATCCGCGCCACTGCTAGTCCTTGATTTGGGGGCGCATCCAAAGTATAGTTCCCTCTTTGCCAGTTTGGATCGGCATAAATTGCCTGTCTTTGAGCTTCACTCAATCCAATACACCAAGCTGAATGTCTGCCAGAAACAGCAATGGGTGCAATTCCTTTCACCTTTTCTGGATATAACAATGCCCATTCCAGTGCTTGCATCCCACCGAGTGAGCCGCCAATTACTAACCGCAGAGATTGAACACCCAGGTATTCTAGTAGTACAGCTTGCAGGTGAACCATATCTCGGATTGTAATCTCAGGGAAGGATACGCCATAAGGGTTTCCCGTTATGGGATTGATAGTAGTTGGCCCAGTTGTGCCGTAACAACTTCCCAAAATGTTGCTGCATACAATAAAGTCGCGTTCTGGATTGAAAGCTTTCCCGGAACCAAACAAAGGTTCCCACCAATCATCAGCGTCAGCCGAACCAGTTAAGGCATGACAAATCAGTACCCCATTATCGCCTTGAGCATTTAACTGTCCCCAGGTGCGATAAGCAACCTGAATCCCAATTAATACTTCGCCGCCTTCAAGTGGAAATGGCACAGTCATCTGGTAAAACTGGGTTTGCAGTGAAATGAAATCTGAGTAGATCATATCTAATACCAATTCTCTAAAATAAGGCAACAGATGTAAGCAGGGATTGCCTTGCTGCATCTAAATTTCTCAATTGCGAATTGCGAATTGCGAATTGGTATAAGAGTGGGGAGCAGGGGGACAAGGGGGACAAGGAGGACAAGGAGGACAAGGGAAAATTATTCAACAAGTTTCTTCCTTGTCTCTTCCTAATGCCCAATGCCCCATTCCCAATTTATTGATAACTAACTCTTAACTTGCTGGAATGCTTGCTCAAAATCTTCTTTGATGTCGTCGATATGTTCAATTCCCACTGATACACGCACCAAATCGGGTGTCACTCCTGCTGAAAGCTGTTCGTCATTACTTAGCTGTTGATGGGTTGTAGAAGCGGGATGAATAACGAGGGTTTTCGCATCACCAACATTTGCTAAATGACTCGCTAATTTCACATGATTAATAAAAGCTTTACCCGCCTCTAGTCCACCTTTGATGCCAAAGTTTAAAACTCCCCCGAAGCCATGCCGAAGATATTTTTTCGCTCGTTCATGATAAGGGTGATTGGGAAGCCCCGGATAATTAACCCATAATACTTGCTCTTGCTGCTCTAACCAATGAGCCAATTCTAGGGCATTGCTCGCATGACGATCTACACGTAAAGAGAGAGTTTCTAATCCTTGTAGTAACAGAAAGGCGTTAAATGGACTCAAGCACGGGCCAAAATCTCGTAACCCTTCAACTCTGGCGCGAATAATAAAGGCAATGTTACCAAAGGAACCATCGGGGCCAAATACTTCTTGGAAATTCAGCCCATGATAGCCCGGTGCTGGCTCAGTAAATAGAGGAAATTTGCCATTACCCCAATCAAATTTACCCGAATCGACAATTACGCCACCGATGGAAGTACCATGTCCACCAATCCATTTAGTTGCAGATTCCACTACTATATCTGCACCATGTTCAATTGGCCGAGCTAGATACCCACCAGCACCGAAGGTATTATCCACAATTAAAGGTATGCCGTTTTCGTGGGCAATGTGAGCTAAAGCGGCAAAGTCGGGAATGTTGAATTGAGGATTGCCAATGGTTTCAACGTATAACGCTTTCGTGCGATCGTCGATCGCCTGACGAAAACTTTCTGGCTGATCTCCCTCAACAAACTTGACGTTAATACCTAAACGTGGTAGAGATACTTTAAATTGGTTATATGTTCCCCCATACAAAAAACTAGTGGAAACAATATTATCCCCAGCCTGAGCGATGGTACTAATTGCCAAAAATTGTGCCGCCTGACCGCTAGCTGTTGCTAATGCTGCTACACCCCCTTCTAAGGCAGCAATCCGCTTTTCAAATACATCTGTTTTGGATAAATCAACGGTAATTTGCAAGGCTTACCGTATTTTAACTGTTTGCACCCAGGATTCCTTATCTCTAGCACAACAAGTTGGAAAATAGAAAATGGGAATTATAGCAAGGGCAAGGCTTTTGCTATAATTACGCAGATATGAAATGCCTAAAATCACAGCAAACCAATTTTCAAACAACCTCTTAAATTCGGGGAGTCGTTGATTGAATTCGGGCAGTCGTTTACTGAAGTCGGGGAGTTGTTGATTGAATTTGGGGAGTTGTTGATTGAATTCGGGGAGTCGTTGATTGAATTCGGGGAGTCGTTGATTGAATTCGGGGAGTCGTTGATTGAATTCGGGGAGTCGTTTACTGAATTCGGGGAGTCGTTTACTGAATTGGGTGCGACTTTTTTAGGAAGACGGAGAATAGAGTTTAGACAGGTATTGCAAGTTGTAGTCCATGAAGGTTGGCGCAAAATGCTCGACTGGCATAGCCAACGGGGATTAATTTTTTTACAATTAGGATTACGCAAAATTGAACGGTTGTGTTATTAACGTCTCCCAATTCCCCGATTAGCTACGTTACCTCGAAAAAGTCCTCCACCTGCTACGTCTTCACTTAAAAAATGAGCGCAGATAGAGCAACAAATTGAGTTCTTGCGTATCACTGTATTCTCTACTTGAGACTCCGAAGAGTTTTCTGCACCACTCAGCTTACTCATTCAGTTTTTTATTTTTAAGCATAAATTGCTCCAGATCGTGATATTGACCTTTGAAGAAGGCATACTGTTTCTGTATACCCTGACTGTGAAAACCTAACTTTTCTAGCAACTTTTTAGAAGCGATATTTTTCAGCATCACTTGGGCAATAACGAAACGCAAACCCATTTTCTCAAACCCAAATTGCAAGATAGTACTCACTGCCTCAGTCATGATACCTTGTCTCCAAAAAGTACTGGCAAGCTCATAACCGATTTCGGCTGAGTGTTCTTGTGGGTTCCACGTAAACCCACAAGAACCAATCAAAACGTTGTCTTGCTTACGGATAATTCCCCAGCGAATTCCATCTCCTTGCTCAAACCGCTTGGCTCTACGTTCAATGACAGCAATCGCTTCTTTAATAGAAGTGAAGGTATCAAGATCGTGAAACTGAGTCACACTCGGCTCGGAGAATACAGCAAAGGTAGCTTCAGCATCCTGCAAGCTTGTCTCACGAAGAAGAAGCCTTTCTGTTTCTAATTGAGGAAAGGAAGATGGTGAGAAATCGTTGCTCATAGTTGCAACCGATGATCTAGGGTTAGAGCTAACTTAGCGATCGCCACAGTGACAAGACAATTTCATTAGGCTCAAGGCTGAATAGTTTTCGCCGACTGGTTAAATAACAAATTTCGTAACTTATCTGGATCGAGCGCTTCAGTTTTGAATGCTTCTGCTTTTTCGTAGGCGCGAATTGTTGCTGGACGCGCTTTAATTGTCTCAAACCAGCGCTTGAGGTGAGGAAAATCCTCTAGGTTTTGATTTTGGAGTTCATGGGGAACTATCCAGGGATAAGCAGCAATATCAGCAATGGAATAATCGCCAGCTACAAATTCTCTATCTGCTAGTTGCTTATTCAATATTGCATACAAGCGTCCCGTCTCATTCACATAGCGGTTAATGGCATATTCAATCTTTTCGGGAGCATAAGTACTAAAGTGATGATTTTGTCCCGCCATCGGCCCCAGCCCTGCCATTTGCCAAAACAACCATTCTAAAACTTGAGTGCGATTACGTAAATCTTGGGGAATTAATTTCCCAGTTTTTTCTGCCAAATATAGTAAGATTGCACCAGACTCAAATACCGAAATTGGCGCACCTCCGTCTGCTGGCTCGTGGTCAACGATCGCAGGCATACGATTGTTAGGAGAAATCTTCAGAAATTCCGGCTTAAATTGATCCCCAGCGCCAATATTCACAGGATTTATGGTGTATGGTAAGCCAACTTCTTCCAAGAAAATTGTGATTTTATGACCGTTTGGAGTTGCCCAATAGTAAAGTTCAATCATGGTTATTTATCCTAAAATTGTGCGATTTTTTTGTAGATTAATAGTGTGTTACAGACATTTCTTAATTACGAATTACGAATTACGAATTACGAATTAGATTGCGGTGATTTTGCGATCGCCGCCCAAACTCTATGGTGAATCTGAAGAATTGGTATAGGGTATTTTGTTTCGAGTAATGTTGCCAATTCCTGGTCAAATACTTCTACTTTTTCTGGTGTCAAGCTGCCTCCCACACCAGCACTCGCCCGAACTCGTCCTCGCCAGTCTTCGTGTGTATAAGACACAAATACATCGTAAGAAAATGTGCGGATTTCTCGAAAACCTCCTTCGCCAATATCTTGTAACCACTGGGGATACAATCCGTTACCGCCGCCTAGATTCCATGCGGGATTATGAGCCTCGATTAGTTGTTCTGTTGCTTCAACTACATTACCTTTTAAGGGTATCCAATCAAAATGGGCGATCGCGATCGAGCCATTTCTTCTCAATATCCGAGTAATTTCTTGGACGGCACGCGGACGGTCAAACCAATGCCAACATTGTCCAGCTGTCACTATATCCGCACTACCATCTGGTAACTCGGTATGCTCGGCAGTTGCGACTCGATAATCTACTTTCAGTTGGACAGATTCGCTTAACAGTCTCGCTTGTTCTAAAAGTGAGGCTGATGGATCTATGGCAATTACATAAGCACCTCTATCGGCAAACCCCCGCGCTAGTGTTCCTGTTCCTGTACCAAGGTCAACAATGTTTTGCCCTGGTAAACCTATACCATATTCAGACAGTTTGTTAAATAATGAACTGGGAAAGCCAGCGCGGTGTTTTGCATAATCAGTAGCAGTTGCACCAAAATCAATTCTCATACCTACAAAACTATCTTTGTAACAATTGTCTAGGCTAGAAGTTCTCTACCCACGGACGTAGTTCTACTTCATAAGTCCAAGCACTGCGAGGTTGGCGGAGAATGCTGAGATAAGTTTGAGCGATCGCATCCGGGTCAAGAGTACTATCAGGATTATCTACTCGATCTTGGCGGTCTGCGGAGCGGATTGCACCATCAATCACGAAATGCGCCACATGGATATTCTTTGGTGCTAATTCTCTAGCAATACTCTGAGCCAAACCGCGTAGTGCAAATTTACCCATTGCAAAGGGAGCAGACAAAGGATAACCCTTAATACTGGCTGAAGCTCCAGTAAAAAATATAGCACCGCCACCAAGTTGCAAAAACCTTTTGGTAGCAGCTTGAGCCACAAGAAAGCCACCATAAGCAGTGATATCTAGGGTTTTTGCCACTTCACTAGGGTCTAGATCGACAAGAGGCCCCCGCACCCGAAAACTAGGATTGTAAACGACAATATTCGGGGAACCAACTTTATTATCAACATCAATAAATAACTGTTCTACTTCATCTGGCTTTGAGGCATCAGCGGCGAAACTAACTGCGCCAATTTCACTGCTCAATTCAGTGATTTTTTCAATTTTGCGAGCCGCTAAAGCTATGGTGAATCCTTCTTTGGCAAATAGGCGAGCTAAAGAAGCGCTCAGTCCACTACCTGCACCGACAATTAAAGCTGTTGTTGCCATAAATTCAATTCTACTTGTTAAGAGAAACGATTAAGATTAGTTATTCAATAATTCTTATACTAAATTATTATTTACAAAATAAAAATCAGTTATATATCTACCAATATTATGTTGTCTACGAAATTTTGTATTTAAAAAACGTCTATTTCTTAAACATTCCCATAATATTTGCTCTGCTGGTGTTTTTTGTGTTCTTAACTTACGCGCGCGTTCTAATAATATCTTTGGGAATTTATCGGTTACTACCAGCTAATTTAGCAATTTCCGCCCTCACCCCTAGCCCCTCTCCTAGAGGGAGAGGGGAACAAGATTTATCTTTATTCTTATCTTGTTGATATTTATTCTCTTTTTCTTTTTCTTACTCCCTCTCCCTTGGGGAAAGGGTTGGGGTGAGGGCTTATATTCCATAATTCTGCACCTAAAACGAACTCATTTGTCCTTCACTATGCTCATCTTTTCCTTTTTTACCCCAGACTTAGAATTCTTCGCCTTTTTTTGCCTTTATCATGCGCGCAATTATTGAATTTCGGTGGCGAGGTTGTGGAAGCAGTTGTAAGTTTTGGCTAATCCTTCAGAGAATGCAAATTATCAAAACGTTGCTGCACATCTACACCCACTTGCGATCGCAGCTTAATTTTCACACCTTGTTTAGGGTAACGTCTACAATCGGGGCTACTGCCACCTTCCTTGCTGGCAGCAGCCTAAGAGCAGCATTTTTAGCTAGAAAAACGAGAGTTGAAAAGGGTTTGGGCTTAAGTTAATACCAATACCCTCAACCCTCACCCGCTCTTAACCGTTAAGCTCATCTTCTTGATGGGTTTGGATTACACAGTCAGAAGTCGGCTTGGCAACGCAGGTGAGAACCCATCCTGCGTCTATTTGATCGTCGTCTAAGAAGTTCTGATCTGATTGGTCAACTGTACCTGAAATCAGCTTACCAGTGCAGGTTGAGCAAGAACCAGCGTTACAGGAGTAGGGCAAGTCCATCTCATTTTCTTCGTTAGCAATCTCTAAGATGTAATCATCATCAGAAACTTCAATTGTTTTTTCTTCATCTGGAGTCTTTAATGTGACTTTATAAGTTGCCATGTAACAATCCCTAGCTAAATGTGAACTACATTGTTGATCCTACGGGTTTATGTGCTGCGAGTCTAGAGTTAAATGTGGTTGATTGTTTTATATCTTTAGACGCTTGGTTTTAATCGGAAGTAAGAGTAAAAAATGCTGCGATCGCTTCAGCAAATCCCTCAAAAGAACTGTAATCTCTAGACACGATAGAGACAGTCATACCCAACTTTTGGGCATTAGCAGTTGTATAAGGCCCAAAACATGCAACAACACAATGTTCGTAATCGCTTTGCGAGTTAACCATTGTCAAAAAGCTTTCTACTTCCGCTGTGCTACTAAAGGCAATTACATCAATAATTCTTTGACGCATCAGGTTTAATTCAATACCGTAGATACTTTTGTCTAAACCCTGCGTAATATATGTGGGTACGCGAGTTACTTCTATGCCTAATTGTTGCAAATCCGTAATCAAATTGGGTACAACATCAGGTTCAGGCAAACCCACAACTTCTGGAGCAGGTATCAGCACTTTTTTCTCGTGAATTTGCGGAAGTTTCGCTAATTCAGCTACAATTCCGGCTGGGCTAGATTCTGTTGGAATTAAATCCACTTTGCCAGAAAAAGACAACAAGCTTTCTGCATCTTTTCCCAAAGCACATAAGTGACATTTTTGCACTACAGATATCGGAATATTCAAATCATTTATGCGGTGAAAAAATGCAGTGATTCCGTTTCTACTTGTGAAAAGAATCCAATCAAATTCGTTTATATGGGCTAAAGCGGTATCTAAGAGGGTGTAGTTTGATAAATAGCAGGTTTCGATAGTAGGCATGAAAACAGGTAAACCACCTTTTTTGATGATTTGTTCGGATAACCTATAAGCATAATTTCTCGGTGCTGTGACTAAAATTCTCTTGCCATATAGAGGTAAGTTTCTAGATGGAGTCAGCAGATTGATTTCTCTTGATTCAGTGTACATTTGTTTATCGAACTGACTTTTCCGATTAAGTCGTGAAACAACCAAATAGCAAGGTTTTACACTATATTTATTCTCGACAAGTTAATTTTAATGACAATTAATCACCAGAGAATAGGGCTTTAGGCTAGGCGTATAGTAAGCATAGGCGTAGCCCGTCGTAGACATCGCTCCATTAAGGAGATAACGGGAAAAGTCAGATTGATAAACAACTCCGTAGCATTCCCATAACGTCACTCTGACAGCGCCTCCTTCACAGCCAGCAATCGCTCTTAAGGCGGGGCGTAGCAGATCACACAACTCTAACAACTTACTTTACCCCATCCACTGCACTCAATCGGGCGTATCTAAAACCAGTTGAGCAAACTTGTCTAGTTCAAAATTCCCTGCGCGAATGCTAACGCTTTTTGTGGCTGAAGATTATTAACTGACTAATTCCTTTACGTCTCAATCTGAAATTGGTATCTAATGCCCAGTCTTTCTGTGCAAGATAAAGTTATTTACCATTAGCTCATTTTTTAGGTAACGATAAGTAACTTGTTAAGATGATGTTGACTGCACAATTACTCAAAGTAAACCATCACTGACCACCATTAAAAGCATGAAGCATCTGTCGGACTACAACTTCTTTGACCCGGAAGTGCTTGTGTGTCCTTATGAATTCTACAAGCTGGCACAGGAGCAAGCACCAATTATGGAGCTACCTAGTTCCACACCAGGAGCAAAACTCTTTCTCGTTACCAGCTATGACTTGGTGAGAGCAATTCTTAAGGATACAAGAGTATTCTCTAGCAATTTCTCTACTTTACTGGCTGGAAAAGAAGAACAGGATGATGAGTTGCAGAAAATTTCCGCTCAAGGCTGGCCTCAGATGAACACCCTGCTTACAGCAGATCCGCCAGAACACGAGCGATTTCGAGCGCTGGTGAATAAAGCATTCACCTCTGAGCGTGTCAACAAAATGTCTGAGTTGATTGAGCAGATTGTTGATGAACTGATTGACAGTTTCATCGATCGCAGCAAGTGTGAGTTCGTCAGTGAGTTTGCCGTAGCTTTACCGCTGAAAGTTATTGCTCAACAGTTAGGTGTGCCGCAAGCAGATATACCAAAGTTCAAGCAATGGTCTGATGCTTTTATTGCGCGTCTAGGCCACACACTCTCTAGAGAGCAGGAGATCGAGTGTGCTAAAGATGTTGTTGCTTTCCAGCATTATTTTAAGGATGTCATAGACTCGCGCCAAAAACAGCCTCAAGATGATTTGATTACTGACTTGGTACAGGCAAAGGTAGCTGGGGAGCGATCGCTTGATACTGCTGAACTGCTGAGTATAATTCAGCAGATATTAGTGGCTGGCAATGAAACTGTCACCAGTGCGCTCGCAGGTGGGATGTTGTTGCTGGCAAACAATAAAGAGCAAATAAAGTTGCTACAAACAGATATTTCGCAGCTAGAGAATTTTGTTGAAGAAGTTCTACGGATGGAAAGTCCAACAGCGGGAATGTGGCGAGTTGTGACCGAAGATATAAAACTAGGAGACGTTGCTCTCCAAGCTGGGTCTTTGGTGATGATCCGCTTTGATGCTGCTAACCGCGACCCGATAAAATTTATTGAGGGTGAGCGTTTCGATGTGCGCCGCCATAATGCCAGCAATCACCTATCTTTTGGTCATGGGATTCATTTTTGTTTAGGTGCTATGCTTGCTCGTAAAGAAATGCAGATTGCATATCAGCGATTGTTGCTACGGCTTAAGAACATCCGCTTGGGACATTCCGGTTATCAGTACTTACCGAATATACTTATGCGGGGACTGAAGTACCTCTATATTGAATTCGACAAGGTAGTATAAGTGGTTATTTAATCTTTAGACGTTGCAGAATTATGGGATGATTTCGCCCAATCTGGAACGAATTCTCAATGGTTTCAACCGCCAAATCATCCCGCATTTATGCAACGCCTTAATCAGACGTTAGAGGTAGTGCGATAAGCCTAACGGCATGGCTTCGCTTACTGCACAGCCTACCAAAACAAAAAATAGGACGTGCCAGGTAAGCTCTGCTTAGAAGACCAATTGCTGATGACATTGGAATATTAGACCTCTTGCATAAATCAAAAATACAGAACCCCATCCCACATTTGAATAAAGCAAACGCTCCCCTCCCCGCTTGCAGGAAGGGATTGGGAGTAGAGTGTTAGGGACTTTTGCGAGGTCTAATGCCAAAAAGCTGATGTCAATCCTAGCCATTTTTCTAGGGTGAATTCTCCCCATTTTTCCGATGTCATCTGTGTTGAGAAAACGGCACGATATGAACATCTAAGAACGTTTGCACAAAAATCTTATGTCTTCATTACTAGACCTGTCCAACAGTTTAGCTGACACCGTAGAACACGCTGGGAGTGCTGTGGTTGCGGTGAATGGGGGTACACGTGTTTCCCCAAGCGGCATTCACTGGCGTAATGGCATCATTGTTACCTCTGATGAGTCTCTTCAGCGCTATGACGACATCACCATCACTCTATCAAATGGTAACACTGCACCAGTAACACTCGTTGGTCATGACTCTAGCACCGATATCGCTGTTTTTAAACTAGAAAATGTCGAAATACCTGTGGCAAAAGTTGGCGATGCCAAAACGCTTAAAGTCGGTCATTTGGTGTTAGGGCTAGCAAGAGGTAGCGAAGGTGACTTAAGGGCGGCGATGGGTGCTGTGAGTGTAGTTAGCGGTGCTTGGCGAAGTATGAATGGCGGGAATATTGAGCAATTCATCCGCCCAGACATTACCCTTTACTCTGGCTTTGCAGGTGGGCCGTTGGTAGATGCTGCTGGTTTTGTGGTAGGCATGAATACATCGGGGCGGCGTGGTACTGCTCTGACTATTCCTACTGCTACAGTCGATCGCGTGGTTGATCAATTAGTAGCAAAAGGACGTATTTCAAAAGGCTACTTGGGTGTGGGAATGCAACCAGTACGTTTACCAAATAACCTGAAAACTGCTCTCAATTTAACTTCTGCAACTGGGGTAATTGTCGTTAATGTTGAGCCTTCCGGGCCTGCTGATAATGCAGGTGTGCTGCTTGGCGATGTTTTGGTAAGGTTCGATGGCGTAACTGTGGGCGATACAGGTGATGTGCTGGGGCTGCTCAATAGTAGCGATCGCATTGGTAAATCTGTCAACGTCCAAGTTATCCGGGGTGGGGTGTTAATTGAGTTAGCGATCGCAGTTGGTGAACGACCTACTAAGGAAGAATAATCCAATTTGGGATGGGTTTAACTAGCTGTGTCAAGATTTATCTAAATTTTCTATTCATTCGAGCTTCTGAACTCGGAATTTCCACCTTTTTACTCGAACATTGAGCTTCTGAACTCGGAACTTCCACCTTTTTACTCGAACATTCAGCCTCTGAACTCGGAATTTCCACCTTTTTACTCGAACATTCAGCCTCTGAACTCGGAACTTCCACCTTTTTACTCGAACATTGAGCTTCTGAACTCGGAACTTCCACCTTTTTACTCGAACATTCAGCCTCTGAACTCGGAACTTCCACCTTTTTGCTCGAACATTCAGCCTCTGAACTCGGAATTCTCAGAATTTGCTTTCCAAAGTTGGGTTGACTGATATCTTGCAGCATTCTCAATTATCTCAACCCGACTAAAAACTATTTTCAGATCACTGATTCTACTTTGACATGGGGAAAAATTGTATAACATGGCAAACACAACATTAACTAACATCGCTGCTGAATTGACAGAGGTAGCTGCTAGGCTACGCCTACGCACTGTCAAAGTAAAAAGCGGCTCTTTGGGAGTCGGTTCTGGTGTAATTTGGCAATCTGACGGGCTAATTATTACTAATGCCCATGTTGCAACCAGCAACCGCGCAACTGTGGAATTGGCAGACGGAAGGGTATTTGATGCGGTGCGTACACAATTTGATCCACAGCAGGATTTAGCAGCCCTGAAAATTGTCGCCACTAATTTAACTGCTGCAACCATTGGTAATTCTGAGGCGCTACGAGTGGGTGAATTAGTTTTAGCGGTGGGTAATCCCTTTGCTGACAGTGGTGCTGTGACAACTGGAATTATTTATGCAAATAATCCACGGGCTGTTATGGCTGATTTGCAGCTATATCCTGGAAACTCTGGGGGGCCACTTGCCGATTGTAAAGGCCTTGTTGTGGGAATTAATACGATGATTGTTAATGGTTTGGCTGTGGCAGTTCCCAGCAGCACTGTTGAGCGTTTTGTACAGGGTAATAGTCGTCCGCAGCTGGGAGTTACACTGCAACCTGTGCTTTTAAGTAGGCGTAGCTTGGGTTTATTGGTGTTATCAATTTTACCTAACAGTGCGGCGGAAACTGCTGGTGTGCAAATCGGCGATGTTTTAATTGGAGTTTCGGGGCGATTATTCACTAGCATGAATGACTTATCCAAATATCTCCATGACAGTAAAGGATCTGTACCGCTACAACTCCTACGCGGTGGGCAGCAATTCGTGATTTATGTTGAGGTGCAGTCTGGTAAAACTGCTGTGGAGGCGACATGATCCGAGTGATGGTAGTTGCCACTTCCCCTGTAGTGCGGGCAGGGTTATCAGCTGTGGTGACTACCAATCCTCGGCTGACGGTTGTGGGGAGTGCATCCGATTTGGATGTATTGGCGAGTGAAGTTGGGCAATTACAGCCAGATGTGGTGCTGGTAGATTTGAGTGGCAATCTTCAACAATCTGTGTGGGAAAAATTGCTGGTTATTCAAGAGGAACAATACCCATTGGCAATGATCGTCATTGTTGAAGAACTTGACAGCATTGATTTAGAGACGGGATTACGTTCTGGTATCCGGGGGATATTGCCCAGTACTAGCACAGAGTCAGAAATTGTTGCTGCTGTGGAGGCGATCGCTTATGGTTTGGTGGTGCTGCACCCGGATGCTATAGAATTATTATCTATCCGGGAAAAAGTGGTGGCAAATCCCGTACAAACCTTGACACCACGGGAGATAGAGGTTTTAGGAATGCTTGGTTCTGGGTTGGGGAATAAAGCGATCGCTAAAGGCTTGCACATTTCGGAGCATACCGTCAAATTTCATCTCTCATCTATTTTTCAAAAGCTCACTGTCTCCAGCCGCACTGAGGCTGTTGCTGTGGGTGTGCGACTGGGTTTGATTATGCTTTGATCTGTAGTGATTATCAGTTGAATGCAATTGCTCATCAGCTAAGATCCCGTCTAAGGAATAAGAATTAAATAACATACAATTTATGTCCCTGACTTACCTCACCCTCAATCCCTCTCCTTATAAAGGAGACGGAAGCAAGATAGAGGATGAAGTTTTGCATTTTATTTAATCCACGTTCCTAAGGAGCGCTTGAAGTCTTCTTGGTCTTAAAGGGGTACACCGATTTATGCTCGTGATATCCTTTATTGATGACACGCCCTCAACGCACATATTTCTCCGATTGAAAGAATTACCATGACTTCTGACAAACATTCTGTATCCTTGGATGACGCACGACGAATACTAGCGGCTGGAGAAGCGAAGGCTCGTGCAATCGGACAACCAATGAATCTGGCGGTTGTTGATGCTGGCGGGAATCTTGTTGCTCATATTCGGATGGATGGAGCGTGGATCGGAAGTATCGATATCTCAATTAACAAGGCATTTACTGCTCGTGCGTTTGATCTCTCTACCAAATCCCTTGCTGAGGATGCTCAACCAGGAAAACAATTTTATGGTATTCACGCCTCAAATGGAGGAAGAATCATGATCTTTGCCGGGGGTATACCACTTCAACGCGATGAGCAGATAGTTGGTGCGATCGGAGTAAGTGGTGGTAGCGGTGAACAGGATCAAGCTGTAGCTGAGGCAGCTGTCGCAGCTTTCTAATACCATTTAGACATCTTTAAAATAGAAGCAGCGCCCATTTAGCAGTGAGATTAGCAAGTCCACCCAAAAATCGTAACCACACCGAACTATTGTAGTCATCTACCAAACACCAGGAGGAAACGCGCGTTTCCTCCTGGTGTTTTTGGACGTGACATACAGCCTCCAATGAGGGCATGGTGTATATATCACATTTGATTCATTACTTGTATGAACATTTTAATGCTATCTTCCACCTTTCCCTACCCACCAACACGTGGGGGAACCCAAGTCAGGACATTTAATTTACTTAAATACCTAAGTCAACGCCATACTGTTACCCTGGCGACTCAACGCGAGGGCGATGTTACAGACGCAGAAGTAGCAGGATTACGCGATTGTGTGGATCATCTAGCCATTTTTGAACGTCCGCCAGATTCTCAAACCACCGGAATATTGCAGAAAATACAGCGATTTAATAGATTTTTGCAGCAGGGGACACCGCCAAGCGTACTCAACCGCTACTCAGTTGAGATGCAAACATGGGTTGATAACTGGGTGGAAGCGGGAAAATGCGATGTAATTACCTGCGAACATAGCGTCAATGAAATTTATGTGCGATCGCATTTTCCCAAACAACTAAAAACTATAGTTAATGTTCATAGTTCAGTTTACGCTACTTGTCGCAACCAACTATCAACGGGCATTTCCGAAAATTCCCTTAGAGACAAAATTAATCTGCCACTTTTACGGCGTTATGAGCAAAACTACTGTGCTAAGTTTTCGGCAATCGTTGCGACAACAGAAGAAGATAAAATTCAACTAGAAGAATTTAACCCCAATAGTGAAATTACAGTTATTCCCAATGGTGTAGATTTAATTTCTTTCCCCAACCGTACCAACGATCCCGGTGGACACCGTTTAATTTTCATCGGTGCAATGGATAATTTGGCAAACATTGATGCTGTCTGCTTTTTCAGCAACGAAGTTTTGCCAGAAATCCAAAAATTGTATCCTGATACAACTTTCGATATTGTCGGTTCTCATCCCGTAGCAGAAGTTTTAGCACTTGCTCAAAAACCAGGAATTAATGTGCTTGGGCGTGTACCTTCGATGGCAGAATATTTACATCAAGCCACCATCTGCGTTGTACCGATGCGGACTGGGTTTGGGATTAAAAATAAAACTTTAGAAGCAATGGCAGCTGGTGTACCTATAGTAGCGAGCGATCGCGGTTTAGAAGGATTAGCCGTAGATGTTGCTGGTCATCCATTACGGGCATTACGAGCAAATAAACCGACAGAGTACGTCACCGCTATTAGTCAACTATTTGATCATCCACATCTGCGTTCAGAATTGTCTCACAACGGCAGACAACTAGTAGAAACAGAATTCACTTGGGATATTGCTGGTAAAAGCTATGAACAAGTTTGTCTTAGGAGATAGTAATACTAATTCGTCATTAGCACATACATAAAACTTTCTTGTTTCTGTGGGACAAATATATGTAGAGACGTTGCATTGCAACGTCTCTATATCGGTTGTGCAAATTATCTTATCTAAATCGTATTGGTTTTTAGTTAGCTGGTGAATAGGCACGTCAATTATTGTCAAATCTAGTCGAACAACCTAACACAAGTAATTTCTTCTGCTTACATTTCTTCTTATTTTGGAGAGTAATCAAATAATTATCAACGTAGCGAAAAGCAGCTGCACCGTCGTAATCAGCAATAGCGATCGCTTGCAAGAAAACCTTTGAGGGAATTTCAAACCCTAAAAATTTTTCTGTTAAGATTAATAAATCTTCATCTGTGGCAGGAAAAGTAGTTTCTTCTGCCCCTTCTGAATCAGAAAATATATCATCAATTAATGCTTTGTACACTTTGTACCTCCCCAAAAGCATAAGATGCAAAGCCTGTAATGAAGTTTAGCTGCTGATCGCGAGTTTGTAAGTTAACAGGGAGTTCAGTACCAGGACATCCGATTTCCCGTAAAATTTCCAAACAATAAGCACCGAGTTGAGTGTATGGAGCTTGCTCCAATTCTTGAGCTACTTCTAGAGCCATCTCCAAATTGACTTGGATAACCGTCTTTACAGGGTTGGTCATAAATCCGCCCTAATAAACTGGATGCTCTAAGTTTTGATCGCAATCACAAATAGCGTAACGGTGTTTTTGCGGAATTTATGAAGAGGGGAAATTAAAGTATCAGCGCATTTGCGGTAATGTACCCAAAATTATGCAAACTAGGCCCAGAGCTAGGCAATTTCTATCCAAGTGCGATGCCTGTCTAAATAAGTATAAATATATACAGATATTCCAATATTATTGCCAATATACTTACTTTTTGTGGGATAGACCAAAAAGCCCACCCCATAATATTGGATAATTTATTTATTATAAATCCCTGATATCTAGTTTTGCAGAGTAGTTTAACAACAGAGGCAGGAAGAATACTGTCCTCAGCAAGGGTTTAAGTCAATAACACCAATATCTCTGCCACAGTTGGATTGCAATATGCTGGGGGTCTGTCTCTTGGGCGTTTGGTAGAGAAACCACTACCAAATTGTATCCCTCCTGCCCCCTGCCTTCTTCATGCTTTGACCTTAGCTTTAGACCAGACACCATTTTCATCTTCATCATATTGCTGGTGAATAGCCTCCCAAGCAGCTTGTTCGGCTGTGATCTCGTCACTTTTTTCTTTTCTTTGAATACAGCATTATAGCGCTCAATGAATGTACTCTGGGCTTCATCAGAAAGATGAGCGCGAACTTCAGAAGACAAATCTGCCGGACTGTTGCACTGTCCAGAACAAGAACGAGCCAGAGTTTTCTCCATTGTGTGATATTTCTTCGCCACCAGCACTTTCGAGCAGCAATTGAAATTCGCCAGTGCGATCGCTTTCAACTTCTGCGATCACGAAAAATTCGCCAGCTTGTAAGCGAGTTTGGTAAATAGCCGCTTTATCTTCTGGCATTCCCAAAGTAGTTAGAACCGATACTAGACTGGCACCTGCACTACTTGCGATCGCTCCGCTAGCAGCTCCCAACAGCACTGCACTAATAGGCCCTGCTGCTACGATTGGGCCGACAAAGGGAATAAACAATACGCCTACACCCTTGAGTTAAGAAAATTGTCGGTTGGGTAGTAGCTTGCTTTCCCGCAAGGGTACAAAGTAAAACCCAACAAAGTCACAGAAGTGTTGGGTTTTGTTCCTCAAACGCCACTTGCTTCAACGGGGGGAACCCCCGTTGAAGCAAGTGGTTCCCCAACCTACGTAGAAGTTGAGTTTTAGGCTTAACTGAACTGTATGGGATGCAAGCAGATTAATTCTTTCACATCAATTGAGGGAAGAATTAATCCTCCCTCAGCCATCCTTGACTCAGATGTTATGAGTATGAGCTATACACCTACGGGAGTCTTAGCCCCTGCTGCTGGCTGTCTACCATCTGCATCTATTGCCTCGCCTTCAATAAATGAACGCAGCATCCAAGCTATCTCTTCATGCTGTTCGAGTAGTCCAGTCAAAAAGTCGGCAGTTCCTTGATCGTGGAACTTTTCACCAGACTGATCCAAATGGTCTCTCAAATTACGAATAACTTGCTCGTGATCGTCCACTAAATTAGCTACCATTCCTGTTGCAGTGGGCACACTACCAGCATGTTCCTTGAGGGTAGCAATCTTAAGAAATCCCTCCAATGAGCCAACTGGATAACCGCCTAAAGCACGAATCCGCTCTGCCACAGCATCAATATTTAGAGTCAGTTTTTGGTAGTGTTCTTCCCAAAGCTGGTGCAAAGAGCGGAACTGAGGACCAACGACATCCCAGTGGTACTTTTTGGTTTTCACCAGCAGTAAATAGGCATCTGCCAAATCTTGATTCAACAGATTAATTACACCTTGACGCTGTTCGTCCGTCAAACCAATGTTTATCGCACGCATTGTTTTCCATCCCTAAGCAAACATATCTATTAATTTGCCAAATTTTCCACCTAATCCACATCAACCAAAGGAAATATTATGAGTTGAGATTAATTATTACATTACATAGTTATACCTATGCCTTAATAGGTAGTACCATTCAGTCGATAGAGAATTTAGCAATTAGCTACATTTCCTTGTTTTTTATCAGCTAAAAAAATAGATACAAATATTAATATAATAAGTAGTAATGGGCGATCGCGTAAACGCGATCGCCCATTACTAACAAAAAATTACCAAGGTATTAACTCTGTTACTTACCTGTAACTTTGTCCAAGAAACTCTTTGTTTTTTCTTCCACTGAGGTTGCACCCTGGGAATTTTCAGGACTCTTTTGCTTGTCAATATCAGCCGCTCCCTGAACTTCATTGAGTCCTTTATTGGACTCCTTTTGAACCTTTTTCAGTCCCGCTGGTGGTTCTTTAGCAGCTTCGTCAGTTTTGCGCTGAATGTCAAGCAGTTGTGTAGTACCTTCGGTGGGATTACTTTGGTAGCTATCGATTGCAAAAGCAGGAAAAGCATTAGAGAATAATAATAGGGCGCTAGTAAAAGCCACTACTAGAAAACGCACTGGACGGAAAATAGATAAAACAGAAGTAATCATCTTCATTTGAAATCCTCGATAACAGCTTTTAACAACGCAGAACTTTTACTTAAAGAGCGAAGCATATACCTTTAGTTAGCAATTTTAAGCAATAATATAAACTGGCAAGCTCCGCTTCAATTTAGAAGTTCTTGAAAAACGAACCTGATGAAGAAATTTCTTTTTTCTTTCTGCACCGGATTAGTAAGGGATAATAAGCAAATACCACCTTAACTCTTTAGCAAAATCATTAGATTTCACAAAATCATTAGATTTGATAATTGAAATCCTTTATTCTAGGTTCCCTATTTACACTTTTACTTTGAAAAAGCTAAGGTCTGCATCAATCTCTAGAATGAAGTTTACTGCATCTTTAGTTGCAATAAAATCAGTCTCTAGGTATATCGACTTAATCTAGTTTTGGCAGGTTAATGGCTGCACTATTTATGTTCAGTTAGCTCGACTTTATCCAATCAAAGGAATTTAAGGAATAAGCATTTGAGAGGAAATTTGTAAAGTATTAATTTATATAAAGATTAAAGCTCTTGCATAAATCAAAAATAAAGAACCCCACCCCGCTGAGTAAAGCAAACACTCCCCTCCCCAAGGCATCGGGGAGGGGTTGGGGGTGGGGTGTTAGGGACTTTTGCAAGAGGTCTATTCTCCTTAATCCCCTTTCATAAAAGGAGAAAAATAAATCTTTTCTTTAAACTTGATAAGTCTGCCTTATTACCTCTTCTATTGAACTTACCCGATGGAACATTTCTATTAATTCATGGGATCTTGTTTTTCGCTTTGCCAGCAGCACTTTTAACGGCGTTAAATAATGAACATCTGGGTCATCTTCTAAAGCAACTTCGGCTGCTTGTAATACTTTTGTCGCATTTTCAAAAATATCTTCGTTTTCAAACGCTTCTTTTGCAGAAAGTTGGTGCAACGCTGCATCGGGTACAGTTGCTCTACCCGGTAAGGTTTCATCTAACACCAAACCCTTTAATAATATCAGCAAAGCCGCATAGATTAAAAAATCATCACAACTATCACAAGCCTTAAATTCGATGCGTCCCACTTCAGCCGGAATGCGGGCAATTTTTGTTAAGGCAGGTATGCTATTAATCAGCTGTTCTTCTTTTTGAACAAAAACCAGAGTAGCTGGTCTTTTTCCAGTTCTGATAAATGTTCGTACCGATAGTCCATCCCATAAACCTCCATTATAAAAGGGAGAGCTATAACTAAAAGGAACGATATAGGGACTGTAATAAGTTAACTTTCTGCCAATATCAATCACATCTTCCGTTGACAAATCTGCCACTGAAATATTTAAATCTGGCCCATAAGATACCATGTGAATATTAGCAGTTTGTTCGTCAGGATAAGGTTCTAGCTGTTTGATTTCATAATTGTTTAATGGGGGTTGAGGCTCAAAAGCTGGATTGTAGGGATTGAAACTAACCAAAACTGGTGATAAGCCAAAGTCAGCAGCAACCTCACGTAGCAAGTCAAAACTTTCTGATAATTCAGTAATAGCGCCTTGAATATTAGAATGGATAGTTGTTCTAATTTCAATACCTTTAACATGACAGTCTATCACTTTATCAGAATCCGCAAATCTTTCAAATCCCTCAATGTACCATCTCTTCATCTTAATACCCGCATCACCAACGCGGAGTTGAGGATAGTCACTGGGGTATATAGGTAGCCTTTCAATAATTTGATTGAAATCAGCAAATTTTGTGTGGGAAAAATCAGCAAACTTTCCCTCATTGTTCAAGAAAGCGACTTCATGTTCAATGCCAAAGAAAAACATTATATATAATACCTTAATTTTTTAGAGTTAACTAATTTATTTCATTAATACCAAACGCTCGCAATCCCACAGAAAAGGAAGTAGCATCAGTAAACGATTCATTAGAGAAAAACGTCGGCGATATTTAGCTGGCAGGTTCACATACTTAAAAAATTCCATCCCTCTGTAGCGCTTACGGTCTTGAACCTTATAAATATTTGAGACACTCCCATCAAATTCACTTTAAATAGAAAAATTATCAACAACGCTACAAATGGATTTTACCTTAAGACCGACTGTTGCAATTTGAAAACTTCTCTGATTTATTTTTCTGTGCTGCTTCTACTATCTTCATAGTCATTGGGTAAGCTAGCTTAGTAGTGACTGAGGAAAGCTTGAGACGTGAGTTTATGACAAGTACCGTTCAATCCCCCTACAGCAACGAACAGATTGCTGCTTGGTTGCGTGGACTGCTCACCATTGCTTGGGCAGATGGTAATTTTGACGATCAAGAACAGGAATTAATTGCCAGCATCACCAAAAATGAATTAGCTCCTAAGATTAAATGCGACTCACTAGAGATAATTACCCCACAGGAATTAGCCGCAGCCTTGGGTAAAGGTACACCAGCCGCGGAAAATTTCTTAAGGACAGCGGTGATGGTAGCGATCGCGGATGGTACTTATTCTCCCAGCGAAGATAAGGTTCTGCAACAGTTTTGTCAAGCTTTGGAACTGCCAGAGAAGTTGTTGTCAGCCCTTCGCCACACTCTGGAACACCCACAGCAAATTATCCCCACTATGGCCAGCACTGGGCTGACAAAGCGTCAAATCAATGCCCTACACCACCTGCGTGACTGGCTCAATGGGCTAGATATCCAAGACCCAAGAGTAGCCCGCTTTTTGTGTAAAATGATTCCCGCCCAGTGTCCCTTTGAACGGGATGTCACCCTATTTGGACGCAAGATTGTGCATATCCCACCGATGTGTAAAATTAACCCGTTATATGAGCAGCTGGTGGGCTTACGTTTTCGCGCCCTCTCCTATTTAGCAGATAAATGTGGTGAAGATGTTTCACCATATATTTGAGTAGGGAGTAGGGTGTCAGGGAGCAGGGGACAAGGGGGAGAATAAAAATTACCTCTTTCTCCTGTGCCCAAGGTCTAATGCCCAATGCTAAATAAATAGTTCGTAGTTGAGTGGAAAATCTGACTCTGCTTTTGGGAATACTTGATTTATTCACCTGACTAATCTAGAACTCAGGCATTATCAATATGAAGCAGTTTACTAAAGTCTCTCTTAGTGAAGTGCAAGAGAACCTCATCCCACAAGATTTAATGCAAGACAAGGTGGTATTAATTGGTGCTACCCCTGAGAGTTGGAAGGATCTATTCTATACGCCTTACAGCAGTAATGTCTTGACTGACCCAGAACGAATGGCGGGTGTAACAATTCATGCTAATTTGATTAGTCAAATTTTAAGTGCGGCAATAGAAAAGTCAACGAACAAAATCAGCAAATGAATTTCCCAATTCTGGAAATGGGAATTGGGATTAATACAGGCGAGGCTGTAGCGGTAAATGTTGGTTCTCAAAAACGCGCTCAATATACAGTTATTGGCAGTCATGTTAATTTGGCTGCTCGAATTGAATTTTATACAGTGGGAGGACAGATTTTAATTTCCGAAAATACCTATAAGGATGCCAATATTGACCTCAAAATTGCTGGACAACTACAAATAGAACCTAAAGGAATAAAACATCCTGTGACAATTTGTGAAATTCATGGCATTGGCGGTAAATATAATTTACTCTTGCCTAAATATGATCAAAGAATGGTCATTCTCACTCAAGAAGTACCTGTAAAATACACTATTTTGCAGGGAAAATATGCAGTGGTAACAGTATTTATGGGAGATTTTATTAACCTCTCAGAAAAAGGGGCGCAACTGCGTAGACGCCCAGCGTCTTGTCAGCAGACATCGCCACATTCTTTAGAACTCTTGAGTAATCTCAAACTCAAGTTATTGATTGAAGCAGAAATGGCTACAGAAGAAGAACATATCTATGCGAAAGTGATCGAACAATCTCATGTTGACGAGCATCTTTTTCTGCTTCGGTTTACAGCTGTTTCCCCAAAAGCTGACGCAATTCTCAATGCACTGCGTCAGCCTGGGTGAGATTAGGGCATCAATATTGAAATGGGAGGTGTATGTAAATAGGGTAAACCGAAAAAGTAGGTAGTCTAGCTTTTTCTAAAACAGTAACAATTGTTGCTGATAGAACCAAGCGATCGCGGTAAGATTTTGGACTTAAGCCCGATCTAACTCCAATAACTCCTTAATAATTCGTAATTCGTAATTTCTCGTATGAAGCAACTAAGTTGAGTTGTGGAGTTCAAAATATGATTTCTTCTAAAACTGAGATTCAATTACACCCAAAAGACAAATGACAAACGGAAACAACTTTCAAAGATTAGTAGAACTTGCAAATGATTATGGAATTATTTGCGAGCCAACACCAGAAGAATGTTTGATTGCATCCTTGCCTGGAGACGATGATTTCTTATTAGCTTTTACTTGGTCTGGTACTATTGAGGGAGAGCCGCCAGAGCATGAGTTAATCGCAATTAGTGTACAAGATATAGTCAAAGAAGTTACCGTTGCAGCTTGGCAGATTCCTTTTTATTTATTCGGAAACGTTTTAAGACAGGCTCAAATGCTTGTCGCTGCTCACAAAGATTTTGTTAGCTAAGAAACAAGTCCTAATTACAAATTACTATCCCTGTCCACAGTGGCAGGGATTTTTATTTGAACTACTGCGCCCACGGCAAGAGTTGCTGACACCGATTGTCAGCTTTAAAGATTTAGAAAATATTAAATAAACGTGAGTTATACAAATCACAAAACAGCAGGAGATAGAGCAGTTAAGCCTTTGGGGTAAATATCGAAAAATCGGAATTGTTACAAGCTATATAATAGCTTGTCGTCCTAGCTAAAATTTCCCGTTGACGGGAACTTTTATTAAAATACTTTGTTTATGGATTCACTCAACGATTGACAATCACATCAACTATAGAGCATTTCTAAGTTTAGTCAAACCCCCGCTTCAAGCTATTCAAATTTTCCTTTCTATCTCTTTTGCTTTTTGATAACCTACTTTGTAAAAACGAATATTTGCAGTAAACCATTGTTTAGGTTTTTGGTTTCAATAATCCATAGTTCCTTTTATCTCGTCGGGTGTAACACTATTTTAATCTTTAATTAGATCAATGGACATATAACCATGCTTTGGTTCACCATCAAATGTTTGAAATACAATAAATATTTTTTTCTCTAATGGTAATATAGCAGCCGATTGACTTGTCCACGTAACATCTCTTTGTTTAAATGGAGTATTATTAGAGATTTTTTTACAATTTTCTACTTTTTTTTTTCACCAATCAAATGTCTAGTGACACTAGAAGTCTGATTTATGTGTACATTTCTTAATCTTTTTTTACAACCATCCTCGAAAAAAACAGTATCTTTTATATTTACCTCAGCTTCATAGACCCAATCTCCTGAAATTTTTATTTCATTTAATAATTTCTGATCTCCCACAAGAGTAATACTTGTATATTGGTCTCTACTCATAACATCAATCCCTGGAAATTTACCAGTCCAAAAAAGACCGAGAAAGATTCCTCCTACACCAGTAACTAAAGCAGCTTTCCAAAGAGTATCAATTAATTGATTTAAATTTTGTAACATAGTAAGTATGTTACATACTCTGTAATAAAAATTACTTTACATAAGTTTCAATGTTTTCTATCATAATAAATAAAAATATTTATATTTCAGTACCAGTACCTCTGTGATCGTATCACCAAGGCATAACCAGATAATCTTTGAAAATCAAACGCAGCATAATTGAAGTAAATAAATTAATTTTTCCAGTTTTCATCTCTTCTATCTGGATTTTTAACCGGCCGCTACTTAAATGCTACTTAAAAGGGTAGCCTAGAAGAGTCACTTTTCTCACTCTATGACGTGTCATGTTGCCGAAACCGAAGAAATATTGGACACCTTCAAATTGGGCAAGTTGGAAACCTTTTGGCATTGGCGAACAGTACCCTAACAACTACTGGGAGGTCTAAGTTATATCTGCAATATCAATACTTTCAACGTTTTTTTTGATTTCTGCTACTTGT
This sequence comes from Nostoc sp. 'Lobaria pulmonaria (5183) cyanobiont', assembly GCF_002949795.1. Classification (NCBI taxonomy): domain Bacteria; kingdom Bacillati; phylum Cyanobacteriota; class Cyanophyceae; order Nostocales; family Nostocaceae; genus Nostoc; species Nostoc sp. 'Lobaria pulmonaria (5183) cyanobiont'. The sequence goes on along the minus strand of NZ_CP026692.1, from coordinate 3,519,396 downwards.
TTGCTACTTGAAACAACTATTTTTACCCTGATTTGTAGCGATCGCAAGCAACAATTGTGCTACTCAAATGCTACTCATTTTTAGCGATCGCGCTTTATAACAGATGCCTGTCTGCGTTGCCGAGTCGAACGGCTTACCACATTCCCTATTCGGGCGAGGACAACTACCCGCTGATATCCTCCCACTGGATGCAGGGCGATCATTTATCATTCTATTCATCTCGACAAGTGACAAAATGGAGATTATGCCCTGACAGAGGCGTAAGGCAAGCCTTTGCATTTATCAGGGCAATTCTATTGTACAAAATGGAGATTATGACTCCTTATTACAAGTTAGAAGGACACATACCTATTGCTGTTGATTTTGAGGAATGGGCCGCCTGGCGTACAACCGCTAACACACAAGTTATTCTTTCTGTTATTCACAGTTTCATTAGCGTTTCAACTGTATTCACTGGGATAAATATTGGGACTGTTGAACAGCCCAAGATTTTTGAGTCATTAGTAACTGGAGGGAGTTGCGATCGCGAAAAACGCTTCTACTCAACTTGGGATGAGGCGATATCTGGTCATTACGACCTAATCATCCAGTCCATCGCCATGACTCCTTACCCACTAATTGTCTAGAGTGACCCTAAAAGTTTCAGTTACCCTGAATCCCCAAAAGGTTTTTTGGCTGCTTGCCAAGCCTCAACACAGTTCCAAGCTTCATCGTAAGAGTTATGGACGTGAGTGCATAACCCATGAGGTTTATTTCCATTGGATCTAGAAGTTAGTCGCCATCTGCCAGTTTTCTGACCAGAATCAATGATTTCCAAAACTTCAACTATTTCCATAAATCTCCAGTGAGTTAATCGCCGCAAATCCCCACAAAGCAACCCCAGAGAGTAAATTGAAATAACGCACATGGGAAAACAGCGTCCGGTTGCCTGTACATTATCAACGCCTGCTAGAAGGTAATGGGCATAGTGCAGTGAGAGGTAAAACTCTTGCAGGGTGGGAAGCAGGGAAAAAATACTTGTGCGAATTACTTTTGGGGCTGTGGCTGTTCACCAGATGCGGGTCGCTGTACCAAATACCCCAGTATGGCTGTAGCAAAACCGCCGACAGTGCCAGCAACAGTTTGATTAATCGCCCCAATGCTGCCAAGGAAGTTTGCAGCCCCAGCAGCCAGCCCCAAAATGGTAGTTAGGGTGTTAAGAGTTGATTTAGACATAATAATTGACCTTTGTTTGTAGTTAAGAGTATTTTTGATTGCCAATCATGTAAGCTTTGATTTCTCGCAATTCGTTAGACATGACATTCATCTGGTCTTCAAGATCCTCAAAGCCATGAGCGATATTTTTGGAAATGTCTAGCTGGTTGTTGACAAGATGGTTAAAGTCACGCCTTTCATTTAGAGCTTGTTCGGCATCCTTGACAGCTTTTTGAATAATTTGTTGTCTTCTGCCGATCCACCAAGCCACCCAGCCAGAGACTGCGCCACTAAGAGCTAGTAAAAAGCTGAATGTACTAGCATCAAATTTCATCTTTTTGACCTTGTTATCTTACCCAGAAATTACCGCCGATTTAATAACATCTAATTCCTGTTCAATTATTGTGCGGCTATCACCTTCGTATTGGTAAATTCCCAAATTACAAGAAATAAACCATTTAGGAACCTGAATTTCCAATTGATAATTATTTGATAAATTATCAGAAATTGCTAAATTAAATCTCCCCAAAAATAATGGCTTTCGCTTATCAATATCTATTTCTCCCAGAGATGAATCTGTAAACCGGGAAAGACTACCGGCATAAGACCATCGCTTGCCAGTGGGTATTGTAGTATTAATAGCAATACCCAACACTGCTTTATCCAGAATTATGCCAGGACGAATTGGTGTGATCTTGGCGTAATAAGTCTTACCTCCAACGGTTCCTATTACCGTTGCAGGGATAGACACCGAATACATCAATTGCCAATTGGATTCAGTAGATAAATCCAAGTTTCTAGTCATTCAAGGTAATTGATTACCTCATCAACAAAGCCATGTGTTCTTCAACTTCACCAACAAAACCTAATGGGTCAATACCGAAATGATTTAACAATTCAAAGTAAGTGTAATCATCAATTGCTCCAGTCAACCATTGACTAGCAGCGCCATTGACAATAAGCATTCCTTGAACGGTAGAATCATCTGCTTGTCCGTCAACAGACACAGTGAGTAAATCACTGATGTCTGGGGGAATCCACAGTAAATTATTGTCAGATGCAATTGACATTACACACCTTCTGGTTTGAATCGATAACGGCTAGCTAGGGCGTTTTCGCTACCACTAAATAATCCAGTGAAAGCCGTTTGCCCTTTAATTGCTGTAACGACGGTGTCGTAAGTATTTGATGCTTCTTTCTTGCCAAAATTAGTAGTTACAGAATCATTTTCATGCCGATAATATTGTCTGCCTGTAATCCGAGATGCTTCTTTGGTAGTAGCTGTTGTTATCCTTTGAATAACTGTTAGTTTGGCAAACTTGAATTTGTGAACATTATCTATGATGTTAGGAGTCGTCAAAGCTGCAAGTTCCGCAGTTGTGAAAGTATACTCAGCAACGATTGTCTGTAACTTTTTAGCTAATTCTGCACCTCTGCCGGTTTGAGTAGGACTAATTAATCTTGCAGGAATATAAACAAGATTTATTCCGCTTGTATCAAATGGAATAATTGCACCAGCAACTCGATCAGTTTTTACTTTATTAGCCGCCGTGGTAATAGCTGCGTACGCAGTCTGCCTAGCTTCTGTATCTTTCTGTAGCCACGTCATATATTTGGCGTGATCGGCAGCTAGGCGAACACCACGACTAATATCTTTATAAGCCATTTTATTTTTTGATAAAACTTGGTTGTGACTCAACTATAGCAACGGTTTTAGCGTGATTTGTTTTTCGGAGATATATTATATTTCCCTTGTTTTTAGCGTGGTTTATTTTAGGTTGCTTCAAATTTTGACTAAAGGATTGTATCTGTTAGTCGTGTCTATCAAAAATACTGGTTGTGGCTCACCAGGAATATATACGCAAGCATACCGAAATCGAATTTTTAGTACCCGACGATAAGCTCTTTTCTTACGGGTTTTACCCATAATAACTTGAGTTTCTGTAACCGTCCCCGTAGTACTAGGTTTTTTTGGATTGCCAACATTTATTTTTAATTCGTCAAAAGGTACGTCAACTACATTACAAATCTTTTGATAAAGATTTATGCCATCTGTTTCATCGTTAGATAAAATTTTTGAACCGTTGGGAAATCCATGCTTTGTATCTTTATAGCTAATACAAAGATTTCCTTTGTCGTGAATAATTCCTTGTTTGTTAACAACAAATTGTGTCTTAATTTCATGAGCTATTTCTATTAGTTTTTCATGCAAATTAATAGAAGTGTTTTCTAAAGTCATTAACCTAACACTATACTCTGCATCAGCTTTGTAATCTTGCGTAGCTGGTACAGATTCAGAATCTTGTGAAAAGTAAAAGACTACCTTCGGATGCCCTTCAACAGGCAAATCCATATTTTCTCTAGAGCCATAGTAGACAGCTAAATTTTTTCTGCTATATCCTAACAAATCAAATAATAAATGATGCCGCAAGTTCATCATTAATTGATTATCAGAATCGAGCATTGTACAAGCGACTCTTAAGCTACTTCTAGCAGTCGCTATATTTGGCTTCCAATCAGGTGCATGATCTGAAAAATATTGCCGAACAAGTGCATTGTGCTGAGGAATATATACTTCCTGCAAATGTTCAAAAGGTTGAAAATTGTCTGGTAATTTATCATCAGGTGGGGCATTTGGATTAATTGCTGGCGTAAAAGGTGTTTTTGTTGCTCCAGATGTAACATCCGATGTTGGCGGTAGTTGCCTACCTTGGTCATCTCTAGGCGGAATAAGAATCGGATCTGCCATTAGTCACTACCATCAAAAATATCTTCTAATGTTGCAGCAATAATATTTGTACTATCTGCTTTAGCTTGTTCTTGTGCTATTACTGTTTTTGTTGGATCTGGCACTGTTACCCCAGGTTCCCATTTGAGGGGATTGCCTAATTTGTCGGTTATTGGGTGTCCTTGATCGTCTTTAGGGTTTTCTTGGTCGAGTTCTTTTTTGACAGCCCCAACACTGTTATTTATTTCAACTGCTGCTGCCGATATTCCGATCGGGATGGCGACCATCATCGCAATAGTGTTAGCTTTTTCTGTAGCGGTATTAATAAAATTGAAAAATTTACCTTTGAGATTAGGTTGTGGATTCATCCACGAATAAGCCTTTTCACCAATCACACCCCAAATTTTAAGGGCATTTCCAATTTTGGCAACATTGCCGCCAATTACTTCCATTCCAGCAGTGACAAGCCCGACTGCATTACCAATTTGATTAAAAACGTTAACACCAGCTTGATAGATTCTATTTGCTTTTGCCCAATCTTCTGATATCTCTTTGTAATTCGCTTCACCAATGGTATCAGCAATAATTTCGTGGGCTAGTTTTCCCAAAACGCCGTTAATGCTAATAGGAGTACCATCCAAACCTTTTGGTAATATGAACCCCAATACCTGATCTATGACTGTTCCCAGCGTTTGAGCAAGGTTGTTTGACAACATCAACCCATTATGAACTGTTGCTGCGAAAGTTAAAACTGACAACGCTTTTTCAACATAAGTATTGGTTGCAATCGCAGTAATCAGCGTAGTCACACCTGCTACCTGGGCAGTGAAAAATGCTTTAACTCCACCGACTAAACCTGTGGTCGTTGCATTAATATTCGCTCTAGTCGTGGCGTGTTGGGTTACAATTAATGCTCTTAAACTTGCGATATCTGCTGGATTCACGTCAATTCCATTCCTGCCGTTACGACCAGGTAATCCGTTTGTACCGTTTCTACCATTACGACCGGGTATACCAGGAATTTGTACCACTGTGGTGATGCCGTTAGTACCTGGGATTCCTTGCGCTCCAGTAAGTCCTCTGTCTCCTTTATCCCCTTTCTGCCCTGGTAAGCCTGGTAGACCTCTCAACCCTTGCAGCCCTCTTAACGACCTCACTGTTTGATAAAGTGCGATCGCTGTGAGTGCCGTAGTAAGTGCTACACCTGCTTTACCTAGTGCATCGCCTGCAATGCGCTTGGCTTGTTCCCCAATACCTTCTGCCTTGATGCCTTGTTTGTAGGCTGTCGTAGCATTCTCGTTTGCGACACCAGCATTACGAACTGCACCGTCAGCAGTTGTTTGAGCCGTCTTGGCGTTGGCGTTAGCGATTTGTGCGAAATTTTGGGCGCGTGTTGCAGTTACTTGTGCTGCACCCGCTTTCAGGTTTGCCGCTTCCCCAATACCCAAGGCATTGAGGGCGATGTTTTTTACTTCTGCGGTCAGTGACTCGTTGGCGCCGATCCGATTCTGAAGCCCTAATAATTTACCCAGAACACGGGATAAATCATTGCCTAAAGCTACTACACCGCTTTCTACTGCATCAATTCTGCCACCAAGGACATTCAGTGTCGCTAGTTGCTCAATTAGCGTGAATATCGTACCAATGACTTGAAAAATCTCTAGTATCCTACCGGCTAATCGCCCTGTCGCCGCAAGGGCTTCTGAGCTTATGCCCACTGCTTTTGCAGCGTTCGTTATTGCAGTGCCAACCTTTGTTTCCAGTGTTGCTAACGCACGACCAAGCCCGTCAACCCTTGAACCGATACCGTTGACAATCTGCTTTAAACCGTTTGCGTCAAGAGATGCGTTTAGCGCTGCTTTTGAGGCCGCTGCGGACTCAGTGACAGCATTTGATGCTTTCGCGCTTGCCGTAACAACCTCGTTTCTAGCCTGGTTTGAAAGTCCTTTCGCCAGTTCCGCCTCTTTTTTGGCAGCATCGGTAGCACTCTCTAAAGCATTGAATTTCGCGGCATTTTTGCGCTCAACGCCTGCCAGTCGTTCAGCTTCTCGCGCGTTACGCCGCTCCAATTCCCTTAATTCAGTATCAGATACTTGCAAAGCTTTGTTTTCCCGGTTTAATCGCGCTTGCTCGCCTTCGAGTTGGGTAGCTTTCGCTTGCGCTTCTCTCATCTGCCTGGCATATTCAGCAGCATTTTTTTCCGCCCTTGTTGCGGTATCTCTTGTTCCCCTCGCCTCTATCTCAAGTAAGCGTTGTTTTCTGGTATTTTCGACTGCTTCCATGAAAGCATCAGTTGCTTTTTGTTTAGCAGCATCAATTTGTGGCTGAAGTTTATTAACGGTAACAACACCCGCCGCAGCTACAGCAGTAAGAATGTCAGGTTGTAGTGACGCCTTAAGTGATGTTTTAAGGGCATTCTCATCAAGACCTTTAAGGTTTAAAAGTCGAGCATTAATAGCATTTATCTGCTGTTGTAAATTATCACAACAATCACATTTTCCAGCGCAATTAAGCGCTGTTTGCATACTTCCAATCACGTTGGAGGTACTCATATATTTAGCCGCAATTCCTATTTTTTAATTGATTTGATAAACCTTCTATTTGCGCCCAATCCAAACTTGATACACATTGACCACTACAGCCGTGAGCGCCGCAAGCAACCTGACAATCTGACAAAGAAGCATATAGTCCTAAAGTGCCGTGGGTCGTTGAAGGTACACAAGCTCCATTGATGCAGTCATAGCTTTGCAATATTTGACAAGATGCTTGGTCGCTCCGATAAATAGTATAAGTCCCGTCAGCGAATGATTCGGCGCCATTAAAAGAAGTGTACGCATAGCCCCAATAACCTTGGTCATTGGAATTAGAGTGATAAGTAACTTGTGGTTCTGAGGTGTAGAAAATAGCACGTTTCGTTGTTTGATGTGGCGCTACTACCACATCTCCGCTTATGCACCATCCTTGAGTCATTGTTTTTAATAATCACCAGGGTTAATCGTTGAGCCAGTGTCAATTTTGGCAAGGGATAGCGTTAGTTGGTCAAGCCTATATTGTGTTTGCCCTCTTGTGGTGAAGCTTGAGAATCCATCACCAAGAATTAAGCTTTGGTCAGTGTTTGCATCGAAATTTGTTTGAGTTAAATAATTCATTGCAGCCAAGAAAATACCAACCAATAAACTTTCTGCACTATTAGAGGAACTTGCTGTTAATCGAGGTAATGCCGATTTTTGGATAGTAATACTACTGCTATCCTGTGTCGCACCTGTACCAAATACTTGCACTAATGTTGGTTCAGCCATAAAAACGGATTTTGATGAGGTGAATAAATCCGTTGTATGCCTTAATCAAATTTGTGTAAATGTTCCAGTTTTATGTAGAAGAGGAAGTAATTTCACTTACCGTATGTGTTGCCATGACTTAGTTACAGAGATATTGAGTTTTTCAAAGATAAAAAGTATACCTATTTAACCCTGGAGAGAGGTAAAACAGGAACTCATCCGAAATTGAATCCAGATGTTATAAGTATCTGTACTGAATTTGCTCTGAAAATAATTTATACAATCTTTACAAGCGATCTCTCTCCAAGGTAGAAGTGCGATCGCGTTTTATTCCTTGCGTCTCCTCAAACTCCCCAAAGTAAACAGTGATGACTGTGTTGTTAGGAGTTTTGAAGGTGAAATGGGTGCTAGATGGCGAATTGGGTATATCTTGAAGAATGCAATCATCAATCCACTCGTAATCTTCCTCTCCTAAAATTCTTACTTTGAACTTGCAAGTTTCAATTTTGGAACTGAAATCCTTTCTTCGCCTCTCCTGCCACTGTTGGATCACGTTGCATTCTTTGGCTAATCTGGGCAGCGCTCTTTGACTTGGGTCTGCCTTAATACTCTTCGTTAGTGTCTGTCCTTCGGGAGTTTGGAATTCAAACCAGATTTTGCTCTCACCCGTTCCAAAACGGTGATAGGGTTCAGCGCTGACGCTGACCGTCCCAAAGTCTGTTTCGATTTTAAAGATGAAGGGTTTAACTTCAACTATTTGATAATAGCGGCACTTTGCCGGACGGGTGATAGCAGCCTGTAGGGGTAGCGCGTTGTAGACATCGCTTTCTGGTTCATTGGTTATTAAAACCTGATCTGCCTGCTCGGTTTTTTCCTCTATATAAGTTGGGGTTGCATCAGCACTATCCGTCACCTTGTTATCTGGCAAGGGTTCCGACCCGTCACCTGACCCGTCACCTGACCCGTCACCTGACCCGTCACCACCCGTCACCCGTTCCATAAGTAAGTAATCGTATGTTGGATTTTCTACATCTAAGGCGGTTCTTAGCCGTAGTCCCTTGATATATTTGCCAGTCTTAGTATGGTGTTTCAATACTGGCCATTTCAGGATGGTGTGGCAAAGTTCTACTAAATCCGGGGTGAAAACCTTGCTACTCTTGGGCAAATCGCCAGAAGCTTGGCAATGGCGGACATAGGAGCCAAACAAGGTTTGAACCTGTTCACCATTTGCACCCTCGTTTCTGTCGTTTCCAATTGAAGTAATAGCGTTGACATCGTAAATAATTTTGTCGTTGATCCAGGCTGCTACGGAATCGCCCTTCATTTGGTTGTTCCAGAATTCCAAGGTACATTCTGGGATTTCTTTTTTACCTCTGAGGACTGCGGTAACGCGCTCGTCACTAATAGAAAGCAAGTAGTTGGTGAATGCCGCTAATTCTGGTTCAAATACGGTAGATAGTTGTTGCCGCTTGGCTTCGGGAACAGTGTTGTTACAGGGAACAGTGATGGTTCGCCGTTTGGCGCGGCTGCTGCTGCCGCCACTGAAAACGGGAAAATTTGAAACTACTAGGGTCATTCCCTGGTAGTCAAAGTTGAAAGATTTCTGTCTTTTTTCTTCGGCTCTAACCTGGTCTTCACCAGTCAAACTGAGAAATCGTCCTATGGTTCCTCTGTAAGGATCTTCGTCAGGGAAGATGATCAGCCGCTTGCCAAAAGCGTTTGCTCCCTCGAATTGGTTTGTACACCAGATGGGAAGATTAGTTACTAAAACATTTTGCTTGCCAATCAATTCAGTTAGCAATCTGGTAAATGTTCCCTTGCCCGTTCCACCCAATCCAATCAGGTGAAGGAATTTCTGTAAGTCGTACCGTCCTTTAATGACAGCGTTGCAGTAGCAAATTAGTAGCTCTTTGATATCAGCATTACCAGCCGCCAGGTGTTCTAGGAAGGCGTTGATATTTTCCCAGCTTCCACCAAGAGCCGAATAATCCCTTGGTAGACACCAGGTCAGCCGATACTTTGGTGAGTGCGGCAACAAATCACCTGTCTTAACTTCTGCTACTCCGTTGAGAAAGGGGAGAAAATCGCGGGATGAGACTTGATTCCACTGGCGCTCAATAAGTTCGTGACGGAGTATTTTGACTACACCTGTGACATAATCAGGCCCAAAATTGTAAGCGCCTTCATTGCCGAGAATCTTATAAACAATTGATTCCACGTATTCCGGCGATTCATTAGACCACACGCCATCGAAGTCAGCCGCGTATCTGCGCCATTGCTTGGTCTCGTTGTCAAATGCCAGCAGTTGGCGGTAATCTTCGGCTATTTTTTTCGCCATCTGGTCAGGGGGCGGGTTTTTGTGTTTCTCTTCCTTGGAATTTGATGTGCTGTTGGGGTGAAATTGCTTCTCTAATCTTGCTATAGCACGATTGTAAGCCGAGTCAAAAGCCCCAAATCCTTTGTTTACCATCAGGTCGTCTACTCCTTTGCCATCTTCTGATGACCAGACAATATCTTCTCTGTAGGTCTTAAATCCATCCCTGTCTAGGACATTTCCTAAATCTCGTTTGGCAGCGTTAACCCGATGTCTGGTTTTTTCTTTGGTGTCACGGTCTAGGGCAAACAGCCAGATAGCATCTTCCTGGTTGAATCGTTTCAAATCAGGAATTAATTTCTCTCTGCCGCCGGAGCTACAGCCATATAAAGGTAGCGGGACGTAACCCTGAGAAAGCATGGATAATCCCTTTTTGCCCCCTTCGCCGATAATGCGGGGAATTGTAGCAGTTTCAACCCATTCCCAGAAACTGCCGTCTGTTGGCACTTCTACCCCATACCGGGAAGCAATGCGTTTTCTGGTAGATTGGGGAACTGGTGGGAGATAAACGCGATCGCCATTTTCCTTGGGAGCCATATAACGGTAAGGTCTCTGACGGTCTTCGTCCCAGAGGGAGACAACAGCTTGCCAAACTGTGCCGTCTTCGTTCATGAAGAAAGCGGCGTACATTGGCTCTTTGACTTGTTGGGTAAATCGGGGAAACGTCCAATTTAATGCCTCATGAATGGGGGTAGTGACTTCACCGCCATAGTCAAATTCCTGGTCTTCATGAAATTCGATGCAGTGTTTAAACAGCTTTGGATCTATACCACTGCCATCGATAAAGGCAGTTTCAACGAACTCTTGAAACTCATTAAATGATTGGAATCTATTTTGAGAATTAGGCGGCTGATATTCAGCAATTAGCGCCGAAGAACCTTGCTGCAAGGGAGTTGTGTTAATCATTTTTCCCTCCAGATATGCTATAGTTTAATAGATTTGATATTAATTTTTCTTTTTTTTGTTTCTGAGCAATGCCCTTGCATTCACTCAGTTTTTTTTGTCTATTTTTCATGTCGTTCTCCTAATAAATAATATTGGTTACTTAGAAAGGGATGCCATCAATGATGCTGTGGTGTACTTCGATTCCTTGCGTTTTCATGTAATTGATAAAGTCATGAACGGCGGTATGAGGGGCATTTATAGATACGCCAGTGGGGAAAACAAATAACAATCGGATTACGCGTAATCTATGTGCCCATTTTGGCAAGCTAAACATTAGGTTGAGGCGTGCTGTTTCAATCTCGAATATGAAGCGATTGAAGTGGGGTGAGTGCATGGCTCCCCACTGCCAAAATCTAAAAATTATCGCTGTTCGATTCATTCTTCTCATTGGTGACGGGTTGGTGACGGGTGAGGTGACGGGTGAGGTGACGGGTCAGAATCCTTGCTGTGTAAGGTGGTGACGGGTCAGTCCATTATTAGCCGATTTTTTAGGCAACTGCGATCGCACTTTCAAGTTCGGTTTTCTATCCATGACTAAAACGGGTCGATCGCAATTTCGAGGCAGTCGTTTATCCACTGGCTAATATCGGCAACACTAGAAATTGAATCAGCTGATTGCCGCAGCGCCGCTAGCTCAGAAGTGAATCCGCCTGCGGCATCCCAGCAAGGGGCGTTGATGTAATGTCGGCAATATTCGGCTAGGATGCTGATTTCATCGATCCTCAGATACTGGGAACTAAAGTATTTGAAAACTGCACGGGGCAATTCTCCTGATGTTTCGTTCCTCCAGTTCAGGGGCACACCCAGCGGTGGGCTGTAAATATTAGGTATTCGCCTGGGCTGGTAGCTAGTTATTTCAATGATTTCGTCACTCATGGGCGGTTGTCTCTTATCGACTGACATTGTTGCCTAATGCCATCAGCAAGTACTGGATTTGCTTCAAATAATCTCGGCAGCAAATTTAAAGTTATGGACGCTGCGGTGATTGCCTCGTGATGTTCTAGTTCTGGGTCTAGGGTTTGGAGGTAATCCACGAATTCGTTTAGCTGTTCGCAAGCAATATCAATGGCACTGTTTAATTCTGGGGAAGCCATGCTGATCGCGTCGGGGAAGACGACGATCGCAGCTTTGATCTGTTCTTCTGTGTTCACTGGTGTATTGGGTGTTGGGGTATCAGTAAGTTGCAGGTAAAGAAGAAAGTTGTCTAGTTCGTCTTCGGTTAGCAGGAGGCGCGATCGCTTGCCGTAATATTTCATTAAATGCTCTCGACCCTGTTCTGTTGTCCAGCCCAGGCGCTGCATTTCGGCATCTATACCACCCATTAGGTTGTCGAGGTTTCGTTCGTTGGTCACTGGTCATTGGTCATTGAGCGATCGCTACTGAATTCTTTGGCAGGGAGTGCCCTCGATGTCTATTCCTGTCTTTCCGCAGATGAACTTAGCCAGTAGGTAATCTCGTTCATCGCTGAAACCTTTTCTGCGTAACTAATTTCATTGATAACTTCGAGTACCGCTGCCGGAAATTTGTAGCTCTCTCCTTCCACTAAGTCGGAGATTGGGTCATCGTCGTACTTGGCAGATTTGGCTAAGAGCGCCAGTAAGTCGAGTAAGTAGGGTTTACAAAGGGCTAGTAGGAGGTCTGTTTGTTCTTGAGTCATAAGTTAGTTGTTGGGTATCAGATATGCAAACATTCCTCCCACTGGTAAGTCGCCTCCGAGAGGTTCTGCTCTACTCGCTTGTAAAGATGTCCTTTGCTCAAAATGAAGTTAGGAAATTCAAGAACGCCAATTAATTCCGTTGTTTCGGCTGTTTCCCCGGTGCTGATTTTTAGAATCACTTTCATGGTTGTCCTCTGGTTTTAAGGCAAGTAAGAAATATACCCAGGAAACTCCCCAGTAAACTCTTCTTCCTCTACTGGTGTGCGGGGAAAGAGATAATAGTGAGTTGTTCTGTAGAATGCCTCGGTCGGCGATCGAATCACCACAAATAGGTAAAGTCCACCATCTAGGAAAATAGCAGGCGGAAATCTGATCACAAAGGGCAGTTCCTTGGTTTGTTCTATTTCTCCTCTTGGTGAGGTCAAAATGGCTTTCAACACTGAATTTCACTTCCTTTTCACGCAGCAGTGAAGTCAACGTAGTAGGCAGTGCCAACAGAAAATTGAGCCGATGCCAGTGGGTTGGTGATTTGGAGTGTAATGTTACCGGCTGGTGTATATCGCCAGAAAGTTAGATTTTCTTCGCTGGGTGGGTCATTGGTTACTGGGGTGAAGACAACTGTTGCTGTCTGGGTTTCGTGGTCGAGGGTGTTCTGTTGACAGGTGAATTTAGCTCTGATCATTGGTTTTATTTGTTGGTGAACAGTGGGAAAGATTAGGGAAGGCGGATGAAGTTTGCAGCTTGATCCGCCATGTTCTAAACCGAAAGAGAAAATCGAAATGAGTCACAGACAGAAATTATCGAAATTGATTGATGAGCGTAAAAAATTTAGCGACGAGAAATATAGATTCGACTTCAGCGATCAAAATGGATTTAGTTTTGACGATGAAGACGTTGTATCTGGTTTTTCTTGTCCAGCTTTTGATATGCCGCCTATGCTTAAATTTCGCAATCTTATACAAGCCATTTTTTCCTGGATAGGTGGGAAGAATAGTTATTCTAATGCTGAGTCCCAATGGTTTTCGGAAGAGGGCTGTAAATGTGAGATTTTGCTGGTTAAAGGTGGAGGCTGGCAGAAGGGAAGATTCCGTTTTCGGCTAGAATTCATCCCTGATAACCCAGAAGCTTTTTTGAAAAATTATCCTCCAGAAGATGAAAAACCACAGTCACCATTAGATGATCTCCGATCGCAACTGAATCCCGAATAGTCACAGATACGTCGCCTAGTGCGGGGATTCTCCAGCTAAAAGCACCGGAGAATCCCTGCATTTTTGTTTAGTTTTACTTGTTTGTCCGGTCATAACATTTTTTACTCGTTTTACTAATTGGCGCAGGTGGGATAGTGACTCTGTGAGGGCAGCTGCTGAAACGGCTACATCAGTCACTCCGTGGGTTCTCGCTCAAAATAAACACGCATAAATGGGAATGTAATGGATGGACGGAACCGTTTACCAGACACTTCCGCCCAACGTTCTTTATCCAGCGAAGCCAGCAAGGTTCCGTTAAACGGACTCTTGCCAAGGTTCCGTTGCTAGTATAGTATGACAGAAGACAAAAGATCACTAACTCCAATGGATTTGAGAAAGGGTGCTGGCTTGACTCAAAGGCAAGTAGCCGTTGCTCTCGATAAAAAAGTCGCAACCATCAGTGATTGGGAAAGAGGAATAACAAAACCTCGGTTGACATTTTCCGAAACTAAAAAGCTGATGGAGATTTATCAATGCACACTTGATGAACTGATCAAAGCTTACGAAGATCAGGCATTACAACCTGAATAGTTTGCTTCACAGTAGAAAGCAGAGAAAATCTGCCTTCTACTGCCACTAATGCTGCACCCCAAACCAGGCAGAGATAGCAGCCTGCCAGCACTGAGCGAACGCCAAAGACCTGCTAGTGGGAAGTGATAACGGACAATCGACAACTTACCCAGGAGATAACCAACATGACAATTACAGTTCAAGGATTGATTGAAAAACTACAAGGCTACCCAGGTGATGCGGAAATTGCGATCGAGAATCTTGAAGACGATCACGAATTCTTTATTGCCAGTCTTGGTATGGGTGATAACAGGCTAACTATTGTTATCACCGACCGAGAAGAAGAGGAAAACGAGGAAGGATAAAGCTTTTGGACAACTGCATTCACCCATAAGTCGTAGCGATCGCAGGGTTAGCAGTACTTAGCTTCCATCCATGCTGAATGTATTAATCGATAGCTGTATTCAGCAGTAAATCCTAGCGATCGCAACCACCCTATGCCAAGAACACCTATTCATATCCAACAACCGAATGATGAAATCATTTTCAACTGGCAAGCAATTAAATTCATTGTCAAGAAAGAGGCAGGTGTCTTCGTCCACTTCCTGGGGGATGACGAACCATTGCATTTAGAAGGAGAAGCAGCAAAAGCATTCTGGGATAACGAGTATGAGCAAAGTAACAAGATTTACCCGGCACCACCAGAGGAGGAATTTAAGGACTGGCACATGTAAAAGGCAATAGCGCAACAACAGAGCGATCGCCGACACAACAAATTTAGTAATAAGGAGATTTAGCAATATCAGGCAATTAAAAATCTAGAGCAAATGCCCTGGATATCCAAAACCGATCGGCAAATAAATAAGTTTGAAAGGGAGAACAACATGAATGTAACAGATACAAAACCAGTTGACATCATCACCCGTATCGGCAACTTTAACCACACCCAGGCTATCGGCTTAAATTGCCTAATCTTCTTGGCAGTGCGGGAACAAACCACTGTTACCTATCAATATGAAGAACTCGGCTTTGAGGACATCCCTCAACAGATCGTTACCCTTTGCGATCGGCTTGATGACGACGCCCTGCTCGACTTGGCAGGACAAATCACATTTTGTCTAGTGACAGAAAAAACCGCCGCAGCGCTGGAAGAAGAAAACGCCCAACTCCTTGCTGCACAAGCAATTGACGACCAAAAACAACCAACTTTATTGAGCGACTACTAACGCACTATGACCGATCAACAGATAACCGATAAACCACTTAACGGGCAACGACCAAGCCCCATTAACAGCCGCAAAGGGCGGAAGAAGGAGTGGAAAGACTTAACTATTGACCCACTCTTGGAAGGGTACGAAAGCCATCAAGCCGACTATGTGGTAGGTAACTCGCCGATTACCTGGGCATTACTCGAAGTCGGACAACTGTTCTCGCGCTCCAAAAACGGCAAGAACTTACACGTGAAGCTAAATGATGGTCGCGCTATCTGCTTAGACACCCGGCGTCCGATTGAGTTTAAGCCATCAATCCGCAACTCTACACAGGTTTGGGTCGTGACCAATTTCAACTCGACCAGCGCAAGTAAAGCCGATTTTTAAAGGCGATCGCCATCAGCACAGATTCGCGATCGCCCAACCAACAATGTAATGTCGTCTCCACCGCTGAAAACTAAACATCACCTTGCATTATATGACTAATCAACCAAATCCCAGTAACGAAATTCACCACGTCGGCTTCCCAGAGGGGCAGCTGCTAGGCAATGGTGCAACAGTGAAGGAGTGCGCCGAAATCTCAGCCGCCTATCTCCAAGGAAAGCCACTGCCCACCAGTAATAACGAAGTTATCAACCGAATCAACGACCGCCTGACCGAAACCAGTGGCTATGGGCAGTACAGCGACTGGGGGAAAAAGTAACAAGAGTGAATCAAGCAATCATCCTTTTTTGCACCATAGCCGCCTTGGTAATTGCGATCGCCTCCCTGTGCAAGCAGCAAAGCGATCGCCCTTTCTACCTCAAAATCGAGGTGCAGTATGGCAGATGAACAAAAAATAGTCGTTGAAGTTCCGAGCAGCGGCGGTCACTATTCCCCAGTCCCCATTCCCCATTCCAACAAACTGTCGGAATTTAAGCGGGGGTGGATTGAGGCGATCGCCCTCCCAGACAATCTGCCAGACTTAGCTTACACTCTTGCTTCCACTGTGGCGATTCCCGCCTTGTTAAGTAGCTGTTGGGTAACAATACCCATGCCTGGGTTTATCCGCCTGGGGGTGTTGTTCGTTTTGGCGATCGCCGCTACTTTCGTCCTCTACTTGCGGCAAGCCGTGCCAGAGGTGAAAGATATTCTCTTACTCCGGATTGGCTTAATCGCAGTAGGGGTATTGCTAGGAATATGACAATCTACAAAATTAAGTACTGGGATAATGAAGGGCAGGGTACTACTTTGATTGATTCACCTAGCCAATTGGACGCAGAGGAAGCAGCAAATTTAATACAGGAGCAATTGCAGGAGAACGGAATTGATACTAGCCCAGTACAGATAGAAGAATTTCGGGAAGTCCAAAATTCCTTGGATCTGCTTGTAGCAAATATCCAAAGACTGGGTTTCGGGGGGTAAAGATGAGCAGTGATTTACACCCTTCCCAGTTACACCAACACTTGCAGATGTATGCCTATGCCAAGTGGTCATTCTGGGGAAGTCTAGTTGTCAGCTGTGGCTTGCTGTTTTTAGGAGCAAGCCAAAAGTCCGACTCTAAACCGTGGATACTGGCGGCCTCCGTTGGCACTTTGTCAGTAGGGCGCAGACATCGCCAAACAGCTAAACTACTTCTTGAATCACTTGGCGACATCGAAGGCGCATCGCGGTTTAACTTCCAAGCTTGGGCCCGTGCCAACACCCAACCCACAGCACAGTTAGCGCTTACCGTTGGTGCTATCGATGCCAACTGGCAACCAGAAAACTTAATCGCCGATCCGGTTGAGTACGTTAACAAAGTACAGAAACACGTTGCTTTAGTTGGGGGAACTGGTGACGGCAAATCAACCCAGGCTCAATACTTCTCTACCCGCATCGGCGGTAAGGTCGTTGTCTACGATGTAGACAGTGCCAAAGGAGATTGGGGTTGGGTCGAGCCAACTGACCTAATCGGTGACGGTGGCTTGCCAGAGGTAGACAAGGCAATGCAAGAGGCGCTTGACTACCTAGAAAAGATGCGAGTTTACCGTAAGGAAGTTTCAAAAGACATTCCCCAAGAATTTGCTCGATTTTATATTGCTGAAGAATTCCCGGTACTTGCTGACGGCGATAACGCCCCACAGTGGATTAGGCAACACGCCAAGGTAGGAAGAAAGCGCAAGCAGTTCATTATGGTGCTGGCTCAAAATGATACAGCTGCTAACTTTGCCTTAGAAGGTGATGCCGATATCTTAGATACCTGCTTTGTGCGTATCCGTTTGGGCAAGAAAGCTCAGGACTACGCCAAATCAACACTAAAGAATCCTCAGTTAGAGCAGTGGTTAAAGGGTGGCGGTAAAAAGCGGTTTATGGTCGATGATTATCCCTGTGAACTGGATTTAGGACTGTGGCAACCAAACGCGGGAGCAACACAGGAAAGCAACGACGAAGGGAATAAAGAAGTGCGATCGCAACCAGAAACCATGAATGAGTTCGAGCAATTTATCCTTGACTGGGGTCAACAGCACCCAGGTGAGATTTTAAAAGCCGCTCATCTCAGTCGGGCTACGCGGTTATTCGACAGTATGCAGCCAGACGAAATACGGATTTTCTTCGTTTCTATGGCTGATAGGGGATTGGGGGAAGTCGAAGGAAATGGTGATCGCTTGGGCTGGAGGTGGTTAAAGTAATGTCTACAGTTTGCCTACAGCCCGTCTACAGGCTGTAGGCAACGTTATATGAGTAATTGTACTCATAAATTAGCTAGTGCTTGGGTGGAAGTGCGATCGCTTAACACATCGCCAATAACCACTCGAAAGTCCGTCTACACCGCCTACAGTTTTTTAGCGCCAAAATTTTGGCTGTAGACGCTGAAAAGCGCTCTCAAAGAAAATTATAGCGATTGTAGACAAAGTTTTAAAAGCCCAAAAATTTGATTTTTTCGAAAAAAAATGAGCGATGAACTTGTCGAATTAGATTTTTGTTGTCCAGAGTGCCACGACAAGGGGGTACTTGCTTTTGGCGGTGTGAATTACTCCTGTACTTTGTGTAACGGCAGTGGGAGGTTTTAGCTGATGAACAAAGATATGTGGATTAGCGTTGATAAGCGCTCTAGCCGATTAATTATTCGGTTTTCTCTGCCAGGCTTCAAGCGGCAATTCTTTATGGGTACTAGACTCCTAGACACTCCCTCAAATCGGGAATTAGTCAGACGCAAGCGAAATTTAATCGCCGCAGATATTGCTTTAGAAAGATTTGATCCGACACTCAACAGCTATCGGTTTCGGACTGCCCAAGAAACAGAGGCATTGACGCTTCAAAAGCTAGAAGAAGAATCTTCCTACAGCTTACAAGAACTTTGGGAGCGCTTTACTGAATTTAAGGCGAGTCAAGTTGAAAAAACCACAATTTTAGTCAAATACCAACGAATAGCTAATTACATTAGCCGATTTCCTACCCAGTCAACGGAGGATGCCGCCAAAATCCGAGATTGGGTTTTAAAAAACCTGTCCCATTATATGGCGTGGGAGACTTTAAACAGTCTTAGTCGCTGCTGCGATTGGGCAAGTGACTCAGGACTGATTTCTAATAACCCCTTTTTTAAACTCAAAATTCCTAAGCCCAAAAATAAATCCCTTGACAACGACTACAAAGCGTTCACCTTGGAGCAACGGGATTTGATTATTCAAAACTTTGAAGAACACTCCTTGTTCTGCCATTACGCCCCCTTGATAAAGTTCCTCTTTTGGACTGGGGCAAGACCTGGTGAAGCGTTTGCGTTGACTTGGGGTGATATCAGCCCTGACCGTTGCCGAATTTACATTGACAAATCGTGTAACCTTTACCGTATTCACAAGGGAACTAAAAATGGGAAGAAGCGAATATTCCCGTGTGAGAGCGGGTCAAAACTGCAAAAGTTGCTTTTGGATATTTCTCCAGTAGTCCCTCAATCTGCCAAATTGGTTTTTGTCAGTAAAACCGGCAGACCAATGACCAGTAGCATCATGTTTAGTTTTTGGAATGAATGGAAGTCAAAATCCAGTACCTTCAAATACCTGGGGCTAGTCAAAGAATTGGCAAATCAGAATCAAGTGCCCTACCTCAAACCCTACGCCACTCGTCACACCTTTGCCACATGGGCAATTAGCAGCGGCGTATCACCCGACAAAGTAGCACTGTGGATTGGGGATACTGTTGAAACGGTGCTAACGCACTACTGCCATCCAGAAATAGTCAGTGCTGAATGTCCAGACTTTTAAAATCCCTGCTACTAAAATGCTACTAAAAACGGTAGCCTAAAAGAATCATTTTCTTACGATCGCGGACGCATCATGTTACCTAAACCCAAGAAGCACTGGACACCGCAGCACTGGGCCAGTTGGAAGCCCTTTGGCATTGGCGAACAGTACCCTAACAACTACTGGGAGGTCTTTCGGGCAATTTGGCTATCTCGTGACAAACTACCATACACGTGGAATATCCTAAATAAAGGTGTATGCGATGGTTGTGCTCTGGGAACAACAGGGATGAAAGATTGGACTGTAGATGGTATTCATCTGTGCAATGTCCGGTTGCGGCTGTTGCGGATGAATACTATGCCAGCTTTTGACCCTGTGCTATTGGAGGATGTCTCGCAATTACAAAAGCAAAAAAGTGCCCAATTAAGAGACTTGGGACGACTTCCTTATCCGATGATTCGTCAACGAGGCGAAAAAGGTTTTCGCCGTGTGAGTTGGGATGAAGCTTTAGGAGTAATTAGCGATCGCATTCGCACTACTACACCAGACCGCCTCAGTTTCTATGTTACCAGTCGTGGTACTGTCAACGAAACTTATTATGCTACCCAAAAAGCTGTGCGGGCAATGGGAAGCAATAATATTGATAACGCTGCCCGCATTTGCCATTCTCCCAGTACGGCGGGACTGAAAGCTTCTCTAGGTGCTGGGGCTACCACCTGTTCTTATAAAGACTGGATTGGTACTGATTTATTAGTCTTCATTGGCTCCAATGTTGCCAATAATCAGCCTGTTACTGTTAAATATCTCCATTACGCCAAGAAAGCTGGCACTAAAATTGTAGTTATTAATACTTACCGTGAGCCAGGAATGGAGCGCTACTGGGTTCCCTCAATTGTAGAAAGTGCCGTTTTCGGTACAAAATTTGCCGAAGACTTCTTCTTAATCAACATGGGCGGGGATATAGCGTTTTTAAATGGCACTATTAAACATATAATTGCTAACAATTGGGTAGACCAGTCATTTATTAACTTACATACAGTTGGCTTTGCCGAACTTAAAACATCGTTAGAAAGCCAATCTTGGGAAGAATTAGAGCGGCTTTCTGGAACATCGTGCGAATCAATGTACGCCTTTGCCAAAATGGTCAAAGAAGCTAATAAAGCTGTATTTGTTTGGAGTATGGGTATTACCCAGCATGAATGCGGCGAAGATAATGTGCGAAGTATCATTAATCTAGCTCTCACCAAAGGTTTTGTCGGTCGGGAAGGTTGTGGTTTAATGCCAATTCGCGGTCACTCTGGGGTGCAGGGTGGTGCAGAGATGGGATGTTACGCCACAGTATTTCCTGGTGGTAAGCCAATTACCCCAGAAAATGCTGCCCAATTGAGTCAGCATTGGGGCTTTGAAGTGCCGACAAGTAAAGGTTTAATTGCTCCAGAAATGATTAACGCCGCACATCAGGGACAGTTAGATGTGTTGGTTTCTGTGGGCGGGAATTTTTTAGAAGTGCTACCAGAACCAGATTATGTGGAAGCAGCACTGAAGCAAATACCCCTGCGGGTACATATAGATATTGTTCTCTCCAGCCAAATGTTAGTGGAACCTGCTGATACTGTGGTGCTTCTACCTGCGACGACTCGTTACGAAATACCAGGAGGAGTCACAGAAACTAACACCGAACGCCGGGTAATTTTCAGTCCAGAAATTCCGGGGCCGCGGATTGGAGAAGCGCGTCCAGAGTGGGAAGTGTTTTTAGAATTGGCAAGGCGGGTAAAGCCAGATTTGGCAGATAAGCTGGCTTTTGCTGACACAGCTGCTATTCGTCAAGAAATTGCTCAAGTCGTCCCCCAATATGCTGGGATTCAACACTTACAGCAAGCTGGCGACCAGTTTCAATATGGTGGCTCGCATTTATGCTTTGGTTGGAATTTCCCGACACCCGATGGGAAAGCACACTTTGGGGTATTATTGCCACGCCAAAGAGAATTACCAGAAGGTTATTTTTTATTAGCAACCCGCCGAGGCAAACAATTTAATAGTATGGTGCAGGAACGCAAGGATGCAATTACTGGGGCGATGCGAGAGGCGGTGCTAATGAATGCTGCTGATGCTGCACAGTTAGGTTTAAAAGATAGCGATCGCGTCATTCTTAAGAATGATTTAGGTGAGTTGTTATGTCAAGTCTATATTGCGCCAATTCAGTCAGGTAACTTGCAGGTACATTGGCCAGAAGGGAATGTGCTACTCGATAAAAGTAAGCGATCGCTCGAAGGTGTACCTGATTATAATGCGATCGTGCGGTTGGAAAAAATCTAAATCCAGTCTCATTTTCGCAGTTTATTTCAACCACATCTATCGTAGGGGCACAGCATTGCTGTGCCCCTACGGTCTGATCTATTTACCTAAAAATAGCTGTAATTTTCTACTTTCAGTTATCGCCAATTCTAGAAAGCTATTGAAAATACTTGGACTTGACTAACCCATTGCTTCCACGACACTCAGCATGAAATTAATCCGTTGCTCAAACTCTAGCTTTTTGATCAATGCGACAAATTCATCCGTTTCACCAGGAAGTTGATAGTCGGAGGGCACTTGAATTATGCTTCCATCCTCCATTCCTTGTGCCAGCATAAACCAAACGTCTAATTTGGCATTGGGACTTAGAGCATTATAGCCTTGGCTGATCTCGTTAGCTGCACCATTAATAATGTCACGTTGCGCTTGCAGTTGCTCTTCTTTAGACAATTCCAGGAATTGGTCAAAGAGTGTTCTAGCAGGAACTTCTACGCTTTGAGGAGGTGCAGGCTGTAGCTGCTCTTTAAGATCCAAGTAACCGAACCAAAGTAGGGCTAGCTGAGTGTCTACATCAAAGCGTTTAAAACTTTCTAAAGCCGGTTTTGTTGCTTCATCAATTGTGTAAGTCATAAAAAACTCCAACTAAGTTACTGTGAAAATTTGTTTTCAGTACCTTTATATAACTTAACGAACAAATGGAAATCAATAACCCTACTTAGGGTAGGGATAGGATCACTACATAAGATAGATATATAGATAACTGAAATTACTAGTTACAAAGTTTACACCAACTCACCACAGAGGAACCTTTATTTGCCTTATTGCCTTGTTTCATTCACTCACCATGCAATATTATCGCCAAATTTTATCTAAACTTCTGGCTAAAAATCACCATCAACCTGACTTTCAACACTTACAGCTATTTTCAGGTAAATAGACCACGCGGTAGGGGCGCAAGGCCTTGCGCCCCTACAACAGATGTGGTTCAAATACTTGAATTCTGCTGTAAATAAGTTTTCTTTTGAATACTGAAGCCAAAACGCCCTGCACTGTATTTTAACCACAGATTCTCAATAGTGTGTCAGTGCAGGAAAAATTTTCATCTCCTTTAGCCGATCGCTTGAAAGAGTTCCTGATTATAATGCGATCGTGCGTCTGGAAAAACAAACCTAGATGTTAAAACTCAAACTACTGCTACGGTAAGTTTTTATCACCCATATCACCCGAAAACTTTCAGCCATGTCCGCCGCCAAAGATTTTGAATTCCTAAATGATGTAATATTTCCTCCAGGGGATTTATATAGTGACGAACCACCTTTGGAAAGTGAATTACATCTACGCCAAATAATTCTGCTATTACAATCTTTGGAATTGTGGTGGCGAAATCGCAATGACTTTTACGCTGCGGGTAATCTAACAATTTACTACAGTCAACGCCAGCGGAGGTCAGAAGAATTCCGGGGTCCCGATTTTTTTGTAGTGCTGGGATGTGAACGCAAAGTTCGTAAAAGTTGGGTTGTTTGGGAAGAAGACGGGAAATATCCTAACATAATTGTAGAGTTTCTCTCGGATTCTACAGCAGCAACTGACAAGGGTTTGAAAAAACAAATTTTTCAAGATATCTTTCGCACACCAGAATATTTTTGGTTCGATCCCAATAATTTAGAATTTGCTGGCTTTATCTTGATTGGCGGTACTTATGAACCGATAGAACCTAATCTTCAAGGATGGCTGTGGAGTCAGCAATTAAATTTGTACTTGGGTGTTTATGAACATAAATTGCGCTATTTCACTGCGGAAGGAAATCTAATTCCCACACCTGAAGAAGCCGTTGAACAAGAACGACAACGTGCTGAACAAGAACGACAACGCGCTGAACAAGAACGACAACGTGCTGAACGCCTAGCAGCAAAATTGCGAGAACTGAACATTGACCCAGAAAATTTATCGTAAATTAAAGGGTTTAAAACTTCTACGTCTATACGTAGGGCCGAGTCGGAGCCACTCCGCCTCCGATCAGTTTTATTCAGGGTTTAAATAAGAGTCTGAAAATGTCTTTAATGCGTGAATTTTAAATTTTGAATTATTAAAATGCCAGCCCTACAAGCATAATTACAAATTAGGATCATTTATTCTCGACAACCTCTAGACCTGTTTTAGCTACTGATTTAATATCAACATTCTGATTGTTTAGCAGCACTACTATAGTAGTTTTTTCATTGGGTAAATATGCAAGCAATGTTACGAAGCCATAAGCTGTACCACTATGCCCAATTGCCTTTGCTAAAGGAGATGAAAATCGTTCTACACCCAAGCCATAACTATAACCTGCGCCATTATCTTTAAATTTCAACATTTCTTTCATCATCTTTGAGGAAAGTAAGGTTTTTTTGACAAATAACGCTTTGGCGAACTTGGCTAAATCTTCTGCTGTTGAAACTAATCCCCCATCTCCCAAACCATTACCATCATTGACTTGGGCGTAGCTATCTAGCTTACCATCCTTATTGCGATCGCCATAACCTGTAGCGACTTCTCCAATTATCGGTTCGCGCAATTCCGTGAAGGTATGTTTTAATCCCAATGGTTTTAAAATCTGACTGCGGATTGCTTGGGCGAGAGTTCCCCTAGTGATGTTTTCAACAATCAGTTCCAAAAGAATATAGTTGCAATCAGTATAAATAAATTTTTCTCCAGGATTTGCCTGTGGTTCTTCTTGATACATATACCGAATAGCTTCTCTGGCTGTCCAAGGCTGTGAGCGACTTCTTTTCGCTGTAGCTTGAATAAACTCTTTTGTATCTAAGTATTCAGCAACACCACTGGTGTGGTTGAGGAGTTGACGAACTGTAATTTTTTCGCTGTTGACAATATGAGGAGTTATGTCTCTTGGTAAGTAGGTTGCGATCGCCCGATCTAATCCTATCTTTCCTTGTTCCACTAATTTCAGCACAACCACCGCCATAAAAGTTTTACTCATACTGGCAATAGAAAAGCCATCTGTGGGTTTCATCCTGGTTTTAGTTGACAAGTTACTCACACCAGATGCTCCCAGCCAAGAACCTTTAGGTGTAGTAATATACATGACTGCACCAGGAATTTTCTGTTCTACAATTATCTCATTTAAAAGCTTCTGTAGTTGAGCACTTTTTCCGACGGTGGAGGTAGATATCACTTGTTTAGCAAGAGATTTTTCAATTACTCTCTGACTAATGTTATTAGCCACTAAATATCCTGTAAAACCAAGGGAAATCACAAAGACTATCGCAAATAAAATTTTGCTGAAAGCCAAAAGTTTTAGGTTCATTTTACTTCCTAAACAGAAACACAGCCGATCTAGCTCAACTGCACAAAGTAATTGGTGAGCATCAACCTGACATCTGACATATAAATAGCATTACTTTGTTTCCAGATTAGTATCAAAATTTAAATTTACCAACTTGCACAAATATGAGAATGCCAACTAAAAGCAAAACCAAAGCCACTGTTTGGGTAGTGGAAAAAGGTCAAGTACGGTCTCGTTTAGATCATCTTACTACTGAGGAACCTTTGGAAATTCGTCTTGTTCCTTTCCAGAAGACGGTAGCTGTAACAATGCGGACACCAGGGGCAGATTTTGAACTAGCTGCTGGCTTCCTCTACAGTGAAGGAGTCGTTAATAGCAGGGAAGATATTCGACGTATCAGCTACTGCGTAGATGAATTAGTAGATGGTGAGCAGCGCCATAATATTGTAAATGTGGAACTGCGGGATGGGTTGATTCCAGACTTACAGCCTTTGGAGCGCCATTTCTACACAAGTAGCGCCTGTGGGGTGTGTGGTAAAGCTAGCCTTGAGGCTTTGCGTCTGCGGGGATGTCCAGTAATTTCTTCTGGCCCAACGGTAACACCTGAGATCGTATACAGCCTACCAGATAAACTCCGGGCTGCTCAAGGTATTTTCACTGCTACAGGGGGTTTGCACGCTGCGGCTATCTTTGATGCTCAAGGACAAATGTTAAACCTGTGGGAGGATGTTGGGCGACACAATGCTTTGGATAAATTGATTGGTACAGCTTTGCTCAGTGATGAATTACCTTTAAATAATTGTATTGTTCTGGTTAGCGGACGCTCAAGTTTTGAGATTTTGCAAAAGTCTACAACTGCTGGAGTTCCCATTGTCTGTTCTGTTTCTGCTCCCAGTAGTTTGGCGGTATCTGTTGCCAAGGAATTCGGGATTACCTTAATTGGATTCCTGCGCGGAGAACGATTCAATATTTACACTGGTTTGCAAAGAATAAACGCTGCTTAAGAACACTTTCGTAGTGGTGTGGCAAGGCTAAATTGTTGCAAAGAAGCGTGAGGTACACCCGTAGGGGCACGGCACTGCCGTGCCCCTACACCCCACGATATAATGTTGTACCGCATCTGAATGGGAACCGCTAGTATGGGCAATAATTTAAAATATTAAGATTAGCTAGATTTACAATCATACTTTGTATGGTAGTTCTGCACACACTTTCAGATTTCATCGACTGCGATTTTGCGATCGGCGACTCATCTTGTAGCTATTGGTACGAAGGGCGTTGTCCGCAAAATGGCGTAGGCGTAGCCCGTCGTAGACATCGCCTAAAATTACCCCGCACTTCAATGTCCGAAGCGATCGCCCACGGACTAATACAATATCTTGCCAACAATGACTGTTATTCTCGTGAAGGGAAGATGTATGGAATACTATTGGTTGAACTGCCTAATGGCGAACAACGAGTACTAAAAGCCTTTTCCGGTCTTTTGAATGGTTGCAGTGTGGTTGAGGGCTGGGTGCCGCCAATTCCCGGACGAGACGAAGTTGCTTTCGAGGAAGCCCGCACTTTGGCTGAGTTGGACGCAATTAAGCAAGAAATTATTACCTTGAAGCAACTGACCGAACGCCAGCAGTATGAAATTCTGTTTAATGACTTTGAGCAGCAGTTGCAAGCAATGAGCGATCGCCATCGCTATTGCAAACATCAGCGACAGGAAAAACGTCAGCAAATCTGCAATATACTCTCTTCCGAAGCACTCACGATTGCCCTTGAACAACTCGACGAAGAGAGTCGTCAGCAGGGAATTGAGCGACGACAACTTAAACGCCAGCAAAATGCCGTATTACAGCCCCTCCAGCAGGTAATTACAGCGACGGATGCGCGAATTAGCGAACTGAAACAACAGCGTAAAGCACTTTCTTGTCAATTGCAAGCTCAGATGCACGCTAGCTACAGCCTGACTAATTTTTCCGGGCGATCGCAATCACTGCAAGAATTGATGCCAGGAGGTTTGCCCACTGGCACAGGAGACTGTTGTGCCCCAAAGCTGCTGCATTATGCGGCAACACATAATCTCAAACCCCTAGCAATGGCAGAATTTTGGTGGGGTACGTCTTCCGCAAATCAGAATAAAATTCCGGGAGAGTTTTATGGAGCGTGTGCCGAGCGATGTCAGCCATTGATGGGGTTTTTGCTCTCAGGCTTGAAACCTCCCTTGCCAGCTAGGCAAAAGGCAGTAAGAAGCCCTTCCTGCCCTGATAGGGGAAGGGTTTGGGGAGAGATCATACCAATTATTTATGAAGATGAATGGCTGATTGCTGTAAACAAACCTGCTGGATTACTTTCAGTACCCGGTCGTTATCGCGATCGCCAAGATAGTGTCTTGAGTCGCTTACGCCATCTATTACCTGATGGCATGGCACTTCTATCTGTGCATCGCCTAGATCAGGAAACTTCCGGGATTTTGTTGTTGGCGCGCGATCGCCAAACTCATCGGCAACTCAGCCAACAGTTTCAGCAACGCCAGGTTCACAAGGTTTATGAAGCCATACTTTCCGGTGCTGTGACAGTTGAGCAAGGTAAAATTGACTTGCCACTGTGGGGAGATCCTGAAAATCGCCCTTATCAAAAAGTTGATTGGCAGTATGGTAAACCTAGCTTGACACACTTCCAGGTAATGGAAAGAGAAGGGGACTACACCCGCGTAGAATTTACGCCACTAACAGGACGCACTCATCAGTTGAGGGTTCATGCAGCTGATGCGCGAGGACTTGGGATAACTATTTTAGGCGATCGCCTTTATGGATGCCGTGCAGTTACCAGTCGTTTACATCTGCACGCCAGAGAACTTCGCTTCAAGCATCCGCAGTTAGAAAAAACCTTGCATTTACAAGCAATTACGCCCTTTTGACCACGATACCCCCCATCAACCCAAATCTGTATCAATCTTGCCATGCGATGCCTACGGCGGGCTACGCCTACGCGCATAGAGTCGAGTTTAACCAAAACTTTTTTTGCACCTGCTTGTTCGCTTACACTTGCAGCCGTGATGACGACAACTATGAGTAAACCCAGTGTATCGACAAGTATATGGCGTTTACGCCCCTTCGTTTTTGGTAAAGCAGGTGTTTATTACTATAAGATTGCCAGAGCAGAAGATGACCGCCCAGTTGAGGCGAATCGGGTTCGTAAGTCCAAGATAAACAATTTGTTGCGATAATATCGCATCTGAAGAAGGCGAAAGATAGCAACTATCCTTCTAAGTTGTGGACAAGGTTAATCATGCTTATTATGAGCGAGAAGACTGTACAAATAATCAATCCGTTTCCAAGCGATCGCAGCTTGCGGTGGAGAACAACTCAATCCATTTTTGGATCATTTATTTCCTTGGATTACTCTAAAGCCAATTCCCCACTAAAACATAGGGTGCCCAATAAAATGGATGTTCTTTATCCTTCAAAACAAACTCTTGAGCGCGACGTAGGGCTTCTGCTTTACTTAAATTGGCATCTTGTGTTAATTGTCGATAGAATTCACTCATTAGAACGGAGGTAGATTTATCGTCTACTTGCCACAGTGAGGCCAGGGTACTGCGTGCGCCGGAACGCACAGCAACACCAGCGAGTCCCAAAGCAGCACGCTTATCTCCAGTCGCTGTTTCACAAGCACTGAGAACAAGTAATTCAATTGGAGGTGGTACGCGATTGGAGCGCCCTACCACTTGTTCTCTAGTTTGCAGTATTTCACGCAATAGTTTAATATTAATCTTGCGATTCCAAGTAAGAATATATGTATCTTCAACTTTAGAACTGAATTTGCCGTGAGTTGCTAGGTGAACCACAGGAAAAGAAACTGAACTGACCTCCTGTCCAATGTTGGTGTCAGTAAAAGCTTGGTTTATAAGTTGTTTAGAAGGAATAATAGACTTTATTTGCTGCAATTCGATGGCGACATTTGATAAGGAACTAAAGCCGAGGCGAGACTCTGTTAATCCGGCGATTAATGCTTCCAATCGTCTGCGTTTTTGTTTGGGTGCTAGCAGTTGCAAACCGGGCAAGAGGGCAACGCTGTATTTTTCTATCAAATACTGTTTACCGTCATAAAGCGCAGCCATTGGGATATTCCGCAACGAACCATCCATCACAAAGACTAGATTTTTGACATTATTTTGCTCTAAGTCTGCAATGGCAGGTTTGATAATCCAGTTATATACTTCTTGAGAAAGCTCTTCGCGATCGCGAAATGTATAGCGTTGTTCTAGTTTTTGTCGCAGTGCTTCTAAAGTATTTTCTACTTCAACTTTGGGTTTATAAGTCGTGAAATGCCGTAATTCGTCAGAATGCGGTAATTTGACAATTATTTCGAGGCTGTCTGGTAAGATAATTGAGTAAAAAACTGCTGTCACTGGATTAGCATTGTTCACCACTTCGTCAATCGGCGTTGGCTGGATGGTAATACAAGTATCTTGGAAAAAGTTGTCTAATTCAGCCAATTGTAAAGCTTCAATCACATCGCGAGCTTGCTTTAAATTTTTCTGGCTGACTTGTTTGGTTACTGCTTTGTCAGTCGAGGTTTGGTCTGATTGTAAAAGTAATCCTACCAATTGACGATATACTGGTTCTACTTCATCTCGAAAGTCAAATTGAATGTCGGGATTAAGAGCTACCAAATCACCGCGTAAAGTATGAAGAGTTTCCACTGCTGTGGTGTAAGCTGCTACTGCTCTTTCTGAATCTCCCTGTACCAAAAGCAGGCGTCCGAGTTGCCATTCCCACTGATAAGCAATATCCGGTGCATTTATCATCTGAGCAAGATTTAAAGCTGACTCGGTATATCTCTGTGCGTTTGGCAATTGTTTTTTCATCTCGTAAAATTGAGCCAGATAACCTAGACTATAAGACTCGGCTCGTTGGTCTTTGATGTCTTTGGCTTGTTGCACAGCAGTGTTTAATAGCTCGACAATTTCTTCGGGATTTTGAATTTTAGCTTGTTCCCTGGCTGCTGCTTGGAAATCCTGATTTTGGGTTGGGGAATTGAAAATTTCTCTTGTTGTCTGCTTCTGTGCCTTTTCAAGACAAACCAAACTCTGGACAAAATTTATTCTGGCGTATACTGCGGCTCGACTGGGGGTTAAATTGGAGAATGCAGATTTAATTGCTCCAAGATATTCGCTCGTCGGTTGTTGCCCAAGAAACTGCAATACACTCAAGCGATTGAGTTGTGCTTGTACAGTAGTAATGGGGGAACTTGACTTATTAGCGATTTCATCATAGTAATCAGATGCTTTTTTGAAGTATTTGGTATCCTCTGTTTGGGCGATCGCTGTTTGTCCACACCGCGACGGGAGAAAATTATCCTCAGTAGTGCTTTCTTTGATGAGATTTTTCTTGCCCCTTGCGAATGCGAGATTGCCTAAACTAAGTAAAGTTGCACTTTCTTCTTGTGGCGATCGCAACTGTTGCGCTACTGCCAAACTTTGCTCCAGTATTTTCTCAGGATCTTCTATATCTCCACTAATATCTCCACTAGCTAGCAGCGAATTTCCAAAACTTCGCAATCCAGCAGCTTTTAAAAGCGAGTTTGGCATGGAAAGGAGATTTTTTTCTACCTGCTCAAATATTTTCATCGTGCGGTGGTAAAGCCCCAAAGATTGGAAAGCCGTAGCCTGGTTAATTAAAGTACCAATATTACCAGCACTATCACCAATTTCAGTATAGGTTTTAGCCGCCTTTTGCCATGATTGCAAAGCATTTTCAACTTGCCCCAGTACTAATTGTAAATTGCCTTGAGTGTTGAGAACCAGAGCGAGAATGTGTTTTGCGTTACTAGTACTTAAATTTGCTTGCTTTAATAAATTAAGACTAGTTGTAATTGCCACACTTGCTTGGTTCAAATGTCCCAGTTTTTCCTCAGTTAAAGAAAGGAAATTTAACGCCAAAGCTTGGTTGAGTGCGTCATTTTGGGACTGATAAACCTGTGCAGCCTGCTGAAAAGTTTGCGCTGCAAAGGCAAATTGTCCTGATTGGTATAAAGTCTTGCCCTTTTGCATCAGTTGTTCTATGCTTTCAGGCACTTCGGTATGGGATATAGAAGCATTGCTAATTGGCTGACTCGATTGGATGGAAACTTTCTCAATAACTGGGACAATAGAAGCAGCCGATAGCAGATGAACACTAAAGCTGAAGGTCAATCCCAGCAAAGCTAACAGGATAATTTGCCACTTGCGAAATACACCCTTTTTTCTAGCCGTGTTCCAAAAATTAGGTCTTGCCATTCCAATCCCTTGCTAAACAATCATCATTGTTTCATACCACGTACCCATTAATTGGCAATTGGTGACTGACATCCAGATGATGAACTTCCTACTTTGTGTGGTGTTGCTGTGGGAGCGTAAGCTGTAAGAATCACTTCCCCATTCTGATTAATTATCCACCCTTGCGCTTCCACAATTTGAGTAGGGCGTGAGGAATTATTCTCTCCCTTTATCCCCACAAGGGACTGCAAGTTCCCCTTATCTTTTTCTCCCTCTCTTCCCTTTGGTACAGCAGTGAGTCGCCAATCTTCCCATACCGCATCACTATTAAGTGTGTTGTTGGGAGAGGGGGGTAAACCACCACTTCCGGTATAAGTGAAGCTACTTTTAGCGGTTCTGGCGCAGACATTATCGTCTACTAAACGGGCGACATCAACCACATCTGTTGTTAAAGAAACTAATCCTTTACTAGGGTCTGTATCAAAGGTATTGATTTGTATATTTCCGCCCAAGTCAGGACTTGCTCCTGTTGCAGTAATGCTACTTATTAGCGGAAATGATGTTGTTGGAGATTGAAAACCAAAGATTTGAGCTACATTAATTGTGACATTTCCACCACGAAAGTTTTCCGAATCAGCACGAATATTACTATTTTCATCTTCAACCGCAACAACAAAGGCATTTTTGCCATCGATTGTAATATTACCACCAGTAATATTGTTTCCAGAAGCTTTAGTAGTGATTTCACTATTACGACGCATTATTAATAAATCTCTTGGATTTAGATTTATATTGCCTTGTCCGGCGATGGTGTCGGCTGAAATTTTGCCTCGGTTGTCAAGACTAATCAAATTAGCATTTACCGTTAAGTTGCCTGCGGCTCCATTTCCCTGACTGCTGCTAGATAGTTCGGCGCCATTGGTAATAAAAAGCGACCTAGTTGTAACATCAACATCACCTCCATTGCCCACAGCATTTTCTGCTACCTTACTCTCAATCGTACTTGGCAATCCATTAGCACTTGCTCCATCAATAGATACCATATCTTGGGCAGTAAGATTTATTTTTCCGGCATTCCCTTCTCCCTCTGTGCCTGCACTCAAGCTCGCACCATTTCGTAAAAAAAGTGAGCCTGTATTAATGTTAATATCATTTGCCGCACCTGTTCCTTGAGGTAACACAAGACTATAAGCACCACTTCTCTTATTGTTACTGCTTACACCATCAAATAAAACGAAATCAGTCGCATTGATATTGACACTACCAGCATTTCCATTACCATTTGTACTAGTAGCCAAGCGGGCACCATCAGTGACTTTCAACGATCTAGCAGTGATATTTACATTGCCTCCATTGCTATTTGGTTGAATGGTCGCAACTTCGCTGTAAATGCCTCCTGGAAAACCTTCTTTGTTGACTCCACTTAAATTAACGGCATTAGCGGCGTTAATAGTTACACTGCCAGAATTTCCTTGTCCTAGAGTACTTGCTGCTAAAAAGGAACCATCACTCAGGGTTAAAGAATCCGCTGTAATATCTATATTGCCCCCCTTGCCATTTGCACCTAATTGTACTCTGGTATAAGCTCCTCCCTCAGTTAGAAAAGACACATTATCTCGTGCTTTAATATCAATATAACCGCCGTCTCCCTGTCCATAAGTATCAGCCTGGAGCGAGGAACCACTGGCAACTGAGAGTGAACCTGTGGTAATGCTGATATTACCTGCTTTACCCTTTATTTGCTCTCCTAACAGGCTTTTTAGAGAACTTCCATCTGATAAAGAGACGGTATCGCGGGCATCAATGATGATATCACCTGCATTTCCTTGTTTGCTGTAGCTTTCTGCTGTTAATTTGGCTTGGTTGGTGAGCTGAAGCGAACCTGTAGAGATTTTTACTATACCTGCGTTGCCTAATCCTTCGCCATATCCTTCCAAACCTACGCTGCTAGCAGCATAACTGTTACTACCATCAAATCGAACCGAATCGGTAGCATCAATTATTACATTACCTGCGTTGCCTTCACCGAAAGTACCTGCTGTTAAAAATGATCCATCAGTAACCGAAACTGACCTTGCTTGGATTGAAAGGTCATTTCCATTTCCTTTGCCGCCTCCTTGGACTGTGGTAACCGCTCTACTATTATTTGCAAAGGATACATTATCGCGAGCCTGTATTTTCACACTGCCCGCATTTCCTTTTGCAATTGTACTGGCATCAAGAATTGAATTATTGGTCAGTGTGAGTGAACCCGTGTTGATTTTTATGATACCGCCATTACCTTCTCCTTTTTCAACTCGGCTGAAGGCAAAGGATCTATTATAAAAATCAACGGTATTACGAGCATCAATTGTTAAATTGCCAGAATCTCCCGTACCTAAAGTACTAACATTTAATTGAGAGTCGTTACCAACTAACACAGAATCAGCTTGAATCTGCAAATCTCCACTTTTTCCTAC
Organism: Nostoc sp. 'Lobaria pulmonaria (5183) cyanobiont'; assembly: GCF_002949795.1. Taxonomy (NCBI): domain Bacteria; kingdom Bacillati; phylum Cyanobacteriota; class Cyanophyceae; order Nostocales; family Nostocaceae; genus Nostoc; species Nostoc sp. 'Lobaria pulmonaria (5183) cyanobiont'. The sequence goes on along the minus strand of NZ_CP026692.1, from coordinate 3,485,763 downwards.
ACCTGTAGATTCTAAAGTAGTCGAGCCAAAACTTCCATCTAGAAAAGAGACTTCTTTGCGAGCATTTATATTGATATTGCCGGCATTAGCTGGTTGACCCAAGGGACGATCGCCCAAGGAACGAGTGTAAATTCCAGATCCCTCCTTTACGGATAATAAGCCAGTAGTAATATTAATATCACCAGCATTCCCGATACCATTCGGTCGAATCTGATTTCTAATTTCGCTTTGCTCTTCTATTTTAATTGCTTCCGTGGCGCCAAGAGTAATATTTCCTGCTTTTGCAGTTGCTGAACCCAAACTTCCCTCGATACCACCATTGAGTGAACTTCCTTTTAATAAATCTATGTTGCGTGCGTTGATTGCAATACTACCACCACTACCATAAGCAACATTAGCGATCGCTCCATTATTTAAAACTACATCACTTCGTGATAATTCAGGTACTTGAGTACTAAAAATGTTGCCATCAATAGCAAGATTTATACTTCCTGGAGCAGATAATCCTGCTAATTCGATTCGTCCACCATAAGCATTTAATTGTCCGTGATCCATCGTCACATTACCACCGATTAGTAATAAGCTTTTACCATCAGGAACTCGCAAACCAAATGTTTCAAAATTCGCTAAATGAAGACCAGCAGCTGCAACTGAGTAATTTTCAATTGCTCCTGTAGGGATTTGGTTGTATAAAAAAGCTGAAGGGTTAATCGTCAGTAACGGTGAAGGTGCTTCTGGATTTGTAGCACTGAAGCTGCCTAGACTACCGAATTGTAAAGCGTTGGCTGTTGTAGCAGCAAAAGAACCACCAATACTTAAGCTGCCAGTTGGTCCAAATACAATTCCATTCGGATTAATTAAAAACAGATTTGCAATACCGTTTGCCTGAATTTTGCCATTGATATCAGAACGTTGGCGACCCGTGACTCGACTAATAATATTTTGAACGTCTAAGGCGTTGTTAAAAAAAGCTGTACCGTTGATGGGTACAGAGAATTCTGAAAAACTGTGGAAAAGATTGCTTCCGGTTTGCGTTCCACCCTCAATAATTGTGGTGTTGCCATTTAATTTGACATTAGAATTATTCGGCAGAGTAGCATCCGGCGTAATTTGGGCAATAGCGCAATTAGCAGAGAGTATTATTGCACCAGCGAACTGACAAGTTAGAGCTTGCGCGATCAGCGAAGCGCAGCGCGGGTAAGTGCTCGCAATTCCTAACCCTCTGAAGCACTCAAAACTCATATATTTTCTCAAAATTGTATCCCTCTAAAAAAGTAGAAAAAGTTTTTGCAGATATCCAATGCCCGATGCCCATGTTAGAGAGTACAACAAGGTGCGATCGCTTCGGTAGAAATATCTTCCAACCCCACAGACTCCAACAAATCTTTCCAATCAGTCGCCAAGGCTGCATCTTGGCTTTTGCGGGCGCGAAGTTCTCCTAAAATAGTTAGAGCATCTTGCCAAATACCTGCTTGAGCATAAAGGGCTACTTGTTGAATTGGGGTTGCTGTCTGTAAGCGACGTGTTAATTCATCTTTTAGGACAATGCGTTGCACTAACCCTTCAACTGCTATATCTTCTGAGCGGCTTTGGGGGTTACAATCAATCAAAAAGTACCAGTGATAATATTGTCCAATTTCTAGGGGTTTCTCTGTTGTCGGAACACTAATCCTAATCACTCCTGGTGTGTTGGATAAAGTAATAGGAATTGGTTCTTTGGTGAGAGAGTTCTTTTTTTCATCCAGTAAGACAAATTTCACCGAGTTGATATTCTTGGGTAAATAGGGAACGTAAAACCAAAAAGTTGGATGTTTATCTGTGGTTAAGCTTAAAACATATTGTGTAGTATCTGTGCCTGTTGTTACTTGCTTCTGATTTGCGGTTTTTGATACTAAAGGTACTAAGGCGATGAGAGGTTTGTTCGGAACTGAGCTAACTGGGCAATCACCGCGAGTTCCTGCACCTCTTCTGTCTCTTGGTGCGCCCCGATTTTCTGGTTGTCTATCTAAGATTGGCTGAACAAAATGTATTTTTGTAGTGTTTGATTGCTGAGATTGTGCTGATAATTGCGTAATATTAACTAATAAAAAAGTTGCACTCAATAAGAATGCTTTTAGTGGTGAAAGAAAGTTGATTTTAGTCATGATTAAATTTTCAATTATTTACAGTTATTTTTTTAGGAATAATTTTTCGCATTTTTTACACTGATTCCGGTGATTACTAATCCTAGTGCAGAGGGAAGAAATGGCATCCAACCTCCATATAGCAAGAGAATAAAACAGCAACTGTAGAGGATGAGTAATTCAGCACTGATGAGAATAGCAAATTTTAATAGTGACCGACTGTATACAGCTAATATTCCGGCTACCAAAGACGTACCGCAAATCCCCAGGATTTCACCCCATGCAGGTAAAACCCACAGCAGCGAACGCTTGTCTAAAACAGCACTTAGAATTTGACTAACCATATCTGCCTGAAGCAGTACCCCTGGAATTTCCTGGTAGGGGGTAGTTGCCATACTGTAGGGTGTAAGAAAATAGTCTTTAGCGCCTTGTGAGTCAACGCCAATCAAAACAATCTTATCTTTTACCCAGTTGGGGTTGAATTGAGCGTTCAGGACTTGTGCTACACTGACTTGTTTTGCAACCTCCCGCGAAGAGCGGTAATTAAGTAGTATTTGATGTCCTTTGGCGTCAAATTGTTGATAACCACCTGTAGGAACATCTATGGGTTTAAAGACTATCTTGCCAAGCTGTAAGTAGCCTTCGTCAGTAATATGAAGTTGGATGCCTTGTTTAGCTAGATATTGTCGTGCAAGTTGGAAGTTGAGGGAGTACGGCGACTTGCAATTTGATTGCGGTTCTGGTGTTATAGATAGTAAATTACGACGGATTATCAAATCGCTATCAAATACAACATCACTAAAACCTATGCGGTTAGGTGGAATTTCTGGTGGTGGTGAAATTCCAACTGCTTGTTGTTTGCTACCGCTAACTTGACAGATAGCAATAAAATTGTTGTTTGTTCGCAAATGATTTGCTAAATCTGAATATTGAGAACCTACCGGAAAATCTCGATAAATATCCAAACCAATAGCTCTTGGTTTGTAAAGTGACAATTTTTGTAATAGTTCTTGTAGTGTACTGTCTGATAGTGATGATTTTTGTCTTTGTTTTTGAGCCTGAATATCTGCTTCTGTGACAGTAATCACTAAAAGACGTTCATCTGCACCTTCGTCAGGTCGCATCCGCATCATTGAGTCGAAAGCTGACAGTTCCCATTGTTGCATGAAGCCGAGCGATCGCACTCCCGTAATTAGGCCAGTGATCAAGACACTGACTAAAAATGCGATTTTAAAATTCCGCGCTGTCAATTTAGGGAAACCAATTGTGTTACTTTGACCGCATAATTCTTGCCAAGTGAGAGTCTCTTCCGCTATATTTTGACAAATCACAGGTAGCCAAGAAGCACCAGGAAATTCCTCTTCCAAACCCTGTAATCTTGAACGTGCATAACGCACCGCTAAATAGAAAGATTGACCTTCAGAAAAAGCTCCCAAGAAATGTTTCACAAACTCTTGTGCTATAAAATCCGGTATTTCTTCCCGCATGACAATAACTTGATTAATTTGCAAATCAGTTAACTGTCGCGCTAATCCCAAACCATCACAAGAATTGAAAATAGCTATTTTTAAACCGCGTGAAATTGCGTATATCAACGCATTTTTTAACTCGTTTATTGTTAAGCTACTAGTTTTATTTATATGTATATGACCCCGATCATCTTGGCTCTGACTGTGACCTGCAAAAAACAGTATATCCCAGCCTTGTTCGTCCCAAAGCCATTTATCTAATTCCTGACGTGAAGGCTCTACTAAAAATACTATTGATGCATTTGGTAATTGTTCTAAAATATTTCTATCTTGCTGAATATTAATTCCTTTACTATTACCCAAAATTGCCAATATTCTAACTTTATTTGTTTTCTGTTTGGGTAATGGTATTACTCGCTCATATTTTGGAGTACTGACAGCAACTTCGCATAATTGGTAATGCTCGATAAAATTCCACAAATGCCAAGGTAGCCGTTGTAGAAGATAATCGCTTGCTTCAATAATAACTTGAAATTCTTCATCTAAAGCCAATTTTTCTCGTAATTTTTGATCGATTGGGCGAAATAAATCAGAGTTTAGCCAAGAATTGATTTCTTCATATAACTGTTCTTGAACTTCACTAAAATCTACTTCACTAACGTTATTTAAACCTGTTGAGTCTACTTCGAGTCCCGAACGATTCACAAATCGTTTATGAAGTGCTTGATATATTAATTGAAAACGTTTATAGAGTTCAGCAATTTTTGGTGCAGGAGGTAAACTACCTATAAATTTTATCGGACGAGAGTTATTCTTTTCCCACAATTGTGCAGTTACAGGAAAAAAGCCATCGTTTAAGTTACCTTTTTCTAAGCTGATAACAATTAACTTACTCATCTGGAATTAAATTATAAGATAGCTATGATTCACAGGCATAATGCATACCGATTTCATGTATATTATAAGTGTTTTTCTGTTGACTCATGACTTGAAAATACTCATTAGCTAATCCAGGTTTGCTTAAACACTTATAATATCTGTAGGTTATTAGGTTGAGGAACGAAAGAAACCCAATGCAAGTTTAAAGTTCATGTTGGGTTTCACAAGGTTCAACCTAACTTGTCCTGTATTGATAAATTTTATTATAAGTAATTACCCAAATTTGATTTTATTTCAAATCGAAAAATTTTCTATCATCAGGAAATTATCAAGAGTTAGTTGGATAGAAAAACTGGTTCCGCTTAAACCTTTAAACCGGTTAAGTTGAATGTAGCAATCTAAACTTCTTGATTCAATTTGTTGTAAAATATTTCCCGATTCTAAAAGCATAATTTTGAGATTGGGTGGCAAATATTTATTATTACCAGTGGGATGAACTTGTACGATGATAGCAGTTTTTTTGTCTTCTTCCTGCGAGAGAGCAAGCATCAATGCTAAAGATTGTCCTCCTAATTGTACCCCTAAATCAATTAATTTGACTCCATTTACACCTGTTTTACTAGTTGCAGAAAAACTTCTGAACTCAAATGCTAAATTTCCTAGCTGTGAATTTAAAACTTCGTCAATAGGTTGCCATCCTGCTGCAAACAGCTTCTCAAACCATTGACTAAGGTTAATCTGAATCAATGAGGAGTCTACAGAGACGCTATTCATCGATTCTATGCTTGATGACAAGTATTTCTTAGCAGTGGATACAGTATTTTTTTCTTTACCTAAACGTTGATTATACAGTTGTTGTCGCCACTGCTCATTGGAAATTAATGCCGCCCATTGAACAAATGGTATATCCAAATGTACCCTGGGAGAATAAATAGAAGTATCACTTAATGTCTGCAATAAGTTTTCAGCTTTTGCTACTGACAAAATTACTTCAGGTGGTACTTCTTCTCGCCAACGCAGTCCTAGTGTAGCAAAAAGTAAGGTGAAATTTTCAGTTAACTGTTCGATAGGTAAAGAATAAGTGCGATCGCTTGAATTATATTTGCCTTGGTTTTTCAATTGACGATGGGTAGCAAATCCGCATACTCGTATCCAACAATCATCATCGTCATCCAAATTTACCTGCACTGGTATATAATAGTCAGCCGCCCAACTATTAATATCTACCCATTCTTGCGGTACGCACAATTCTTCTATATCTATTGTTTCAGTCGGCACTAATACTATCTTGGTTTCACCCACCTTAATTGCTGTACCATTTACTATCTCTAAGATACTAGGTAAATTTTCTTCACTAGGAAATACCTCTACGCGTAACCTGGCTTCTTGTAAGGATGATTGAAACCAAGTGAGTAAGCGACTCAAGCAGATGCGATTAAGATAAGCATTGTAAATTGCGATCGCATTTGAGTGATGTTGAGAAAGCTGCCATACTTTTTCTTGTTCGGCTGTCTCTACCTGCAACCAAATATGCTTAGTGTCAATATTTACGAAATCTGATAAACTCAACATAATTTTCCTCCTCCCTAATAAATTTAATACAACTGATTTTGAGTATATATTTCCACTAGAAAAATCTTTTCTTCTAGTTTTAATTCTTTATTTCCTGATTTAGCTTCCTTTTTCAACACTACTTTTAGGAGAGATTTGTAGTAATTAATTAACCACTTTTCTAAATATTCTTTAATCCAAATGTTTATTTCCTGCATCAATTTTTCTTGTAAGTGATTTCTTGTTTTAGTAAGTCTTGTAGCTATTTCATTCAAGCTAATACCTAACTGAGAAGCAATTTTTATTTCATCCATTTGCTCTCCATAATAAAGTTGCAAAATCTCACGTTCTTCATTTACTAATTTTTTGATGGCTGACACCAAAACTGCTTGAATCAAATCTGAGTGTACTGGTGCATGATACTCGCTTTCTAACCATCGTCTTACATACCCTTTAACCCATTGTTGTGGTTGGGAAATTCTAGCTATAGCTTCTAATAGTTTGATTGTAGATTTAGTTAGATAACGAGAAATTGTACTTTGATTCATTCCCAATCTATCTGCTAGCTGTTTTTGATTGAGTCCAAACCCATAATAGAGAAGTAAAATTTTCCGTTCATCCAGTTTCATGGATTGAAGTTGCTCAGATAAAATTGAATTAGCTTGATTCGCCAAAAATCCTTGTTCTCTTGTATTTTCACTGCTTGATATCTTTTCCCATTCGATTTCCGGAGCTTGTAATTCTGATTTAACTTCAAATTCACCTTGGAAGGCATCAAGTGAAAATTTCGGTAGAATTGATATCGGATAACTTTTTAAAGCTTTGATGCAAATCTCCATCCAATCTTGAATTTGTTTTGCAGTTACCTTAGTTGAGTTAGCAAATACTTCATGGGGTGCAGTTGGTAATCCCTTTTCTACGTTATAACATTGAGCAGATTTTGAAAAATCTTCTTCGTCAGGAGCTATCCATTTTTTACCTGTGTTTCTGGTGGTATTTTTAATCTTGTTGATTAAATAAACTTGTTTAAAGTATTTTCTAGCAAAAATAATTAATGAAATTTCTGGTTCGATGATTCCCAATGCTTTTAGTGCTTCTATGAGTTCTTTATCACTCTTCTTATATAACAATCTCCACCGCGAAAATCTATGAACTTCTGCCGAATATTTAATATGGTTTATTAAAATGTTAGTTAAATATGTATCTATATTCGCACTTTTAGAATTATATTTAACTAAAATTTCTTTCAATTTTAGTGGGTTGTAAACTAGCAATCTAGCAATACATAGATATTCTTCCCAAGAATTTACGTTACGGTCTTTACATAAGTCTTTGGCAGCCCAATAGCATTTTTCTTCAAAATAACTTGCTAAATGTTCATAGGCAAGTTGTGTTTTATTGCTTGGCTCCCAATCTGCTATTAATTGTGATTCATCAAATGCTACTTTTCGCCAAAAATTTGCGATGTCTATTCCTTTATCCTGGTGGCGAAATAAATTAGAAAACTCTGGATGCTTGTCTTCATATAATTTCAAATTACGTTGCAGAGAAGGTTGATGTTTCCATTGCAATGCTAATTGATTATTTTCGTTACATATCACAATATAGGTAGAAAATTTGTTAAGATTACTCCTCCGCTTTGGTAGTACGGGAATACTATCATGTTTAGTAAAATTAAGCACCATAATTTTTTCTCCCTACTAGATAACAAAATGAGGTTTACAATCTATGCAAGGGGAGCAACGCGATTTGGTGAAGTGCTAAAACCAAGAACGGAAATAGGCTATTTCGGGATGCGATTACCTCCGTTACGCTACGCGTAGACGTAGCCAGCGTAGGCATCGCAACAAAAAAACTTGGTTCTATTGAGAATTTACCGATCTAATTGATAATTTAATCCCAATTTTACCAAATCGCGTTGCTCCCAGCAATATGCAAGTATCAAATACACTGCATTGTTTTATATGATTTTAGCTTTACTGAACTTATTGGGAACAAAGCAAGTTAATTATGCAGGCTGTAGGCATTATAAAAACTTGAGGGTAGAAATTGGTCAAAATGCTTATACTTTTACCTTGTCACCATAGAATATTTATTTATCAAACAACAAAAAGACTGGTTTTAGCAAGCTAGGAAAAATAAATAATCTCAAATCTTACGTAAAAAAGACATAATTTAGGTATAAAAAATAAATGTCGTTAACGTATGGTAAGGACTACAACTGGTACAGTGCTTAATACTCCTCATTTGTCACTTTGCGAAAGCAAAAATCAAAAGCAACTTTTAAAACTCTGACTGGATTTGTGTCTCAAATTTTTGAAGTTGCTGCATAACCAGATGCGATTAATGAGGAATCTTTTGTCCTTAGTAAGTTTTTACAACACAACCTTAAATCTAGCCAGAAATTTCTACACTCGTTAATGATTTCCCTAGTTTTTCATACTCTGTTTAAGTGCTTCATTTGCACAGGCTCTTCTGCATCGGCGGCCATAAAAGCTGAGTTGATGTCATGATGCGGATATTACCGCTAGGAGCGTTAAACTGAGCTAGGTTTTCAAAGTTTAAGCCTTTGGTTCGATGGGCGGCATCTGGGACAGAAAATTGAATCATAAACATCGCTCTGTTCTTTGCTACAATTTTGTAATCCCAAAAGCCGCGAGCCAAACTAGTGGTAAAACTAACGGTATTGAGAGATTTAACTGTACTTTACTTCAAAGAGTTTCACGTTTGGTTAGATAAACCTTGTCATTCTCCAAAAAGTTAGAAAACCATATTGGAGCTATCTGGTATTTCACCCATCGCTATAATGAGTTGCTACGGATTTAGGGCTATCTATCCTTATCTATTTAGGATTAATAGATAGTTTTCGTTGCTTTAGTTCTCTCTCAAGTAAGTGACATATTCTCAATTAAGATTTGAGGTTTTCATTTTGGCGATCATCTATTGGTTGCTGTTTGTTTTTTGCACTTTGATTAAATGGTTTATCAACTGTTTCTCTGATTTTAGATTCAGCAAAATCAGTTATTTTGTATCTTATTTGATCGGATAGTCTATCAAAAAGTCCGCCGAAAAATCTACTAAAAAAGTATCCAATTGATTCCATGATTTTTACCTCATAATTGAAACGATATTAAATAATTAAAGAGTGACTTTAATTAAGTTCATACTAGTTTAGTGGACTATGAAATGTCAGTAGACTTATGTCTATAAACAGGGTTATTTTATTAATTTACAAGACTCTAGACAGAATTATTGAAATTAAAATTTCTATCCGCACTGTTTCTCAATTGATTTGCGGGGTATCTCCGACTGCGTCCTCATTTGCGCTGCGGCGACCGCGATCGCGTCCTACCTCAAGGGGATTGTTCTCTGTTTGTGTCCATAATTAAATTGATTTACCCTGCCATTTCCATCCGCACTCTTGCTCAATTGGTTTTCGGGCTATCTCCAACTGCTCCTCATCTGCGCCGCGACTACAGTTGCTGAATCGGCAAATTTAGCGACGACGCTGCCCTCCCGATCCCGGCGGCGGCGGTAGCGGTCGCGACGGCGGTGATCCCGGCGGCGGCGGCAGCGGTCGCGACGGCGGTGGTCCCGGCGGCGGCGGCAGCGGTCGCGACGGCGGTGGTCCCGGCGGTCGCGGTCCCGATGATGATGACGATGACGAGTCGTGCGCCGAATACCGCTGCTGTCTCGACGGCGGTTCCGGCAGCGGCCGCCGCGGTGGAGGTCCCGGCTGCGGCGGCAACGGTCTTGTCGGTGGAGGTCCCAGCTGCAGCGGCAAGTATCCTGCCTGCGGTCGCTGCGACGAGGGTATTTTCTGTGGTCGCTCTGGCTGCGACGGCTCCGACCGTCTCGGAAACTGGTATGGCGACGGCTGCCGCATTGGTACCGGAACATTCGGAAACGCCTCATGCATAGCCTGCATCGCCGAAACCGGGCGTGCAGGCTCCAAAGATAGAGCAGGCTCAGGCGGAAGCACAGGAAAACCCACCGGCGGCGGCGACCACGGCGGCGGCGACTCTGACGGTTGGGTATCCATCAACTGCGAATCCGCTACTGGATATAGATCTCTCTGCTGCTGCGCGTTTCGCCACCCCACGCTCCGGTGCTGCCGTCGTGGGGCATCCGTTATGTATGACGGTGGAACCTGAGCCAGAGACTCTGGATATTGTGGCAGCTGCGACACTGGCGGCTGCGGCACTGGCGGCAGCTGCGACACTGGCGGCCGCGGTGGCCTCTGCGGCACGGCTTGCTCATACGACGGCGGCTGATGCGACGGCTGCGGCGGACCGATCTGCGGCCGCTGTTGTTCTTCTCTTCGTTCTCTTTCTCTTTCTCTTCGTTCTCTTCTTGACCGTCGCGGATGTAAGATATTATCCACAAAGCCTGCCATTATTAGTGTTCTCTGTGCTTTAGATATGGTTCAAACGGTCAAAATCTGGTTCCAAATCACCCGGAATTAAAAATTTCTTGTTTAAGCGATCGCAAAAGGCGCGTATGTTTTAATGCTAAGAAGTGCGATCGCGGGCGTTGAAACTTTTTGAGCCGATTACTTGCTGTAGCTAATTTTTAGGGTTTTTAAACTCCAATTATAAATTTGAAGTATATCTTGGCCACCTGAGTCGTGAACTATATCGTGTCCTTTTTGTCCAAGTTTTTGGTAAAAGCACAATCCCTGCGATCGCTGTGGCGGCGACGATCCTGCTGGCGATCGCATCCTACCTCTAGGGGATTGTTCTCTGTTTGTGTCCATAATTAAATTGATTTACCCTGCCATTTCCATCCGCACTGTTGCTCAATTGGTTTTCGGGCTATCTCGAACTGCTCCTCATCTGCGCCACGACTACGGTCGCTGAATCGGCAAATTTAGCGACGACGCTGCCCTCCCGATCCCGGCGGTCGCGGCTGCGGTTGCATCGATGGCGGTAGCTGTAGGGCTGGCATCGGCGGCATCGGCGGCACCTGGGGGACATTCTGCTGCTGTAGCCGCCGTTCGTGCTCCTGCCGTTCGCGCTGCTGTTGTTCCTGCTGCTCCCTTCTTTGACGCATTTCGCTCAGAGCCTGCCCCCCCCTAGCTATCTCATCGTCTGACAGACCCGGCCGTGGTGGTGACATCGGCTGTGCTATTGACGTCGGCTGTGTTGGCTGTGGTGCCCACGGTAGCTGCATGGGGTTCCCCACGTTCATCTGCGGATGCTGGGGGACACCCTGTTGCTGTAAAGACAGTTCGTGTCTCCTCTGCCGCTGCATATGCGAGTCATAAGATATAGGATGAAGATCGTCATTCCTCGGTGTCGCATACGTCCCCCACACACCCCCAGGGCGAGTAGAATTCATAGACTCCTCATATGACGGCTGCCGCTGGCTCTCTTCATATGACGGCGCCTGCCCACGTTCCTCTCTCTGCCGATTCTCCTGTCGCTGTTGTCTCCGTCGCCTTGATGACTGTCGCGGATGTAAGATATTATCCATAAAGCCTACTATTATTAGTGTTCCCTGTGCTTTAAATATGGTTCAAACGGTGAAAATCTGGTTCCAAATCACCCGGAATTAAAAATTTATTGTTCAAGCGATCGCAAAAGGCGCGTATGGTTTAATGCTAAAAAGTGCGATCGCGGGTATTGAAACTTTCATTAGATCCAGCCAGCGACTTCTACACTCGTCAATGACTTGCTTAGTTTTTCATACTCGGTTTGAGTAGCCCCTAAAATATGCTTCATTTGGACTGCTTCTCCAGCATCAGCCGCTACAAATGCAGCATTGAGGGCAATAATGCGGATATTTCCACCTGCGGTATTGAGCTGAGCGAGCTTTTTAAAATCTAATCCTTGAGTGGGGGTATTCGATGGGAAAATTCGTTGCCAAATTTTTTCTCGATGCGCCGCATCCGGGAGAGAAAATTGAGTCACAAAGCGCAGCCGCCGCAAAAAGGCAGAATCCAAATTGCTCTGCAAGTTTGTGGTCAAGATGGCTAGTCCAGAATAAGATTCCATTCGCTGTAGCAAATAACTGACCTCAAGATTGGCATAGCGATCTTTAGAATCCTTTACCTCACTCCGTTTACCAAAGATTGAATCTGCTTCGTCAAATAACAAAATAACGCCACCACTCTCTGCTGCATCAAAGATACGCTGGAGACTTTTTTCGGTTTCGCCAACATATTTGCCGACAACTGAGGACAATTCAATTTTATAGAGGTCTAAGTTTAACTCATTGGCAAGCACTCCAGCAGCGAGTGTTTTCCCCGTTCCGCTAGGACCAGAAAATAAAGCTGTGATACCCAGTCCACGTCTATTCTTTGCTGCAAATCCCCAATTTTCATATACCTTAGCTTTTTGGCGAACGTGGGCTGAAATTTGCTCTAAGGTATGTTTTTGTAGGGGTGGCAATACTAGGTCTTCCCAGGTCAATTTAGATTCAATCCGCTCTGCAAGTTTATCTAAACCAGGTCGCGCTTGAGTGCGACAACTCTCCCATAATGCCTGTTTGAAGGAAACAGCAGATTGCGTTGTCAATTGTCCAATTACTGCGGTACAGGCACTACGAATTGTAGAAGTGCTTAAATAAAACTGAGACGTGAGCGCTTGCAAATCTTGAGACAACTGTTCTGAGTTTGGGATCAGCGTGCCTTGTCCATTGAGTTGGGTTTTGAGTTCGTCTACAGAGGCTTGCCAGGTGATTAACTGTTCTTGGGGTTCTGGTTTGGGAATATCAAAGCGAATCATCTTACACTTTAACTCCTGGAGTGGAACACGCGTTGTGATAATGATAAACCCTGAAAATTCCTCTGTGAGTTGATTGAGCGCAGCACGTTGTTCTGGATCAAAAAGATCCGTATCATCGCAATTGAGCAGGAGCGCCCTATGCTCTAAAATACATTCTCTCTGCAATCGGCGAGTGAAAGAAGTTAAGTCGTCAGAGTTTAGAGGAATGCGATCGCAGTTCAGGAGACTGATGCCTCGCTCAAGTTGGTGACAAACGACTTGGGCAATATCTATCTTATCTTCTATCTCTGAACCACACAGTTGAATTATGGGGGGAATATCTTGAGATGAACTTAGATGCCATAACGCTGCTATTTTATCGGCCAAGCTCTGGTGAGAGGGCATTAGTTGATTAGGACGATCTGAAGGTAGCTCAGTAAGTCCTGTCAGTAATGGGTCTGTCGTTTGGATACCTCGAAGGTAATGAAGGATTCTCTCATCTATAAACAATTGTTTATTTAAAAGGCTATTACCTGAACCTAAATCGATAAGCTTCCAATAGCGAAGCGCTCCATCAGGAGCTAATGCACTCCAATGAGGATTTGGTAAGGCTCTGAGGGTTAACCCAAATGTTGGATAGTAGTAGTTCTCATTATTATAGGCTTTAGTGCATAACCCTGGAAAACGTAAATCGAGTTCAATGGCAGCGCAAAAAACCAGTATATAAAACTCAAATTCTGAAAGTTTAAATCTTTGAGAAATTTGCTCAAAAGCTGGACTAAATGACATTTCAGAAGCTATCTTCAAGAGTTCAGATCGAGCTTGATTGATTTTTGAAGATATTGCGTCAGGATCATTTTCAGATTGATTAATAAAGTTTTGTAGAATATTGTGGAGTAGATCGAAGGCGGCAATTAAATAGTATTGGTTGGCTTGGTACCAGACATCAAAATCTGTTGAACTATACATTAGTAAGAGATCCTTGAGACTCAAACAGTTTATAGACAAATTAATCAGTTGACCTCAAGCCTATTGCATAAATTGAGAATATCCCAGGATTTATGCACCATCATACTTTGTAGGCAATTGAGGATTGATAAGAGCTTTGTAAGAACGACCACAATCTGGACATGTGTGTTTTATTGCTCATACGCTGCTTTTCGCCCGCTATCCCTTTCGCGAGCTTCCCTGCCCGGTTCACCATCCAACTTTAAATTATCCTCCAGAAATGTTGGAGGGCAATCCCTAAGTGTTGGTTCTCCTTATTGGAATTCGAGTTACTTGTTTTGGTGGCCGCACGTTGGCTGCTCCTTCCTTTTTTAGTCTTTGTGCTTCTTCTATGTTTGCTTGTTCTTTCCCAGGTGCAGCTTGGTTCCATTGCTCATACGCTGCTTTTCGCCCGCGATCCCTTTCACGAGCTTCCTTGCCCGGTTCACCATCCAACTTTAAATTATCCTCCAGAAGTGTTGGAGTGCGCCCCTCAAGTGTTGGTTCTCCTTGCTCATTCTGTCCAACGTTAAAGCCCCACTCCACTGTTCCAAACTCTTTACCTGTTTTCTTATCCATGGCAGTTGACATAGCATCAAACTTGTAACCTTGTCCAGCGATCGTAGGTCTATCTACGAGATTAGCAGAGTCTGACTTTTTCAGAAGATGATGCTTGCCCACGTCCGGTGTGAGTTCTGAGTGGCCTTCGCTGTGGAAAGGTGTGTTTTGGTCTGATTGGTCGACTCTCCACCCTGTACCAGTCTGTTGCTCTGTAAGTTCACTGCGATGAATAAATTTCGGCTTTCCTTCTGAGTCAATTGGCTTTCCAGATTCGTCAGTTTCACCAGTCCACCCATGATCTGTCGCCGTTGTCTTCCAATTGTCGTTAATATTGCTTCGAACGGTTTGAACAAAATCAATCTTAGAACCGCGAGCGCGTATATTGGGGGTCATTTCCATCTCGGTGGAGTAACCTTTACCAAAAGGTTGCAGTCCTGTTCTCACATCACGCTGGATCTGAAATTTCCCATACTTATTCTTCAAAGTGTCCGGTGGTAAGTTTTGGAAATTTTCCACTCCTTGCAACTGAGGTATTTGGGACTGAGTAGCTACAGGAGGGGGAATCTGAGTAATAACATCTTGTTCAGACTGAGCAGTCACAGCAGGGGGGTTGTTAGTAGGTTCCAATCTTGGAGAGGGCTGCCTCTGCGATTGCTTGGATGAAGTAGAATCCTTCGAGTTAGAGCGTGATTGTCGTCTTTGTTTGCTGGGTTCGGCGTACATTGTTTTGCCTCTAATGTTGTGTTGTAAAAACTTTTAGATAATAGAGCTTTTCTATTAAGTAGCTCTCGTTATGCTGCAACTCCAAAAACTTGATATCCTACTTCCAATCTGAGCCGATTTATGGTCTAATATCATGGCCGGATGATCGAATGTAGTGAGTGCAAAGATAGGTCATGCCAAAACGAATTGGTGTAGCTGCACACATTAGTCTTGAAGAGCTAGAACAGGGTTATCATCTATGGTTGGATGTAAAACGAAAGTCTGCTCATTCGATACTACCTCTAAATCTTTATAGTTTTGGTACTTATATAGTTGTTGATGAACAACTTGAACCTTTTGAACCCCAGCATATAGATTGTGAGGCAGTTTAAACAAAATTCTGTTGTCTTCAACAATTTGTGGTTCTAATAGGTTTTCTCCTCCGTTCAGACGGAGCAGAGTTATATCCTCACTCAAATTCTTCCCATAGATGATTAAACTGCTCCCCGCTACAATCTCGCCATTTGTAGGCGATGCAACAATTTTCTCAATTTGCGGCTGATTCAATGCCCCTTTACTAGAACTTGGAACAAGTAAAGATTTATTAGATCCAATAAACATCATCGATACTTCGTAGGTAATTGAGGGTCGATAAGAACCTCGTAAAAGCGACCACAATCTTGACATCTGTTCTGTATCGAACAAGTTTGGCGCGATCCTTACTTGGTCTAACTGCTCGGTTAAAGCTTCAACAGAAGTCGATTCAATCGCTTGTGCCAAAAGACCGGAACGATTGATGGTTGCGACATGATTTAGCATTGCTCGAATCGTGGCATTGGATAAAACCGGAGTTTGATGCATAAGCTGCATAACATAACCCAACAGTATCTCCGTTTGAAAGTCTTTGTTTCCGTAGGCAGTCAATACATAATGGAGATTGATGGCTAAGGGGAGAATTGCATCTTCTTGTGTACTGGCTTGATGATGGGCTGGCTGGTTGCGTGGCTTGCCGCCTTTGGCATCGCACCCACCCAGATCTGCATTACGATTTTCTGAAACTTGGTAGAGAAATAGATTTAGCTGAGGTTGACCATCGACTCCAATAGAAATCTGATCTGGGGGAAGTGTGGTTACTAGCACATTTCCCATACTCGACAGAGCTGCATTCTGAACCAAGCCGTCTTCTAATAAGTTTTTGAATACAGCTGTTATCGCTGCGATCGCCAATCCATTACTCATACATTTTTACCTAAAAAACTATTTGTATTGTTAGGCACTTAAAAAACATTTTTCATGTAACTAAGATAAGAAGAATCCAGTGCTAAGGCGAACCTAAACTTTTCGCTAAACAGGTTTTCAGAGTGTTCTAAATGCTATTGAGATTTTTGAATAGTAATTTCAGATTCTTCGTAAATTCAGCAATGGCTAAATTGATATTCGTTCAAACCCTTCATAAGCGATCTCTATATCCTCAATTTCTACATCACTTGAATCCGTTTTCATCTCTCCAATTCGGTATTTGGTTGGCCAAGCTTCTGTAAACTGAAAGGCTGCTTGGGGACTATTCCCTTGATGAAAAGTGATTGATATAGTTCTGCGCTGTTTGAACCAGTTGCCCTCTTGCACCGACGAAAACCATAGCCACAAACTCTTGGAAATGTTCATGCCTCTGCGTAAGGTTAGATTTCCACCGACTGCATTACCAGGAAGCTTGGTCAGTCGGGAGCGTCCCTTATTAGCGTTCCCCCAGCGTTCGCTAGTGACTTCTCTAAACTGGATAACCTCTTGGGTAAAGTCAAAACCATCACACTCCTTAAAAGTTCCGTCCAAAAAATCATTGGAGCCATCAAGTCGCAAGGTTATAGAGAAGCCAGATGCCATCAATACAGTTGGTTCACTCATAGATTGATTAAAGTGTTTCAAAGGTTACGGTTAGCTATTTCATCCCAATTTTATTCAGTCGAACTATAGATGGGATTTGGCAACCCCCAATCTGGAGAGTAGTACTCTTGGAGTAAGTCTCGAACCTACTACTCTCCAGCTCCTCTGTTGTCAAGGTGAGTGGCTGTTGGGGGAGATAGATCTCTAATTTGTCATTAGAGATCAGGAGGTTGAGGTAGGACCTCGATCGGGAAGACTGAAACACACCAGTAATAGGGTACGTTTGACAGTATTACTCACCATATAATGGTGTTTATATCTGGAGTCTTCATTCTTCCATCTTTGCGAACATTACTGCATCCGCTCAATTTCTGTAATGCACAGTTGAATTGTTTCAGCAGCAAGCTCGGCATTGTTAGATTCTGAATCAGACACCTGGTAACTCATGGGGAAGACGCCTTTTAGTTGCCATTGAGCATGAACTGCTCCAGCCTCCCCTGCAAAGGTGAACATCAAATCCTCAGTTTTATAAGTGCCTTGTTGAGCATTAGGATTTAATTTTTTCCACCAATCTGCTAATTTTTTATCACCCTTAGGTATTGGGCAAACAAACGTTGGTTGACCAGGCTTTGTTGGACCTGGTCTAGGTTCTAGCTTCTTCTTTCCTCCCTGCTGATTACCGACACAATTAGAAGACACTTCAACATCCATTTTTAAACCACTAAAGCTTTTTACTGCTATTTGTCCACCCAAAGTGCCCCCACTAAGGCTAAAACCAGAGCCTAGACTATATTCTGATTGCGCCATGACTTTCTCCTATTTTTTTACTTGATATGAATGAGCTAAAACAAGTTAGTTGTCGTTTTCATTTTCCAGAGCATTCCACTGACTAATGCGGAAGACCACAAATTCAGCCGGACGCACTGGGCATACACCAACATCGATATACAAACGACCCAAGGTCATCGTTTCAGGCGTATTGTTTTCTTCGTCACACTTCACGTAGAAAGCTTGTTCAGGATTAGCACCAAATAAAGCTCCCTCACGCCAGATGCGCTCTAAAAAGTTCATAACGCAATATCGCACTTGCGTCCACAACTGTTGGTCATTCGGCTCAAAGACAGCCCACTGAGTTCCTACTTCAATGGAACGCTCAATATAGCTGATGAGTCGTCTGACACTGATGTATCTCCATTCCGTTTTGTCAGGTTCCACTAGGGTACGGGCACCCCAAATGCGGATTCCTCGGTTGGGGAATTTACGAATGCAGTTGATACCGAGTGGGTTAAGAAGCTCTTGCTCTCTGAAGTTGACATCGTAGGCTAAACCAGTTATCCCTTTAGGAACTTCATTCGCAGGAGCCTTATAAACCCCTCGCGTTTCATCTGTTCTACCCCATACGCCCATTATGTGGCCAGAAGGAGGAACAAGAATTGAACGCCCTGCATTTCGAGGATTGGGTACTTTAACCCACGGATAATAGAGAGCCCCAAACATGGAACGACGACCAAACTCATCTAACCAATCAACGACATCTTGAGGTCTAGTGCGATCAGGAGGAGGATCTAACACAACCATTCGATTCGTTGCCCCTGGCATATTGCCGCTAGCAGAACCTTCAGACATGCTGATCATGGTCTCCATCACACCATGAACTTGTTCAATGTTTAAAATTTGAGCTTCATAGGCTCGCATTAAATCCGGAAAACAGATCATTGTGATCTCGTCGATTTCAAAGATGCCGAGAACGCCAGTTCGTCTGCTTCGATCCCCTTCTACTTCACTAGCAAATTTCTCAGATGTAGAACTCGGTGCTGGAGGCAGTAGTTCGTATTCGCCATTCAAGGGCCGTCGGGCTAAGGGCGGTCCGGGCTGGGCAATATCTCCAATCGAAATATACTTAGAGTTTTTCAGAGCCTCAACAACGTAGGTTGCAGCCTGCGTTTGGGGTTTTGGATCCATACTCAAGTGATTGTATTGCTCAAGCACTTGATCGTCTCGGCACACTTTTAGAGAGAAGAACTCACGTGGATTTTGAGGTATTTCTACTTTATCCGTTCCCTGCGATTGACCTTTATGGTCACTCGCTTTATCATCATTCTTCGCAGGAGGTAACGCCCGAGGCATTCCATCCTGAATTTCGATTTTAATGGGTCCGTTATCGAAGTGTTCAGACCTGATGGATAAATTTAAACTTGGGCGATCGCCGCGTCTTGGGATCTCTAAGGGAGGTGCTTGCCGTTTTGAACTTTCTAGCCCAATATTGGGGAGTTGGGTTCCAATACTTGTAACCCAACAACGTCCGCCTCCATTCAGGAAATATCCTCGAACTGAGAAAGGTAAATACGCATCGAAGTCTGTAAACCCGTTAGAGTTGCGTCGGGCAAAGTATTCAAGATACTGAGTCCAACTGGTGACAAGCATGGGTTTAAAGAGTTCGGCCCCGCCTCGTATATCTTCAGTAAAACCGATAAATCCTGCGACCGAAGTACTGACGCCCTCAATCGGACGACTGCCGCGATCGACTTCTTCAACATAAACGCCTGGTGCAAAGTAGTCTAGTCTAGCCATGTTAAGTGCTCCTTGATTTGTTAGATAATCGATTGATATAGAAATCTAGTAGGCGGGCATGAGTAATATCTCTTTGGGGATACATGATTCTCCGTCTACAAAAACATCGCAAGTCTTAAACTGATAGCCAAATCGTTTCAGGTGTAAAATGTAGTTTCCAGAAGTCAAATTATCAAACATAAAATACCCTTCCTCGTTGCTAGTTACTGATTTTTCGGTTCCTTCAAGTATGATTTGAACTCGTTTTAATGGCTTTGAGTTTAGAGTATTTTTGACAATACCAGCAATGGCAACTCGCTGAATTTTAGAGCCGCTCCGGCTGATAGCTGGAATTGAATTATTGACCCCAAAATGTCGTTCAGTAACCAAAGGTACAGTTGTTTTTCTCCATACATTAAAGGGAACAGTTACTGTCAAATAAATAGCAGGTCGTACGGGAATAGAAAGAGAACTCCATAAACTTCCTACATCAATGGGTGGGTCGTTAGTGACTGATAATGATAAGTTGCCATGACCACGAAGGTCAGGAGTTAGAAACTCCTCCCGCAAGACTCGACTACGCATTAACAGCAGTAGAGTTTCAGACAGAAGATGAAGCTCTCCTAATACAGTGCGATCGCGGGCTGTAATCACAATGGAGATATCGAACCAACTGGGTGCTCTAGATACTTCTGCAACCTGTCGTGAATCATCAAAATGGCGTTCGACCTGCCTGCCATTATTTGGCATTTTTTTACTGATTCGAACATCATACAGATAGAGATTAAGTGATAGCTCTCTATTACTATCTTTTAAGCTTCCAGGGTGACTAAAGTTTATTTGCTCAGTGCTAGTGAGAACAGATCCGCTAGTCAACATTTCAGCAAGAGTTTGAAGAATCGAATTCAGCATAAGCAGATATCTAATTCGTTTCTATATACTCAGATTAAGCGATCTACTAGCCAATGCAATCAGACTTATGTACGAATTGAAATTTAGAAGTTATAGCTTAATTCTTTTTCAAAAATCACAATAAAAGCTCATCTTTGCATAGAGCTTTAGCTGATGATGTAATTAATTTTACAAATCATTTAATTACAAATAGGTCAACTCTATTTGAGAATGAAAATTAGGCATGAACTTTTTCCAGTAGTCAGGTTAAAAAAGTATAATATTGCCAAGACCTTTTCAAATTACAAAGGAGTATCTGGAGAATGGCACTAAGAAAAGCTCTAAGCTATGACAGATATAAGATTTCAAGCTTTATACCTACTGAGCAGTAGGCGGAGGATTGATCGGGCGATGTCTACGCTTGGGGTAGTGTTATGGGGGATCGCCTAGCTTGGAGTGAAGCACGAGTCCGTAAACGCCGCCCGAAAGCTTACCCCTTAATGACAAAGCCTCGGCATGAATTACGTAAGCAATTACAAACTGCCTAAGTCACAAGTGTTTCGGCTTAACAAGCGTGCCATTCGGCTATGAGGTGATGAACATGCTCCCAAAGGACAAATTTCAGGCATCAAAAAAGATGACATTTTTAGGTCAAGTAAAATTCGTTTCTCAAATTTTTGAAGTTGCTGTCTAACCAGATCCAATTAATCAGGATCTTTTGTCCTCAGTAAGTTTTTGCGATCCAACCGTAATTGCACCTTCTCCTTTGCTTTTGCCGTTCTTTACGCTCTTAACAACTATTTAAGTTCTGTCTTGCTTTCTTTGCTCTCTAGTTTGTAAACCTGTGCCATTGCTTCAGCTTAAACTCGCTAATTTTACTCTGCGATCTGTAGCTTATAGCATTTCACGAAATGCTTGATACAAATGATTTGTCTCTAACTCTTTCCCCCTATTCCCTGTTCCCTGCTCCCTTGCTGCCTATTTGTATCAATCTTAAAGTGAAATGGTATTACTGTTGGAGAACTGGTATTAATAGGCTTCGGAAGTGGTTTTGGCGTATCAACTTGGAGCAAAAACGCACGTTTGACTGATTGACCTTGTTCGGTTTCAGCCGTGAGGATAATTTGAGAGAGATTTGTGGTCGCTTTGAATGTCCTAGAACCGCTAGCTGGGACATCACCTAAAGGTTCGAGTTTAACCTTGACACCATCCCCCTGTACCTGCCAGTTGAGAGTCACAACTTGTCCAACTTTTAAGAATATTGAGGGATTCGTCTCTGAACTTTGATTATTGAGCGTAAAGTTCATAATTTGAAGGGGTGTTGCCTTTAACTGGACTTGAATTGCTTTGGAGAGTGGCAATTGTTTTTGACTTCCATTAGACACAGGTTGAAGGCTAATCGCATAGTCGCCTGGTTTAGCCGGAAGCCCTATATCCACATTGGAACAACTCAACGTCTCGTTGACTGGAGGTTGACATTGCTTAGTTAGTTCTGGAGGAATTTGTTTTTGAAAATCATAAGTTTTGAAAAGCGTTGGTTTACCGTCTTTGAGTTGACCTATAACCTGAAGCTGACCGAGTTGGCTAAAGTTCTTGATGTTCCAACTAAGGGTTAAGGGTTTCCCTTTTTCGAGTTGAGACTGGCGTGCTGCAATGCTCATCACCTGCGGCAGTGGCTTAGGTTGAATTACGACATTCAGTTTCTGCTCAATAGGCTTTTGGGCTGATTTTGCTTTAATCTGAAGTTGGAAGGTGTATTCTCCCGCCAGTCGGGCACCTGTATCGACGTTAGTGCAGGTTAAATTGCGATCGCCTACGGCGGGGCGTAGCCCATCGCTAATTTGGCAATAACGGTTCAGTTCTGTTGGTAAGCCTTGACGAAAGTCGTAAACTTGGGGACTGTTCGCAGTTTGGTCTTTAGTTGAAGAAACCACTAGCCGATCGAGCCGATCGGAATTCGAGATTGTCCAGTTTAGGCGTACCCTGCCTCCCTCGGTATAGCTAGCGCTATCTGGTTTGAATTCTGTCAGGATTGGCGGAGGAACGGGTTTAAAGAACACAAACCAAATCAAAAAGCCGAGTCCCGACAATGCACCAACCCCTGCCAGCACCCACAGCAGAAACTGCCACCAAGGGCGTGCTTTCCAGACTAACAACCCCATCGGTAAATTTTCTGGTGTCGGTAATGCTTGAATATCTTGAAGATTGACTTGAAACGGTAGCTCTAAGCCATACCCAAAGAGGGGACGTCGCCATTTCTGCTTGGGATAAACGCTTAGACTAATCGTCGCTGTTTCGCCAATCAACAAATTGACAGAAGACGGACTGCAAACATAGTAGCACAACTGGGTTTCATCTCGGCTGCTAGCACTTACGGCCAATTCTCGAATTGAATTTCCGTGATTTGTCAGTATGAGTCGATACTGACCCGGGCTGTGACTGACTTTTCCCAGAATAGTCTCCAGTTCAACACTCAGGTGAAGTTTTGGCTTTACCTCTAAATACACCAGATCCAAAAAGACCTGCTCTGGGGCATTATCAGAAATGAGCTGTAGAGTTGGTGAATAGTGACCAGCTGGCATGTCTATGGGATAATGGAACTCAATAATGATTTTGCCTTGGCCTCCAGGATTAAGTTCCAAACCATCGGTACTGGAAACGACGCCTAACTCACTCAGTTCGTTGTAAGGATATTGAATCGTGAACCACGTTTTATCCAAGTCAAGACAATGGAGCCGAAACCGATCCACTCGACTAGAGTGGTTGTTCACGATTACTGATAGCGTCTGGTGCTGGTTGGGCTGAATTAATAAGGGCTGAACGGGACTAGTTGCTGGGTTAATTGAAAAGGTAAGATTTTGTGACCGTATAACAGCCTGCTCTTTGACTAGAACTTCAAGACTGCCTGGGTAATGAATCGGAGTCTCTTCTGGATAATGCTCTGGCGCATCTACTACTACCGTGTAGGGATAACTTCCTGGTAGAGCGTCTAAGGGAATCTCAAAGACCAGGCTGACTTCACAAGCCTGTTGGGAGTCGAGGGCAACCCGCTTTCTTGCAGATGGACACCATGGCAGCAAGGTCTGAGCCATAGGATCGATAAACACATCAATCGCGGCTCCCTGCTCGCCTTGATTAATCAGACTGATGTGAAGGGTAACGCTCTCCCCTGGGAAACCCTCTAGGCGGGTGGGAGGATTCAGGATAACTTTGAGTGGTGTTATGAGATTCAACATCTTTACAGCGTCTTTAGTAAAGGACTATGGCGTTGCTGAAATGTAATGGTAGTTGCACAATAAAAGAATAAAATTTCCATGCAGCTTTATTGAAATTAGAAAAAATGGTTGTCGTCGTGGTGAAATCGGCTTTTTGATTCAACTTAGTAGTTTTCTTCCAACTAATTCCTGCCGCATTAAACAAGTCACGCCCCTTCTCTACGAGACGCTACGCGAACGGGGAAGTCAAAAATCAAAAGTCAAAAGTCATAATAACTCCGTTTTAATTCGTAAGTTACATCATATTAAAATGCTAATTTATACTCAATTTCGCCAAGCTCCCAACTATCTTTCGTTTACAGCCAATTTAATATTTCTTGTTGCTGTTCAATATTCAAATAGCTCTATAATCTTTTATTTTAAAAAGGATTATAGAGTAAACTAAAATACAGACCATTTTCTTGCAATGTTCTCTCATTTGAGTCAACAGATATTAAAGGAATACCCCAGTCAAGACGAACGGTTAAGCGATCGCCCTGTGCCCAACGCAACCCCAGACCAACAGAAGCTAGAGTATTAGGGTCGGGATTATTTCTACCAGAACTGTTCCAGCCAACACCAAAATCTACAAATGGCACAACTTGTAAAGTGCTATTTATCTGGGGTAAGCGCAGAATTGGGACTTGAACTTCCGCAGAAACAAAAGTGCCATTATCCGTCAGCAGATAATCTTGACGGTAGCCGCGAATGCTATCCTGCCCACCTAAGCCAAATTGCTCTATAGGCAAAAGTGTTCTAGATGCAAGTTGCGTATTTAAACGAAGTAATAATAAGGTTTCAGGAGCTAAAAGGCGTGCCCATTGCGCTTGCCCTTGCCAAGCAAAAAAACGGCTATCAGGAGCATCTTGATTAACCGTGGCATCCAACACATCTATGCCCAAACTGAATTGAGAGCGTAGGGCGATGACTTCTCGACTGTTACGATTCGTCCATTCTTGAAAAAATCGCAACGCAGATACTCTAGTGCGTCCCTCTTCATCAGCGCCAGGCGAAAGTTGCGGAGCGGGAACCCTACCTCTGTCTAGTATCCATGAGACATCACTTTCGCGTCGGGAAGCTGTTAACCCCAGAGCCAATTCTTGTGTCGGAGTTTGGACTATAGGCTGGCGGAATGTCAGTTCGTAGTAGCGAGAAGCCGATTCGATATCTAAAAAGTCGAAAGGAGGCTCAATGACATGACTCGACGTAGTGCCATAGTTTAAGCTCAGAGTTCCATTGCGGGGATTGAGAGGCAATATGTAACTAGCGTCAAAGGAGTTGCTACCATCAGTATTGGTGTAGCCCAAACTCAGATCGTCTCCCAATCCGAGTAAGTTGGCTTCATTCAATCTTAACCCGCGTCGGAAACTGCCAACACTAGGCGATCGCCCATTATCAAGAATTATTTGCCCACTAAAGGTTTTTGCCTCACTGACTTTAACTTCTAAAAGACTCGTACCCGGTTGCGATCCTGTTGAGAGTTCAGCAGTCACGTTTTTAATCAAAGGATTGAGTTGCAAAAGTTGCAGTGCCTCTAGTAAACGCTGGCGATTCAGAGGCGCTGATGTCGCAATTGCTAGTCGGCTGCGGACATAATTGGGATTCAACCGCCGAGTCCCAGTTACCTGGATATCTTCTAATTTACCTTCCACCACCTGAATTTTCACAACACCGGATTGGATTGTTTGGGGTGGAATCAAAGCACCAGAAGTAATGTAACCATTTTTGACGTATAGCTCAGTGATTTTAGAACGTGCTTGAAACAATTGAGTCGGTGAGATTGGTCGTTTGGTAAATTCAGCAGTGGCTTGGGCTAACTCTTGGGCACTGAAGACTGTGCTACCAATAACTTCAAACCGCTCAACAACAATAGTTTGAGGAAAATTGCCAGAGGGTAGTTCCTCAGGTGTGGGAGTTGGGGCAGAGGGTGGAAATAGTTCTGCTGGTGGGGGGAGTGGCTGTGGCACTTCCGGTGAGGGAAGTGGTGAAGGTGTGGGTGGTTTAACATCCTGTGGTGGGGGGACATCCTGTGGTGGTGGAATTTGTTGTGATAGGATGAAATTACTAGTTGGTAATTTTGTAATATCAACAGCCTCAGCTTTCATTGGACTTAAAGATGTACTGCTAAGTAATAAAAGCATACTCAGTGGGAAACAGGGCATTATCAGATTTTGGGGATATTTATCAATCATCGCACTGGACTATTTTTTGTCAGTAACTTTTATTCATCTGGGTTAAAGCGATAGAGATGAACTTGTGCATCATCGGAGCCACTGGCAATCCAAACCCCCTGCTCTTTAGCAATCAAGTCTAAGGAAGTAATCCTGCTGGGTAGGGTTGCGATCCGCTTCGGTTTTTGAGTCAGATCGGGAGTGACCTTTGCAGTCAAACGCCAGGCCAGGATCTGACCATCATCGCCTGCACTTACGAGCCATCGTCGATCTGGAGTAAATAGAATGTTGCGAACCGATGTTTTTGAAACCTGCCACCTCGCCCGTTGTTCGCAGCTTTGCTGAGGCAGCTGCTCTTTAGGCGACCCCTTTGGCGTTGCTTTCTGACATTGACTTAAGTCCCAAAGAGTAACGTAACCATCAGAATCAGAGGCTGCGAGGATGGAAGTATTAGGCGCAAAGTTGATATCCCAGAAAAAGTCATTTTCTCCGCGATTTTGAGCATTCTCTGAGAGTCTTAGCTGCCAAGGTTGCGAGTTGGCGACATCCCACAAGACAAGCCGCTTAAACTGTCCGGCACTCACAAGGATCTTTTCATCTGGACTGAGTGCTAAAGACCAGGCTTGATATGCGAAGCGATCAGGTACCTTCAAAACCTTGGCAGGCTTTGAGTCAAAACGGACATCCCTCGGTCTTTGCCAACTCCGAATGGTTCCGCTGCCATAGCTGGTGTATAGCGTCAGAGAGTTGCGAGTAAACATCAAGTCCAGAATGCGATCGCTTGTTTGGTCGTTGGGGTCTTTGAGCGTATAGAGTCCCTTCCCAGTGTTGATATCCCAGACCTGAACAGTTCCATTCTCTAGACCTGCAAAGACCTGATTATTTTTTACCGGAATTAATGCTAGGGACCGGATTGCTTGCTGAGTAATAGCGAGAAGTCCTTTGTCAGAGTTAGGTTGAGTATCCGTGCAGGTTTTGGCTAACGTCCCCTTACTCAAAGTACCCTGCGGGGTTAGGGTTCCCCAATCTGTCACGCCCCAAGTCCGAACTGAACAATCGTCTGAGGCACTCATTACCAGCGGTGATCTGCCACTTGTGCCACTGAGTCGCACGGCATTAACGCCAGCTAGATGAGTAATCGGCTTTGGTATAAATATAGCGGCTGCGATCGCTAAGAGCAATGTCAGCAATAACCATAAGGGTACAATTGGAAAAACCTTTAAGAACAAAATCTGGGTTGCTGGGTCGGTACTCCCTAATCTTGGGTCTGATAGCCAAGGCTTGAGTTCAAACTTTAGTTTTCGCGACCAGCCAATCCAAAGACGACGGGGAGAGATGGTTAGGTTTGTAGAAGTTATTTCCCCCAATGGCAGAACGGGTTTTTCTGGACTAATCTGAATTTGGCATCCTTTCGCGTCTTGGCCTCGTACTTCAAGATCGAGCGTTTGCAACAGATTACTATTGTTCTTAAACATCAATTGGAAAGTACTGCTACGCGATCGCCAATTCGGGAGCCAAGGTCTTTTAGCCGGGATAGACTGCTGCTGAGGCTGGACTTCAAACTCCATGAACCCAACGGGCAGAACTTCTACAATCCCTTGTGCTTCAACGGGAGTACCCAGATGACTTTTGGCAATTATGATCAAGGGATAATCGCGACTCGCAACTCGATCTGCTCTAGGGGGCTGACATTGGAAAGTTGCTGTTATCTCTTCATTTGCGGGAATTTCTATATACCGTTCAGAGCTACCAACTAGCCAGGACGACTCAAGTTCTGTACACTGCAAGCGCACTTGGTAAGGCTGCGACCCCACATTCTTGACAGTCACGGGAATATCCACGACGTTACGTGGATAAACTTGAAACCGCTTGGTAGGTAGTCCGATCCGCAGTAGGTTTAATTCACTGCTTGGTTCTAACGTTAACCGCAGAACTAATCGTCGTTCTTCAGAGAGCTGGGGCGAAAAAACCCGCACTGTTAGATTGATGATCCCGACGAAATCAGGGATGGGAGAATCTAAAATCTTAACTTGAAAATCGGTGCGATCGCCCGGTGATTTCGCCGCAGATACATCTGGAGAAAGGTGATACCAATTACTCTGCTCGCCTGCTCCCGCCGCTTTAATTTCAAGTTGAAACGACGCAAACTGATTGCTGCGGTTGATGACCGAAACACCAAAAGAAACCGATGGACCTCCGGGGCGAAAGGCTATATTTTGTGCGGTCAGGCTAGCATCGATTATTGAGCTGGCAAGCATAGTAAAGAGAAATATTTGGGCTGTTTTAATATTGAATAATAATTTTGATTGGAATAGATCCGACTTCTGTCTAATTAACCTACGGTGTACACACAAGTCTTCTAAAGCTGCCCTACACCTTGACCTGCAATGCCAGTGCATCGACACGCAAGGCCAGTGCATTGACATGCAATGCCAGTGCATCGACATGCAATGCCAGTGCATCGACATGCAATGCCAGTGCATCGACACGCAATGCCAGTGCATTGACACGCAATGCCAGTGCATCGACCTGCAATGCCAGTGCATCAACCTGCAATGCCAGTGCATCAACCTGTAAAGATTAGCCCACCCTACGTTACACAGCAACTCTAAAAGACTTATGTGTACACGGTAGGTCTAATTCGCTGAGGCACTTTGATAAGCGATCGCACCTACATCGCGACGTTATACAGCGGTTGTTTCTTAGTATAAACACTAATAATCATCTTAAAGGCTGCATATTCTGATTTCAGTTATCCCAATGAGTAATACAGAAGCGTAAGTTCGGCTTTGGCTTTAAGTCGTTAGTTATGCTTGTTCACAAACAAAGAACTGTACTCACATGCTGCTCCACAAGACCCAATTATTTAAATGAGAAAACAGATGACGACAAAAACCAAGACAATAACCGCTCTGGAACAGTTTTACACTGAACTGTTGAAAGACCTGGTTTTGTTGCAAAACTTACTGAGGACAAAAGATCCTGATTAATTGTAGCTGGTTATGCAGCAACTTCAAAAATTTGAGGCAGGAATTCTACTTGACCTAAAATGTTACCTTTTTTGATACCTGAAATTTGTCCTTTGCGAACCATATTCATCGCCTCATACCCTCTCGCGGCGTACTGTGTTGAATGATTTGAATCCCATACTTGCGTTCATTAATCACGAGAGCAACGCGATTTTGTGAGGTCAGAGCAAAAACCAGCCATACCTGCGGTGAGCTAAATTTACACTAATAACTATCTATTGTCAAAATTTTTTGACCAATATTCATCTGGATAAGTTTCTTTTATTTCCTGATTTTAAACACGTTGTGTAGTAAAAATCTCTGGTCATACTTTTGTTATATGTTTGTCATAAATGCGTCAATTTAATATGAAATGATTAGAGGTTATGTTTTACTGCTTATGTGAGTTGGGTTATCGCCTTGCCTGGTTGACAGGCTTGCTCTCTGAGCATTTCATCACCTACAAGAATGTACCCGCACCCGTGGTGATTACAATTCTCTGCTTTGGCTACTGCTATGAAAAGCCAAGCTTTGAAATCTTTCCCCACAAGGGATCTACCGTAGCTTCTTTTAGTGGATGCAAAATTTTCAACAAAATTACGGAATTGAGATGATATCGCTTGAATAATAATTATCAGTCTGAATATAAACTGACTGGATTTACTGAATTTCTTACTTTACCAACTCCAAGTAAGAAATCTTGAAAACAACCAAATGATTAAGGGAACAATGCGATTTTGTGAGATCGGGTTTTAATTCTTAGTTACAAAGCTAGATTCTCAATAAAAACAGCTATATTGCTGCAACTGCACTATTAAATAGGTGATTTATACCCCTAATTTTTGGCACCTGATAAAATCGCACTGCTCCTCATGGGAAGCTGATCATCAACGACAAGGCTTTCCTACCTTACCATCTCATTCACTTTTTGCGATACAACTTTTTTTCCAACAGAACCAGAAGTAGAGCATATAATTTGGAGGAAAGTATGGATAGTCTCACAGATAACCCAGGCATAGCTCTCAAACTTTTAAAAAATCTGAGTCCTCAGTCAGAAAAGGGGACTTCCCAGTATTACACTCAGAAACTAAAGCATTTTTTGCAGCTACAGATCGACCAACTAGTAGCTCAATCGCAGATTCAATGGACGAGAGTGGTTTATCAAGATCCGCAGATGTCCGATCGCCAACAAGTTCTTGAAGCCTCTCAAATGCCTTTTTCTTTTGGCAAAGAGACCCTAGCTTACTTACAGACCGAAGATTGGTTAGCTAATGTTTCATCGGCTCTAGCGCTAAAGCCGATTGATTCAGAGACAATAGAAAAAGGCTTCTATTATTGTCATTTTGGTGAATCAAGTCAGCCTAATCAATACTTACTATTATTTGCCAAGGGGCCTTTGTCTCATACTCATCGGCAATTCATCAAGCGAACAGCTGCCAGTATCGGTGAATATTTAGACGAACATCAACAAAACTGCCAACACCGCCAGAAGATTCAAATTTTAGAACATCTTGTTCAACGAGTCGGGCATCAGTTACGTCATCCTTTGGGTTTAATTAGTCTCTATGCTCATAACCTTACTCGTCTTCTGCCTAACAGTAAGGAGCAAGAACAAGCTTCAGTCATTTGCAAGACTGCTCACGGCTTAAATCAAACTCTCACTGAGATTGTGCAGTGTGCAAGTAGCAAAAAGTTACAGATTGTACCGCAAGATATCCGTAGTCTCGTCTCTAAAACGCTGGAAGAATTTCAAGGCTGGATTTCGGAGAAAGATATTCAGGTTTGTTGCGCCGATCGCACACTTATTTTGAAACTCGATCCACTTCAAATCAAACAGGCTATCAGCAATTTATTGAGTAACGCCATTCATTTTAGTCCCCAAGGAGCAAAAATTTTCATTGATTGGCAAGAGCAGCAGGGCGATGTTTTGCTGACCTTGAGAGATGAAGGCCCCGGTCTTTCCTCAGAGGATTTACAGAAGCTATTTAAGCCTTTTTATACTCGCCGTTTAGAGGGAACAGGTTTAGGATTAGCCATTGCCCAAAAAATTGTGCTCGATCACGGAGGGAAACTATGGGCAAGAAATGCACCCAAAAAAGGTGCAGAATTTTCCATAAGCCTACCTCGATTGATTCCATCCATTGACTTATCAGAGGACAACGCCGCATGTTAACCCAAGTAGAACAAACCAAAACCCTATCGATGCTTTTAGTCGATGATGATCATCAATTTCGGGCTGGAATCAGAACTTTCCTAAGCTTTTCCCAGATTCAGGATCGAGCCATTAAGGTGATTGGGGAAGCGAATTGTCCGGCTCAGGCTTTATCCCTTGCCAAGCAGCATACTCCCGACCTAATTCTGATTGATATGGAATTAATTGAGGGAGATGGTCTCTCCTTATTACAGCAGCTCCGAGACAGCAATGCATCGAGTAAAACCCTTGTTCTATCGGGTCATCAAGAAGACTACTGGATCTATCAGGCTATGCAGTCAGGGGCGGATGGCTACGTATTTAAGGGTCAGGTTTCACAGCAGTTGCTAGATGCGATCGCCACTATTATGCAGAACCAAATCTATTTACCACCTGAAGTTGCCACTAGCTTCTTTAGAAAATTCCAAAAAAACCAAGCCTCATTACCTTCAGTGATCGGTCAGCCCTGCAATCTCTCTGAGAGAGAAAGCGATGTTCTATATTGGCTCGTTCAAGGAGCCTCAAACGATGAAATTGGGAAGCAACTCTACATTTCAGTGGCTACTGTTAAGACGCATCTCACTAATATTTTTCTGAAGCTACAGGTAACAAGTCGGACACAAGCTATTGTGGCAGCGATCAAGATGAATCTGGTTCAGTCGTAATTGGGTTCAATCATTTTGGTTTAGCCCTAACTACTGAGAAGATTCTATGCCTATTATTGATTCTAATGCGCTAGCTAAATTCTACCGATGTACCCAAAATGCACCTCTGGGCTGTCAAAAGCCGATAGAAACTACTGAGAAGATACCAGGTGCCAAGTTTTGTATGGAATGCGGATTCCCCACTACATTGCCAGTTCAGACTGAACTTCGGGGCAGCTTAGGCACTTATCGTATTTCAGAAATGCTTAGGTCTCAGGGAATGGGACGGCTTTACAGAGGAACTCAGACCAACAATGGTCAATCTGTTGTGGTGAAGGAGTATTTACTGCCTAAGCAATATTTTAATGCTGTGGAAGCACAACAGCGCAGAATCGCCTTGGGTCAAGTGGCTAAGGGCAATTTGACCACCCCGAAGGGTCGGGAGTTTCGGTTGGTAAGTCCATCAGAAACCATTGCCGATCCATCCAGCGATCGCGTCTATCTGATTTTTTCAGGCGAAATCGCGACACTTCCTACCCTGAAGCAGACTTTGAGAGAGACAGGAGCCTTTTCGGCATCGCGAGTGCGACAAGTCCTAAATCAAATGTTGCAGTCGCTACATTTCCTCCATAGTCAGCCATCGAGTTTTGTCTCTGAAGCAATAGGTTCAGGAACTGCCCACGGCAACTTGGGGCTTGAGAGCCTGGTCATAAGTGATAGCGGCTACGTCTATATCTGCGATCTGGCATCCTGGGAACAGCTTTTTGTCCCTGCCCCGCGCCAGGTGCTGTTACCGGAACAAGACTTAATCGATCTTGGAGCGATCGCGTTTGCTCTCTGGACAGATCAAGTGATTCACTCTGGTTCTGACGCACCTCTAAATCCGCGCGAGGCTCAACATTGGCCCCAAGATGATCCGCCCCTGAGAGATTTTCTGCTTCGTTTGCTAGGGTTAGACACCCCATTCAACTCCGCAGCAGAGGCGCGTCAGGCTTTGATTAAACTGCCTCAACCTAAAAAGGCTGCTGGTTTTCAGGAAAATCTTAGCCCAGAATCTCCAGCAAAACCGAATCGAAAGTATTGGCTTTTGAGTTTACTCGCTTTGCCTCTATTGGGAGGGCTATTGTGGTTGCTATTGCCCCGATTTATGTCAAATTCTTATGCAGAGACGAATAGCTTTAAGCATCTTTTGCCATCATTTGCAGATATTAATGGTATGCAGCCAGGACAGTATCCCTATACAGGAGAAGGGCTGGGAACTTGGACAATAGTCTTGGACAAGAAGCCAGTGAGCGATCGCAAAATTAGAGCATTGCTGACTCAGCCCAAGTTGGATATGGCAGCTATTTTTAACTACCGAACTTATGCCCCTCAACGGTCTCCCCTGAATGAAGTTCTCGAAGCCAACGCCAAGGCAAATTTTGCGATCGCCAGTTTATCAACTCAACTACCCGAAGGGTTAATTCCGGAAACGATCGCCTACGATGGTCTTTTAGTCTATGTACCTGCCTATAAAAGTCAAAATCTACCAAGTGCATTGCGAGGCAAGATCAGTCTTGCCCAATTGCAGCAAATTTTTACAGGGCAACTTACCAACTGGAAGCAACTAGGTTCAGATTTTCCTGACCTGCCGATCAAACCCTATCGACCAATGGAACCTGAAGCATTACGCCTGTTCCAACAAAAAGTTTTAGGCAACGATCCGAGTCTGATTGCCCAATTTAGCAAGATTGAGCAACGTTCAACTTTTAATACCTTGCGCTCGATTGCAGTTGGAGAAAAGCAGGCGCAAAAAACTGAAGCTGGCTCAATTAGTTTCGGACTATTGACCCAAACCTGGGATCAATGCAAGATTTATCCCCTAGCTATTGCCCAAGAAAATCTAGACCCAGTACAGCCTCTGTTGAGAGAAACCACCAACGGCACAATGCAACCTATTTCTCCATCAGACAATCTCTGTCTAGAGAAAAAGCCCTTACTTAATATATCAGCTTTTCATACAGCAACCTATCCACTCAGCGCACCGTTAATTATTGCCTATCCTAGAGATAATAATTTGCCTGGGAATGTATCAGGACCACTCTTCGCTAATTTTCTCAAAACTCAAGATGGCCAGTATCTCCTTCAGCAAGCCGGTCTTGTGCCGCTACAAACTCCACCTAAAAACTACACATTATCGTCAGCTATTCTGAATCGTTAGGGAGCGCAATTACTATGGCAATCCAAACTCATCGTTGTCCAGAGCCAAGCTGCTCTTTCTTTAATCAGGTACTGCCACATAATGCTAATATCTGCCCAATGTGCGGTACTTCCTTAGCACAGGCAGTACAACCACCCCCTGCTATGGTAGGCTCGGCAGCCCGCTATGCTCAAACCTCGGCTCCTTCGCCCCAGCTCTCATCAAAAATCAATAGTCAAGAGCGTCCTCAATTGAAGTTGCTTCATCCCAGCGAACAAAGTTTTCTATTGCTTAGGGAGTCTGGCGTGATCGGTCGTCAAAATCTTTCTAACGGGATGCGGCCTGAAATCGATTTAACGGGACTGCCCCATGCAGGTATCGTCTCTCGCACCCATGCTCATCTCTACTGGGATCTTGTTCGACAAGTTTACATGATTGTTGATGATAGCCTAAACGGTAGCTACCTCAATGATAAATTATTACCTCGTGGAGCACCCCATCCATTGAGTCATGGAGATAAATTACAGCTAGGTCAAGAGCGGTTGATTTGCTTGCAAGTTGAGTTGAACCATACTTCAATTTAAATGGCGATGCATGAGATTCATCTTTTTTTGGTTATTAAGTGAATCTAGAGTTAGAACATTAGTTTTGTAACTTTCTTTTTAGATAAAACATAAACCAGGACACTTAAAATATTATTAGACAGTAAAGAACAGAGCGATCGCTTTGTTTTTTGCAATAATTTTGTAATCAAAAAAGCCGTTAGCAAAACCAGTGGTCAAACTAACGGCATTGAGAGGTTTAACTGTATTTTGCGTCACAGAGTTTCACGTTTGGTTAGAGAAACCTTGTTATTCTCCAAAAAGTTAGAAAACCATATAGGAGCTATTTGGTATTTCAGCCATCACTATAGTGAGTTAATACAGATTTTGGGCTATCTATCCTTACCTATTTAGAACTACTAGACAGTTTTAATTGCTCTAGTTTTCTTTTAAGTAAGTGACATGCTCTCAATTAATATTTAGTGTTTTGATTTTGGCGATCGGTTGTTGTTTGCTGGTTGTTTGTTGTACCTGAGTTAAATGGTTTCTCAACCGTTTCTCTGATTTTAGATTCAGCAATATCGGTTATCTTGTATCTCATTTGATCGGATAGCCTATCAATAAATCCGCCGAAAACTCTAGCAAAAAAGTATCCAATTGATTCCATGATTTTCACCTCATAGTTGAAACGATATTAAATAGTGGCCTCGATTAAGTTCATTCTAGTTCAGCGAACTATGAAATGTAAGTAGACTTATGTCTATTTTATCGATAGGTTAAAAAGTTTTTGGTCAATGATATATAGATATAAAATGAGTTTTTTAATAATAGAAAATAAACATGTTAGAGCAATAGCTATACTATTATGAATGCCTTTAAATTGGATAAATATATTATTTTCTTCTGAACTTACTCGTATATTTAACAGGCATAGAGAGAAGTTTAAGCGAAGAAACAAGAAAAACCTAATAAAATTGTACTGAGGTTTTAAAAAATATAAATCATAATACTTCTTAAAGTATTTAGTAAAAATAGACTTATGTCTGATTTCAAATATATTCATACTTGTCAAAATATAGTTGCTAGTTAATTCTATATTTCCAAATCATTATGGGTGGTTCTCAAGAGGAAAATTTAAAGCGCGATAGGAGCAGGAGCAATTCTGGCGACTCGCAAACACGCGGTTCCCAGAACACGAATGTGAAGAAGTCGAGGCCAATCTCTCCACATACTCCACCTATTGGGGGATACGGCAACTTACTGGGAAGAGCCACCCAGTATGCTCCATCTGCCTCAACTGCTGCGGAAAGTTCATCATATCTCATATTACAGAATAAGACTTTAAGAAATATTATGAATCAATAATAGAGCAAATTAAGCAAAACTTAAAAACAGAGGAATCAATAAAATCAGTTAAATCCGAATTGCAGGATGATAAGCATTACAAGTTTTCCGATTTAAAGGCCGCTAGAAAGGCGAAAAAATGGCAAGAAGCTATAGAAATACTGAAACCTGTTAAGGAAGAAATTGTGCCAAATTTAATTGAAGTTGCACAAATGTCTGAACAAGAAAAACAGCAAGAAAATGCGCGTAAAGAAGAAAAGAATAAACAGAAGCGGGATGGCCCTGAAAGAGCATCAAAGATTAGCGAAGAAATATTAAAATCTAAATATTTCTATCTGTATAGGAAAATGGCAACAGAAGAAGCAAATAAAATTTTTGATAAATGGGAAAAGACTAAAGGACATAAGGAACAAAAAGCTCTTACAGAAGTGACGGCAGATAATAAGGGACGCAAATGGTTGGCAACGACTCCAGAACATTCAAAAAGTTTTAGCAATGAAAATGTGGATCAGGAAACAAAGCAAGTAGTATTAAAAATAACACTGGATAGTCAAAAATATAATAAACTCCTAGAGTCTTGTTTGCCAGCGTACGAAACTGACTCATATCGCAACATATACAAAGATAAAGTTCTAATACATCAAGAAGAACTGGCTAAAAGCGAAATAGCTAATACAAAAAATGAAAGTGAGTTAAATAAAATTTTCCCCGAAAAAGAGAACTATTGTGCTGGTTTTTCGGATAAAAATATTAAACAACTAGATAATGCAATCAAGGAAATGGAAATAATGAAATAAAAAAATATTAAGGTTTGATCGAGATTGGAAAACAGATATAGTAAGAGTTAATCTGTACGTCCGTGCTGTACGGTAGACTTGTCTAAAATATGAACTTAGGAAAATAATAAAGGTTTTTATATCTTGTGATCGTTTAGACTTTTGGCTGATAGAGACTTTTCAATTGAAAGATATCCTAAACTTATACCTGAAATTTAGGAACAATAAGCATGGCAAACCTAATAAACGAGCAGCCAAAGTATTTAGGTACAGGCTTATCTTTCCCATTGCAAAGCAATGTACAGGGAGGACTCAAGCTAAGTGCTGAAGCTCAGAAAGTCAAAGAATCAATCTGGTTAATTTTGCGTACTGATTTAGGCGAACGTGTTTACCGTCCTGATTTTGGCTGTCGCTTATCAGAACTAGCTTTTGCCCCCATGAATAACGATACTTTACTAAGAATTAAGATTTACGTACTGGAAGCATTACGAAAATGGGAGCCTCGAATTGACGTTGATGAAGTTCGCGCAGATCCCGACACGATCGCTGGGCGCGTCAATATTGTCATTGACTATCGCCTCAAATCTTATCCAGACCTTTACAGTTTTGTCTACCCGTTCTATTTAGCTTCAGAGGAGGAGTAATCGTGGATTTTGACTTTTTACCTCAACTTCCCAGTTCTCATCTGGACGAGCGCAACTTTGACGATTTAGTAGAAGAATGCTTACTGCGTATTCCCCGCTATTGTCCAGAATGGACCGATCACAATATCAGCGATCCTGGCATTACCCTAGTCGAGCTATTTGCTTGGCTCACCGACCAGATGCTGATGCAATTCAATCAGATTCCCCGTAAAAACTATGTAGCCTTTCTAGAACTATTAGGAATTCGCCTACAGCCACCGACCCCAGCTCAAGTTAGGCTGACTTTTTACCTCAGCACTCATTTACTGGAAAACTATACTATCCCACAGGGAACAGAAGTTGCAACAGAGCGCACTGAAACCCAGGAAGCCATTGTTTTTACTACCAACCAAGACCTGTTGCTTGGTCAACCAACCTTAAAACATATATTGTCCACACCAGATACAGCTAATACTCCTCAATCGCTCCAAGATCGCACCGGGCAATGGCATCCTCAACATGACGGTCTGGCAGTGACTCACGAATTTGAACTATTTCCGCAAAAGCCGCAGTCTGGCAATAGTTTTTATCTGATAATAGAGCCTGATACCCCTTTGGAAGGAACTGTTTTAGAGATCGCCTTCACAGGAGCGCAAGGTACGCCTACAGGCATCGATCCAAAGCATCCTCCCCGCAGTTGGGAAGCCTGGGACGGCGAATCATGGGTAAAGGTACTCTTGCAGGAAGCAGACGACACCACCAATGGCTTTAGCTTTAATGAGAATACGGGAGATGACGATAGTTTTGAGCAAAATGGTGATGTGATTCTACATCTGCCCGAACGCTGGCCTGTATCCAGCTTTGATGGCTATCGAGGTCGTTGGATTCGCTGTACCCTCACTGAATCTAGCGATCGCCAGCCAGGATATGCCAATTCTCCTCGGATTAAAACAATTGCGATACGTACCATTGGTGGATCAGTGCAAGCTAGTCAGTGCGTTCTGGTACAAGAGGAAATATTAGGTATCAGCGATGGGCAACCGGGGCAGAGCTTTGACGTTGAGACTGCGCCCATTCTGGAGCGCCAGGGAGAAGAGGAACTGCTTGTTTTTCCACTGGGGAGACTCCCCGAAATCTGGCAAGAAGTTGAAGACTTTGCTGACTCAAAACCCCAAGATCGGCATTATGTTGTTGATGCATTGACAGGCACTATTCAGTTTGGACCGTTGATTCGCGAACCTCAAACGCTTAAGAAGCAAACGCAAACTCGTGCTTATCTACAGCAAATGCTGCCAGCAGATCGATCGCTTGGTTATGACCTGCACGAGCAAATAATTGAGCAACAGTATGGGGCAATTCCTCCCCATGGTGCTGAAATTGTGTTTACCTATCGTACCGGAGGTGGCAAACAGGGAAACGTACAGGCAAACACGCTGACGTTTATGCAGACAGCAATTCCTTATATAGACTGCGTGACCAATCATCATGCTGCTGTCAATGGTGCCGATGCCGAGTCTCTCGAACGAGCCGTCTTGAGAGCGCCTCAGATGCTGCGCTCGCATGATCGAGCCGTTACTGCTTCAGATTTTGAAGCCTTAACTCTCAAAGGCAGTGGTGGTGCGATCGCCCGCGCATTGTGCTTACCTATGTCCGCCAGCCAAACTGCCGGGAGCGTCAGTGTGTGCGTCGTGCCTCAAGCCAATACCGACTTGATTGACTTAGGACGCGGGATTGCTCCAGACAACTTCAATTTAAATTCGGCTCTGCGCGATCAAGTCTTGGACTATCTAGACGAAAGACGTTTGCTAGGTATTCAGGTGCAGCTACAGCAGCCTAACTACGTTGGCGTATCCGTTCAAGCCGAAGTCACCCTAGAGCCTGCCTATAAAAACCCAAGTGCCCAAGCCGAAATTATCCATAAACTCAAAGTCGCGCTTTATCGCTACCTCAATCCTTTAACTGGCGGCCCAGAGATGACGGGCTGGCCCTTTGGTCGCCCCCTTTATCCGTCAGACATAATGGCTCTCCTTCAGCAAAAAGCAGGGATTCAATACTTGGGTGCTATTTTACTGTTTCCTATTCAAAAAAATGGGGAATCTTGGCAGCGGCAAACTACGCCTGTAAACTACATAGATCCCGGCTCCTTGGGTTTACTTTGCTCCTGGGCAGATCCGCAGGCGCGCACAGAACATAGTGTAAATGTTTTGACAGACCAATCTGCAATGAGGATTTAGGGTATGGTGCCAGTACTTACCTCCAAATCAGCCAGTCTTCAGATATCTCCCATGCAGATTTCTGTGACTACCTCCCAAGGAGGCAGTCGGATGCTTGGAGCTGAAGCTGTAGAAGGTTCGCAACCGCAATCTGAAATTGTGGTTTATCCGGGAGAACTCTGTCGGGTTGCCCTTGAGATTAAAAACTGGGAGTCTCAACCTCAACACCTCACCTTAAAGCTAAATGGGACGTTCCCTTTGGAATGGTGTCAGGTGCAGACGGATGCTGAGAGTGCACCTCAATTCGGGACAGCCCCAGAGCAGAACTCAGTGGCACAAAAGTCAAACACTGCAATGAAGACTGCCATCGACCTGGTAACGCTAGAAGTAGCTGCCAAGAAAAGCAAACATGCTGACTTATGGTTTCTGATTCCTGACGATTTTTTTGAGGGGCAAGATGCCCTTCAGGGAAGTAAGGAAAAGCAACTCGATTTTCGAGGTTGTCTGTCGATTTATGCTAGCCAAAGCCTGAGTCAAGGGTCAAGTCCACATCCGATTCAAGAATCCAATTTTGAGCTAAATGTTCGACCACGAAGCAGCTATACTGATTTTTTGCCGATAGTTTATCAAGAAGTTGACTATATTCATCGCTTCATCAAAATTTTTGAGCAAGCGTTCGATCCAGTAGTGAATAGCTTCGGTTCAATGTGGGCGCATCTAGATCCGTTGACTGCACCTCAGGCGCTCCTGCCGTTTCTAGCTCACTGGGTAGACTGGCCAATTGATGCACAGCTAGATTTAACGCATCAAAGGCGGCTAATTCGACGCGCCGTAGAAATTTATCGCTGTCGCGGAACCCGTAAGGGACTTCGATTTTTTCTACATTTATATACGGGTTTACCGCTCGACGAACAAATTGACCGGGAAGAAGATAAATCAATCAGCATCACCGAACCCTTTGGTCAAGGATGTTTATTTGGATTGGCTTATGTAGGCGAAGATGCGATTATCGGTGGTGGCAAGCCTTATCACTTTGATGTGCGCTTGCGTGCCCAGCCCAACAGCCCAATTGATGAGCAGCTCGTCCGGCGAATAATTGAGCAAGAGAAACCTGCATTCTGCTCCTACAGCCTGCGGATAGAAACAGAATAGATAAAAACAGACCATCGTTAAAATAATTCGTAATTGATAATGGGCTTCTCTACGAGACGCTAAAAGCGAACGCCCCGCTACGAAGACAGTAATTCGTAATTGAATTAGTTAGGGATTTAAACCTCAACTAATTTTAAACCGCTAATTTCAAAAAAATTTAGCGCGGTGTTCCGTTCCTTTTAATTACGAATTATGAATTAGTAATTATTGTTGAACCTTCACCCAAAACTTATTCAACCGAGTTAGTCTATTGCATTGGAGATTTTCTCATGACCCATCCTTTTCCAAATCCAGCGATCGCTCCTATGCAGCGCCAACAAGTTAGAGATGGCTTGCTGCTAACTGCCGAACGTTGGCAACGCGCCCATGACTATCAGCGCAAACGCCAAAATCTTCACTATCAATCAATTAATCAGCCAGGAATTGTTTGCGGGTTAGGAGTACGGGTAATTCCAGCTCCAGAAGAAGTTGCCGCTCAATATCGAGACAATCGCTGGGTACAAATTCAGCCGGGAATTGCCATCGATCTAGAAGGGAATCCGATTGTCGTGCCTCATCAAATCAATTTTCGGATCGCAACCGAGTTAAAGGATTCGGAACCTGTCACGGTTTATTTGGTTGCTCAGTATCGAGATCCCGATCGGTTAGGAGGAAACTCCGATCGGGAAGTCGTACAAGAAACATTCAGAATTGATGAGAGAAGCCGTCCCCCTGAGCGTTCAGATGTAGAGCTTTGTCGTGTCTTGCTGCGATCATCACAGCAAGAATTGCTCCGCACACCTGCCGATATCTTTTTTCCGGGATATGGCGATTTAGACTTGCGTTATCGCCGTCAAGCACAGGCAAGACCCCAAGGCTTGGTTCAAATTGCCCAAATCAACTCTGATGATGAAGACTGTAACCGAAATTTTTTCAATCTCACTTACTTACTACGCGCTGTTGAAGATATCTATCCATCCTTAAAAGGTGCAGAAACCGTCGATCGAGTCACTTGGGATGGAGGTCTGCATCCCTACGAACTGCTATATCTGACTGGGCATCAGAGTTTATCGCTAAACAACCATCAATTTTCAAACCTTTCAAGCTACCTGAAGTCGGGAGGCACTTTGCTGGTCGATGCCCCCGCTCAGAGTACAGAACTGATTCAATCAGTCCAGGCACTGGCTCAACATTTGCAGACACCACTGAAGTCTTTACAAGAAGCCCGTCGCGACCATCCCTTGCGGATAAAGCCGTTTTTATTTTCTGCGTTGCCAATAACGGATGGAACCAGAATTCAACTCTTGTCTGGCGGGGGAATTATTTTAGCAATCGGCAATCTGGGCGGATTATGGGGTTTAGACGAAGAATTGCAGCGATCGCGAACTGAGATCAGAACCGCTCAAGAGTTAGGCATAAATATCTTACATTTTGCCTGGAAACGCAAACAGGCGATCGATTTACAGTCTGAAGGGGACGCTGTTGCATAAATAAACTCAGTAAGATTAAGGGTTTTAAGTAAACAAGTATG
Organism: Nostoc sp. 'Lobaria pulmonaria (5183) cyanobiont'; assembly: GCF_002949795.1. Classification (NCBI taxonomy): domain Bacteria; kingdom Bacillati; phylum Cyanobacteriota; class Cyanophyceae; order Nostocales; family Nostocaceae; genus Nostoc; species Nostoc sp. 'Lobaria pulmonaria (5183) cyanobiont'. Next base: position 3,443,855 of record NZ_CP026692.1, on the reverse strand, counting down.
CAACAATAATCCTGACTAAAGCCTTGCTCTCTGAGTAGGGCTTCAGTCATTCAATGTCCTTAACTAAGTTCAAAAATGACTATTTTCGACCAATAATCTCATGATGACAATAATAATTTAGAGCGAGAAAGATTTATACTTCCCCGCTGGTGTTTCATACAATTCTAGGATTTTAGATTGCAGGCAATAGTCTTCTTAGACTGGTACAACCATAACCGGTGCGCTGTTAGCAGTGACTGCCCCAGTCATCGTAACAGCAGGTCCCATTGTCGCAGGTCCAACAACTGTAAAAGGTCCTGTTGTTGTCACAGCTCCTATCATAGTGATTGTAGGTGCCATCATATTAATTGATGCACCTTTTAATGAAATTGCGCCCACTGCATTGACATTGATAAGGGGACCAGCATTTACATTAATCGTCCCTGTGGTTCTAAGCATAACCGTCATTCCAGTATCAACAAAGGTTAGCTGTTGTCTCATTCTAGTTCTAACGCTAACAATAGATTGTGTATCATTTAAAATCACTTGATTTCTACCTGACGTTTTAATTTCGATCTTTTTCGATCTAGGTTTATCATCCATACGGATGCTATGCCTACCAGCAGTTTTAATTTCTATAAATTTTTGACTATCGTTGATGTCGATACGATGTCCGCTCTTAGTTTTAATATAGATTCCTGCTTTGGAACTTTTATCATCTTCCTCGACAAATTGAATTGTATGTCCTGTACGAGTTTTAATAGTGCGTACTCTCACTTTGCGGTTCTTAACAGTATTAGCAACAGTTTCAACCGTTTTGTCCTTGCCATTCCAGACACCCCCTACTATATAGGGTCGATGAATATCACCGTGTTCAAAACCGACAAGCACTTCATCATCAATTTCTGGTAAGCAATAAAATCCTCTTTTATCAGCTGCCCCTAAACCTACAACCCTAGCCCAATTGCTTTCATGACTCATAGTCAAAGTGGGGAATTTTACTTTAACGCGACCCAAACCTTTTGGATCGTTATTCTTAGTCACCAGACCCACTAATAGAGTTTGACCAGGTTGCAGATGAGTCTTGGGAGGCAATGTAGAAAGTAAGCTACCTTCTCTTAGCCCTCGAACTGTAAAACCAGTTGTATAATTCCCATGTATGTAGTGGTGACAAGTTTCTGTGACATAGTAATCACCACTATAGCGAGTTCCCATATTTTCAAGTGTAACCACTTTGCCCGGTCGAATTATAGGGTTTCCCATAGCTTTGGCATCAGCAGTCACAAACTCTCCGCCTAGCTCATTACAAAGAGCCTGAGCCATCTGTTCTGCTTCTTTTAGAGTATCTACAGGTTGATCTACCACAATCATTTTAGGAGGTTGTTGCATTTTAAACTTATTACTGATGCTGCTCCCGTCACCATTTCCCGTCACCGTAACCAACTGTTCCTTTGAGGCGGTTCCTGCGATCAACTTTTTATTACTATAATCCCAGCTATTAACCTGAACCGAACTAACTTGTTCAGCACTGGTAACTCTTACATCAAAGCTCATAAGATTATGAAGCCACTCCAAGTTGATAGAGCCTTCACGTTTGGGCTTGCGAAAGTGAATCTTATTGTCTTGAACAAAGAGTTCAAACCCTATTCTTGCGGCTCGCTCCCGCAGAAACTCCATATTGGTTTGATTTTCTTGAAAAACATAATCATGGGAGACACCACTGGCATCCAATTGACCAATTTTAATCTTTGCTTCTTGAGCAACCTTTCGTACAATATCGGTATCCGTACAGTTTAAGAAAGATCGGTTGTAGCGACCCCGATGCAGTCGATGGGAAACATCATAGCCGCGCACAATAATATGGGCTGTAGATGGAGCGACAAATTTGACTTCAATACCTGTAATTTCGCCCTCAATTAACCGCTCCTCTATTTCAACCACATCAAATTCAATATCTTCTGTCGTACCAGCCCCAAATCCAATTGTAATTTGATCGCCAATATTAAAGTAATTTTCGTTTTTCCAAGGCTTGCTGTCCTCGCTCGCAGCAACATACACATTATGGATTTTCATGACAAACATACTTGGCATATGTAAGCTTTCATCCACAACAATTTCCAGAATGTCGTCTACTAGTTCCTTTGGTGCCGACGCTCCACTCAGTTTAAGTATAGGCTTGTTTAAATAAAGGTTTTCACTATTATTTTTGCCAGAGTTAGGTTTGGCAGAATTAGGTTTGGCAGACCGAGGTTTGGAAGAGTTAGGTATGGCAGGCATTGGCAAATACTCTCAGTGTTGTTAGGTGATTTAGAGTTTGTTCTCTTAATAGGTAGAATAGATTCCTGGATTGATATAACCTTCAGCAAGTTTTAAAATTTAGTGAAGTCTTTTACCGCTTCGGCCTTGGCTTCGGCGAGGGTGGATTTTTCGACCCAGGTGGATTTTTCGACCCAGGTGGTTTTTTTGACCCAGGTGATTTGCCCCCCGACATATCTTCAGGATCGACTTCTCGGAGCGCAATATTAACGAGCGCTTTAACCGGGGTACCATCAGCTAAAAATAAAGTGAGTCGATAGTTCAAACTCGTCATAACACAGTGAAAATAGCTATCTTGCCAGGTCAAAATATAGACTGGCGGACGAGTAAGAGTAGTGCAACGGCTCGTAGCACCCTTTTTAATATTGTCAATATATTCCTTAAGAACAGATGTCTTTTTTTCATAAGTATCAAATAACAAATTTTGTAATGTAAACGAATAGGGTTCTACTCCAGAAAAATTAACTTTTGGCAATAACGTGCTTCCCCGCTGACCTATATCACTATGCCAAATTACTTGACGAGTAAAATCAAGTTCTGACGGATTAAACATGAACTCAATATCTTTGGCCTGCCCGCTGGGGTCGCTATGCACTATCAGTTTTGCTTTTACAAGTTGCATTGCGTTTTTCTCAACCTTTTAAATGTATTAAAATTACCAGGGTAAACAGCCTCCAGACCGTCCCCATCGCTCGCGCTTATAGATTAGACGGTGGTGCAAAAGCTGCTCGATTTCCTGGGTCAGCCGTTCTAGTACATCTGCTGCCTGTTCAGATTTTGAGGAAATTTGAGCGGTTGCAATCGTTTGGTGTGAAAAGATTCGGTTGCTTTGATGAAAGCCTCTACGTTCCATCTGAGAATTTAGATGCGGACTGATGCGATCGCAAACAATCTGTGCAAGTAATTCTAAATCTTTTGCTGCTTGCTGAACAGTATTGACGGTTGGAGTTAGGACTTCCTCAAGTCTGGGGTTTTGGGGTGCAAAAGTACCTGGTGGAAGCTTACCTTCCTGCTGGGTCAAGTCTTGGGTTGGCGACAGAGCTTTAGCACGTTGGTCATGGCGATCATTTATCATAAGCCAGTAAGTCTCGAATACTAGACTGTTGTGTCGATAGATGGGTTGATGTCTTCGCCGCATTACTCCAATTGAGCTGCCGCAATAGGTTATCAACACCATCGTCAGAAGCGCCGTTAGATCGCTTTGACGATTTGGACTCAATAAGGAGGTTAAGGGACTTCCAATTTACGTTCATTCCCAGGCGCTCTCAGCAAAATATCCCTTCGCATCCCTAGAGACTGCATCGCCACCAGCGGACTGCTTACTAATTTTTAAACCCTCAAAGGCTAAAGTTAATTCTTCAACTGCAACCGTATTGCCATTAGCCTCTAAACTAGGGAGTTTCCACCCCACTGGAATGGCACCAATTAGGCACCAGCTCTTCATGATATCCCCAGCTTGGTTATAGGTAACAATATTAACGTTGCGTCGTTGCGTTGTTTGCTCAAATAATTCGCTTAACCACTGTGAAAAGGTATTGTCGTCGGTTGTGCCCCGCTTTAGTGTGATATCTGAAAAACGAGTGTGTCCTAAGCTAATTCTTTGCTGATCGTTTACGCCACCCTCTTGATATACCTCTTTTTCTACGTCAATACTGATACCCGAACATTCCGAGAATGAGGCAACTGTATTTTCTTCAATTTCTATATAGAATCGGTTGGTTGTGACGTAGTTCTCAACGTTAGAATTGGATTTTTGACTACTTAAATTACTAGGTTTTTGTCCACCTCGATTACTGGGTTTTTGACTACTTGAATTACTAGGTTTTTGTCCACCTCGATTACTGGATTTTTGACTACTTGAATTACTAGGTTTTTGTCCACCTCGATTACTGGGTTTTTGACTACTTGAATTACTAGGTTTTTGTCCACCTCGATTACTGGGTTTTGGTGCAGCCATTTTATTGTCTTCCTGTACTAGAGTTACCGATTCTTTCTTTTTGAATTTTGATATCTGCGTTGAGTTGTTCGTAAACGCGATCGCATAATTGATGCATTAGCATCGGATTGTTGAGATATTGTTGAGCTGACTGTGCCAGACGGTTATACTCAAAATCTGTGTGGGTTAAGTTTGTATGACTAGAGTTTTGGGACATGGACATCACCGAATCATTGATGGGCGTTAACTTCCCAAGGACAAGCTCAGACGACCGCTACGCTAGAATGTGCGTAAGTCCATAATAGGGTGGGTAATGAAGCATGAAAACAGACAAACGTCGGGTTTCAAATCCCAAAAGGTAGTTCCTTAAAATTACTTCCAACTTTGAATCAGCATCTGGGCATCCTTAAAAAAGTGGCTTGTCTCAGAAATTTGTTCAGCCAGAGCTCGCGCATTGCGAAATTTACCATTTCTAGCCAGCTCTTTGGCAAAAGAAAGTCGACAAAGATCCAACTCCCGCAGTTTTTTCTGATACTGTTCCGGGCTAGGCGGCTCTTCTGAAACCATCACGTTATGAGTAGAACGATTGATGCGGCTTGAAGATGCCTGTTCTAAAGTCTTCACCACAGCTTGCTCCCTGCCTAGATGAAAACGAGATTGTAGTTGCTTTAGGTCAATCTTCCTCCAGATTGAATCAAAAAATTGCCCTGTGAAACTTATAAAGCGCGAGGTAAACGAGCTTGATGTCCGAAAGATATCCCGAAAAATACTTGGATGGAATAGTTGAACATGCGCCCGATTTTTTGATACAATCTCCGCAGGCATCAACACTGAAGATTGTGGCATCCTTAATTGGAAAACCGTTTGATCAAGCTCGGTAGACAATGGCCGCATTGCTTGATAAACCGTTCGATCTGCTGGATTATGAATGGCTGAGTCCGAGTATTGGACAATGGTGTTGTCATGGTTTTGAATTACAGCAACCCCAGCAGTATTAAGATTTTTAGAATCATTCTCTAAGGAAAATTGAGCAATGAGATTTGGTGTAAGGCTTACTGGTTCAACAGTTTGGGTAGGTTGGGATGAAGAACCTATCCGTTCTACCACTCCAGGTTTTTGGGGTGAGAGAGATACATGATCGACTAATACTACTGAAAAAGGATAGTCTTGGGGGCTTGGGTTCGGTAGTCCTTGCAAAATGGTATTGTCATTTCCTGCTTCTGCTTTTGGAAAAGGACTTGCGACTTGCAGGATCGTCACATCTTCAGAAATTTGTGCTGACAATGCTTCTGCGTTGATGTCAGTATTTATTGCAATCTGAGAAGGTCTGACCAATGGAGTTTTGACTGAGTGAGTCCCCATCCATTCAGGTTGGGGCGATATGCGCTCGCTCACTTCTACCTGTTCGAGTGCCTCCCGTAACTTTTGCTCTGAAGGGTTAAGATCGTTGGATGGATTCTGCATAGAGTGCTGTCTCATAATGATTAAGTGTATAGGTTAAAACATCAATAAACATTTATTTTCTAGACTTGTCGTCTAAAAAATATTGGTCGGTTTTGCAGCCTTGTGAGTGCCTATCCAATTAGCACAACGTTAAAAGAAGATAATCTCAAATTGGAATAGAGGGAGAAACACAGAAAACAAAGAGTCATACTTTTAAACAACTACTTAGATATAGACTATATAACTCTATATAAGGGAAGTTTAAAGCAGAAGAGATCAGACAGAAGTCTGATTTGATTTCCTCACATAAAGAAGGAAAATGATATTGCAGAACTAAAGGAGGGAGCAATGCGATTTTGTGAGGTCGGCTAAAAAAGGTGCGATCGCTAATCCGATTTCTCAGTAGAAAACACACATTATTTATATATTAGACAGTATTAATACGTAGAAATAATGAGATTTGATGAAGAGCGATCGCCCTCCACGGAGTTTTTGCTCCTCGGTCAAAAATAGAACTAGCCCTTTCAAGGTGTTGTGTGATGGGCAGATTTGTAGTTTGGTAAAAAGAGGTGCAAATCTGTTGGGTGGAGAAAAAATGTTGTTAGGGCAGGTATTTGAGCGGTTTGTAAAAAAGAGTCCAGTATCAGTGATGGTTCGCGGGCTTTTAGAGAAAGCACTGTGTCCCGAAACCCTGGATGAACTATTTTTGTTCGGAGTGCAAAAACTCAGTACACCCGTGAATTATTATTCTCCACAGTAGTAAATTTAATGAGCCTTGTCGTCTGTGGAGTTCACCCATCAGTACATGCAGCCCACCAAGCATCCTCTGAAGAAATAAGTGTTTCAGTGACCTTAGTCTATAACAAAATCAATGGCATTGAACCGATTACAAGTGGGGAGTTAGTCAGAGAAGTTGCAGAACAAATGGAAGCGACGATTCGGCATCTCAACGCTCCCGTACCTGATTTGCTACCAGGTTATCGAGTCAAAATTCTTGATGGGAACGCGATCGCTGCGACCGAACAACGTCTAAAAGTGTTGCGTGAGATTAGTAGCGCCCCATTGCCGGGTCAATCCTTAGATTATGTGATGCGACTGGAAACCAGGGACGGCTTGATCGTCCACTACCGTGAATACTGGAACCCGATGCCCGCTCTTAATGCGTTCGGTAACGCACAAAATTTGTGTCAATCTTTCAATCCAGACAATGCAGAATAACGCACCCAAAGAGAAAAAATATGAGAATTGTGATTGCAGCCGCATCCGGCAAGATTGGACGACGCATCGCAGAGAAAATTATCCAGGCTGGAGCCGAAACTGTTCTTCTGGCACGACATCCAGAGAAGTTGGCTGATTTAGTGGCTCAAGGTGCGACGGTGAAGCCAGTCAGCAGCGATGATACTCAAGGGTTGATCGAGGTATCAAGTATGTTCAGGTGACTATTGAATCAATACAGCAGCACCTTGCATCGACAGGAGCGACACCTGATGTACAACGAGAGCTAGGAAATCTGTTCCGCGCTCTTGGCAATCCTGACGGGGTTTACGCTACAGTCCGAACACCTGAAGCACTCACACCAACAACGTTTGAGCAGTTTGCAAAACATAAACTACTGCCAAACATCTGCTGAATGCCATTATCAATACCTCTGCTCCCCTGCTGCACTCGCTCCAGGTTCGAGATAGCTATCAAGTCTACGAATCAGTGACTTGAGGTTGAGCAAGGCGATCATCAGTCCGTTTTCTGGCGAAATCGGCGAGCAAGCGGATGAGGTGCGGGGAAAGAATGATCAGTCCATAAGGGCGGTTTGGTGGCGAAGTATTCAACTAACGTGTTGAGTAAGCTGCTGTAAGCGGAGTGCATCTCCAAAAACTTTTGCCAGGCCGATTCTGCATCCTTTAGCACAAAACCCGCCTCTGCTAAACTTGCCCGTGACTGCTCAAATTGTTCGCGATCAACTTCGAGTATGCCGGCTTTGGGAAGTTGAAACAACTGATGCAGATCCAGAACAATACGACAGCCCATTCGGTGCATCAAATACGCTCGACCGCTATGCTCAGTTTGCACGGTAGTAAGCAACAGCGTACAAGCGTCGAGCATTGCACCGAGTGTACTAATCCAGGAATCATCTTCCAGAGTCGAGCGAAAAAACGACAGAATCGGATACGCGCGATGGCTCTCCAAAATTTCGGCTGCCCAAACTTCCCAATCCCCAATGTCACCAGGCAGTTGGTCAAGAATCTTTAACCGAGCATAAGTTTCCAACAACGTCACCCCCGATGGAGGACTGCCAGCCCGGGCCTCGACGAGATTGACAAAAACTTCCCGATGCTGTAAAGAACTGTAGAGTGAGAATAAAAACGCGATCACAAGCGACATCACTGCCAATCCCGATCCTGCTGCCGCCAGCATCACCACCCGTGCAATCCCTACGGAGACAAAATCACCAAATCCAAGGGTGAATAGCGAGGTTCCTGCTACGTAAAGGGCACTACCAAAATCTCGAATCGCAGGTTGGATGGAGTCTTGCAGAGCGTACAGGATCAGTCCGTATCCAAAAATCAATACAATCACCCAAACCGTGAGCAGCAGCATTAATGACAACGGCGCAAATATTCCCAATAAATACTCCTGCCGCTTGCCGGCGTGCAAACTTAGTTTTCGCCACGGCAACCAAAATAATCTGATCAGCAGAGATGAAATCCTAAACGTGCGCGGCGAACGACGAGGAACGATCACCACCTGAAACACATCAAACGACACAATCACAATGATTAAGATACCGATGCTTGCCTCACATATCGCCATCGTTTGATTGCCTGAGTCGGAACTTTTACCTTTGACAAAAATTGTAAACTATGCATAGCCAGATTTTGGAAGATTCTGACTCAAATGGCAGGCTTGAAAAGCTCTAAACTATGTACAATAAGCACTACAGCTTTCTCTTCCCTATTGAACAGTGAACAGATGAGTAACTGACAAGGCGCAGCCCACCTTTAACATCGCTTCGCTGTACCTTGTCAGCAAGATAATGCGCTCTCACTCAATTCCAGCGATTACCTGTTGAATCAAGGTTTTTGCAAATGCTGCTGTTAAAGGTCTGTGCTTGAGTATTAAGTGATACCACATTGCACCATATAACGTATCTATGCCATAACAGTTATCGGGGAGCAACGCTCTCAAACTGAGATCATCGTGAAATGAGCAAGGGGAGTAAAGAGAAACTTTTGGTAATTTTTACTACTAAAATAGCTCAAAATACACTTATTTATTTCTCTCCCCCTGCCTAAGAACTGCCTCCCCATCTCACTGTTAGAGCATTGCTCCCGAAAACGATCTCCCGTTGGTGGACTTCTAAGGCAGAGGTTGTGATGGAGGCATACACCGAAACGTACAGTTTACACCGTACCTGTGTCGCAGATTCCTGGACTTTATCAGCTAGACTTATGGGTAGGACTGAAAACAATCGTAATGGTAGTACCTTCGACCCAGCATTGGGATAAAAGAATCCCAACCAAGAATTTTATGATTTACCAATTTCATAACTTAGTGCCATTCTACCTTTATCTATTGTGCCTCACTTGTCTTTTTAAGTGTGCATTGGCACAACCAACACTTTATCTACCCTGTTTCCATCCATACTAACTATTTCAAAGCGTAGTCCCGCCCACTCAAAATGTTCAGCCACCAAGGGAATATGCCCTAGTTGGTTGACGACAAATCCCCCCAAAGTTTGATAGTTGACACCTGCCCCTGGTAACAACTTTCTGATGTCTAAAATTTCTTTCAACTCATCAATTGGCAACAGTCCATCTAACAACCAAGACCCATCTTCACGTTGCACTATATCGGGATCAGCTAGTTCTTCACTGGTTGGGATATCACCTACTATCGCTTCCACAATATCAGTGATTGTCACCAGCCCTTGTGTCACGCCATATTCATCTACGATTAAAGCTAGGTGAGTCCCAGATTTCTTAAATAACTCTAAAAGGTTCAAAGCCTTAATGCTTTCTGGCACATATAAAAGTGGCTTTAGTAAAGCTTGCAATTCAATGGCTTCGGTTGGATTTTGGGCTAAAAATTCTTTGGTTTGCACAATACCTAATAAGTTATCAATGCTCTGTTGAGCAACTGGGAAAAATGAATGAATACTTTCAATGACTTGGCTGCGGATTTTTGACAATGGTTCATCAATATCAAGCCAAACCATCTCTGTGCGTGGTGTCATAAATGCACTGACTTGTCTGTTGCCAATGCTAAACACTCGCTCTACTACGTCTTGTTCGGCTTCTCCCAACAGACCCGCTTCATGGCTAGCTGCCACTAAAAGTTTCAATTCTTCAGTCGAATGAAGCAATTCTTCGCTACTTCCTGGTTCCAAGCCTATAAGCTTAAGAACGAAATTTCCTAAACTATTCAAAGCTTGGACAGCAGGGCGAAATATCACTAAGTATAGTTCTAAGAGATTTATAACCGCGAAGGCTGTTCTTTCCGTGCGCTGGAGCGCTAAACTTTTTGGAGCCAATTCTCCTAAGACGATGTGGAGAGACGTAATGATTGTAAAGGCAATCACTACTGATAACGTATGGGCGCTAGTTTGCGATAAAGATTTTGGCAGCCAGTGGAAAGCGGGTTCGACCAGTACTGCAATCGCTGGTTCTCCAAGCCAACCTAAGCCCAAAGAGGCTATGGTAACACCAAGTTGGGTCGCTGCTAGATAAGCATCCAAGTTATTTACTGCCCGTTGTAAAGCTTTTGCACGGGGATGAGCTTGGAGAACCAACTGCTCGACACGACTACGACGAAGCGCAACCAAGGCAAATTCAGCTGCGACAAAGAACCCGTTGGCTAGCACCAAGAAAATCACCGATAGCAATTTGCCCGCAGTAAGCCAAGTCAATGGACTGTTCATGACTATCTATTGTAGCCTTTGATCCTAATTACTACCGCGATTATTTTGTCAACGCTAATTGCTACCTATTTGCCGCCCAACTAGATAAATATGTCTATCGTTTGCCAGTGGAATTATTGCCCACTCAGGCGGGAGAGTTAGAGACAGTTGGTCGTTTGTGGCATCGGGAAAGCTTGCTATTGCCGCTGGCGCTGTATTTAGATGCCCAAGAAATTGACACTAAACCGACTACAGAAGGACAAGCACTTCCCTTGCATCGGTTTCTTACCCGCAGTGGTGGTCTACTTTTCCTTAGCACTCGTGAAGTTAGGCAAAACTTAGGTCTGCCGACAATTGTCGTAGATGTTGAAAAGCCAACACCCACGGAACAAAAAGTAACTTGGACTGAGGCGTTAGGAGCAGTCGCAGATAGTAATCCGCAACTTCTGGCGAGTCAGTTTAACCTCAATTTAGTCAAGATTGAGCAGATTTCCCAACAAGTGCTAACTGAAACACCCAACTCTGAAATCCAAAATCGTTTATGGTCGGCTTGTCTTGCTAGTACTCGTCCGCAGTTAGATACTTTAGCTCAACGCCTCGACCCCAAAGCGACTTGGGATAATATCGTCTTACCAACAGAAGAGACAAACTTGTTGCATCAAATTGCTGACCAAATAAGGCAGCGCAGCCTAGTTTATCAAGAGTGGGGTTTTCACAACCGCATGAATCGGGGAATGTGTAAAAAGGTAATGCGATCGCCTAATATCATGTTCGGATGAATATTAACACACTATCCATTCTCACTCAAAATGCGATCGCTCATGTATGGAGGTTTGATTTGGTGCGTAGGCGTAGCCCGTCGTAGACATCGCGTCATCTGACAAGCTCTTGTTGTGACATTGTAAAAAGGAATACGATCGCTTACGTAGAAATATTGATAAGCGTGCGATCGCGCCATTATTTACTGATTCAACCTGACCTCAAAGCCATCGCCACATATCGATAACTTACAATTTGAGTAAAAAGCCTTTGCGTATTATATGTGAGCCGAAACAGAACCCTATGAATTGGAAAATAGAAGAAGCGCAGCAAAAATTTTCTGAAGTAATTGATGCCGCAGTTGCAGAACCACAACTGATTTACAACCAAGACAAAGTGGTAGCAGCCGTTATAGAAATTGAAATATTTCAGGAATTCTTAGCTTGGCAGCAACAGCAGCGCCAACGTTCTCTTGCAGATGCCTTTACCCAATTGCGTCAGCTTTGTGCAGAGGAAAACTACACCATTGAAATACCCGATCGCGAAGATCGTTTTAATCCTTTTGTTGATAGCCTACCGTGACATTTCTCTGTGACACTAATATTATCAGCGAACTAGCACGCCCCCAACCCAATCCAGGAGTGTTAGCGTGGAGTACACAGGTTTCATCAATCTCCTTGAGTGTGATTACCCTAGAAGAAATCGCTTACGGGTTAGCGTCAAAACCAAATGCCAGAGTACAAAAATGGTTTCAAGAATTCCTGAAAGATAAAAATTCCAAAACAATTCCCATCACTCACCAAAAAAATACTCACTTAAATTTAAATGCGATCTCACGCAGTATAGGTTTATGAAAGATGTTGACATCAACTATTTTAAATTTCTTGGACAGTGCGATCGCTAATCTTGTAAGGACGGTTTTAAAAAGAATGCAATCGCTTATGTATGAAAGTTTATGAGCGTGCGATCGCATCATCTTCCAAGCTCTTGTAGTGACAGTGTAAAAAGGAATGCGATCACCCACGTATAAATATTGATGAGCGTGCGATCGCGCCATATTCAACCCCATCTTTTGCAAAGCAATAGTTGTAGTACGTCCTGGGATCTTAACTGGTACTGGCATACCAACAGTTAACAAAAAGAAAATTTGCATTTTTGGTGATGAGAAAAAAGTGGCGTTGCATAAATGCGGGATGAATCAGTTAATCACGAGTATTTCTCTATACTTTAAATAGTGAAGTAACAAGCGGATTGAGAATTTAAGCATATCTACTGACTTGGAATACCATCGACCACAACTGACACAAATGTGATTTTGTTTACCTCTTCGTTTACCATTTTTTCTGATATCCGTAGATTTGCAGTATGGACAATGCACAGTAGTAAATCCTAATTCATCCCTCTATTATGCAACGCCGATGCAGGTATGCGATCGGGGTCATCATGTCATATTCACGTTGCTCCCACCGATAACTATGACAATCGACTTGCTTTTTAAATTTGGATGTGATAATTTCTGCTTGTAGAAATTCGACGGTTATTCGACCAACTTACCGTACTTATTTAAGGGAGCTAACATCACAGTTAAGAAACTTCCCAATAAAAATATTCAACTACAAATGATTGTGAGACACCCCACAAAATTGGATGATTTATTCCTTGGAAATTCCTAAATAGTAGTAAAGACGAGAGTGCTGGAGTTAGTATCTAGACTCTCATTCTTATCTTTTCTCTAATAAGACTATTTGTCCCACGGCTAAGTAGGGGCAGAGGGGCAACCTTGCCCTGAGCGTAGCCGAACGGGAGCAGGGGCAGAAGAGAATAATTTTTTTATTCCCTAACTCAGTCAGGGAATTCTCCCAATCCCCACTACCCAATCTGACGATCGCAAATCTAAAATTCCAAATTACATGACTAAAGTATTCATTCTCGATGTCAACAAACAACCGTTATATCCAGTACGCATCAGCCATGCTAGGCTACTATTGTCACAAGGTAAAGCTACTGTATTCCAGAGGTATCCTTTTACTATCATTCTGAAGGAGTCCCTTTCTCATTTAAAACTTGAGCAACTTGGCTTTAAAATTCATCCTGGTATTAAAATAAATCGTAATTGAATTCTTAATTACGAATTACGAATTACGAATTACGAATTACGAATTAGTAATTAGTTAATCTTAGTCGCCTCCTAAACAGAGGAATATAGATGACGAACCACACTATTTTAGAACCGTTACCAGAAGACCAATGGTTTATTGAGAGCCAGGAACTACGATCCTTTGTAGCAACAGTGCGAGAAATTAGCGCTAGCACTGTTGACGATCGCACACAAACTCTCGCTAGACTAGAACCCTATTTTCAAGAACTCCTTGCCCAACAGCAATGGCTACCGGAAAAGTTTGCCCAAGTCAATCCCGAAAGCCGGATGGGTGGTGGTATTGGTCAATGGCTGCTTTATCGTACCAAAGACCGTTCCCTGTCAGTATTCAGTTTGGTGATTCCCCCAGGTTCCACAACTCCCGTCCACGACCATTTAGCCTGGGGATTGATTGGTTTATACAAAGGTAATCAAGAAGAAACAGTCTATCGCCGTGTAGATAATGGCGATGCCGAAGGACACGCACAATTACGAGTAACTGAAGTGCGATGGCTTCAACCAGGGGATATCTACCGCCTCTTACCCCCAGATGGTGATATCCACGCCGTCAAAACCACATCCCAGAGCGCATCTGTATCCATCCATATCTTAGGTAATGATACTGGTTGCATTTTACGTCACCAGTTCATCCCAGAATCTCACAGTGTCAAATCCTTTCGCTCTGGATATTCCAACGCTCCCTGTAAAGAGGAAGAGGAAAAAGAACATGCCCAAGTACGATAGACCACAACCCCCAGTATTCGAGCAAGTTGAAGACGAACGCCTGCACCGTAAGCAACGCCTCGCCGCTGCCTTTCGCCTGTTTGGTAAGTTTGGGTTCAGCGAGGGAATCGCAGGCCATCTTACAGCTCGTGATCCGGAGTTTACAGACCATTTCTGGGTCAATCCATTAGGAACATACTTCGGTCATATCCGAGTTTCTGACCTGATCTTGGTTAATAGAGAAGGTGAGGTGGTTAAAGGTGATGCTGAAGTAAATCAAGCTGCTTTCGCCATCCATTCTCAGATTCATGAAGCTCGACCTGATGTAATTGCAGCAGCTCACGCCCATTCACTTTATGGTAAAGCCTGGTCTAGTTTAGGTCGTCTCCTTGACCCCTTGACTCAAGATTCCTGTGCTTTTTACGAAGACCATGCGCTATTTGACGATTTCACAGGGGTGGTTTTAGAAACCTCTGAAGGTCTGCGACTGGCGCAAGCCTTGGGGTCAAATAAAGCCGTAATTCTGCGTAACCATAGCATTTTAACTGTGGGACATACGGTAGATGAAGCTGCCTTTTGGTACATTAGCTTAGAGCGATCGTGCCAAGCCCAACTACTAGCTGAAGCTGCGGGTAGACCGACTACGATCAAACACGAAACAGCCCGTTTAACACAAACTCAAGTGGGGTCACATGTAAGTGGGTGGTTCAGTTTCCAGCCCCTTTACGACCGGATTGTGCGTGAAGAACCTGATTTGTTAAATTAGTGCTGTGTTTTTTGGCATTGGCATAATAGGCGGGAAAGTTTCCAGTTAACCTACTTCCCGCTATTTTGATGTCAATTAAACCTAAATTTATTTATATACTCCGATAAACCTATAGGTTTATAGTACTACTATAGTTCACAAGAATCATTTTGATGATTAATCAAATCTTTAGTCGTTTTATTGCCAAGTGGATATCGTTGATAAAATTCAGGAATATCCCCTTTAACAACCAACATAAATTATTCTTTTCTTCTCCTTTACCAATAGTGGGGGCTTTTGTTACAGGTCTTTGTCTGAGCTTGCTATTTGCTGCTTGTTCATCGACACCGACTGTTAATGCACCTAATCCCAGTACCACATCTCAGGGTAATTCTGCTGACAGTAAAGCAACAGTGGTCAGATTTGGCTATCAAAAAACGACCGTTTTGCTGAGAACTAAAGGTGTTTTAGAAAAGCGTTTAGCACCAGAAGGTATCACTGTACAGTGGACTGAATTTCAAGCGGGGCCGCAACTACTAGAAGCGATGAATGTGGGTAGCATTGACATCGGCCCTGTGGGAGAATCACCGCCAATATTTGCCCAAGCAGCGGGGACATCACTAACTTATGTTGTTGGTATTGCGGCTACTCCAGCTAGTTCAGCAATTCTTGTTCCTCAAAATTCACAAATTCAAAAAGTTGCTGACCTGAAGGGCAAAAGAGTTGCCTTTCAAAAAGGATCTAGTGCCCACTTATTATTAGTCCAAGCTTTAGAAAAAGCCGGATTAAAATATACAGACATTGAACCGAAATATTTAGCTCCGGCTGATGCCCGTGCTGCATTTGTGAAAGGAAGTGTAGATGCTTGGGTAATTTGGGACCCATTTTATGCAGCGGCTCAAGAGGCAACTAAAGCCAGAGTCCTAATTGATGGCACAGGAATTAATAAACAGGGAGGATATTATTTGATGACTCGCAAATTTGTCACTGAGAATCCCCAAACTGTCAAGGTAATACTGGAGGAAATTCAAAATCTCGAAGAATGGTCTAAACAGAATCGAGAAGAAGTAGCAAAAACTCTTGCACCTGTGTTAGGAATTGATTTAGAGACGATGAAAAAAGCAACTAACAGGCGGACTTTTGGGATTGTACCAATTGACGACAATCTGATAAATCTACAACAAGGTGTTGCAGATACATATTATAAATTGAAGCTAATTCCCAAAGAAGTAAATGTGAAGGATGCAGTATTGACAAAAGAAGAATACGCTGCATTTTCACCAAAATACTTAAATTAGTACAATGAATCGGGTGTAGGGAGATACATCTGTACATCCCTACAAATGAAATTGGTGTTAGGAATAAAACAACTGACAATTTTTGAATTTTGAATCCTGGAATTGATTATGACTAATCCTACAGAATTACTGCGATCGCGCTACGGTGAAATTCCCTTCAACCCCGAAATTGAATGGAATGATTCTTTAACAGCACTATTATCTCACCGTTCAATTCGGTCTTATCTATCCGATCCTCTACTACCGGGAACTCTGGAATTGCTAATTGCAGCCGCCCAATCTGCATCTACTTCCTCTAATTTGCAAACCTGGAGTGTGGTAGCAGTGGAAGATCAACAGCGCAAAGAGGAATTATCCAAGCTAGCGGGGAACCAAGAACATATTAAGCAGGTTCCTTTGTTCTTGGTTTGGTTAGCAGACTTGGCGCGTCTAAGTCACGTTGCTGACAGTCGCGGCATATCTCATGATGTACTGGAATATTTGGAAATGTTTGTGATGGCAACAATCGATGCAACATTGGCAGCACAAAACGCCGCAGTTGCAGCTGAGTCACTCAGTTTGGGAACAGTATATATTGGCGGAATCAGGAACCGCCCGCAAGAGGTAGCAGAGATATTGAATTTGCCCTCCTCTGTGTATGCTGTATTTGGATTGTGTGTGGGCTATCCGAATCCGGAAGTAGAAGCGGCGATTAAGCCGAGGTTGCCCCAGTCAGCGATACTGCACCGTGAAACCTATAAATTGGCAGAACAAGAAGAAGCGATCGCTCACTACAACGACATCATCAAAGAATTCTATACTGAACAAAAGATGAATGTTGATGGCGATTGGTCAGAACACTCAGCCCAGCGCATCGCAACTGTTGAGGCTTTGAGAGGACGCGATCGCTTGCGTGAAGCTCTCAATAATCTCGGCTTCAAGTTACTGTAAATTAAGAATAATCAAGATTATGGATTTGCAACTCCGTGGCAAAGTCGCCTTAGTGACAGCTGCTAGTAAAGGTTTGGGCAAAGCTACAGCGAGGCAATTTGCCCGTGAGGGTGCAAAAGTTGCCATCTGCGCCCGCAGTGAGTTAATTGACAAAACTGCTGCGGAGATTGCCAGCGAAACAGGTACAGAAGTACTATCTCTGCGTGCAGATGTTACTAGTCAAGCAGATATTGAACGGGTAATTAACGCCACAGTCGAAAAATTCGGCGGGTTGGATGTTCTCGTTACCAACGCCGGAGGCCCACCTGCTGGCACTTTTGACGATATCGATTTGGCAACTTGGGAAACTTCGATTAACTTAACTTTGCTGAGTGCGGTACGTCTGATAAAGTACGCTTTACCTCACTTACGCCAATCTATCGCACCAGCAATTTTGACCATCACCTCAACCTCAACTAAACAACCAGTTCAAAATCTGATTTTATCTAATTCCATTCGATTAGCAGTGATTGGTTTAACGAAAACTCTCAGCCAAGAACTGGGTAGCGATAAAATTCGCGTCAACAGCATTCTACCAGGCTGGACATATACAGAACGGGTAGAAGAATTGATCGATGCCCGCATTACTAAAAGTGGTGAAACCAAAGAAGCAGAAATTGCTAGAATCAATGGGACTGTTCCTTTGGGTCGTATCGGGACACCAGAAGAGTTTGCCAATGTTGCGGTATTTCTGAGTTCACCAGCAGCCTCATTTGTGAATGGAGTCATGCTGCAAGTAGATGGCGGAATTATTCAAAGCACATTTTGAGCGGCTTGATTAATAAAAAATAATCGGCGGCAATATTGTTACCGATCATATCATTATCATTAAAGTAACAGAGTGCAGTACTTCGGCTACGCTCTGTTACCGAGGAACTGAGGAAAGGGGTTTTTGGGCTTGTGACACTACGAGTATAAATTCTCTGTTGAGAAATTCAATTCATCTCTGGGATTACCTTTTAAAGAGCTATTACCAAAGTCTGCAATTAGACAAGCAATATTTGAGCTAAAAATTCAGTATAAAAAGCGATGAGTTGAGCCGTTTATAACTTTGTGGGCATTTTTATCTCAAGTTTTAGATACTGAGCTTAAACCACAGGCTTTTCGGCTTTTCAAGCGTACCATTCACCTGGGACACCTTGCTACGGCACTGATACTTCGCTGCCGTCTGGGTTGCTCTGGAATGTCCAGGTACCACCTGATCGGAAGGTCGAACCTGTGCCAAAGGTGTCCTCCATATACTGCATGTAGGTGACTAAGCCATTCTTCACCTTCGCCAGGACAGAGAAGGGAGAGATGAACGTTTTATCGAGTTTCACTGAATGGACGGTGAAGCTGCCGAAGACAGCGACGTTCTCGCCCTCGCCAAATATCTGCTGAATATCGAACGCCTCGATGTTCCAAAAGGTATTGAGTTCCTGGAAAACTTTGAAGACGCTGGCCGGACCATCTTTGTGCGTGCCTGCCCAAGGCATAAGCTTTTTCAGGTCGGGATTATCGTAGCTGAGTGATACGTAAATGGCATCGGGGGAGACGAGTCGGTTGACGACCTCAGCGTTGGTGGGGTCTTTGAGAAGGGCTTGGACGATTTCTACAGGTGTACTAGACATACGTGTTCCTATAAGGCTGCTTATGCGAACTTGATAGTCGGGTTTGATGGTTGTGAGGCTTATTTAACAAGGACTCAAGATTTAGATCCAAGCTCAACTATTGGGCAGAAACGCCAACACTGGGGATCACTCCTGAGTTGAAAGCGATATGTTTGTACTCTAGGAATTCATCGATCGCCGTCAGACCATTCAGCCTGCCGTTGCCGCTGCGCTTGAATCCGCTATACTTGATTCTAAATTTCTTTGATTAAGTTGACGATACCATGATTTTCTCCTATGAACCCTATGGATGTTTGAAACTGCCGTTGCGTCAAAGGCGCTCTTACCGAAGTCGGCGGACGAAGTGGAGGTCGAGGCCGGATAGTGGAGCGCCGACCTCATGTATTGCACCACCCGTTGCGAGGGAACCGAGATCAACCGCGACCAAGCCGGTGCTGTTGATCAACTCCATCACCAGCTGTTTGGCTTCGTGGTCGTCGCCGGAAGTGAAGATGACTGTGCGGGGTTTGTTCGGTGAGAAATCCTGTATCCAGGCCATTGGCATGTTGCTGATCGATTTAACGAGCCGCGCGCCAACTGCCATCTCAGCAACCATCTCGCTAGAGGTGCGCTCCTTCAATGCAGCACGCGATCTGGTTACGCCAGCCAGACTAATGTCCGGCACAGCGTCCACATGTGCGTTCGTTGCATCGATCAGGATGCGGCCTCGCCAATCAACTCCCTTTAGAGCATCGTCCACACGGACCCAATTCGTGGCAAGAATGACGATGTCGCATTCGGCAGCCTGTTGCTTCGTCCCCGCGATCGCGCCTGGACCCAGATCAGCAACAAAATCAGCAAGCGTCTCCGGTCCTCTTGAATTTGATACGACTATGCTGTGACCAGCGGTTAACAAATGACGGCCAAACGTACCCGTGACGGTACCGGCGCCTATAAAGCCTACTTTCATGACTAATCTCCTCTCTTGCGTTGGACTTGCGAACGAGCTTGCCGTTCAAGTGACTGCTGCAATCAGCCGAGCTTGACCAGATTCTGAAATAGAAGGCCGCCAGGACGCCCGCCTAGAACATGAAGGGGTACGCCGCCCTGATCGAGGCTTCCGAGTTCGACTGGAGCAAAGCCAAGCTGATTTGCTACGGCCGCAACGGTCGCGCTGGCATCGGCGTCATTGCTCGATACGAACACGGTCTGCCGCTGCCCCTCCACGAACGGATTCGTTCCAAGCTGTTTCGCGGGCAGATGATTGAAGGCCTTCACGAGGCGCGCTCCGACAAACGCTTTGGATACGACTTCAGTAGAGAGGAGACCTCCTAGCTCTTCCGGAGCAACATCAAAAGCATTCGTGACGTCGACAACGATCTTGCCGTTCCACTGCTTGAGTTGCTTCGCCACCTCCTTGTGAGCCGGAAATGGGACAGCGAGGAAGATGATCTCAGCATCAAAGGCGTCTTGAATGGATTGGGGATGGACGCTCTTACCGAGTTCTTTCTTCAAAGACGCAAGCGTCTCAGGTCCACGGGTGTTTGCGATTCCGACTTCGATATTCTTACGCGCGAAGGTGCGTGCGAGCGCGATACCAATGTTGCCGGAACCAATAATGGCGTACTTCATAAAGAATCTCCAGTCGCTCAGCGCGTGCTGACCATTGTTGAGGGTTATTTGTTGTTATAACTGACACGATGAATCGTAGAGTCTCGTGCGTCAGCCTATTTGAAATTGGGATAGTGACAGAGGAGTTAGCCGGATTCTTACTTCGATACTCCATCTTTTTATCAAAATAGTCGATTTTCCAGTACATTTACCTTACCGTTTCCAGCAATTTTCCCAGCAAGCTTTTTCAAAAGTCTGACTATCAGGACGCTTTGAAGGTGATGTCTGCCTGATCGAGGAAGGGCTGGAACAGGTCTACCGGCCAGTTGGGATCGCTCTTGGAGGTGCGCTCCAGACACTTCCAGACGCCATCGCGACGTTCAAAGATGTCGTCGTAGGTGCCAGTCGAAACGGTTCCGACGTGTTCAGCCTTCCAGGACACGAACCATCGCCAGTGCGCTTCGGCCCTGTCACCCGATCCGGAAATTTCAAACGCGCCCATAGAGTGGAACCACTTGTCCATCGGGAAGACGCTGTGTGCGTAGTCGAACATCTGCTTCATGCCTTCAAAACCCTCGAAAGTTGAAGTACGTAAGTCGTTGACGTGGAATTTGGCCTCCGGCCAGTAAAGGCGGTTGTAGAGGTCGACCTGCTCGCGCCCCCAACCCTTGTCGATACATCGCTGATGCATGTTCAACTGCTCGAAGATAGTAAAGCGGTCGATCACCGTGAGTTCGTTGTTCTGAGACATTGAAATTCTCCTCTACGTTGAAATTCTTGCGGGCGGTCGACGAGTTGATAGTGTTCTAGATTTTTGTTAAGACTCTTGAAACGTCCAATGCATAGATTCTTCAGGCGAAGAGCAACGAATATAGAACACCACCCTTTGTTGGTTCAGCCATAGCTATTTCCTTGCCTAGCTAGTTGATGCTGCCGTCTTCCTCAAATTACATTCATTTCTCATCGTTGTACAAGTATCATTTTGTTGATGCTATGTTTCTTTTTAGGAAACTTTAGAACTACGATGGACACCTTAACGAGCATGAAAGTATTGCTTCAGGTGGTGGAATCGGGAAGTTTTGTGGCAGCCGCCGAGCGGCTCAACTTATCCACAGCCATGACCAGCAAGCATGTGATGCACTTGGAACGAAACCTTGGGGCACGTTTGTTGAATCGAACCAGCCGACACTTAAGCCTAACCGAGGCAGGAACGGTCTATTATGAGCAATGCCGGGAAATGCTTGATAAATTGGAAATGGTGGAGGCAGCGGTGAGGCAATCAGCCGTCGTCGCGCGTGGCGTACTCAAGATCAGCGCCCCAGTTTGGTTCGCTAACCCGTTATTCACTAAAGCCTTGGCGAAGTACCGCTCTCGCTATCCAGACGTTTTGCTAGACCTGAATTTGAATGATCGGGTGGTGGACTTGGTGGAAGAAGGATTCGACTTGGCGTTACGTGTCACGACTGAGGAACCCGCTTCTTCACTGATCACGCGACGCATTTGCCCAATTCAATTCATATTGGTCGGCTCAGATGACTATTTGCAAAGAAATGGATACCCAAAAACTCCCAGCGAACTGTCAAAGCATCTAAGCATCAGCTATTACTACTCGCAGTTTGCCGATGAGATACTCTTTGAGGGTTCTAACGGGCGGGAGACTGTCAAACTGCCAGTCTCCATCCGCTCCAACAACACTACCATGCTGTATCAGGCGACCCTAGCCGGTATGGGGTTGGCGGTTTTGCCAAAGTGGTTGATTGAAGATGATCTTACCAGCCAACGATTGGAGGTGCTGAAGCTGGACTACACGTTGGCAACCTCATCTCTTTATGCTGTCTATACGAATCGGCGATACCTATCACCCAAAATAAGGACTTTCGTAGATTTTCTAGCTGAACATTTTTCTGGCATCACCGAGATGGAAAACAACGTTTGAGATCAAAGCATCCCGAATGTGAAAGAGGGTTCAGCGGCGAATGGCACGCTTATTTTCGCCAAATACATAAGGTATATGGATGAGAGACTGTAAGGGAAAGAATTAAGAACTAAATAATAATACTCACAAATCAACTACTTCCCTTACACCCCATCACCATGCAACCCCTACACAAACACCCTGACAGGGGTTTCACGTTTTGCTCCTGCCTCCTGCCTTCCTCGATAAAAACTAACTTTGATTACTTTCATCATTTTTTCAATTGTTCTAAAGAAACAGCAATCGATATCATAATGCTGTTACATCTTTGTTAAGAATAGTTACAACTTCTTAACACAAGGAAATATTGATTATGGTAGTCTCACTTGAAAAGAATGCACCACATCGGGTTGTTGTCGTTGGTGGCGGCTTTGGTGGACTGTATACAGCAAAAGCTTTGAAGAAAGCAAATGTAAATGTTACTCTCATTGATAAACGTAACTTTCACCTATTTCAGCCGCTTTTATATCAAGTAGCTACAGGTGCGCTATCACCTGCTGATATTTCGGCACCATTGCGATCTGTATTCAGCAAAAGCAAGAATACAAAAGTGTTGTTGGGAGAGGTAAATGATATCGATCCAAAAGCACAAGAAGTTATTCTGGGTGATGAAGTAATACCTTATGACACATTAATTGTCGCCACAGGTGCTAACCATTCCTATTTTGGTAAAGATAACTGGAAAGAATTTGCTCCTGGCTTGAAAACTGTTGAAGATGCCATAGAAATGCGTCGTCAGATATTTTCGGCATTTGAAGCGGCAGAAAAAGAAACCGATCCCGAAAAACGCCGTGCTTTGTTGACTTTTGTGATTGTGGGGGGTGGGCCCACTGGTGTAGAATTATCCGGGGCGATCGCAGAATTGGCATACCAAACTCTCACAGAAGATTTCCGCAGCATCAACACCTCAGAAGCGAGAATTTTACTATTGCAAGGGGGCGATCGCATCCTCCCACACATTGCGCCAGAGTTATCGAAAGTAGGAGCAGAATCTTTGCAAAAGTTGGGTGTGGCTGTCTACACTAACACCAGAGTCACAAATATTGAAAATAGCACCGTTACTTTCAAGCAAGGCGATGAATTGACAGAAATTACCGCAAAAACTATCTTGTGGGCAGCAGGTGTTCAAGGTTCGCCTATGGGGAAAGCCCTAGCAAAAAGCACAGGTGTAGAGTGCGATCGCGACGGACGTGTGATTGTAGAACCGGACTTGTCTATTAAGGATTATAAAAACATTTTTGTCGTGGGAGATTTAGGTAACTTCTCCCATCAAAATGGTAAACCCTTACCTGGTGTTGCACCTGTAGCCAAACAACAAGGAGAGTATGTAGCTAAACTGATTAAACGCAGGCTTCAAGGTGAGACTTTGCCACAATTTCGTTACAATGACGTGGGTACTTTGGCGATGATTGGGCAAAATTTAGCTGTTGTAGATTTAGGCATAATCAAACTCAAAGGTTTCATTGCTTGGCTCTTTTGGCTAGTAATTCACATCTACTTCTTAATCGAGTTTGACACTAAAGTAGTAGTAGCAATTCAGTGGGGATGGAATTATATTACTCGTAATCGTCGCTCTAGATTGATTACAGGTCGAGAAAGTTTTGTAGAAGCAAAAACTGTTAACAATAGGGTGCAACAGCCTTCTGGGACACCTCTGTAACTTCAGAAATCTCACCTGATAGGACTCACAAGCTAGGTAATTCCTATACTTGCAAACTGCTGTAATTTAGTGCGATCGCGATCGCACTATACAAGAAGGGACTTGGTTGAAAATCCCTATTTTGTTCATCTAGGGAACGCTATAAACCCTTTAAATTATTTACTGTCGTAGCTGGCGATCGCCACAATCGTAGATAAAGGAACTTCCGCAAAATACTGTTGCTGAAATTGTTCTTCTCGGACAGCAGCTAAAAATCGTGCAACTGCTTCATCAGCAAGGTTTTCGGCACTATCGCTTGGATGCCAGGTAATTTGTAAAGAACGGTCTTGTCGTTTAACTGTGAACCCTAAGTATTTTAAAGCTTTGATTCCGACAAGTAAGGTTTGGTCGCTGATGCCGATTTTCTCTAAAAGTTGTCCACGGGTAACTAGTTGATTTGTGCGACTGAGATATTTGGCAATTCCGACAAGAGTCAGCCAAATTTGATTGGGTGGTTGGTGGTTAGGTTTAGACCAAGCGATCGCTAATTGTTGCTGATTGTCAAGCCCAGACCTAGAGCGGCTTGTCGCCAAACATCGCCGCAACCAAGTGCGTAAATCATCCCAATTTGTGGGACAATCTTCAATAATCAGTGTTGAGTCCTGAGTGCTGGGTGCTGAGTGTTCCTGATTCCGTAAGTCTAGGATGAAGGGTGTTAGCGATTGCGGGGCGTTGAGCCACTGCTGAGTGGTGAATGCTGAGTTAACAGAAGAACGCACGGCAATTAATCTGATTTCATAACGTTTTTTGAAGGTGTTGTAGTCTAATTCTGCTATACAATCACACCTTCCTATGGGCAATTCATCTTTATAGTGTCCCCACCATAACCCAGGAAAAGCGCTTCTGGTGGAATCATCCCGAATATCAAACTCAGTTTTAATGTACTGTACCTTTTTCCCTTGCCAATCCTGCTGATTGCGATGCCAAGAATTTTCAAACCAGCAGTTTTGAATTAGCAATTTCGGAACAGGATTACCCATTCCACAAGGTTCTAGCAGTTTCAGTTCCAAAAATAACTCTTTCCCCAAGTCTGCAACTGTTACCGTCAAGTCTGCTTGCACGGTTGGCGTTAGAGTTGTACTTCCTAAAGATTGCCGCAACTGCTGATTAATCGCCGCTGTAAATAAAGGAATATTCTCCACCAACAAACTCAAACCCGCTGCAAAGGGATGTCCTCCAAAACGATGTAATAAATGTGCTTGGTCTTTCACCAATTGGTATAAATCGACAGAATTCACCGAACGGGCGGAACCACGGGCTAATGCAAGTGCTGAGTGCTGAGTGCTGAGTTCTGAGTTAGAAAATAAAGGAGTAATTTCTCCCCCTGCTCCCCCTGCTTCCTCTGCTTCCCCTGCTCCCCTGCTCTCCTGCTCCCCTGCTCCTTCCGTACTCAACAAAATCGTTGGGCGTCCAGTTTCTTGTGCTACCTGTCCAGCAACTAAGCCCAATACACCCGCAGGCCATTGGGCATCTTCTAGGACAATGACGCTGGTGGTTGATAAATCTAATTGAGTAAGTTTTTGCGCCACTTGTGCTTGCACATCTTTTTGTAAAGATTTGCGGCGGGCGTTGGCGAGTTCTGTAACTTCGGCTAGTTCGTTACAACGTTTGACATCCCGACTAGTTAATAATTCCACGCAGAAACTGGCATCACCTTGGATGCGACTAACGGCGTTAATTCTTGGCCCCAAACCAAAAGAAATATCTGTGGGGCGATCGCCACTTTTCTGGCACAATTCTAATAATCGTCCTACCCCTGGCCGCCGCCGCGCTGCTGCTGGCTGTTTAAAATCTTCTTGCAGTCGTTGAATTCCCATCTGTGCCAAGTAGCGGCAATCTCCACTTAACTGTACTAAGTCGGCAATTAATCCAACTGCAACTAAATCTAATAAATCCTCTAAAGGATATTTGGCAACATTGGGCAGGCTTTGATATAGTGCTTCCACCAACTTATAAGCTACCGCCACCCCAGAAAGATTAAATAACTGATGTTCTTTTGGAAAATAGCGGGGATTGATAATTGCTGCGACGGGTGGGCGTTCGGCTGGTAAGGTGTGATGGTCTGTAACTATTACATCTATACCTAGCTGTTTGGCATAGATAATTTCCTCAACATTTGTGCTACCTGTATCGCAAGTAACAATTAATTTGCAACCTTGTTTTGCTAAGTTATCAATTCCTTGATTATTAAGTCCGTGGGATTCTTTCAGACGATTGGGAATATAGTAAATTAACTGAGTATTTTGAGCGAAAAACTGCCCCAATCCATCCCAAAGTACCGATGTAGCGGTAATCCCATCGGCATCGAAATCTCCCCAAATGGCAATTTTTTCTTTAGTATTATATGCTTGTTGCAAGCGTGCGATCGCCAGATGCATTTCTTGTCCAAACTCAAAGGGACTTGCTGGTTGATAAGCTTTATAGTTGATAAAAGCTGTTAATTGTTGACGATCTTTAATACCCCGTTGCCACAACAACTGCGCTGCATACAGTCCACTTGATGCAGGTGTATACTGTTTTACTGCTTGGATAAACCACTCTGGTGGTTGCTCAGTTGCTGTTATAGTCCACTGCTGTTGTTCTGGCATACAAAGAAAGTTAGGAGTGAAAACTCTTACAATACAAGCTTATGTTAAAGCATTGAATATTGCTAACACAGAATTAAAAATATCTCCAGAAAGTCAAGTAACTAAAATCATACGACTTAAATCTCATCGTATTATAGGTGCAAAATTACTACTAAATCCGGGACTGATTCAGAGGTTTTAAACGATTGTTCAAGCTCTAGAAATGATTTACCGTCTTTGGTTGTAATATTGACTGAACGCTTACGTTGTATGTTCTCCAGAAACAAAAGTGCCTGACTTCATAGCAGTTGACTCCTGAGATGGTGCTGAGGGGACTAAAGACTTCGCCGGAGTTGCAGATCCAAGAACAGGTGTATTCACTGCGATCGCACTTTCATTAAACTTATTACTTGATACTTTTCGGACATAAATTTACATTTAGTTAAGTAAAATTTCATAATTTTGTTGTATGTAAATAGCAGATGTCTCTAGTAGAATCTTTCTATAAACTCACATCTTGCACCTAACGATTAAAATCGCTGCTACCCCAACCAAACTTGCGGAAGCAGGCTTCAAAACCCATGCAATAGGTATCCATGAGCAAAACCAGTGATGACGAAATATTGTTGCACAAGCAAACTTGGCAGCGTGAGCGGCAAATCATAGCACGTTTGTCTTCTTTGAACTATCGAACTGGCGAACTGGGTAGCTATTTGCACAACATTGCTTGCGGAGTCAGCGAACTCATTGGAGTTGATTGGACAGTTGTTACCTTTTGCCAAGAGGGGTTTGAAACTGTTCTAGCCAGTAGCCTTGAAATGGGCGAAGGCGAACATGTTTATTCACTACATGGTTTACTAACTGGTACTGTTATCAAAATGGGTAAATCATTGGCAGTAAAAGATGCTCAAAAACACCCAGAGTATGGACAGGCTCCAGAAGGTTATTGTGCATATTTAGGAATACCATTGCGGACTGCTGAAAGTGAAGTGATTGGTACTATCTGTTCTTTTAATCATCTACCACGTGATTTTACAAAAGAAGACATCCAAATTGTGGAATTGTTTGCTGAACGAGCTGCAACAGCAATTAACAACTATCATCTCTATCAACAGCAGTGCCAATTTAATCATATTTTGGAGGCTGAGGTAGAAAAACGCACCGCAGAATTACAAGCAGCCCAAGCCAAGCTTTTAGAGCAGGAACGACTGGTAGCTATTGGTGAATTTGCTGCAATGATTGTGCATGAAATTCGTAATCCATTGACTACAATGAGCATGGGATTAAAATATTTCCGAAAAACCATTTTAACTGAATCAGCCCAAGAGCGATTAGCATTGGCACTGAGTGAAGCTAGTCGTCTAGAACGTCTATTGAGTGAAATTTTGCTCTATGCAAAACCTCAAGTTTTGCAACTTTGTGAATTAGACGTGAATGAATTTATTTATGAATTGCTTGTATGTATTCGTGAAATGCCAGAAGCTCAAGAACGACAAATTGAATTTATTCCGGCATCACCTACGGTAAAATTTTTGGGAGATAAAGACAAACTTAAACAAGTATTTATCAACATTGTCCGCAATGCTTGTGAAGCAGTTGCAGCAGAAGATATCATTAAATTGAAAGTAGATTGTTCGCATACAAATAAAGTTTGCATTAATGTCCATAATGGCGGTGATCCAATCCCATCAGAAGTTATTACCAAAGTTTTTCAGCCATTTTTCTCTACCAAACCTTGTGGCACTGGGCTAGGACTTGCTATTACCAAACGCATCGTCAATGCTCATAATGGGGAACTGTTAATCTCTTCTGACCTCTTGACAGGAACTACTGTGAATGTTCAATTACCTGTAGTTATTAAATGAATTTTTAATTGATATAAATGCCAGGTTTTTGCAATGATAATATTTATTACTTTTACTTTTATTTACAACTTGTGAGCTAAATCACACTAGTACCGCAAGGCGGAAGTCAAAAGTCAAAAGTCAAAAGTCAAAAGTATTATGAAATAAGCTCTTTAGGGCTTTTCAATGGTCTGCTTATTTACGCCGTGCTGTACTAGTAACCTAAGCACTGAAATAAAATTCTATTTTTGCATAAAATATTACATACAAAATGATGGAATTACTTCAACTAATTTTGGTGCTAGGTGCAGTAGTTGGTGTTGCAGACGGAAACACAATTTTGGTTAAAGATAATGCAGGACAAACAACTACAATCAAGTTAGCCTGTATTAACGCACCAGAAGCAACTGACAAGCGCTATGGTTTAGCAGCAACACAAAGGCTAAAACAGCTATTACCACCTCAAACTCCTGTCGTGATTAGAAGCACAGAACAAGTTAAAAATGGTCGCCCGGCGGGTGAAGTGTTTGCAGATAATCGGTCAGTAAATCTCCTTTTGGTAGAGTCAGGTAATGCCGTCGTTGACCAAGAATCTTTACAAAATTGCTATGAGAGCAAAACCCAATTTTTAATTGCAGAAGCTAATGCTAAAAATAAGCATTTGGGTTTGTGGCAACATTCAAAATTGTAAATGAACTGCATATTTTAAAAGCAAGTTTTCAACTTTTTATTACCAAACCAATTGATCCAATGGAACTCGTGGATAAGGTGGTTGAAACGTTAAAAACCTAATTACTCCACGTTCTTCGGCTGGGATTTTTCTAGATATAAGAAAGCATCGTCACTTTGAAACGCCTATTGAAAAACACAAGCGTAAAGAAATTGCCAAGCATAGGTAGGGTAAAAGACATTTCCGCACTTGATGAGTGACATAGATATTCATCAATGCCCTCAGAGATTTTCTGAGGGCTTTATTGATGGAAATCAGCACAAGTAATCAAAAAGTCAGAATAGAATTTTTATTCCTCAGTAGAAAATCAATATAGATAAGGGTGAGCAAGAAATGAGCAAGTTTTGGTCTGGAAAGTGAGTAGTAAGAGCAAATAAGCTGTGAAGCGCTTCGGTAATATCCGCAGTCTTTTTTGAAATCCAAATCAACTTGCTATTTCCACACCAACAGTAGAGGCTAAACACCTCAAAAAGGGCAACTATGAGAATAAATGCTCGGAGTATCACGTCTTTTATAGCAACTGAAGGCAGGTTACTCATAGATAAAGCAGTCCAAAATATGGTATTTCTTTCCATCAAGCGATCGCTATATTGGACTAAAGCTACTCGTTTTTTTCGTCCCATAGTGGCATTTGTCGCTATTTTGCTGGTAGTCCTAACCTATGCAACCCCTAAAGCTTTGGCTTCAGATCACCAGGACACAACTTTTCTTGCCACTAAGCTGACTGCTGCGGATCTCACAGATTTGTTTGTGTTTGAGAGTCCGACAAACCCCAAAAATGTTGTCTTAGTGATGGATTTCGACCCTCTGATCGTTTCTGGTGAAAAAAGACCATTCGATCCAAACGTTCTTTATCAATTCAAGATTGATAACACTGGCGACAGTATTGAAGATGTCGTACTCCAATTAAATGTAAATGGTAAAGGCTCACAGCAAACTGTCACAGTCCGCGGCCCATGTCGTCCAACCACAGTAGGAACAGAGTCAGCTTTGCTTCCAGTAAGTTGGACAGGGCAACTCAACCAAACATTCGCCGCATATAACGGCATGAAGTTCTTTGTTGGGACACGCAAAGACCCGTTCTTTTTCGATTTGGAACAGTTCTTCAAAATCATCCCGGATCGGAACTATAGCCTTCAGCCTAATCCCAGTCCTCCCTTCACAGTTCTTACCTTTAGACCACCTGGACAAGCAAAAGACACTCTAGCCCCATTCAATGTCCACTCAATTATTGCCGAACTACCCAGGAAACTGCTTGGTAAAGGCAAAATTGGTGTTTGGATCACAACTAGTGTTAAAACTCCTAGACTCAGAAACGGGCATTTTGCTCAGATTGAGCGGTTAGCAGTTCCAGCCCTGAATGAACTTTTTATGGACTTTAAAGCTCATAATAATAGTAATCTTCAGACACCAACAAAAGACGCTAGCAATCAGTCCCAATTCATTCAAGCCTTTGTGAAAGCAATCGGTAGACCTAAAGGCATAGCCGATGCAGTAATCTCAGTGGCGATTCCTGATGTGATCCAAGCTGACCTTTCTAAACCTAGCGGTAGTTATTTTGGTACTCAGTTAGGCAAAAATTTTGGTGGTAGAAGACCAAAAGATGACGTAATCGATGTAACAGCATCTGTTGTCTTTGGTGATGCAGTTACAGGCATTTCTACAGGTAAAATTCCGGGGCTGACTAGCGATAATGTTGGGCCTAATAATGCCAACTTTCTTCCTACCTTCCCTTATTTAGGTAATCCTTTGTAAAGTTTATGTATCTAAGAATACTATGGGTGTTAGTGCTGACTAGCCTACTGGTTTTACTAAGACCCTGTGATACACAAGCGCTAAGTCTAGGCTACACCAATGGTAAGTTAGGCACATATTCCTCTCTTGTGCAACTGCTGACTGTTAATTCTAGGCAGATATTACCAGTTCAGCAGTCAGATTTAGTCTTCCCCGATTATTTACAGCGATCGCATATTATCAGCGTCTATGAGGAGAAAGTTGCCCAATCTCCCGATTCCTCAATATTTTTACGTCTGTTAGCCGATCAATATTTGAGGCGCTTTCGAGAAATTGGAGATATAGACGATGTGTTACGAGCAGAACAAGCGGCACGTAGATCCCTGGCAATACAGCCGCGCCATAATGATGTTTCTTCTATGCTCTTAGCATCAGCTTTACTATCTCAACATCAATTTCGGTCAGCTTCAGATGTGTTAAATAATTCATCTGTTGACAATTCCAATATTGTCTCGCTGAGGGCATCAATTCAGATGGAGTTGGGTGATTATGAAATAACTCATCAACTCTTGCAGAACCTTGCACAGGAAGAATCGAACTCTGGTCATAACGCGGTTTTAGCTCGTTATTTAGAGTTAACTGGCAATTTAGCCTCAGCGCGAAAACTGCTAGATGAAGCTATGCAGGAGATGGATTCTTTCTACACGACGAGCGCAGAAACTCGCGCTTGGTTTCATGTGCGGACAGGGGATCTTGCTTTTGCAGCCGGTGATTTTGCCCTGTCTGAGCAGCGATATCGGGAAGCTTTTGACCTCTTCCCACGGCATATAGCTGTGTTTACAGGACTGGCCCGCCTCTATGCGGCACAGCATCGATGGCAGGATGCTCTGAATACCGCAAATCAGGGTATAGAATTGATGCCGTTGGTAGAAACGCTGGGGTATAAAGCAGATGCTCAACTGGCTCTGGGAGACGAAAAAGGCGCAACTGAAACTGAAGATTTAATTGGGGTAGTCGCTTACCTGAGCAAGGTTAAAGGAATCTACGATCGCGCTTTGGCAGTCTACTACACCGAACACGCAATTCATTTAACAGAGGCTCTACAGATTGCCCGTAGTGAAGTAGCAGTGCGAGACGATGTATATGCAGAGGATACTTTGGCTTGGGCAGCTGCGGCTAATGGGGAATGGGAAGAAGCGCAACGGGCAGCCCAACGGGCAACTCGCTTCGGAACAGAAGATGCTTTGCTGCAATTTCATGCTGGCATGATTGCGTTTCACTTAAATAAGCGTGAGGAAGCAATCAAGCGATTAACTCAAGCTGTTAGCCTCAATCCTCAATTTCATCACAAGTATGCTGATGAAGCTCGTCAAGCAATTTTGGATTTGGGATTTTAAATTTTAGATTGATTGCTAATTCCAAGTTCATACCTTAACCCTTGTGGGTGAGACAAATCGCAGATTTAAAATCTTCAAGCTCTATCCGTTTATCAGTGGGGTCAATCCAAAATTTAAAATCTAAAATCTAAAATAACGCCACAGGGAGTTCTTTATGAAAAAGCTGCTACATTACTTGGCTTGGAGTACTGCAATCATCGCAATATGTTTATTTTGGATGCCGAAGGCGGATGCCCATCCTTTAGGCAATTTTACCATCAATCACTACGCAGGAGTGCAGGTAGCCCCGGATGGTGTAGGGATTGATTATGTTCTAGATATGGCAGAGATTCCGGCTTTTCAGGAAATTAATCATTTAGATACTAATCGCGATCGCCAAGCTGAACCTGTAGAGACGGTTCGATACCCCAACCAAAAATGCCAGGAAGTCAATTCACATTTGGAACTGTTAATCAATAAACAGCCTTTAGCACTGTCTTTGATCGAATCAACAGTCGAATTTCCTCCAGGTGTCGGAGGATTATCTACACTGCGGCTGAGTTGTAATTTTCAGGGGATAACGGAGTTAGTAGGCGCGAATCAGTTAATCGAGTTTGAAGATCAGTTTTATCCACAGCGCTTGGGCTGGCGTGAGATAACTGTGGCTGCAAATGGCGTTCCTATTCAAGGTGATTTCACCTCTTTGAGTATCACCAACCGTTTGAGAGATTACCCCACTGAGTTACTTAGCAGTCCTCTCGACCAGCGGCGGATTGACTTTAAACTCAATCCGTCTCTGACATCGAGTGAACAAGCGCTTCCACCGTCTGTTAAATCATTCAGCCGTTTAGATAATGCTTTGACAGGAAGAAGCAACGATGTATTTACTAGCCTAATTACCCAGGAAAATCATAATTTCCTGACTATTCTAATAGCTCTAGCGATCGCCTTTTTATGGGGTGGTTTACACGCCCTCTCCCCTGGTCATGGGAAAACGATAGTCGGTGCTTATTTGGTGGGTTCCCGCAGTAATGCCCAACACGCCCTATTTCTGGGGTTGATTATGACGATTACCCATACTGCTGGCATATTTGCTCTAGGGTTAGTCACTCTTGGCACATCCCAGTTTATTTTGACAGAGCAATTGTACCCTTGGTTAAGCATACTCTCTGGTGTAGTGGTAACTGTAATTGGTCTGAATTTGTTTATCAGTCGATTGCAAGGGACTCAAGTCTCTCATTCGCACGACCATGTACATAGTCATCAACACGGCCACGACTTGCATCATCACCATCACCATGACCATGTACATCATGAGCATTCACATCTACCACCTGACGGTGCTTCCATGAAGTGGTCTAGCCTACTTGCGCTGGGAATATCGGGCGGCTTGTTACCTTGTCCTTCAGCCTTAGTAGTGTTGCTGAGTGCGATCGCAATGGGACGAGTTGGCTTTGGACTAGCGCTGGTGTCTGCCTTTAGCTTAGGTCTAGCAGCAGTACTAACTGGAATCGGCTTAATGCTCGTCTACGCCAAAAATCGGTTTGAGCATTTGCCACTTCAGATACCCAAGATAAAAATGTTACCTGTGGCAAGCGCCTTGTGTATTACCCTAATTGGCTTAGGTATTACTTCACAGGCTTTACTCGCTCATCCCTGGAACTAGACAAAAGCACTCAGTTTTGTAAAAACAACCCTGAACAACTATATGTCACAAGCAATTAAAGAATCCATCGTCTCAGAAAACAATCTATCTCATCGCTGTGCCAAATTTTCACAAACAGCCAAGCTTCAGAGTTTGAGTGAGTATTCATTTAATTTTTGGCAAAAATTGCTAAGACGTTCAATTCCTATTACCTCTGCTGCGATCGCTCTATCTGTAAGTGTTATCTTGCCATCTCAGGCATCCACCATATCATATTCTGGTGATACAACAAATGCACCAACTTTTAACCGTCCGCAAACGGAAGGGTTTGAAGGTGGTACTAACCCACCCACATCACTTTCTAGTAATGGTACTGCTGTCCCTTATTACAGCCAGCCTTTCTTTGTTGATACTACAGGCTCATATAATGTTGTAGGTTCTCAAGCTTTCCTGGGCATCCAGTTCTTGTACCAAAACAGCTTCAACCCAACTACCCCATTAGTTAATTTACTCAGTGGGAATGATCCTTTCCCAGATGAGGGCACATCTGGTTTTAGCGGCTTGAGCTTAACTGCCAATAATCAATACTTTTTAGTAACTACTGGATTTGACAATAGCAATAACAGTTTTGGTACTTTTACCAATACCATCACAGGCCCTGGCAATATTACACTTGTCCCCGAACCTTCTTCAATCGCTAGCACAGTAGTCTTTGGGATTCTTGGTAGCACCTTAAGACTAAAGCGCAAACTAAAAAAGCTAAAATCTGTCAACTAACCTCTAAATGAATCATCCAGATTCATTACTTATACCAATTCTCTGTAAACTTGCACTTAATAACTAATTTCTTTCTTTGTATACTTGGCTGTTTGTTTAATAAAACTTAAGTGCGTCTTAATGGATAATTGGTATTAATTTAACGGACAATCGCCTGTTAATGGCTGAATCTAAACTCCAAAAGTAGCAATAACCAAGGATAGTTCTAATCTATCTAATTCATTGCTAGTTATATGTGATGAGTTTGTCAGAAAATCTTATTTTGAGGAAAATATGAAACGATATATCTTCATTTTTTTAATAACTGCTTTGTGCATAATAGGCTACTTTGAAATTAGTTTGTCACAGGCTGAAAAGCTTTTTTGGCTGAATTTGAGTCTTTAAAATCCTCTCTCACAAAATCATTTCGCACTCGCACTCGGAATTTTCGCTGTTAGCTAATTTCTCCTTGCCATAAAATATCTGTAACTCTTGTCATCCCAGCTTTCAGATGACGGCGATAGGTACTGAAAGGCAAATCTAGTAACTCAGCTGCTTGTTCTTGCGTGGGGGCGGGATTTAAATAAGTTCGATAAACAGCGCGATAGAGTTTTTCATCACGCGGGGATGATTGTAAGGATTCAACTGCTTGTTTCACTAGATTTTGTAAAACCTTAACGCGTTGGCTTTGCCCACCGCAGGCATCGCCTAAGTGCCCATCCGGCTGCTCAGAGAGTTGAGTCTCGTTTGGACTCTTGTTCATACTTGCTTTTGTGGCAACTTGTTCTGACACTAAGCGCCACAACACTTCCTGTACGCTTCGCGATCGCACTAATGGATTATTCTGTAATACATGAGGACAACTAAAGTTACGTAAGGCATTCTGCACCGCCTCCACAAATTCTGGCTGACTAAGAACTAACAGAGGTTCACCGACTGGAGTATTGTCTACAGATTCTCCGGCAGTTGTAACCTCTTTTCGGGCCAAAATTTCCTTCCATGCGGCAGGTGACACAATTCGCCAGTCATGGGCATAAACACCATAGTGTCTTCCCTCAACTGTAAAATCAGTTTCAGAAAGTCGTGTTAAGTCGAAGTAGTTCAACATTGCTGTCCAACTATCGGCTTGGGCACAAGGTAGGAAGGTGTATGCTAACCCCGGTGTTTTCTGAAAATACTGCACAAAATTAATGAAAATTAGACTTTGGGTGGGGGAAACAGCTTGATAAGTGTCCCGCGCCATCCAAAAGCGGAAAATAGTTGCGCCTTCGCTAGGGCGTAATGGTGCATGAGTTTGCAGATATTGCCAAGATGCCAGAGCGCCCGGATCTGCACTCAAATCTTCAACAGTTGCTGTCTGCAATGCCACCATCATTGCAAATCCCGCAGGTTCGGAGTGCAAGTCACGAAATACTACTACATTCTGCGGTTGGCGCTTCAACCAGTGATCTGCTATTTTTGCTGATTCTTCGCCTTCGTATTCTGCCACCATCCCCAGGAGTGCGGTTTTGTCAGTTTCCCGTAGTGAGTCCGTCAATAAACTACTTTGCTCACCCCAGGTGAAACAGGATCGAATTGCCGAGTTATCCCGATGCAAAAAAATATAATCAAGTAGCACTCGATGCTTTTCTTGCCCTTGGGTTTGTCCTAGTCGTTTAGTATAATATTGACGCGCTCGGTGGTGTAATTCAGTGTAAAATTCCGAATTACGCCAACGCAAGTCAGCAATTAAAACTTCACGTGCTAAATCGTGGGGAAATAAACCCAATTGCCCTGATTCGATAAACGACAATCCGCGCAACCACTCAAATAAATCATGAACATCAAGTATTTCCCCTAAAGAGTGAGCCTTACCAGCCAAAGTATTTTGAGGCAGAGCCAATATTTGATTTAGTCCGGCTTCGGTAGTCAGCCGGATCACCGCACAAGCTTCTAAAGCCATACGGTGTAGGGGCGTTGGTACTTCTTTTATGAATCTTGACAACAGTGTTTTAACAACATTCGGAGCAGATTCTGCTTGAAAAGAGATTTCTTTTCCCTGAGCAAACACCTCAGCAACCAAAGATAATGCTAAAGGATGTCCGTGGGTAAATTCTAGAATCGTCTGGTGTTGTGTGGTGGGAATATCTCGTGTGGTGAGATAAGTTTGACTTTCTTCTGGGGTAAGGTTGCGTAGAGGGAAAGTGTGCATCAAAGCTTGCCAACCTGGATCGCTACACCAACCAGATGAGGGGGGATTGCGTCCAGCAATCACAATTAAGGTATCAACAGACAAATGGGGTAAGAATCCTTCCCGCAACCATTCATCTAGCTGGGTAATAGCTTCATAGGTATCAATAAAAATTACATTACGTTCTTGTCTTTGGGCTAGCACGTGCAAAGGAGAATCTGATTCATTCAATCCCATCAACGAACGCAACGTGCTAATAAAAGATTCTGGCGCAGCTTCTATATTACGTGCTTCTACGTAGATAGTTGAGGTTTTTGATCGTTCACAAAACCGCAAAAACTGCTGCATGAGGGTTGTCTTGCCCACACCGCCAGGGCCAAAGACGTGCAAAATGTGAAAAGGTAATTCTCTTGATGCGATCGCATCAATAAATAGCTCCACTTCCCGCCCACGTCCTACAAATCTGCGATTTCGTTCTGCACTTAGTCGCTGTAATAGAGATGTCATTGGCATCCCTTCCTTGAATTTTACGTAGGATTACTGTTTTAAAGTATGAAGGATATTGTTGATTTATAAAATCTACTTTGAGAAAATTTATAAATTTTATATCCAAGCTTAAAGGCGTAATAAGTAGGTGGACGCTAAAAAAAATACAAATATATTAATAGATATAAATTGCTTAAGAGCTTATATTCAAAGCGTTTATGGTGCTTTATATAAGTTTATACAGTTCGGTTTAATTGTGCCTACCTATTTACTAACGAACCAGTATTAGATAACCTTCTTTGTAGCATTGGTTTGGCTCCCCCAATTGCGACTGGTACAACCCAGAAAAAGCGTTGCAAGGTCGTACTAAAAAAACGCTTATGCAACAATACTTTACACTTTATAGATTTCTTACCTTTTTCTTTTAGACCTGACTTTTGCCATTAAGTCTCAAAAAGCTTGCTCAGAAAGTATTCTGGACAAAACACAGTATATATATACAATACAGTAATTGAAATTCAGTGCTAAAAGTGACAAGCTGTTTGTTGACTGGTGGGAGAATTTGTGCTTGTCGTGCGATCGCAAACGCGGTTACGAATTTTTCTCTAATTCCAAAACAACATTTGATCTGACTTTTCACGGGATGTGGAAAAGTCAGATCAAATGGTGGGGTGCAATGACTATGGGAATCATAACTAACTTATGCGGACATGACACAAGTAGGCTAGGTCACTTACTTTTTTGCGTTTTTAATATCACCAACTAATTCATCAATCCTTGATTGAGTAGTGTTCCAAGAACACATAAAACGTACTCCTCCCACACCAATAAATGTATAAAACTGCCAGTTCTTTGCTTTTAAGCTGTGAATGACTTCTTCAGGTAATTTTACAAATACGGCGTTGGCTTCTCTAGGAAACATCAAGTCAACGCCTTCTATATTTAATAGTTGATTTTCTAAGTATTCAGCACATTGATTGGCGTGTCTGGCATTTTTTAGCCAAGCACCAGTTTCTAATAAGCCCAACCAAGGAGCAGAAATAAACCGCATTTTTGAAGCTAGCTGGCCTGCTTGCTTGCATCGATAATCAAAATCCTCTGCTAGGGCTTTGTTGAAGAAAAGAATGGCTTCACCTAATGCCATTCCATTCTTGGTACCACAAAAGCACAATACATCCACTCCAGTTTTCCAAGTAATTTCAGCAGGGCTTTTATTCATAGCAGCAACTGCATTTGCAAAACGAGCGCCATCCATGTGAATCTTTAAGTTATATTTGTTTGCAACTTCTTTAATATTTAAAAGTTCTTCAATAGAATATAAAGTTCCTAATTCCGTTGATTGTGTAATGCTAATAACTTTAGGTTTGGGATAATGAATATCAGTACGTTTAGTAACAATTGCCTCTATAGCTTCTGATGTTAATTTGCCATTTTTACCTTGAGCAAGTAGCAGTTTTGAGCCATTAGATGCAAATTCAGGTGCGCCACATTCATCTGTTTCTATGTGAGATGTCTCATGGCAAATGACGCTGTGATATGACTGACAAAGAGCAGCTAAAGATAAAGAATTTGCAGCCGTACCGTTAAAGGTAAAAAATACTTCACAATCAATTTCAAAGAGTTCACGAAAATAATCTGTTGCTTTTTGAGTCCATTGATCATTTCCATAAGCTGGAACACTACCTTGATTTGCCCTAATCATATATTCCAGTGCTTCCGGACAAATACCAGAGGAATTATCACTTGCAAACTGTTCTAATTGGCTACTCATGATTTAGATTTTGATTTTTAACAGTTATTATTACAATAATAGTAAATAGTTTGTGAATTTGCCAATTATAAGATTGATAAATAATGCTATTAACCTCTCATGTTATTTAATAATTATGCTAATTTAAATAACTTCGGATGGAATCAAAATGATTTTTTATAGCCATAATTAATCATTTATGAAAAATATGTTTTTGACTTCCTATATATATAAAGCTAGAAGTCTGAACATTTTTATTTTCATAAATTAAATCTGATTTTTATATATTGTATCAACCTACTTAATGAGCTTTTTTTGCTGTAACTTTTCTCTAAAGTAGTTATAACCTTAAGTAGTATAGTAATACTATTAAATGACTTGGCTGATGTCTACAGAAAACTGGAATCTTATTTTCACATCACTGAGATGTTTAATTACTACGGTGTCTTCGTCAGCCTTGTGTTGAGGGTATTTTGAGACGATAAACATTGCCAATAACTAAATATTATGCTAAAAAAATAAAGTTTGCTTAATCAGAATGCTAATTATGTACTTATAATACACTATACAATGTCCTACCAATAACTATGAAACCATTATTTGGCATATTTGTCCTTTGTTAGTTCTCAGTAGTCATTTGTTTATTTTCTACTGACTAATGACCAATGACCAATGACCAATGACTAATAACTAATGACTGAACCATTGATTGAACTGAAAGGTGTTTCTAAGTCCTTTGGTAGCCATAAAGTTCTAGATAATATAGACTTAACTATTTACCGGGGAGAAGCACTAGGGATTATTGGGCCATCAGGGACTGGGAAATCAACTATCTTACGAGTAATAGCGGCGTTACTTAGTCCTGATGAAGGAGAAATTTATGTGCAAGGAGTGCGGCGAGAGGGTTTGATTGAAGATGGCGGCCAGCAGGTTGGCATTGGTATGGTGTTTCAGCAGGCGGCACTATTTGATTCGCTGACAGTGGAGGAGAATGTAGGATTTTTACTTTATCAAAATTCAAAGCTACCGCGATCGCGCATCCGAGATTTGGTAAAAGAAAAATTGGAGATGGTAGGTTTGCCAGAAGTAGGCGACCTCTACCCAGCCGAACTTTCCGGGGGAATGCGCAAACGGGTGAGTTTTGCCCGTGCGATTATGTCTAACCCCGACACTCCCAATGAAGGTCCAGAAGTTTTACTATACGACGAACCAACCGCCGGACTCGATCCCATAGCCTCGACAGTAATCGAAGATTTAATCCGCCATTTGCAATGTTTGCATGGAGTTTGTAGTACTTATGCCGTTGTTACCCACCAGGACAGCACTATCCGCCGTACATCTGATAGACTTATATTTCTCTATGAAGGTAAAGTGCAGTGGCAAGGTACAGTTAGTGAAATATACAACACAGAACATCCCTTGATCAGACAATTTATCAGTGGAAGTGTTCAAGGCCCGATTAAAGTCGCCGGCTAGAAATTTAAAAGTGAGGAGTAAAAAGTTAAATTTAACTACTAATTCCTAACTTTTAACTCCTAATTGGTTGTTGGTTAGTTGGTGGAGGCAAAAAAATGCGAGGTCTTATGACAAGCCGCTTCGCCTCTGGGCGAACATTTAGAGAAGGTTCTGTGGGGTTATTACTCCTGCTAGGACTAGGGGTATTTGGATTACTCTTTCTGTGGTTAAATAGATTCACTGCTGCTGGCCGTTCATACAAAATTATTGTAGAATTTGCTAACGCTGGCGGAATGCAAAAGGGAGCAGCAGTTCGCTATCGTGGTGTTAAGGTAGGAACTATTTCCCAGCTTCGACCAGGAGCAAATGCCATTGATGTAGAGATTGAAATTCCCCAAACTGACCTAATTATCCCTCGCGATGTAGTGGTGGAAGCTAATCAAAGCGGGTTAATTAGCGAAAGTATTATCGACATCACACCAAAAACAACCTTACCTGCTGGGGTTGTGCTTGCTAAACCCCTAGAAAAAAGTTGTGATACCAGTCTTATAGTCTGTAATGGCTCTCGCTTAAAAGGTCAGCTTGGCATCAGTGTTGATGAACTAATTCGCAGTTCAACTGAGCTAGCAGGTGCATACAATAATCCAAAATTTTATCGAAATGTCAATAGGGTTCTAGAAACTACCACAGGCGCAGCATCCAGTTTTACTGAGTTAAGTCAGGATTTACAAGGTTTGACCAAAAGCTTACGACTACAACTTAATACTTTTTCTGCCACGGCTAATTCAGTGCAACGGGCGACAAACCAACTTAATGCATCCGCCAATCAAACAGTAAATAAATTCGGTGCAACTGCAACTCAAGCAAATCGATTGCTGAACAACCTGGATAATCTGTTGACAACAAATCGTTCGACGCTGGTTGGTGCTTTGAACAATATCACCGAAACCAGCAACCAACTGCGGGTTACAGTCAGTAGCTTATCACCATCCGTCAATCGATTGACTAAAGGAGAATTACTCAACAATTTAGAAACTCTTTCCGCAAATGCAGCCCAAGCCTCAGCTAATTTACGCGATGCTTCTAAAACCTTAAACGATCCCAAGAATGCGGTGTTGCTGCAACAAACTTTAGATTCAGCACGAGTTACCTTTGAAAATACCCAAAAAATTACATCTGATTTAGATGAATTGACAGGCGATCCTAATTTCCGTAAAAATCTGCGGCAATTGGTAAATGGTTTAAGTGGTTTAGTATCTTCTACACAACAGATGCAGCAACAAGTGCAGGTTGCTACTACTCTAGATTCGGTAAAAGCTGCTGTAAGCAAACCAAAGAATCTAGTTCCTATACCAGCACCAACCCAACAGGCGATGTTTAATGACAAATCGCTACCCGTCTATGTAATTAATCCCTCACCTACTAATTTTGGAAATATCGACACCGACCTTCAACCAAGTCCCAGTCCGTCTATCCCGAATTCATCCCAAGAAAACCTGTTGAAACAGCTGCGAGAATATGGCAAGCAACGAGGGCAACTGGAGACGGAGAAAGAGGTAATACAGGTTGACCCTTCGGTTTCGTTCACTGCTGACCCTGAGCGAAGCCAAACTGTTGAGAATTTTAAGTAAGATATTTTACTGTCAAGTAAATGTGTTGAAGTCCATCGACACCAGTCGCTATAATCTTGAAAACCACATAATTTTGTTGACTGGTGTCGATTATTTGCACAGTAAGGTTTTCAGGCTGTAAAATCCATTGCTTATTGATAATTAGTTGATGGTTGTTGACACTTTTAAGAACGAATTAACATTGGGTCATAAATTTGACATTCTTGAACCCCATAATTACACAGAATAGAGCTAGCTATATCTTGCTCATTATCTGTGCCACTAACGATAAGTATGTAATTGCCTTGCTCTATTTGCTCATTGTAAAAGCGTGCCCACTCATCTGCTATTCCTAACCTCATAGCGTCAAAGCGTTCACTTAAATTAATGCCTATTAACCCAACCAATTGAGAAAAGTCTTTGCAAATTAAGGAAATCTGGTTTAATGAAAAACCTGCAACACACATATCCTTAATTGCCGCTTCAGCATTATCTCTGCTATTAAAGCAACTAACACTATACTTAGACATCATCCCACTTTTATTAGGAATGGCAGTAGCAGAAGTCGTTGTGGTCAGATAATTTGTAGTTTCATATTCACTGTTGAG
Organism: Nostoc sp. 'Lobaria pulmonaria (5183) cyanobiont'; assembly: GCF_002949795.1. NCBI lineage: Bacteria > Bacillati > Cyanobacteriota > Cyanophyceae > Nostocales > Nostocaceae > Nostoc > Nostoc sp. 'Lobaria pulmonaria (5183) cyanobiont'. The sequence goes on along the minus strand of NZ_CP026692.1, from coordinate 3,401,051 downwards.
ATGCTCGTAAATGCCAAACTCTTCAATACCCCAACGCTGTAGTATTTCTTCTACTTTAGCGATTTCAAAAGATGTGCAATCTACAATTATTAAATAGTGTCCGTCCTCTACTCGCTCGTTATATGCTCTAGCTTGCTCTGACGACATTCCCCAACCAACTAATGCACCAGCAAAAGTCCCAGTGGCAGCACCAATACTTGCTCCAACAAGGGTTGTAACCAAAGCAGTTGCTGCTGCCCCAGCCAGCATTATTGGGCCAACTCCAGGGATTGCTAAAGTCCCAAGACCCACTAATAAACCAGTTAACCCACCAACAGCGCCGCCTGAAAGCCCTCCTACTGTTGCACCTTCATCAGTTTTATCGCCAGTGTCCTCTTTAACATCATTATCGGCAGTCTCATGATTGCGATCGGAATTTTGTACAACTACAGATACTTTCTCCATCGCCAAGCCAGAATCTTTCAACTCATGTATTGCCCGCTCTGCATCTATCCGATGAGTAAATACGCCTACAGCACGTTGATATTGACTTAAAACCATTATTACTCCTTGGTCGCAGGGGAAAGATTAATCACTGACAAAGTTGATTCTTCAGTACCTGTTATATTAAATACGAGTTGGTTCAATTCAAAACTATCCTTAGTAATAAAATACATTCTCTCCCCCATTAGATAGGCAATAACACCCTCAACGGTGCAAGTCATTTTACTAAACAATGTCTAAACCCATCTCGTTCTGGAAACGAGGTAGCGATCGCAAGGTTTATTTTAATATTTCAAAAACTATTTGGTTATTTATTACTAAGCTAGTAAATAAAGATACTGTTTTAGGATTAGCCACTTCCCGGTAGATTATAAAAAAAACATGGTGGACAACTCACAGTGACATCTGAATTAGGCAAAGGCACAGAATTAGCGATCGTCATTCCAGGGCTGAGTCAGGAGTTAGGAATGGGAAAGAATAACTAAATACCCAATTCCCAATGCCCTATTTTCCATAACTAATTCCAATCCTGTTCATCTTTCTTGCCACGGCTTTTGTAAATTCCACCCAAATCGTGAATTTGACGAGTTTTCTCAAAAAGCTGGGCTTCGGTCAAACCCCACTGCTGCAAGACTTTATCTAAGTCTTTTTGGATGTCTCTCGCCCCTGGAAACCCTTGATAGCGCATTCGCAGTCTAGCCAATTCTGCTAAATTATAGTCTGTAGCCTCTTGAACAAGTAAAATATCAATAAGGGGGCGATCGCGGTTATAAAGTGGATGTTGTTGGTCTTTACCGGCCGTTGCTTCAGTCATTGTCAGTCCTGAGTTTAGAGTGCTAAGTCCTGAATTTTAAGTTTAGCTGACAGTGGAAAACAGGACAGACAAAAGAAAATTGTCAAATACCAAAAGCTTAACTGTCAACTTTGCAACTCTTGATTTTCTACGTACTCCACTCAGCACTCCCACTAGACGGCAAGTACACCTGATGTCTTACGGCTCTCACCACTGCCACTTAACTTTAAATAAAGTTACATTAGTCCTTAAGAAAATACAAAAAACTTTAGATGAGGGTGAATTTATATCTCACCCAAAGTCCAAGCAGCGAGGGAGCAATAACCCATTATGTTTGAACACTTCACTTCCGAAGCCATTAGAGTAATTATGTTAGCTCAGGAGGAAGCACGTCGCCTGGGACACAATTTCGTAGGAACTGAACAAATTCTCCTGGGTTTGATGGGAGAAGGAACTGGGGTTGCTGCTAAAGTGCTGGCCGAATTAGGCGTTACCCTCAAAGATGCACGTCGCGAGGTAGAAAAAATTATTGGTAGGGGTTCTGGCTTTGTACCACCAGAAATTCCTTTTACTCCTAAGGTGAAAAGCCTCTTTGAGCAATCGTTTAAAGAAGCTCACAGTCTAGGACAGAATTACATTAACACTGAACACTTACTCTTAGGATTAACCGAGGCTGGTGAAGGTGTCGCCGCCAAAGTCCTGCAAAATCTAGGGGTTGACTTCAAGAGTGTCCGCAGTGCCATAGTTCGCCGTTTGGGTGAAAATGCACCAGCTTTTGCTGGTAGTGGTAGTCAAAAGCGTACCCAACCGCTAACAATGGAAGAATTTGGCAGAAATTTGACCAAATTAGCCCAAGAAGGCAGACTCGACCCCGTAGTTGGTCGCGAGAAGGAAATTGAGCGGGCAATCCAAATTCTCGGTCGCCGCACTAAGAATAACCCAGTGTTGATTGGAGAACCAGGAGTTGGTAAAACTGCGATCGCAGAAGGTCTAGCTCAACGGATTATCAACCAGGATGTTCCCGAAAATTTGCAAGACAAGCAAGTTATCAGCCTCGATATGGGATCATTGGTAGCTGGAACTCGCTTCCGTGGCGATTTTGAAGAACGCATCAAAAAAGTCGTGGAAGAAGTCCGCACTGTGGGCAATATCATCTTGGTGATTGACGAAATTCACACCTTGGTTGGTGCTGGTGGTACAGAAGGTGGCTTGGATGCAGCCAACATCCTCAAACCTGCCTTAGCACGAGGTGAACTCCAGTGCATCGGCGCAACTACCCTTGATGAGTATCGTAAGCACATCGAGCGTGATGCCGCCCTAGAGCGTCGTTTCCAGCCGATTAAGGTTGGGGAACCCTCAGTAGAGGAAACCGTACAAATTCTCTACGGCTTGCGCGGCGCTTACGAACAACACCACAAAGTCACAATTTTGGATGCGGCACTTGTCGCAGCAGCAGAATTATCAGACCGCTATATTAGCGATCGCTTCTTGCCCGATAAGGCAATAGACTTGATTGATGAAGCTGGTTCTCGCGTTCGTTTGCGGAACTCCCAAAGTTCTCCGAATAAAGAACTCAAGCGTGAACTCGCTGGTGTCACCAAAGAAAAAGAAGCAGCAGTCAGAGTCCAAGATTTTGACAAAGCTACACAACTGCGCGACCAAGAGTTAAAACTCGCAGAACAACTGCAAGCAACGTTTACACCAAACGAGCAACCTGTCAACTCGACTGTAGTTGACGAAGAAGACATCGCTCAAATCGTTGCCTCTTGGACTGGTGTACCAGTCAACAAACTTACTGAATCTGAGTCAGAGTTGCTCCTACACCTAGAAGACACTCTACATCAGCGGCTCATCGGACAAGAGCAAGCAGTCTCGGCTGTATCTCGCGGTATCCGTCGCGCCCGTGTCGGCTTGAAAAATCCCAATCGTCCCATTGCTAGTTTTATCTTCTCTGGGCCCACTGGAGTCGGTAAAACAGAATTGGCGAAGGCGTTAGCTGCCTACTTCTTCGGTGCGGAAGACTCCATGATTCGCTTAGATATGTCCGAATACATGGAAAGCCACACCGTCGCCAAGCTGATTGGTTCGCCTCCTGGTTATGTCGGATACGACGAAGGCGGACAACTTACAGAAGCCGTGCGCCGGAAACCATACTCAGTGTTGCTATTCGACGAAATCGAAAAAGCACACCCCGATGTATTCAATATGCTGCTGCAACTCTTGGATGACGGTCATCTTACGGATGCAAAAGGTCGGAAAGTGGACTTCAAGAACACGCTGATCATTTTGACTTCTAACATCGGTTCCAAGGTGATTGAAAAAGGTGGTAGTGGTTTAGGTTTTGACTTCGACACTCAAGCCGACGCTAGTTATAACCGCATCCGCACCTTGGTAAATGAGGAATTGAAAGCTTACTTCCGTCCTGAGTTCCTCAACCGTCTTGATGAGATTATCGTCTTCACCCAGCTTTCTAAGGATGAAGTTAAGCAAATCGCTGAAATTATGCTCCGCGATGTTGCTAATCGCTTGACAGAAAAAGGAATTATCTTAGAAGTTAGCGATCGCTTCAAAGAGCTTGTGGTACAAGAGGGTTATAACCCCAGCTATGGCGCTAGGCCATTACGTCGGGCAATTATGCGCCTTCTAGAAGATTCTCTCGCTGAAGCAATGCTGTCTGGTGAAATTACAGATGGAGACACAGCCCTTATCGATGTTGATGATGACTCTCAAGTGAGAGTACAAAAATTAGAAAAACGAGAATTGCTCTTGGCAAATGTTGGCTAATTTTATACCCGATCGCTTTTTACTGTAATATTTGAGAAACACTCCAGCCTCTTGCGTAGAGCGGAGGCACAAACAGGGTCATCTCAGACAAACATCAAGTGAAATGGTATTATTTCCCACCCCTAGTAGAAATGCTAGGGGTTTTTTTATGCGATTCCTTTTGAGTGGTCAATACCCACTTGTATCATATTCGCTTGATTACTTATTAAAGCCGGAGAACCCTACCCCTTAATCTCCTCCCCAAACCATCCTATGCATTACCCAGATACTTCTTAACATGGCTGTAAGTCAGACTCTGCGGGGATAATAGAAGTAAATAACAACAGGAGGATTGACTTTAGAGACAGAAAATGCAGTAAATTCTAGTGCGATCGTTAACTACAAAGATGTCTTAAGAGAATCGGGGTAGAGAAATTTCCAAGTGGCGGCAATATCGTGTAATCGCCTCAGCCCGCGCCAAATGGTTTTCACACCAGGTTCACCATCACCTTTGCGACCCAAAAAGCCACCAATATGGGCAATCATCCGTATTAGTATTATGATTCTTGCTTCTCTAGTCAGCATCTCGGCAGGCGGTAGTGCTGGTCCAGAAGCAGCACTGGTACAGGTAACAGGTTCTTTTGGTACTTGGGTTGCCGATCGCTTAAAGCTCCAAGGTGAAGACCTCAGAACCATGAGTTTAGCAGCAATGGCAGCTGGTTTCACTGCCTTGTTTGGCGCACCTCTTGGCGGTGCAATGTTCGCTTTGGAGATTCTGCACCACGAGCATATTGTGGAATATTACGAAGCCTTAATGCCAGCCATTGTTTCGAGTTGCGCTAGCTATCTGGTATTTGCAGCAATTACACATTTGGGTATTGCCCCACTTGGCATTTCTCCTCAGTATCACTTAGAAAGGATTGATGATTTTGCGATCGCGATCGCGTTTGGAATTATCGGGGCGGTGGCGGGATGGATTTTTATGGGTATTTTTCGCAGCTGCGATGCCTTTTGGCAAGCTGTTTCACGTCTGGGCATCTTTGCACCAACTCCTGTTCCTATTTATGTACACACAACACTAGCAGGAGTGGGACTTGGCAGTTTAGCAGTTTTATTACCCCTCACGCGTTATTGTTGGACATGAAGAGTTATATTCAGTCCTGACTGCTAACTTTAGTGCTGTTTTTCTCTTAACTCTAGCTCTTGGGAAAATGGCTGCCATTAGCATTACAGTAACAGGTGGGTGGCGCCGTGGATTGATCATTCCCCTATTTTCACTGGTGCTTGCATTGGTAAAGCAGTAGCAGTCTTAATTCCAGCACTCGATCCTGCCTTAGCGATGATTTGTACAATGGCGGCTATCAACGCAGCCGTAACGCGTACACCAATAAGTACGACTTTACTACTGTCAAAACTGACAAACTTGAGTCCCTTTACGCCAATCCTTTTTGCCAGTTTGATTGGATTTTTTCTTGCCCCTAAAGTTCCTCTGATTGCATCTCAACTCAAATCTTAGAGAGAAGCTACGCATCGAACAAGCGCCTGAGTTAGCTGCCCAGGCAGAAAAAAGCAATATATGATAGAATTGTATCAAATTATAGCAATTATTCAAGAGCAATTTAGAATAATTTTGCGCTTTGTTGAGTAAAAAAGCTAAAATCTACGATTTTTGGAGATTTTTAGGTTATGACAACCTCACAGGAGAGGATTATCCCGATAGACTTGCGAACCGAAATGTCGCAGTCTTATCTGGAATACGCCATGAGCGTGATAGTGGGTCGGGCGTTGCCAGATGCCAGGGATGGTCTAAAACCTGTGCATCGCCGCATTCTCTACGCAATGCACGAGCTAGGTCTGCTCCACGATCGCCCTTTTAAGAAATGCGCCCGTGTGGTCGGGGAAGTGCTGGGTAAATATCACCCCCACGGTGACACGGCAGTATATGATGCCTTGGTGCGGATGGCGCAGGATTTTTCCATGCGATCGCCCCTAGTTAACGGGCATGGTAACTTTGGTTCGGTAGACAACGATCCGCCAGCCGCGATGCGGTATACAGAATGCCGCTTGCAAGCTTTAACTAGTGCTGGTCTACTCCACGACATCGAATTAGAAACCGTAGACTTTGCCGATAACTTCGACGGTTCCCAGCAAGAACCCACAGTTTTACCAGCACGGATTCCCCAGTTATTGCTTAACGGTTCCTCTGGAATTGCCGTAGGCATGGCCACCAACATTCCCCCCCACAATTTGGGCGAATTGATTGATGCTTTGGTGGCAGTAATCCACAATCCAGAAATCACTGATCTCGAATTAATGCAGTATGTCCACGGCCCAGATTTTCCGACTGGGGCGCAAATTTTGGGGACATCTGCCATTCGAGAAGCTTACACTACAGGGCGTGGTTCCATCACCATGCGTGGTGTAGCTAACATTGAAACCGTTGAACAACGGGGACGCCCAGATAGAGAAGCAATTATCATCACCGAATTGCCCTATCAAACCAACAAAGCGGCGCTGATTGAAAAAATCGCCGAAATGGTGAACGAAAAGCGTCTAGAAGGGATTGCAGATATCCGGGATGAAAGCGATCGCGACGGGATGCGAATTGTGATCGAACTCAAGCGTGATGCTTATCCCCGCGTCGTGCTGAACAACCTTTACAAGCAAACGCCACTGCAAGCCAACTTCGGCGCGAATATGCTGGCGTTGGTGAATAGCGAACCCCAAGTACTCACCCTCAAGCAGTTTTTAAGCGTTTTCTTAGATTTCCGTATTGAATCCATTGCCAGACGCACCCGCTACGAACTGCGGAAAGCCGAAGAACGCGACCATCTCCTGCAAGGGTTATTAATTGCCCTAGCTCAGTTAGATCCGATTATTGTCTTGATTCGTCATGCTCCCGATGCACCCACAGCTAAAGGCGAATTAATCACAACTTACGGACTCTCAGAAGTGCAAGCAGATGCGATTTTGCAAATGCAATTGCGGCGCTTGACTGCCTTAGAAGCAGACAAAATTCGTCTGGAACACGAAGAATTACAAGCGAAAATTACCGACTTGCAAGATATTCTGGCACGCCGGGAGAGAGTGCTAGAAATCATTGAAACCGAAGTCGCGCAACTAAAAACTAGCTTTGCCACACCCCGCCGCACAGTGATTTTACCAGGGGAAGGTGAATTAGACGATCGCGACCTCATTGCCAATGAAAAAGCGATAATTCTGGTGACAGAACAAGGCTACATCAAACGGATGCCAGTTAACACCTTTGAAGCCCAAAGCCGTGCAACTAGAGGTAAAGCCGCAGCCAAGGTGAAGGATGATGATACTATTGAGCATTTTTTGACTTGCTGCGATCACGACAGTATTTTATTCTTTAGTGAGCGTGGTGTTGTTTATTGCCTGAGAGCTTATCAAATTCCAGCGAGTTCGCGTACCAGTCGCGGGACACCAATCGTCCAGATGCTACCGATTCCCAAAGAGGAAAAAATCACTTCGATTGTACCTGTTGACGAGTTTAGCAACGAAGAATATCTGGTCATGCTTACCAAAGGTGGCAATATCAAGAAAACCGAATTGGCAGCCTTTAGTCACATTCGCGCCAATGGTTTGATTGCTATTTCCTTAGAAGAAGGCGACCAACTGCGCTGGGTGCGACGCGCTAAAGTCGAGGACAGTGTAATCATTGGTTCTCGTAACGGGATGGCGATTCACTTCCGGTGTAACCACGAACAACTGCGTCCTTTAAGTAGGGCGACTCGTGGGGTAAAAGCCATGAAACTCAAAAATAAAGATGAACTTGTGGGTATGGATATTCTCCCCGCAGCAATTCTGGAAACTTTGGATGTTACAGAAGCAGAAACTGAAGATATCGAAACAATTGAAACAGAAGATATCGAAATTACCGAAATTAATGAAGAGTCAGTAGAAGTGCCTAGCAGTGGCGTAGTTGGCCCTTGGGTGTTGGTAATTACAATGGGAGGATATGGTAAGCGCGTACCAGTTGCCCAATTCCGACTGCAAAATCGTGCTGGTCAGGGTTTAATGGCAACCAAGTTCAAAAACCGCAAAAACAAAGATAAGTTGGCAACCCTACGCATTGTCAACAATGATGCTGATGAAATTATGATGGTGACAAATCGCGGTATTATCATCCGTCAAGCGGTGAATGCGATTTCGATCCAATCGCGATCGGCAACTGGGGTCAGAGTGCAGCGTTTAGATGAAGACGACGCCATTACTGGAGTAGCAATAGTTCCACCTGATGCTGGCGATGCAGAAGAAGCAGAATAAAAAGCAGGGGGAGAGGTTAACCGCCTTACTCCCTTACTTGATTGCCTTAGCTAGCGGCATTCTAATGGGGCTAACCGTCGCCCCTGTCGGCGCATGGTTCTTGGCTTGGATTGCTCTAATTCCCTTATGGGTGCTAGTTGTCACTTCAGCCAAAGGCAAAAACCAATTCCCTCCTGCTTTCTTGTGGGGTATCGGTTATCACGGTGTCGCCCTATGGTGGATTACCGGAATTCATCCGATGACTTGGTTGGGCGTTCCGTGGTTGCCAAGTTTGGCAATCACTCTTTTTTGTTGGGGATTTATCAGTGTTTTGGGAGGGGTATTCCTTACTATTTGGGCGGCTGTAATAGTTCGCCTGGTTGGGCAAAAACCGTGGCTACGTATACTGATTGGTACAGCCGTCTGGTGCGGTTTAGAGAGTCTATGGAGTGCCGGGCCTTTGTGGTGGAGTTCTCTTGCTTACACCCAAAGTCCGCACAATCTCGTAATTGTACATTTGGGTCAACTCTCTGGGCCTAATAGTGTGACAGCAACAATAGTTGCTGTTAATGGGTTACTTGCTGAAGGATGGATGAACCGCACAGAGGCAGAGAGAATTTCCTCTGTGTCGCGCCAGTTGCTTCTCCTAAGGGAGACGCTGCGCGAACAAGTCGGGGAACCGCAAGGGCGCACTGGCTTCTCTGCGCCTCTGCGGTTGGTTAATAAATACTGGGTTATCGCCACAGGACTATTAATTACCTTACACGTGATTGGTTTTATCTTATATAGCCGTCCCATTGCCCAACTCCCAGAAGCAGCCTTAAAAGTGGGGATTATTCAGGGTAATATCCCGAACCGACTTTTACGAAGTTCCGAAGGGTTTCGTCGCGCCCAAGAAAATTACACCACTGGGTATTTAACTTTAGCAGACCAAGGTGTAGATGCAGTCCTCACCCCAGAAGGAGCCTTACCTATTTTTCAACGCAACTTGATGGAAACTGCCTTAGTCGCAGCAGTGAAGGAAAAAGGCATAGTGGCTTGGATTGGGGCTTTTGGCGAACGGGGAGACAGTTATACAATTAGCTTGTTTACTTTCAACAGGAAGGGTGAAATTGTCAGCCGCTACGATAAAGCAAAACTAGTACCTTTGGGAGAATATATTCCCTTTGAAGGAATTTTAGGCAAAATAGTTCAACGCTTGTCGCCTTTGGATGCACACCAAGTTGCTGGTTCAGCAAATCAGCTATTTGACACTCCTTTTGGTCGAGCGATCGCTAGTATATGTTATGAATCTGCTTTTCCTGAACAATTTCGTCGTCAAGCTGCTATGGGTGGGCAATTTATCCTCAGTTCTTCTAACGATGCCCATTACACTGCATCCATGCCATTCCAGCATCATGCACAGGATATCATGCGAGCAATTGAAACCGATCGCTGGTCAGCACGGGCAACTAATACTGGATATTCAGCCTTTGTAGATCCTCATGGCAGAACCTTATGGATGTCTGGATATAATACCTACGAAACTCATGCTGAAACAATTTATCGGCGACAGACAAAGACTTTATATGTGCGTTGGGGTGATTGGTTAACACCCTTGTTATTCATATCTTCTGGAGGAGCTTGGCTGGTAATTCGCAGTATAAAGAAATTTAATAATTTTGGCAATTCCTAGCGGATTGAGTCTTTGGAGTTATTAGCGATCGCTTCACTATTTAATGATTTAATCACAAGTCAACTTCCTATTATCGGGCGGCTTTTGGAGGAAAACTTTTCGATTTACTGAAATTATCGAGTTCAGAGGCGGTGAGGTCTCGCCATTGACCCAATTGTAGGTCATCTAATTGTAGGTGAGCTATACTAACCCTGACCAGTCGCAAAGTCGGAAACCCGACAGCCGCAGTCATACGACGTACTTGGCGGTTTTTTCCCTCTGTCAAAGTCATTTCCAGCCAAGCTGTCGGGATATTTTTGCGAAATCTAATCGGTGGGGTGCGTTCGGGTAACTGTGGTTCTTCTGGTAGAAGCTTAACTTCTGCTGGTTGAGTGCGGTAATCTTGAATTTCTACACCTGTTTGTAACTTTTTGATAGCTTCTGCATCTGGAATTCGCTCTACCTGTACCCAGTAAGTACGTTTATGACCAAAACGCGGATGGGCGAGGCGATGTTGCAATTGTCCATCGTTCGTTAACAGCAGCAATCCTTCACTATCCCAGTCTAAGCGTCCCACAGGATACACATCAGACACATCAATATAATCTTTTAGGGTGCTATGTGTGGGGGCATCTTTTGTAAACTGGCTAAGAACGCCATAGGGTTTGTAAAAAATAATATATCGGTAATGATTAGTCATTTGTCATTTGTCATTTGTCATTCGTCATCTGTCATTGGGTACAAGAGTTCGATAGTGGATTAACTTTACAGCAAGAAGCGCAAGCAATGAAACCAATTGACTGTCACGAAGCAATGAATTTAGATGGTGGTGCATCGAAAGCCTTTGCTGCTAACAGTAAAATTTTAGTCCCCGCCGGACGCCTACTAACTAATGTGATTGTTGTTTATGATGCTAAGAATCCTGCTGCTGCTGCTTTACAACAATTATGAGTCAGGTTTGAGAAAGGCGATCGCCCCATGATACCCGATCGTTAAAAGCTTTTAATTGAGAGTGCTGGAGTGCGATCGCTTAACTGCCATTGCTAGAGTATCGATTAAAAAAAGTTTAAAATGCCGCAGCTACGCTCGTTGTAGACATCGCTTTTCTAAACGTCAAGGTATTATCTACTCGAACACCGTGCAGCATACATAAAGTCTGAGGTCTTGCATGAAAGTAGCAGTTTTCAGTACAAAAGCCTACGATCGGCAGTTTTTGTCAGCTGCAAATTCTCCCATCCAACACGAATTAGTCTTTTTTGAACCGCGTTTAAATCGAGATACGGCTATCCTGGCTGCCGGATTTCCGGCGGTTTGTGTATTTGTGCATGACCAGGTTGATGCCCCAACTTTAGAGATTCTCGCCTCAGGGGGAACTCGCGTGGTTGTCCTTCGCTGTGCAGGGTTTAACAATGTAGACTTACAAGCCACAGCAGATTTAGGAATTACCGTTGTGCGTGTTCCCGCCTATTCACCTTATGGGGTAGCAGAACACGCCGTAGGATTGATTTTGAGCTTAAATCGCAAAATTCATCGTGCCTATAACCGTGTCCGAGAAGGCAATTTTTCTATAGATGGACTGTTGGGATTTAATTTGCATGAGCGCACAGTCGGAATTGTCGGTACTGGCAAAATCGGTCTGATTTTAGGACAGATTATGAAGGGGTTTGGCTGTCACCTACTCGCCTATGACGTTTATCGCAATCCAGAATTGGAGGCGCTGGGTGGAAAGTATGTAGAACTACCTGAGCTATTTGCCAACTCCGATATTATCTCCCTGCATTGCCCCCTGACTCCCGAAACCCATCACTTGATTAACACTGAAACTATAGAAAAGATTAAGCCAGGTGTGATGCTAATTAATACTAGCCGAGGAGCGCTGATTGATACCCAAGCAGTGATTGAGGGATTGAAGTCTGGTAAAATTGGCTATCTGGCTGTAGATGTCTACGAACAAGAATCGGAATTGTTCTTTGAGGATTTGTCTGGGGAAATTATTCAAGATGATATTTTCCAGCGTCTGACAACGTTCCCCAATGTACTCATTACCGGACATCAAGCCTTTTTTACAGCAGAAGCTCTCTACAATATTGCAGAAACAACTTTTGCTAATATTAGCGATGTTGAACAGGGTCGTCCTTGTGCCAATGAAATTCGTGCATAAACCTTTAGCAATCTCAAATCCCAAATTGTGTTACCTCATAAATTGTTAACATCTTTGCTCCCAGATATAACCAAGGTGCTACACTACATCCATGCTAGGGGTGCCTATATAACCAGGCTGAGATCACACCCTTAACACCTGAGTCTGGGTAATACCAGCGAAGGGAAGCTGTTTATTGAGGAATTACAATATGCGGACTGAATGGGTTGCTAAACGACGTGGGCAAAGTAATGTATCTCAAATGCACTACGCCCGCCAAGGTGTTATCACCGAAGAAATGCACTACGTCGCCAAACGGGAAAATCTCCCGGCCGATCTCATTCGTGAGGAAGTAGCGCGGGGACGAATGATTATCCCCGCTAATATTAATCACACTAACCTAGAGCCGATGGCTATTGGCATCGCCTCTAGATGTAAGGTAAATGCTAATATCGGTGCTTCTCCCAACTCTTCTAATCTTCAGGAAGAAGTTGATAAGCTGAATCTGTCCGTGAAGTACGGCGCTGATACCGTGATGGATTTGTCCACAGGTGGCGGTAATTTGGATGAAATTCGTACCGCCATCATCAAGGCTTCACCTGTTCCCATTGGTACAGTGCCGGTTTACCAAGCTTTAGAAAGTGTCCACGGCACAATCGAAAATCTGACTGCTGATGATTTTCTCCACATCATCGAAAAGCACGCCCAGCAAGGAGTAGATTATCAAACTATCCACGCTGGGATTTTGATTGAGCATTTGCCTTTGGTGAGAAACCGGCTCACTGGTATTGTCTCTCGCGGCGGCGGTATTTTGGCGCGGTGGATGCTGCATCACCACAAACAAAACCCGCTTTATACCCACTTCCAAGATATTATTGAGATTTTCAAAAAGTACGATGTCTCCTTCAGTTTAGGAGATTCCCTGCGTCCCGGCTGTACCCATGATGCCTCAGATGAAGCACAATTAGCTGAATTGAAAACTCTCGGACAGCTAACTCGCAAAGCCTGGGAAGATGATGTTCAGGTGATGGTGGAAGGGCCTGGACACGTGCCAATGGATCAAATTGAGTTCAACGTCCGTAAGCAGATGGAAGAGTGTTCGGAAGCACCTTTCTATGTGTTGGGGCCATTGGTAACAGACATTGCTCCCGGTTATGACCACATCACTTCAGCGATTGGAGCAGCGATGGCTGGATGGTATGGGACTGCAATGTTGTGCTATGTAACACCAAAAGAACATTTGGGTCTACCAAATGCCGAAGATGTCAGGAATGGGTTAATTGCCTATAAAATAGCGGCTCATGCGGCTGATATTGCTAGACATCGCCCTGGTGCAAGGGATAGAGATGATGAACTTTCTAAGGCGCGTTACAACTTCGATTGGAACCGTCAGTTTGAATTATCACTCGATCCAGAAAGAGCTAAGGAATATCACGATGAAACTCTGCCAGCAGATATCTATAAAACTGCTGAATTTTGTTCGATGTGTGGGCCTAAGTTCTGCCCAATGCAAACTAAGGTTGATGCTGATGCGCTGACAGAATTAGAGAAGTTCTTGGCGAAAGAGCCTGTGACTCAAAGCTAACAGATTAGACCTCTTGCAAAAGTCGAAAAACCGCTGTAACTGGTATCAACTATAAGTTAAAACTCTTTTAAAACCTCATTCCCAGTTTCCGACTGGGAATGAGACAAAATGGTTTTGCTTCTTTCAAAATATCAGGTTAGGTTTTGCGATCGCACTTTTACTTCGTACAAGAGTAATCCAATTGCGTTGGCAAAGCCTACCAAAAGTATCGCCTACTTACTTCGGCAAAACCAGGCTTTGACGCACAGCACGCTTGCGGTCGCTTTTACGAATACCTCCAGCCATCTGATACTCATGGCTATTATTACCATATTTATAAGCAATACCACGCAAAATTTTCTCAGAATAGTCTGCCAAATCTTGTTCATTTTCAACGATCTGGGTTAGTAAGACATCAATAGTAGAGAGGGTAGTATTGTATGCTTCTAGAGATTGCCGGAGGTTTTCAATTTTTTCAGTATAATCTTTGACTGTTAAGCTCTCTCCGACATCGAGAGTTGGACTAATAGATTTAATGCTTGCTAGACGTAGTTCAGCTTTGCCAAGAGTACGTGAATTGCGTTTTGACCTTGCCATAATTAATACTCATTTTCTGAATTCCTGATAACTCTATAGTGGACAATTGTTGAAAAAGTTGTCATACGTGAAATTGTTGATTTTTTTGAAAAAGCCTAAAATTTAAATCCCCTACAACATTTTTTGCCAATTGAAACCATATTTATTGTTGAGGCACAGCAGTGCTGTACCTCAAAAGCGTGTTCTATTTAAAGGAAGATGCTGTAATACCAATTCTGTATGAAGATGCGCCATATATGAGGAACGAACCGCAAAGAACGCAAAGAACGCAAAGAAAGAAAGAAATAAGAAGCTAAGAAAATTTGGCGCAGCCTCACAAAGAAATGGTATAACACAAGTCTGTTTCTGATAACGTGAAGGCGGAAGCTGCTACAGACTGCGCATAACACGGAAATGTCTTGGCGGAAGCTGCTACAGACTGCGCGGAACACGGAAATGTCTTGGCGGAAGCTGCTACAGACTGCGCATAACACGGAAATGTCTTGGCAAAAGCTGCTACAGACTGCGCATAACACGGAAATGTCTTGGCGGAAGCTGCTACAGACTGCGCATAACACGGAAATGTCTTGGCGGAAGCTGCTACAGACTGCGCGGAACACGGAAATGTCTTGGCGGAAGCTGCTACAGACTGCGCGGAACACGGAAACGTCTTGACGGAAGTTCCTACAGGGAAGAATATTTTGATTTTTGCTCAGTAATATAAAGAGGAGCTAAATTTCTTTGCTCTAACTTAGATCGATTGTCCAAGGTTTTTCAGATCATGGAAAACCATAAAGAGAAATCCAAATGAACTACGACATTAAAGACAAAACCATTTTGGTTACGGGCGCAAATCGCGGCATCGGCAAGGCGATAGTTGAGTCGTTTATTGAACACGGAGCCACCAAAGTCTATGCGGCTGTTCGTAAGCTCAACAGTGTCTCCTCATTGGTTGAACAATACGGCGATCGGGTAGTACCAATTCAGATTGATTTAGGTGATCCTCAATCTATTGTTGCTGCCGCTCAAACTGCCAAAGATGTGCAAATAGTTATCAATAATGCAGGAGTCTTTCAAGGTGGAACTCTCTTAGCTGAGGATGCGATCGCCGCTCTCAAATTTCAGATGAACATCAATGTATATGGATTGATCTACATGGCTCAGGCGTTTGCCCCGGTACTCAAAGCCAATGGAGGTGGCGTCTTTGCCCAAATCAATTCTGTTGCTTCGCTCAAGGGTTTCCGCGATTCTGCCACTTACTCTGCCTCAAAAGCTGCGGCCTATTCAATCACGCAGGTATTACGAGAACTATTGAGTGAGCAGGGCACGCTTGTGCTAAGTGTTCACCCTGGCCCGATTACCACGGATATGAGCGATGCGGCAGGACTGAGTGAGATTGCAGAGCCACCTGCACTTGTGGCAGACGGGATAATAAAAGCTCTGAAAGCTGGGGATTTTCACGTCTTTCCTGACTCAAGGGCTAAACAAATGGGCGATGCTTATAAAAGCTTTGCCCAAAATGTCGTTGAGGTGTCATTAAGTTAACTATATTGCAGGGTAATGCTCTAGACAAGGGGATCTGGGTATTAAACAGCAACCCCAAACTCTTCTCGATTGATGAACAAGCCAATCACAGTATCATGCATCAAATCCAGCTTGGAAAAACAGATTGTCTTGCAAGCCTTGCGCTTAATTCGTAGTTCTCAAATATGTCAAATGGGTTCAATTCTCCAGTTCCCCTTTTCCGATGTTGGGAGAAGGGGAATTGAATGTCTAGCTCCCCTCTCCCCAAGGGAGAGGGGCTGGGGGTGAGGGCAAAACGTTGTCACCAAGCGCGTTTCACGTTAAATTGACACCTATGTGCACAGCTGTGCGCCCCTACTTAAAATCCAATTTCAATGGTCAAACTGCGAATCTTTCCTGTATCTGCCTCAGCTTTATCTGCAACTTCCAGAGTCCAGGTTCCTTGGGGACTTTTACCTTTAAAAGCAGCAAGTTTAAGGGTGTTTACCTCGTCATAAGTTGTTTTAATATTATCTGTAGCTCCGCCCTGGCGATCGTGCAGAACTATGGGAAGTATGCCTATTTGCACTGGGGGAAGAAGAGTAACGACAAGATCCCCAATATAAGTATGCTCGATATCTACATTAACTTTGATGGATTTTAGGAGGGTGGTATTAGCGATCGCCACCGACAATGTTGATGTTTGCAAGTCGTTTATTGGGATATCTTGCACTGCCTGGAAAATACTAATGGGCGATGTTTGCGCTGGTTTGGCCAATTCTACAGCTTTGAGAGCATTGATTCGACCGTAACCGTAGAAAGGGCTGCGACCATTGGCATCATATTTACCTCCAGATGAATCAATGCGATCGCAGGAACGTTTAAAAATATCTCGTACTTCATCCCAACGCAGATTTGGGTTTCTGGCAAGAATCAAGGCGGCTACACCTGCTGCACCTGGACAGGAACTAGAAGTTCCGCCAAATTCGTTTGTATAGTTGCCTAAAGCCTCACCCAGATTTCGATTACCCGAATTATAGCCAAGTACACCAGAGCGATCGGTTGTCCAAATTCCAGTGGTTTGAGAACTGTCACCATTGTTGCTGGGGAAGGCGCACCAAACCGCCTGACCAAAGTCACTGTAAGCGCTTCTCGTGCCGTAGTCGTTACAAGCTGCCACTGCAATCACCTTTTGGTAGCTGGCGTAGCCGTCGTTATCGACGCTTTCGTTACCATTGCCAGCTGCGAATAAAATTACACAACCCTTGCCATTGCGTCCTTTATTGATTGCAAAATCTATAGCAAGTCGTGTGGAATCAGGCAAAGGTACTTTTTGCTTGTGTACAGGATCGTCTGGCTCAAACCAAGTACCGTCTGCTGGGCCCCAACTACAAGAAATAACATCAGCACCATTTTGAGCCGCCCAAATAAAAGCATCTGCTTCATCCTGCAACCCCAGCGCTGAATCTAAACGAATCGGCATGAGTTTTGCCCCCGGTGCTACACCAGATGCCCCAAAATTACCGTTTGCACAAGCTACTCCTGCACAGGATGTACCGTGGTTATTATCATTTCCCGGTCTGGGATTGTTCGTTTTACGTGTGACATCACGCGGGGTAACAATCTTGCCAGAGGAACGGAACTCTTCATGATCGAGATCCACACCATCGTCGATAATTGCAATAATCATCCCGGTGCCATTGCTCAACTTCCAAGCGGCTTCAACGTTAGCATGGGCATTAATTATTATACCGTTAATTGTTGTTTGCTTTAAGTGCCACTGCTGCGGGAAAACCTGACGTTGGCGTGACTCACGCGCTAATTCAGGATGGCACAGTTCAACTGATTCCTCATTTAAAAGTCTCTCGGCGATGTCAAAAACCGCTATACCAGTATTTGCGGGCGCACTGACAAAATAAGCATTTCGTGCGTATTCAAGTTGGCGTTTAATTATTAAGTTGTAACGTCTTAAAACCTCTTGGCAGCCCCTTGACTCTTCTTCGCTATCAAATTTAACAAAAAGGTTTTCAGTGTAGACTACAGGTTGTTGGGATACTGGATCGATGAGGACACGTCCGGCAAATTGGACTTCAGACTCATTGTTGAGAATTTCACGAGCGCGATCGCGCAAAGCGATACCCTGATTCGGAACTTTTGCTTGCAAAATTTCTACACCCGCTTGCCGAAACCGTGTTTTTAACTCAAATTGATTGAGGATATTACGAGCTATGGGTGATACAGGTGCGACTTCAAAGGATCTTGCACCAACAATAGTGTTACGGCTTTCGGTACGCACTACAACGTGTTCGTTACTGATAGCAAATTCATACTGTTGGCCGTTCTGTCCACCATAGCGAACCTGAACCATTGTTTAATCTCCTAAATATTTTGAAAGTTGAGAATTGGGAAACCGTATTATGCCTTACTTTTAAAGCTTGCTACACCCATCGTTGCAATTCACCAGTTACCGCGCACCCAAGAAACCCTGTGGTTAAGAATTCTCGGTCGAGGAACATTACAAAAACAAGCCATAGATGAATTAGAAGCACTACCATCAAATCATCCATTTTGCAGAGCAACGCTAGAATTACTTTATAACTTGCGACAAAACTTGCAAGTTAATCAAAATTCAGAAGAAGACGATCGGGAGTTAATTATGCGATTAAAACCACTTTATCAACAAGACCGAGAGCAAGCTGTACAACAAGGCGAACAACGTTTAATTATACGTCAATTAAATCGCCGTTTTGGTGAGATTGATTCATCTACTATTGAGCGAGTTCAAGGATTATCTATTGAACAATTGGAGGCGTTAGGAGAGGCTTTGTTAGACTTTTCAGCTATTTCTGATTTAGAAGCTTGGTTAAACCAACAAATTGAATAAATCTAATCTGTAAATCAATTAAACAAATCTTATGTGAGACTGCACTTTATTCATGTAGGAGCAAGTCATGAATTGCCCCCACAATTTAAATGAGAATACTAACCAAAACTTTGAACAACGTACATATCATTTCCTGTATCGCCGACTAAAAGCAAGCTACTATCATCACTTTCTAAATTTTGACTGCCAGCAATACCCTTTTGCAGAACTTTAATTATTCTTTGGGGAGTGAAAGATTCTAATTCCACAAACTTTCCAGATTCTAACCATGCTAATTCTTCAGCAGATAAGCTTTGACGTACTTCTTCAGGCAATTGTTTAGTTGCTTGCGCCGACTCTGGAGAGGATTGAATGAACATTCCGCGCTTCGTAGCGATAATTTGACGTGGCGTTAGTCCAATATCAATAATTACAATCTCGCTATTGAGAAACCAATTAGCATTGATTCTCAAATTATGAACTAAAGCAATTCCTCGTGGATTGCAATCATGTATTGCATAGACTTTCAAATCGGGATTGCGCCGAAGCATTTGCATTGTGGTGTCAAAAATGCTTTGGGGATATCCAGTAATGCTAAGAATTGCACAGTTATTTTCAAAGTGAAAATTATTAGCGATTAATAGTTGAGCAATACTAGCACTATCACAAACGACTAATCTATCAAAACTGTAAGCAGTCACATCAGGATTAACCGTGACTGGTGTATTTTCCTGCTTAGGTGAAGGAAGAATTTTGACAATTGACCCATTGATTTGCTGCCAGCGATCTAGCCAATCTTTAACCTGAGATTGTGAAATTAAAAAGTCTTGTATTAATAATTGAATCCGCCTTAGCTGTCGAGTTCCTAAATATATAGGTAGCATTCCTATAATCACAATAATGACAAAGAGGGTAAATGACTTTAAAGCCAGAATTCCTATGGAAAGGATAATTACTCCTATGATTTGTAAATTCCTCGCATTCTGTTTGCGACTTACAAGATTGAGTTTAGTTGATTTGCTACTTGCATAAAAGAAATTAATAAACGCAAGATTTACTATTAGCGGTATAAAAATCGTTAATGATGTAACAAAATTAATAAATAAAAAAGGAAGTAACCAGCCAAATCGTGAAATTGACTTTGAGCTTTGTTTTAGACGATTATCTAAAAAATAAAGTAGTTGCTTGGGTGTAAAAAATAAGGTATTGTTTACAGAAATGTCAGCGATCGCTTTTGCAAAAAAAGGATCGGTAATCTGAACATTACTCATACTAGTCGGTTCAAAGGCAAAAGTATGATTGCATTTTAGACACCGACCTTGATTAGCTGTCCGATCTTTTAGTTTATTGTCAGTTCCGCAGTTAATACACTTCATAATGGTTAATTGATGTTAGTTATCTAACACCTGATTTGTTAATAAAACACTGTAATCTTCCCGCCGACGAATCAAGCGATGCGTGCCATTTTCTAGCAAGATTTCCGCAGGTTTGGGGCGATGTAAAAAGTGAGACGACATTGCATAACCATAAGCACCGACATCTAGAATGGCAACGATATCGCCAATTTCTAAAATTGGGAGTTGGCAATTTTTCCCCAGATAATCTCGTGAATAGGTGGTGTTCCCACAAATATCGGTTGTAAATGGATTATCTGCTTGCTTCCAAGTGATGATTTCTCGGTAGCCGCCGTGTACTGAGGGTACTGAAAGATTGGCAACGGTGGTATCAACTCCAACAATCTGTTTTTCTCCTTGCCATTTCACCGAAACAACTTGAGCAAGCAAAGTTGCACATCCAGCGATCGCACTTCGTCCTGGTTCAATCACCAAATCAATTTCCCGTCCTAAACGAGTAATTCTCTCGGTTAACTCAGCCCCAAATATTTCCCAGTCAAAGGCTGTTTTGTTGTGGTGATAAGGATAGCCAAAGCCACCACCAAAATCTAAATATTCCCAATCAAGTAACTTTTGTGCTGTGGCGATTACCGTATCAATTACTTGGGTAAAAGCGGCTGTGGCATTAGTTCCAGTACCTCGATAGAAGTGTAAACCACTCAGCTTTAATCCCACCTCAGCAGTTAAAGCGATCGCATCAGCAAATTCCTCTGGACGTACACCAATGCGGCTATCTCCGGTAATTTCTGGTAAATTGAGGCGTAAACCCAGCCGAATAGATTTTTCTTTGTGTTTGGGCAAAACTTCGCAGCACAACTGCAACTGAGCGAGGCTATCAAGATTGAGTGTTGTAACTCCCCAATTTATGACTTGTAGCATCTCAGCGCAATTCAAATTACTGCCACTATAAACAATCTCACTAGGATCGAAACCAGCTTGCAATCCTAAATAAATATCTCCTGGCGTATTGGCGTGAAGTCCCCACCCAAAGGAGCGAAAAATTTTTAACAGCGCAATGTTGCCATTAGTAACACTAGCAAAGCGAAATTGCGTGCGGGGATAACTGACTGCTTTGGTAATCCGCTCAATAGTTTCGCCCAAGCGATCGCCATTATAAACATAAAGCGGAGAACCGTAGTTATTCAGTAACTCCTGAGCAAGTTCCCTGGAGAATGGGGGATTAAGGCGATTTTGAGTTAAATTATTTGATACCATTTACCAAAAATACCGATACAGTAAATTACGAATTACGAATTACGTTAGCGAGTCATCGAGCGTCATTACGAATTATTTTGTAATTTCTCCATAGCCAACGATGTAACCAAAAGGGATGATCCCAAGACTGTTTACTTAGTTTTTCATTTAAAACGTGCGATCGCCAAAGTTGCCACATAATTAGTAACCAGAGTGTTTCACCAATTCGACGGCCTTGAATAGCTGCTCCTAGTTTGCCTTCAACGATTTGGGCTGCAATGTGAGGATAAAAGTGATTGTTGGCGCGAAGTATTTCTGGATTGAGCCAAATGCCGAGTTGATGCCAAAAATCATTTAAACACCAAGAAGTTAAAGGAACCCCCATACCACGTTTTTGTCGCCAGACAATTTCGGGTGGAAGCCAATTTTCTACAGCCCGTTTGAGGATATATTTTTCACAAGCACCCTGCAAACAGAGTTCTCCAGATAGGCGGAATGTCCACTCAGCTAGAGGTAAATCACAAAAAGGCGATCGCACCCACAACCCATGAGCAAACCCCAATGCAGTCGCACGGGGATGGATATTCTGCGCTCCTTTGAGCATCAAATTAGCACGGCGGAGGCGATGCAGCAAAGATGGACACTCATCTTGAGCTAGAGCTGTTAACAACCAATCTTCAGGATGCAAATTTTGGATCTGTGCATAAACCTCTGGCTGATAAACTTGAGATTCGTATCCCCCAAGACGATGAAAGGTGCGGAGATATTGCTGGATAAAAGTTTCCTGTCCGGCGGGATTTTCTGCTTGATAAACACCTGCGGCAATTAAAGGTTTGTTCGTCCAACCGGCAAACAATTGATCTCCACCTTCACCGTTAAAAATTACCTGAGTTTCCTGACTCGCTCTTTCAGATAGGAGATACAACGGCACACACACGCCATCTCCAAAAGGCAAATCCAATGCTTGCACAGTCGGAATTAAGGAATTCTCGATCGAAGTTGGGGTTACTGCAACTTTAACAAGCGGAATTTTGAGAAACTGGGCGACTTGTTCAGAGTATGGATATTCTGGAATCCCTGCGTTACCAAAATCTAAAGTGTAGGCGCGGACTTTCACCCCTGCTTGTACCAGCAGCGCCGCCACCACTGAAGAATCGAGTCCGCCAGAGAGAAACACCCCGACAGGCTCATCTTTTAAATCGGCAATCTGTCGCTCAATCGAGTCTTTCAGGAGAGTTTGCAATTCGGTAATTGCTGTAGCTTCATCTGTTAACTGTTCTGGCGCTTCCCGCCACGAGTGGATGTTTCTAGATTTAGGTGTTTGCAGCTTACCTGATTGGCGATCGCTCTGCCAAACTAATTCAGTTCCCCCTGGAACTGCAAACACGCCATTAATAGGAGTTAAGGGCGTGGGAACGTAAGAAAAACAGCTATAACCATATAACCCAGGAATGCTAACTTCTGACTGTTGCAAAATCGGTAAAAGTAATTGCAGTTGGGATGCAAACCAGATTATTTGTCCTTGCACAGTCCAATACAAAGGCATCTTTCCGAAAGGTTCTCTTCCCAAAATTAGGCAGTTGTTTTCCTGGATTACCCAAGCATCGGGTGAACTAAATAATCCTGATGCAAAGATGGCAGCAATTTGATTTTGTTGCGACGGGGAATTGCTATCAAGTCCTATATGAACAACATTCCAGATGGGAAGAGGAAAATTTTCCGGTGCAAAAAACTTCAAAGCCTTTCCCCTTTTATCTACAACACTAGTTAACAGCGCTTCCAAATCCTGTTGAACGCCGTAACCCCAATAGCCAAGAAAGTGATGTGGGATACCCATCTGGACTATTTAACTTCAAAGGTTGCATCGCTAATCTGCCGACCTTCCAACAACATCTGCACTTTCCAATTACCGACAGTTGCAGTTGGGTTAATAGTGTAACGACACTGGGTATCCCAGACAGAGGTATTAATCTCGCGGGTTTGATAGTTGTTTTGCTTGACAATTTGACTGCTTGGGTCAATCCAATTACAGGAAAGAGCCAACTTTTTACCCAAGGGTGCATCCTTTAAGGTGACACGATACAACACTTCTGGATTGGTTTGGCGGGAAATTGTCTTTAAGTCCCCGCCATTATCTTGTGTCAAAGTGATGCGGTCTTGTTGAGCATAAATACGGGAAAGTGTAGAATTTTGCTGCTGCATGAAAAATATTGTAGATGCAATGACAACCAATATAACTGTCACCACTCCAGAGACAATCCATCGATTCCGGCGTTGTTGTACCTCTAATGCTTGGCGGCGATTTAATTGAATCAGCGCTTCATTTAGTAACTCTGGCGGTAAATTTAACTCCTGTAAAATTTCTTTAACCTGCTGTTGGTCTAGTTCCGCTTCCCGACGCAATTGCAGACCTTCAACTTCTGTAACTATTTGTGATAATTGCTCTTGAGTCAGTCGCTGCGTCATAGCTTAACTCCTGTTAAAAAAACTTGATAGCGATCGCTAAATCTCGCTTTTGTAGGTACATCATAAGCTACAAAATAAAGTTGTTGCTTTTCGGATTCTTTAAGAGATACTTTTGTAAACACAGACGCGATGAATCGCTTCTCTACTTCTCACTCTTTCTTGTACAGACGCGATTCATCGCCTCTCTCCCAACTCAGCACTGATTATGACTCAAGAACAACAAACGACAATTGCAGGTATCTATGAAGTCTGCATCGGCATTCCAGAACCAATTTCTGCAATTCAGTATTGGGAGCAATTTGGCTATCGCATTGGTGAAGTGGGTGAATTAACCGCAGATGTCGCCCATCAATTATATGGGGTGAATTCGTCTTTACGCTCAATCCGCCTCTACCACCAAAATGCAGATCATGGTTTGATTCGGCTGATGGTTTGGCAAAATCCCACAAATGAAGGTTTGGGAACAGCGTCAATGAAAATTAAGGGAAATCGTTGGGCAACAAGCTTAACTGCGGATGTCTTGAGTATTTTAAATCATATAGAGGATGCAAAGGCAGCAGGTTTCCCTATTAGATACTCTTACCCTTATTGGGAAGTCATCTACAACAAAGAGAGGAAAAGCCGTCCTTTTATTGAGCCAGCAGTTGGTGTACGAGAAATGCTGCTATTGCAACCCTTAGCTCGACAGGTTTTGTTTCAACGGTTTGGCTATACACTACCGCATTACGGACAAGTTAACCATAATGCGCCTCTCAAGACTAGTCAGTTTACTCATATAGGGATTATCGTTCAGGATGACAGCAAAGAAACCCTGAAGTTTTATGAAGAAGTTTTGGGTTTGCTGCGTGTGCGTGATGGTGTAGAAACTAGCTATGAATCTTCGCCAGCAGGTCGAGATATTTTTGACCTAAATCCTGGTGAAAAGTTTATTGTCACTACCTTTGACGATCCTCGTTCTTCTAAGTCTGACCTAATGGCTACACGTAGTGGTAGACTTTATATCGTTCGATTCCCAGAATCTATTAATTTGGAATCGCGCTTTGAAGCAGCCCAACCAGGTAGCTTGGGTATGTCTTTATATACCTATCGGGTTAAAGGAATACAGGAATATTGCGATCGCATCAAGGCAAGTACTGCACAAAAAGTTACAGACATTATTAGTAATGAATTCGGCGAGACGAGTTTCTCTTTTATTGCACCAGATGGTTATTTCTGGACTTTGCTAGAAGATAATTAACTAGACATCTAACGAAAAAAAATGTAAATGCTTAAAATTTTGTGTCTATTATTTATTATACCATTTCTTTGTGAGGCTGCGCCAAATTTTCTTTCTTCCTTTGTGTCCTCTCTAACGAGACGCTACGTGAATGCGCCCGATCCTGCGAGAACGCTCTTAGCGTTCTCGTAAGAGTAGCCGCTTTGTGTCTATGCGGTTCGTTCCTTATATAATTTGGCGCATCTTTATACATAATTGGTATTACTTGTAATTACTAGAATTAACATCACGAAAAAGAGACTTTTTGCAAAAGTAAAAAACCGCCCAGAAGTTGATTTTTGGGCGGTTTTTTACTTTTGCAATAGATTTAATAAATTCCGAATACCTCCTTACCATTAGTTTAAATTTCTGGATTTTTGCCAATAGACAATTGTTTTTTGCTATGTTTCAACTCTTTCCAAAGTGACTTAATTTGCTGATAAGCCTCTTCCTGAGACAATTTACCCCCTGTTTCTAGGGAAGTGATGTAACTAATTTTTTGAGAGAATTCTTGGAGGTTGGCATTAAATACAAAGTTCTCTGGCTGAAATTTCCCATAATACCGACTACGAGGGTAAAGAAAGCTGTTTTTGTCTTGCGAGTTAGGTTGTGTCATAAGTTTTCTCTTGTAAATCTTTCTTAATTTTTAAACTATAATTTCTCTCTTTGTGTACATACACAGGATAACATTCAAATTCCTGAAGAAAGAGGTTAATTTTTTAGTTCAATATTAGAATAAATCAGAAGGACAGGTAATTAACTGTGGAAAATACTGAAATAATCGCGTCACTTACCAAAATGAGTCAGTCAAATGGCATATTCTTTGCGTAAAATACCAAAAGGAGTAAGTGAAATAGGATTTTGCTGATTAAACTCGACTAGCTCAAATGCGGCTCAAATAATATCATGCCCGCAGAATTAGTTATGATTACCATAGGCTTTAGTTAGGGTTGATAGCGAAGGCTAAAGTAAAAGCCATCATCCTGAGTGTTATTACCGCGATCGCTCAGATCGATAAATGGAAATCCATAATCTAGCCGCAAAAAGACGGGTATGGGGTGATTGTTGATATAGCAAGCGCCAAGGTGGTTATGACATAAACTGGAAGTAGTCTCAAATCGTCCTTCGGCGCGATCGGACTCATTTCATGCCCAAACCCTACAGTTACGACTTGCGTCAGAAAGTTATCCAAGCCATAAAGCTTGATGGATTGAAGATTAGTGGATCTTGTCTTCTATTTAGTATTAGTCGCAACACCATCAACCTATGGTTAAAGCGGCTGGACGTTACTGGGGACTTTCAAGCGTTGCCTAATCAACCTCCCGGTAATGGGCACTCTTATCACCGATTGGACAAAATTCCGCGAGTTTGCCTTATCTAATGGAGATAAAACTCAAGTTGAGATGGCAAAACTGTGGGAAGAGCAGATTAGCGATCGTACCATCTCGCGGGCGTTGCAGAAAATTGGCTTGACTCGAAAAAAAAGACTTATGGCTACCGTGAGTGCGATGAAAGCAAACGAGAGGCTTTTGTAGCACAGTTGTCCACCCTATCTGCAGAAAAGATTGTCTATCTTGATGAGTCTGGGATGGATAATCGAGATCAATATGATTATGCTTGGAATGAAAGAGGGAAACGTTTCCATGCACTTAAGTCAGGGCGACGTGAGGGACGGGTGAACATGATTCCAGCACTGTGTTGTGTAACCAAAACTTAATAGCCCCTAGAGTAGTGAAAGATGCGATCGCCCAAAGTAATGCTTTACTTAGTTTAGGTAATACAGTCCGCGCTCAAATCCCTTCGTAATGATTTAGTTGCGATTAATCCTGACGTACAATTTTCTTTCTGCGAAAGCGTAGAACCCGTATATCGACAGTACGTTGATTTACTGCTGCAACTTCAGGAAAATACTCTTCAAAAGCCAGATAATCTCGTTCAAGCCCGTCAGGTAATTGAATCTCTCCAGTTAGCAGAAATTTAACCCACATTCCGCTCTACTGACAATCTTGATGTCACGGCAACCATAAGTTGTCCGCAGTAGAAGCTCAAAAGCAAATTATTACCAGGGCAAACGCTTCTTATTTACTAATAAAAACTAAAAAGAATTTCTCAATTATCTAAATAACTGTAAAATCTCATAAGTTGATAAATAAAATAAATGGAATTTTCTCTAAAATATAAATTATCTCATCTTCAAAGATATAACTCTTTATTAAGACTATAAAAGTCATTAATTGGGTATATAAGAGTAAATTAATTTTGAAAAATAGTTAATTTTTCTTTTTTATAGGTGCTATGTTGAATCCTCTGAAATCCTGTGCCTATGCCTAACTGGAATAGTTTTTCAACTTCATCATAAAGATTACCTTGGTTCTTTTTTAACGTAATTACATAATCAGTGTTATCTGATGTATTGATTTCATCCAACCAAGAAAACATGACTGAAACTGGATTGGAGTAGAAGATGACCAAATCCCTCATAACTACTCGCAGTAGTTTGAGGGATTTATGATCTGTTCTTTTCCAAAAGTTAAAAAAAAGGTTATTCTTTCTAGCTAATTGCCTTCTTTTTCTTCAGCCATATTCCCAATAAACCAGCAGTAACTGCTATTCCTCCAATAGTTGATGGCTCAGGCACAGGTTTTACACTCACATTATCCAAGTATAAGAATCCATATTTATCCCAATCCCCAAACTTTAACTCTGTGGATGATGTATCTGCTGTGAAATTGAACTTATATTGCGTGTATGGTTGAAAAGAAATGTCTTTTTGATCAAAAAGCTTATTTCCACCTACAAATGTCTGAAATTGATTATCAAGGTCAGGGGCCTCATCTATAGATGCTAAATAGTAACTAAGTTCGTATTGCTGACCAGGTTGTGTAGAAAGTGTTTGTGATATGTAGCTGAGGTCTATAAATCCACTAAGTGATAAGCCCTGATTACCACTATTATGCTGAGGAAAATTGCTTATTCTTATTCCTGATATATCCATCGGATCGCCAGCCTTAGTCCAGTCTGTAATATTCGGATTTGTAGTGTTGGGATTGTTAGGATCTACAAGAGGATCGAGTTCAAAGCTTCCGTTTTTAACAAGTTCTGCCGCTTGTACTGCGGTATTAGAAGTATTAGTAATTACAGCAGTGCTAATTAAGGTAGTAGTAAAACTAAAAACAATAATTGAGAGTTTTTTAGTGAAGTTCATAAAACTTGACTCCAAATAATTCTAAATTACGACAATTCAAACAAGGTGATAGTTAGATTTATGCTGGCTCTAATTGGTGTCAAGAAAAATCAACACTTTATCCAGGTTGATAAAAGTTAGTTATTCACCATAGATCATCTCTCGATAAAACGATGATGGAGTTTTTTAATCAGATGAATTTAAGTGGCATTCTCAGCACTATAGAGCCAGATATCGCTTGGGATTTTAAGAGAGTGAGGGTTAGCTTGCAAGCTGTGGCTTATTCACTCCCAGCAGCGTCACTCACAAACAGAGTTTTGCCCTAGTTTCTCTGTAGATTGGAAACTCACATCATCCAAATATAAAAATGCATACTTGACTCTGGAAGCAAACCTGATCTCAGTGGATGTTTCTTTGGCTTGAAAATAAAACGTGTATTGTGTGTAGGGTTGGTAAGAAGTATTTTTTTTCGTACAAACCGGCTTTTCACGTATAAAAGCCTGAAATTGATTATCTAGGTCAGGTGCTTCCTCTGTTGATGCTAAATAGAAAGTAAGTTTGTAGTATTGATTAACAACTGTAGGGACATTCTGTGATATGTAGCTCAAGGCGGAAAATCCACCAAACGATAAACCCTGATTCGCAGTGTTAGGAAAATTGTCAATTCTAGTACCTGATGTATCTACCGGATCGCCATTTTTAATCCATCCTGTAACATTAGGATTTGTAGCATTGGGATTATTCGGATCTACAAGAGAATCGTTTTCAAATCCCCCGTTGGTAATCAGTTCTGGTCCATTTGCTTGTGCTGCTGACTTATAAGTATTGGTAATCACAGCAGCATTAAGGAGAGCAGTAGTCAAACTACAAAAAATAATTGAGAGTTTTTTAGTGAACTTCACAAGACATAACTCCAAATAGTTCAAAATTCACGACAGCGAGTACTTGATTGATTTTCTTTGTGGTGATTAAGGCAAGATAAACCCGTAAGTATTTTTGAAGGTATTCTGGGCAGTAGCACCACTTAAGTAGGTAGAAAAACTTTGTGCTGTCGACAAAACTGTAGTTCTGGTGAGTATACCCAGTGGATAGGTAATCGGATCGCTCTCTGTTGTTAGAGCTGTTTCTACGACTCTTACCTTGTTAGAAAGGGCAGCATCGGTTTTGTAAACAAAACCTGCATCGATGGTGTGACCATTTAGGGTTTTATTTTCAACAGCAGTTAAAACGGTACGCACATTACTGCCAAGGTATAATTTGGGACTAACGGTAGTGAAAATACCTCGGCTAGTCAGAACTTGTTTGGCATAATTTCCTGCTGGTACAACTGGTGGAGTACCTGTGTAATCACCTATAGCAATACCAGTAATGTTGGCGTTGGTCAAACCATTGATGGTAGTCAGAGCCGCACTACCAGCACTAACAGGAGCTGTCGTCGGAGCTATCAAAACTAGACGGTTTTTGACAACGTTTTTACGGCTACCTGATACTATTTTGCTTGGGCTTGAATTCTGCAAGACATCTAGTTGGTCGGTGGCAGCAGAAATGAAAATATCTGCTGGAGCTCCTGCTTGTATTTGACTAAGTAAAGTACCAGAAGCACCAAAGGTATAAACAACGTTGACACTTGGGTTAGCACTTTGGTACTGAGTCTTAATGTCATTCATCGCGTTTGTTAAGCTGCTAGCCGCATACACGTTAAGTGTAGTTGCAGAGTTGGCTGGCGAAAAATTGACAAACTGAGAGCCTATTACCAGCATCATGCTGGTAACTGCCGTAGCAATCCAAGCGATAAGTCTTCTTCTGTTCATGAAAGTCATAGTTTGGGGAAAATATTACCTAAAGGTCTCTTTATTGACATACCTGACTTACGCACAGGCAACAGAAATACCAACCACAGATAAATGGAAGTTAGAGAAGGTTTTGGCGTAAATCCTACGCATGATAAATTAGGGAAATAGACGGGCAATGACACTAATGCTTTTAGCAATTGTGATTGCCCGTTTGTTATTTCCAGGTGGAATTACACAAACAGCGAGTGAAATTTATTTAGTGATAAAATAATATCAGTTAAATACACCTTTTACCAACTTATTTGGTTAACAAATCCTGACAAAAAGTTAATGCAAGTATATTTAAGTTCTCTAAAAACCACGTTTTCTCTCACACAGCATGGTTTTTGGGATAAAATTGTCAGAAGCTTTTAAACATTTCTACCAACAAAATACTTTAAATTATCCATTTAACTAACTTTATTGGTATTTTGAGTGTTGTACTGATAATCTTGGATGCGATCGCTCTTTTTTCTACACAGTGGTACAGGCGATCGCATCCAGCAATGCTCATAACTTATCCACCTGGACGATGTACATATAATTCTTTATTTGTATAAAAATATATATAAATTTTTATATTACCAATAAAAGAAATAATTTGTCATACGCCTAATGATAGATAGATTTTATTGAACAAATAGTTTAGATTTGTAACAAGTTACACAGAACTAAATAAAGCACATGGCCAACATAATTGACACTGCCACTAACAATGGCTCTTTCACGACACTAGTTGCAGCAATCCAAGCGGCTGGTTTGGTAGATACACTTAAAGGTGCTGGGCCATTTACCGTTTTTGCACCCACCGATGAAGCATTTAATAAGCTTCCAGCAGGTACAGTAGACGCATTACTTCAAGATATTCCAAAGCTCAAAAAAATCTTGACCTATCATGTGGTATCAGGGAAAGTACTAGCTGCTGATGTGGCTAAACTGAAGACAGCTAAAACTGTTGAAGGTTCAGATGTAAAAATTGACGCTTCTAATGGCGTCAAGATAAATGATGCAAAAGTTGCAACAGCAGATGTTGCTGCTGATAACGGTGTCATCCACGTCATTGACACAGTTTTGATTCCTGCATAACTAAACGTCAGAATAGCGAATGCTATTTCTGGGGTGACGACTACCTATAGTCGTTTATTCATTACAGTCTGGTTGAATGTTTTTTAGCAAACATCAACTACCAACAAATCTATCTAGATAGGATCTAGATAGATTTGTTGTTTTATGCGTGTAGAAATGTTGCAATTGCTAGTCTCTCTTAATTAGATGCAATCAAATTTTTAGTTTTGCCAAACCTAAATAACGGATACCTTCGGGAGAAATGTCAAAACGGCAAGGTAAGACTTCTAAACCGAGAGCGATCGCATCCCGCAATAATTTACCATATATAGGATCTGTGCGATCGCCAGGAGAGAACTCGATACAATCACCCCGATTGATAAAATAAAGCATCACCGCACGAGTCAAAGGTAACAGCGCCATTAATTCTCGCAAGTGTTTTTGCCCCCTGGTAGTCTCCGTGTCAGGAAATAGGGCTAATCTCCCCTCAGACAAAGTTGTATTTTTCACTTCTAAATAAATCGGGCGTTTCTCATTACTCCCCGTCAAGAAAAAATCCACTCGACTTTTTTTATCTAGCCCATAAACTACCTCGCCCTTAATTTGGCTATAGTCACCCAATTCCGAGAAAAGATATTTCGCCAAAGCTAGCTTTACCACCCGATTGGGCAAAAAAGTATTTATGCCTACCCAAGTCGGCTCATTGTCATGTACCTGAATTAGTTCTAGAGTGTAAGCCAATTTGCGGTTAAGATTATCGCTTTTGGAAAGCTGTACCGCACTTAGAGGTGTTGATACTCCAGTCATTGGCCCTGTATTGGGACAGTGTGCTGTCACTATTTCGCCAGAAGTAAGTTGAACGTCAGCAAAAAACCGCTTGTAACGCTTGAGTAAAATACCGGGATACAAAGGTGGGTAACGGTAAAGCCAATCTATCATTATGGAATCCTTGTTGCTGTTTGTAAATATACGTTGATTCTTTGCCCACTGAACCCCTATCTGCAAATCTTTTCAGCAACTACTGCGCCCTGTAACAGAATTTGAGGAACTCTAACTATCATGAATTGTCAATTTTTGTAGTTAAATTGACAACATAGTAACAAAAAGTAGCATAGACTAAGTATTACAAGCCTCCCAAACAAATCCGGGAGAATTTTAACGTGCAAGGAGGTAAATCCTATGCAAAAAGTGTGGACGGCAACGGAATTAGAATATGCTTTTCTATTTACTCTCAGAAAGGTAAATTCGATCGGTCTAGAAGGTTTCAAGCCATTTTTTAGTAGTATGCCTCTTGACCCTTATATCAAAGGCAATTATCGTTCTAGAAGATTATCTCGGTTCACAGTCTCTGGAAATCAGTTAATCAAATTACCTCATGGCGTCTTTTTTCAAAGTAAAGAGTATAATCGATTAGCGGGTGACATAAAAAGAGAGTTTGCAGAATTAGATGATGCACTCATAGAACTTGATATTTTCAAAAATCTCGTTTTGGCATTTAGTGATTCTTGTAAATTTCATCCTGAAGCTGAAATCGGAGTTCATCAAATTAGAATTAGTTGTTCTCCAGAGAATTTTGGTAATCCAGCACCTGAAGGTATCCATCAAGATGGCACTGATTTTATTGGCATATTCTCAGTAGATAGAGAGAATATTCAAGGTGGAGAAACACATCTGTATACTGCCAAAAAAGAAAAGCCTGTATTTAGTAAAATTCTAAATCCGGGAGAACTCCTATTGGTTAATGACCATGAGTTTTTCCACTACGCCAATCCTATAAAACCACAAACTGAGGCTCAAGGAAATTGGGATGTTTTTGTTCTGACTTCTCCCAGCTTGCTTTCAGAATAATGTTAGTGTAAAATTTCAGCACCCAGAAAGCAGAGTTCAGAATAAATCGAGTATTACTTAGTATATTGATTACAGGAATTTCCTGCTGATTTTTGAAATATTCTGACTCCTAAATTCTGAATTTTAGTTAACCATAAATATTTTACAATCTACGAAAGCCGGGGAATTGAATCTAGTCATTTCCCCAATTTTTTACTGTTAATTGAACAGAATAAATGTGATAATGTGGCTAAAATTTTTATGTCAGTTAATAAAGCTATAATTTTTTCTATAGTTAGATCAACTAGAATCGTAACTGTATAAAATACATAGCCACAAACGGCTGAATTTAATAATAAATTTGATTATTGATATTTCACTAAACTGAACTCCAAAATCTGGATGTATACAATATTCCATTTATCAAAAGTTAGGGCAAGTGTTAGTTTTATTTCACAAAAACTATGAAATATACTTAAAATATGAAGATGAGTGCATAGATTAGGCTACGAAACAAGCCTGCTGGAATTCAATTAACTGAATCAACCAAACAAATGTCATGAATGACGAATTCTACAATAGAGGATTGGAAAAGGCTAGGCGAAAAGATTACGCGGGAGCAATTGAGGAATTTAACCATGCTTTACAACTAACACCTTACTTTAGCGAAGCTTATTTGCAGCGGGGTTTAGCATATTATGACTCAGGAGCAATCCTGAAAGCTGTTTCAGATTATACCGAAGCTCTGAAGCTGAATCCTGAGAGTGTCGAGGCATATTATTGTCGGGGATTGGCTAGAGTAGCGCTGAAAAATTTATCGGGGGCGCTAGACGATGTTGAACGCGCGATTCGTCTCAATCTTAATTATGCTGCTGCTTATAATCTACGGGGAATGGTGCGGCGCAAACAGGGTTATATTCAAGATGCGATCGCTAACTTTAAAAAAGCTGCTGGGTTATATCTAGAGCAACAAGACAAAGAAAATTGTCGTCTTTGTCTAGAACGAATTAAACAGCTACAACCTAAAGAATTACCTGTCCTTGAGGAATCGCGTTCCACTAATGCGCCAATTTTATCCACTAATGATTATTTCACGCAATTATTAGAAAAGGCTGAAAAGGGAGATACCCAAGAAGCACTCGCCGATTTAAACTGGATATTAAAAGCCGATCCGCAAGATGCCCAAGCTTACTGCTGTCGTGGGGTTGTGCGTTGTAAAATGGGAAATTATCGAGAAGCGATCGCAGATTTTAATCAAGCATTACGACTAAATTTTCAAGATGCCATTGTCTATCGCAACCGAGGTAAAGCACGTTCTATCTTAGGAGATCATCAAGGGGCGATCGCGGATCTTAACCAAGCACTCCAGATGCAACCTGAAGATGTCTTAGTTTATATTGCCAGAGGTAATGCCTATCGGACAACGGGCAATTATCTTGGTGCAATTCAAGATTACACGCAAGCGCTGCAAATCAATTCTGATGATGCTCAAGCTTACTACAATCGCGGCATTGCCTATACTTGCTTAGAAGAAATACATAATGCCGTGGAAGATTATCAACGGGCGGCGAGTATCTTTTGCGAACAAGAAGACTGGGAAAATTATCAACAAGTCTTAAATAGCCTAGAAAAAATCCAGAAATTTAGTC
The DNA here is from genome assembly GCF_002949795.1 of Nostoc sp. 'Lobaria pulmonaria (5183) cyanobiont'. NCBI lineage: Bacteria > Bacillati > Cyanobacteriota > Cyanophyceae > Nostocales > Nostocaceae > Nostoc > Nostoc sp. 'Lobaria pulmonaria (5183) cyanobiont'. The sequence continues at coordinate 3,366,577 of NZ_CP026692.1, read as the reverse complement.
CATCAAAAAAGCAAAAATATCACCTGCTACGTCAGCGACTTTTACGAATGGTTGGGGGATACTGGGAAATTGCCGAACGATTGATTCAGCAAAACCGGGATTACCATCCTGGGATGTCAGACGAGTGGTATTTGCAAAAAGTTATTGATGATTTAGAACGCGATCGCAATAGATAAAATATAAATGCTGGTATAAAAAACGTAAAATCACCCGTAGATTATTTATACGGGTGAAAATGGGAGCGATCGCTTGTTATCTTCCAATGAAACTAAACGCACCCTATATTAAGCACCGTTTCCAAGTTTAGTGAGAAGTGCGACTTTGACGGCGGCGGCGCAATCCAAACATACCAACTGCTCCCACCGCAAACATTGATAGAGTAACAGATGGTTCAGGAACGGTAGCACCAATTAACGCTTTAACATTTGCCTCACCGACATCAAGAACGACGACAACATCATTAAAGTCGCGATCGGAGCCTTCGTTCCACTTACCAGTTGCCGAATCTACCCCTGAAGCGTGTAAACCACCGTATAAATCCTCGAATGCCAGGAGGATGTAGTTGTTGTAAGCATAAGCAACCGCGTGCTGTAGTCCGTCAGCGTTAGAGGCAGTATCAGTACCAAAGATATTGGCAGAGTTGCCACGGTTCAAACCATCAGCTCTCAACCAGAAGTCTAGTTGAGTACCTGCGGTAACATTACCAACTTTCACCCCATCACCTAGTTTTAGTGCGTTACCGCCCCAGCCGCCAACACATCCAGTCCCTTCACAAGAAATATCATTAAAAAGCAGTCCAGACTTCTTAGTAGCTCCTGTAGCTTCAAAGGCTAACTGGTTTCTATAACCTGCACCCTCATTAATAAAGTAAACAGAAACATCGTGGTTGTATTTTAGGTTTAATTTATTGGGGTCTAATTTAAATTGTCCGCTGTTTGGAAGAGCAGCGCTTTCTGCTTGGACAAATTGTTGGAAAGGAGTGTCGTTAAAACCAGTTTGAGACTTATTATATATAGTTGGTTGAGTCCAAGAGCTATTCCAATTAAAATCAGCAGCAGATGCAGTTTCTACTTTGGAAACTAATCCGGTCAATGTAGCTGTAGCGGCAATCAAAGCTGTGAATAAATTAGGTTTCATATTATGAGCCATTAAGTAGGAAAAAGAATTTAGATAATGCTTCTTGAGCAGCTATCCGTCTTCGCTTGTCTTTTACTTCTAACAGCTATATTTCTGCAACGTCAATCTGTTTATTTACTTTTACTAGTATATTTAAATAGCTCTTTATTTAAAGTGTTTTCACTTAAAAGAGCTATTTTATATTTGATATTAACCTGTTATTAGTACCTAGTAATTAAACTTATATCTAATGAGAATTGGATGAAGGATTTATATTTTTTATGAAAATCAGATATGCAGTTTCTATAGTGAAATGCTAAAAGCTTAATCTATAGGAATTTTCATTTAAATGAGGTAGATAAGTAATAGTACGCCGTCATCCGTATCAACTGAGCCAAGGCTTAGTTAATACGCTGCTATACAAACAGAGTTTATCTCCGTACTTACGTTGGAAAACGTAGTAATCTATCAAATCAAAGAAACCTGGGGAAATAAGTTTAGTCTTTGTTTTAAGCACTCAAGTGCTTACTACGTACTACGCTTTTGTTGACTTGATTAACTAGTAGTAGTCTGTCAAAATCGACTTCGGTATCGTCAGAATCTGGAAGTTATGCCAAGGATGGAAGACAATTTAAGGGGGTTGTACCTTAAAATGACAGTCTTTGCCTAGACTTGATGAATATCTTTTAAGGTTAAAATAATCAAGCTTTTCCAGAGCTACATTCCCCCTTTCACAGATAAAATCTATATATGAACGCTACACAAGAAAAACTAAAAACTCTTTTAGAGCAGGCTTTAATCGCGGCTTTTGGCGCTGACTTGGCTGGAGTAGATCCAATTTTGGTTCCTGCTAGCAATCCTAAATTTGGCGATTATCAGGCGAATGTGGCTTTATCCCTGAGTAAAAAGTTAGGATTGCAACCAAGAGCGATCGCAGGTGCGATCGCCCTGAAACTAGATGTATCCGAAATCTGCGAACCGCCGGAAATCGCTGGGCCAGGATTTATCAATCTCAAACTGAAAACAGCATATTTAGAAGCACAACTAAACGCGATTCAAGCCGATCCCAGACTGGGAGTTCCAGCCGCGAAAACGCCGAAGCGGGAAATTGTGGATTTTTCTAGTCCGAATATTGCCAAAGAAATGCACGTCGGACACTTGCGTTCAACAATTATTGGTGACTCCATCGCTCAGATTTTAGAATTTCTTGGACATGATGTACTGCGGTTAAATCATGTTGGTGATTGGGGTACGCAGTTTGGAATGTTAATCGCCTATCTGCGGGAAGTTTACCCAGATGCGCTTACCACCGCTAATGCTTTAGATATTGGTGATTTAGTCTCTTTTTATCGCAAAGCCAAACTGCGGTTTGATACAGATGAAGCTTTTCAAGAAACAGCACGCCAAGAAGTCGTCAAATTACAAGCAGGTGCAGAAGATACACTTCATGCTTGGAAACTATTGTGCGAACAGTCACGGCGGGAGTTTCAAATAATTTATGAGTTGCTGGATATCAAATTAACTGAACGCGGGGAATCTTTCTACAATCCATTACTAGCAGGAGTTGTGGAAGATTTAGAAAAATCTGGATTACTGGTAGAAAACCAAGGGGCAAAATGTGTTTTCTTGGAAGGGTTTACAAATAGAGAAGGTGAACCTTTACCTTTAATTGTGCAGAAATCAGATGGTGGTTATAACTACGCCACAACAGATTTAGCATCTCTCCGTTACCGAATTCAGCAGGATGAAGCAAAACGGATAATTTATGTAACCGATGCTGGACAAGCAAACCACTTTACTCAATTTTTCCAAGTGGCACGCAAAGCCGGATGGATACCCGATGATGTGGAATTAGTCCATGTTCCCTTTGGGTTGGTGTTAGGAGAAGATGGTAAAAAATTCAAAACTCGTTCTGGGGATACTGTGCGGTTACGGGATTTATTAGATGAAGCTGTTTCTCGTGCCCATGCTGACCTCAAAACTAGATTACAAAAAGAAGAACGTATTGAAACTGAAGAATTTATTAATGAAGTTGCTAGGGTAGTTGGAATCAGCGCAGTTAAGTATGCAGACTTAAGCCAAAATCGCACGAGTAACTACATCTTCAGCTACGACAAAATGCTGGATCTTAAAGGTAATACTGCGCCCTATATGCTGTATGTTTATGCGCGGATTCATGGGATTAGCCGCAAGGGTAATATTAACTTTAAAGAGTTGGGAAATAATGCCATTTTGTTGCAGCATGAAACAGAATTAGCGTTGGCAAAATATTTACTTCAACTGGATGAAGTTATTAGTAGTGTAGAGCAAGAGTTGCTACCCAATCGTTTATGTGAGTATTTGTTTGAACTGAGTCAGAAGTTTAACCAATTCTACGATCGCTGTCCTATACTACAAGCGGAGGAACCGCAGCGAATATCTCGGTTGATTCTGTGTGATTTGACTGCTAGAACCTTGAAGTTGGGATTATCTTTGTTGGGAATTCAGGTATTGGAAAGGATGTAATATTTTTTAACGCATAGGCGCTTCGCCTTCCCGTAGGGTAGGTGCGCTGAGGTAGCGCATAGGCGCTTCGGCTTCCGGCAGGGTAGGTACGCAGAGTAAGAGTTAAGTTAAAGCTGATTTTTTCTTTGTGTCCTTTGCGGGTTGTTAAGAAAATTTGCTGGATTTGGAGGCGATCGCTTATGGTACGGACACCATCTAAAAACATAACTTTGGCAGAATTTCTAATGCTACCAGAAACGAAGCCCGCTAGTGAATACATCGATGGCCAAATTATTCAAAAACCTATGCCACAGGGAAAGCACAGTATAATTCAAGGTGAAATGGTTAGCACTGTCAACTTAGCAGTCAAGCCCAAGCGAATTGCTCGTGCTTTTCCAGAACTGCGCTGTACTTTTGGTGGAAGGTCAATAGTGCCAGATATTTCTGTGTTTACTTGGCAAAGAATTCCCCGTGATGAAAATGGTGAAGTTGCCAACGTATTCCAAGCAGCTCCTGATTGGACTATTGAGATTCTATCGCCTGACCAAAGACAAACGAAAGTTACAAAAAATATTTTACATTGCCTGAATTATGAAACACAAATGGGTTGGCTGATCGATCCAGAAGAACAAACAGTATTTGTGTACATCCGCAATCAACAGCCAATCATGTTGGATGAACTAGAAGCTTTACTCCCTGTGCCAGATTTTGCAAGTGAGTTGAGGCTAACGGTGGGAGATTTATTTGGTTGGCTGTTGGAGTAAACCCAATCATGTCAAACTCTGACGAACTGAGTAAGAAAATACACCAATTACAACAGGTTTTATGGGTAGGAATCGGTTGTAAACGGGGAACATCATGGCAGCTGATTGATTGGGCAATTGAGAAAGTCTTTCGAGAAAATCAACTTTTTCCAAGTGCGATCGCAGGTATTGCTACCATTGACACTAAAGCCTCGGAGGAAAGCTTAGTAAAACTTTGTCGCCTCCGCAATTTGCCTCTAAAAACCTTTTCTGCGAAAATCCTTAGCTCTGTCTGTGTCCCCAATCCTGCCACAATTACCGACGATAAAGTAGGTACACCTAGCGTAGCAGAGGCAGCTGCTATTCTTGCAGCCTCTCAACTCACATCGTTGACTGTTTTCCCCTTTACAAAGATAGAGGAATTGCGGGTGAAGTTTTTAGTTCCTAAACAAATTTTCCAAATACAAGGGCAACCAGGAGCGGTAACTTTTGCTGTTGCCCAAGCTTTAAATATTAGTATTACAAAAGTTCTCTAATTTTTCTAGTCAACAACTCTCAAAAAATAGTTAATTATGCTAGAAACAATTGCTAGCACAATTGAACCTAACAAAGCAGGTAAAAAGCCCTGAATCTCAAAACCAGAACCAGGAGTTAGGACACTTGCCAGCCAAAGGGCTAAGGCATTAATCACCAATGTAAATAAACCAAAGGTGAGTAAGGTAATTGGAAATGTCAAAATTTGCAAAATTGGTCTAATAAATGCATTAACCAGACCAATAACAAGGGCAGCAATTAAGGCAGTCAGAAAATTCTTGATAAAGAATCCCGGAACGATATTAGCAGTAAGAAATAACGCCACCGCAGTACCGAGCCAAGTTAATAAAAAGTGTTGCATAAGTTTTTTTAGAGGATTTAGCAGTCAGTTTAATTAATTTCACTATTGCTAGTTGTGATCTGTAACACGATTAGGTATTGTTGTGCTTGACTCCTAAAGTTGCCATCATCTTTCGTCAGCCTAAAATCAATGTAATTTTTCAGTGCTGCTAAGAGAGATACTTCTAATCGGTATATCTTTATCGTATTGCAGGATGTACCGCATTAAATTCATAAAAAATGCTGTGAAGCGTAAAATCCCTACAGAGGTTTACTGAAGTTGAAAAACCTCTGTACTTTGGGGATTTCCAAAAAATAAATAAGTTATCAGAACTTCAAAGTATTTCGCCCGTGCCTTTACTTACACGCAAAGGAGACGCTGGCTATGCTCATACTATGCCTAACGCCGCAAAAGAACCTCCCAGGTAGAGCCACCAACTACGCCGTCAGCTTCTAAACCATAGCGCTTTTGTGCAGCTTTCACCGCGTCTTCGGTTGTCTCGCCAAAGTCACCATCGGCATCGCCTTTCAAAAAACCAAGCTTTTTCAGTTGTTGTTGCAACTTAACAACTTCAGAACCACGTAATCCTATACGCAAAATTGGCAAACCTTCTGAGGTGTATTGAATACCGGGAGTTCGTTTAGTAGTTGTGTTTGACTGAGTTCGAGTAGTTGATGTAGTACGCTTCGGCGTTTTCTTTGTGCTAGAAGTTGTCGTTTTTCTGGGAGTAGCAGGTCTTGGCTCAGGGTTGCCCGTAACTTGGGTTACAGCTTTTTTTGGGGTAGTAGGTTTTGCTTCTGGTCTAGTCGGAACTTGGGTTACAGCTTGTTTCGGAGGGTTGGGGTTGGGATTTGCAACGTTGGTGAGGTTACTAGCTTGGGTTGGAACAGGAAAATTTGTAGCTGAGTTAAATCTTGGCTGGGATGAAGGGACGGTTGATGCTGCTACAGGTTGATTAGGAAAAAGTCGTTGCCAAGTACTGGCATCAACAACGCCATCTGGATTCAAGCCAGCTGCTTGTTTAAACTGGGAAACAGCACTAGCTGTATTCTCACTATAAATACCATCTACTGCACCAGAATAAAAACCCAAAAGTTTCAGAGCTGCCTGAAGTTCAGATACGCGTTCGCCTTGGCTACCAACTTTAAGGTTAGGGCGGTTAATGCTATTTCCAGGATTTAGTTGGGCAATTTTTTGTGGGGCTGCTATTGACACTAGAGTCGTTGAGGTAATAAGCAGAGGCGTAGCCAAGAACAAGAGTATTTTAATGGCTGATAAAGATTTAGACCTCTTTGGCCACCAATCCTTTTGCCGTTTTTCCATTTTACAGCGATTTACAGTTGGGTCTAGTAATTTTAAATAACTCAAAATACTTGCTGTCAGGCTGCTTTGCATGGAATTCACTCCCAGAATATTCTCATGCTAATGGTACAGCCGCTTGGTCGAAAAAACAGCTGCTGGATTTTACGATATCTGCAACGGGCGTAGCTGCGGCACATTCTCAGTTACGCGATCGCTCGATTAATTGCTTCTTCTTGACCAACTAAAGACAAGTAAGGCTCTTTTAAATATTTACAAGCTGAAGCGATCGCATCCTTGGCACTCACCGCCGCAATCAATTCTTGAAACTTGGTGTCAAAATCAATTCCTAAGCCCAAAATTTCATACCAGCCGTATATCTGAGCAATTTGCCCGTTCGTTTGCTTCCCCAAGGCGTATTGCCCCAGGATCTTGTTTTTAGCAGCTTGGAGTGCGCTTTCAGATACTTCGGTGGTACATAACAAATCTACTTCTGTACGCAGTCCTTCTAAGGCAATGCTGGTATTTTCTGGTGCTGTACCCATGTAAACTACAAACGACGCTGGAAATAGCCTTGTGGAGTAAAAGGCGGATACTTCGTAAGCTAAACCGCGCTTTTCCCGTAATTCGACAAACAAGCGGCTAGAAAGCCCATTTCCCAAGTAGGTACACAGCAACTTCAGGGCGGCGTAGTCAACAGAACTCACCGATGTTCCCAAATACCCAAGCATCACGATTGATTGTTGTGTCTGTACTGGCTTCAGCCTTACCTGTGGTTCCACCTTAATCTCAGGTAAATTCAGGATTGGTAGTGCTTGGGCTGGCGCTTGCCAATCAGCAAAAACTTCTTCCACCAACGCTGCTGCATCTGTGGGTGTGACTCTGCCTGCAATACTAATTACTACATTATCTGGACGGAAATAAGTCTGGTGATACTCCACTAAATCCGCACGAGTTAAGCGGCTCATGGTGGATTCATCTCCCAGCACTGACATGGAGTATGGATGATTTTGGTACATTACCTGCCGCATTTGTTCAAAGGCGACATTGAACGGTTGCTCTTTTTGGGAACGAATATCTTGGAGTGCTAAACGCTGTTCTAGTTCTACTTGAGTTTCGGGAAAAGTAGGCGATCGCAAAATCCGCCCTGCCAATGTTAAAATTTCCCCAAAATCAGATGTTACCGTCTTGAAAGATAGCAAAAAATAATCAGTGCCAGCATCTGCACTCAAACTCGCCCCTACAGACTCGACAATTTCAGCAATTTCCAAGCTAGAAAGTCCATCGCATCCCTTTGTCATCACTGCTGATAACAAATGTGCCAACCCTGCTTGCTCCCGGTTTTCGTTACAACTACCGGCACGCACAAAGATTCGCGCTGCAATAATGTCCGCAGCCGGATTTTCTGCCACCAGCACGACCATGCCATTGTTCAATACGGTGCGATGGATGGGCGATTTTTGCAGCAAGGTTGTCATTTGTCCTTTGTCATTTGTCATTTGTCCTTTGTCCTTTGTCAAAAACTAATGCCCCATGCCCAATAACTAACACGGTTTAAGTACAGTAACCGCGTAATTCTCCGGCGAGAGATACTGTTTAGCTAATTTTTGCAGTTCTTTGGCATCAAAAGACTGAATCTGCTGGGGATATGTCACAGCTAATTCCGCTTGGGCAATGGTATTGTAATATCCATAAAGCCCCGTCAGTTGATTTGGTGTTTCAGTAGAAAACGCATACTCATTACATAGAAGTCTGCGTATACGAGCAAGTTCTTGTTCGCTAATTCCTCTAGTCAGCAAATCATCCAAATGAGCGCAAATTAAAGACTCAACTTCCTCCAGATTTTCTGGTTCTAACCAGGCAGTAATTGTAAATAAACTTGATTCTCGTTGTAGAGAAAAACTACTGCAAATTCCCTGTACCAATTGCAAATCTTCTCGCAAATCGCGCACTAAACGCGAAGTCCGCCCTTCTGCCAATAAAACTGACAAAAAATCTAAACCATAGCCAGTACGGATATCTTCTACTCCGGGTACTAGCCACGCCATTAACAATCGCGCTTGCTCTATGCGTGGTAAACACAGTTCTTGACGGTGAATTCCTGTTATTACTGGCTTTGTCACTTTCTCAAACTGCGGACAACTCGAGCGTTCGGCAAAATCAGCAAATGAATGATTTACCATTTCCCAAACTGGTTGCTGGGCTATACCGCCTGCAATTACCACTGTCATGTTTTCTGGCTGATAGTGAGTGCGGTGAAAACAGCGCATTGCTTCTGGCGATTGCTGCATCAGTTCTTGCTCAGTACCCAGCACCGAACGTCCGTAAGGGTGATGCGGATAGATGCTTTGAATCAGCGCTTGAAAGCCTATCCAGTCAGAATCGTCCTGACAAGAGCGAATTTCCTCTAGCACCACGTCCCGTTCGCGGCTAAATTCATCTTCTGGAATTGCCGCATTGAGCAGTAGTTCTCCCAAGTAGGGCAGAGTCTCTTTTAAATAAGGGGCAGCTGTGGTGAGTGAATAATGAGCATAATCATAGCTTGTCGCCGCATTACTCACGCCACCCCGGTTTTCAACTTTGGAATCGAACATTCCAGGAGGTAGCGTCGCCGTACCTTTAAAAATCATGTGTTCTAAAAAGTGCGCCATACCAAACCAAGGTTTTGGCTCTAGGCTGGCTCCAGCACGCACCCAAACATCCGCCACAACTACAGGAGTAGTGGGAATTTCTTGATGAATAAAAGTTAAACCACTCTCTAGTCGGAAGACCGAGGCTGGAAATGCGGTATTAGTTAGTTGTTTTAACAATTTTTTGTAGTTTTAACCACAATTTTACGCAATTGTGTCATTTTAACTCTGAACGATACCTGATTTAGAATCAAGTTATACAGATTTTGTAGAATTGTGCTATTGCTGTTCTCCGCATTACGAAGAAATTGGAAGCGTTATGCATTGAGAGGAAAATCGCAAATTAGTTAAAATACTGGAATCTCAATGACAAATTCTGTTCCTTTGCCAAGTACAGAATTGCAACTCAACTGCCCATCATGGGTTTCCTCGACAATTTGACGAGCGATCGCTAATCCTAATCCCGTTCTTTTCCCAACCTCTTTAGTTGTAAATAAGTGGTCGAAGATCCTTGCTCTAATCTCCTCTGGCATCCCCGATTGCTTCAGATAGACTCTTGTGAGGTTCATTCTCTATCCGAACCCACTCCCTGAGACTGTCATGGATTTTTAGCCAAGTTCCATATGCAGCGCCAATTACGAAAATATATGTAGACTGTCTGCCAAACTGGAAAATCTCCTTCTTAGCGATCGCCATCTAACTCCTTCTAACAGAATATAAAAAATCCCATTCAGGACTTCCCACATATCGACTTCAAGAAAAGCGACCACCCGGTTTGGCTTCTGGAATCAGGTCACTAATCAATTCATATTGTTCCAGGGTCAGGTTGCTCTTGTATGCTTTACTCATGTCACTCTCTGAGTGTTGTTTATTATCTTCTGAAAGCGCCAAAACTTATAAAAATGAAAAATATTATCTCGATTTGGAATAACTGGTTAAAACGGCACAAAGACTCTGTTTTACTATTTGACTCAATTGCTGCCGCTAGTGAGATTGCCCTGATGCTTAACGGTCAGTGGGATGGCTGCAATGGTGTAATCATAGCTAAATGTGATGAGGTAGCTATTAACACTGCTGCCAAACTATTAGAAACTACATGGTGTTATCAAGGCGCATCAAAAGCTGTTTTAGACAGAGTAGCAAGTGATGAAATTTTACGCCGTTATGCAATCGGAGAAAGAAATTTTGTTAATGCTAACTTGAGGTGTGCAGTACTTGCATCAGTAAAGCTGAGTGAAATTAACCTAAGTTATGCTCAGTTGAGTTGGGCAGACCTAAGTCAAGCCAATCTCACTAAAGCTGATTTAACAGCAGCAGACCTCAGTCAAGCTAATTTAAGTGGAGCCGACCTCAGTAAGGCATACCTAATGAGGACAAACCTAAGCGGGGCAGACCTGCAACAAGCTTCACTTCGTGGGGCTAACCTAAGTAGTGCTAACTTAAGTGAAGTTAACCTCACTGGTGCAGATTTAACAGGAGCTAATCTAGCACTAGCAGACCTAAGAGGGGCAAATTTTTACGAATGTAATTTAAGTGGGGTTAACCTAACAGGTGCCAAGTTAATTGAAAGTGACTTGGCTTTTGCTAGACAATAATCGCGCCTGGAGGCGATCGCACTTAGGTGTGGTTTACTTAAGTAATGTTCAGCGCGGTGCAATATTTGTGAGACTTGGGGAGCGATCGTCCCCACCCAATTCTTAGAGGAAAAAAGCGTAAGCGCAGCCCCTTAAAGTAGACATCGCATACAAAAGAGCTTGGTCTATGTCAGAACCAAGCTCTTAGCTATCTCAATCAATTATTTCTTAGAGGTAGAGTAGTCTCATCAGAACCCATTAGGCAGCAGGTTGCTCTAGATTAACTTTGACAATTTTGTTCTTTTCTTGCTCAGTTTTAGGCAGTGTCAGATTCAAAATGCCGTCTTTATAATCTGCGGTGACATTGGTATTTTGAACCCTAGCAGACAGAGGAATTACACGTTGGAATTTACCGTAGTAGAATTCACTCTTGGTAGCTGGCGATATAGTCTTTGCAGGCGTGTACGCCCTTCCACCGCTTGTTACTGCGGCAGGTTTTTCCCACATACAGCATTATAAATCAGAGGATGTCAAAGAATTATGCCTTTGATATTCAATCCGCACTTGCTTAACGTCAAGCTCAGATTCTAAAAACACGAGTTTTTCTACTGGCTGTAATCCCAAATTTTCAAACTGTTTGAGTTCCGAGTCTGATAATGGCCAAGGTGGGCCAGAAGGTTCAGCTTCTGTATCTCGAACACGAGTAATCAGCAAAAGTGTGCCACCGGGAGCAACTTGAGAGGTAACTGAGGAGATAACCCAAGAACGCACATTCAACGGCAAAGCTTGAATATTACGACATTCAAAAACAAAGTCAAAAGCTTGATGCCATTGTGGGGGAATTGCTAACAAATCTGCAACTATATAATTGACAGTCGAATCTGGAAATCGCTCTTGACACCAAGCGATCGCTGTCGGTGAAATATCAAAGGCAGTTACTTCAAACCCTCGATCAGCTAAAGCTTCGGCATCATCTCCCAAGCCGCAACCAATGACTAGCGCCTTTTGCCCAGAAGCGAACGGTTGATGATCCGTCAACCAATCTTGTAGATAAGGGTGAGGAGTTAACTTTGCCCAAGGAATTTTTGCTGTATCACCTTTAGCTTCGGTATATAACACTTCAAACCATGCCGATGGTTCTGATTTTTGCAAAGCTTCGGTAGCTAACTGTTTAACATAAAATTGTAAATCTTCGGGTTGTTGTTCAAACATAAAAACTGACATTACTAACAATTGTGCAAAACTTCCGAATACCCTAAGTATTGTAGATCAGCAAAAGCGATACCTACGGTTCAAGAAGCCTACGCTTCACTCTATTACACTTATATTTTGGCGTTGTATAATTGAAGACTCATTTAAATAATTAAAGCCCCCAAATTCTAACTGAACTTTGGGAGCTAATAATTTTAAGTTCACCGCGACGCCGTTTTACCTAAGTTTATGACCTGGGTTTATCCAGGTGGGAACCTAAATTCCTCGTTTAAAGTTTCCGGGTACATGCCCGGTATACTGCCACGAGAACAGTTGACTCCCTTGTCATTAAAGGCATAGATCAAAAAACTTGATGGCAGTCACCAACGTCGTAGTGCAACTCACTCATTATAGCTTTTCAAAAGATGTTGTGTGTTCAACATCGAAATTTTCCGATCTATTTACCTGGGATACCAGATAGATTCTATGGTCTGGGCGATCGCGATCGCCATCTCTCGATTTTGATTATCCAGCAAAACGGTGATATGTCCTAACTTTCGTCCCGGACGTGATTCTATCTTTCCATACCAGTGAACCTGTGCCTGGGGAATTTCTGCTATTTGTTGACGCTGGCTTTGGTAGTCACTGTGAGAATTTTCATACCCCAATAGGTTCACCATTACAGCGCTGGCGCACTGCAAAGCCGGATTCCCTAAAGGTAAACCACAAACAGCTCTGAGGTGCTGCTCAAACTGAGAAGTTTCACAAGCATCAAGAGAAAAATGCCCAGAATTGTGAGTACGGGGCGCAATTTCATTTACCAGCACTTTGCCATCAGCCCTGAGAAATAGCTCAATTCCAAAAATTCCCACTACTTCTAGGCTATTTAATAGAGTATGTGCGATCGCTTGGATTTCTGCTACTTGATTGGGCGTAATTTCGGCTGGCGCAATCACTCGCCGACACACTTGTTGTTCTTGTTGGGTTTCTACAACTGGATAAGTGACAATTTCTCCCTCCACAGAACGAGCTGCAATTACTGCTAGTTCTCTTTCAAATGGGACAAATTCTTCTAACAAGAAAAGCGATTGATTTAAAGTTTGTGTTGTACTTTTATCACTTAGCTTTTGCTCTAAAGTAGCAAAATTTTGAATTATGAAAGTACCTTGACCATCATAACCGTGACGACGGGATTTGAGGACTACTGGAAAACCTAGATATTCTATTTTTGATTTGATATTTTCCACCTCGTCAAGGGCGAAAAATTGAGGAACTGGTAAGCCCAAGTCGCGTAAATAGCAACGCTGATGATATTTATCTAAAAGAGGAGTTAATGCCTCTACTCTGGGACGGAAGCAAACGCCTTGCTGTGCCAAACCAGATAAAGCATTCAGGTTAACAAATTCGTTTTCAAAGGTAATAACATCGCATTTTTGAGCTAATATTTCCGTAGCACTTGCATCATCAACTGGTGCGAAAACAGTTTCTTTGGCGATTGACACGGCCGGGTCGTGTTCGCTAGGAGTTTGTACTACTAATTCTACTTTTAGCTTCTGTGCTGCATCCGCCATCATCCAGGCAAGTTGTCCGCCACCAATTACACCAACACGCTTCATTGACATCCTAGAGAATCACGAGTTTGCACGCCTGTTTTGGAATTCACACCACTGGCTTTGGTGCACAGTTCTTTGATTTGCACTCTATCCAAAATTGCATCTGTAAAATCTGCACCGTCTATATTTACATCATTAAATATGGCACGGAGCAAAAGAGCTTCTTTGAAAACTGCATCGCTCAAATCTGCCTTAGTCAAGTTTACCTGATCGACCATTGCATTCGTTAAATCCGCTCCGTGGAGATTTGCTTTTGTCATTACCGAAGCGCTCATGACTGCTCCCCGTAAGTCAGCGTTTGTAAAGTTAGCCAATTCCATATTGGCGTTAGAAAACTCCGCAGCTTGCAAACTCTGTCCAGAAAAATCACGTCTTGATAACTCTGCATTGCTAAATGACAGTGGATGAGTCCAGTCTACTGCCACTGCTGGATCGGCCACACACCAGATAATAATTCCGAGAAGGAACGCCAACCCTTGCCGCCAAAATATATTGAGAGCCAATTTAGTGTATAATCGCCACATTTAATTACCGCATTTGAATATTAGCAAGACTGGCTCGTACTAATTGAGACTCGCAGCTTTGCTACTGGACTTGAAGAACGTATATTTCCGTTGCTTAATATTTTGTAACGCAAAAAGAGCATAAGCTTCTTACTTTAGCAAAATTATCCCTGCTACTTGAGGTAGAGCGTGGCAATCAGCGATCGCACTAAAATTACATTTGGATATCAGAACAATAATTACTAAATAGCGATCGCAATGACTGAGTATAAAGTGTTTCTTACATCAAGCAAGCTTTAGCAAAATAGAGACGGGGAGCATCATCTATCGCTCTTAATGAAGATAAAACTTGAAATTTCTAACTCTAAAGGAATAATTTAGCTAAATAAAGCAATGTCTACTATGGCTTATGCTTGTTGACTTATTTACAATTCTTCATTTGTAGATTTAAATTTTCAAGACATAAAAAGTTTTTTTGAGCAGTAATACTTACGGAGTTATTTACAATTCTTGACTTTCTATTTTTCAAGTAAAGTTTGTTGTATTTTAAATTCAACAGCCCCGATCGACTGTTAGTCTTTTAATTAATGAAAGCAAGGTTTGGACGTAATTATATGCGTATTCAATTGCTTAACAAAGCTTAAAAGTTCGATAATTAGCGTTAATTTTATAGCGATTAGTTAGTTCTTCAGGAATCTCCCAGAGTTTACATTCACCAAGTACACAACTTCCACAAACCGAACTCCGAAACCCGATGATGAATCATTACTCACTTCAATGGATTGAGGCATGGTGCCAAGAAAATGGCTGGACAGATTTATTTGTTGAGCGACGTAACAACTTCTGGGCTTTCCCTCCGGGTGGGGTAATGCCAGAGCCAATTCCAGTTCATGTTCTCAGATTGATTAAAGCCGAAAAAGGACTGACTTTTGAAGAACGATTGTGGTCAATGTCGGCAGTAATTGGCACAATCCTAGCTGTTCTTTTTACCTTTTGGTTTCAGTCGCCGATGCCATTAGTTTTAGCTTTCGCTTTTAATGCTGTTACAGTGGCTCAATTTGAACTTGAAGATGCCTAATTTTTATTTTGGGCTTTGTTATTCAAAACTGCTCTTGTCTGCTTTCAGCAAGAGCAGTTTTTAATTTAACAAGAAAGAATTCAGGAGTCAGGAGCCAGAATTCTCTTGCTTGTATTCTGTGCGACTCGCTACCCCTGCAAAGAAACAAGCTATGCGCTGCACGAACGTAGAGAACGTCTTGATTCTGACACTTTGGTGGAGCGTCTCAGGCTTCGCTTCTGAATTGTTCTTTAATGATTTGTATAGCAGCCTTCTAGTACACTACGGCGTAAATAAAGCAACCATTTAAAATCCCTAAAAAGCCCATTCCATTATACTTTTGACTTTTGACTTTTGACTTTTGACTTCCGCCTTGCGGTACTAGTCTATTAAGACATAACAATTAAAAATCACTAACATTTAAGAGCAGCTAGCAGGTATAGCTATTTTTGCGTGTTTGTTAACGTAGTCCACAAATAATTGCTTCAATCGGGGACTAACGCCAGCGTGTTCAAAGAATCCAAAGCCGAGATTCTTCGCTTTTGCTAAGGTTTCCTCTGGTGTTAATCCTTCCTGGATAGCGATACTCAACAGCGCAATTCCAGTCGATCGCATCCCGGCGGCACAATGTACAACCGCTGGTTTCGGGATTTGTTCGAGTATCGTGAGGATTTTGGTTATCACCTCTTCATTCAAATTTTTTAGATCCACCTTGAGTGGAACATTTTGATAATACAGCCCCAATGCTTCCGCTACTTTTTGCTCATCTTTGGAAAATCCTAGTTCATCAGGCGATCGCAAATTGAGAACGGACTTAAAACCCTCTTGAATAGCTTGCTCAAGCTGTTTCGGTATGATTTGTCCTGTTGTTGTCAAGTTTTCGTTAATTTGTATGGCGTTGATCACATTCACTCCTTTTGATTTTCTAATGTCTGCCAGCTTGGTAAATACTCTAAGGGAGCAAGCTTTGAGAAGATATTCAAAATAAACACAATAAAATTAGCCAAATATCACAAGATATTGCTTGATTACTTCAAAATTTCTCTTTTGAAGTTGGTTATTTTTTTGCTTTATCCATAATATACGGTTTGTCGATAGAATTAGTGATAATTAAAGTTATTTATAGTTTCTGTTGATAAAATTACCGTAACTTATATTTCAAAAGTTATACTATTGGGCAAGTTGCAGGAGCAATCGATCGGAATTTTTGCGAACAAGGGTATCAATAATGACTGTTACAGAACAAATTTCTTCTCTATCGATTGGAATAGTATTGTTCCCAGATGTAACGCAGTTAGATTTTACGGGCCCCTACGAAGTCTTTGCCAAATTGCCAAAGGTGCAATTATATCTGCTGGCGGAAACACTCGAACCAATTCGGAGCGATTGCGGCCTCACTTTTCTACCTGACACAACCTTTGCTCAAGCCCCAGCCTTAGATGTATTATTTGTGCCAGGAGGCCCAGGTATCAATGCCAAAATGGAAGATGAAAAGTTCCTCGGCTTTCTCAAAACCCAAGGGAAACAAGCTCGCTATGTTACGGCTGTCTGCACTGGTTCGCTGCTGCTGGCGGCGGCGGGTTTACTTCAGGGTTATTGCGCCACTACTCACTGGCTATCGTTGGATTTACTTGAGATGTTAGGAGTGAAGACAGTTGCTCAAAGAGTTGTCATCGATCGCAATCGAATTACAGGCGGTGGTGTGACAGCTGGCATTGATTTTGGGCTGGTTCTAGCTGCTGAGTTATTTGGGGAAGCGCTCGCCCAAGCAATTCAACTAGGGATTGAATACAATCCTCAACCACCCTTTAACAGTGGTTCTCCCCAAACTGCCCCTGCGGCAGTACTTGCTCGCGTTATAGATGCAAGTCACAATGTTCAGGAAATCAGACGGCAAATTGTCCAGCGAGTTGTGACTCAATTGCAAACTGCTAATAAATAGCTAGGCGCAAATAATTAGAAGATAGGGTAGATTGTATTAGCGTGAAACACATAACGCACCATTTCCGATTTTCGGTGCATTACGGAAGCCGTAACATACCCTACAGAACAATTCTTCTTTTTAAACTGGGCAATGACCCAGAACTAAAGTTTTCATTCATACTTCTTTCCTCTTGCCTTCTCCCAAGGGGAGACGCTAAAAGCAATCTGCTCTCTGCCTTCTCTTGTAATCTGAATGCCAGCCCTGAACCTATGAACGCTAAGGAAATATCTCTTCGACCTGCCCAAGAAACAGATGCGTGGGTGCTGAGTGCAATTCATATTGCTGCCATCAAAGCTCTGCCTGCAACTTTCTACACCCAAAAAGAACTTTTAGCTTGGCGCAATTACCGCGACAAACCTAATGGGTCAAATATCTTGAAGAGTATGAAAGCAGAATCTTTCTGGGTTGCGATCGAGGGAGATGTTGTTATAGGTTTTGCTCGTTTCATTGTTGATGAACTAATCGGGTTGTATGTCCATCCTAAATATCAAGGTAAAGGGATTGGCCGTACTTTAGTTCAACATTTTTGCGATGAAGCAACTGAGCAAGGTATAGATAAGGTAATTACAACCGCTAGCCTTTATGCTGAAGGGTTTTATTTACGATTAGGATTTACTGCCATCCAAAAAGCACCTCATTATTTAAGAAGTGGGATAGTTGTTCCAGTTACTAAAATGAGTAAAACATTAGCTACTGCACCTAAATCAATTTGAAAAAGTAAATATTTTCAATAACTTTAAAAATATTGGTATCAATATTATTTTCCCCAAATTACGACCACTTTTTCTACATAATCTATGATGAAAGTAAGTACTTGCCAGCATAAATGCATAAAACCATCCGTTCATCAACTCTCACCCGTACACGTTTGATAGAAGCCGCCTTACAGGTATTTGCCAGTTTAGGTGTTCAAGGAGCAACTACCCGTGAAATAGCTCGTGTTGCTGGTGTGAATGAGGTGACTTTATTTCGCCACTTTGCTAGCAAAGAACAACTTCTGGGAGCAGTAATGAAAAATGCCTTGGCACTCCAGACAGAAGCCCTTGCACACTCCGAAGCGTGGACACAGGATCTAAAAATTGATTTAAAACAGTATGCCGATCTTTACAATACTATGCTAGAGACACAGGAGGACTTAATTCGTACCTTCATTGGAGAAGCCAAACGTCATCCAGAGGCAGCGAAACAAGTGATTCAAGAAGCTGCCAAGCCCTTAGCAAAAAAACTGGTAGCTTACCTGCAATCGAGTCAGAAACGAGGCACCGTCAGAGCAGACCTCGATCCATTTCCGGTTGTCGATATGTTTACAGGAATGCTATTGGCTGGAATGCTATGCCGCAGTGCAAAATTCAATCAAGGCAGCTATAGCTGTGAGGACTATATCGAAACCTGTGTAGATATTTTTGTGCGCGGTATCAGTACCACTCCCCTCTAATTTGTCGATGCAGTTGTAAGGCATGAGCCAAATTAGACAATTTATGGCAACAGCAGTGATTCGGAGTTAATGATCTATGAAGGCTAATAAAGGTAAGTTCTTTCTGCACGACTCCTAGTAAAGCTAATCAAGAGGAAATAGATTTAGCGATCGCTACTGCATAATATGTTCAATCTATACAATACCAGCCTATTTACAAAAATAAAAATATATGAAAATCTTAAAAGGTAAGGTTGTCAGTGGTTTAGGAAACTTTTCTTACTGGATTGAGAAACTCCAAGAATATTACTTGAGAAAAACGGGGATGAAATTTTTTCCTGGAACTTTAAATATTCAGTTAGATCAACCTTACCATCTTCCGAAAAATTTCATACGTCTGGAAAAGGAAGAATATGGAGGGACTGTTTCTGTGAGCATTGTTCCCTGTCAGATATTTGGCAGAGATGCTTTCATCTTAAGAACAGACAAAAATAATACTGAAAGTGGAGATCATCCGAAAACAATTATTGAGATAGCTTGCAATGTGAAACTTCGGGAGCTATATAACCTTAAAGATAATGATTTGATTGAACTTGAGATTCACGATGTTAGATTTAGTTTTGAAAGTGTGCCAGGAAGTTGAGGTAGATATACGCGAGCTTTTTGAGATCCAGGAATAGCAATATGTATTGTTCTTGGGAGTGGGAGCTTATGCCACTGAAGGGGGCGAAACGCCCTCGATGCAGGTGGAAGTTGGACAACCAACACCGGAGCCTGAATATGCCTCCCAGCAAAAAAGCTGCAAGAGAAATTTTCCCTTTCGCCTTACAAATAACTGCGATCGCACGGAGAAAACTTTTTAGACATCCTCTTAGGAATTCTTTCTAAAATACCAGAACCAAATACCTTATTCATTTCTAAATATTCCAGATGAACGTAACCAATATGACAATGACAAGTTTGGTTGCTACAAAGTCGATCCCCCAAAGCTGCTTCCCATTGAAAATCATAAATATTACCAATTGGTTCTTTAATAAAATGACAGCGGCACATTGTACCGTCACCATCAACAGAAATCGCTGATTTACCAGCCTGACAAGAATGCCCAAAGCTGGAATAATGCTTGGTATTTAATTCATATAATGGATCGATAGATTGGAAGAATTCTCGGTCTGCTGATGATAAATTAGGAAGTTCAGCTTTCACAGCATTAATCCACAAATAAACGTGGTTTGGTAACTCCTGACGTAAAGCGGCTATTTCTGTTTTAAACTTGGGAAAACCCACAACTCCAACGCTAAAATTAACATTTTTGTTGTCTAAATTGAGGCATTTTGCTACAAAGCGATCGCGTGTCACCCATTCTGAATGAAAAGTTGCCCAAAGTGCCAATTTATCTTTGTTACATTCCTCTACCCAATCTAAATTACAGGATAGATTAGTTTGAATTGCTGCTTTATTAACATTGGGCAATTGCGTTAATTTTACCAGAGCTTGTTGATACCAAGAATGAATTAAGGCTTCTCCCCAAGGAGTAAAAAGAATTGAAAATTGATGTTGAGGATGTTGGGAAATCCAATTGACAAATTTTTCTAATGCTTGTTTATCAATTGCTAATTCTGCGGCTGTTTGTTGGCGTTTTGCAAAGGGGCAATATTCACAGCCGTAGTTGCAACTAATTAGAGAACCGCGATAGAGGATGGTGAAGTGCATAGTAATAGTTAGTTATTATTAAATGTTAGTTAAATTTGATTATTAGGCAACATAACAATATATGAATTATTTATATATCATTAGGTGAACTTTGCCTTTCAGCAATAACTTCAATATCTAATTGAGCAAAATTTTCAATTATCTTATCAGTTAAATAATTATCAGTAATATCAAGAGGATCTAGTTGACGAACAGATGGGCAATTAAGTAAATATTCTGCACCCTTGTATCCTAATGTTCCAACTGAAAGGTTTAGTTCCAGTAAATTTTCAATAATTGGAGAATCTATGATAGTAAAAGCAATATCATCTGAGAAGTCACAGTTACGTAGTCCTAAATATTTAAGTCTTGGAAAAATATGAGAAACATTTCTGATCAATTCAATAACAGAGGAATATATGTAGCAATTTGTACCAAGCCATAATTCAAGGTATTCCAAGGCTGGTAATTCTAGCTTGCAAATTTCATCAATCACTTCATGGCAAATTTCAGTTGACTCGATAATAATTGCTTTTAAAGTTTCATGTCTAATTGGACTGAATTGTATCCCAGTGAAGTATTTATAATACCTTGAAGAATTATTACAGCGAATTTTTAATACTTCCAATTGTGGATAAGCTAACAAAATATAACTGAAATTACTGTATACAAGTGGCAAATGAGTCAATTCACAATCATTAACGTCTCCTATAAATAAAGCTTTAATGTTACTAAGTTGTTCATGAGCATTAAGTAATGCATCCATAACAGGACGGAAAGTGTAATCTTCTAAAGAACTTGTGTACCACAATCCGAATACCAAAGCTTCAATCTGATTAGCAAGAGGACTTTGCAACAATATTTGCAGCTTGTCTACACTACTCATAACGGGTTTTCCATAGCTTTCAGCGGGGACAATCCTTAAAGCGTAAGCTATATTATCTGTGTCATTAATCTTAATTTTAGGGTCAAATTCTATCACTTTTCGGTTAGCAAATGTAGTTGAATAACCACAAGGAATACTATAGTTTTTTTCAAAATTGCTCCAAAACTTGTAATTCTGTAAAGCTAGTTTTGCTTGAGATATTTCTGTGTTTTTTAAAATATTTAATGCATATTTTTGTATTTTTTTTGATTTATTTTTTAAAGCTTCAATTACCAAACATAGTCCTGCATCACCATAATTTAGTGCTTCACTTAAAGCCGCAATTCCCACTTCAATATTTGAATTCGATAAGCGTCTTTTAATTCCTTCAATACCACCTAAAACAGCACCTTGTAGAGGTGGTGCTGCTTCTCCACCAAATACCGCATCAAATTCTCTGGGTTGATTTTGATTGTTTGTCATATTTTATCCAACAGTAGATACAATGTAAAATTCTGTTTAGACGCGAGCAATTGCTTTGATACAAATCTGGGTTAAACCCGACTATTTCAACTCATAACCTTGCATTAGTTCTTGAACTTTCTCAGAAAATAACCACGCGCCAATAGTATCAGAACGTTCAATACCAAATTCAGTTAACTGCAAAATATCCTCGTCTTTTATCGCCAAATTCAAAGCCAGTAATTCTGAAAATTCTGGGAAATCAGTGTCCACTTCACTACCAAATCGCTGGCGATAACTAATCAAATTTAATCCTTCATTAGAAAGTAAAGATAATAGAATATACCGCCGACGTTGTTCTTCTGCATCTAGTTGAAAACCATAATGCGCGTATTCAAATAACTCATCGGGTGTTTGAATATATGCTTGTAAAATCTCGCTGATTCCCTTTGCTCCCACTGCATACTCGTTGGAGTAGTGCAAAGTATCGGTGTAAGAACGTGCGCCACAACCTAAACCAACCATACCGTCGGCTTGACAACAGTAGACCGGAGAAGGGGGAGACAAGGGAGAAATATTATTACCTTGTTCCCCTTGTCGAAACATCCGCATAGAAACTTGCGTATATCCTTGCGATAATAATAGCGATCGCCCTTCGCGGTAACAAGCTAAACGAATATCGTCCCATTCTTTATCTGTTCGTCCCAAACCTGTTAACGGTCGTACATATAATGGATACAGATAGATTTCTTCTGGTTGAAAGCGCAAGGCAGCGTGTATTGATTGCAACCAAGTATTGACAGTTTGACCGGGTAAACCGTAAATCAGGTCAATATTCAAAGTAGAAAATCCAGCCTCTTTTATCCTTGTCAAAGCTGCTTCTACTTGAGTATTAGATTGACGGCGCTGGGTGGCTAAGACTTCCGACTCGATGAAACTTTGGACACCAATGCTAACACGATCGACGGCGTGCGATCGCAACAACCTTAACTTATCCTCAGTAGCGGTTTCTGGCGAAACTTCCACAGAAATGGGGATTTCTTGTAATTTCACACCCATCGTATTTTCAGCAATATCGAGAATAGTTTCAAGGTGCTGAATGGGTAACTGGGTGGGAGTTCCACCACCGATAGCGAACCTAGCAAAAGACGCATCACCCAACACCGCTTTCATTTGTTGCGCCTGTCGCTGTACCGTGCGGACGTATTGACTCATAAAATCTTCATTGTGGCTGACTGTGGTAAACAAGTTACAGAAACCACAACGCATTTCACAAAACGGTATGTGTATGTAAAGAAATAGCGCTTGTCTATCTTGCTGCGTCCAAAGTTCCGGGAGATATACGGGTGGGCTGAAAGGACGATAAGCTGTTTTGTGAGGGTAAGAATAAACGTATGCTTGATAAGGAGACTGGGCAATTTTAGATTTGAGATTTTGAATTGTCAGCATAGGATTTAAAAGAATTTAGAACTCTGCGCCTCTGCGCCTTTGCGTGAGGTTTTCATAAAATAAACTCTGCATAAGGAACAGTCCAAACGACAGGATGGCTGAGTCGATGTCCAGTGTAACCATCTTCACCATAAGTTGTCCCGTGGTCAGAACACAGAATGCAAAAAGTAGAATGCCTTTCTCGTATAATATTCCAGAGTTTAGCTAATTGGCGATCGACGTATTCCAAAGCTGCGGCGTGAGATTCAATGGTATCGATTTTATCTTTTGCATCGGGAAGATAGAAATAATTTGGTTGATGCAAGGCAGAAATATTTATAAATAAAAATATACGTTGATTATTTGGCGTTTGTTCTAAAATTTTTCGCGCCAGATTTACCTGATTTTCTGTAGATTCGGGGTTAGTAACTCCTAATTCTGGACTCCAATAACTTTCAGCAAACATTGAGGGAATTACATTACCTAAAGGGTTGCGTTTGTTGAAAAAACCAACTCCACCAATGCAAACTGTATGATATCCCTTTGCAGCTAATCCATTAACAATATTTGAGCTATCTAACACACAAGTTGTATTACTTGTAGTGGTACTTCCTTCAAATCCCAAAGCAAAAAGGCGGGGGTGAATTTCAGGTGTTACAGGTGTGGGTAAAAAGCCTGCAAAGAACGCATGATGAGAAGCATAAGTGAAGTTTCCAGGTGAATGTCGTTCTTCCCAACCTGTGTTTCGTAGAACTTTTTCTAAATTAGGAGTCCGTTTTTGTATAAGTAAGTTTTTAGCTACGTCATAGCGCAGAGTATCTAGCGTAATAAATAAGATATCGTGAGTTTCCACTATTTCATTCATATTAAGCATCTTAAAAATTTCTCTTTATTCTCTGCGTTCTCTGCGCCTCTGCGGTTCGTTCCAAAATCGCTTTAACTTCACTCGTATAAGTATCCATCTCATTCCATAAAATTCCCGGTAATAAATCGCCAAAAGCATTAATCTCTAAAATTGCATGAGTTTTCCAATCCGGTAAAATTAGTAAATCAACTCCGCAATATAAACTATTAGTAAATAACGCTGCTGCTTGTTCGCAAGTTCGCTTCATCATTTCCCAATTTTCTATACCAACTTTTGCTAAAAATTCCTCTGTATCTCCTCGTTCATTACCTAAATGTAAATTTGTCATCGGACTTTTACCAAGGCGAACAACGATATGTTGTGCTTCACCATCAATAACCACCACACGCACATCAAAACCGCATCCTTGCAAATTTGCTTTGGGTAGCCATTCTTCAACTTGTACGCCTTCTGCTGTTAAAATGTTGATGATATCAGCGATTTCTTCACGGTGGGTGTAGTGCCTAATTTTACGAGAGTTGTAAAGTAGGGTTTCTCCATTTTCTCGCACTTGTTCGACGGTGGTAATAGCTGATTCAAAACGGGAATTTGCGCGATAAGCCACAACTCCCGAAGCGGCAGAACCGTGGGAAAGTTTGACGAATACTCGTTCTATTCCCTGTGTTTGCATTTGTTCGCGCAAATGTTCGTAATTGTGAATTTTACCAAGCGATCGCGGAACGGGAATATTGTAACCCTTGAATCTTTCGTGACAGGCTGGTTTGTCAAACATCACAGCGATATCTTGCGGATGGTTCATGAAGTAACCCTGGAGTGGAGTAAGTTGAGATTCCCATTTTTGCAGGAGATATCGCCAGCCTAAATACCACTGTCGTGGGTAGAGGATGAGTCCTTTGTCGAATTCTAATTTTGTCGCCGCTTCTTTACTGATACGTTGATGATTAAAAATCTCCCCATTCCCTACTCCCCACTCGCCACTCCCTTCCCCAATGATGGCTTTATCAATATCAAAGTTCTTTTCTGGAGAATCGAAGCGGATAATCGTGTTAGGTGCGTTGAATTGTGCGAGAGTTTGTTTACCTGATATTAAATCTGCGTAATCTACTACGGTGGCTCGTGGTAAATTGAAATGAGTTAGTGCTTGTTGAAAGAAACCAACACGGCGATTTTCAGGGTTGGCGATGAGAATGAAATTTAGCATTTTTGATATATTGTTTATTCGTATAATGCGTAATAACGTGAAGCCGATCCTCCTCGATGGTAGTTCTCATTTTCTTCTTGCGAATCTGCAATTAATCGACAATCAAGTTGAGACAATTGTTGAACCATCTGTGGGGATATGCAGTTTTTGGAAATATTAAGTGTGTAAAGCCGATTTACACTTGGGCAGCTTAGCAAATTTTCTGCACCTTTATCAGTTAAAGTTCCCATCGATATATCAAGCACAGCTAGACGTTCAATAATTGGAGATTGCACTAAAGCTTCTACAATCACGTCAGTATTTTCAAAGCTTGGTAGAGCAAGGTAAGATAAGTTAGGAACTAATTCACCTGAAAATAGGGTCTTAAAATAATCGAAATTTGTTGGTGAGTATCTACACCTCCCTCCCCATAATTCTAAATATTCAAGTGATGGCAATTCAAGGTTGCATATTTGTGCTATTGTGCGAGCATTGTTATCTGCTGTTTCTAATACTAAATTTTTCAAATATTGATGATAAGTGCTTTTAAAAAATAGATTTTCATAAGGATTTCCATGTAATTTAAATACCTCTAATTTTGGTAACATCTCTAATATAGAAGTCATATCACTTAGAAAAATACGCGATTTTTTGTATTCATGTTGGCGGCGATCGCCAATAAATAAAGCTTTTAAATTTATTAACTTTTGACTAGCTTTACAAAGCATATTTATAAGTGTCTGACACTCTTCGTGATATATTTGTAAGTAGCTTTCATCAGGCATCCAACAAGCTAAAGCTTCAACTTCACTGACTTGAATATCATTGAGGAATAATTGAAGAGCATCTAGATTAAAATCTTCAACTACACGAAATCCTCCACGAGAATTTGGCTCCTCACGATAGAGGTTAACATTGTAAGCTGTACTAATTGCAGAAGTGATTCCAATATTTGGATAAAAAGTTTCAAATTGCCAATCTTCTAGCATCGTAAAACATTCCTGAGGATTATGTCTCAATAAAACCTGTTTACCCTTTTGTCCACCTTTATCTCGAAGAAGACGAGCAGCAAACATCTGCACTTTATCTGAAGGGTCTTTCAAGGCTTCAATTACTAATTCAAAACCTTCTTTTTGATAGCGTAAAGCATCAATCAATGTAGATGCTCTTTCTCTAGCTTCAGGGCTTTTCAACCGATTTTTAACTCCTTCAATCCCTCCTAAAACCACACCAGTAACAGGAGGTGGTGTTTCTCCACCAAGTACTGCATCAAAATCTCTCGGTTGATTTGAATTATTGTTCATTTTGGCTAATCCTAATTTATCGATAAAAATTTGTAGATGTAGGATTTTTCATTCGTGTAACGAAGAATAGCAAAAAGGGCTATATCCTTGATAGATTGACAAATGGTGATTTTGGCTTTAGTCTATTCCCAGACTGAGTAATAGCGATCGCTAAACTGAGAATCTGCAATTACTCGACATTTCAAGGTTGAAAGTTGCTCAATTGTATTTTTATGTAAACGATTTCCAGAAACATTGAGAGTATGCAGGCGATTAACTGTTGAAGACTTTAACAAAGCCATAGCACCTCCACTACTTATATTTCCATCTGTTACCTCAAGTATCTTCAAAGTTGTCATGATTGGAGAATTAACAATAGCCCGAGCTACCTCGCTCATATTTCCGCATTTTCTTACTGCTAAATACACCAAATTAGGGAAAGATTTACCTGAAAGTACAGGTGCTAAGCTATCGATATTGATATTACTTAAATTACTTCTACTTAGCCATAGTTCAAAGTACTCTAGAGATGGTAAATCTAAATTGCAAATTTTCGCCAGATTACTATCAGATATACCATCAGCATCAATAATCAGAGTTTTTAAACTCTCATGTTTTAAAAGCTTAACTGAAATAATAGAATTATTTTGATAATTCAGAACTTGTAGTATTTTTAGTTCAGGTTTTAGAATATCTTCCTCAAGCATACGTCCGCGTATGTGAAGTAGTTCTAAATTAGGATAGGCTTTTAACAGAGGATGAATATTAGATACATTAACTCTGGATTTTCGGTATTTCTCATTATAGGTTGTAGTATAATCTCCAATCAATAATGCTCGAAGAGAAGAAAGTAGTTTACTAGCATTTATAATTGTTAATACAAAATCCTTAAAAGCAGTTTCACGATTTGGATCTTTATAGTATACTTCACATTTAATTGCTTCTATATATTTAGCTTTGGGATCTTTAAGCAAGCGCAATAATTTATTTTTACTATTTACATAATTTTCAGCACACAGACAATATGCCTGACCTCTTGGGTCATTAATTCTGTCATAATCGTAATCTTCCCAATTGTTAAATGTAGTTAAAACTAATCAAGGGTCATAATCTAGTAATGCCTGTTTTCCTTTAATACCCACTTTATGTAGTAAATCAATAGCACGATTATGTATTTTTTCTGAATGGTCACATAACGCTTCTATTATCAAATCTACTTCTGCGTCACTATATTTAAGCGCATCTTCAAGCGCCGCAATTCTGACTTCATCATCTTCGTTATTTAAACGATTTTTAACTCCTTCAAGTCCTCCTAAAACTACAGCGTAGTTTTGATTCTGCTGTTTTCCACCAAGTACTGCGTCAAATTCTCCGGGTTGATTTAGATTGTTATTCATTTGAAATGCCTTATGTTTTTATTTAAAAATGAACATGATGTACCTATAAATTACTCTGCAATGGAACAATAGCGACCATGAATATAGCTATCTTCATCTTCTTTCTTCTGATTATTTGCCAAAACCCGCACATCCAAACTAGACAATTTATCAATCATTTCTTCAGATAAAAAGCTTTCTGACACATTGAGAATATCAAGATAACTGATAGCCTGACAATTCAGCAATTCTTCAGCACCGATATCACTCAATGTTCCCATCGACAGATCAAGTATGCTGATAGAATTAATAATTGGACAAGCCACAATAGCACTGACTATTTCATCGGTAAATTGACTATTGCGTAACCCTAAATAAGTTAAATTGGGAAATATTCCTTCAAAAATAATCGGATGTATATCTTCAACCCAACAGTCTCCGCCGTAATCTTCACTGCCGAACCATAATTCTAAATGTTCTAATGCTGGGAGATTCATCTTACAAATTTGGGCGACAGCATCTCGATTTAATCCTCCAGTTTCCACAATTAATGCTTTGAGGCGATCGTGTCGTACTGGTGGACTAAAATGTAAACCGTCGCCACCACGAACTTGTAAAATTTCCAGTTTGGGATAAGCTCGTAAAATGGGGCTTATATCACTTTGTTGAATCCAAGAAATTTCGCATTCATCAGGAGCAATATCACCGATAAAAACAGCTTTGAGATTAGTTAAATATTTTTTGCCATCAAATAAAGCTTCGACAATACTACTTGAATCCCTTTCATAAGCTTCCGGCCACAAACCAAAGACTAAAGCTTCTACTTTGTTAGCGTTGGATTCTTGCAGAAGTCTACTCAGTTGACTCCATAAATTCTGCTCATTATCATCATATCCACATCTCAGGACGTAAGCTTTGTTAATAGGTTCAGTAATACCTATATTTTGATCAAACTCTACAACTTGCTGATTAGCAAATTGAGTAACGGCATACCCTTGATACTCGTTCAATCTTTCTTCCAAGTTCCAAGGTTTATATATCTGCAAAGCTTGTAAAGCTTGCGGTTCTGTTCTTTGCTTCAATACTCGATAAGCAAAACGCTGCACTAACCTCGATTTATCTTGTAACCCTTGAATTAAGACATCTAAGCCTGCATCACCATATTTAAAGGCTTCGCTGAGTGCAGCAATTCGCACATTAGCCACAGGATTTGATAAACAACGCTTAATACCCTCAATTCCTCCGAGAACAAGTCCATCTATAGGAGGCGGCGATTGTCCTCCTAAAACTGCATCATAATCTCTGGGTTGATTTTGATTGTTAGTCATGTTGATTTACCTTTCAAGTCTTAGTTAGGGTTCCCAAAAACTTAGTTCTAATTTGATTACCAGCTTGCTAGCGCCGCTTTTACGTAATAATAGTAGCAAATCGTACATCTGTACCGTTGACTCAGTTTTTTTCATGCTTGTGCAATCTTATTCGATATAGTACATTTGTTTTGATATATTAGCAAAAGCTCTAACGCGCTTATTTGGTAATTGCGGTTCCCTGGCAAAAGTGATACAACGGAATAACTGCGTATTGCTTGAAAACCTTGAAAATCTAGAGTTTTTATTTATGGCAGAGTATCAAAAAGTTGAGTATCGTATTGGTAAAGATGGGAAAATTACCGAAACAGTGATTGGTGCTTCTGGTGCAAGTTGTATCAACACAACATCTGGAATTGAAGATGCTTTAGGAGATGTAGAAACTCAAGAACTGCTTCCTGAATATTACGAGGGGCAAGAAAACGTGACAGGAACAGAACAACAGTCTCTCAAACAAAAATAGGAGAGATATAGATGCTCGCAGACATCATATCAGACATCCAGAGAAGCGGAATGTTTTCCCTGGAAAGTATTTTAGCGATCGCAATTGGATTTTTGGCGTTACTTTTGATTATTCCAGCAATTAACGCAGCGATCGCTTCTCAACCAAACAAGCGAACTGACAAGTTAGGGCTGGCGCAATCTCAAATTAAATTACTAGAAGATGAACTCCAAGCATCTCATCAAAAATACTTAGAATTAGAGCAAAAAATACAGCAACTTATTTCTGAAAAAGCTGCACTGCATCAAGAAGGCTTGCGACTCCATGAAGAGTTGCAACAGCAACGTCTGGAACTGACAGAAGAATTTCGCACTTCCACATTTGAGCAATTGCAGACATTGTTGGCAAACTATCCCAGCATTCACCAGATGGTGAGTGTTAAACCAGAATTGCCCGTGAAAAATCTGCTTTCGATGTTTACTTCTCTAGATAATCTCATTAGTAAATGGGGTTACGAACAGATAGGCAAACCTTGGGAACAAGTGCCTTACAATTCCCAATTTCATCAACCAGACAATGCCGATATTACTGAAGGTGAATTAGTTTACATTCGCTTTGTTGGTTATCAGCATCAAGGAAGAATTCTTTGCCCTGCCAAGGTTAGCCGTAGTTTGCCGGGAGGGGGGAGGTGAGGAAGCAGGGGCGCAGGGGGAGGAATAACAGATGACCAATGACAAATGACAAATAACTAATGACTACAGTAATAATTGATTTTGGTACGAGTAATACTGTTGTTTGTACTACAGATTTGATTACGCGAAAACCACGGACGTTGCGATTTGATTCGATGTCGCGGCGGTTTGAGGTTGGGGCAAAACAAGTTAGCGTCGTGCCGAGTTTGGTGTTTGTGGAAGGGCAAAATAGCATTTTGTTTGGTGAATCTGTACGCGCCAAACGCTTGGGGTTTGCCCAGCCGGAACGCTGTTTTAGAGCTTTCAAACGCGATTTGGCAGCAGATTTTGTCCCACCTCCCCGACAGTTGGATGGTAATAGTTACAGCGCTGAGGTGGTTTCAGAACTGTTTCTCAAGGAAATTTGGCAACAGGTTGAACAGCAATTACAACCCAGTAGCGTTATTTTCACAGTTCCCGTCGGTGCATTTGAGCGATATCTTGACTGGTTCCGCAACTTAGGCGACAAGTTAAATATTCCCGCAGTGCAAATTGTCGATGAATCTACCGCAGCAGCCCTTGGTTATGCTGTCAAGCATCCTGGTGCTGTGGTTTTGGTGGTTGATTTTGGCGGTGGTACTCTAGATTTAAGTTTAGTACGAACTGTCAGCGCTGAATCTGAACAGCAAATAGTGCGTGCCGAAGTTATCGCCAAATCCGATGCTTTTATTGGCGGCGTAGATATTGATACATGGATTGTCGAACATTACCTGCAAAAAATCGGTTCCTCCCGTGCTGAAGTTGGAGAAATCGGCTTTATGAATCTGCTGGAAGTAGCAGAAAGGGTGAAAATCCAACTTTCGATAACAGATGAGGCCAAAGAAGCTTGGTTTGATGACGAAAATTTTATGTCCCATGAATTGCAATTGCATCGGAACGAGTTAGGCGAAATTTTAGAAAATCAACAATTATTAGAACAGCTAAGACAGGCGATAGATGAAGTATTAGCGATCGCACTTTCCAAAGGCATAGCTAAATCTGCCATTGAACAGGTTTTATTAGTCGGCGGTACTTGTCAAATTCCCGCTATCCAACAACTAGTAATTTCCTATTTTGGCAAACAAAAAGTAAAGTTAGATAAACCATTTTAAGCCGTCGCACATGGCGCATTAGCTTTAAGTGAAATGGCAGCAATTGATGATTACCTGCGCCACAGTTATGCTATTCGTCTTTGGGAACCCCACAGTAAAAGTTATTCTTATTTAACTTTGATTGAAAAAGGGGCAAAGTATCCAGGGGCGCGTTCTGAAGCTTTAACTCTGCAAGTCGCCACAGAGGGACAGCGAGAAATTCGCCTTGATATTGGGGAAGTAGCAGAAGTTTCTCAAGCGGAAGTTTCTTACGATCCTCAAGGAAGGATGACGAGCAGCCAGTTAGTAAAACAAGATAGTTATCGCTCTTTGGAAACTGATCATCAACAAGTATGTGTCGCCCATATTGAACCACCTGGAGAAACAGGAGTAGACCGAATACAGGCACAATTTGAAGTGAATGAACAACAGGTATTAGTAGTGACGGTGAAGGATTTACTAACGGGGAAAATGTTAGTAAATAGGGGTGCGATCGCTAAACTCAAATAATCTTAGCTTAGCGTTATTTGTGTCTTAGCGGTTCGTTAAAAAAGAACTTTAATCAAAAAATTGAATACTCCTAATACTAAAGCGGTAAACATACAATGACTGAGAATAAACCAAAAGAATATGATGTTATAGTTGGTGGGCATCAGCCCCCGCCATTAGGTGGTGTCGTATTGGGAGGTTTAGAAGGAGCTAAACACCGTTTATCAAGTAATATTTTAGAAGAGCGCATTGCTGCACTTTATGAATTATTTAATTATGGAGAATCTGGTTTAAATTTGTTGATTCATGCTTTAAAAGATGAATCAGAACAGGTTCAGAATAAAGCATACTCTCTTTTGTTATCAAGAGAGGAAGAAAATGTCAAAGAGCTACTACTTCAATACAAACCCTGGCAATTTTTTGAATACTTACGCACCACAATCGGACATTCATCTTCAGTATGTTGCAGTGTAGTTAGCCCAGATAGCCAAATTTTAGTAACTGGTGCAGATAGTATTAAAGTTTGGAATTTAAAAACAGGAAAACAAATTTTTTCCTTGTCAAGTCCTGGACCTAGATATGTGAGTATTAGCCCTGATGGAGAAACTCTTTTGAGTGCTTTTTATGAATATGGTCAAATGCAACTTTGGAATTTAAAAACAGGTCAACTTATTCAAACTCTTAAACCAAAAGATTCACGACATCCTACTTCTATAATCGTTAGTTCAGACTGGCAGACTGTTGTTGGTGTCAAAAACAAAAGTATTGATATATGGGATTTAAAGACAAAACAGCTAATCCTAAATCTAAAAGTTTATTGTGGAAAGCTTAGTTGTATAGCTCTTAGTTCAAATGGAAAAATATTGGCAGGAGGTAGTTTTGATAACCGCATCCGAGTATGGGATTTGAATACAGTAAAAGAAATTAAGACGCTTGAAGGTCATGTACAAAGTGTTTGTTTTCTTGCTATTAGTCCCGATAATAAAACTATTGTTAGCTGTGGAGATAAAACGATAAAAATATGGTATTTAGAAACAGGAAAATTACTTAATAGTTTCATAGGTCATAAACGCCGCATCGTTTCTGCTGCTATTAGTGACGATTGGCAAACAATTCTCAGTTACAGTACAGATAAAGTTATTGTTAATTGGAACTTAAATACAGGTCACCAACTAGGTACATATCAAGAAAATTGTGAAACAGATTTCTCTTTATTAATAACTGAGAATGGGCAAAATTTTATTACTATCAGCGATCATATGGTGAACACATGGGATTTACATACAGGACAGGTCATCGACACATTCTCAGTAGTAGGACATTTAGGTTCAATTAGTTCTCTAGCTCTCAGTCCTGATGGATTAACTATTTACAGTTGCGGAGGTCTTGATGCAACTATTAAGTTATGGGATTCTAAAACAGGGGAGAAAATTTCTAGTCTCTATGGACATTCATCTCCAGTTCATTGTGTAGTTACTAACCAGGATGGCAGTATTTTGTTGAGTGCTGGTAGCGATAAAACTATCAAAATTTGGGATGTAAAAGATAGGCAAGAAATAAGTACTCTCGTTGGTCATTCCAACAGAATTTTTTCTTTAGATATTAGCTATGATGGGAAAATTTTAGCTAGTGGAGATCTAGATGGTAATATTAAAATATGGAATTTAGAAACAAAAGAAGAGATTTATACTTTACAACAGAAGGCATACTCAGATTATTCTAGAAATGGAGTTTTCAGCCTAGCTATCAGTTTAGATAAGAAAAAATTAGTTAGTTGTACTGAGCGGCTTTATCCAGTATTGCAAGTATGGAATTTAGAAACAGCAGAAGAAATTTATGCATTAACAGAGTTACCTGTAGAATATGTAAAGATTAGTCCTAATGGAAAATATTTAATTAGTGGTGATTATAATCGTAAAACTATTGAAGTACGCGCTCTACAAACAGGAAAAGAAATTCGTACTTTTCCAGGACAAATAAATTGCCTTACCATTAGCCCTGATGGAGAAGCGCTATTTGTTGGTAGTAAAGACCAAAGCATCCAAATCTGGAATTTGAATACAGGAGAACTAATTCGCTCGTTAAGAAAACACTCATTTTCTTATCATAGTAATGTACTAGCTATCAGCCAAAATGGGCAGATTCTTGTTAGTGGCAAGGGGGGTACTATTAATATATGGGGAGTACAGAAAATTGAGTAAAAATTATTTTGAATGGGGAAATTAACCCATATGCTCAGAATATTTTAGTGAAAATTGCGATCGCCTAACTCAAGTGATTGGGAGTGAAGCAGGGGTGTATTGATAAATTGCAAGCCTTTTCTAAATAAAAACGGCAATGTCAGAAAATTACAATCAACCAAGAGAATATGATGCTGTGCTTGGCGGACAAGTACCACCCCCAAAACATGGTGTGGTTTTAGGAGGTCTGGAAGGTGTTAAACGACGGTTGACCGACGCCACATCTCCAGAACAACAAATTGTCGCCGTTGCAGAAGCCCTAAAGTATGGCGAAGCCGGTACTAAGTTGGTGTTTGAGATTGTAAATACTGAATCTGAAAAGTTGCAATTTACAGTATCGTCACTGCTGGGACAACAAGCATTAGCAAAAGTACAGTCCCATCTAGACAGGGAAATACCATTAATCTCTGCGGTTGATTTAAACTACAGTCGTTTGCAAAATTTCCTCGCTTCCGAAAAGTGGGAAGATGCAGACCAAGACACTGCTAATATAATGCTGCGGGTATGCGATCGCAAAGCACAAGGATTTTTAGATCCATCAGACATCGAAAAATTTCCTTGTGAAGACTTAAGCACCATTGAAACTCTCTGGCAAAAATATAGCAACGGACGCTTTGGCTTTGTTGTCCAAACCCATATCTGGCAAATCGTTGGCGGTACATCGAATCCCGACTGGGAAGCATGGTGTCGCTTTGGTAAAGGTGTGGGATGGTTTTCTCAAGGTACTTGGTGCTATTGGAATGACTTGAAATTCAATTTGAGTGCGCCTGTAGGAAACTTACCCCGTGGCGGTGCATTTATTGGTTGGGGGTTAGGCGACTTTTGGACGGGTTGCAGAACTCTGTCTGCGATCGCAGAGAAATTAGCAAACTGCAAAATAACCTAAATTTGGGAACACTGGTATTAGCCACAGGTAAAAAGCGATGCCAGATAATACCAATCAACCAACAGAATATGATGCTGTGCTTGGCGGAAAAAATCCTCCGCCAGTCGATGGTGTAGTTTTAGGCGGATTGGAAGGCGCAAAACAACGTTTCGCTAGCAGTGATGAAAATTACCGCCTTTTAGCGGTTTTGCAACTCATTAACCATAGACAGGAAGGCTGGGATTTAGTAATTCAGGCTTTAAAAGACCGATCACAACGGGTACAGCTAGCAGCATATAAATTATTGCGGGATATCTCAGAATTAAAAGTAAAACAGGCAATCTTAGAATTTAATCCCTATCGTTTTTTTGAGTGTGTTTACACAATTGAGCTTAATAGGAATGATGCTGCGATCGCTATTCATCCCGACGGCAAAACCCTAGTCTGTTGCGATGCTGGCGGTAGTTCTTTTGAAGAACCTCAAAGAGATGGCAGTATTGTTGGTGGGACTTATATAGACTTTAAAAAGTGGGATTTAAAGACAGGAAAAAGTCTTCGCACCATCAGTAAAATATTTGGTACGAGAGTAAAAGACTATCCAAAACATTTAACTTTCAGTTCCGATGCTCAAACTTTAGCAATAGGTGGTTCTCAGTATGACAGTACTATTAGAACTGAAATCTGGAATTTCAATACTGAGCAATTAAGTCATGTTATTAGCGGACAACCATTGTGGGAGTCGGGAACTCGAAAGCGTAATACTCTTACAGCTATTGCTCTCAGTTCTGATGGCAAAATATTAGCTAGCGGTAATGAAGCTGGTAATATTATCGTCTGGGATTTAGAAACAAAACAAAATATTTACACTATCAAAGGACACTCAAAAAATATAACTTCCCTTGCGATCAATATAGATGCAAAAATTTTAGCAAGCGCTAGTTTAGATGAGACTATTAAACTATGGAATTTAATAACGGGAAGTGAGATTTACACCTTAGTAGGGCATGAGTCTATAAATAGGCACCCTTATGGCGTTGTCTCATTAGCAATTAGTCCCAATGGACAAACCTTAATAACTGGCGATAATCATTTGCCAACACGCATTAGAATATGGGATTTGAGAACTGGTAAAGAAGTTCATACTTTATTTCCTAATAGTGGCCAATTAAACTTTTTCACTTTCAATTCTGATGGAAAAATATTTGTTAATTGTGGTGGTGATGTTGATATCTGGAACTTGCAGACACAAGAACGGCTTGCTAAACTTTCTTCTTATGGAAAAAGTGTTGCTATTAGCCCAGATGGACAGACTATTGTCACTTACATTAGGAAATTAATTCAAGTATGGCGAGTTCCATAGAATAAAGGATAGGTGCGATTCCAAATAAGTGCGATCGCATTTCCTTAATTGGGAATACTGGTATTAGAGTCGAGGAAGAGAATTATGCCAGAAAATCCCAATCAACCTAGAAAATATGATGTTGTTTTAGGCACTCAAAATTCTGCCCCTATTGGTAGTGTTATTTGAGGGGGAATAGAAGGAGTAAAAAGCCGCTTGGCGAATCCATTTGTGGAAGTGCAAGTTGCAGCATTAAAAGAGGCGATAAATTATGGTGAAGCAGGTTTAGACTTAGTGATTCAAGGTTTAATGGATGAATCGGAAACAATAAAAATAGCGGCTTATCTGCTACTGCGACAAAGGACAGAGCCAGAAGTCAAGCAGGCTTTACAAGGTTTTAATCACTGGCAACTAATAAAGTGTCTTAGTACTCTTGAAAGATATGGAACAGTTATTTCTCTTCCCATTAGTCCCGATGGGCAAAGAATTTTTGTTGGCGGTTATGGAGTGATTCAAATTTGGGATTGGCAGACAGGAACGATCCAAACACGAAGTCTACAAGGACATTCAGATGAAGTCAATTTTTTTTATTTCACTTTAGATGGACAAACAATCATAGGTGGGAGTTGGAAAGATGCTCGAATTAAAGCTTGGGATTGGCAGACAGGAGAGATTATAAGTTCTCCGATAAAAGAGTATTCATTGGGCATTAATTCTATAGCTATCTGTTCAGATGGGGAGACAATTATTGTTGGTTGCGGTGGAGGATTGATTAAAGTATGGAATTGGCGGACAAATCAACTTCAACGCGTTCTCGAAGGTCATTCAGGGTCGGTTACAGTTGTTATTAGCCCGGATGGGAAAACTCTTGTTAGTGGTGGTGATAACACCATAAAAATGTGGAATTGGGAAACAGGTGAACTTTTGCGTACCTTAGAAGAACCACAAGGAGTTAATTATCTAGCTATCAGTTTTGAAAAAGGAACTGTTATTAGTAGTAATTATGATAAAATTAAATTGCGTGATTTGCAGACAGGACGCCTTAAACTTACCCTCAATGAGCATCCACAAAATATTCGTTGTCTAGCTATCAGTTCAGATGGATGCACTCTTGTCTCTGGCAGTAGAACAGGAACATTAAAAGTGTGGAATTTGCAAACTGGCGAACTTCAACGCAGTATAGAAGGGCATTCATACTATATTCATGGACTAGCTTTTGACCTAAATAAACAAATAATTGTCAGTAGCAGCCTGCACGAGATTAAAGTCTGGGGAGTTGGATAAAGTAAGTCTGAAAGATAAATTGAACAAAAATGAGTGGCAATCAAAAAGTGATGCAATTGCCACCCAATTCTTTGATCGTTCTACACCCAACGCCCTACAACTACCCGCACAGTTCCATCTTCTAATACTTCTTCGTCCTCCACATTAAAGCCTTGTTCTTGCACCGTTGCCATCAAGGTTTTAGGAGCATATTTTTGGCTGATGGAGTTAACAAACTGCTGTTGATTAATTTTTGCTCCCCAAAAGTCTGCAACTATTTCGTAATTTTCACCACTGCGGCGAAAACCTAAATCATAACCATTCTTCTGGCGAATTACATACTCGGCTTGAGTCATATCGCCTCGATATCCGCGTACATTTGTGTTGCATTCAACTTGATAGTTTAATTCTTGCAACACTTGATGCAGAATTTCACCGTGTTTGATTTGGACTTTGATAGTTGTGAAATGAGACATAATAACAATTTTGGATTTTAGATTTGGGATTTTGGATTAAATGACGAATCACAGAGGACACAGAGAGTTTTTCTTAAAACCTTTGCGCGAACTATTCCTATTTTAATCGACTTCTAAAGGGCCTATTCCTTGTTCGGTTGAGTATTGTTTTAATTCTTCTACCAACAGCACATCATTGGAGGCGGTTCTTGCACCGGCTTGTGCTGCCCATTGCTTTAATGCTTCAATTTGTTCATGTGCGATCGCAGCTAAGGGCACTGTCTGCGCTACAGCCTGTAAAATATCCTCTGTATTAAAGTCTCGGCGCTGTCCCTCAATTCTTGTGGAAAATGCTTGGTGCATGGCATCAACGATTACCTGCTCAATTTCCGCACCGCTAAAATTGAGACTTTGTTTGGCTAACAAAGCTAAGTTAAATTCTCGCAGCCGATTCGGGCGTAACCTTTGCAAATGCACTTTAAAAATCTCTTGGCGTTCGGCTTCTGTAGGTAGATTCAAAAAGAAAATTTCATCAAATCTTCCTTTTCGCAACAACTCGGCTGGTAATATTTTGACATTATTTGCCGTGGCAACAATAAACACACTCGCGGTTTTCTCCTGCATCCAGGTAATCAAACTGCCAAACACCCGGCGCGATGTCCCCGAATCCCCATCAATGCTACTGGTAATATTGCCAAAGGCTTTATCAATTTCATCAATCCACAAAACGCACGGTGCCATTGCTTCGGTTAGCTGAATCATTTGACGGACGCGGCTTTCGCTTTCGCCGACAATCCCACCAAATAAACGCCCAGAATCTAATCTTAATAAAGGTAAGCGCCATTCATGGGCAATTGTCTTGGCTGAAAGGGATTTACCTGTTCCCTGAATGCCCACAAGTAACATCCCTTTGGGGTTAGGAATGCCGTAGCGTCTGGCTTCTTCGGTAAAAGCATCTTGCCGCATTAGTACCCACTGTTTGAGTTGATCTAATCCACCAACTCGTTTGAGTGATTCTTGCGGTGTGAAAAATTCTAGAATTCCAGTTTGGCGGATTGCTTGCTTTTTTTCTTCCAATACGCCGTCAATGTCAGACTCATTTACCTGCTGTTTAGCAGCTAAAGCTTTTGCCAATACTCTCGAAATCCGGGTGCGACTTAAACCTTGACAGGCTTTAACTAACTGTTCCCGCGATAAACCAGAAACATTTAATTTATCTGGTACTACCAACTGTTGGATTAAATTATCTATTTCGCCAACGCTAGGTAAGGGAAAATCCACTACAGTCACTTCTTGCAGTAACTCGTCGGGAAGTTCTAAAGTATGGCTGGTGGTAACGATAATTTTACGCGATCGCTTTAACTCCCGCGTCAAGTTTCGCAACTCCCGCACAATTGGGGCATTCTTCTCCGTAGTCG
The DNA here is from genome assembly GCF_002949795.1 of Nostoc sp. 'Lobaria pulmonaria (5183) cyanobiont'. Taxonomy (NCBI): domain Bacteria; kingdom Bacillati; phylum Cyanobacteriota; class Cyanophyceae; order Nostocales; family Nostocaceae; genus Nostoc; species Nostoc sp. 'Lobaria pulmonaria (5183) cyanobiont'. The sequence continues at coordinate 3,327,265 of NZ_CP026692.1, read as the reverse complement.
GATTTTTCACAAATGGATGCAAATCCCGCAGTACAAACATTGCAGGTGTTTGAGCATCAGCTTTGCCAATTCGCCCTAATGCCGCCATCACCGAACCTTTATCTGCACCATTGTCACTCCAACCCCGGACAATATCCCAAAATAAAACTTGTCGTTTTGGCACAGAACGCAATGCAACTTGCTGCAATACTTCTTCCACAGGTTCTTCTTCAACGGAAATCACATACAGTAAGGGATACCGTGCTCGAATCATTAAATCAAGTTGTTCTACTAAGGTGGCGTATTGCTGATTCTCGCTGCTATGAGTTGCATCTGGTTTTTCATGTTGATAAAAATTGCTCATAAATAGACTATTACAAACTAGTAATTAGTTAGTCTTAATTAATACTATAATTTTTTCGGAAATATACTAGTATAAATTTATCAAAAAAATATAAAAATTAAGGGCTTCTGGTAATTAACAGTCTGTACCAGCGTAAAAAGGCTAGCGATCGGATCGCTCCTAGAGAAATGCCAGCTATCTACATTTTTCATCTTCTGAGGTTTTATTTGGTTTTGTTCATTTCTAGCCAGTTGTAGAGCGGGAACTGAACTCTGTTGAGCGCTGTATCAATTATGTAGAGCTTTTCTACAGCGCTCATTTGACAACTGGCATAGCACGGGACACCAGAAGCGGAAAGTTTTGCCACATCCCTCGTACAACTTCTTCACTGTCCCGTTGTGTTGATATCTCCATTGAAACTGCAACCCAAAGACATTGGATGCCAAATTGCCAAAATTTTTAAGGGTGTTATCTCTTTCCCATTGTTCAGACTCCAAAACACTCAACAATTTCTCTTCCAGTGCCCCAAATGCTTCAATACAGCACGGGCAGCCTTTTCCAGCTTATCGTTTTCCCGTAGCCTGTTAATGCGATCGCTTCTTGGCCGTTAGCTGCTGTCAGAGTTTCAAAACCAATAGTATTAAATAACTGCCTTAATAAATCGCAATTGTCTTCGCGGTCATCAACTATCAGAATTCTGTATAGAAAGCATTTGACCACTGGAAATCGCAACGGTGCTGTAGCAGCTTTGGAAAATATAACGCAAACTTCTAATTTACATACACGAACGCGAGTAGAAATTGCCCGAACTTTAATTAATAGCGATCGCTCGGCTCCAAGTACTCAAGAACTCAAAGCCGCTTCTGTCGCCATTGAGGCACTGGTATTAGAAGGTAGCGATCGCTATCGTCTGACTAAACAAGTATTAAAAACTGCTCTCAATTTAATCACCTCGCGCCAACTCCAAGCTACTGCTGATTTAACAATGCTTTTCTTTTTCTAGCCACAATTCACATTTGGATTAACAAAATTTTATTAGTGGGATAGGTTCACATTCATTGAAAAACTGGCGTTGCACCAGAAGTTGCTTGACGATCTCCTGCCTCGCGCAGACGCGTTTCAATTTCAGAAATACGCGCCTCACCCGTTCGCAAGGCCTCGGCAGAAGTGTGTACGGAATAGTATCCCAGTTTTAGGTCATACGGATGGCGAACTGCCGACCCCATTATGAAAACCGCTCCGTCTTTTTTATCAGCCTGCATAGTGATAACGCCATTATCAGAGGAAAAAGTCACCAACTCACCCTCACTAGCGATATCTGGTGTCGCCACCGCTCCGCGACTGACACTTAGCCAAGCCACATCCTGACCTATGGGCGGCTGGTATTCCCAGCATTTACCTGGGGCAAGCGTGACCAACAGATAATTTATGCCTTCAGGAGAGCGTACAGGGCTTTTTACCCCAGCATAACTACCAAGAATGATACGGGCTGGACCTACGCCTGGAATTTTATCAGCTTCGAGATATTGACTATCAACTTGCCCATTTTCGAGTTCAGGTGGAAGGGCGATCCAAAGTTGATATCCACGCACACGCTTTGATGTACCGGACGTCATTTCTTTCCCGTGCCAGACACCACCACCAGCACGCATCCATTCCACACCACCATAAGATATAGTACCCCTACCCGATTCAGGATCGTCGAAGTGAGCGTCACCTTCAATAATAAGAGTTACGGTCGCAATACCTGAATGCGGATGGATTGGCATAGATTCCGCCATCCTTGCATCGGCATCAATCAGATCCAAAAAGACAAAAGGTTTCAGCAAATGTCCTAAATCGGAAGGACTCATGAGCCGGATAATCGGCCCGTGACCTTGACCGCGTGTCTGATGGACAATTCTCCTTGTTTCTGTTTTTTGTGACATTGAAAGGGATAATATTAGGACTTAGGAACTTTACAAAGTTCCCATAATATACATTAGTCGATGTATACATTTCAGGTGCTGACTGCAACTCTTATTTAATCTTATATTTATTCTTTTGGGTGTTAGACACAACTTAAAAGCCCAAAGTTAGTATAGTACATATGTATGATGCGTAAATCCTAATTATTTTCTTAAATACTAGATTTATGGATTCTTCTCAAATTGAAACAGGTGCGCCTCTTTCTATAGAAATTGCTCAGATTGCCTCACCATCAACAACACTCTCTCCAACCTCAACACTCAGCCCTCGTATTTCTAAAGATGCTATTCGCAGCAGTTTGAGGGCTTCTACTGCCGATGGTGTTTTCGCAGCAGTTTTCTCTATTGGTACTGGCGGAATTTTGCTAGGTAATTTCTTAGTGGGGTTGGATGCCAGTCCAGTGGTATTTGGGATGGTGAGTTCTATCCCCATGTTAGTGAATCTCTTTCAGCCGATGGGTGCTTATTTGTCTGAACGCAGCACTAGCCGCTTTCAGTATTCCCTTAGCACTCATGGAATTGGTCGGCTACTATGGCTGATTTTAGTAATTGGCATTTTTAGCTTTAGTTGGGGAGGGCTGAATTCCAACCAATTAGTGATATTGTCGCTTTTGATTCTCGTATGCAGCAATTTTTTAGGAGGACTAGGAGCCGCATCTTGGTTGAGTTGGATAGCAATGTTAGTCCCACGGCAATTACGAGGTAGATATTTCGGGCTACGCAATAGCCTTGCCAACTTAACCGAGTTGGTCGGTTTGCCAATAGCCGGTCTAGCTGTATCACATTGGTACGGGGGACCTATCCAAGGTTACGGGGTGATTTTGCTCTTAGGCATTATCTTTGGAATTGTCAGCTTGGGGTGTCAGTATTTCCAGGTAGATATAAATCCTCAATTACAAAATACTTATCATGCTAACTCATCTCAAACCAATGAGATTCAGTTAGACTCGGCACCAAATGAACCTGTTGAGATATCTGAACCAATCTCTCTACCGCAAATGCCAACTCCTCAAAACCAGATAGATAGCAGCATTTGGAAAAACTCTAATTTTTTGGTGTTTCTACTTTATTTCGGCTCATGGACGTTTGCTGTTAATCTGAGTGCCCCGTTTTTTAACCTCTACTTGCTAGATACGCTGAACTTGGATGTGAGTTGGGTAACTTTCTACAACAGTCTGCGAGCAGGAGCACACATGCTAATGCTCATCGTGTGGGGTAGATTAGCAGATAAAATAGGCAATCGTCCGATTCTTATTTCTAATGGAATTCTAATTGCAGTCATACCCTGGCTGTGGCTGAAGATGGGTTCTAGTCCTCTCGATCTCTGGCTATGGTTGCCACTGTTACACATTTTTATTGGAGCTAATTGGGGAGGAGTTGACTTGTGTAACAACAATCTCCAGATAGAGATTGCACCAGTAAAAAATCAGTCTATCTATTTTGCAACAGCAGCAGCTATTGCTGGGGCAAGTGGTGCTTTAGGAGCAACTATCGGTGGTTTCATCGCTCAATTTGCTGGGTCTTTTGGCATAGCGGAAGTATTTATTGTATCTGGTGTATTACGATTAGCATCGCTTGTGCCACTTATTGTTAAAAAAGATTTGGGTAGTTAGAGTGAAATTTGTTTGTTAAAGATGTGACAAAGAATATTGCACTCAAACGGGAGATTTCTACACCTATAGGAAGACCTGCTAACATACATATTTACTCTATAGTGAAAAAGATTTGTGACATAATAACAAAGTTGATGTCAGTAAAGCAGTTTCTAGAAATCTGTTGTTACATAAACTCAACTTTATCAATTTTTGGGCAATGGTCAAGCTGAAGTTGAAACATTTGTGGAACAGTAGTTTTACTCTTTGATTTCACGGAATTCTCAGTGAAATCGAAAATTTTTTGCCCAATCGAGAAAACCAAGTTCTTAATCTTGGATAAAGTCGCAATATGATATACATTTGGTTGACCGTCTGGTCATAATTTCGGTTTCAATATGCAATTTGAATGCCGATTAGCTTATCTGACCCAAATTAGTTAAATTTCAAAATTTGAAAAAGTTACGATGCTTAAGGTAGACACATCAAAAATCACCACCCAACAAGTTGAAGCTTTCGAGCGAGACGGTGTTATCTGCGTCAAAAATGTGTTGGATGACATCTGGGTAGAACGGATGCGAAGAGCCGTTGACAAGAATGTATTAATTCCTGGGCCTTTAGAAGTTAAGGGCATCCCTAGAGCAGAAGGTCATGTGGAACATACCAGTAGCTTATGGCTCACGGATGCTGATTTCCGTGCTTTGGCTTTTGAATCTCCCCTAGCGACGCTCACTGCTCAAGTCTTGAAATCGAAAAAACTTAACTTTTTGGGTGACGGTTTCTTTGTTAAAAAGCCGAAAGGAGAGACGGGTGTCGGCTGGCATAACGACAAATCTTACTGGCCTATACAAGGCTGGCAGTGTTGTAAAATTTGGTTAGCTTTAGATAGTGTCAACCAAGAAAATGGTAAATTAGAGTACATCAAAGCCTCTCATCTATGGGGCAAGGAGTTACGTGAAGCATCTGACCCCTCGTGGTTTGTAGAGCCAGAGCCTCACGAAATTATATCTTGGGATATGGAGCCTGGAGATTGCTTGGTTCATCATTTTATGACAATTCATCATTCAGTAAGAAACACATCCTCCACACGACGACGCGCAGTGGTGATTAATTGGACTGGCGATGATGTTACTTACGAGCGCCGCCCCAATGCTTGGCCTTTCAGACCTCTTGAGGAAATTGATATACCAGAATTTGAGTCTCTCAAAGCCAAAAAATCTGGGGAGCCAATAGACTGCGATATATTTCCGAGAGTTGAACTGCATCGCTAGTCCAGAATTTAGAAGTGGTTGCTGCTATTGTTAAGGATGCGATCGCTATACAAAATCTTATGGAGATTGTCCTCAACTCAGTAGCAATCATAACTGGGATTTATTTAGCTGGGTTTATCAAAATGTTAGGTGACTACTAGGATGTAATCTTGTCAAGTTCATCAAGAATATTGTTATCTATATCAATGTCAAATTTTCGACCAAAATGAGCAGATGATGCCAGCAGATTAGGCAAATCTTCCATTAGCAATATTTTTGGGTGAGGACCTCCAGTTGACCAATCAATATATCGCCGACAGTCATTTTTTAGTCTAAGGTGAGGTGTATTAGCAAGTATAGTTTGAAAATACGCCTCATCTGTATATTTAAGCTTACTGTAGTACAAAGTTAACACATTTCTCTGTTCGTGGAAATCGATAATGTACTTAGCAGCTTTGCGATTGGCACAAAACCATTGACTTCCACTGAAACAAGCAAGTTTCTTTGAAAAAGGAAGAAAAGCTTTTGTTAATAAGGGATGTTCTAAGTGTATTTCCATATTCAGTTGAGCAAAGTATTTCTTTGAGTAATGAAAATAAAATGTCTTCGTACAGTATCGTTGATAGGAATTTTTCAGCCATAACATGTTAGGTATTAAATCACGTTTATAAGTTTCATATGTGATTTGCTCATACTCAATATAAGCATCATATGGACTTGAAGCTAGATCATCCAATATATGCCTTGCAGTTTTAATGGGATAGTCTGCTCCACTGAGTAATACAAACCAATCCGGTGTATCTGAAACTTCGTACATCAGTCGAAGTGCTTGTACTGTTGCTTCTACTAAAGTAAACCCTGCCCACTCCGTTTGGATGTGAGGGCGTACTAGTAAAACATTTTTTGACAGAGTATCTACAGATAAATCACATTTTGAAAAATCATGATGACACACAATTACAGGATAGTTGAACATCGTGTTTAACTTATTTATCAGTCTGTAAATTTGTAAAGGTTTTGTATGTGTTAATAAAATAAAACCTATTGATGGGCTGGTGCGCTCGTGCATTTGTTCAAGTTGTAAATGTATTGATATCAAGTTGCATTCCACGAGATTACTTTTGAGATAACTGTGAAATGTGGTGTAAAATTACTTCAATACATTACACTATTACGCTAAAATCTTGCAAGAGCAAACTTTTTGTTAATGAATAAATAGTTAAACCAACAATGATAAAGCCTCTATTGGTTAACACTTACGATCCCAAGGGAGGAGCAGGAGCTGCTCGTGCTGCTTATCGGCTACATCAGGAACTACTGAGATTAGAAATTGATTCTCAGATGCTAATTCAAGATAAAAGAATAGCTGAGTCTACTGTAATCAGTTCTCCCAATAAGGTAGCCGAAACAATATGGAAAGCGCGTCCGATTTTAAATGATTTACCACTAAAACTTTATATAAATAGGCAACAAAAGCCTACATTTTTCAGGCTGCAATGGCTCCCTAATACAGTTGCGTCGCAAATTGCTGGACTTGAACCAGATATCATTAACCTGCATTGGATATGTGACGGATTTATACCAATTGAAGCACTGGCAAAATTCAATAAGCCTATTGTTTGGACATTTCATGATACGTGGGCATTCACAGGTGGATGCTGCTATTCTCTAGGGTGCGATCGCTATACAAAATCTTGTGGAAATTGTCCTCAACTCGGTAGCAACCATAGTTGGGATTTATCTCGCTGGGTTTGGCAGCGTAAAACTAAAGCCTGGCAAAATCTCAAGCTTACTATTGTCAGTCCTAGTAATTGGCTTGCTGAATGTGCTAAATCCAGTTCACTATTTTCAAATAGTGACATCAGAGTTATTCCTCACGGGTTAAATCTCAGCATTTATAAACCAACTGAGCGTCAAATAGCCAGAAACTTACTGAACCTACCACAAAATAAGCAACTAATTTTATTCGGAGCAATCAACGGAACTAGCAATCCCAGAAAAGGATTTCATCTATTACAATCAGCGTTGCAAAAATTGAGCCAGTCTGATTGGAAAGATAAAATTGAACTGATTATTTTTGGCTCATCTCAACCTGAAGATTCAGTTGATTTAGGTTTTAAGGTACACTACTTAGGCAAAATTGATGATGAGAAGAAACTAGCGCTTCTCTACTCATCTGCGGATGTGATGATTGTGCCATCAATTGAAGAAGTTTTTGGACTGACTGCTTGTGAATCCCTGTCCTGCGGCACACCTGTGGTTTCTTTTGATTCAACGGGACTCAAAGATATAGTTGAACATCAAAAAAATGGATATCGAGCGCAATGTTTTAGTTGTGATGACTTAGCAAATGGTATTATTTGGGTAATAGAGAACAAAGAGCGGCATCAAAAACTTTGCGCGAGCGCTCGTGAGAAAGCCGAACAAGAATTTGCGATCGAGCTACAAGCATATCGTTACTTATCCCTCTTTGAGGAAATGGTTACGTATTAATTTAACAACCTATGACTAGGAATTAAAAACCTTTTAAAAGCGTTGCCCTACAGCCCTTTGGGTATCCTATGGCGGGCGTTGGCAAAGCGATCGCAGCCTTAACCGACTCTTAATCAGCGATCGCTCACCTATACACTACAAGCAGAAAAACCTATACCAAGAAATTCACTATCAATTTTGCAACGCTTTTTTATTACTGCCTAACGTTTCATTAATAGCCATGATTAATAACTCATTTAGAGGGATTCCCACTGCTTTCGCCATAGAGGAAATCACACTTTTGGGGGAAAAAGAACAATATAAGCCGGCTTCTAAGAACCAAGGTTCTCCCTCTGGGTCGATCCGAAAGTCAAATAAACTGTAGTGGCGACAGCCTAAAGCCTGATGACACTTCTTAGCCACTTGCTGAACTTTTGGGGTCATCGGGTCATTCGGGTCTACAATCCAAGACTTCTTATTATCTTTAGCAGCGAAACCCAAGTTGCCATCGTCTGTTTGTTGGAGTTTATCAGCATGGCTGCGGATGGGTTTTTCGTGGGGGTCTAGCAGATACTCTTCAAGGGGTAAACCCACTAGCTCACCGTCTTTGACAATGATGCCGCATCTGACTTCTCGACCGAGTTCGATGAATTCTTCTACAATCACCTCATCTGAATATTCAAAGGCTTTCTTCAGAGCAGCGTCATAGTCAGTAGCCTCTTTGACTAAGGCCATCCCTAAAGAGTTATCGGAACTTACGGGTTTGACGATCGCTGGAGGTGTAATTGGCGGCGTATCTCCTTGACGAAGCAGTTCTCCACGAGGCACTTTCACCCCTGCTGCTTCGACAATTGCTTTGGTTCTGGCTTTGTGCGCCGTTATTGCCATGATATCTGGAGTATTGCCTATGTAAGGGATCTTCAGCAAGTCGAATAAAGCGCGGTATTCAGTCATTCCAGGGATACAAAACATTTGTGGTAACATGATGTCAATGTTTTGTGCTGTTAGAAACTGTATGGCATCAGACAGAGTCATCGGTTTGGTGTCAGCAATATCTTCAGGGCTGAGGGAGGGAGGAAATCGCCACTGGCGATCGGGTGTGATGTATGCAATCTGAAAGTCATAGTGCGATCGATCTGCCGTTGCTGCTAGACAGTCTTGGGCATAAAGGCGTGACAAATCACAATAAAAATCATTGTATGCAGACCCAACTAAATGAAGGATACGAAGTACTGGCATGATTTATCTTCCTTATATATTGTTAAAATTTATATAGCGGTTCTCAGCTTGAGTGAGCTACAAGAACCCCACCCCCAACCCCTCCCCGCAAGCGAAGAGGGGACTATGATGTACTGAATTTTTTTAATTACGAATTATTTTAATCGCCACCTAATTCCACCAGTTTACCAATGTTAAAGTCTATTTTTACCCATCCTTTGAGTTGTTGCAGATTTTTCAGCAAAAGTAAGGGAATCTGCCAATGATGCAAAGTCAAAAATGGTATGGGGTCATCAAGACTATAAATGGCATCAGTGCCTCGCACTAGAGTATTAACCGATGTTTGCAATTGTTTCCAGGAACGGATACCAGTTAGTCGCCAAATTTCGTGATATATGAAGTAAGTGGGCTTGCTACTTGCTAGGGGTTCCAGAGGTGCAGCTAGGGGAGTTTTACCAAGATAGGCGTCTGCAACACCGGGGTGATTGTAGAACATTGTAATTGCCGAATGGGTACGGGGATTGCATTCAATGGCGTAAACTGTACCGTCTTGGGCTTGGATAAAGTCGAAAGAAACTTGCCCAGTCAGTGCCAAACTCTTGACGAAGTGTTGTACCCATTCACGGATTTGGGGATTTTCGACGTTTTCATAGTTGATTTGAAAAGCAGAAGAGTCTGAACAGCAATGTAATCTTAATTCCCCATCCCGCACTGTACTATGTGTGCATAATTCTTTACCAGGAATAAACTCTTGCATAATCCAAGGTTTTTCTGGACTGATGGGTAAACTGTTGACAAAGGCTGCTGTCTCTTCTGGGGTGTCGCAGGGAAGTTTGGTTAAATTTAAGCGGCGAACGGAGTCGTAATCAATACTTTTAAGAATATATTTGCGGGTTTCTTGACTAAAATCGAAATTGATAACTTGTTGAGGATCTGTGATTTTAAAAGATTTGGGGACAGATAAACCAAGCGATCGCGCCCGATCGGTAAGGGCAAATTTATCATCCAACATCTTGGTTATATCTGGATCAAAGTGGAAAACTTCGCAGTATTCTGATAATGCAGCCTTTGCTAAAGATTCATAGTAGCTAGATACAGGACTGGATACAGGTACATAAACGTCAACCTTTTCCTTTTTAACGATTTCTACTAGCGCCTGGATATAACCTTCTAAGTCTGATTGCGGAGCCAGAACTGTATAAAAACGACTCACCGCTTTGGAAAATCTATGACCAGACAACCAGTATTTGTGACCTTCAATCAAAATAACTCTGTGCCCTGCTGCATGGAAGGAGCGGGCAAGTTGCAATGCTTTAGTCATCTTGGCTCCACTCACCAAGATCGTTTGAGGATGAGCAGCTACGACATTTTTCGTAAACAGCGATCGCCTACGGCGGGGCAAGGTCCAACGCACAATCCCCCACAGCAAAGATATCAATACTATCAAAGCATTGAACGGCAAGGCTATTAGTAATAATGTCAGAGTACCGAGAGTCTTGAATAAAGCTATTATCTTTACCCTAACACTCGTTGATGACGTTGGGGATTGAGGCAGAGATAAAGAAATTGATTGTCCCATAAGTCTTTCCTTTGTGTTTATTGTAGAGACGTTACATTGCAACGTCTCTACAAACTTCATTACACCACGCGTCTAATTAGAGTTATACCATCTCGGATGGGTAACAGAACTTGCTCGACACGAGGATCGGCAGCGACAAAACGATTGAACTGAGCGATCGCTTCACCGTTGGCGGTGCGTTGTTCGGGTGGTAGGTAAACTTGTCCCTGCAACAAAGTGTTATCCACACAAATTAACCCGTCGGGAGTCAGTAAGTTACTATCTAAAATCGTTTGGAAGTACTCTACATACTCTTTTTTATCTGCATCAATGAAGATCAGATCGAATACTTCTTTTCTCGCAGCCAGCTTGTAGAGTGTCTCTAAGGCAGGTGCTACTTCTACAACGATTTTGTTGCCGTGGGGAGACTCACTAAAGCAACGAACAGCAAATTGAGCAACATAAGGATCTACTTCGCAACCGATAAGTTGCCCATCACTTGGTAATGCTTCTGCCATTGCTAAAGCTGAATACCCTGTGAACATTCCTACTTCTAGAATGCGCTTTGCCTTGGTGATATGAACAAACATTTTCAATGTCTGTCCTTCCAGATGTCCTGAGAGCATTTCCTGCTCTAGTTGACGCACTGTTTCGCCATCGCTGAAGCGTTTGCTCCAGTCTTCTCTGCTAGTTTTTTGCGCTAATGCCGTCAATGCGCTCGATTCGGGGGTGGTGTAATCATCTAAGTAGGGATCTAAACCCGCCGCTAATTGAACACCCTGCCGTAAAGAATCTAATATCTCTACGGGAACGTTGTTATCTTCTGCCAATTTGAGGGTTTGCTGTAGCTGGGCTACTAAGATGCTATGTGGCGTTATCGGTCTAGCTGTTTCTCGTCCTACAACACTCGTCATATCTTCAGACCCCCAATAGCTTGGCTTCTTGACTTTCAATGTATGCGTCAACACCTTTGCCGCCACGAGGGTATTTAGCGCAAAGACGTTTGTGTTCAGCTAGGGCCGCATCAAGTTCTTCACGAGTCAGATCGTTGACAAAGAAGCACTCACCAATCGGACGAGGCATGGCTGCGCGTTGTTTACCATCTCGTGTCAAGCTTATAGACTGGGTAGCATACCAGAGCAAATCCCCATCCAATAGAGGATGATCGAGTGATAAACCGATACGACTCATCAAGTCTAGGATGCGATCGCGCTCTCCTGTTGGAATATAACCCCGTTGTGCTGCAATGGTTGCAGACAAAGCCATATCTATATTGACCGCATGACCGTGATATAGGGGTATTTGAGGTGCTAATTCTAGGGTAGGACTCCAAGTGTGACCGTAGGCGATGACGCGATCGAGGTCTAATTCATGCAAGTTAGGAGTCTCTAACTCCAACATGGTTTTTATTGCCTCGTAGTTGACTTTATGAGCAATCTCTTTAATTTCCGGTGTCGCATTCACGTGTCCAAAGTGAGTGGAAAGCAGTTCTTCGCCATATTCGTATAGCAGTTCAAAGACTTCAGAGTTAGAAACTACCGCAATTTTCACCAACTCTGCCATTCCATTACGAACTTGAGCCGTTGGCAAGGTTTTCAAAAACGAGAAATCCAGGATAACTTTTAAAGGTGCATGATATGCTCCCAAGCGATTTTTTTCCTTACGATGATTAACTGCAACCTTAATTGCTACACCTGCATCAATTAAACCAATCAACGTGGTAGGAATGCGAATGTAGTTACTCTTGCGACGGTAAGAAGCGCAAGCAAACCCAGCCACATCAGTAATTAAACCACCGCCGACGACTAAGACTGGTTCCTTACGAACTAAGCCAAAGTCCGAAAAAGCGTCAATAATTTTTTCAAAAGTTGCCAGGGTTTTAGCTGGCTCTGTAATAATAATTGGAAATACCGTCAGTTCAATGTCATAGTGTCTAAAATATGACTTGATCTGATCGCCATAAAGTTCATGGACATTGGCATCAATTACAGTCAGACAGCGACCAAATTTTGCATAGCTATCTGCGATTTCTTTGTTTTGAATATCAAATGCACCGTTCACATAGACAAGACTAAAATCGATTTTTTCGTAACCTTGCACGTGAAACGCAGCTTCTGTAGCTTCAAATGATGCTTGAACTTTATTCATCTGTGTTGACCTGATTCCAATTAAAAAGTTGTGAGATTTCGGTAATAATTGCGATTTACCCTAATGTATGCCATCAAGCAACCATGCTCTTTACCCTTTCAGATAAAAGACAGGACAAAATTAGCTTTCAATAAAAAGCTAACGCTTATTACTGACTGGTAATGTTTTTAAACAACACCATTCATTTGAGTAAATTGTGTAGATGGGTTAACCTTTAATTTGGCATAACCTCAAAAAAGTCAACTAGCACCACTAGCAATATATTAATATAATACTTGCCTGCTTTTTCTGTGGATTGTTAACTTTAAATTTGGGAAATTCATCTGAATTCAGATTTATTCCACTACATTTAAATATAGTGGCTTTCCCACTGTACGATTCCGCAAAAACTCTAGCCTAGACAACTGATTGTACCGTTGCTCTCCAAGCTTAAATTTGAGATTATAACCCTGATTAATCGTTAGTTCGCTGTTTATTAGCATTAGTCTCAAACCTTATATTACTAAACTCGCTACATTCTGTTTGCTTCAGAATAACAGTGGACTTTTAGGAAGTTTACCTGAATTTTTATTAACTCCACTATATTTGTCTCTAGCAACTTGCCAATCGTTAGACTTTGCAAAACTCATATCTTAGTAAACTACTCATATTGTTTATCATTGTCTATCTCTAGGCTGACATTTGATATTACAGAAATGATTAATCTCCATTTCGCTGTTTTTTTGCATTAGTCTCAAACCATAAAATGGTTAAAAACAAAGATGACTCACTGCATTCTATTCAAAATACCAGTAGAATACCTCTTTTACTAAGTTAATTTACTGCTCAGTAATCAACATACTTACCTCAGCAACTCCTGAAAATTCAGAATTTAAATATATCTGAGCTTTTTGTAACAAAAGTTTAACTTTTTTAAGGAATGCTTGTGTATATTAAAGGTTTCTAAGTTTGCTTAAATTGCCTTCTTAGTCCTAAAGTAAGCCTTTTCAGCTTAAAACAGCAAATAATTTACTATTTGGTAACTGAAAAGTACAACATAAATCATAACATTACAACAATGCAAATCATAACATCTGTAAATATCCTTAAGTCAATCCACCATGCGAAGTGTACCAGATAACCAAACATCTACAAAAAAATCTGTCTCAAGATAGATATTTTATACAGCAGCTATATCTAATATCGTGTCCGACTAAAGACTTATCATTTAGATCGCAGGGAGCAGGGGGAAAGAGGCTTTTGGGATTTTTGCACAGATGCGGTAATCATAAGTAATTAACCGGACTTGATATAACATTTACAGCTATTTTCAGGTAAATAGACCACGCGGTAGGGGCGCAAGGTCTTGCACCCCTACGACAGGTGTGGTTCAAATACTTGAATTCTGCTGTAATTATGGGTTACGTTGCCCGAAATCCGTCGCTTTTTTCGGTTCTAGATGCATTTACATACAATGTCTCACTTTTGCAAGCAGATTCACGGGTAAAAGATCGCGATTTACCGGATGTCAACAGTACACTAATTCACATAAATAGCAAAATATTGCCACGATATGCGATCGCAAATGGCGTAGTTTAAGACATCATGGAACACAGGCTGTTTTTAGATCATATCTGCGTTAAAAACTGACAATATTACTGTTGTGCTAGATAGCTGATAGCTGCCAAAGGGGGGAATCTGTGAGTGCGATCGCTTAGTTACTTTACAATATAATCCAAAATACTATTGTTGGTGATGGTAGGATTATCGTCGGGTCAGAGATAATTCATGGATGAATATTCTGGGTTACTCTATCAGCCAATATGAAGCTAATCAAATAAGGATTTTCATCCAGCAGTTTTCAAGTAGATGAGGTACAAAATAACTGAAGTGTCTGCTTTAATATCCGATATTGCTTGACAAGTTAATTTCGATAGAAAAAATTGAGTATTTCTAAGCAGACAAAATCTATTTCAATTACTTTTTATAAAATCTTAAAATTTCTTAACTTAGTTTAAAAAATCTTGGTATTGACTTCAGAATATAAGAGCGATCGCTTTGTAAAGGTTAGTTGATATTAGTTGTCAAATTGCTGGTGAAGTTAGAAACTAAAGAAATACAACACACGCAATTATTTTATGACTGCTATTTCTAACCTTGAATTCAAACGACCAATTTGGCAAACCGCGATCGTATTGACCTTGGGCTTTTGGCTCAGTGCTAGTCTGGTTTTAGACTGGGTAATTATGCCTAGCCTTTATCTTTCGGGGATGATGAGCCAAGCTGGTTTTACGACAGCAGGCTATACGATTTTTTGGAACTTCAATCGGATGGAATTATTATCAGCTGCTGTAGTCCTGACTGGGGCACTAGCTTTGAGCAAAACCCGATATCACTGGAGTATTGGCAGTATTGTTTTATCTGTGCTGCTGCTAACTATAGCTGTGCTTGATACCTATTTCTTAACTCCGCAGATGTGCGCTATAGGAGTTCAACTCAACCTATTTGAAGCTGCTGCTGCTATTCCATCGACAATGAATTTACTACACGGTAGTTATTGGCTACTGGAATTAGTGAAGCTGGTAGCTGGTGGTACACTTTTAAGCTGGTGCTGGCGGGAGCAATTTTAAGTAGATGGAGAAGTATAACGGTGAGAATGTCCACTTATAAATCTCACGCCAAAGACGCAAATAATTTCTTTGCGTCTTTTCGCTACATATATCTTATAAGTTAATGAATGTGATGTTTATGACACCCTAGGCCTATGCGTACAATTTTGTACTTATATTTTGTGATTTTTCAAACTTGAGATTTTTCGGGTAAGATAATTCAGTTTTTTATAAGTGTAATTCAATAAGCAGACATATAATTATCTTTTACTATACATTTTCAGCTTACCCGGATATCTAAACAAATAAATATTTATAACAATTTTCGGGAAGATGATATTAATTAGTTTTCATGTTTACTTTACTGATTTCTCATGAAGTTTATATATTTCTGGTAACTTTTTTTGAAAATTATAGTAATCTAAGTTTTAGTGAGTATGTTACTTGTTATCTACCATCTAGCTGAAAACTAGCTATTTTGCAGGTATCTACTACTAATCAAGGATTTTCCTGTAAGTTCTTGAATTTGTCACTCCGATTTATGCAGGGTGACTATTTAGCCCCACACAACATTAGAACCCGTTTCCAGTATTTATGAAGAGATTCCCTTCTGCTGATTTGGTCGCCTGTGCATCTCACCACACACCATCATGGCGGCAATTATCAGCAAACTCATTCTTGGCCGGAGGTTTTCCATTATTGTTGTGCAAGTGATAATTTTTTTGCCAAGTCCCAGGATTAAGAGTTGCTCTACAATCACAAACTTAAGTAAGATATTGAACTTTTGGAATGCTTAGTTTTTAATAATACTTTTTCTCTTGTGAAGTTATACTCAAGAATAAACTTCTTGAAAAAGTAGCCAACGACTTTCGTCACGGATATAAAAACATACTTTGTCAGCGCGGACTTAATGCCTATAAGCCTTGATGGAGAAACATTTACGTTTACATTACAGTAGATTTTGGTCGCTCCAGACTTTAGGATTAGGGACAAAAAACTTTTGCAAGAGAACTAAAGTATCTATAATTTTAAGCTGCAAAATACGGATAACAATGATACTTTTGTGACTGATGGGCGAGAGCCAATGGTCTTTGTGTGCCACTTGAGTTACTGTTAGATTGGCTAGATTAGCTAAAGATACAGAAAACCAATCTAATTTTTGAAATACTATATCCTGGCAACTAGTCAGGCAATTTTGCTATTGGTCAGTAGCACGAATTGGTTCAGTTGTAACTCGTGGATTATAGCTTAACCGAGATTGGTGAATTAAGAGTTGGGGGGTGTGGAATCTCTGTACTAACTCAAATATGACCGTTATATTTATCTGACAGTGCTTCCAACAAAGTCAGGGTGAATTCCGAAAAGGTAATTCACTAATTTTACCTGCAAATGTTAATTTTATTCCAAAGCTATCCCAATGAAGACACTTCCGATTAGTAGATACAGATTTTTCCAAAAGCTCCAGCCCCTAACTTTGTTGAAAAAAATCACTGGTAAGTCGGTTACTGGTTGTTTACAGGTGTTTAGTACATCAGGTTCTTGGTCAATATATGTAGATGAGGGGAAACTAATTTATGCCTGCTACTCAGAGAAAATGTTTGAGCCGCTTTACAGAAATTTGCAACGCTTGAGTCAGCAAATTTCTACTCTCCCTGACGGAATCAAAGACCAGTTGCGGGCGATATTTGAAACTGGTATTGAAAATCAGGCAATACCGAACCCAGATTATCTGGCTATTTGTTGGTTAGTCAATCAGAAATATATCAGTTCCTCTCAAGCTGCAATGCTAATAGAGCAATTGGCGCTAGAAGTTCTAGAGTCATTTCTGAACTTAGAAGAGGGTAGTTATGAATTTATTCCTGAGAGCTTTCTGGATGATATGCCAAAGTTTTGTCATCTAAATCTCCGTTTATTAGTTGAAGAATGTTTAACGCCCCAAAATGTTGGTGTTCGCGTTAGCGTTTTTGAAAGAGAAGCCTCTCATAAAGAAGGGGTTTATCGTCAAACATTGCCAAGTTATCAATCGCATACCTCACAATTTTTCCAAATAAATGAGCTACAACCTAAAGTCAAAACTACGCCAAAGTTGCCTAAAATAAACGGCTATAAAGCAGCAGCCTACTCTATTAATACTAATGAAAACAGGGGTCAGCAAATCATCCAACCCTCTGTTGACAGAAAAATATACACAATCTTGTGTATTGATGACAGTCCTACAGTATTGAATGCTATTAAAAGTTATTTAGATGAGCAAACCTTTTCTGTTATCGGAGTCACTGATTCTTTAAAAGCTTTAATGCAGATTATCCGTATAAAACCTGACATAATTTTGTTGGATATATTAATGCCTAATCTAGATGGATATGAACTCTGCTCTTTGCTGCGTAAACACTCATATTTTAAAAATACACCTGTGATTATGGTGTCAGAAAAAGTAGGATTTCTAGATAGAGCTAAAGCGAAGATGGTCAGAGCATCAGGCTATTTAACTAAACCTTTTAAGCAAGGAGATTTACTAAAAGTTATTTTTCAACATATTGTTTAATTTTCTAATATATAAAGTCACTTTATTTAAATAGCTTATTATTTTAAACATTTAAGGTTAAATATTATCTAGTTCCCTATTAATGTGGTTAGAAAAGATTGTTTGAATGAATTAAAATTAATTAGTCATTTTCTAAATCAAAATTGACATAAGTAATTAGAAGAATCTAATGTCTTAAAAAGAAAATAAAAATTTTGACTAGTTTATTTCTCCTGAAATGTCCAAACTCCTTCATCCCAATCTGATTCTGTTGGGGGTGATTGTAACCAATGCTGACAACGCAACAGATGCAACATAGCAGCTTTGTCCTGGCTGTCTGCTGCCAACACATTAGCAAACTCAGCCCTGGCACGAGAAAACTGCCGCTTGAGGTAATACTCACGCCCTTTATGATAGTGCTCAATCACTTGCAATTTTTCGCTTTCAATCGGATTGGAACGCAAACCCAGTAATTCGTATATGGCTACTGGTTCATTTCTACCCTTGACACGTATGTAATCTAATTCCCTAGCCCAAATATTATCTTGGCATGGTTTAAAGGTGTTATGGCTAATAATAATATCGCAACCATACTGTTTACTAACACTTTCTAATCGAGAGCCAAGATTAACGCCATCACCAATCGCAGTAAATTCCATCCGCTTACTAGAGCCAATATTTCCACTAATCACAGTATCTGAGTTGATACCAATACCGATTTTAATTCTGGGTTTATCATCTGTATGGCGACGTTGATTAAATTCGTGCAAGCGATCGCGCATTTCTAAGGATGTTTGTACCGCCATCCAAGCGTGTTCTTCTAATGGTAGAGGAGAACCAAATACAGCCATGATGGCATCACCGATATATTTATCAAGAGTGCCTTTATGTTTAAACACTGCCTCCACCATTGATTCAAAATATTCATTGAGCATACTCACCACTTCTTCTGCTTCTAAGTTTTCCGTCAAAGTGGTGTAGCCGCGAATATCGGAAAATAAAATCGAAACTTCTTTGCGATCGCCTCCGAGTTTAGCATCATCTAATTTCAGCAATTCTTCGGCTAATTCCTGGGTCATGTAGCGGTACATCGTACTCTTGAGCCGCTTTTCATCACTAATATCTTCCATGACTACCAGCGCCCCACGGACTTGCTCTTGGTCGCTAGCATCGGCAATTGTGTTAATCGATAAATTAATACTATGCTGTTCTGTATCAGTGGTTATGAGTGTGCGATCGGGGTAATATTGCTGGCGACCTTTTAAGTCAACTGCATGTAAAGCATCCTGATACCACTTGCTAAAGTCACCTTCTTTGATGCCAATGACATCAGTAACTAATTTACCTTCTAATCGGTCATCTACTCCTAGTCCTAGCAAACGTTGGGCGCTTTCATTGGCGGCGATAATTAACCCAGTTTTATCAGTGGAAACCACTCCATTGGAAAGACTACGCAGAATATCCCGTTGCATTTGTTCTTGTTGCTTGACTGTGGCAAACAACTGGGCATTTTGCAGCGCTACTCCCGCTTGAATATTAAAAGCTTCCATGAACTCTTCATCGTTGCGGTCAAAGCTAGCTTGGAAGCAGTCGGGAGCTTTGGGCCAATCAGCTGGATTATAAGGTGGAAAATCCCCGGATTTCTTTTTATTTACCAGTTGGGTAACGCCAATCAGTTGTTGATCGGCATTAAATACTGGCATACAAAGCAAGCTACAGGTGCGATAGCCATTTTGCTGGTCTAGTTTTTGGGCTGTCTCTGAGTCAGGATCGTAGTACAAATCAAAGCCAATATTCAGCTTCTTGCCAGAAGCCGCTACTATGCCAGCAAAGCCTTTACCTATGGGGACTCGCAACTCTTTGGTTGAACCATCATCCTGAGTAATTTTCGTCCACAATTCATGGCGATCGCGGTCTATTAACCATAGTGTACTGCGATCAGCATTCATTAATTCTTTGGCTTCATCCATCACCCGTTTGAGGGTGTCTTCTAAGTCGAGGCTGCTTTGAGAGAGAGACTTGATTGCCTTCATCAGCGCCGCCACTGCTCTTTGTTTTTGGGTGGCGACATAAAAAGAGCGCGAGGACTCTAAAATCAGGCGAATCGAAGGGGCAAATTCTTGAAATAATTGTTCGTCAGTACAAGTAAAACCTTTGGTATCAATGCGCTCTGCAAGTGGAGCATTGTGATTATTCCCAGATTTTAATTTATTCAGTAATTGCACTACTGCAACTAATTGCCCATGTTCATTTAAGAGTGGCAAAGCTAACATGGTGTAGGTGCGATAGCCAGTTCTCTTTTCTTGTTCTTGGGCAAAATGCGATCGCGGGTCACTATAAAAATCAAAGGGAATATTGATAACTTGCTTGGAGGTGGCGACTTCCCCAGCAATGCCTTTATCAGCGGGGATGCGGATTTCTAAAGAGCGACCGCCCTCCCCCTCAGCCAGAATTGACCAGAGTTCTTGTTTTTCTTCATCCAATAAAAATATCGTCGTCCGATCTGCTCCTAGTAATTCCCCGGTTTTCAAGGTAATCGAATGCAACATTTCTTGCAGAAGAGTTTCAAACCCATGAGAATCAAGCATTGATAGGGTTTGATGAACAATCTGTAATTTTTGCTCGACATCCTTAACGACCTGTTTAAAAGTATCCTGAGTCAGGGGAGCAAGAAACGTAGAAAAAGTTCCTTGTCTTGTGGCAAGAGCACCCACAGGAGCAGAATTTGCTGGTAATTCGAGGTTTTCTTGGTTGTGAACACCAATAATCAAATCGGTGGTCTCCCCACAACTTCCTTGATACGCTGACATAACTGGTATTTTATATAACAGGATGAGGTTTTAGATTTAACAATGAGATTAAATTTATGTAAGTGGTGTTAAAAGCAACAATTGCTTGACATTATCCATAGTTTAATCGCTTGTTTAGCCAGCGTCATCCTGTCAATAAGCGCTCAAGCTGATTACCAACAAGCATGGTTTAACCAAAACCCCTTTCCACTGCTGGATACAGATGATAAATAGAGGGTTAGACCCCTCATATAAATGAGAAAACAATGTTTTCCGCAGGCGATCGATTGTTAGTGTTACCTCATAATATTTTCCAGGGACAGACTAATGAGTATTGCTGTATCCGTAATATATAGTCGATTTATCTGAAAATTCCTATATCTTATAAGTAATTATACGTAAGCACGTCTAGCTCAACTGCGATCGCTTCCTTTCGCAGATATGTCAGCCTGAAAAAGAAAGTGCTGAGTAAAAAATAGACTTCTTGCATGAATCAATGAGCTTTCACCCTAAATCCCTCTCCCAAGCTTGGGAGAGGGAGTTTGAAATTGGCTCCCCTTCTCCCAATATTGGGAGAAGGGGTTGGGGGATGAGGGCGAATTTTGCATTTGTGCAAGAGGTCTAATATTAGCCCCTACTGACTACGAGTTTAATCTGTTGTCATGCCTGTGACAGACTATATCGTAAATATTCATTTTTTTACAGATAGAGTTAATTAAAAATATTAAGCACAATATTATCTCAGTCAAACATAAATATAAAATCAGATTGAATCTTGGAGTTGAACCCATATTTACATGGGATGGAACATTCACCATATTGTTGAAAATCTACAGGATTATTTTAATGAAAAAATTAAAGAATCAAGTATTTTTAGGCTTGACAGGTGCATTTTTGGCAGTTGGATATTCCAGTTTGCTGGCTAGAGAAATTCCCATACAAAGTACATCAAGTCTCAGAAAGGATTTATTAGCGCAGTCAGAAAACAACCCAAACGTCAATGAGTATCTGGATAAAAATAAACCCGAAAGTTATAAAGCTCTGAAAAGGCAGTTAGATACAGCTATTGAGGATGCAAAAAGACCGAGTGAAGATAAAGTAGTAAAAAATCTTTGGCCATTGTCAAAAACTAATCCTCAAATAAGGTGGAGAGAAAATAACGGCAAAATTGAATATTTGATGGCAAGTTGGAAATATGTCAAAAACCCAACTGAAGATTGGAAAATAGGTACAAAAAAAAGTATAGAAGCACGGACTTGGTTAACAGCCGTTCCTCAAGTTAAAGAATTTTGTCAAAATTGTAAGGGTATTGGTATAAATATTCCCGGTAATATCATGCTATCTCTGAGGTTACAGCAGTATTTAGGCTTAATTTTAAATAGAAATTCAAATAAGACGCATTTTGTCGAAATGTGGGTGAAAGCTGAAGATTTAAATAGACCATGTGTCGATCCAGAAATTAATGATTCTAGTTGTAATGTTTTTAATATACCGATTCCTGCTAGTTATCCGATTTTGCAAGAGATATACACAACTTCTTATGCAGTTGGTAGTCAAGAACATTATCCTTGGACAGGTTTAGGTTACACCTATGATTGGGGAAATCCGAAAAAACCTCGTGAAGGAGCTAGTGAGTTTCTGATCGACGGAACTAAAGAAAAATCGATAGAAGTAGAAGTTGTTTCAGTCACAGCTACGAAAGAATATTGTAATAATCAATATTTAACGGTAAAAGATTAGAAATGAGCGCTCATGAAACACCTTGAAGGTAAAGTGGCTTTGGTAACAGGTGCTACACGGGGAATTGGTCGGGGAATTGCGATTGGACTTGGTGAAGCAGGTGCAACTGTATACATCACGGGTCGCAGCCTCAACAACTCCTCCAGTGATGGGGTTTCAGGTAGTCTTAGTGAAACAAAATCAGCCATTGAAGAAGTCGGTGGTGTATGCATTCCCGTCCAAGTAGACCACAGCGACGATCAGCAGGTGCGTTTGCTTTTCGATCGCATTCAAGATGAGCAGAATGGACAACTCGACCTACTGGTAAATAATGCTTACTCAGGAGTTCAGGCATTAAAAGACGCTCAGGGACAGCCCTTTTGGGATTCTGAACCAAATCTTTGGGATGCTAGCAACAACGTTGGTCTTCGGAGCCACTATGTTGCGAGTGTTTTTGCGGCTCGGATGATGACTAAGCGTAACTCTGGATTAATTTGCACGATTTCCTCGTGGGGTGGGATGTCTTATATCTTTAATACAGCTTATGGTGTTGGCAAAGCAGCTTGCGATCGCCTTGCTGCTAATATGGCTGTTGAGTTAAAACCCCATAACGTCACTTCTGTTTCAATTTGGCCGGGTATTGTTGGTACTGAGCTTTTTTCCCGTTTTGCTTCTGAAATGAATCAAACCAATGCTACTGAAAATAATTTCTCATTTTTAAGCGATCGCTACAACTGGGAAACTCCCTTATTAACTGGACGAGCGATCGCTGCACTTGCTAGTGAGCCAAATCTGATCAGCCGTACAGGACGTGTGCAGATTGTTGCCGAACTGGCTAAGAAATATAATCTTGTAGATGAAAATGGCGATCAGCCTGCATCGTTACGCTCTCTGCGTTTTGTACTACCTGCTGCATTACCCGTACTGAGAAAGTATTCATGGCTTATACCTGATATTAAAGTGCCGTGGTCACTACTATTATTGAATGCCCTCAGTTCGCCTAAAATTTAATGGGCATTGGCTATGGAGCCAGAAGAGATGCGTCATTAAATAATGCGACAATAAGTCTTTGATACTCGTGCATGAGTGTTTGAACTCGATGAATCCACCTTTGAACTCCGTTGACGAGTGTTTGAACTCGATGAATCCACCTTTGAACTCCGTTGACGAGTGTTTGAACTCGATGAATCCACCTTTGAACTCCGTTGACGAGTGTTTGAACTCGATGAATCCACCTTTGAACTCCGTTGACGAGTGTTTGAACTCGATGAATCCACCTTTGATACTCGTGAATCAAAATACCTTCAAAAATCTTGATGTATCCTTCCTGCTCACCTACTACCTACCCCCTTCAAAATAAGCAAATTTTGTCACCCCTTTACGAAACAAGCTGTTTGAGACCGTAAAACTTTGTATCCTGAATTAATAGGTCTTAAGAGTTTTTTTAAAACTGGTGCAAGAAGATTTTCGGTTAATTGTTGATTTAGTTTTAGTTCTAGGCGTTGCAGCCTGTGGTGGACTATTCGCGGCACTTTTGCAACAACCCGTGCTGCTGGGGTATCTCATTGGCGGGATAGTCATTGGGCCAACGGGACTGGGATTGATTAAAGAACTTATTCAAGTAGAGACTTTGGCACAGTTCGGGGTCGCCTTTTTGTTATTCGCCTTGGGTGTGGAATTTTCCTTTACGGAACTCAAGAAGGTAAAAGCGATCGCTCTTGGTGGAGGTGGACTCCAGATTGCTTTGACGATTTTGGTCACGGTTTTAATATGCGGGTTAAGCGGAGCCTGGGGAGCCTTACCTGCGAAGGGGATGTTTTTGGGGTGTATTCTCTCCTTGTCTTCCACAGCGGTTGTCCTCAAGTGCTTGATGGAGCGCAACGAAACAGAAACGCCCCACGGGCAAGTAATGCTAGGGATTTTGGTAGTCCAGGACTTGGCACTAGGACTAATGTTAGCAGTCTTACCAGCCCTCAACCAACCAGCAGAAACTATTGGCATCGCCGTCCTCACAGCGCTGGCTTCGATTGGTTTATTTGCGGCTGGGGCGGTAGCTGCGGGGATTTGGCTGATACCGCCTTTGTTACAACTGCTAGCCCGTACTGAAAGTAAAGAACTATTTTTATTAGGGGTTGTAGCCCTGTGTTTAGGCATTGCCCTGTTGACTGAGCATTTGGGGCTGTCCATTGAGATGGGGGCATTTGTCGCGGGTTTGATGATTTCTGAAGTGGAGTACGCCGATCAAACCCTGACTTATGTCGAACCACTGCGAGATATCTTTGCCAGTTTATTTTTTGCCGCCATTGGGATGTTAATTGACCCAGTGTTTTTGTGGAATAACCTGGAATTGATTTTGGGGTTGGTAGCAATAGTTTTCGTCGGTAAATTTTTGATTATCACGCCCTTAGTGAAACTGTTTGGCTACCCTTTGAAAACAGCGATAATCGTCGGTTTGGGATTAGCGCAAATTGGGGAATTTTCCTTTGTTCTCGCTAGTGAAGGGCAGGCATTGGGGCTGGTGTCCCGACAAATATACTTATTAATTTTGGGAACCACCGCAGTTACTCTGATGCTTACTCCCTTTGTCCTGCGGCTAGTGCCATTTATATTTAACTTTGCCGAATCAATGCCCTGGTTGAAACCGTATTTAGAAGAACAAGAGGCGCGGGATGTGTCAGAAGATTTGCCCTTCAAAAACCATGTGGTAGTCTGTGGCTATGGGCAAGTTGGCAAAAATTTAGTAAAGTTGTTGCTGCAACATGACCTGCCTGTGGTAGTAATCGACCAATCAGAAAGTAGAATTCAGCAGTTGCGTGAAATGGGTGTGTCTTATGTCTATGGCAATTGCGTGAGTTTACATGTTCTGGAAACTGCTGGTGTGAATCATGCCAAAGGAATGGCGATCGCACTCCCAGACCCAATGAGTAGCCGTCTTTGCTTGAAACGCGCTTTGGAATTGTGCCCAGAATTAGATTTGGTTGTCCGTGCTACCCAGGATAAAAATATTGAGGTGCTGTATCAATTGGGAGCCAAAGAAGTTGTGCAACCAGAGTTTGAAGCCAGCTTAGAAATGGCAACTCATTTATTAACTGGCTTAGGCTTGTTATCGCCAGTTGTCGTCCAACGGGAAATGCAGCAAATCCGCAACGATCATTATTTAGATTTGCGCCCACAGCGTTCTGCTACCGAAGTTGCTCGTGATTTACGCCAAGCAACCCGCGATTTAAATCAGCGCTGGTATCCTTTACCATCTGCTTCGCCCTTAATTGGCATGAGCTTAGAAGAAGCGGATATGCGCTATTTAACAGGAGTGAGTTTGATGGCAATTCGCCGCGCTGAAGGCGAAGAAATCGATTATCCCAACAATCAAACCAAATTGGCAGAAGGCGATCGCTTGCTGGTGGTGGGAGCAGATGAAGAACTAGCGGCTTTAGCAGAATTAGCTAAAGGACAAGCTGTTGTTCCTGGAGAAAATAGTGCTTGCCAGTGGGTTACAGTTAATGCAGATGCGCCAACACTAGGTAAAACGCTTAAAGATTTAGAGATCGGTAAGCAGTATGGAGTACAGGTACAGGCGATCCGGCGCGATGGTAAATTTATTCGCTATCCCGATGGCGGCATGGACTTGCGAATCGGCGACCAAGTATTATTATGTGGTGGCTTAACAGGTTTGAGTCAACTAGAACAGTTATTTGCGATCGCAAGTTCAACACCCCTTTCTACGTAACTATTCACTCCCCCTCGTCTACAAAATTTTCGAAACCCTTGATTTTTCGTTGAAAGCCTAAAGAGTAAGTAAAAAGCAAGAAATAGCAATTGTTTATGTTCCAGATAGCCATTTTTCTTGTACATTAGCTTTCTGAATGGGTGTGGAAGAACTCTCGCGCCAGAGAGTTAACGATCATCTAGCCTTAAAGAAGTGCGATCGCCATTACCAAGGTGTTCTAGCAGAATAGATACTCTTGAAGCTAGAACATTGATTAACCACCCTAGGAGTGCGATCGCGCTTTGAGGTTATCCTTACTGAGCATTCAATATGAAATCATCTGTAATAAATGCAACATATACTTTCTCGGGTGTTGCGCCTACAGACTGAATAAGACTGTAGACGTCGTTTGCAACCTGTTTACTAGTAACCGAGGGATTGCTGACATTCAGGTAGAGTGTAGTGTTAGGCAAATGCAAATTAACCCGATCAGGAAATAATGAGTTGACATTTAACGCTTGAAAGGTTGTAGCAGTGTCTTCCAATTCAAGTCTTTCCTTTACGCGAGCATTGTCGCCTGACTTGACGTTTTTTAAATCGTAACAAACGATAGCTGTTCTCATAATTTCCGCTATTTAAATGTGAGTAAATAGTTAAATGCCTGATGCTCAATGGTCTTGCTGCCTAACCAGGTAGTCTAAAACCGCGCCAATTCTGTCCAAGGCAGCACTAGTAGTGCGTTGGTACTCCTCTAACTTGGCATCGGTTTGTAATTGCCCAACGGGTTAACAACTTCAACGCTCATTTGCGAACTTCCAGCTGTTCTAGCTTTTTAAGTCCTTCATCCAAAATCTCTTCAGTTAATAGGCTCATGGTTGTGCCCAAGCGAACAGCTTAAAGTTTTAAGCGAGTTCTGAGCGACTCCCTAACATCTGTTTGTAGGACTACCGTTTTTTCTTCTTGTGGCATTAATAACATTAGCAGCATTTAAAACAATTATCGCTTAAGAAGCATTGTTAGTCATACTACCACGTTACCATTGTCAGGAATGCTAGCACTAAAACTATTGCTAGCTTAAATGCGCTTAGTAATAACAGAGTGCTGAGTTTGATGTTTTACATTGCAAACTCGACAAAAAGCATTTTACCGTGAATTTTGCTTTGTAAAAAACGTCACGGCAAAAATCAGCATTTCGTATACACAAAAATCTCCGAAACATCTATCATGCAACACTTTCGGAGTAAACTGAATGGAAATTTTTGCTGTTAAAAAAGCAGAGTTTTAATTAGTAAGTAAGAAAAAGTTCAGTGTTCAGGAGGTGCTATGCCATTTAACCGAAGCTAAATAAAACACAAAGCTTGTTAACCAACCTAACCAAAGAACCAATAAAAACGTGCCTTGAATGTATCAATTTCTGGGGTTGGTTAACAAGCTTTATTAGCTTCAAGTTAAGTGGCTAGCGCTTTTAGGCTATGCTGACGGTGTACCTGGGGGGCCTCACCAGAGATTGCTTGGCACTTAAATTTAAAAGATTGGGGGTAGTAGCGGAATGCCCATTATGGCAGGTCAACGCCAGCATTCGAGCGCTGACCACGGGCATAATAAAAAGGATTTTTACCACTACAAGATTTTCCCAATTTCAGTAGATCGAAAAGATTTCTAGAAGCCTTACCAACCACTCATTTCAGCGAGTGTATAGAATTTGCTGGAATCCTCTTATAATCTGCTGTTCGAGTAATTCTGTTGTCAATTAACTCTGCTGCGATGGCGTACCCGCCCGCCGTAGGCGATCGCAAATGAACGCTTGTGTTAGTTCCAAACCATCGGCTGAAACCCTTATTCTTCCGTCAACTTACAAAAGTTCTCGATCTACTGAATTTGGTAAATTTTAGCCAGCACCGTGGGAAGGGGCGTTCCAAACACACACCGATTTATGACTAACTCTTGGGTTTGATATAAGCGATCGCTTGTTTCCAAACAGTAGTTTGCTGAGTGTTTTCATCAACAATACAGATACACTGTGGATCTTGCCATAAAACTCTCCCTGTGAGTACATCACCAGTCAGCAGCTTTAATTCTACTGGCGTTGTTTGTTTAATCAGATTTTGGACTTGTCTAATACTGGGTAAAGTGGTGTCAAATTCGGTAAGCATTTTTAGTAAAGATGAACCTACAAGGCAAAATAAAGAGTAACTAATCCTTGATAATTCATCCTTGAAGAAATGGCAATCGAATTTACTAAGTATCATGGTCTAGGCAACGACTTTATTTTGATTGACAATCGCTCGTCATCATTGCCTGTAGTGACTCCAGAGCAAGCCATCGAGTTGTGCGATCGCCACTTGGGCATCGGTGCTGATGGTGTCATTTTTGCCCTACCTGGAGAAATCGGCACTGACTACACCATGCGGATTTTTAATTCTGATGGTTCTGAACCAGAAATGTGTGGCAATGGCATTCGCTGTTTAGCTGGCTTTTTAGCAGACTTAGAAGGGGAATCCCGGAATCAAGACTCATATCGCATTCATACTTTGGGTGGTGTAATGACTCCCCAACTCTTATCTAATGGTCAAGTTAAAGTAGACATGGGTTTACCCAGGTTACTCGCTAGCGAAATTCCCACCACCCTTTCACCTAATGAAGAAAAAGTCATTTCTCAGCCGTTAGAGGTAGCGGGGAAAACTTGGGATGTCACCTGTGTAAATATGGGAAATCCTCACTGCATTACTTTTGTGGAAGATGTCGCAGCAATTGAGCTAGAAACCATCGGCCCGAAATTTGAGCATCACCCAGTTTTTCCCCAACGCATAAATACCGAATTTATTCAAGTAGTGCGCCGTGACTATTTGAAAATGCGGGTATGGGAACGGGGTGCTGGAATTACCTTAGCTTGCGGGACTGGTGCTTGTGCTTCTTTAGTAGCTGGTGTGTTAACCGGGAAATGCGATCGCACTGCCACTGTAGAATTACCAGGTGGCCCCTTGCAAATTGAATGGTCAGAAGTAGACCAACGGGTTTACATGACAGGTCCGGCTGAACGAGTATTCACGGGTAAAGTGTAACCGACTTCCCATTGGCATTACTACTTGAGTAATGCCATAGAAGACTACAAACTCTTAAAAGAAGTTTGTAGTAAGCACTTTAGTGCTGAGAAAATCAGAGCTAAAGTCCTGACTACGAACTCGTTAAGATTCACTTTCTGCTGGAGATTGGATATGGGTATTAACTTTAGATTGCACAGATTCTTTATTAGAAATTGCTAGATATATACCCGCTAAAATTAGAGCCAAACCTAACAAGTTAAAAATACTCAATTTTTCCGAGAAAAGTATCCAAGCAAGAATAGCAACAATCAGTGGATTGAGTAGTAAG
Source organism: Nostoc sp. 'Lobaria pulmonaria (5183) cyanobiont' (assembly GCF_002949795.1). Classification (NCBI taxonomy): domain Bacteria; kingdom Bacillati; phylum Cyanobacteriota; class Cyanophyceae; order Nostocales; family Nostocaceae; genus Nostoc; species Nostoc sp. 'Lobaria pulmonaria (5183) cyanobiont'. The sequence continues at coordinate 3,298,040 of NZ_CP026692.1, read as the reverse complement.
AATAAAGAGATAAATCCTGATGAAAAATTTTTGAGGCTGTATATAATTAGCCCATGACCCAAGGCTTCGCAAATAGCAGCTAGCGCAAATACTACTAACCACCCCGACAAAGTAACTGGAAAAACTTGTTTTTCAAAAATTAGCACAACTGGTATCATCAATGAAGTTGCAATTACACAACGCCACAGGAGTATGGTGATAACTGAAAACTTATTGCGGATCTGCTCAATAAGTAAAAAGTTTGCTGCATAAAATATCGATGATATGAGGGCAACAGCATCACCTGTAATATTATTATTAGAATGCAATAAATCTTCAAATCCGACAGCGATCGCACCGATTATGGCTAAGATCAGACCAATGATAAATTTACGCCCAAAGATTTGATTAAAAAATAGCCATCCTCCTAAAGTAGTAAATAGCGGATTGAGACTACCTAAGGCATTAGCATTAGCAGCACCAGTCTGAGTTAGCGACCAAGTCCAAGATAATCGACCTAATACATGAACTAAAGCCACTGCGATTAAAAACGCGATCTCTTTAATTGCGTAAGGCTGCTGTGGTAATACAGCTTCATCATCTGTAATTTCAGTCCGTGCTTGGTTAATTCCACTCCATAATCCAAAGATAATAGTCGCTATCCATAAACGATTAAAGAATGTCGTAACAGCGCTCATTTCTCTAATAGCAATTTTAATAAATATTGCTGTTGAAGATAAAGCGAATAAGGCAATTATTACGATGATTATCGGCAGTATATTTAAAGTTTTCTCAGACTTTTCTGGTATTAAGCTTAATTGATTTTCTGCCATTTAGTTTATATTTATGATCCGAACTGCCCTTCGGGTTCACCAGTCGCCTACGGCGGGTTTCCCGCCGTGCTGGTTCACCAAGTGCGCCATCGCGCAGCGTCTCGTAGAGAAGAAAGAAAGAGTAATTATTTGGGATTACTCAGGTAATAGTGCCATAAAAGTCTTGCCGCAACTGCTCGCCACGGACGCCAGTGCAGTGTCATTTCTTCTAGTTGCACTGGTGTTGGACGCGTTGCCAAGTTTTTGAGTTTTTGTAAAGCGATCGCGATCGCTAAATCGCCTTTAGGAAAGACATCAGGACGTTGCAGCGCCATAAGCAAATAAATATCAACTGTCCAGTCTCCGATCCCTTTGAGACGCTTTAACTCAGTTCTGATAGTAGTTTCGTCCATTGTTTGGAGTTTGCTGAGGTCAAGCTGACCAGTTGCGATCGCCTGAGCCAATCCACGACAGTATAGAATCTTTTGCCGACTGAATCCAATTCCTCTTAATTGAACATCATCCAATATCAGAAAGTTTTCTGGCGTCAGAGTTACAACCTCACATAGACGTTTAAATACAGCCCTTGCAGCCGCTACGGAAACTTGCTGTTCGAGAATTATGCACAACAGTGTTGCAAAACCTGCTTCTCTTGACCATACTGGTGGAGGCCCCAGTGTCTCTAAAATCCGAGCCAAATCACTATCAAGTTTGGCAAGCACCATTAAACCACGGGTCAAACTTTCTTCAGTCAACGATTCTAGTTCAGGTGTTTGAGTCATCTTTGGAAAAAGGAGTGGGGAGTAAGGAAGAATTCTAATCCCGCGCGGTGCGTTCTGATTCTTGTGTAAGCAGTTTTTGTTTACGCTCAATTCCCCAGTGATAACCACCAAGACTGCCATCACTCCGTAGCACTCGATGACATGGTACAATCAGCGCGATCGGATTAGCTCCACAAGCATTACCTACAGCTCGGACTGCCTGGGGTTTGGCAATATTACGGGCAATATCAGTGTAAGTGCAGGTTTCGCCATAAGGAATTTTTTGTAATGCTTGCCAAACCTGTTTCTGAAATGCTGTCCCACGGATATCAAGTGGTAAATCAAGATGTGCCTTGCCTCCTGCAATCAAGTCGAGGATTGCTTGTATCCAGTCTTTGTGTGTGCGATCGTCACGCACGATCTGCGCTTGGTGAAATTCCTGCTTCAAAATGTGTTCGAGCTTGTCTGCTTCATCACCTAATTTTACGGCGCAGAGACCCTTCTCTGTTGTTGCCACAAGCAAATATCCTAATGGACATGGAGCGATCGCATAGACAATGCTGATTGTTTTTCCAGCTTGTTGGTAAGTCTTTGGTGTCATTCCCAGTTGTTTAGGTGCTTTCTCATAGAGTTGACTACTTGAACCATACCCCGTATCGTAAACTGCATCAGCAATTTCTTCCCCTGACTGAAGACGCTGTTTCAATCGCTGGCTACGCAGTGCATCTGCATATTGATAAGGCGATACACCAATTATTTGCTTGAATATTCTTTGTAGATAACTGGGACTCATTTCCACCTGAGAGCATAATTCCGAGAGGGTTGGGATGTGGTTAACTTGTGCTTCAATATATCGACATACTGCTAAGATTTTGGCTGTATTTGGAACTATTTCAGATTGTGGCTGACAGCGCTTACAAGGTCGAAAACCTGCAATTTCAGAATCTTGTACCGACTGGAAGAAACAAACTTGATTCCGATTCGGTCTGCGACTAGGGCAAATAGGTCGGCAATAAATGCCTGTAGAGCGAACACCATAGAAAAACTTGCCTTCAAAAGTGTAATCTCGATTGAGAACTGCTTCCCAGAGTGTTTCTTCTAAAAGTTGTATCTGTTGTAATTGCATTCATGTCTCCTATAATTTATTGCCAAGCATCCCACTTTCGAGTGCCTATTATTAGTTTTTGCCTTTAGGTAATAACTAGATTAGATGTATTGATAAACTATTTTCTATCTGATTGTTGCGATCGAAGTTGATTACCTCAATTTTTTAATTTACCAATTCGCTAAACGGGTGTTCGCTACTCGATGAAATCAAGAACCTTAAATTAGGTCAACACAACGGAGTTTTTATGAGTGGTGGTATTTACTTGATTCAGGATAATTGCCAATTAGTTGAGTTCTCAAACAGTTTTTGGAATTACTGATCTGGGGTATTCGTGAAATTAAATTATCATAATTTGGTAGTATAGTAATCCTATTTTGTTTGTGATAATTGCAAGCCGCAGATACCCGGCTTCGTAGAATTTGTCGGGTTTATTGTTTATTACGAATGATTCAGGGTAGGTAATTACTTACCAAATTTCTGCTAAATCTAAAACAAATCCTGGCAAAACATCTTCTCCCGATAGAGTTTTAGGACTTTGTATAAGCTCAATTTCTCGATTAGGACGATAAATTTCTACCTGCTGCTGTCCTCTATTAATTAACCAGCCTAATCTGGCGCCATTCTCCATATATTCCCTCATTTTGGTTCGCGTTTTTTCTAAAGAATCACTTGGAGACATTAACTCAACCACAAAATCGGGACACAAAGGAGCAAATCTTTCTTTTTCTGCTTCACTTAAAGCATTCCACCGTTCCATTTTCACCCAGGAAGCATCTGGAGAACGCTCTGCACCGTTAGGAAGTTTGAAACCACCAGAAGAGTCAAAGGATTTACCTAGCTTATTTTGACGACTCCAAGCTCTTAATTGATAAGTTAAATCGGCATTACGATCGCTAGTACTACTCCCCGTAGGTGGCATAATAATTAGTTCCCCTGAAGCTGTCCGCTCAAACTTTAAGTCTCGATTATTTTGACAAAGCTGAAAAAATTGCTCGTCCGTTAAGTCGATATTTAATTCGAGGGTTGGAGGTAAACTGACGGTGGTAATATTCATGCGATCAGTTTAACTGGAAGTAATATATCTATTTTAGTAGTCTGTCAAGTCAAATATCCTAAGTAAATAAACTTGTAGTAAAAACTAAAGTCCTGAACTGATTGCCTCTTTGACATCTTTGACAAATGGTTCACCCGATTGGGTGAATGCGATCGCAGCATCCAGAACTACTCTGAAAGTAGAGCCATTTTTTTGTTGTTAGCGATGTCTACGACGGGCTATTCGGCGTCGCGCTGAGAGCTAAAAACTTTTATAATGGCTATGATTACCTTGAATATTATGCCAATTGCTTATATATCAAAGGGTCTAAGAGTGGATGAAATTGTAAAATCACTGCATAAACCAGATTTTCCACCAGAGAAAATCACTCTGTTGGAAACAATTGCTGCCAATTTACCGGGGATGATTTTCCAAATTCTGCAACGACAGGATGGTTCTGTATTTATCCCTTATATTAGTTCTGGTTGTAAGTATTTGTATGAATTAGAACCAGAGGCTGTACAGGCAGACTTTCAGGTGTTATGCAAACTGATTTATCCACAGGATATAAAAGCTTTTACAGAATCTATTGCTGTTTGTCGTACTACTCTTACACCTTGGCATTGGGAAAGTCGGATTGTTACGCCTAGTGGCATTAAATGGATTCAAGGTACTTTGCAACCCGAATTACAAGCAGCAGGTGATTTTCTTTGGCATGGCTTGGTTATAGATATTACAGATCGAAAACAAGCCCAAGAAAAATTGCAAGAAACTGAGGCACGGTATAAAGCAATTTTAGATGCTATCCCCGATTTGATGTTTCGTATCAGCCGCGATGGCGAGTATCTAGATTTGAAAAGCGAGGGCGCAAATATCACTCTTTCGAGAGAAGAAATAGTTGGAAAAAATTTGCAAGAGTTATTGCCGAGTGATGTTGCTGCCATTAGCCAAGTAGCGATCGCTAAAACTTTAGATTCTGGAATTTTACAAACTTGTGAATATCAACTACCAACATCTTTGGGGGTCAGAGATTATGAGGCGCGGTTGGTAGTGAGTGGCACAGATGAGGTACTAGCAATTGTCCGAGATATCACAGAGCGCAAACAAGGAGAAGTCGCCTTACAAAATCTTGCTCAAAAATTTGCGAAAGCTTTTAGTTGCAGCCCCGATTCAATTACGATTAGCACGCTGCAAGAAGGACGCTTTATCGAAGTTAATGACAGTTTTGTGAATCTTTCAGGTTATGGGCGAGATGAGGCAATTGGTAAAACTTCTTTTAAGTTAAATCTTTGGGTAGACGATCGCGATCGCTTAAACTTAGTGCAAGAGTTGCAAAGTACGGGAGTCGCTCGTAACTTGGAAGTTGAATTTCGGCAAAAATCTGGTGAGATAATTACAACCCTGCTTTCAGCCGAAGTCATTGATTTGGATGGTATTCCTGCCATTTTAGCAGTGCATCACGACATTACAGAACGCAAACAGGTAGAAGCACAATTACGCCTTTGTGCGCAACGCGATCGCTTGTTGGCAGAAACCCTAGTGCGAATTCGGTCTTCGCTTAACTTAGAGGAAATTCTTCAAACCACCGTGACAGAAGTTAGGCAATTTCTCCAAGCAGATCGAGTTTTTATTGGTTTAAATAATGCCAATTTAGGAGTCAGAACTATTGCCGAATCAGTAGATCCCAAATATCCATCAGTCTCAGGTTGGTCTACTAATGATGAAGCTTATTTACAAGAATTACGAAATTTACTAAAAGATAATCTTGTGCGTGTCGTTGAAGACATAACCCAAATAGAAGTATCTCCCAAAGTAAAAGCACACTATCGAAAATTCCAAACGAAGGCGACTTTGGCTGTACCAATTATGCTAAATAACGAATTATTTGGCGCATTAATTGCCAATCAATGCTCAGGTTCGCGTCATTGGCAGCCAATAGAAATTGATTTGTTACAGCAGATGTCAGAACAGGTAGCGATCGCTATTCAACAAAGCCAGATATGCCAAAAGCTAGCAGAACTTAACACTAATTTAGAATACCAAGTCCAAGAACGGACAGCACAGTTGCAGCAGAAAATGCAAGAAGTTGAAAATTTGCATCGTGTCAAAGATGTTGTTTTGCATACAGTTGCTCACGATTTACGAACTTCGGTGATGGGTAACTTGATGGTATTAAAGAATTTGTTAAATCAGCGAGTGGGGAGTGGGGAAGCAGGGGAGCATACTTCGACTGCGCTCAGTAACCAGGGGAGCAGGGGGGAAATTAAAGCAAGTCTTTCTCCTCTGCCCCCCATCCCCTCTGCCCCTCTGCCTCTTTCCCATGCCCAATCCCCAATCCCAATATCTCGCTCAATCATCGAGCGAATGATTCAGGGCAATGATCGCCAACTGACAATGATTAACTCATTGCTAGAAATTAATTCCTGTGAAAAACAGGGTATTGAGATCAAACTCGAACCTGTGCAACTTAGTACCCTACTGGGCGAATGTTTCTCGCAGTTGGAACCCATGCTGACACAAAATCAAGCGACTCTGAAGAACTTGGTTCCCGCAGATTTACCGTTAGTAATCGCAGATGGCACTCGGTTACAGAAAGTTTTGGTAAATTTAATCGCACATGGCTTGCAAAATAATCCACCAGGGTTAAATTTTACCCTGAGTGCCACCGTTGAGGCGGGAATGATTCGCACTCAGATTCAAGATGACGGTGTGGTAATGAGTAAAGTAGAGTGCGATCGCCTTTTCGATCTTCATGTCCGCGATCCTCAAGACTGTTGCTCTACAAGCATTGGCTTAAAAATGTATCTTTGTCGGAAAATCATTAAGGCGCATGGCGGCGAAATCGGGGTTATGAGTAACCGCAAGCGTGGATTAACTTTCTGGTTTACACTACCTCTTTTCACTTCATCCGCAACAAATCGCCCATAAATCACCAAAAAATGAGAGGGTGTTATTTATGGCAATGTTGAGTAAGGGAAACACCCTCAAGGTATGGGCAAAGTTGCTCGGATGCTAATGGCTACTCCATTTACAACAGTGCAAAGGTGGTGGATAAAAACCTTTTCTGCACCAACAACAGATGAAATCACTACTCTTTACAGAGCTTGGCGTAATCGTTTCTTGTGGCAGAGATTACGTTTATGGTTATGGCTGGCGCTGATTTGTCTATTGTCTTTTACTTTGCGAGACATTTACAGCTTGTTTTTTCCTTTTGCAGAGTTGCAGCAACTACCAGAAGTACTGAGAACTCAGCGCTTAGTAATTAATGTTACAATGCTTGCAACATTAATTATTTGCTTTGCTTTACACAAAACTAAATTAGGTCGTCATCGTCCAGATTTATTATTTTTAGGGTCTTCTTGGTCAATTAGTCTAGCATCACAGTTGTTTGCAACTCTTAGTGGTTTCGCGCTACCCGATACCATTGGTTGGTCGCTGTTGTTCTTGAGCCAAGCTGTGCTGATGCCTGTTTGCTGGATTCTTCACTTGCTGACTCAAGTGAGTGTGCTGATTTACTATTTTGGCGTGAATACAGCACTTGGGCTAAAAACACCAATCCCCGACCACCCAGGAATATATAATGTAACGTTCATTTTATACATTTTCTGGTTTTGTACTATATGTGACATTGGTGTTTATCTGTACGATCGCCTGCAACGTTCTGAATTTTTCGCCCGTCAAGAACTGGAATCTGCCTACCAAAAACTCAAGGTTGCCGAAGCTAAATATCGCAGCATTTTTGAAAACGCCGTTGAAGGGATTTTTCAAAACAGTCCTGATGGACGTTACATTACGGCAAATCCTGCTTTAGCACGTATTTATGGCTACTCCTTGGCGGAGGAGGTGACAGCAAATTCCACTGATATTAAACAATTGTACGTTGATCCGAACCGCCGAGCAGAATTTGTGCGCCTGATGGAAAACTATGGCAGCATTTCAGAGTTTGAATCCCAAATTTATCGCCGAGACGGAAGTATTGTCTGGATTTCGGAAAAAGCCTACGCAGTGCATGACGAACAAGGAAAACTGCTTTACTACGAAGGTTTGATTGAAGACATTACCCAGCGCAAACAAACTGAAGAAGAACTACGAGTATTTTTCCATGCAGTTTCCCATGACTTACGCAACCCAGCGCTGGGTACTTTAATGGTGCTGAAAAATTTGCTTTCACGTCCAGAAGAGAATATTTCGATTTCACGCTCAATTTTAGAGCGGATGATTCAAAGTAGCGATCGCCAACTTAATTTAATTAATTCATTGATGGAAGCTCATGTCAGCGAGTTACAAGGTGTAGTTTTGCAGCGTCAAGCCGTAGAATTACTGGCAGTTGTCGAAGCTGCGATCGTTGATTTAGAGCCATTACTAGCACAAAATCAAGCCAAACTGACAAATTTGGTATCCGCAGATTTGCCATTAGTGAATGCCGATCCCACGCAACTATGGCGAGTTTTTTCTAACTTAATCGTCAACGCTCTGAAACATAATCCCCCAGAATTGCTTTTGACAATCAATGCTACCCGTAAGGATGACATGATTTATTGTACTGTTAGTGATAATGGCGTGGGAATTAGTCAACAACAAAGCGATCGGCTTTTTGACCTTTACTTTCGGGGTGCAAGTATCGGCAATTCTGTAGGTTTGGGATTAGGTTTGTATCTGTGTAAGCAAATCATCCATGCTCACGGCGGCGAAATTGGTGTGAACAGTGCATTGAATGCAGGGGCAACTTTCTGGTTTACATTGCCTATTAGCTGACTAAAAGGCAGCACCTGAGTCCGGCAAAGTTGCCAATAGAGCTTCGGTTAAGTCAATACACGTTTGATTTGCCACATGCAATAGTAAGTCGGTTACTATATTCATCATTACTTGTTTAGGACTACTAGACCATCTAGTACAGCACGGCGTAAATAAACATACCCTTTCGGGTTCGGCAGTTCCTCATGGGGGGAACCCCCAAGACCGGACTGCCTCACCATTTCAAATGCTGTAAAAGCCCGAAATACAATTATGCGTGACTTTTGACTTTTGACTTCCGCCTTGCGGTACTAGTAGCATGAATTTATCGACCTAATTTTTGCATAGGAGAGCAACAATCATGACGATGAATCAACTTCCTCAACCGGGAATTGTTTTACAACCTGGTCAAGGCCGAACGCTGTGTGTTGCAGGCGATGTTGTTACCTTCAAGGCAGTCGGCTCCCAAACCGAGGGCAAGTATATGCTGATGGAAACTCGTGTTGAACCCCAAGCAGGGCCACCACCACACATTCACAGTCGAGAAGATGAAGCATTTTACATTCAGGCTGGAGTTGTTGAATTTCAGCTTGACGAGCGCACTATTGTTGCAACACCTGGTACTTTCTTGCATTCTCCCAAAGGACAGCTTCACTCATTCAAAAACATTGGCACTACCCCCGCCAAAATGCTGATTTGGTCAACACCAGCTGGAATTGAGCAGTTTTTCATAGAAGTTGGGATTCCCATGCAAGACCCAGAAGGGTTGCCACCTGCATTAACTTCTACCGTAGTTGAGAAAATGTTGGCAACAGCTCCTAACTATGGTATCGAGATCAGACTAAACTAGATTTGCAGGTCTGCAATGTCCGTTGATTAGGTTGCCTAGTGCATTATTTCGGAAAAAAGAAACGAATAGAACAACAAAATCCGGGTAAAAGTGGCGATGTTGTTTCATCATCGCCTAACAAAGTTGCAACTAAAACCAACTGTGCTTTTTCTCGTCGATAAACTTCGACTTGTTTAGTAAAGCGATCAACAATCCAATACTCACGCACGCCTTGAACTGAATAAAGTTTCAATTTTGCTTCTTTGTCTCGAAGTTCATTTTGTTTACCAGGGGATAAAACCTCTACTACTAACTCTGGTGCGCCTGTCAAATGTCCCGCTTCATCTTCAATTTGCGCCAGTCGTTCTCGACTTACCTAAACTACATCCGGTATAACGCTATCTGCTTGCGAAAAAATCATTCCTAGAGCCACAATTGTTTTCCCTAAAACACTCGAATCTGACCAAACATCAAGTTGTCGAGCAATATTTTACACAAACTTGTTGATGACAGCGGTGAGGAGTGCGAGTCACAAAGAGTTCTCCATTAATAATTTCATAGCGCGTCCACTCATTTTCGGGTAGAACCTTTAAATCGTGAATTGTCCAGCGTACTCACTCAACGGCTTGGTTCATGATTGTCCCCGTTTGGCTGGTTGCCTTTGTTTGTTTAATTTTATCTTTCCTTCGGGCAAGGCAACTATAGGGTTTAAATTAGAACCATAATGAAAAGCAAAAGTTCAGGCGAAACTCTGTATGCTGACATTTACCCAACTTAAACCACCTAATCGCGATGTTGCTGTTACTTTTACTCTGGCGCTAACAGCAGAAGAACGCACCCGCAGTCGGCATCGCTTTGAAACGGAAGATGGTAAAGTTGTGTTTTTACATTTACCCAGAGGAACTGTCTTACACGATGGCGATATTCTGCAAGAAGAGATCCATAGCAGTTTAATCAGAATTACTGCCAAACCAGAATTAGTGCTGACTGCCTTTACCCAAACACCACTTTTATTATTACGGGCGGCATACCATTTGGGAAATCGCCACGTACCTGTAGAAATTACTCCGACTTATTTACGCTTGTCTTCAGATTCTGTTTTACACACGATGTTGGAACAACTGGGGTTAGAAGTTAAAGAGGAAATTTTACCGTTTCAGCCAGAATTAGGAGCTTATGGACAACACCATCATGCTCACTGATAGTCATCTTTTGAGTATTTTGCAGCTGGCTAGCCCCGCTTTACCTGTGGGAGCATATAGCTATTCTGAAGGTTTGGAAATGCTGGTGGAAAATGGTACGATCGCTAACCACATACATCTCAAAGATTGGTTAAAAGCAGAGTTGCTCTACGGAGCAATTCGGTTAGAGGCAGGGGTGATGGTACGATCGCAGCAAGCTGTAAAAATGGGTGATATTGAGTCGCTATGCCGTTGGAATCTGTGGTTATCCGCAGCTAGGGAAACAGAAGAGTTACGCGCCTCTAGTTGGCAGATGGGGCGATCGCTCATCCAATTACTTGCTAAACTAGAACCGCAGATTATACCTGTTGCCAATGCTGTAGGTAAACCGTGCAATTATGCGATCGCTTTTGGTATTGCTGTTGCCCATTGGCAAATCAGTATCAAAGCCGCATTACTCGGATATCTGCATAGTTGGGCAAGTAATTTGATTACTGCTGGCGTGAAACTTATCCCCCTTGGACAAACAGCAGGACAGCAGTTATTGCTAGATTTACAACCATTACTCAGTGCTGCGGCATTAGAAATTCTCGCATTGGAGGATGATGAACTCGCCTGTTGTAGTTGGGGTTTATCGCTAGCGAGTATGCAGCATGAAACGCAATATACAAGGTTGTTTAGGAGTTAGGGGCAGAATAATTTTAGATTTTAAATTTTGGATTTTGGATTGAACAATCTAAAATCTACAATCTAAAATCTAAAATCCAAAATCCAAAATGGTGTGAGTTATGAATGCATTTCGAGTAGGGGTTGCTGGGCCAGTGGGTTCGGGGAAGACGGCTTTGGTGGATGCTTTGTGTAAGGGGTTGCGTGAGCGGTATCAGATTGCGGTGGTGACGAATGATATTTATACTCAGGAGGATGCTCAGTTTTTAGTGCGTTCTCAGGCGTTGGCAAGCGATCGCATTTTGGGTGTAGAGACTGGTGGTTGCCCTCATACTGCTATCCGCGAAGATGCTTCGATGAATTTGGCGGCAATTGAACAATTAGAGGAACGTTTTATCGATTTGAATTTAGTATTTTTGGAAAGTGGCGGTGATAATTTGGCTGCTACTTTTAGTCCAGAATTGGTGGATTTAACGATTTACGTCATTGATGTTGCGGCTGGTGATAAAATCCCCCGTAAGGGTGGCCCCGGTATTACTAAATCTGATTTGTTGGTGATTAACAAAACTGACCTTGCACCCTACGTTGGTGCAGATTTAAGTGTGATGGAACGAGATGCTAAAAAAATGCGCGGCGAGAAACCTTTTATTTTTACTAATTTGAAAACTCAGTCTGGACTTGCAGATGTAATTAATTTTGTTTGCACAAATATCTGTTAAAAAAGAATTTTATATAGCGGTTCTCGTTTACGTGGGGTACACCCGTAGGGGCACGGCAGTGCCGTGCCCCTACACCTCGCGATACAATGTTGTACCGCATCTGCATGGAAACCGCCATAACCCACGAAGGTGGGTAAAGCCTTAATACGGTTCGGATAAGATCCCCCCGCCTGCGGCGACCCCCTTTTTAAGGGGGTAAAGATTAGAAAAAGCCCCCCTTTTTAAGGGGGGTTGGGGGGATCTTCGAGAGAAAAACAGGTTAACCGAACCGTATTGGGTAAAGCCTCGTGTAGACGCGGTTTCTAATTGCCCTTTTAACTACAAAGCCCGTAGATGACGATTTCGCACCCGTTCAGCACTACCGGTAGGAATCGCAGCAATTAATTTTTGCGTGTATTCCTCTTTGGGTTCTTGGTAAATGCTTTCTGCTGTGCCTTCTTCAACAATTTGACCGCGATTCATGACTAAAATGCGATCGCTCATAAATTTCACCACACTTAAATCGTGAGAAATAAAGATATAGGTAAGCTGAAAGTCTGACTGTAATTCTTTGAGAAGATTTAATACCTGCGCCTGTACGGAAACATCCAGTGCTGAAACTGATTCATCGCAGATGATAAACTTAGGATTTAACGCCAAAGAACGGGCTATGCAAATTCGCTGGCGTTGACCACCAGAAAACTGATGAGGATAGCGGTTAATTGCATCTGCACTCAACCCCACCCGTTCTAAGAGTTCGACTACTCGCACGCGTCGTTGTTGCTTTGTCTTACCAACGGAGTGAATTAACAACGGTTCCATCACCGCGTCCCCAACCTTCATCCGGGGATCGAGGGAACTAAAAGGATTTTGGAAGACTATTTGCATTTCTCGCCGCAGTTTTTGCAACGGTTCACCTTTGAGGCTAGTAATATCTTGTTTCTCAAAGATAATCTGACCACTCATCGGTTCAATTAATCGCAGCAAGGTTCTACCAAGGGTGGTTTTACCGCAACCCGATTCTCCCACTAAACCTAATGTTTCCCCTGGTTTAACATCAAAAGAAACGCCATTAACTGCCATATTGTAACGTTTTGTCCCACCAAACACCCCACGCACTGGAAAACCAACTTTCAAGTTGCGGATTTGCAGCAGAGGTTCCTTTTTATTGAAGTTTGCCAATCTTGCAGCAATCTCTTCGGTAGTGACTTCTGTGGGTTGTGCGGGTTCTTTCGGCTGAATTACTACTTGTCCCGTTGCTGTCTCTTCTGCACTCATGTAGTCAGAAACGGTGAGTAATTTTTGGGGACGGCGGTTGAGTGTGGGACGACAAGCTATCAAACCTTTAGTATATGGATGCTGGGGACTGCTGAAAATTTGCTCAGAAGCACCAGACTCGACAACTTTACCTTTATACATCACCGCTACTTCGTTAGCAATTTCCGAAATTAGCCCCAAGTCGTGGGTGATGAAAATCATTGCCATGTCACGGCTTTGCTGCAATTCTCGGATTAACTCCAAAATAGTCGCTTGCACCGTCACATCCAAGGCTGTGGTTGGTTCATCAGCAATTAAGATTAATGGGTTGCAAGAAATTGCCATTGCAATCATCACCCGTTGCAACTGACCCCCAGAAAGTTCATGGGGGTAGCGTTCTAGCATTGCTTCTTTGTGTTCTTTAACCAACTTTGCCAACTTTGATGGTTCTGGTTTTGATGAATTGCTGTTGTTTTGATGCCAAGTTTCGATATACTGCTGTTGTATCTCCTCATCGCTAGGTAGAAGTTTTACTTCTTGCAGACCTGCGATCGCAATTTGTCGTGCTTGGGCTGCTGAGACATTCTGATGCCGCATAATCGCTTCTGTTAGCTGAAACCCGATGTTATAAACCGGATTAAGCGAACTCATCGGTTCTTGAAAAATCATGGCAATGTCGCCACCCCGGTGTAACTGCATTTGTTCAGGAGGCAATTTTACTAAATCGATGGGGTTAGCATTCTCTTGAGGACGAAACCAGATTTCACCGCCAGTAACTATACCGGGAGTTTGCAACAAACCCATCACAGCTAGGGCTGTCACTGATTTACCACTCCCCGACTCTCCTACTATTCCTAGAGTTTCACCTCGATGCAGGCCAAAGGAAATACCATCCAAAGCTCTGTTAATGTTGCCATCACCGGGAAATTCAACTTGGAGATTGCGAACCTCTAGGACAGTTTCTCTCATAGGAGTTGGGTAGGAATTTTAACTTAAAATTATTTGGATTTTAACAATAGTTTTGATCTATTGGGATAGGTGCATAGTCAGCGTAGGCGTAGCCCGTCGTAGACATCGCTCTTTGGGAAAAAGATAATGTACAGTCACATGAATTTGTGCCGATGTCATTTAATTTGGCACTGTCAGTAATAGTCATGTTAACACCATTATGATCTCTAAACTGTCCGCCTAATGGGACGCGGCAGATGATCGGATGGCATACCGCCTGAGTACGTTTAGGATCTCAAGGGGTCGGGAACGGCGATCGCTCGCATACCAAAATCTGAGCGGAGCATCGTGATTCGTTAGTCAAGATAGTCTGGCGGGAACACTTCCTGACCATACTTTCTGGCAATTTCCTGCATTGTTAACCATAATATCGACTGCACCCCACGTCTGCTGTACCTGCTCTGAGAGATTCTTGCAGTTTGACTCACTGCTTACATCTGCCTCGATCGCCAGCAACGCATCTGGCGAGCCGAGATCAACTACCAATTGGTTAAGCGCTTCCGTTCTGTTATCGACTGCACAGACCTTCTGCTCCCTCCGACAGAAAGCGGCGCGTGATTGCGCTACCAATTCCTCCAGCAGCACCAGTAATAACTACGAATTTGTTCGAGAATCGCATCGTTTGCTCCTTTAAAGTGGTTAGCAAGTTCCGATCGGTTTGTGAGGCATCAATTACAAGTTCTTGTGAGATTTTGCCCAGTTGCGATCGCGCAAATAGGATTCAAAGTCGGTCGGTGCCGGAAAATCACGTTTCAACTGCGCTAGATCCGCCCCGTAGCCAACGTTCTCTAGCCAGCGAAACATGATGGTCACTTCCTCCCCAGCTTGCTGCTCAAACGCTTCAAAGGGAATTTGTTGGTATTCGACGTTTTTTCCGAAAACGCGGCTGAATGTGGCAGCGATTTCCGTCATGGTCATATCCACACTGGCGACTTCCTGTTCACGGATGGCAACCGATTTTATCAACGCTCTCAGCAAATTCTCAACGATTTGGAAGAAGCCGAACTCGAAGTCAAACAATCGCAATCCATGCCGATGGGAACATTGCGATTGGATCTGAGCTTTGTGTTTGGCAAAATGCATATCGCCCCGGCTCTACTGCAATTTGCCGCACAATATCCGAAGCTAAATTTGAATGTTTCTTTTAACGATCGCCTGATCGATCTGATTGAGGAAGGCGTTGATGCGACTGTGCGGATTGGAATTAGCAGCGATTGCAGTTTAATCATGCACCACCTGGCAACTGCACGCTACATAACTTGTGCCTCGCCGCAGTATCTTGCCCAGTATGGTACACCCATAATACCCACAGAACTATTGCAGCATCGCTGTGTCAACTTTATCTATCCACAGACTCGGCGAGAAGCTAACTGGAAGTTTGCACAAGACGGAAAATCGATTGACCTTGCCGTTGACAGTTATCTGCGATTCGATAATTCAGAAGTCATTTTAGAGGCGGTCATTCAAGGAGCTGGTGTGGTGCAATTGCCCAAATTTATTGCAGCGAACGCGATCGCACGGGGCGACCTCCAACCGATTCTCCAAGCCTACACGACCCAAGTCGGATTACCGATCTCCGTGTTGTATCCGCAAAAACGCTATCTCTCGGCTAAAGTTCGCGTTTTTGTTGAGTTTATGAAAGAATTGACGGCTGCTTTAAAGCGAGATGATGTTGTAGATTGAAAGGGCGTTATTGCACGAACAGGAAAATTGGTAAATTATACCTATTAACTCTTCCCTATCTACTCTTAGTTTGATTATGGGTAATAGTGCATAGTAATGATCAACTAAGAAAAAATAGCACATCCTAAAGGATGGCTATTTGTAAAAATTGTCTAATCGTAATACTTCCTGCTAAGTATGTAAGCAAATTAAATACACGCTCAACTACCAACTTTAGAAGGGAATATCATCTGGATCTGGTTCTTCTTCTTTCACTGCTGGATAAGTGGTTCGCTCATAATTTGTGGGTTGGGGTACGGGTTCGTAAGTTTTCGTTTGGGGAGCAACGCCAACAGGATTTGTCGCTGGAGTAGGCGCTGGACGTGGTGACTCGTAAGTGGGAACGTCTTTCTGTGGAGGAGGAGATGCTGAAGATGGTTGTCGGGGAGCAGTTTCAGTGAATGATGGAGTTACGGTTGCTGAGGGCAATGGATCGGTATTAAAACTACCTCCAACAGATTGAATTTGTTGCACTGTCAATTCAGCGCGTTTTTCTTTAAAACCTTCTTGACGATCAACAGTATTCATAGTTAAACGTCCTACCAGGATGACACGATCGCCTTGGTGGTAGTTTTGCTGAATTTCTGTCGCTAAATTCCCCCAGCCGACAACTTTCAGGGTGGCTGGCGGATCTTCTGGTTTCTGGGAATTGGGAAACTGCACCAGCATTTCCGTGACTCCCAGATTATCCGCTGTATAGCGGAGTTGTGGCTCATTGATAATTTCCACCATCAAAACGCAGCTGTTCATTAAAATTACTCCTGACTGCAAAAAGTACTGATTGAAAAAGAGGGGGTTTTTCTATGTAGTGTCAATTAATATCTAGATATGTTTAATTGTTTGCATTTTTTAATAATATTTGAAAAAATTTTCTACATCCACTCTGAGTTTTTAGTCCTTTCTAGCATAAAAGCCAAGCGATCGCTTTGAACAGCATTGAGTATACTGTTCGCCACCTTCGCTTGACTAAATTGAGCATTCAATTCTGCATAGAGTAGTATGATTGTACCACTTATTGATTAAATAGAAAAAATTCTTGGCAAAAATTAAGTCTTGACGTGAACTGGAAAAACACCCAACGCGATTAACCTGGCTGGAAGGTCGCGCAAGATGGGTAAGCGCAAAAACGCAGGTGGTACAAAGGTGCGATTTGAGGTGAGAACCGGGGCCAATACCCGCTTTTGGATAAAAGTTTGAAACGCCTGAATGATGCGTGTGGGCAACTCGCGTTGACGTTGTACTTTTGCTAGGTCGCTAAGTTGTACTTCTCGGTTCTTGAGCGGTTTGCTGAGTACATTCGCCGCGACTACAGCATCTTGAATCGCATAATTAATGCCAACTCCACCAACGGGGGACATTATATGAGCTGCATCACCGATGAGTAACAGTCCCTCACGATACCAGCGTTTGACACGGCTGGACTCGACTGAGAGAAAAGCTATTTGTGACCAATCATCTAAATTTTGGAGGCGTTGCTGGAATTCTGGCACTACTTCGCCAACAGATTTTTTTAATTCCTCCAAACCCGCAGCCCTTAGTTGTTGATAGCCTCCTTTAGGAATAACATAGGCAAGTTGCCACTCATCACCACGGTCAAGCATGGCGATTAGCTTACCTTGACCAAAGCGCCCCATTCCCCCTTCAGGGTCTTCTGGCTGACGCGGTAGGCGAAACCAGAGGACATCCATTGGCGGCGAAGTTTCGATGGATTCAAACTCACCCAGATGGCGTAAACGTGAGTGGCGACCGTCTGCACCCACTGTCAGTATTGCCCGAATTTCATGCCAACCACCGCCTCCTCGATAGCGGACACCTTGAATCACACCATTTTCGGTAATTAGTTCCTGTACATTTGCACCCATCACCAGATGGAAACTAGGATATTTTTGCGCTTCTTGGGTGATGAACTCCAGGAATTTCACCTGGGGAAGCATTGTAATGTAGGGATAATGGGTTTTCAGATGACTAAAATCTGCGAATGTGACAGTATCTTGAGGAGTTTGAATACTAATTTGGCGCATTTTGGTATGGGGAAGTCCTAGCAAGCGATCGCTAAGTCCCAATTCCTCCATAATTTCCATCACCGATGGATGAATCGTATCGCCACGAAAATCGCGATCCAAGTCTTTGTGTGCTTCCAGCAACATTACAGAAATGCCTTGACGCGCTAACAACAGCGCCAATACTGCTCCTGCTGGGCCTCCACCCACAATGCAACAATCTGTAGTTTGTACGTCTACAATGTCATGGACAGGGTTAACGCTTGGGTCTTGGGAAAGATTTTTAGGTACATCGGTAGTCATAACAACACCTCCTGACAGCCCTAAAATTTAGAATAGTTTGCTTTTTATGGTAAAAGCTGTTTTTTTAACTTTTCGTATTTAGATAGAACGTGTATTATTATGGGCGCTAAAGTGTGATTAGTCATTTGTCCCTTTTCCAAGCCAATGCCCAATATTCAATGACAATAATTAACAGTTGTGTCTCAAGTTATTTTAGAAAACGTTTATAAAAGTTTTTCCTCGCGTAAAGGGGAAAGTGTTGCCTCACAAACCGAACTCCCACTCAAGTCTGGAGATAAAACTGATGCAGCGCAAGGGCGTGCGGAAAGTGTCAATGTCTTGCGACGGATTAACCTGACGATCGCAGATGGCGAGTTTATGGTGCTGGTAGGCCCTTCTGGTTGTGGTAAAAGCACCTTGCTGCGGTTAATCGCCGGGTTAGAAGTGATGACTGGAGGCAATATTTGGGTAGGCGATCGCTTGATCAATGACCTACCACCCAAGGAACGCGACATTGCAATGGTGTTTCAAAATTACGCCCTCTATCCTCACATGACGGTGTATGACAACATCGCCTTTGGGTTACGCCGCCGTTTTGGGAGAGCAGGGGGAGCAGGGGGAGCAGGGGGAGCAGGGGAAGCAGGGGGAGAAATTACTCCCTCATCTCCATATCTTCGGACGTGGGCGGAAAATCTTTTTGTGGGGGCGACAAGAAAGTTACCTAAAGGATTACGCTACATTTCTGACAAAGAACGGGCGGTAAATGAGCAGGTGCGTAGTGTTGCTCAACTGTTGCAAATCGAAACATTGCTGAAACGCTTACCCAAACAGCTATCTGGGGGACAAAGACAACGGGTTGCATTGGGACGAGCGATCGCGCGTGACCCCCAAGTATTCTTAATGGATGAGCCGCTTTCTAACTTAGATGCCAAACTTCGGGCGGAAACCCGCGCCCAAATTGTGAAATTGCAGCGCCAACTGGGGACAACGACAATTTACGTTACCCATGACCAAACAGAAGCGATGACAATGGGCGATCGCATTGCAATTATGTCTGAGGGTAAAATTCAGCAAGTTGCTTCTCCCCTAGAACTTTACAACCGCCCTGCCAATCTTTTTGTCGCAGAGTTTATTGGTTCACCACCGATGAATTTTATTTCTGTAGAATTTCATGCCCCGCAGTTGATTACTCATTCCCAGTTTCGTTTCACCCTGCCCGAAGTCTGGGGAAAAGCTTTACAAAAATATGATGGGAAAACTCTAATTTTAGGTATTCGCCCAGAACACTTAAACTTGAGTATGCCTGCCACTAAAAATCTACCAGTGCAAGTAGATTTGGTAGAGAATCTCGGCAACGATTCCTTTCTCGCTGTTAAGATTGCCGAACCAGGATCTCAACCTGCCACTACAGCCAATTATCTACAAGTGCGAATACCACCAGATCGATTTGTACAAACTGGTGAGCAACTTTGGTTATCGCTAACTCTAGAGAAAATTCACTTTTTTGACCCAGAAACTGAGTTAGCGATATTTCCTTAAGAGGATATTTTAAAAGTTCTTTGGTCGGTAGCAAAACGTTTAAGCTCCCCCTAAATCCCCCGATAAATTGGGGGACTTTGATTCCGGTTCCCCCCTTTTGAAGGGGGGTTAGGGGGGATCTAGAAGTGCCTAAAATTACAGCCGACCACTTTTAAAACATCCTCTAAGACTATCCGCGCCTAATTGGTAAAATACGAACTCTGGATTGGGTTTGATCAACAGTAACCAATGCGCCTGTCTCTAGTAAGTCCTGAAACTGATTCAGGGCTGAAATGATTAGATTTTCGATACTGTTCGGCAAAACATCCTGGGTACTAACCTGAATAACACTGGGAGTATCGACACCTGTCGCAGCTAGTAGGGAGCCGAAGTCTAAATCGTGAGTAAAGATGATATATCCATTAGTTCTTGCCCACTCTATAATTATTGAATCTTTCTCACGGCGATCGCCAACAGTAGACCAGTGGACAGCAGCAATATTGTACTTCTCAAAAACCGCAACCCAATCAGGAGAAAGGTTCATATCAATCAAAATTTTCATGCACTTCTGAGAGGAACTTCAATCTCTTCAGCCCGCCATGCAGCGTAGGCAAGGGCCTCATAGATGTCGGCTTCTTCGAGATAGGGATATGCTTTGATAATGTCGCTATTACTGTGTCCAGATGCCATTAAGCCGACGATAGTACCAACAGTGACACGCATTCCTCGAATACAGGGTTTGCCGCCCATCACTTCAGGATTACGAGTAATTCTAGTGAGATTTTGCATAATTTTTGTAGAATGGGAGTAAGGTTATGGGATTGAGAAACCAAAAATGGCTGTGTCAATCTTTTTTATTATTGAACTTTTACCACCTTCCAGGCTAACTGATTGCTAATCTTCACTTAAGGATAATTGTAGCGACTGTTTTAAAAGTCAAGCGTAGGCGTAGCCCGCACTTGTGTACTTAATCGCGGTGCGACAAAGTTTGAAGTACTCCAACACGACTTTGAAGTACTCCAACACGACTTTGAAGTACCTCAACACGACTTTTAAGTACCTCAACAGGACTTTTAAGTACCTCAACAGGACTTTGAAGTACCTCAACACGACTTTTAAGTACCTCAACACGATGTTGAAGTACCTCAACACGACTTTTAAGTACCTCAACACGACTTTGAAGTACCTCAACACGACTTTGAAGTACCTCAACATGACTTTGAAGTACCTCAACACGACTTTGAGGTATCTGTTGCTTATATAGCAGTCCTAAATCATTCGTGAGAATTTGAGATCGTTTTAACCCCCCTGTAGTCCCCCCTTGGTAAGGTACCGTGTATACACACAAGTCTTCTAGAGTTACCCCACAGGCTTTTGATCCCCCCAACCCCCCTTTTTAAGGGGGGCAAAAACTTCTCAAAGTCCCCCTTTTTAAGGGGGATTTAGGGGGATCTAACGTCGTTTTGTATCTTGTACAAAGATGTGTGTACACCGTAGCTTGGTAAGGGGGGACGGCTCAGACATTGAGATCAAAAGTGCGATGCCTGCTCTGGGCTACGCGATCGCCTGATATTGTAGATTGGGTTATAGCTTGCTTCTCCTAATTGGTAAATCAAAATTTTCATGCACTTATGAAAGAAACTTCAGCCTTCAAGTAGTATATTGTGTCTTAATTGACATATCACCTGAGTATTAGCCATGTAGAGTATGACTATGAACTCGCCTGTTCCCCAAAATTATCAATATCAATTTGGTGGTAGTCTTCCTGCTAATGCACCTACCTACGTCACCCGCAAAGCTGATGCAGATTTGTATGACGCTGTGAAAGCTGGAGAGTTTTGTTTTGTCCTCAACTCTCGACAAATGGGTAAATCCAGTTTGCGTGTCCGCACAATGCAAAGGTTACAGCGTGAAGGAATTGCTTGTGTATCTATTGATTTAACTGCAATTGGGACATCTGGGCTAAAGTCTGAACAATGGTATTCTGGGATTATTGATACTATTGCTGGTTCTGAAAGTTTAAACTTAGGTGAGCAGTTTGATATAGATGAGTTATGGTCAGAAAATTCCCGCTTTTCTGATGTGCAGATTTTTGGTAAGTTTATTGACAAATTACTCAAATTAGTTTCTACACAGATTGTTATTTTTATAGATGAAATTGATAGTATTCTCAGTTTAAAATTTCCGGTTGATGATTTTTTTGCTTTAATTCGAGCTTTCTTTAATCAAAGAGTTGATAACCCTGAATATCAACGCATTACTTTTGTGCTTTTGGGAGTAGCTACCCCTTCTGAGTTAATTCAAGATAAAAAGCGTACTCCTTTTAATATTGGCAAAGGAATTGAGTTAACCGGATTTGAATTTGCAGAAGCTTTACCTTTAATCAACGGATACTCTGGACAAACTAGCAACCCAGAAGCCGTACTAAAAGCGATTTTAGAATGGACTGGAGGACAGCCATTTTTGACTCAGAAAGTCTGTGAATTTGTCCGTAAATCTGCAATTATAATTCCCCCAGGTGAAGAAGCTCCTTTTGTAGAGAATTTAGTCAAAGATAGAGTGATTCAGAATTGGGAATCTCAAGATGAACCGGAACACTTTAGAACGATTCGGGATAGAATTTTAAAAAGAGATGAACAGAAAGCAGCATACTTATTAGATTTATATCAACAAGTATGGCACTCAGGCGGAATTGATATTGATAGTAGTATTGAACAGAGTGATTTACAGTTAGCGGGAATCGTTGTTAACAAAAGGAATAAATTAAAGGTTTATAACCTGATTTATCAAACAATATTTGACAACTTATGGATTGAGAAAACTTTAGGCAGTTTGCGTCCTTATGCAGAGAATTATCGTCAGTGGATATTATCAGGAAAACAGGATGAGTCTCGGTTATTGCGGGGAAATGCTTTAGCAGAAGCGTCAACCTGGGCAAGGCATAAAAGTTTAGGTTTTCAAGATTTAGAATTTTTAGCAGCTAGTCGTAAACGAGAGCGAGAAGAGGAGCTAGCAGAAACAGAAATCCAGGCAGAATTAGAAAGAGAAAGGAAAGAAAAGGAAGCGGCAGAAAGGGCTAGACAAATTGAAGGTAAAGCTAAACAGAAAGCAGAAAGACAATTGGTAACTGCTAGAAAAAGAATGCGTTTTGGAGTAGTAGTCTTATTTATCACTTTAGTGATTACAGCTTTGTTAGGAATAGCTGCATTTATAGGGCTTCAAACCGCTAAGAGAAATACAAATGAACTCAACCAATCAATTGTTAAAATTAGAGAACTATCAACGGTGGCTTCTCAACTACAACAAAAAGGGAAAACAAACGAAGCAAATCAGTCTTTAAATATTGCAGGGTTGGTTTTGCAAGAAAGAATTAATAATCCCAAACTAAAAGAGGTTTTATTAGATAGTGCGCTAGTTTTAGGATATCAATACCAAGCAGATAAAAAAAATGAGGGAAATAAAACAGAGGATTTAAAAAATGCTGAGAATAATTTTAATAGAAGTATACGAGAATTATCAAAAGTAGAAAAGCAATTTGATAATAATTCAACCAATTTAGCTACTTTAGTTTATATTAACTATGCTAAAGGTAAATCAGAAGAAAATTCAAATCAAGCTAAGGCTTTAGTAGATTACAAGAAAGCATTTGACCATCTCAGCAGTCTAGAATCTAAGTTGAAATCTAATGTTGAATTATTTACTTTAGACCTAAATATTCTCTACAATGGCAATGCTGATATTGTGGCTTTGCTTTATCGCCAACTTAAAGAATTAGACGGCTCAAACCCAGTTTATAATCTATCTTTAAAGGAACATTTATTGAATGAATTAGACTATTTAATGAAGCAAGAAAGATGGAGAGAAGCAGATTTAAAAAATTGGCTATTTATTCTTTATTCAGCAGGAAAGGAAAAACAAGGCTACTTAGATTTAACTGATGTCGAAAACTTTAATTGTAAGGATTTAAAACAACTAGATACACTTTGGGTAAATAACTCTAAGGGGTATTTTGGTTATAGTGTCCAGAAAAAAATATATTTGGCTAGTGGAAATTCTCTCGATTTTGATTGGGAGAAGAGAGAATGGAAAAATTGGAACGAGAAAGGGTATAATGATTTTACAAAAAGTGTGGGATGGAGAGGAAAGGATGGGGAGTGGAGAAGATATGAGGAATTACCCATGAACCTGAAGGGTATAAAGGATGAAAGTGAAAAAAAGGAGAGAATATCTCGAAAGGGAGAACTCCCGGTTTATTGGGTTGGGAATGAACTTCTTGATGATTGGGGGAAGGTTTGGGATGAGAGGGAAAGACTCCTCTCTTCTTGCAGAGACTTGTAAATTGTAGCAGATAAGGCTTTCAGAGAATTGTAAATATTTATTCCTGGGAGATTTTCCACGCAAGAATAAGGCTTTTGGAGATTCGATACCTGGCACTAAACGGCACAAGGCAAAGAAACAAAACAAACAACACAAAGGAATTGAATTTAGAGTCGTTGATATTACCAAAAAGTAGCAAATTCCTCTAAAAAAGACATTTTTAGTGATAAATAGAGACACTGCTCCTATCTTCATCTCAAATCATTGACTGTGATTTCTAAAAATCATCCCTGCAACTTGGGGATTGTAACAATTAGCAAAAATAAATTTCTCAGCCACATTAACAATTTCTGGATTACTTGTCTCCCAAGTATCCCAAGGTAATCGCATCTGTCCAGGTGATGTTTTTTTACCTTTGTCTTTAATTACTTTCGGCAAAAATTGATTACCCCAAGAATAGTGTTTTTCTGTTTTCGCTTTTGGTTTGTACTTTTTACAAAAACCCCGATATTTAGCAGCACATTCATTCAAAGTTTTACCCAGAGCTAAAAAAGCCGGATGCCAAGTTGTTAAACCATCATCCCCAAGTCGGTCATAGACTCCATAATTACTAAAATCATAGAAAAAGCCTTCTTGCATTCCCGCAGCTTTTGGGTTGGCGTGAATATAACGCAGCGTATTCAATGCCCGTTGATGGTCACTTTGCTCAAATCCTGTGCTGTGATAACGTTTTTCCCAAAAATGTCCTGTACGGTTCAACATTCGGTTAAAACACATTGCCGTGTACCAATTTATCCAGTGCATAATTTTAGGTAAATCGTTTGGTTGTGCCGGCTCAACTAGGTAGTGGACATGGTTAGACATAATACATAGGGCATAAAGCTTAAATTGGAACTTAGCCAAAGCCTTTTTGAGAGCATAGACAAACACCTGACGGCATTCGTGACGCGTTAATTTAAACTCGCGGTTATTGCACCTAGTAGTGACGTGATAGCTGTATCCTAGTTTTAAGTCGCGCTGTGTTCGTGGCATAAGAAGAATTTGTCATCCTCTAATTCTCCCCATAATATCTATGCCCTTTAACATTTTTTCTAAACCCCCAAAACCTGAACCCGCAGAGATGACTGGTTTAATCAAAATATCAGGATGTGACAACCCAAAGCGGTGCGGGGATGTGATTTTTGTTCACGGTTTAGGTGGTCATGCACGAGGAACTTGGCATCCAGAAGAACTACGCAACGATGATAATTTCTGGTTAACGTGGCTTGCACAAGAAAGACCAGATTTAGGTATTTGGTCTTTTGGCTACAAAGCTGAACCCTTTGAGTGGAGAGGGTCAACAATGCCACTCTTTGATAGAGCTAGTAATTTACAAGAATATTTAGAGGTTTATGATATTGGAAAATACCCAATAATTTTTATTGCTCATAGTATGGGTGGATTATTAGTTAAAGAAATGCTGCGTAATGCTCAGACTTTTCAAAAGAAAGCAGTTATTCAACAAACAAAAGGCATTGTATTTCTATCCACTCCTCACACTGGTTCTCATCTCGCTAACTTAGTCGATAAAATTGGTATTTTGGCACGAACCTCTGTTAGTGTTAATGAATTGAAATCACATATTCCCCAACTGCGTCAACTTAACGAGTGGTATCGGCAAAATGTTGATTCCTTGGAAATTACTACAAAAGTTTATTATGAAACGAAACCCACTCAAGGTTTTTTAGTTGTAGACCCAGATAGCGCTAACCCAGGCATCAAAGATGTCCAACCTACCGCTACAGATGACGACCATCTTTCTATCACCAAGCCAAAATCAACAGAGAATTTAGTCTACAAGGGAGTTAGTCAGTTTATTAAGCAACAATTGCTACTTAATCTAGGCATTGTTGAACAACCAACATCAAAAGTCAAACAGAACAACTCCTCAGTAATTTTTGAAAATACTGATGGTCAAGTTCCTCTTAACTCCCCCTTTTATATCGAGCGTCCAGAGGTGGAAATTAAATGTTATGAATCCATCCTGCAACCAGGGGCGTTAATCCGCATCAAAGCGCCGCAAAAGATGGGTAAAAGTTCTTTAATAAGCCGCATTCTTGACTATAGTAAACAAAAAGGTTATCGCCCAGTTTCTCTTAATTTATGGAGTAAAGAAAATCTTACCGATCTCAATAATTTTTTACAGGCATTCTGTGCAACTCTGAGTTATGAATTAGGGCTAGAAGATAAAATAGATCAGTGTTGGAAAAGACGCTTAAGCAGTCAAGTTAACTGCACTAATTATTTAAAAGACTATTTATTAAAAAATATTGATACTCCCTTACTATTAGGCTTAGATGATATTGACAAAATTTTTCCTTATCCCGAAATTGCTCAAGAATTTTTTGCACTACTCCGAGCTTGGCATGAAAACGGTAAAAACGAAGAAATCTGGCAAAAATTGCGTTTAGTAATTGCTCATTCTCAAGAAGTATATGTTTCCTTAAATGTCAACCAATCCCCCTTTAATGTGGGTTTATCTGTTGAAATAGGAGAATTCAACGCCACACAAATAAAAGAATTAGTCCAACGACATAAATTAAATTGGTCGGATACACAAATCGGACAATTAAGGGGAATGCTTGATGGTCATCCTTATTTATTAAGGACTGCTCTTTATCAAATTGCCACAGGTAATTTAACTTTAGAACAATTTCTGAAAATTGCGCCCACTGATGAGGGATTATTTAGAGGCTTTTTACATCCCTATCTTTCACTGTTGGAAGAAGATATATTGTTAAAAACAGCGCTCCAAAAAGTTATCAAGAGTGATATTCCTGTTCATTTAGATTATGCACAAAGTTTTAAATTACGCAGTCTGGGCTTAATTGAATTTAAAGAAAATAAAGTTCAATGCCTTTGTAATTTATATCGCCTTTATTTTCGAGAACGCCTATCTGAATGATTACATCCAGCTTGAGAGGATGAAACATCAATAATTAGCGGTAAAATGATTAGCGATCGCTGCACCAACACCAAAGGCGAACGTACCTCATTACATCCCAAATTTCACAAATGCGTAGCCGTAAGGCTTGTCGTCAGACATCGCACTCTCAAAGTTACTAATTTGTAGAAGTGCTAAAAGATAGTGCAGATGCTTCCAGTAGATGCGGATGGTGGCATTGCCAAAAACTCAAAATCTGTTCGCCAACCTGTTGAGGATAGAAGTAGTGAAAAAAATGATACCCTTGTGGGCATTCCCAGAGTTTATCTTCTGGCTTCAACCAATTTAACCAGTCATGCAATGCAGGCGGATTGACTACAGGATCGCTCTTGCTACCACATACCATCATTGGCATAGAAACTCCACCCTTAGGTAAATAAACCAACTTAAATAAAGAGTGGGACGATGGAGATTGTTCTAAATCTTTATCTAAAGCAGCTACTAACTTTTTAGTGGTATGAGGTGGTTGATTTCCAAATAGACTGCGAACGCTGCTTGCCAAAACTAGCTCACGGCTGATGCTAAAAAGTTGTCGTTGAAAGTAATAGTGAGCGTGCCAATTGTTTGCAGGTTGAGCTGCTACAGCCAGCAGGGTGAGCGATCGCACTTTTTGAGGAAATCGACGCGCAAAGGTTAAAGCGATCGCACCACCTATACCATGTCCTGCTAAATGCACGGGGCGATCGCGCGATTTTAAAAAGTCATACACCAAATCCACAGCTTGATCTATGCAACTGGCTTCATCTTTGGTTTGCTGGTATTCCCACTGGGCAACATTTATATAACTAGATAAATGTTCAAGTAATGGTTTATCAAAACGCTGTAAAACAGGACTGGCACTTAACCATAAAACATCAAATGAATCAGACATAAATACCTATAACTTCCAAATTATCAATTTCAATAAAGGCGCACAGCTAGCCGTGCGCCCCAAATCTCTACAAACCAAATTCTGTCTTCAACTGAGTAACCCAAGTTTTAATTCGCTCATCTGTTAGCTCAGATTGACTACCTTCATCAAGTGCCAAACCAACAAACTTGCCATTTTTCAAAGCTCTAGAATTCTCAAAGTCATACCCATCTGTTGGCCAGTAACCAACAGTTTTACCGCCTCGTTGGGAAATTTTTTCTTCCAAAATTCCAATTGCATCCTGGAAGTTATCGCTATAGCCATATTGGTCTCCATCACCAAAATAGGCAACCAGCTTACCACTAAAATTTATTTCATCCAGATCGGAGAAAAAGCCTTCCCAATCGCTCTGAAGTTGACCAATATCCCAAGTGGGAGAGCCAATAATTAGTAAGTCATACTCATCAAAAGTTGTAGTATCCGCTTCATAAATGGGATGTAATGTTACAGCATCACCACCAAACTCATCCCGAATTTTTTCAGCATCAGATTCAGTGTTGCCAGTTTGAGTACCGTAGAACAGACCGATTTTTTTCGACATATTTTCACCTGATATATAGTTTTGCGATCGCCAAGATACCTATTTGCCTTGCTTATTGAAATATATTGCTAGCTTAATGACTATCTATATCAATAAACTTGAAAATATCCTATCAGACTTATTGACAGTTTTTATTATTTAATTTAAGTAAATATTTGTAAAGTATTTCAGTAAACAAACCGAAAAGTCTAGGGGCGGTTCATTCAACCCCAATAAGGATGGGCTATCAGCCAACTTTTTGTAAGTCGCTTACGATAGCCTCACACAATATTCCGAAGAATTACTAGTTACAAAAAATACATCGGAAGCGGAAGCTAGAGAAAGTAAATTTTTTGTGCATTTATGAAATTAATCCAAATACTAAAACTAGCCGTAATTCCTGTTTTGACTGTATTGAACTTTGTGTCTACATCAAATACAGCACTAGCTGACTATTTAAATAGTCAGGGTTCAGGAGGTAATTACCGTTATGAATTATGGTCTACTGATGATAATAATTATTACTATTTGAAAGTTTGGCTATATGAAGCAAGTCCAGAAAGTAGCCCATACTCGACAACTAGAGCATTCCCCTCTACTAGGGAAGCTTTAATTTATTTTGATTGCAATTACGCTGAGAAAAATTTAGCGGAATGTTCTCAATGATAATTTGGAACCCCCTCAACATAATTCGTAATTGCTATAGCGCTTCTCGTTTGTGTGAGGTACACCTGTAGGGGCACGGCAGTGCCGTGCCCCTACACCCCACGATATAATGTTGTACCGCATCTGAATGGGAACCGCTATAATTCGTAATTCGTAATTAAAGAATTCAATTACGAATTACGAATTACAAATTAAACTTCGGCTGGTTGATATTCTTGTTGTCTTTCCACAAACGACTGGACACGGGTGCGGTAGTTTCTCATAGTTTCATCTACCCATTCGCGATCGTTGCTATTTGCATACAAATGCACCAGTGGTTCGCTGGCATCTGGTAAAACTAACAGCCAACTGTCATCGTAGGGTTGACAGATTTTTACTCCATCAATTAATTCTAGATTTTGCGCTGGGTGAGTTTCCACCAAGTAACGCATCAAAGCACCCTTGGCTGTCCACGGGCAACGGACTGTATAAGTCTTGTGAATTACACGAGGCAATTCTGACCGTGCAGCAGCAAGCGATCGCTCTTGTATAGTCAACATCTCAATTATCTTCGCAATGCAGAACATGGCATCAAATCCCGGATGCAGTTGCGGGAAAATAAAACCAGTCTCTCCACTACCTCCTAAGACCACATTCGGGTTTTTCTGGCAAGCTTCCATTAAAGCTGTAGGGTTGGCTTTAGTGCGAATCACTCTGCCATCATGCCGACGGGCAACTTGTTCGATAGCGCTGGAAGCATGAACTGGTACAACTACTGTTCCTCTGGGGTTAGCGGTTAATATCATGTCTACCATCAGTGCTGTTAACATTTCCCCACGAATTGGGTAGCCTGATTCATCAACTAAAATTAGCTGTTCTCCATTAGCGGATACTTGCACCCCAAAGTTAGCTTTTAATGCCTCCACTACATGACCTAACTGAGTCAGCAATCCTTCGCGATCGGTGATTGACATCGCTGTTTTATTGACACTGGCATTCAATACCACTGCATCAGCGCCAAATTTATCCAACATTTGGGGTAAAACTGCCCCCGACACTGCATAAACATAATCAATCACCACTTTTGCGCGGCTGTTGCGGAGTGTATGAACATGCAACAGTTTCTCAAAAGCAGTACAGTAGCGGTCATTCACTTGGCTAGGGTAAGACACATCGCCAATTTCATGAATTAGCGCCCGCCGCATATCCTCCTTAAAATAAGCCCCTTCAATTTTCTTTTCCAGGGCTTTGGAGATATTAATGCCCTTGGCATCCATAAATTCAATCAGAATGTAGTCAGGGCGATCAGGGTGTACCCGGACGTGGATACCACCAGCTACCGACATTGTGGGTATAACCGTGCGGGCGATGGGGATAGCTGTGGCATCGAGGTTTTGAATGTCAACAGCTACTGACATTAAACCAGCAATCAGCGATCGCGTCACCATCCGAGAGACATTACGCTGGTCACGCGAAACCGTTACTTTAGAACCAGGTTTCAAAGTAGAACCGTAAGCCGCTCCCAATTTCACAGCGAATTCTGGGGTGATGTCGATATTCGCTAATCCTTGGACACCACGTTGCCCAAATAAATTTCGTTGGGCGGTGTTTCCCCAAATCAAGTTAATGTTTAAAACTGCTCCTGACTCAATCTTTTTACTGGGCCAAACACGTACACCAGGGCTAATTTGAGCTTCTTCTCCCACCGTGGAAAGCGAACCCACAACAGCAGCTTCTAATACATGGGCGCGGCGGTCTACACGAGTGCCACGGGAAATTACACAGGCAGAAAGATGTGCTTCCTCGCCAATAAATGCCCCATTCCACACTATGGGACGTTTGAGATTAGCATCAGCGCCAATAGTGACATTATCCCCAATTACGGTTCCTGCCTCAATTTGTACTCTTGCGCCAATGCGACAATTGTCACCAATCACTACTGGGGTTTCAATCACAGCCGTATGATCGATGTAAGTATTTTGGCCTACCCATAACTCATGAGAAACTTCTTTATAGGCAAAATCTAGTTGCACTTTCCGATCTAACGCGTCATACTGAGCCTCACGATAGGCATCTAAGTGACCAACATCACACCAGTAACCTTGAGCAATGTAACCATACATTGGCTCATCTTTTGTTAGTAGTAAGGGGAATAAGTCTTTGGAAAAGTCAGATTCAATGTTTGCTGGCAGATATTCCAAAACTTCTGGTTCAAGAATGTAAGTACCAGTATTGACGGTATCAGAAAAAATTTCACTACTAGAGGGTTTTTCTAAAAATCGCCGAATCCGTGTCTCCTCATCGGTAATCACCACTCCAAATTCAATCGGATTGGGAACCCTGGTTAAAATCAAAGTAGCTTTTGACTTCTTTTGTTTGTGGAATGCGATCGCTGCTGTCAGGTCAAAATCTGTTATGCTATCACCGCTAATAACTAAAAAAGTTTCATCAAGAAGTTCAGCAATGTTTTTCACACAGCCAGCTGTACCCAAAGGCTGATCTTCTTCGACAGCATAGGTCATCTGGACGCCAAAATCGCTGCCATCTTGAAAATAGTCTCGCAAGACATCAGGTAAATAATGCAATGTCGCAATAACTTCTGTAATTTGATGTCGTTTGAGGAGATTGATAATATGTTCGGCAATTGGTCGATTTAGAATCGGCACCATCGGTTTCGGCAGATCGCAAGTTAACGGGCGAAGCCGCGTTCCCGAACCCCCTGCCATCAATACTGCACGCATAAACCCTCCTTATAACTAGTTACAGCTTTCGCTACTTGAAAACGTGTTAGATATATTTTGTTCTTCTTTCTCTAGTCTCCTATGGATATCGATATTTGAGGAACTTCCACAAGATGCATTACCGCAAGGCGGAAGTCAAAAGTTAAAAGTCAAAAGTCAAAAGTTTTGTGCAAGGCTTTTGCAGGGCGTTGGGAAGAGGACTTGGGGACAAGGAGAAGGGAAAGACTTGTTGCAAGTTCTAACTTTTGTCCCCTTGTCCCCTTGCTTCCCCTGCTCCTCTGCTCCCCACTCCCCAGCTTATTGACAGTGATAAAGTTCATATTCGTAGCCGTCTACGGTTGGCAAAGATTGAGTATCAGACATAACACATGTGTTCGCGCTTTCTGCTACGGGTGCGTGAAAGTTTACCAGCCACAGATCAAAAGGTCGTGGTAGTTTTTTTAAAGTATTTTCCAAAGCAATGGTGGAAGCATTCGGATCTCGATCTTGATGAGCAAGGAGAAACAGAGGATTTTGAAGTGAATTTGCAAGTTTAATCTCCCTCGCAACTCCCATAATTTCTCCAGTGTGTACATAAGTTTTGTGGGTGGTGGCAATCAGTACTGGTGTTGGGGATGTTTGTTGAATTAGTTGCACAAACAGGTCAGGACGATAATATTTTTGATAGCCGAGATTGCAAATTACTGTAACTGCACTGAAAAATCCGATTAACCAAATTAATATTACGGCTTTTTTCCCGTTTATTCCCCATTTACCTATGCTTGTTATCCCATTTTTCCCTGGCTCTGTTTCCATCCATTCTTTGGGAGGATGCCAACAAACTGCCAGACTTGCTCCTAGTAAAACAACGATCGCCGGAAAGTAAACAAAGTTATATCTAGCACCCCTGGTGAGGTCAATACCCAAAAAGTACGTAAATATAAAGAATAAAGCGATCGCACTGATAACTACTCCAGCAAACACCTGAATCATCATCCGGTTTTCGGGGTGCTGTAGTTGAATCTTTATCCCACGCAGCAAAATTGGTACTGCCCAAATAAAGAAAGTCAACATCACTACTCCAGAAGGAATCACAACCAAAGCTTGAGAAGATTCAACTGGTAATAGGGAAATCATTGCAATCAATGTTCCTAAAGCTTGAAAAATTGGGCTTAACCAATCTAGTCCAACGCGCGAACCTCGAATCCACTCTGTCAAACTATCACGATTTTTATTCTCTAACAAGGTTGGTATCCAAATTAAACCCGCTACACAAGTACCTATAGCAACGGCATAGATGCGCCGCCAGGGAGGAGAGAAGAGGAGAGAAAATTTGCTGCTAGTTTGCAATTGAAGCCAAGCAAGAAAAATCAAAACTACGACTTCTGTACAGAGAGTCAGGGTGAAAAAATAATGAGTAGCAATACCTAAAGCATTAATTTCTATCCAGAAAAGTGCTACCCATATAGATAAAGGTGTGCGGTTTTGAATATGACGTGTGGCAATTACTAAGCAGGTGAGGGAACCAATTACCCATAAGATTGCCAAAGTGTAATGACGCGCTTCTTGTGCTAAAAATACACCATAAGGTGATACTGCCATCATGGCAGCAGTTAAGTGTCCCACTAATCGCGAACGAAATGCTACCCTACCTAATACGTAAACACACGGGATGGAGGCAGCACCGAATATAGCTGGTAGCGATCGCGCAGCAAACAGCGATACTAATCCTCCATCGCTGGGAAATAATTTCATCCACAGGTAAGCCAGCACAAAATACAGTGGTGGATGACTATCTTGTGTAGCTAAGTTGTGAATGACATCACCAATAGTAGCGGCTGGGTTTAGTTGCAGTGGTTGTAATAGAATATCAAGTGCGATCGCTCGATCTAGGGGTACTGATAAAAAAGTATTCCCCAAGCTAAACACCAAGGTGGCAAACTCATCAGTCCAAGGAGGCTTTGCAGTCAAGTTAACTAGGCGCAAGCTGATGCCGACAATCAACCAGATTAAGATCGGCAAGAGATGAACCCAGAAAGGAGGAAGGCGAGTCTGCCAATTATGCCAATGCTTGCGTAGTGAGCTGGAGTTTTTATCTGTTAGAGGCAGGAAATGGATAGCGTAGACGGGTAGCAACGAGATAATTTGTTTGTAAAAATAAAATGCACCTTGGAAAAGAACTCTCATTGCCGCGCCTCACACGAATGGATTTGTAGATTTGACGTTTTAGATTTCAGTTCGTTCTAAAGTCTAAGAACAAAAATCAAAATCTCAAATCCCTCGTTGTGATTATTTCACATCAGTGACGCGCCAGCTAAGTTTCAAATTAATCCAGAAATTCCAGACGGTAGCAACTGCGATCGCAATAAAGTTGGCAATATAACGGTTAGGAATAAGAAAATTGAATATCAAATATAATACCAGTAAATTCAATCCCAGTCCAACAAGACAAATGGTGTTGAATTTGACAAACCGCTTCAGGCGTTGCTTCCATCCTTGCTGTCTAGCGCTGACATCAGCAAATGTCCAAGCATCATTCCAGAAAAAATTATTTAAAATTGCAATCTCACCAGCAATAATTTTGCTGGGCATCAGTGGCCAAGCCAAAGTAGTTGGATCGCTAAGTAAGTAAAGTATTGCCATATCTACAAATACGCCACTAAAGCCAACCAACCCAAACCGGAGGAATCGACCAACTGGGAAATTGACTTTTCTACGCAATCGTCCTAATTTCCCTGTGGAAAGCCGCAATCGTACCAAGTGGTGGATGTAATCTATATATTGCTTCCATGTCACCTTACTCTCACCCTGTTTGCGTTCACAAAATACATACCCAACCTCGGCAACTTGGTCTACTTTTCCCCGGCCAATTACTTCTAGGAGAATTTTATATCCGACTGGATTGAGTGTTGCACCTGCGATCGCACTCCGACGCACCATAAAATAACCACTCATCGGGTCAGAAACTCTGCCCAATACCCCCGGTAAGATTACCAAGCCTAACAACTGAGCGCCACGAGACAAAAAACGCCTAACAACACTCCAGCTACTAACACCGCCTCCTTCTACATGACGGCTAGCTACTGCCAAATCTGCTCCTTGCTCAATACTACGCAACAGTTGTATTAGTACCTCTGGTGGATGCTGTAAATCTCCATCAATCACCCCCAACACAATGCCTGTGGCTGCTTGCCACCCACGAATCACCGCTGAAGACAGCCCCCGTTCCTGTTGGCGTCGCATCACCCGCAATTGGGGGTATTCTGTCGTCAAAGATTGTGCTATCTCCCAGGTTCGGTCTGGGCTATCATCATCTACCACTATTAGTTCATACTTTCCTGCAATAGATTCATCCAGTAATTGACTCAATACGTTGACTACATTCTTGATGTTTTCACGCTCTTTATAAGTAGGAATTACTAGAGAAAGATGAATAGATTCATCACCTGTACCCACGGGGTTGGGAGGCAACTCTGAAATCTTTAACGGGCCAGTTGATACTGTTAACAGCGAGTTGGATGAGTTTGTTTTCATATTCCAAATTGCAAAACGGGGGTGTGTAAAGTCTGTGGAAAATAGAGGCAAACATCTGCTGACTTTATTGACTGAACCTAATTACTCAAAACTTGAGGAATACTTTTGTTACAGTTAGATGCCCTGAAAGTTTAGTAATTCCCGCACTTCGATTCACAGTAGGATTGACAGTATTTTCCCAAATCTCATCTAAATTTTACATTTTACCCCTTGTTTTTATGATATTATACTGAAGTCTGGGTGTTTTTATCGCAATATTCTGTAGTATATATAAGTAAACTAAATCAGCAAATATACAGTTTAGTAAGCAAATTTAAACGATTTTTTATACTATAGAAAATAGTAATTTAATATAGAGTATCGGAAATTTGGGAAATATGCTTATACATTATTATTGTTACAGCAAGGTAAAAATAAAGTGCCAATACTGATTGCATAAGCTTGTTACGCCAGGAAAACCTTATTTGTTGATGCAAGAAGTATTGAATTAATTAAACACTACAAAACAAAGAAAAATAAAAAAATAAAAACATTTTTTTGAGAATATAGATATAACTATTTCTAAATTGTAAGAGCAGCTATAGGAATCCTATTTGATTTTGGAAAAAGCGAACTACTCCATAAGGTAAGAGGCAAGTTAACGTTTCGCTATTACCTGTTTTTAAAAGTGATTTCATCAACCAAATGAAACTAGATATGTGCAGTCTGTTTGGCCAGATTTGTCAACATTTAGCGGGATAAAAAAATAGCTTAATAAAATTTAATAAGTTATTCAAGAAGTATAGTATTTAGTAAAAACTGTATTGTAAATTATGTCAAAAGTAACACGATAAAATCCCTCAATAGGGCATTGCAAAAAATAGAAAAATTTTGTTTGTTATTAAAATGATGGCGTAGTTTTATTGCTTGTTTTGAGTAAATGAACCTCTAAGAATACAGGGTAGATCATGCATATTCCTGATGGATTTGTTTCTATTCCGGTGGCAGGGACTACTGGTTTAGCGAGTGCGGCAGCGCTGTTTGTTGCCTTCGGGCGATCGCAAGAGGCTTTTGGTATTCGTCGTACCCCGATATTGGGACTAACCACCGCCTTTATTTTTGCTGCCCAAACGATCAATTTTCCAGTAGCAGGAGGTACTAGTGGTCACTTGTTAGGGGGAACCTTAGCTGCGATCGTTTTGGGCAGTCCTTAGGCAGGAACATTATGTCTGGCTACAGTTTTAATTATTCAAGCCGTGCTATTTGCTGATGGTGGCATTACAGCCTTGGGAGCAAATATTTTTAACATGGCAGTAGTTAGAGTTTGGGTTGGCTGGGTGGGTTATGATTGAAACTTTGCAACAGATGTTTGGTGGGTCTAAAGGGCGCTTACCCTTGGCTGCTGGTAATCGCTGCTGGTGTGAATGTAATAGTAGCTGCGATCGCTTGTGCCATTGAATTATTGGTTAGGCAGAGACACTCAACAGGCTTTGGTACTGTCTGGCGATCGTATTCAAATAGACAGCGATATTCAACCACTGTTAAAAAATGGTGCTACTTTAGACCAGTTGGGTTTGCCGATAGATTGGTGATTTCAGATCAGGATAAGTCAAGAAGGGAATAGGTTATAGGTTACAGAATACAGATTATTCCCGATCACCTCTCCCCTAATCCTAATACCTCTTTTACCCGTAATATTGGATACTATATTGTGGGTTTGATTGCTGTTGGGGTGTTAATGTCTGTTTTACATAAATATACTGTTCTTGCTCCTGTGAGCCTAAGTATTGCTTTATGCATTACTAGTTGCAGCGACAATAAAGTTTCCCAGTGCCAGCGACTGATTCGAGTCGTGAATGCTGGAACTTCTCTAATTGATAAAAATAAAGGATCGCAAGTAATAACTAGCATACAGCTATCTAAAGATTTAGACTTTGTGACCAAATCCATTGGAGAACTGAAGCTAACAGATCCGAAACTGAAAGAATTTCAAAGCGATTTTGTGAAGATTTTTCAAAATCTTAGTCAAGCGATCGCTAAAGCAGGTAAAGCCCTTGGTGCAACCAAGACAGCAGAAGCCTCTGAATCTGGGAGAGAAAAAATCCAAAAGGCGAGAGCCGAAATTGATTCAGCACTGACAACAGCTACAGATATTGGCAAACAGTCAGATACGTTAGTGAATCAGATGAATAAGTATTGTAGCGAGCCAGAATAATCTATCTGGGGCATTGGGCACATAGGCAGAGGTGCGGAGGCAATACTTTTCGGATAAACCCAATAATCTCTTTTTTGGTCTGGGGAAAGGTTACTGAGCTTGGGCTAAAGGTAAATCCAAACCCTTTCCTTTTCCCCCAAAACCCGAAAAGTATTGGGGCAGACAATGGATGAAATTGGCACACGAGCCGCACAAAGCGGCTTAACGCCAGAGATTTTGAATGATGAAGAATGCCCATTTTTAATTTGTTGAGGGTGCGATCGCCGCACCGCTTCATAATATGGCTGTAATGGTTTTATTGTGCGTAGACGCTGAGTTGTTCAGCCGACGATTATCGCCCTCCATTCACCTCACCTCTCTACAACTCCCACGAAATAGTTGTTCTATCTCACTGAGTTGTCGAATTCTACCAGAGGATTGCTCAAGCAATCGCAATGGTGGTGCAACCCCCACAGTCTTTGATTTCAAATCCGATCTCCCAGGTTCGCCAAAGGTGACATCTTTGGAAATGACTAACTCACCCCTCGCAAGAATAGAAATCAAAGTACCTGCAACTGCAACTCTCATAACTCCTGCACCAACTACTGGTAGTGGTAATACACCCATTCCCCCATTAGTAATTGATGGTAATGCGATCGCTCCTGCTCCTGTAGTCAGTGATGGTAATGCGATCGCTTCCTCAACACCTGCAACGTATACATCTGAATCTAATTCTCCATCACTTTCTACTACACCTAATATGGAATTCAGTAACGGTAATTCTCTAGAGGTCAATCAAGTAGTAGTCAACCCTGCAACCCTTGCTCAAGCTGCTTGTTCACAGGATTATGCCAAGAGTTGTACAATACCCACCTCACCCAAACAAGCGATCGGCCCTCGTAGTCGAGTGCTAGTGCGTTAGTTAGGGACTTTCAAATAAAAAATATCCAACTACTTCTTGTTGGGTGGGCATCTCACCCGCCCCTAAGCAAAGGCTAACTTGACAAAAATTTTGGGTGCTTCTGGAACTCTAGCAGGGCAAAATGAAATCAATATAATAGTTAGCACAGGGGCAATATTGCAATTAAAAAAGTCCAGCATCAGTTATTAGCGGCGTTTTTGTTGCTCAGACTAGCTTTCGGTGGTATATTTTACCCTGATGATTTTCTGGCTATACTAGTGGCTTGAGGCGATTGATTGATAAATTTCATCCTCCAGCATAAAATACACAAAAACTCTAAATTTTGGACATATAGGACTCATATTTGATTTTTGAAAAAAACTCAGTACACCTTTATTCCTTCTTCCCAGTCCCCAGTCCTTAGTCTCTACGAGTAATTCAGGAATCAAATCGGATTGCTATATAAGAGTATGCATTTACTTCTAACTGACACAAAAATCTTGTCTGATGTTGGAGGAAATTAATTTTCTTGGAGGCTACAAAAACTCGATCGCTAAGGTTAACACTAACACTACAAAGTGAATATACATCAATCAAACATCTTCCGAGTAAGCACCTATGAAAGAAGAATTGATAGCCAAAGTCGTGCAAGTCTTGCGAATTAATATGAGTTGGATGACTTGGAATTTGTTTCTGGCTTTTATACCTTTGGCTTTGAGTGTCTGGCTATTTCGCATGAGGCGCGGTGGCACTTGGCTTTGGTGGCTAGGATTCTTAGTTTTCTATGCTTTCTTACCAAATGCACCGTATTTGTTGACCGATGTAATTCACTTGATAGATGATATCCGCACGATTCAATCGGTGTGGATGATTACTTTAGTACTTATTCCTCTGTATTTGCTAGTAATTTTAAGTGGACTAGAAGCTTATGTAATATCGTTAATTAATTGGGGTCACTACTTACATCGCATCGGTAAGAGCCAATGGATTTGGCGCGTTGAGACAATTACACATTTTCTCTGTGCTGTTGGTGTTTATTGGGGACGATTTTTGCGTTTTAACAGTTGGGATTTTATTACTCAACCCGATGCCGTACTTACCAAGGGGGTAGAAGAAATTCTAGGAAAACAGCCCTTAGTGATTATTGCTATCACCTTTGTGGTACTTGCGTGTTTGTACTGGATTATGAAACGAGTAACTTTAGGTCTTAGCCAATCAAATAGCAAAATAGGGATAAACTCAGGACGCACAAACTCTAATACGCCAAACATTTGATTCGACGTGGCGATTTTGGCTTTTAAATTTGGGGTTTTAATTAGTAATTCCCTTGAGGAATATTGCCTATCAAAAGAAAGATGCAACTAAACTTTCCTTCAACTAAACTCTCCTTGAGGTGAAATAAACTCAGAAGCAAACGGTTGAACTTCAACCGCCATCACTTGAGAATAACGTCCTATCAGATCGTTGAATATCGATGGTCTGGTTTGGTCTATCTAGTCATGTTGATAGGAGGGATCTAATATGCAATTAATCTCGAAAGAGGAAATCAAGACATTAATAGAACAGCCAAAAGGAAATTGTGTTTCCATTTAATATGCCAACGCACCCAGCCGGGCCAGAAGTGCGACAAGACCCAATTCGCTTTAAAAATTTGGTCAAGGAAGCGGAGACTCGTTTAATTGATGCGGGTTTGGAGGAGAAAAATGCGATCGCATTGTTAGAAAAATCCCATGAACTTGATACCCAAGAGTTTTGGGAGCAAATGGGAGAGCAAGGACTGGCGATTTTTATTTCTGAAAATATTTTTCGCTATTATACCCTGCCAATTGATTTTCAAGAGTTGGTCGTGGTTACAGACCGATTTCACATCAAGCCACTGCTGCCAATTTTAAATGGCAATGGTCGCTTCTATATACTGGCTTTGAGCCAACAAGATGTCAGGTTCTTTGAAGGAACACGCTACAGCATCAATGAAGTGGGAGTAGAAAATCTCCCTAAAAGTCTAGATAAAGCTTTGCAAAGAGACGAGACTGCTAAAGAAGGCCAGTTCCGCATCGCAACATCAAAAGGGGGAACCAGCAATACTTTTTCGCAACCAGGCACGTTTCACGGACAGGGAAGCCCTGAAAAGGATAAACACCAAGAAGACATCCTCCAATTCTTTCAAATTGTTGGTGGCGCATTACACGAGAAACTGCGAGTGCAAAAAGCGCCTTTGGTGTTGGCTGGGGTAGAGTATCTCTTGCCTCTCTATAGACAGGCAAATACTTACCAGCATTTGATGGATGAAGCTATCACCGGTAATCCAGAAATTCTCAGCGCCCAAGAGTTACATAACCAAGCTTGGCCGATTGTCGAGGCTGATTTTCAAAAGTCGCAACAAGATGCTTTAGAGCAATTTCACGAATTGTTTGGTGGTGATACTGGTAAAGCATCTAACAAGCTTGAAGAAATTGTCTCAGCAGCTTATTACCAACGCGTGGATTCATTACTAGTTGCAGTTGGTCAGCAACAGTGGGGTTTATTCGATCCAACCTCAGAAACGGTTTATTTGCACCCAGAAAAAGAAGCTGGTGATGAGGATTTGTTGGATTTTGTTGCTGCTCATACTTTATTAAATGGTGGCACGGTTTACGCTATTCCCTTTGAACAAATTCCATATAGCACAGCCGTTGCAGCGATTTATCGATATTGAGTATTTTCGCGGTGTTGTATAAAGTTGAATGTGCTATATACAACACCAACAATGATTATTATTCGCTCCTTGCATAATAACAAGGTAAAATGACCAAGATTCTACTTAATATACTTTGATTTATAAATTCAGGAGACCGACTTTTGAACAGGCTGCAACGATTAACCCTTAACGGATTCAAGTCTATTAAGGCGATGGATATTGAGTTGCGCCCCTTAAATATTTTGATTGGAGCAAATGGAGCAGGCAAAAGCAATCTCATCTCGTTCTTCAAGATGCTTAATGAGATGATGGCTGGACGCTTCCAACAATATATCGGTATGTCAGGGCGTGCTCAGTCCCTCTTGCACTTTGGAGCCAAGATAACTCCTCAGATAGAAGCAAAATTGGAATTTGAAGTCGAAAACGGGGTGGATACCTATCATCTGCGGTTATTCTATGCCGCTGGTGATACGCTGTTCTTTGCTGAGGAGACATTGAGCTTTCTGCAAACGGGTAGGACATCCCCAAGAATTGACCACTTGGGTGCAGGGCATCAGGAAACAAAAATTAGTGAAGCAGCAGAGGAAGGTAAACAAACAGCCAAAGCTCTCAAGTACTTGCTTGATCGTTGCCGTGTATATCACTTTCACGATACATCTTCTACAGCGGGAGTGCGGCAATCCTGTTACATTGGCGATAACCGATGGCTCATGCATGATGCCGGAAATTTAGCTGCATTACTTCTGAAATTCCGCGAAGAAAATATTTCAGCTTATCAACGTATCATCGGAACAATCCGTTTAATTGCACCATTTTTCCATGACTTTGTTCTTGAGCCAGATGCATCTAATCGTGTCATTCTGAACTGGCAAGAAAAAGAGTCTGATGGGGTATTTGGACCCCATCAATTTTCAGATGGCACTTTACGCGCTATATGTCTTGTAACACTGCTCTTACAGCCAGAAGATAAACTACCAGAACTCATCGTTGTTGATGAGCCAGAATTAGGTCTTCACCCCTATGCTCTAAATGTTATGGCTGCCTTGTTTAGCAAGGCTTCGCTCCATACGCAAATCCTCATCAGCACCCAATCGAGCTCCTTCTTAGATAATTTTGATCCAGAAGATGTGATTGCGGTAAACCGAGAGGGCAAGGAGTCGCAATTTAAGCGGCTCAATCCCACAGTATTAGAAACTTGGCTCGACGAGTACAGTCTAGGAGAAGTCTGGGAGAAAAATATCATTGGGGGAGGACCACATTAATGATGCGCCTCTACCTATTTGCTGAAGGACAAACCGAGCAGACATTCGCCGACACTTTGATAAAACCGCACTTAGCTCAACATGAAGTGTTTATGCACTACCCTCGGCTGATCGCTCACGCCAGGAATAAGGGGAAGGTGCATCGTGGCGGTGGACGCAATTACGCGCCAATGAAAAACGATATTCTGCGATCGCTCAAGGAAGATAGTAACCTTGATGTATTCTTCACTACGATGATTGATTTGTATGCTATCCATCCTGATTTTCCGGGATTAGCTGAGTCTGAGAGTTTGCGCCAAAATCCCATAGAGCGAGTTGAATTTTTAGAGCAACAGTTTGCAAAGGATATCAGTGATTACCGCTTTATCCCGTACATTCAATTACATGAATACGAGGCATACCTTTTTGCTGATCCAATGTGCTTTGAATATCTTTATGCTGATCGCACAAAGGAAATTGAGGCTCTTAACGCGATCGCTAATCAATATGAGACACCTGAGTTGATCAACGACGGACAGCAGACAGCTCCGAGTAAACGCATCATCGCTCGGTTTCCTGATTATGAAAAAGCGAAGTCTGCTTTTGGACCACAGTTGGCTGAACAAATTGGACTAGAAGTAATTCGAAGCAGGTGTCCCCACTTCAACACATGGCTGTCACGCCTAGAATCATTGAATCATTCCTAACTAATGCAGTTTTCGGCGTGCTGCTGCTAAAATTAGACGTTGCTCAGCACGAGCGATCGCTTGATATGTTCGCTCGATTGCTTCCGGTTCAACAGAAATGGAAGTAATACCCCATTCCACTAACTTATCAATAATTTCTGGATAGAGGGCTGGTGCTTGACCGCAGATTGAACAAGGTATATCAGCACTTTTAGCCATTTGGATCAGTTGAGCGATCGCACCCATAACTGCTGGATGACGTTCATTAAATACTTTTGCTAGCTGTCCTTGTTCTCGATCTACTCCTAGCAATAATTGGGTCAGGTCATTTGTACCAATAGAAATTCCCGCCACACCTGCATTAACATATTCTGGTAATAAAAACAAGACACTTGGCACTTCTGCCATCATCCACAATTGAAACTGCACCACCTCGGTTAAAAGAGCTTGCTCAACTTTGCGACGACAAAAGACAAATTCTTCCACAGTCCGCACAAAGGGCAACAGCAGGTTTACATTAGTGTAGCCAGCTTGCTGTACA
Organism: Nostoc sp. 'Lobaria pulmonaria (5183) cyanobiont'; assembly: GCF_002949795.1. Lineage (NCBI taxonomy): Bacteria > Bacillati > Cyanobacteriota > Cyanophyceae > Nostocales > Nostocaceae > Nostoc > Nostoc sp. 'Lobaria pulmonaria (5183) cyanobiont'. The sequence goes on along the minus strand of NZ_CP026692.1, from coordinate 3,254,604 downwards.
CTCACCAAAGCTTTCAGTTCTAGCTCAAAGACTGCGGGATTTTGTAAATAGCTAAAGGTGCCGCGTTCACCTAACATCGATTGGGGCGAATATTCTGAACTATCACGCAATGATGGTAAATCCTGCGATCGCCAATCTAAAGAACGATAAAAAACTGGTCTTGGTGCAAAGGCACGGGCAAACTGCATAATCTGCTCTGACCATAGCTCTAACAATTCTGCCTGACGCCCGCTTAAAATCCAACTATTGGGATGTTGCCCGTTCAATATATTTAGTATCATCAATTCTGAGCGCAACAATCCCACTCCATCCACAGGCAGGTTTTGCACTTGTTCTATTAAAGTGGACTGACTCAAGTTAACCAGCAGTTGGGTAGCAATCATAGGTAGATGAGACGTAACAGAAGCATAGGGCGCTTTCGGGTTAAGGTGATGGGAGGAAAGAAGATTTTCTTCTCTGCCTTTGTCCATCTCCTCCTTTGAGTCTCCTTTGATGCGATAAACTTCTCCTCTGTCGCCATCAAGCAGCAGTCGTTCGCCAGTTTGGATTAAAGTTGTGGCAGATGTTACGTTGACTACTGCTGCAATACCCAATTCTCTAGCCAGAATTGCCGCGTGACTGGTTAATCCCCCTTGTTCTGTGATAATACCACCAACTTGTTGCAATAAGGGCAACCAATCAGGTGTAACTGTTGGTACTACTAAAATCACTCCCTTGGGTAATTGTTCGGGTTTCTGTTGCGGATTAATAATTACCAGGGCAGTGGCTATAACCCGTCCCCCGGCTGCTCCTAGTCCCCGAATGAAGTGTGAGTGGGGAATTATAGATTGTGAAGGACTAACTTGTGTGATGTAGAGCTTGCCAGATGTATTTTGTTGAGTGATAGTCCATTTAATCGTAAAGGTTTTACCTAGTTCACTTACTAGTTGAGTTCCCAGAGAAATTATTTGTTGTAAGTATTCTTCTTGTAAAGAGTACTGTTTTTGTTGAGCTTCTGGAAGTAGATAGGTAATCAGACAAGTGCGATCTAGTGTTAGCAATAAGTTGGGTATGGGTTGCGAAAAAGCTCCAGATGCTGCATCAACACCATAAGCCAGCATTTTATTGCCCAGTTTTTGCTCAAGCACAACCCCAGTTTCTGGTTGAATGTAGTAAACATCTGGCTGTACTTCGCCTTGAGCTACCGCAATTCCTAATCCCCAAGTAGCTTCAATTTTCCACCCAGAGGAATTGGTTGTGAGCGAGCCACTGGCGATCGCATTCTCAACAGGTTGCACCAAAACTGCGAGATTAATTTGTTGGAGATTAATTCCTGAGTGCTGCCAATATAATAGACTTCTGGCCCGAAATATTTGGCTCCAGGTACACTTTAGAGCCAAAGCGATCGCTTCCGGTTCGCACTGGCAAAATACCGACTCCAGCAAACCCGATATATTCTTCATACCTGGGTTAGCAGTCGATACTGCCAAAGTTGGCCGAAGAATCAAACAGCTAGTTTGCCATTCTCTAGCTGCTTGGAAAATTGTACTTACCCACTGCTGTGCCACAGTTGCAGTCAGAATTTCTTGGCGCAAGCGACTAGCCACCTGCTGAAGTTGACGCCAATTAGTTACATCCAGGTGTAACGAAGAATAAGGTAAGTCAGCGACTAATGATTCGGAACTATTGAGATTTTCGAGAAATTGCCGCAAAATTTCCGCCGAAATTACAAAACCAGGCATCACCGGATAGCCACGCTGGATAATTTTGCTCAAGTAAAAGGCTTTGTCACCTACTTTGGCGCGGTCTTGTAGTTTAATTTGATCTAGCCAGTAGAGTTTATTCACTCAATTTGTTAGTTGTCTATTTGTAGCCACAGCAATTTCTTTTTGGTATGTTATCAGGTTAATCCACTGACTTCTGAATAGAAAGTACTTAGGACTTACAGCAGTTTTCTTTTGCATGAATTACAAAGTTACGGGTTTTGAAGCAGAATACAGGAGGTAGAGACTCCTGACAGCAGAATTCAGAATTCAGAATGGGCTGCGCTAACAGGAGTCAGAAGTAAAACAGGCTTTATACCTGGCTTTGAGACAAATCGTTGTGTACTTCAGTAACTTTAAATACGCTGTATAGCTGATTTGCTCGATTTGTACATGGTCGTATCATATTTAATTGTTGAGTGTATGGGTTAAATCTAAAAATTTAAGGTATAATTTTGTGGCTAAGTCATTTTAAATAGCCAAAAAACTATTTAATAAACTTAAAAGTTATGTAGTTTGCCCAAATTACGATCGCTGCCACAATTTAACAATGCAAATCTCCATTCATGCGCCAGAATAATATCTTATTAAAAAATAATCCTAATAATAATGGAAAATCTTAATTCTCAGTTTCAAAACCATTACTGAATTGATAGAATCCCAATATGAGATAGGCTATTGCACTACACCCATTGGATTAAACTCCATTAATAAAACATTAGAATAGTTTTGTACTATTTTTATAAAAATATTACGATTTAATCTAGTATATAGAATTCTCCATATCAGACTAAACATTGGCAAACACTTACTACCTTGCAACTGATGATTGGCTGAATATCAGCTTCCGGCTATGTACTGCATTGCTTATTGGAGCAATCATCGGCTTAGAACGCCAAATTAGGCGCAAACCAGCTGGTTTAAGAACTCACATGCTGGTGAGTTTAGGTTCAGCCTTATTTATCTTGATAATCATGCAAACAGGAGGACTACAAGCTGCTAGTCCTGATGCACTTAGCCGCGTGATTCAAGGGATTGCAGCTGGTGTAGGATTTCTTGGTGCTGGAGAAATTGTACGCCAATCTTCCCAAGAATCACAGCAACTTGAAATTCACGGACTCACCTCAGCAGCGGCTATTTGGGTTTCATCTGCATTGGGAATTGCTGCTGGCTGTGGTTTATGGCAGTTAGGATTAATCAGTGCTATGCTGACTTTTTTAGTTCTCAACGTTTTTAAAAGGTTAGAAAAACATCAAAAAAAATCATAGTAGAGGCATACAGATGGATGCTATAAATTCTTGTATGAAACCAATTCGCAATTCGCAATTAAATCAAGCCACCCACGAGGAGTGGGGTTTTAACCTGCCTCGTGATATTTCGATGAAAATATCTTTAAATCAATACAGTTCAGAATGAGCAACAAAACCCCGATGTAGAGACGCGATAAATTGTGTCTTGAAAGACCAATTATCTACACCAATAACCCTTAACCCAAGCGTATTGATCTTTATATAAATTTTTAATTTTTCATTGTTAATTCTCCTGCTTTCACGAAAATAATTTGCGATGACTTCAACCATTGGGAATCAAAAGAACCCAAGTGAGTAGTAGTAATCAGGGTTTGAAAGCGGTCTTGAATGGCATCAAGCAATTGATTTTGGCGGGATAAATCTAGTTCGGCAAGAACATCATCCAGCAATAGTAATGGTGGCTCTTTAACGACTTCTTCAATTAATTGTAATTCGGCTAATTTTAAAGCTAGAACCAGCGTTCGTTGCTGACCTTGAGAACCATATTGACGAGCGGGTGTCTGGTTAATAGTTAATTCTATTTCGTCTCGATGCGGGCCGACAAGGGTAGTACCTTGGTGCATTTCAGCAACGGCTCGCTGCTGAATTTTTGCTAAAAAAGCTTGCTGTACTTCTTCTGGCTGGTTATCCTCTAAAGGAATATTAGGCACATACTTGATTTGGAGAATTTCTGTACTGCCACTGATACTGCCGTGCCAGGTGGTAGCAATGGGAGCTAATCTTTGAATGGCGCGATCGCGTCGTCTAATTACCCTAGTTCCTGTAGTAGCTAACTGTGCATCCCACAGCGCTAGTTCTGATTGTAAAGATGTTGCATCTAACGTCTCTACATGGCGTTTTAAAAAGGCATTGCGCTGGCGTAATACATGATTATACTGCTGCAAAATGTGAGCATAAACTGGTTCCAGTTGAATTAATAATGTATCTAACCAGTTACGGCGACCTTCGGGACCGCCACGTACTAGTTCTAAATCCAGGCTGGAAAATTGGACTGCATTGAGAACGCCGAGAAAGTCCATTTGACGGCGGATCGATTCGCCATTGAGAGCAACGCTACGGCGACCATTACGGCGCAAGGTCAAGGTCAGGTCACTAACACCTGTTTGTCGCTCAAGGGTGGCATTAATTTGAGCTATGGCTTCCCCTTCTTGAACTAAATCGCGATCGCGGGTCATGCGGTGCGATCGCAATGTCGCCAGTAACTCCACCGCCTCCAACAAATTTGACTTTCCTTGAGCATTATTACCTACCAAAATCGTTTTGGCAGCAGTAAACTCAACCTTTTGGTCTTGATAATTGCGAAATTGTCGGAGGTTTAGAGTTTTTAGGTACATAGAGAAAAGTTAGGGGCGAGGAGGTAAGAGTTAGGAGTTAGCAGTTAGGAGTTAGGAATTGAAAACTCATATCTTAGTAACTCATAACTGCTGTAGAGACGCGATTAATCGCGTCTCTACTAATAACTCCTCACTTTTTCAAACGGCCTTCTTGCCCATAATCCGCAAAAATATCTTCTCCGCTTCAATCCAGACAAACATTAAAGCACTGAAACCAATACAAACCCCCAACTCTTGCATATTCAGGTAGTGAGTACCAAAGAAATCTCGCAGAGGTGGGACATAAACTAGCATCAGCTGCAAAATCGTGGTGACGACAACAGCCGCTAGTACAAAGATATTGGAGAAGGGATTCATCTCAATGGTCAGTCGGTTGTTGGAGCGAATAGCGATCGCATGACCCATTTGGGCAATACACAAGGTAGTAAATACCATTGTTTTCCAAGCTTCGGGATTTCCCTGATACCCAGCAGCATGGGTATGTTGATAAGCCCACCACATTAAAGCAATGGTAATAATGGCAAAGATGATGCCAATACGAATCATATAAGAACCCAATCCCCTAGCGAAAATACTTTCGCGGGGACTAAAAGGCGGACGTTGCATGACATCTGGTTCTGGAGGTTCCACAGCTAATGCTAAGGCTGGTAAACCATCTGTCACCAAGTTCATCCACAAAATTTGTAAGGGAGTCAGGGGAACGCCTCCCAAGCCGATTAAAGGTGCGGCGGCAATTGTGAGAACTTCACCAATGTTACTGCCCAAGATGTATTTAATAAAGCGGCGGATGTTGGTATAAACAACTCTGCCTTCCTTGGTGGCGCTGACAATGGTGGCGAAGTTGTCATCAAGTAACACCATGTCACTGGCTTCTTTACTGACATCAGTGCCAGTAATGCCCATTGCAATACCGATGTCGGCTTGTTTGAGGGCTGGAGCATCGTTGACACCATCGCCTGTCATCGCCACAAATCGACCCCGGCGTTGCAGTGCTTGGACAATTCGCAGTTTGTGTTCTGGGGAAACTCTGGCATAGATGCTCACCAAGTCAACGTTTTGCTCTAATTCCTGGTCAGTCATGCGTTGCAATTCTTGACCTGTAAGCAGGCGATCGCCTTCTTGGGCAATTCCCAAATCGGTAGCGATCGCTCGTGCTGTTAATTGGTGGTCGCCAGTAATCATCACTGGGCGAATACCTGCTTCTCGGCACTCTTGCACAGATGCCCTGACTTCTGGGCGTGGTGCATCTAGCATTCCCACCAATCCCAGCCAGACTAAATCTTGCTCAGATGTTTCGTCTGAACCTTCTGGGGGAATCTCCACCAGGGGTTTGTAGGCAAAACCTAGCACCCGTAAACCTTTACTCGCCATTTGGTCATTTTCTGCCAAAATTTTCTGGCGTTGTTCTTCGGTCAAGCGGCCTGTGTCATTACCCAAATGAATCTGAGTGCAACGTGCCAGGGTTAACTCTGGAGAACCTTTGGTAAACATTAAATAAGGTTCAGATTGCAGAAAACCGGCGATCGCAGGGTCAACACCTCTCGAAAATGCTTCACCTGTGGCAACTCCCTCCACCTGAGCGATCGCGCTCATCCGTTTACGTTCTGAGGAAAAGGGGAACTCCGCAACGCGAGGTAACTTACTGTTCCACTGGTCTTTTTCGATTCCGGCTTTTCCCGCCAGGGTGAGTAATGCCCCCTCAGTCGGATCTCCCAAAATTGCCCATTCACCTTGTTCTTTTTGCAACACCGAGTCATTACAAACAGCACAGGCGACTGATAACGCGGAGATTTCTGGAGACTCCTCTAGGGAAATTTTTTGACCATTTAACTGAAAGTCTCCTGTGGGAGCATAACCTTCGCCGGTGACGCGAAAAGTTTTATTATTGGTGGAAATCGATTGCACCACCATTTTATTTTGAGTCAGGGTGCCGGTTTTATCAGAGCAGATGGTAGTTACAGAACCCAACGTTTCCACTGCTGGCAATTTGCGAATCAAGGCATTTTGGCGCACCATTCGCTGGGTTCCCAGTGCCAAGGTGACGGTAATTACAGCGGGTAAACCTTCTGGCACTACAGCAACCGCCATACTCAAGGAAACTTCCAAGAGTTCTTGGATGTTTTTAAAACCTCCGTCCTTAATGACACCGCCCACGACGACGATCGCCACGAGAATTAAAGAACCTGTAACCAGGACATTACCCAGTTGAGTCATCCGCTGCTGTAATGGCGTCGGTTCACTTTCCACCGCCTGCAACATCGCAGCAATTTTACCCAGTTCTGTAGTCATTGCGGTGTTAGTCACCAGAACCTTGGCACGTCCTTGGACTACTTCAGTTCCTTGAAAGACAACATTTAAGCGATCGCCTAATGATGTTTCCTCCGGCAATTTTAATGATGCCTGTTTATTCACCGCTTCCGCTTCACCAGTCAATGCCGACTCACGTACTTGTAAATTAGACTGTTCGATCAAGCGTCCATCTGCGGCTATCTGCATCCCAGCTTCTAGCAGCATTACATCCCCTGGAACTAGTTCTTTAGCTGCTATCTCCACCAGTCTGGTGTCGCGGATCACCCGCACTAAGGGAGAAGTCATTTTTTTCAAGGCTGCTAGGGCTTTTTCGGCACGGCTTTCTTGGACGTAGCCGAGTATGCCATTGAGAATAACAATTGCTAAAATTGCGATCGTATCTTTAAATGGCACTTCACCAGGCTTTAATCTGCCCTCCCGCAAAGCCATCAAATCTAAAAACCCAGAAATGAGAGCTACGCCAATCAGCATCAACAACATAATGTTCTTGAACTGATCCAGCAGAATTTCCCAAGCACTACGGCCCGCAGTTTCTTCAAGTTCGTTGGGGCCGTATTTTTGTAATCTCTGTTGAATTTCTTGGGGTGTTAAGCCGCTGTCTGCGTTACTATCAAGCAGGTCTAGCGCTTTATCAACTTCTAAACTATGCCAAACGGCGGCACCTTCAGGCAGAGAATTAGCAGACATCGTGTAGGTCACAGCAAATGGTTACAAAATTCGATCATAATTTAGTGATGGCAGGAATTCCATCTTCTAAAGTTACATTAAGCTGATCGCCCAGTTGTATGAGTGTATATGTAATTCTTAATATTTGTAAATTCCTCCTCTTTTAACATAGTATTATTTCTCACGAAAGAGTTTTTCGGAACACATTGTACCGATAATTATTAGTACCCCGCTGTAAACGTGGCGATCGAGAACCACTAATTGATGTACTTGGTAAGAGCAACGCCCATTGTGGGTAGTCTTTTAACTCAGCACTCTTCATCCACCCCAATCGGCAAAGCCATTGCTCGACTAGGATTTTTCCATCTCAAGCAATTGGTGTTACCACGCTAAAACCGCTTGAGTCATGTTTCCTCCCCTACCTAAAGGTGAGGGTTTTTTACACTTACCACAAGGTTTTATGAGTTTTGCACTCCCCACTTTGACCGTTAGCCAAATGTTTGGGCAAAGAACAATTCGACCGCTTACTGCTGCTGCCCTGTGTGGCATTACTTTCATTAAAGATAGATTGATTGCCATTGACAGTATTAAAGGACATCTACTGGAGATCGATCCCACCTCTGACAACAGCAAAATTCTCAATCCCCATCAAGTTGAAGAATTTACCGATGTCACGGGTCTAGCGGTGTGGGATGATACCCTGTGGGTAAGCCGAGAAAATAGTGTTTATTTGTGCAAGCTCAATGCTTTGGATCTGGAACATTTTGTAACATTGCCTTATGCAGCTGATGGTGTTGCTGTTTGGGAAACAACAGTTTATGTCAGTTGTCAAAGGCTGGGCTACATTCTGGTTTTTGACCGCGAAACGCGAAAAGAGATTACCAGATTTTATGCCCCTGGAGTTGGGATAGAGAATTTGGCAGTCAACCAAGAAATGCTCTGGATTTGCGATCGCACCGAACAATCAGTTTACGCGATGGATAGAGCCACGGGAGAGCTGCAATTCAGCGTCCTGACACCCTTTGAATGTCCCACAGGCATAGCAATACATAAAAATGAGGAAACAGGCAAAGAAAGTATTTACGTCGCCTACGCCTCAGAGGAGCCTTATATTCGGGATAACCCCAATGCCGATCCGAGTCATGAGCTAACATTCCGCGATCGCACTTTTATTCATCCTCTGTATTATCATTACCAGCCAGATAAGCGTTACGCCCTCTCTAACGGCTATCTGATTGAAATGTCTTATGCAGAGGAAATTGCACCTCTAGACGAGGTTTATTTACCTGATGTCGAATGGCGCATCGCCCTACCATCGGAAACTGAGCGTCAAAAGGTGAAACACGTTGAACCTATTGGTATACCTTTTACCGAAGAAGTGATAGAGGGGCAACGTGTAGCAGTCTTTAAATTTGATTCTCTTGCACCAGGAGAACGGCATATATTTGGCTGGAAAGCACTTTTGGAAGTTCGAGGGATTAAGTACCGCATCACACCTAGAGATGTGGAAAATATACCGGAACTGTCCCCAGAATTACAAACACGCTACCTAGTGGATGACGACGATTTAGCAATGGATAGTACCATTGTTCGCCGTTCCGCCAGAGAAGCGATTGGTTCTGAAACCAATGTGCTGCGGAAAATGCACAGCATCCGCAACTACGTCTATGATCAGTTGTCCTACGGTATTAAACCTTACATTGATCCACCAGATACAGTTTTAGAGCGGGGCGTTGGTTCCTGTGGCGAATATGTCGGTGTTTTACTTGCTCTATCCCGTTTAAATGGCATTCCCTGCCGCACCGTAGGCAGGTACAAATGTCCTCCCCATAGTGACTTAGTAGGAGTACCGCTACAACCCGACTTTAATCATGTTTGGTTAGAATTTTACGTCCCGAATTTTGGCTGGTTGCCAATGGAATCAAATCCTGACGATGTAGCTGAAGGTGGCCCTTATCCGACGCGCTTTTTTATGGGCTTATGCTGGTATCACATTGAAATTGGCAAAGGCATCACCTTTGAAACCGTGACAAGTCAAGGTGCGCGGCTAACTAAACAAGATATCCCCATCGGTGATTTGGCGATTAATCATATTCGGTTCACAATTCTTAAAGAATTACCGGACTTTTGAATTCGAGAAAGACTACGAGAAAGTGAGTAGGGTGTGTTATGCCGTAGGCTAACGCACCTTAAAACTCTCTGCTTAACCACAATTTTCCTCTACTCCTAAACTCTTATTCCTATTCAAGTATTCTTCAAACAATTCAAAAAATTTCTGTAGTGCCTCATGCTCATCTACAGAATAGAAAAGGATTATCTTAGCCCATGACTGACCTGAGTTAATTCCATATTTTTCTTCAATCCATGATTGAAACCCCTCAAATTCCCTTTCTGGCTCAGTTGGAGGTACGCCAACTTCTCTTCGAGCAAAACTGTATCCTCGCAAAAGCATATCTAGTCTAGTAATTGAACTAGTTCCTAGATACATTCCTGGTCTTTTCTTTATAGCACCTAGAATCTCCTTGTAAATATCAAACCGAGGAAACATCAAATCCTGACGAAGCCTTAAAACATCTTCACTTTCTTGAGTTTTTGAATTATTTTTCTGCTTTTTGAACTTTTTAAAAAGTTCAAAAAACATATAGAAAGCATCTTTTTCACTACTAGAAAGAAACAGAATTATCTCAAGCCAAGATTGAGTTATATTAGTTTTTGCTCTTTCTTGCATCCATTCATTAAATCCTTCCATCGGGTAGCCTTCGGGAGTTAATCCTAAGTTACTTAGTTGACTTAAATACCCCCCGACAAAGAAATCAAGGCAAGTAATTGATGGCTTATCTATGTATATGACTGGGTTATCTTTAATCTCTTGGAGAAGTCTAGATAGATTCCTCATATTGATTACTCCAATTGAATTTAGCGAGTTGGGTATGTTAGGCTACGGCATAACACACCTTACTACTCTCTGCTTATTACCGATTTTTTTGAAGAACAAAACTGCCGTAAATTATAGATAGTTCAAAGATGTCTGTGGTAATTACAGCAGCTTTCTTATGGGATTCTGCACCGATAGAAAAGCCGATGAGATCAGCTTCTAGTTCATGTACTTCCTCTGAGTCATGCACACTCCACCTTATGTCATGACACTCCTGAAAAACTAGCACATAAGGCAAGCGATCCTCGGTAGGATCGTACACACATTCAACTGATACTTCGTTTCCCCATAGAGACACATTTACACTTGTAATTAGCGATGTCAAACCACCAAGTTTAAGTAAATGGTAATCGTCTGGCATATTAATTTAGCCCCAAAGGATATCTCTATTGCAAAGCTATAGCTGCGATACTTTGCTTCTGCCACTATCCGCTTCCTCTGAACCAAAACTAGGCTTTGTGTCAAGGTACTTCTGGCATATCCCTTCCGCTGCAAAGGGCTTCAATGGCATCAATTCCAGAGTTCCCTACATGAATCAATGTGTCATCGTAGCCTGCGTATACTTTACCATCTTGAGCCATCACTAAAGTCATATGATAGCTGAAAGCCTCGCCGATTATGCAAAGCGGAGCACCTACCCGCTCACTGTAATCTTCAACCCTTTCAGGATAGATATGTGAAGCAGTAACCGTTGGATTAATGTAAAATTCGTCCTTTTCTTCTCTAAGGCGATGATGTGGGTGTACCACTCGTAAGCCCCCAAACTGCCTTAGAAAATCCACTACAACTGCATGAATAGGATACCCTTCTGACTGCAAGCTTTTCTCGTATTCGCTTGTATTCACACAACGGTCTTCGCTCCATCTTGCCTGTTGTAGCAATGCTCTTGTTTCTGCTGAAAATACTGCCATAAGTAATTGTTACTGTATGGATTTCTAAATCCTATATGTTGCCTTCATCTAATGCGGAGGGAGATCCCCCAAAGTCAGTTGTCAGTTGCTGTGTGCTGCGCTTGTTCAAGGAGTAGGCGCAGCATCTTGCGGGGAACTATTTTTATCGATGCTTTTTCTCGTTTAAGTTTTGGCATTACTGTACTTCTGCCTTATGCCTTCCGCTACAAATAGCTTCAATGGCATCAATTCCAGAGTCCCCTACACGAATTAATGTGTCGTCGTAGCCTGCGTATACTTTACCGTTTGAATCCATCATTAGAGTCATGTGATAGTCGAAAGCTTCACCGATGACGCAAAGCGGCGCACCTAAGCGCTCATCATAGTCTTCCCTCACCCTTTCTAGACAGATATGGGCAGCAGCAACCATCGGATTAATACAGAACTCATCAGTGGTTTGAAAAACACGGGGGTGAGGATATATTACCCGTAAACCCCCAAAACGTGCTAAAAAATCCACTACAACCGTATGAACTGGATAGCCTTCTAACTTTAAGCAGTAAAAATACGAGGATTTAGCAGATGTTTCTTAGAGATTTAAGAAGAGAAAGACGTAAATCAGACACATTGAAATTCCTGATTATAAATACTTGTCAGACAATATTTTCAGGTGTTTACTTGGAATGCGATGTCTACTAAAAGCGAACATTGTAAATTCTTTCTCACTTTCCCTATTAGCTATTAACTCTTAAACTTGGCAATGGATATGATTGATGCTGCTTAAAATCGGCAAAGTCACAGATTGAGTTAAATGGGCAAAAGCGGCAGTGAGAGCCAGGATTGGGAGGAAAAACTTTACTGAAATTACTAGTTTCTTCCTGATATTTTTGCAAATCGTGCTGGTGCTTGTGGGCAACATTCGCTAACTCAAATTTTAATGATTCTAATTCATTATTATTGATACTAATTAACTCAGATCTTTTACATATTTCTAAATTATAAAATGATGCAACAGCTTGCCGTTCCGGGTAAAGATAACGAGCAGCTAGCAAATAAACTAATGCTTGTCGTTTGTCAAAAGCGGACTTACCAGTTTTGAAATCTAAAATATGTAAAGTGCTATCAGACTCAATAAAAACGCAGTCCATAGCCGCATATAAGCGAAAGCAATAATCTTCTTGTTCAACTACTATCGGTTTAGGAAAGCCTTCATCACCCGGAGTTAATTGGATAATATCTTTATCCAAAAGCAACGGCGCATCGTGATATTTGTGCAAAATTTGCAGTACACGTTGCTGGACTTGAACGCTTGAGTTGCCTAATTTAAGTAGCTGGGCAACTCTTTCTACACCATCTGCTTGCTTCAACAGATACCTGTGATGATGAAACTCATAAATGCCTTTTTGAGCTAATATGCCAATCCGCTGGGGCGCGGTGGCTTGCCCTAAAAGCGCTTTGACTTGTGGTTCGTGTTGCCGTGCTTTGATAAACCCCCGTCTCATCTGGCAATGCCAGCGTTCTTGCCCAGTCGCTGGGGCAACTAGAGACCAAAGGTGATAACTGGCAAAAGGTCGATCGGGGGTTGACATTGCTCAGAAACAGTGAGAGAAAATACGATGGGGAGAAGTTTAAGCTAAGGCTTGCTTAGAAAAGAACTTCGGAGGATACTTGCTGCTACACACGCTTTGCGGGAAGCTTTTATAGTACTGATAATGTACCGGAGCAAGTGGCAAAAATGTCTAGCAAGATAAAATTTGGTACCGATGGATGGCGAGGGATTATTGCCGATGACTTTACTTTTCCCAATGTGAGAAAAGTAACAAGGGCAATCGCCACTTACTTAGAAACAGCCTACACAAAAGATAGACCAGTACTTGTTGCCTACGATACTCGCTTTTTAGCTGACCAGTTTGCCCAAACAGCGGCCCAAGTACTAGCAGACTTAGGTTGGACTGTGAAAATTACCGATCGGGATTGCCCCACACCAGTAATTGCCTACAACGCCCGTCACCTAAATTCCGCCGGGGCGTTAATGTTTACTGCTAGCCATAATCCAGCACCCTACTGTGGAATTAAATATATACCCGATTATGCTGGTCCTGCCACTCCAGAGATTACTGATACTATTGTGGCAAATATAGAAGGTGCATCGGATGAGTTGCCTGGGAGCAATCCATCAGGTTCAATTTCAATTTTCGATCCGAAACCAGATTACCTGCAATTTATCTACACCCTACTTGATGTAGAAAAGATCAAAAGCGCTAATTTAAAGGTAAAGTACGATGCTTTGTATTCTACCTCTCGCGGCTATTTAGATGAAGTTTTGCAACATAGTGGCGTTCAATTAGAAAGTTTCCATGATTGGAGAGATGTTTTATTTGGGGGTGGAATGCCAGAACCCAAAGGAGAACAGTTAGTTGAGTTAGTGGAAGCAGTAGTTCGAGATCAAGCTGATTTGGGCTTGGCAACGGATGGAGATAGCGATCGCTTTGGTATCGTTGATGAACAAGGAAACGTCCTTACTCCGAATACTGTGCTGCTACTTCTAGCACGTCATTTAATCAAAAACAAAGGTAAGACTGGCGCGATAGTCCGCACTGTCGCTACAACCCACCTGCTGGATAATTTTGCTGCTAAAAATGGGCTGCAAATTTACGAAACAGCAGTTGGTTTTAAATACATCGGCGAAAAAATGCGCGAAACTGCCGTGCTAATCGGTGGAGAGGAATCAGGTGGTTTGAGTATTATCGGGCATATTCCCGAAAAAGACGGGGTATTAGCCGATATGCTGGTGGCAGAAGCGATCGCTTATGAAGGCAAACCGCTAAGTCAACTTGTCAAAGAAGCGATCGCTGAAGCCGATGGCCCACTTTACAATAACCGCCTAGACTTGCACCTCACAGAGGCGCACAAAACCGCCGTCATCGACTCCTTTACTAAAAATCCACCTACAGAGGTAGCAGGAATTAAAGTCAAGGAAGTGGGGCGTAAAGACGGTATTAAGCTCTATTTAGAAGAAGGTAGCTGGATTTTACTGCGTCCTTCCGGTACAGAACCACTGGTACGCGTCTACCTAGAAACCAACACTCCCGAAAAACTCACCCAAATCGCCCAAGAGTTAGAGAGTGCCATTGCTAAACTAGAGGCAGTAGCAGTTTAATCTGTCAGAGTTAATAATTATGAATTAGGAGTTAAGAATTGTAAATTTACAATTCTTAACTCCTGATTTCTAATTTCGAGCAAAATATAACTCCTAACTTTTTACTCTTAACTCCTCACTTCAATCAAAGTATGAAAATCGCTCCTTTTTTGACATCTCTAGTTGTAGCGGTTTGGGTAATTGCGATCGCAATTATTTCAGTCCAAAATGCCACACCCGTATCGTTAAAATTCTTAACATTCCAATCGATTCAGATACCAATGGGTTTAGTGCTAGCTTTTAGTGCCGTTGTCGGTTTAATTGGCATGGCAGTGCTGCAACCTCTGTGGGGACTTGCTGGTATTGGACAGGGTAATTCTAGATTGGAAGATGATGCCGAATTTTTTATTGATGATGAAGATTTTTAAGGTTTGAAAAAAAACACATAAAATTACACCAGTTAAGTAATCTTCATCTGGTAGTATGCACATTTGTGCATATAATAGATTTAGATGGCGTATCAGTGGGATAGGGATAAGGCAGCAGCTAATCTTCGCAAGCATGGCGTTGACTTTACTGATGCAGTAACCGTGTTTTCTGACGATTTAGCAATTACCATCACAGATGAACGTTTTGATGAAGAGAGATTTATCACTATTGGGATAGATGCTTTCAGTCGAGTTTTAGTAGTTGTGTATACATGGCGCAATGATCAGATTCGATTGATTTCTGCCCGCCAAGCTACGCGCTATGAACAAAAGCAGTATGAAAAGGGATAAGTTATGGAAGCTGAGTATGATTTTAGCCAGGGCAAGCGGGGAGCGATTGAATCAACACCAGCAGGCAAAACTCGAATTACAATTCGCCTAGATGATGAAGTACTAGCATGGTTTCGTGACCAAGTTCACGCAGCAGGTGGGGGAAATTACCAAACTTTGATTAACGATGCCTTGCGTGAGTACATTCAGCAGCGCCGTGAACCGTTAGAAGAGACATTACGGCGAGTATTGCGAGAGGAACTTGAGCGCATCGGAAAATGAGGTGAAAGGGCGATCGCAATTATTTCAGTTCAAAATGCCACACCCGTATCGTTAAAATTTTTAACATTCCAATCGATTCAGATACCAATGGGTTTAGTGCTAGCTTTTAGTGCGGTTGTCGGGTTAATTGGCATGGCACTGCTGCAACCCCTGTGGGGACTTGCTGGTATTGGACAGGGTAATTCTAGATTGGAAGACGATGCTGAATTTTTTGTTGATGATGAAGATTTTTAAGGTTTGAATAGCTGTGCAGTACCAAAACATTATTACAATCGAACCAGGAAAACGAGGTGGTAAGCCTTGTATTCGAGGAATGCGAATTACTGTATACGATGTTTTATCTTATCTTGCCTCTGGGATGACCTACGAGGAAGTGTTTGATGACTTTCCTTATTTGACACAAGAAGATATTTTAGCTTGCCTAAGCTATGGGGCTGATCGAGAACGGCTATGAACGCAACTTATAAAGCAGATTTTAACTTGTGGATTGAACAGACAGCCCAACTATTGCGATCGCATCGCTGGCAGGAAGTTGATGTAGAACATCTGATTGAAGAGGTTGAAGGCTTGGGCAAAAGTGAACGACGGGGTATTGCCAGTCAACTAACTCGCTTACTATTGCATTTGCTCAAGTGGCAATATCAACCCCAACGTCGCTCAGATAGTTGGCTCGATTCGATTACTGATTCTCGCACCCAAATTGAGTTAGCGATAGAAGATAGTCCTAGTCTTAAGAACTATCCTACAGAGCAGCTTGAGGAAAGCTATCAAAGGGCACGTCGCCAAGCAGCCAAGCAAACAGGGATACTTTTATCCGTGTTTCCAAAAGAGTGCCCATATTCTGTAGAGTTAGTGTTGGATGAAGACTGGCTACCGGAAGCAAGCGATATTTGATAACTTTATTTGTGACTGTGTGGGTAGTGGCGAGCGCTATGAAATAATAACGCCTGTAAGCCTCACACTATATGAAAAAAGCCTGCGTTGTCAGGCTTTTTTAGAAACTTGTGGCAGAGCGATCGCACTTTTATAAAATTAAAATGTCCATTCGTGGTCTGGATCATCTAGCGCAGCGCGAACAGAAGCTAAGTTTGCAAGGTCTTTGAAAGGGCTTGATTTAGCAATTTCTGTGATTGAGTTTAAGGTAAGGGCTAGTTGTTCATTATTGCCGGATGCGATCGCATTATCAACGACAGCAAACAAAGCGCGAAAGTTTTCTGCACGTTCATCAAAAGAGCGATCTAGATACGCTATCAGCAACTCTCGCTGGGCGTTAATCTTGGTGATTGTTTCTTTTTCCCAAGCTTCAATCCCTCGTCTCTTTGTCTTTTCCTGTTCGGCAATCATTTTATATTCAGTATAAGCTGAAACCATTTGCTGTAAGCATTCAGCAGGATTTAGGTTTGCGAGTGCAAAAGCAGCTATTTTATGTACTGACATGCTTAATTATCCTCCCAGAGTACGATACTTTGCTTGGATAGTCGTGCAGGCAGGATTCAGATACCCTTCATTGTCTAAAACAGGAGTTTTCATAATTTCTGCAAGCGCTTTCACCAGAAGTGCTACTTCTTGAAACTTCCTAGCATCGCGATCGCGATTAAAAGGTTGGGCTTCAAGCTCTTGAAGTGCAGATTTAGCACGGTTGTTTAAATTACACACTAAATTAGCCAGTTCCACTGTTCGCTGTTTAACCTGTAATAGAAAATCTTGAGCTGCTTCAATATTGGCAATTTCTATATTTACCCTAGCTTCATACTCTCGCGCTTTAGTCAAAGCTTCCTCACCCTTACCAGCAAGTTGAAAACCCCCAACCATCAACGCGGGGCCTAGTGTAATACCTCCCAATACAGCACCACCAACTGCCATACTAGTACCACCACCTAACCAAGTTATGGCTCCAGTCCAAGCCGCAGCACCACCAATTTGTGAGATAGCGACTTCACCAGCCCACAATCCAAAGAACTTAGAAACAGTAACAGTACCTACACTCCTTGCTAAGGTAACTGCACTAGAACCTGCTGCTGAGGCTGCAACAGCTGCTGACACACCACCTTTCACCCACTGTTCAGCTTTGATAACTTCTGTTTTGTACTCCTGAACTTGCTGAGTGGAAATGTCTAATCCAGTTAGAATATACAGATTGTTTTGGGAAGCTCGCTGACCAATTCTCTCAATAAAAGCTATAAAGTTTGAAATTGTACCCTGCTTGATACGAAGCTGCATTTGACCATAAACTTCTGCCGACTGGTTAGTAATTTCCCAAGCTGCTTTTAAGTTTTGCAAGCTACTTTCGTATTTTTGTTGAGCCTGTTCACCAATTTCCTTTGCCTGATTCATATTGCCAATCCCTTCAGCACCTTTTACTGCTCCGAAGGCTCCAGTAGCTAAAGCAGCAGCACCTAAGATAAGTGGAATCATGAATACTCCTGATTGTGATTAATATTTGGTCAGTACTTGTCTACGGGTTCGCCATAAAAATAAGGCATCACCTTATACTTAAGTTTCCCGGAAATACTAACTAATGAACATTCAGAAGGTATAAATTTGAGACTGCAATGAACACAGCTGTCAATTCTTTTCGTTTTGAATGCGATCACAGGGAAGCTAACACCTCAATGCAATGGACAAGCGATCGCATTATCACTGTAAATTGACTTGAAGTAGAAACCCAACAATTTATGTATCTTCAGCAACTACACTACTTGTGCATAGAAGCTTTTTAACAGCTTGGCGCAGGCATCACAACTGTTAGGATAAGACACAGGAGGGTTTTTATGTCCAATAACGCCCATGAGATATATAGCCAAGTTGTTTGTAACTTGTCACCAACTGAGCGGCTACGCTTGGCAACCCTGATTCTAAATGAGCTAGTCGAGCAAAACTTGTCGATCATCGATCAAAGTGATGCTTGGACTGAGCAAGATCAGCTTGATTTAGCATCGTTTTCGTTACAGTACGCAGCTTCAATTTTGCCTGAAAGTGAGGAGACAGTTTAGTGACGTTCCATCCCGGTGATGTAGTCACAGTTGATTTTCCCGGTGTTACTGGTATTAAGCGTCGTCCTGCTATAGTTCTGTCATCAGCCACTTATCATACAATCCGTCCTGATGTAATCATTGGACTCATTACTACTCAAACAACTGCCCTTGGAATTACTGACTATGCACTTCAGGATTGGGCAGCAGCAGGTTTGCGGGTTGCATCTGTTTTCAGAAGTTTTATCGTCACCTTACCACCCTCTGCTAATTTGGTTTTGATTGGTCACTTGTCAGAACTTGATTGGAAAGGTGTTTGTGCGTGTGTCAAGATAGCTCTGGCTGAGTTAAATGATTCTAAACCATCATCAGATACATCATCTGCTTCATAGAAATTTATGTATTTTTAGTAATTACACTACTTGTGCGATCGCACCTTTGGGAGGCTAACACCTCAATGCAATGGAAAAGCGATCGCACTTGGCTTGACACTAGAATATTAGTCGCTATCTTGTGGAGATTATGAGTTGAGCAATTTACTCATGAACTGCTGCTGATTTCTACAATTGCTTCTCCTTGCCGCAGTTGTTCTATTGCATCAGGTAAAGCGATGTCTACGACGGGCTACGCCTACGCAATTATCCAAAGCCCACACAACAGCAGAGCTAAATAAATTTAGAAATTTAGGTTAGTTGTAGCTTTAGGTAATCAATAAAGTCCAGAATTTCTGTATCAGTAAGTTGTAGACGCGATCGCTTGCCATATTTCTGCTGCAAATAATCCCTTCCCTGCTCTGGAGTCCAATTTAATTGGGTTAAATATGTGTCAGTTTGAGTTATAAAAACATCACGGGGTTCAACTGTTTTTATATTGTCACTTATTTCTGGTTGAGATTGATTTTTATCTTGATTAAAATTGTGGATTTTATTAATTTTTAAACTTACTTTCTGCCCTAAAGCTTGCCAGTCAATTTCCCTATATCCGTCCCAACTAACACCTATAGAGCGATAAGTGGCTGGATCGTAAATATTACAGAATACTACTTTTTTATCTCCAGGACTAACGGTAATAGTAAGTGGATGACGCAGTTGTTCAAAAGTAAGAATATCTAAAGACAGCAATAAGCCTTTACAAAAATAGGTATCGCTTCCTGAGCGGATAATATAAGGTTTATCTGCCAAAATATTTAAATCTGTTCTGATAACTTCCCCGAATGTATTTTCAACCTTTTTATTAATTTCTATTCCTGTAATTACCCCAGTCAAAGCTCTTTCATAAATTGGGATGCGTTTTTCATCTTCAGCGAGCATATACCAACAGTGATCAGGTTCTCTGCTGACAAAAACATATTGAGGTCTTGGGACTGCTCCAAATCCTAATTTTACTTCCATATTTTTGATGAAGGTTTTGGTAAATATATTTATTGAGTAACCAGCCGTTACGATTTGTACCGTAAAGCTATTAGTTGCTTTATAAATATAATTCCCTAACCAGGAAGCTAATTAACATCAAGGCAGCGAAAATTACAAAATTTAGTGAATCTATGACAAAGTTTCTGGATCAACACCAAGCGCATTCAACCTTTCAATTAACATTTTCACTTTTTGCTCTGCTTCCACCCGTCGCTGTTCTTCAAAAGCTGTGCGTTCTTCCGCTTCCCTAATGCGTTCTTCTGGTGTCAGCAATTTTTGCCCTTCCTCGTCATACCAGTATAGCCACTCCCGCACTATACCTTGATAAATTCCCCGTTCTCGCCCAATTCCTAAACCAATTTCTGGTAGCCAAACGGGATTTCCTGACATTAAGATATATTCCCTATCAACTAGACGATACACTTCCAAAGGCGACTTTTTACGCCGAAGGGGACTATACACAACGTAGTACAAAATTCCTAATTCTTTGGCATAAAATTCTTTCTTGATATTATATTCTTCTCGATATATTTGGGAAACAACTTCTATCGCTAAAATTGGCAGTTGCTTTTCTTCCCACAGCACATAACTTAGGCGTAAATCCTCATCAATGAAGCGTTTAACTTCTAAGCTGAGAAACCCATCAGGGACAATGGCTGGTTTGTCTGGGTGATAATAAATACCCATATCAACACCAAAAAACCAATCCCAGCGATCGCACCAAACCAAAGCTAGTATCGTTTTTAGCAAGCCGGGAATTAAATTTTGGAGTTCATTATCCACAGCAGTATCATCTGAGTCGGGTAGTTCTTCGGAAGATGGCAAACAATGCAGTGGATCGTAGTTTAACATGAGCGGTTTTGCCAAATCTGATTCTAGATAGATTGTATGTAATCTATTGATGTGCGATCGCGCTCATTTTGATAGCCTTTGCAAAGAAATTATATAAGCTTATTTTCTCCAAGCAAAGCGCAACCCAACCTACAATTTTTCACAAAGCCAAGCGTATTGCATCTCATCATGTACCAATACAAAATTTTTGAACTCAGGTCGATGATTTATTTTTTACTTTCCCGAATCAAAAATCAATTTTTTTCTTCTGTGTGTTTCGCGCCAGTTGCTTCAAGTCGGGGAACCGCAAGGGCGCACTGGCTTCTCTGCGCCTCTGCGGTTCGTTAAAAAAGTTGACTTTGATAAAGAGTTTTAGCCTTAACCCAAGCGTATTGAATCAAAAATTACGAGTGAGTAATAAAAAGGGCAGGTACAAAACCCGCCCTCAAAGTAATCAATATTTAAACTCGCAACTTAATTAGCTATTTGGGGCGCACTCAAAGAAACCTTTAGCGTTTCTTCTTTTTGCTGTGCTAATGTCGGCACGGAATCACGCAATCTTGCCGTCAATTGTACAGTTGTAGCGTCGTACATCTGAGTCAGCAATTTTGGATAGAAACCAATACCAATAATTGGAATTAACAAACAGGCAATGATAAATACTTCACGGGGTTCGGCATCTATCAAAGCTTGGTGAGAAACTAATTCCTCGTTCTCTTTACCGTAGAAAATTTCTCGCAGCATCGACAGCAGATAAATCGGAGTTAAAATCACTCCCACTGCCATCAAGAACACCACGATAACTTTGAAGGTAGAGCTATAAGCATCGCTAGTAGCAAAGCCCACAAATACCATTAATTCTGCCACGAAACCGCTCATACCTGGCAATGCCAAAGAAGCCATTGAACAGGTGGTGAACATAGCGAAAATCTTCGGCATTTTCTTAGCAACACCGCCCATTTCATCCAACATCAGGGTGTGTGTCCGGTCATAAGTTGCCCCTACAAGGAAGAACAAACTCGCCCCAATTAACCCGTGGGAAACCATTTGTAATACTGCCCCACTCAATCCCAAATCGGTGAAGGAGGCGATACCAATCATCACAAAACCCATGTGAGAAATTGAGGAGTAGGCAATTTTTCGCTTCAGGTTACGCTGGGCAAAGGATGTTAAGGCAGCGTAGATGATATTAACTACCCCCAAAACTACAAATACTGGCGCAAAGAAAGCGTGGGCGTCGGGGAGCATTTGGGCATTCATCCGAATCAAGGCGTAACCGCCCATTTTCAGGAGAATACCTGCTAATAACATGTGTACGGGGGCTGTAGCTTCACCGTGGGCATCAGGTAGCCAAGTATGCAAGGGAATAATCGGCAACTTGACAGCGTAAGCAATCAAGAAGCCCGCATAGAGGGCAAGTTGGAAATTCAGGGCGAAATCTTTTAAGGCGAGCGATCGCATGTCAAACGTCACCGTATCGCCGTAAAATCCCATTGTCAGGGCAGAGAGTAAAATAAACAGCGACCCGCCAGCGGTGTATAAAATAAATTTGGTCGCTGCATATTGCCGCCTTTTGCCTCCCCAAATCGACAGCAGAAAGTATATCGGCACCAGTTCCAGTTCCCACACCAGGAAAAATAGCAGCATATCCTGGACAGCGAACACGGCAATCTGACCGCCATACATCGCCAAAATCAAGAAGTAAAATAGCTTGGGCTTGAAGGTGACAGGCCAAGCTGCTAAAATCGCCAGCGTGGTAATGAATCCAGTCAAAATAATTAGGGGCATGGACAAGCCATCTGCCCCTACTGACCAATTCAAACCCAATTGTGGTACCCAGGGGTAACTCTCCACTAACTGCAAATCTGGATTGGAAAAATCATACCCAGTATAAAAAGCGTAAACAATTAGTGCAAAATCTATCAGCCCCACGATCAGGGAGTACCAGCGCACTGTTTTGCCTTCTTTGTCAGGGATGATGGGAAGAAGTAGCGACGCCGCTATCGGAAACAGAATAATCGTC
This sequence comes from Nostoc sp. 'Lobaria pulmonaria (5183) cyanobiont', assembly GCF_002949795.1. Taxonomy (NCBI): domain Bacteria; kingdom Bacillati; phylum Cyanobacteriota; class Cyanophyceae; order Nostocales; family Nostocaceae; genus Nostoc; species Nostoc sp. 'Lobaria pulmonaria (5183) cyanobiont'. The sequence goes on along the minus strand of NZ_CP026692.1, from coordinate 3,232,000 downwards.
GTCAGCCACGGAAAATTAGCTGTATTCATCACAATTCGTCTGCTATCAAAATCATGTTTGGCAAAAAGTCACTAGTTATTAAGTAACAGCTTTTTAGGGATTTCGTCTTCCTCGTTAGGTTGATTTAATTAAATTGGCAATCCTCCGTTTCTGCTGTTGGGAGTATCTTTTGACAGTTGAGGGTGCGGAATGTGGGTTGGAATACTCCCAGTCAAGTCAAAAATTTAGCCTAGAAAAGCCGATAAAATTATAGTTTAGGGGTGCGATCGCGTAATCAAACCTATTGCTAAAGCAAAAACGCCAATAAGAACACTAAGAGGATGTTTTAAAAGTGGGGGGCTAGTGTAAGAAAGCTCACAAGGCGTATGCTGAATTTTGTAGAAACCAGCACCCTGTGAGCGAATGACTAAAGCATACCGTAGCAATCTGACCTGGGAACAGTGGGAATTGATAGCAGATATTTTCCCAGAAGCAAAACCAGGCGGTCGTCCCCGAAAATTAGGATTATTTGCGATCGTGAATGCAATTCTCTATATTCTGTGTGAAGGGTGTACATGGCGAGGCTTACCAGCAGATTTCCCCCCGTGGTCAACGGTTTATGGTTATTTTTGGAGATGGAGTAAAGATGGTACATGGTTGAAAGTTCACGACTAACTCTACCAGTGGGTGAGAGTAGACGCAGGGCGTGACAAGAGTCCATCAGAAGCAGCCGTTGATAGTCAATCAGTAGAAACCGCAACAATGATTTCCATTGATGTCGGCTATGATGCTGGGAAAAAAATACATGGACGCAAACGACATCTGAGTGTGGATCTGTTAGGGCTAGTTTTGAGGGTCTTGGTCACCTCTGCCAGTTTTCCAGAACGTGAAGGCGCGAAAAAAGTTCTTCAACGAGTTCATGATACTGGTAATTACGTAAAACGGCTGAACATCATTTGGATGGACGGAGGATACCGAGGCGAAGAATTTATGCGTTGGGTGATGGATATGTTTACGGCTAATGTGGAAATTGTGCTTCGACCATTGGAGAAAAAAGGTTTTGTGCATCTACCGAAGCGTTGGGTTGTTGAGCGTACTTTTGGCTGGCTGAATTGGTGTCGGCGTTTAAGTAAAGATTATGAAAGACTACCCCAAACCTCGGAGACATTTATCTATATTGCGATGATTCGTATCATGGTCAGACGATTGGCATGATTTTTGACTAGTTTTGACTTTTAAAACATCCTCTAAGCTGCATATCTAATAATCTCTAATTCTGCTCCATTATTAATAGCTAACTCTGCTTTTTTTAAAACCTGTTCGGTAACTGCATCACTTAAATAATATTCACCGCAGTTATCACAAATTTCTGCTGGAACTTTTTTTAGAACAATAATACATTCATCTCTTTCTAATGTCACAGTTACTAAACCTGGTTTAGTTTCTCCATGCTGACAAATTACACATTTCATCATCTTTGTTTCCTAGTTTTAAAACCATCTAACCAAATATTAGCATCAGGAATATAAGCTGTTACTACATATCCTGTATCTGTAGCTTCATCGTAGGAAAATACAACATGAATCGGTTTACCTTCTATAAAATCCAATATTAGATAACTGGGGTAGGGTGTATCATCATGATTTTCTTCTATTACTTCTCCATAAGAAATCGCAGTTTTTACTTCTTTTTGACTGATGCGACGATAAAACATTTGTTGGATAGCATGACGGGAGAAAACTAGATTTTGACAATACATGAATTATTTTTTAAATTATATTTAGTGAAAAATTTATTATTTTGCTAAATGTTGGGATTCTATTAATTTGTCGGGTGGGTTACGGCGCAAAAAGATTATTATATTTTACCTCTTTATCGCGATCGCCAAATTCCAATTGACATTCAACCCATTATTGATTAGCTACAGTCTGGAAACTTTATCGACGATCAAATCTCTGGCATGGACTTAACCGTTTTTAAAGTTCGAGCAAAAAACAGTGATATCAGAGTAGAATTCGTTGGGGAAATTGTATGAAAGAGATGATACCAAATTTCTTTGAGTAAGATATTGACTTTTTGTAGGTATAGCTGTTACATTTGACTCGTACCAAAAATAACAACTACTAGATTTACCCATATGTAGTCAACTCTGTTATCCGTTTTTCACAAAAATGCCTTCTAGAAGGGATTCTAGTGTCTAAGTTAACAACGGATGAAGAGGAAAAAATGGGAAACAGAAACCAGCAGGTACACAAGCTTATTTCCACAGCGATCAAAACCCACACCTTCAGTTTTACAGCCCATGCTGTAACTCAAAGTATGCATCGCTGTCTTGTATCCGAAGATGTTTTCTATTCCGTCCTCAATGGATCAGTATTGGAAGAACAGCAAGACTTAAATCGTGCGCCAAGATTTATCGTTTGTGGAAGAACTAAAACTGGTATGCGTTTAAACACTGTTTGGGCATACAATGAGAGAAATGGTTGGGCTACGCTGATTTCCTTGTTTAGCCCTGATGCAAGCCGTTGGAATAAAAGCCATATAAGAAGGAGGTAGCCGTGCTGCCTTTCGATGAGTGCCCCGTTTGTGCGGGGCTAATAGTTGAAAAAGAAGTTACTGAAATCATTACATGCGGCAAAAAAAAGGCCGCATTAAAATTATATGCTTACGTTTGTTGTAAATGTTCTGAACGATTTTATTCTTTGAAGAGCATTAAACATCTTGAAAAAATCAGGGCTGAACTAGAAGGCTAAACTCTTATGGCTTGGATTAAAAAATCTTGTCATCTTTTCAGACCCAAGTCTCAATTCCTCTGTGCGACTCTGTGCCTCTGCGTGAAACAAAAAAGATGTAGTTCACTTACCTGAAAATGGCTGTATCACAAAATTCAAGAAATAATGTAGGGGTGGACGAATGTCCACCCCTATTAAAATCAGGTAACACCAAAAACAATCACTAAGCCCAAAACCGCCCCAAACACAATCAAGGCATAGAATTGAGCGCGACCGTTTTCTAGGTACTTCAGACCTTCACCGCTGACAAGGGTGAAAAAGCCTGTGAGGTTAACAGCACCATCTACAACGCGGAAGTCAACTTCCATAACTTGTCTAGCTAGGCGACGCAAGCCGAGGACAAAAACCCGATGGTAAATGTCATCAAAGTACCACTTGTTGAGAGATAACTCGTAAAGTGGTTTGATTTTAGCAGCGATCGCAGCCGGGTCAATCTTACGGCGCAAATACATCAGCGAAGCTAAGGTAATCGCAATCAAAGAAATTCCGACTGAAGCACCCGCCATGATGTAGAATTCCGTCGGATTGAACTCGGAAGCCTTTTCTATAACTTCGGAGAGAGTTTCGCTAGGAGGAAAGATAAACTCTTCAAAATAATTGGCGTAGGGAGTTCCCACCAAACCAATCAAAATCGAAGGCACAGCCAACAGTGCCAACGGCAGTGTCATCGTCCACGGCGACTCATGGGGGGAGTCGCTGTGATGCCCGTGGGAGTCATGAGAGTCATGAGAGTCATGATGCTCACCAGTTGCCGCCAATTCTCCTTTCTTCATCGCCCCAGGCCCAAAATTCGGGACTGGTTCTTGTGACTCTAATTCCAGGACAATTGTCGCCGCAGCCTTCTTGAGTTTTTGCTTGATTTTATCGTCATTACCCCGGAATTCGCCTTCAAATGTCGAGAAATACATCCTAAACATATAGAAAGCAGTAATCCCAGCAGTTAGCCAGCCAATCAACCAGAGAAATGGGTTAGCCTCAAAAGCCTTCCCCAGAATTTCATCTTTTGACCAGAAGCCAGCAAAGGGTGGAATACCAGAAATTGCCAAGCAACCAATCAAAAAGGTAATTGACGTGATCGGCATGTACTTCCGCAGTCCGCCCATCAGCCGCATATCTTGCGCTAAGGCGGGGTCGTGTCCAACGACACCTTCCATACCGTGAATTACTGAACCTGAACCCAAGAACAGCATCGCCTTGAAATAGGCGTGGGTCATCAGGTGGAATAATCCAGCACTGTAGGAACCTATTCCCATTGCCATCACCATGTAACCGAGTTGGGAAATGGTGGAGTAAGCCAAGCCCTTCTTGATGTCATTTTGGGTAATGGCAATGGTTGCCCCCAAAAACGCCGTAAACGCCCCAGTAAAGGCAATGACATTCATTGCGGCTGGAACGTCTTCAAATACTGGGTACATCCGGGCAATCAGGAAAACACCCGCCGCCACCATCGTTGCTGCGTGAATCAAGGCAGAAATGGGGGTGGGGCCTTCCATTGCGTCTGGTAGCCAGACATGGAGGGGGAATTGGGCTGATTTCGCCACTGGCCCTAAGAAAACTAAAATCGCAAACAGGACAGCGAGAAAATTGCTGATAGAACCTGATTCTACGAGTTGGGCGAGGCGATCGCCCATGATATTAAAATCAAAGCTTCCTGTTGCCCAGAACAGCCCCAGAATGCCGAGTAATAGACCAAAGTCGCCCACGCGGTTGGTAACAAATGCTTTTTGCGCGGCATCGGCTGCTGACTTGCGATCATACCAAAAGCCGACCAGCAAGTAAGAACACATCCCGACCAGTTCCCAAAAGATATAAATCTGTACTAGGTTGGGGCTGATCACCAGACCTAACATTGAGGAGCCAAACAAACTGAGATAGGCGTAAAACCTCACGTAACCGGGATCGTGAGCCATATAGCCATCGGTGTAAACCATGACTAAACAGGCTACCGTTGTGACAATCACCAGCATTAGGGCTGTCAGGTGGTCAATAGTGTAGCCCATGCTCAGGTGAAAATTACCTGCTGCCGCCCACTCAAAGGTGCACAGATAAGGCGCGTGTCCTTGAATTTGACTCCATAACAAGGCAAACGACAGCCCCATAGCTGCTGCCATCATGGAGATAATCACCACAGCGTTAAGCTGCCGTAGGCGGTTTGTCACCTGATTCAACGAGATTAACCCTAGACCGACCAGCATCGCCCCAAAAAGAGGGAACACCGGAATCAGCCAGGCATACTGATAGATTACTTCCATCACTGACGCCTACTTTTAGAATTCTTGATTAGCGTGTCGAAACTGTTAATAATTGTGACACACACCCTTTAGGATAAAATAACCCACCCAAGGCTGATTGGGTGGGGTATTAAGCATGGTTTTAGATTTGGTCATTAATCATTGGTCATTTGTCATTAGTCATTTGCCCCATGCCCAATGACGCCAGTCGCCTCAAGTCGGGAAACCCGCCCACTGCGCTGGCTCCCCAATGCCCAATGTCCATCAAGCTGACCGATACTCTAAGTCCACTGTTTTTGAACTTTTGTAGATTTTGGGGTAATTGCTGTAGCTGGCTTTAATCTCTTCTAAAGCTAGACGTAAATCTTCTCTGCCGCGAAAGCATTCCAAGCGATGGCGAATAGTGCCATTTTCAATCAATAGTAAAGTGGGTAGTGATTTTAGCCTATAGGTAGTAGACAATTTAAAATTTTGATCGGCGTTAACCCCGACTAATTTAATTTCATTCCCGCACTGGGCTTGAAATTGCAACAATAGTGGGTGTATAACTCGACACAAGCCACACCAAGGTGCTTCAAAGTTAACTAAAACAGGAATAGGTGATTCTAAAACTTCTTGAGTAAATGTCCGCTCACTAACCGACAACACCATGACGCCTCTTGGATTATAAGGTTTTTATATCAAACTAGCTATCAGTACTGAATTGAGTAGTGCTGAGTTCCGAGTTCTGGTTGCTGAGTAGAAGTCCATAACTAAAGTTAGCGGATTGAATGAGGAACTCGTTTCTTTTTCTTTTAGAGTAAAGCAAGGATTGGGACTAATTGCCAAGCTAATGAATACTAAGTTGCTTGCTTTTACTCAGGACTCAGGACTCAGCTACTGCTTCAGTGGAGGATTGGCAAGTCAGTAACTGCCGTATAGATGCATTCAGGACACAGAATAATTGGCAAAAATTGAGCGAGTTAATGTGTCTCTGACTGAAAAGCGACCTTAGAAGTCGCGTTGGCTTTTTTGAATGTTAAACTCCTGATTGCCGTGACCGCCTGGGGATTTGACTGAATCTGCCACTTTCTTTCAAGGAAAGGCAACTGACCAACGACTACCAATATAAAATCTCAAGCTGACTGAATGCACCCCCCACTGATAGATGTTTGAATTTATCCTACATTGATTTTGAGCAATTGATAAGCTGAAATTTCCATCTATTTCGGATTTTCTGCTGATACTGGGGATCGTCTAAAGTTACCATCCTATGCTACTAGTTGCTTCCAGTAACAGAGGGTGCGACCACCAAAGCAAAGCTATAAAAATGGCAACTCCCAAATAGGCAGGGCGGAAAAATTCCTGCCATTTGAGAGATTGACGTCCGTCAATAATTGCTTTAAAGGGAATAATTGAAGTCCGCTGTTTGGCAATTTCAAAAGCTTCCCCATAACGATCGCTCAGGCGGCGATCCCCATGCCAAACCCCAAACAAGTGATGCAATATCAATCCAATGGAAGTCACAAGGGTAAAGGTAGTACCCAGCCAGAGAGTATGGGCAACACACCAAATTACTTGTCCTACCATCTGAGGATGACGGGTAATCCGAATAATTCCTGTTTCGTAAAGATGAACTTGGGGCTTTTGAATAGCAGCAATTTCTAGTAGATTGAAGGTAGCAGGATATAAAAACAAAAACGAGATTGCTGATAGCAGCCAAACAAATTCTCGGACTCCTGGCACCCCTTGTACCTGCCAAATTTGCAAACCATCATAACGGTGCCCAAAAAAGTAAATAATTAATATCACAGCCAACGGTAGGCTGACTAATGCAAAGAGAATGCGATAAAACCTTGGGCCAATGTATTTTTCTGCCCAAGGGCGTAAAGCAGCGCCTCCACTGTGAGCGATCGCAAAAACTATTTGTAACCCTAGTATGACAAAATGACTGGGTGTCAACCAAGAAATCAGCAGCATATACACAGGTGAAGTAATTTAAAGAAAACTGAATTCAGTACAACCAATACCACAAAGTATTCAAAAGGGGACTTTAGTCAAGATGTTGTGCTACTGTCTTTTTCGAGTCAATCCTTCAAGTTTAATATGCAACAAATCATGTCCGGCTGATTGCTGTCAAACCGGATTTATTACGTGCATCTGCTCCTTTAAAAGTTTGTGGGTTGAGCCTTATGTCTGACCTTCCTTTCACTTTAGATCAGTTACGTATCCTGAAAGCGATCGCCCAAGAAGGAAGCTTCAAGCGTGCCGCTGATAGTCTTTACGTCTCCCAGCCTGCCGTCAGTTTGCAAGTCCAAAATCTGGAACGGCAACTCGATGTCCCCTTATTTGATCGTGGAGGACGACGCGCCCAATTAACCGAAGCTGGGCATCTACTCTTAAACTACGGTGAAAAAATCCTCAGTCTCTGTCAGGAAACCTGCCGCGCCATCGAGGATTTACAAAATCTCCAAGGTGGTACTTTAATTGTCGGTGCTTCTCAAACCACTGGCACTTATCTTTTGCCCAGAATGATCGGTATGTTCCGACAAAAATATCCAGATGTGGCAGTACAATTACACGTCCACTCTACCCGGCGGACTGCTTGGAGTGTCGCTAACGGACAAGTCGATCTGGCAATTATCGGCGGTGAAATCCCTGGTGAACTGTCAGAATCTTTAGACGTGATTCCTTACGCTGAGGATGAGCTAGCGCTGATTATACCTGTCTTTCATCCTTTTACCAAACTTGAAAAAATCCAGAAAGAAGACCTGTATAAATTACAATTCATTGCCCTAGATTCCCAATCGACTATCCGCAAAGTCATTGACCAAGTGCTAGCACGCTGTGAAATCGATACCAGACGTTTTAAAGTTGAAATGGAATTGAATTCTATTGAAGCGATTAAAAATGCTGTGCAATCTGGTCTAGGGGCTGCCTTTGTTTCAACTAGTGCGATCGCTAAAGAGTTACAAATGGGCGTTTTGCACCGTACTCCCATTGAAGGCGTAGTCGTCAAACGGACGCTGTGGCTGATTTGTAATCCCAATCGCTATAGATCCAAAGCCGCAGAAGCCTTTAGTCAAGAAATTTTGCCCCAGTTTGCTAACCCAGGATGGAATCAAGATGTGTTAAAATTAACACAAAAAAGTCTAGTGTTAACTACATTGGAGGTAGCAACACCCACCTCATCTGGTGAAGACTAAAATCAGGTTATTAGTCCCTTGTCATTTGGACTTTGTTTTTTGTAAATGACCAATGACTAAATAATTCGTAATGACGCTCCTCTTTTGCTAACGCTACGCTAACGTAATTCGTAATTATCAACCCATCGCTGTTCGTGCCGGGCATTGTAAGCAAGCTAGGGGTTTAGCTTCCGGAAAAAAGTTTCCTGTTCTTGATTAATAAATTTGGTTTCTATGTAACCTGAACTAATTACGAATTACGCAGTTTACTTCTCGCCATTCGCGTAGCATCTATTAGAGAAGGCGAGTATTATCAATTACGAATTATTTTGACTAATGACTAATCACGAAAATGGAAGTTTACTGCACTCGTCCCCGTTGTCCGCGCCCACAAAACTATTTTGCCGATTTAGATGATATTACGACACTGAAAACAACCCAGCAAAAGTATTGCACTACCTGTGGTATGCCACTGATGCTAGATGGTCGATACGTGCCAACGAAACTGCTGGGAAGGGGCGGATTTGGAGCCGCATTTTTGGCACGCGATCGCCGAATACCGGGAATGCGTCAATGCGTGGTTAAGCAGTTTCAACCATCGGGAAATTTAACCTTAACTCAACTGCAACAAGCGCAGTTAATGTTTGAGAGAGAGGCAGAAGTTTTAGCACAGCTTGGTAACGATCACGAGCAAATTCCTGACTTGTTTGCTTTCTTTCCAGTGATAGTTAATAGCTTGCAACCAGGAGAGCAAGACCAATTTTTTTACTTGGTGCAAGAATATATTGATGGGCAAACCTTAGAGGAAGAATTAATTCAACAGGGCAAATTTTCTGAACAGCAAGTATTAGAGGTGTTGCAAGGAATTGTGCGGGTTCTAGAGTTTGTCCATGACAGAGGCATTATCCACAGAGATATCAAACCTTCAAACATCATGCGTCGTCGTGATGGTAAACTTTTCTTACTAGACTTTGGCGCAGTCAAGCAAGTAACAAATGCTGCACCTGGTTCTGCGGCTTCTTCCACAGGAATTTATTCTATGGGATTTGCACCGCCCGAACAGATGGCTGGTGGGCAAGTATTTCCATCTACAGATTTATACGCTTTAGCTGTAACTCTGATTACCTTGTTAACAAACCAGGAAGCAATTCAACTATTTGATGCTTATAGTAACCAGTGGAAATGGCGAACCCAAGTAAGTGTCAACCCTCACCTTGCTGACATTTTAGACAAGATGCTGCTACCTGCGGCTAATCAACGCTTCCAGTCAGCCCAAGAGGTTCTACGCGCACTTAACTCACAGGTAATTCAAGCCCCTACACAATTTAATTCGCCCTCTGCAACCTTCCCGCCACAACCACCTCAAGGTTCTAGTCCTGTCGTCCCCCGTCGTCCACCAACTCAGCCAGCGTTTTCGACATTGGAATTATTGGGTGGGGCAGCATTTAGTGGATTTGAGGGTGCATTGCTCGCGATCGCCCTCTTGAGTCTAGTCAAATCACCAATAGTTACTTTGATTACTTGCGCCCTGATTTTAGGTATACTTATTTTTGCCCAAACTCGGCGATGGATTGAAAAGTTCGATTTATTAATTATTCCTACAATTACTTTTGCAATTATTTTTTTTATCCCCTTTTTACGGGGAGGTCTTGACCTTCCGTCAGTGGTGATTTTAGCAGTTGGAGCAGGCTTAGTAGCTATTTCATTCACAGCTGTATTTCGACTTATTTATAAATTACTATCTCTCTTACTTTAAAAAATTTCTGATACTAACAGCTACATATAATGTCTCAGAAAAACGAAACACTTAGTCTTTTTTTAGCCGTTGTCATCACTATTGGTTTAATCTTTGGTGGTCTATGGTTTCTTATGGAACAGTGGGCGCAATTAAACGGAACTGGCAACAAGTGGATGGGCCAAATACCCGCAATTTATTTGTAATCGTTAAACAGAATGGTCAAACAGACCAGTAAGCTGGTGAAGCGCAAATTGGCTGTTGATACCTCAGGGTCAAAAACTGAGAAAAAAAGCTAGATTTGTTAGAATTAAATGATAAAAATGCTTAACTTTAGCCAAATAATTAAAATAATAAATATTTTTTCTTTATTCAAATTTGTTCATGTCACAAAAGAATGAAACTGCAATTTTAGCCTTAGCCCTGCTGCTGACAGTTGGTATAGTTGGCGGTGGTTTTTGGTGGTTTACTAACAATGGGACCAAAATTGGTAATACCACCATTCAAAATCAACAACCAGGCAACAATTCATCCTTACAAGACCGCATTAGTTTTGGCGAAAAAGCCTTTACTCCGGGTGACATTTCTGCTGTGAAAAAAGAAGGAGTACAGGCGATCGCTACTAAAAATTACGATGGAGCGATCGCCAATTTCACAGCTGCCCTAAAACTCAACCGAAACGATCCAGAAACGTTAATTTTTCTTAACAATGCCCGCATCGGTTCTTCCAAGAGCTATACCATTGTGGCTTCTGTACCATTTGGCACTGACCCCAATGTTTCTCTAGAAATTTTACGTGGGATAGCCCAAGCTCAAAATCAAGTCAATAGCTCTGGAGGAGTCAAGGGAGTACCGTTGAGGGTAGGGATAGCTAACGACGACGACAATCCAGAAATCTCCAAGCAAATTGCTTCTACCCTAGTCAGCAATTCCGAAGTATTGGGTGTAGTTGGGCCGAATACCAGCGATTCCACCTTAGCCGCAGGTGCTATCTATACGTCTGGACAACTTGTAGCCATATCTCCGACTAGTACATCTGTCAAAATTTCTAACTTTAGCCACTACGTTTTTCGCACAGTTCCCAGTGATTTTATGGCTGCGAGAACTTTAGCCAACTACATGGTGAGAACCTTGCAGAAAAAAAATGCAGTGGTTTTCTTTAATTCTCAGAGTAACTATAGCCAGTCTTTAAAGTCAGAGTTTGTCTCATCCGTTTCCTTAGAGGGTGGACAGGTAGCCAGTGAATTTGACTTATCCAGGGCGGATTTTAGCGCGGCTAAAAGCGTAGAACAAGCAACGAAGCAAGGTGCAGAAGTGTTGATGTTAGCTGCTAATACTGAAACTCTCGATAAAGCACTGCAAGTAGTTCAAATTAACCAGAAACGATTAACTCTGCTGGGGGGAGATGATGTTTACACCGCTAAAACTTTGGAAATTGGTAGAGAACAAGCTGTGGGGATGGTATTAGCAGTTCCCTGGCATATTGATAGCGATCCGAAGTCAGATTTTCCCCAGAAATCGCGGCAATTATGGGGCGCTGATGTGAGTTGGCGAAGTGCCCTCAGTTATGATGCCACTGTCGCTCTAATTGCGGCATTAGAACGCAATCCCACGCGAGATGGAGTCCAACAAGCACTCTTGTCCTCTGACTTTTCTGCCACTGGCGCTTCTGGTACAATTCGGTTTTTAGCATCAGGCGATCGCAATGCGCCAGTCCAACTTGTAAAAATTGTTCCTGGTTCTCGCTCTCGCACCGGTTATGACTTTGAACCAGTGCGTTAATCAGCAATAAAAAATTAAAAATTAACCAAGCGTTAACCTGGAAAAACCCTCAAGATGAGAAATTGAGCTTTATCGGGAAAAATCTTAATATCAACTAACAACTTATCCTCACCAACACTCAAGCCTTGAGAAAAGAGACGAATAATCCAGAGGAAATTTATTATACCTTGGTTTTTAAAGTAGTCAGAAGTGAGGATTTGTCTGCATTTTTAATAAAACACCCGTCCTCCAAATACAATCTCAAGTAGCAAGCACTTATTAAGTCAAGCACTTATATTGAATGGACGCGCGGGTAATTATACTATGTCCCAAAAAAATGAAACAACTATTCTTGTATTATCCATCCTAATCACCGTCGGGCTAATAGCTGGCGGTTTTTGGTGGTTTACTAGAAAATCTGGTGTCGATCTAAATACAATTAATTCTGGTAACACCAAAACGCCCCAAACCGGATCGGAACAACCTAGTGGCAATACTTTCACTTCAGTAAAGGATGTTCCTACAGGATTATTCAATTACGGAGGCAGTACATCTTGGGCACCAATTCGATTAGTAGTTGATCCAGTAATTCAAGCCGCGCGGCCAGAGTTACGGATGCGCTATGTAGAACCCAGCAATGCATCTCCTGGTTCTGGTACTGGCATTCAGTCCCTGATAGATGGTCAACTAGCCTTTGCCCAGTCCTCCCGACCAGTTCTAGATCAAGAATTAAGCCATGCCCAACAGCGTGGGTTCAGTTTGAAACAAATTCCTGTGGCAATTGATGGTTTAGCGGTTGCAGTTAACCCCAATCTCAATATCCCAGGACTAACGATAGAACAGTTAAAGTCAATTTATACAGGCAAAATCAATAATTGGAGCCAGGTGGGCGGTTCCAATATCCCGATAAAGCCCTATTCCCGCCGCATTGCTGATGGCGGTACTGTCGAACTTTTTGTCCAAGACATCTTGGGTGGTCAAGCTTTCAGCTCCAATGTAGAATTTATCTCCACAACCACCCAAGCCTTGCAAAAATTGGCTAATAGTCCTGGTAGCATCTACTACGCTTCTGCCCCAGAGGTGATTCCTCAATGCTCAATCAAGGCCTTGCCGTTGGGGCGCACGCAAGGGCAATACATTGCTCCATACCAAGAACCTTCTGTCCTCCCGTCTGAATGTCCTGGTAAACGGAACAAGTTGAACATTGAGGCTTTCCAATCAGGAAAATACCCGATTACCCGCAATCTGTTTGTGGTGGTCAAACAGAATGGTCAGACTGAGCAGCAAGCAGGTGTCGCTTACGCCAACTTACTGCTGACTGAGCAGGGACAGGAACTGATTTCCCAAGCGGGATTTGTCAAAATTCGCTGACAAGAGCGATCGCCTCCGGCGGGGCGTAGCCCATCGCATTCAAGACAGAGTGGCGGAAATCGCCGCTCTGAACTGTACCTTAACCAGCTCTATTAATCGACTCTGCTGGCAAGCATATTAGATTATCGCCTTGAGTCAGGATTAAACCACGTTGACGCAGCTTACCCATCAAGCGGGTGACAGTGACACGAGTAGAACCAATCGCGCTACCAATTTGGGCATGGGTGAGGGGAAAGGGCAGACAATAACCGCGAATCACATCAGGATCAGTGTCGCTCATTGCTGGCTCTCCATATTCCTCAATTAACAATGTGAGAAATCCTAAGAGTCGGTCAATTGTGCGGCGTTGTCCCAAGGCACTCAGCCACAGCAGCTTACGCTGGTGCTGATACCTAAAGGCATCCATAACTTCGCGACGGAAGTGAGGCCAGTTGTCTAAATCATGCCAGTACATCCACAGCACCGCAGTTTGATCGACATGGGCATAAGCCTGGAGTGTGAATGGTGACTGAGCAACAATTTCAAATGGCTGTCCCGCTCCCACAAAACCCAAGAACGCTTCTTCTGGGGTTCTGTTAATTCGTCGAGACGTTAGCTGACTGGCAGTCGCACTAACTTGGGCGGTTCCTACCATGCGGATCGCACCCCTTTGTACCAAATATAGCAATCCAGGCCGGGCTGGAATGCGCTCATCTTTGCTAAAGGTGCGGCAGCGATAGTGTTCTTGAGCCCAGTCAAGAATGCGTTGCCAAGTCAAAAAAGGCCGTGATGCCTCAGAAAAGGAGGATGGAGATTGCATAGGTAACAAAGAGCGTTCGGCTGAAGACAAAGACGTAAATAAAAGGGTGCAAGGAGTGTCTTTGTGTTGACGAGGCAGGCTTAACGCCTAACAGCGCCAGCCAATCCAAAGAATAGAAAGCAAATTACTCTCTACTCTTTTGTTATACTTCCTACTGTACAATGGTGGTAGTAAAGTTTACTTACTATTCATCGATTATTCATCAAATTTTATCCTCTTCTCATTTTTCTTCATCTAAATTAAATTTATACCGCAAGATAGATGGCAAAAATGTAACAAATATATCTTACATGACTATTTAAATAATATTACGTGCATTATAAATTACCAGTTAGCAAATATACGTCAATCAAACAGCTATTATATAGTTATATAATAAAATCAATAAGCATTGATACTTACAGGATAGAAGATAGATGCATAAAAGACGAAAAAATTACTCTACATAAAGGTAGAGATGATAAGAGAGTTTTCTATACCTCAAGTGTGTCTCTGCGACTATCAAAATCTCAGAATCGAAAAGCGATGGAGCTTGCCAGTGCGATCGCTTCAGATTTATCAGGGATTTGTGAGGGCGTTTTTAGCATCCAAATAGTTCCCCCTGGTTGGATAAATTTTGAATTAACTCACTCAACCTTAGCGACTTGGTTACAAAGTCTCGTAATTGGGAGTTCGGGGAGAGCAGGGGAGCAGGGGAGCAGGGGAGCAGAGGAGACAATTGATGCCCAATCCCCAATAACCAATTCATTGTTTGCTGTTGAATATGCTCATGCACGCTGCTGTTCGCTAGTGCTGCTGGCTCATCGAGAGGGATTGATTAAACTTAGAGAACCAGTTCCAAATACTAGTCCAGCTTTTTGGGATGTTATTTTTCCTAACCCCCTACCTTGGCTTAATTGCGACGGAATATTGCAGCTAAATCACCCAGATGAGCGTCGTCTAATTGGCGAGTTAATACAAGTGGTAGACAACATAGAGTGCCCTGATGTTAGCGGTTCTGTGAAATGGGAAAAAGTAGCGCTGAATTTGAGCCAAGCTTTTGAAAAGTTTTGGTCTAATTGCCGGATTTGGGGTGAGGTGAAAATTACCTCACCAGAACTAGCCCAAGCTAGACTCGGATTGCTCATGGCTACTCAGTCAGTATTAAAATTTGTCCTAGAGGAAAATCTGGGGGTTTTTGCGCCTTTGGAGTTATAAATCGGTAATGTCGCTTAGGCAAAAATAAAAACTTTTTATATAGCTATTGACTCAATGCACTACCTCAGATACATTAGCAGGTGTGTGAGGAGCGAACCAGCAGGGGCACCGAGACGAAACACGGCCAGTCGTCGGTGTCCTTTCTGATTTGTATGGGTTAGATTTGAAAAAATGCCTTCAACTACAGCAAAAACTTTTCAATTGCTACTGCTGCCCCATCTTCCTCTACGCTAGGAGCTACCCACTTTGCGATCGCTTGCACTCCTGCTGGTGCGTTGCCCATAGCGACACCAAGTCCAACATACTCCAGCATTTCCACATCATTGAAGTTATCGCCAATCGCCATAACGTTGGCTAATTGTAATCCCAGCAATTCTTCGGCTAGGTAACGTACAGCAGTTCCCTTATTTACAGAGGCGTTAGTTGCTTCAAAAAAGGTAGCAACAGATGTCGTCAGATAAAGTTCAGCAGGTGTATATTGGCGGCGCAAATTTCCCAATAGCTTGTCGATTACATCAATGTCATCAGACAATGCAAGAATTTTTGTCGGTTCATTCGTTAAGGCTTGACGCAAATCACCCACAGGAATCGGGATAACACCAGAACGTTCTGCATAAATTTTGGTTTCTCTGGTTAACTCACGGACGTATAGTTGATCGTTGATGTAAAAGTGAACAGATAGAAGTGATCGCAACTCCGGCTTTTCAAAATAGTCGAGTAACTGGTGGGCGATTTCTCTGGAAACAACCCAATGGCGATGAATTTTTTGGGTAATTGGGTCTTGAATCCAGGCTCCTTGATAGGCCATTAATGGTAAGGTAGAGCCGATATCTTGGTGGAAGCGCAAGGCTGAACAATACATTCTACCTGTAGCGATCGCCACTTGAATTCCTCGTGCTTGCGCTGCAACAATGGCTTGCTTTACAGGTTTGCTGATAGTGTTAGAGTGTCCAGCGATCGTGCCATCTATATCCAAAACTAGTAGTTTAATATCTTTTGCAGCAGCCTGATTGTCAGTAGATGCTTTCTGCATAATTTCCTAGATTTTAAGTTCCAGTAAGAGGTTAACAGGCTCTAGCGACCAGTGGGGAGTAGTAGAAAAAATTGGGTTGACTAGAGAACCCAATTTTCTTACCGTGAAGATGCTGAGTAACACAATTAAGATGATAAGTTGGGGAGCTAGTTACTATGTTTATACTCACGTACTTAATAGGGCTGGTATCCCTGGCAAAAGGTGGTTCTACTTGGCTTCCGTACTAAAGCTGTAAATGCATAAATGTTACTTAGTCTAAAATTATACTTATTAATAGCAGGGATACAAAACTGGGCTATTGTCACCAAAGCCAAGCTGAACGAGCATCTGAAATTGCTAACTATGTGACAAAGCTTCTGGCTAAAATAGGGCTATGTCTGAAACCTTCACTTCTGCAACTGCAACACGCCCCACCTTCATCCTCGTAGATGGGCACTCGCTGGCTTATCGTTCATACTTTGCTTTCGCCAAAGGGCGAGATGGAGGACTGCGTACCAAAACAGGCATTCCCACCAGTATATGTTTTGGTTTTGTGAAGTGCCTGCTGGAGGTAATGGCAACACAACAGCCCCAAGCAATGGCGATCGCTTTTGATTTGGCTGAGGCAACTTTTCGCCACGAAGCTGACGATACTTATAAAGCCGATCGCCCGGAAACGCCAGAAGACTTTATTCCCGACTTAGAAAACCTGCATGAGTTGCTGAATGGCTTTAATCTACCCTTTTTCACTGCCCCCGGTTATGAGGCTGATGATGTTTTGGGAACCTTAGCACAACGAGTAACTGCGGCTGGGTATAGGGTGAAGATTTTGACTGGCGATCGCGATTTATTTCAACTGATCGACTCTGATAAAGAAATCACTGTTCTGAATTTTAGTCCAGATGCCCTAAAGCGCTCTACAAATAGCATCACTGAATTTGAAGCAGAACAAGTCAAAGAAAAAATGGGCGTTTTACCTTCACAAATTGTTGATTTCAAAGCTCTTTGTGGTGATAAATCAGATAATATTCCTGGTGTCAAGGGAATTGGGGAAAAAACAGCGGTGCAACTGCTGAATACCTATGGTTCACTTGAGAATGTTTATGCTGCGTTAGATGAAATTAAAGGCGCAACTCAGAAAAAACTGGCAGCAGGTAAAGAAGATGCCGAAAAGTCTCGCTATTTGGCAACTATAGTTTTAGATGTTCCTATAGAATTTGATTTAGAAGATTGTAAATTAAAAGGGTTTGATACAAGCGTTTTATCACCAATTTTAGAAAAATTAGAATTTAAGTCTTTTTTAGGCAAAATCAACGACCTCCAGCAACGTTTTGGTGGCAAAGTTGAAGAAAAACAAGAAGCCAAAACAGACCCAACTAATCCCAATACTAATTCAGAATTAAACTCTAATGAAGATAATAATTTGTGGTTTTTCAGTGCTAGCGATACAGCAGCAGTTACACAACAATCTACTTCCCCAATTACACCACGCATCATCAACACCGAAGCAAAATTAACTGAGTTAGTGAAAATTTTACAAAAATTCACTAATCCAGAAACTCCCGTTGCTTGGGACACTGAAACCACCGATTTAGAGCCAAGAGATGCTGAGTTAGTAGGAATTGGTTGCTGCTGGGGAACGAAACCAGATGAGGTAGCCTATATTCCTTTGGGGCACAAAACTGGGGAAAATTTGCATAAAGATTTGGTGCTAGAAACACTACGTCCAATTCTTGAAAGTGCCGATTATCCCAAAGCTTTACAGAATGCCAAATTTGACCGCTTAGTTCTCAGATGTCAAGGAATTAATTTGGCGGGAGTGGTGTTTGATCCCATGCTGGCAAGTTATATTCTAAATCCAGATTCAAGTCATAACTTGATGGATTTGTCGCAGCGATATTTGGGATTGATAGCAAAAAGTTACTTAGATTTAGTTCCTAAAGGTAAAACTATAGCTGATATAGATATTCACGCCGTCGCAGATTACTGCGGGATGGATGCTTATTCTACCTTTGGTTTAGTGTCGAAACTGCGTGAGGAACTGGATACAATTCCAGCTTTATCTAAGCTATTAGCGGAAGTGGAACAGCCGCTAGAAGCAGTTTTAGCTCAAATGGAATATACAGGTGTTCGGATTAATTCAGCTTATTTACAAGAACTTTCGCAGCATTTAGAAACAGAGTTAGCCAGGTTAAAAAAGGAAGCAACTGAAATAGCTGGGGAAAATTTTAACTTGGGTTCTCCTAAGCAATTGAGCCAAATTCTGTTTGAAAAATTGGGATTAAGCACCAGACATTCTCGTAAAATTCAAACGGGCTACTCTACAGACGCAGCAACATTAGAAAAACTTCAAGAAGATGATAACACTGGATTTGTTGAAGCGATCGTTGAGTATCGCACCCTATCTAAATTAAAGTCTACTTATGTTGATGCATTACCTGCATTAGTGCGTCCAGATACCCAGCGAGTGCATACTGATTTTAATCAAGCAGCAACATCAACTGGTAGATTATCTTCTTCTAATCCGAATTTGCAAAATATTCCCATTCGTACAGCTTTTAGTCGCCAAATTCGGAAGGCATTTTTGCCTGAACCTGGCTGGTTAATGGTGGCTGCTGATTACTCACAAATTGAATTACGGATTTTGGCTCATTTGAGTCAAGAGCCGATATTAGTGCAAGCATATCAGCAAAATGAAGATGTTCACACTGTTACCGCGCGCTTAGTCTTTGAAAAAGAAAATATCACATCAGAAGAACGAGGGATGGCAAAAACTATCAATTTTGGTGTGATTTATGGAATGGGTTCTCTAAGATTTTCACGCTCAACTGGGATAGATAAGACCATTGCCAATGAGTTCATTAAGCGCTTTAATGAACGATATCCTAAAGTATTTGCATATTTGGAGCGAGTCAAAAAAGAAGCGATCGCTCTTGGTTATGTAGAAACTATTTTCGGTCGCCGTCGTTATTTTGACTTTACTAATAACAGTTTACGCAAATTAAAAGGCAGTAATCCTGAAGATATCCATCTGAGTAAATTGAAGAATTTGGGTGCTTTTGATGCAGGTTTATTACGCTCCGCTGCTAATGCACCAATTCAAGGTTCCAACGCTGATATTATCAAAATTGCAATGGTGAGATTGCATGAAATTTTGAAGAAATATCAGGCGCGTTTGTTGTTGCAAGTTCACGATGAATTAGTGTTTGAAATTCCTCCTGATGAGTGGGAAGAATTACAACTGCAAATTAAGTCGGTGATGGAAAATGCAGTACAGTTGAGTGTGCCGTTATTGGTAGAGGCGCGTGTTGGTGAAAATTGGATGGAGACGAAGTAAGTTTGATTGGGGATTGGAAGAATTACATTACTAATTTGTAATTCGTAATTCGTAATTAAACCGATAGCATCATTAGTAATTACAAATTACGAATGCTAATATTTTATTATTATTACTCATATAAGGAATTTTAATATGTATCGTCGTTGGCTTTTATCTGCTTTCGTAATTTTGTTGAGTATAGTTTTAGTTGCTTGCACCACTGCAAATACTCAGCAACTACAAACAAAAGTGGAAAATACCACTGAGGCGACTAACACGAATTCTCAGCAATTACCAAAAGAATCGGCAAAAAGAGTGGTTGCTCTTTCTTCTCTATCGGCTGATATTATCTCTCGACTTGATCAAACAAAAGTTGTTGGAATCACTGGTAGCAAATTATTTAAGAATGACTCAAGATTTAAGGATATTCCCCGCGTTAGCGAAGGTCAAAGTCCGCCAAATTTAGAGAAAGTGGTAGCACTCAAACCAGATTTAGTTATTGGTGCTGAAGGTTTTTCTAACATTCCAATTCAAAAACTTCAGCAGCTAGGAATTCAAACTTTGCTCACTAAGGTGAATAGCTGGAAATCTTTAGAAGAACTTACAAAGACACTGGCTCAGTCAATTAATGCCGATCCTCAGCTTTTGTTAAATCGTTATAAAACTTTCTTGCCAGATAAGTCAACTCAGAGTCCTTCTACTCTAGCGCTGGTTAGTCGTCAACCAATTTTAGCGCCGAATAAAAACAGTTGGGCAGGAGATTTGCTGGCGAAATTTCAGGCGAAAAATATCGCAGCAGATTTACAAGGAAAAAGTCCAGTTGGCGGCTATGTGACGCTTTCGGCGGAGAAAGTTTTAGAAGCAAATCCAGAGGTGATAATTTTAGTTAATCCTCCACAAGTAAATTCGGAAGCGGCACTTTTAGATTCTTTGAAAAAGGAAGCTTTTTGGCAACAACTGCAAGCAACTAAAAATAACCGAGTCTATGTGTTTGATTATTTTGGTTTGGTAAATCCAGGTAGTATAGATGCAATAGAAAAGGCTTGTCAGCAGCTTAAGCAAGCCTTGTTTGCACCACAGAGTTAGCTCAATAATGGGAGAACATCGCAGTCAATAAAGGATGCATTTAATCGGAGGTGATTTTAGATAAAACCCTTATAAAACAGGCTTTTCAGTCTCAGTATGTTTTCAAAAATCAAATCTGAATCCTATGTACTCTGCGTGACTAATACCCCTCTTTGGTTTTCTCCTTAGCTTGCTTGGGGGAGGGGGAGGCAGGGCAGGGACAGGGGGGGTGATCTCTGGTGATCTCGCTCCTACTTTGATAATGGGGTCTGTATGGCTCTTGAAGGGTCTTTGCGTGCTATTGTTTTTTTCTCGGTCAATGTTACCAACCAGGATAGTAAAAATTCCGCGTATTCTCTTGGAACGTTTGACCGATACCTTGGGCTATGCTGCCTAAATGGATAAAGTCGAGCTTACATTTGGAGAAAGAAATGCTATCTGAAACAAAATTATCTACGATGATTTCCCCTCAAATACTTTTCAAAATTCAATGGTTAGGTGAACAAATTATTTTGGAGCCGAATCAGCTACTTTATAGTGATGGGGACAAATCAGAATATATGTATATAACACTTGAAGGTGAAGTGTATTTTTACTATGGAAATATAAAAATTTGGATTGGTCCTGGAGATTTTATTGGAGAGATTGGGTTTCTTTTGGGTAGTGACCGTATTGAAACAGTGAAAGTGGGAGAGAAAGGTTGTGTTTTGTGGCGCGTTAGACGAAATAAATTATTTCAAACAGATGATATTGAAATAACAATTTTGATGACTCACTTACTTATTGGAATTGCTCCTTACATGGAGATGAGAATGATGGAATTTACGGAGGAGTTCAAAGTAGCATCTGATATTGCTACTAACCATTGTGATTTTGACCACCCTTCCATTCGCTATACTGCTGAGCTATTGAAGGGCAAGGACGATTGGGAATCAGCCATTAATGTATGGGATTATGTCCGCACAATGCCTTATCGATTTGGTTTTTGGTATGTCAAAGCATCACAAACGCTGGAACTTGGTTTTGGAATGTGTACTACTAAAGCTAATCTCCAAGTAGCATTGTTACGAGCAATGGGAATTGAAGCTAACTATGGTGAAGCTAATGTAGCGGCTGAATACTTAATACCCTTTCTACCACCTGCTTACCGATTTAAAGTTACTAAAGATATTAAACATTATTTTTGCCTTGTTAATTTAGACGGAGAATACTTTCGCAGTGATGCATCTTTTACTAAAGAAAGTTTACAGTGTTTTGCATCTTGCCATCCAGAATATTTATTTCTTGTCCACAAGAAATTTACTCGTGGTGAACATTTTGCGGTCGAACGCAAAGGAAAAACTTTAGAATACCGTATGATTGATAACTTATCACACGTTATGTCAAAACGTCCGTTTTATAAGGTGGGCAATGTAGAAGCAATGAATCTTCTCCTTGATAAAGCCCAAGGGACATTCAGACCTGTACCGATTTGGGTTCCATCAACATTAGAGTTACTCCGCTATCGGCCTCAAGCCGCTTTAATTAAAGCCTTAGTTGGTTCAGTGACAGAAGCAAATACAATACGCCAATATTTGTTAGAGAGTGTTTGAAAAGTTTTAGAAAGTCAAAATCTAAGCTATAGCAATCCTAAATCATTTATGAGAAAACAGCAAATTCCTGGAGCTTAGGGAAGTCAAAACTTTGACAATGTACTGACAACTCAAATAAAGCCTTGACAACAGAGAATTGGAGTTTAAATTAAGGAGTATTATTTACTTTACTATGATTACTTCGACATTAAAATTACTTTTTAACTACTGCAAAGCATCTTTATTGTTTTTTGTACTAAAAAATCATTAACCAATCCATTTTTTAAAGCATTCTTTGCACTCAATATTCTTATTCCACAACACTCAACACTTTTTATTACAAAGCACTTAAATAATGGTGCTTCAGCTTTTCCATCTAAAAACTAGCTATTTACAGTGTTCTTGAAGAAGAGATACAGCTAATTCAAAACTATTAGGTTGAGTTTGCACCGCATAGGCTTCTTTTTCTAAATCTTGTCGTTTGACATCGGTATAGTGGCTAAAAAACGGTCGAGCATAATTGATTGGTTGAATGTGTAAACCTAAAGTTTTTATTTTTCCTTTTCCGGCACATACCTGTGCTGCATGAACAGTTTCATGGATTAGTGTTTGAGTCCCAATATGTAACTCAAACACTACGGGATTAATCCAGATTTTTTTATCAGCTTCTCTTAGTAACCCATAAGCTCCTCGCTTTGGCGGTAGTGCAATGATTACCTGAAACCCTTTCTTTTCTAGTTTATTTTTTAAATCTAAAAATTTTGCTTCTGGATTGGGTATTTGAGAAAGCAACAGTAAGGAATTTAATATAAAAATTTTGCTCATTGCCTTTTTGATTACTTGAAAACATTTGTATTCAATTCCAATCGCAAAAATATCAACTGTGGCTTTGACTAAGGCAGCTACTTCTGGATGGACATCAACGTAGCTATCGTAAGCGATCGCAAAGGCAATTCCCAGTCTATGACTGGGAATGTGCGATTCGTTGCCTAGTGAATCTCGGTACTCAGTCCGAACATAACTAAGCCAGCCCGACAACAGATTACTGTCACCAAAGGCTGAACTCTCGGTCAGATGCAAGTGCAAATCTTGCCATTCAGACTCAGAATTGACTCCTTATCTGCCCACACTGAACAAGCTCGGTTCTTGTAGAGTGAAGCTGGGAACAGGGCGCAATCAGACGACCGTTGCGGGTTGACACTGGCGCTAACAGGGAGTTCCTACGATGAAACAGAGCCTAAAAAAGTGACTTAGTCATCGGCAGGGCGCAACACAAAATCCCTGACCGCACTGGAGCTTCATTCCCGCCGAACAGTTTCCCGAAAACGGCAAAGAGTCCAGGGAATCCAGCAGTCAAATTGGCTACATCTAACGGAACAATCAATCTCTCCGAGGGAACGAATAAAAACGAATTGTGGGTCTAGGGGCAGTCGAACCCCAAGTAGTCCAGACGAGCGGAGGAATTCCCACAATTCGGGTAGGACAGACCGTAATTGGTCTGAGGTGTTCAGAATACACAAACTCCAGAAGAGAAAATGATTAGACACAGTAGACATACTAGTGAATCTTGGAAAGCCCTACCGTGGAAGAAATTCCGCCGTAACCTTTTCCGCCTTCAAAAGCGCGTGTACAAAGCGGTTCTTGTTGGAGACAAGCGGAAAGCTCGGTCACTCCAAAAGCTTATTCTCAAATCCACCTCGGCTCGATTTCTTGCAATAAGACAAGTATCTCAGCTAAATGCTGGTAAAAAGACGGCTGGTATTGATGGTAAAAAATCCCTCTTATCTGAAGAACGCTTCAAACTTGAAGAACTACTGAGAACGAACAGTGGAAATTGGAAGCATCAAGCACTACGAGAAATCCCCATCCCTAAGAAGGACGGGACTACCAGAATGCTTAAAATACCTACCATCGCGGATAGAGCTTGGCAATGCCTCGCAAAATATGCAATCGAACCAGCACACGAAGCCACTTTCCACGCCAGAAGTTACGGGTTTAGAACTGGGCGCTCTGCCCATGATGCACAAATGTACATCTTTGCAAACCTTAACTCCAATGCCAACGGAATAGAAAAACGAGTAATCGAACTCGACATTGAAAAGTGCTTCGACAGGATTAACCACTCAACGATAATGGACGAACTCATTGCCCCAAAAGGCTTAAAACTCGGTATCTTCCGATGCCTCAAGGCGGGAGTCAACCCAGAATTCCCCGAACAGGGTACACCTCAAGGGGGAGTAGTTAGCCCACTATTAGCTAATATCGCACTCAACGGGATTGAGAGTATACACAGATACGAAGATAAAAAGAGACGCTGGAAAGAACCATCAATCCGATACGCGGATGACATGGTTATTATACTCCGACCCGAAGATGATGCGACAGAGATACTTGAAAGAATCAGCGAGTTCCTCCGCAAACGCGGAATGAATGTAAGCCAAAAGAAAACCAAAGTTACCGCCGCGACAGATGGGTTTGATTTCCTCGGCTGGCACTTCAAAGTGCAGAGCAATGGAAAGTTCAGAAGCACTCCCTCAGTGGACAACTTCAAAGCATTCCGTAAGAAAGTAAAACACATCGTCAACAACTCGAATTATGGTGCTACCACAAAGGCTGAGAAATTAGCCCCGGTAGTTAGAGGGTGGAGAAATTACCATAAGTTCTGCAAGATGGATGGGTCAAGGTTCTCCTTATGGCACATCAATCATAGAGCTTTCAAGGTATTCAACAAGGAAACCAAGCAAAATCGTCACAAATGCCAGGAGCTAATAAAAAAGGCATTCCCAGCAGTTTCCTACTCCGAAAATAAACACGTCATGGTCAAAGGAACAAAATCCCCCTATGACGGAGATACAGCCTACTGGAGTGAACGTAATAGTAAGCTCTATGATGGCGAAACCTCTAAAGCTCTTAAGAAGCAAAACCATAGATGTGCTTCCTGCGGTTTAAAATTCATCGATAAAGAACGGATTCATCTGCATCACATTGATGGAAATCACGCCAACTGGAAGAAAAATAATCTTGAAGCAATTCATGAGAGTTGCCACGATTACAAACACATGAGCAAAGGCGCAAGCTGAGAACATCGGAAGCTGGGTGCGGTGAAAGCCGCACGCCCAGATTTAACTGAGAGGTGCGGAGAATAATATCCCCCATCGACTCAACCAAGGGAGAGTGGAAACGAGGTAACTGACTGTGCTTTTAATCTTTTGCAGAATTAATTGGTTTTTGAGCAAAGGGGATATTCTTTCTACCTTCAGGAGAAGCACCTCCAAGGCTACGGAAATACAGTCCTCCAATGGTGAGTAAAAATGCCACATATCCTACTGCTTGCACAAGATAGAGATTATCTCTATAGCCAAATAAAGATTTGAGAATAATCCCAGGAAACTGTTCGTCAGGCAAGATTGTGGAAGTATTGGAAACCATTGGCCCCAAAATACAGGAGTGGACTTTTGTAAAACGTTCGTAATAGAAACAAAGGTTTTCTGTAGCACGACTGCTAAGAGCAAGGTTAGCTACTGCTTCGTCAAAATGTTTTAAGGCTGAAACTACTAACCCAGCGACAATCAACACTAATAAAACGCCCATTACCTGGAAAAACTGGCGGATGTTAATTTTGACACCCCATTTAAATAGCAGCACCCCAATGGCAGTTGCCCCTGCCAAACCAGCAATAGCACCCAATGCTGGCATTAATCCCTGTTGAAAATTAGCTGCAACGAAGAGAACAGTTTCAAAGCCTTCGCGGACAACGGCAATTAAAATTAAAGTAAAAACACCCCAGCCAGCATTTGAGTTTTGTGTCAGCGCTTCTGTTACTGCTCCCTCAACTGTAGCTTTCATAAATCTGGCTTGTTTAGTCATCCAGATTAGCATCCAACTGAGCATTGCGATCGCTAACACACTAAACACACCTTCTAGCCCTGGCTCAACTACAGTGGTGTATTGAGGATTCGCAGCTCCCAGTACTTGAATTATCCAACTGAATAGCACACCGATTAAGGCACTGACGACAATGCCAACGCCGACACCAGCATATACCCATGAATTGAGTCGGGATTGTTTAGCTTTTTTCAGCAAAGCTAGCACAATACCAACAACAAGGGCAGCTTCTACTCCTTCTCGGAGTGTTATTACAAAAGTAGGTAGAGCAGTACTAAAATCCATCTTTTATCCTTTGTCTTTTGTCCTTAGTCAGTTGTCTTTTGTCATTTGAATTTGTTTTTGACTAATGACTAATGACTAAGGACTAATAACTATTAACCAAAATCGCGTAACATCTTTTTCAATTCGAGATTATGCATCTCTTCTTGTCCAATCATACCGCGAGCGAATTCTTCAAGGTAAATGCTGGCATTGGTGACAGTTTCAAGCAAATCTTTATACAGATCCAATGCCTTTTTTTCATGGGATAAGCTTTCTGCCAAGATATCCTTGACTTTATGCTGGTAGGTTTCTTCCATTGGGGCGATTTTCAGGGAGGGATGCCCATCTAAACCGGTGAGAATTTCTCCCACTTGTTCGGCATGAAGTAAAGATTCACTTGCCTGTGCTTTGAAAAAAGCCACAATCGGAATACGGTTAGGGCCAGTTACCATCAAAGAATAATGTGTGTAGCGCACTACCCCTGCTAGTTCAAATTCCATGATGGCGTTCAGCAGGTCAATAGTCTTTTTCTGGTCAAGTTCTTGCATCAGTTGTTAGTTAAAGTAAGGAATGGAGTGTAATTAGTTAGGAGTTAGGAGTTCGTAATTCGTAATTCGTAACTCCTAATGATTTCCTCATTTTAAACTCCTTAACCTATACTTCCCATTAAATTAAAGTGTTATAGCTGTGCTTGGGTATTGGATTTGTCAACCACTTTTTGAGAGTTTTCCTCAATGGTTTTCACTAGCTTGGTAACATCATTAGGAATTTTTACTGCTTTTGCTGGTGGGATGGCGGCGGGCCAAACTTTTATTAGTTCAGCAAAACTAGTGTCGATAGCTTTGTGTGCTTCCGGATCTGCTTGAGCTACTTGACTAGAAATTCCTTTGTATAAATCATTGGCGTAAACCACAAAACCACGAGAGTCTTGATACTCAATTGGCGCGGTTATTTTACCATTTGCGAGCGCCGCACCATATTCGGAGTTAGCTGAATCTAGCAATTCGTTAATTACCTGTAGCACAAATCCCGGTTTTGAGCGTTGAGCTTCTGGCAAAGCTGCGATCGCGGAATCAACTGCTTGCATTGAAGAAGTAAAATTAGTTTTAACTTTGCTATTCTTCGGACTAGATTTCACTAAATCTTGCAAACTCACCAAAGTTGTCTTAAATTCTTTGACTTTGCGCTCATTCAATTGTTCTTCTACGTCAACGTAAATCTCCTCAACTGGATGTCCTATATGAGGTTCTGCCTGTTTCGGCTGATTCTGATCCAGCAGTTCTTGTGCTACCAAAAGATGTCCTTTCATTAAGCCTAATTTAGACATATAGTCAACATCTTTTGCCTCACCTGTGAGTACCACTTCTTGAACACCAACCTGGTCTTTAATTTGGTCGAACTGTTCTTGAGTAATTACTTTCTTAGTAACTAAATCTTCTGGTCTGCCGTAGGGACGACTTGCCTGAATTTTGTTGGATAAAGCCGGGACACCTAGCTTGGCTTCAAACTTATCCAATTCTGACAATATTGCACTGTTAATGTTAATTTTTTCTTTGCCACCGTGACCACTATGACTGTTCTCACTTACTGCCTCTGTAGCTGGAGTGCTAGCAACTGGTGCTGAGGAATTTTCTGCGGTTGGTGTACTGCTACAGGAACTTAAGGTAACTATTGCCGCAGCTGCCACTGTTAAACAGATATAGCGAAATTTTTTCATTTCTGATCCTGGCACAATTTAAAAGGTATTGGTTCAAATGCTTCAAACTATTACTCAAAGATAGTTTGTTTGACAAATTGTCATAGATTTTACTTTCGCATATAATGATATTTTTTATCAACTATTTGATTTAAAATTTTATTAATTACCAATTAAGTCCCTTGTACTTAGCCAGAATAGAAATTACTATTTCTTTTGTCATGAATTGTTAACAGTCTTTTGATTGCTCTGGGCAAGTACTTCAAATTGACCCATGCAACCGTTTTCGGCGATCGCATCCTGATGGGGATGGAACATATACTTACCTGGGTAGCGAAAAGCAAATTCCAAAATGTGCCTTTCTGCCATACCCATCGTAATCACATCAGCTTTCTCGCTAGGAGTCATACTCATGCCATAGCGATAAACATCAAAGAAGTTGGCGTGGAGATGAAACGTCACTACCGGATCGTATTCAATGATGTTGAGAACATATAGCCGAATCAACTGATCTTTGTAAATGCGAATCGGATTATGCATGTAATAGTGGGGCACACCGTTGAAGGCGTAATAATCATTATGGCTATCATCATTCACGTCATACCCAGCCATCACTAGTACGATTTCATCAGCCGGGGGACGGGGAGTCGGTGGATCGATGATAAACATCCCGTACAGCCCCTTAGCGATGTGACGGGTAACTGGTTCAATATGGCAGTGGTACAAGTGAACGCCATAGGGTTCAGCATCAAATTCATAAATTGTGGCTTTGCCGTTGCTGATTGGGCGAACACCATCCATTTCCGCCGGATGAACGCCATGAAAATGCAAAGAGTGAGAATGGCCGGCGTTGTTGAGAAATAGTACCCGGATGCGATCGCCCTGTTTTGCCCGTAGTGTTGGCCCTGGTATGCGACCGTTTAAATCCCAGATGTTGTAAGAGACAGCACTATTGAGATTTATGATGGAAGTACCCGCAATTAACTGAAATTCCCGGATAGTCCGACCATTTTCTTGCTTCACCGTCCCATAATCAAAATCCCTTAACATCTTCATCGGGTTGGTAGCGTCGTCTGGTGCTTCCATATCTAGTGGTGGCACTTTGACGATTGACTTACTTTGTAGATTTAGCATTTGCCAAAGTCCAGCTACACCAGTCACTCCAGCACCTGCTAGCCCCAGCTTCAATAATTGACGGCGGCTCCAAGGTTTTCCGTCACTTAGAGCGAAGTTGTTGGGCATGACTTTTAGTTACGGTTAGTGCTAAATGATTGTAAAATATTTGCAATTACTCTTAATATTTTAGATGAATTAGTAATTATTGTCAATAATTTTGATGTCCTGAAAATAGGGAGTAGGGTATTCCTTTTTCGTTCTTGGTTGTGGGATTTTACCGTGATTAGTTGTCTTGCAAAACTCTAGGCAATTTTTCTCCCTTAAATAGTATTTTTACTGAAACAAAAAGTATAAATAAGTTAAAAATAAAATATTTTTTTGTATCTATTCTTGATCTGACTAATCCTTTAATAGTAATTGGATTACAAACAATCCGTCTCATATTACTTAGGAACTAAATGCCAGCAATAAACTATTGGTAAGGTGTAAGATATTTAATTAGCTTAGAGATAAAATACATCGCATTTAAAGAAAATTTCGATACTTAGTAATATGACTATTTTTAATTTTTAATTAATTTTGTTCATAAAGAATTAAGTAAAAGTCTATAGCAATTTTGTGTTGTCTTTGTCTGATGCCCTCTGGCAATTGGTTTTGAAGTGCTTTATTTAAATCCAACTCTAAAGAATTCAAGTCCTCATATTTTTCTAAATGGTAATGAACGCCATTACTCATGAAAGCAACAAATACTTACATAAGTGTTTAGGGAACTGAGTAAAATGTCTATTGACACGGCGGCAGAGGTGGAATCCGTGCGATCGCTCCGGCTCTGAGCAGTTCCGGGCGCTTGGCGTATGGGAGCAAACCATCCGGCTTGGCGTGATACTGACTAGCACAGTCAAGTACGGCAGTTGCTGTATTATCTACACATTCAGGATCAGCAGGCAGATCGCCGAATAAGTAGGTGTGTTTGTTAAAACAGACGAAAGCAATTGCACAAGCCTGGTCACAAACACCCATGCATTCAACGGGTTGAATCGAGAACTCGTCTTGCAACATCCAATCATGATATAGGGTTTGTAATTTCTCTAGCAGCCGTTCACCGTCGCTTTTAGCAACATACTGTTTTGTTTGATGACTACTTCCACACCTCGTGCAGACGAATATAATGTGTTGATGATTCATAGATAAATTGTAGGGTTCAATGTTCTCATGCTGTATCTATAAAAATCCATGTCGAACACTCAATAGTATCCGACATGGATTTTAGGCAATCAGCCTGTTTGGTCATTGGGCAAAGAAACTAAGGGCAAATGTTTTTACAACCGAATGGCATAGCAATAACGCCCTTTGATACTGACTTAGGAAACACTACGCCTCCAAGTCAACCCAGTACGGGGAGTCTGCCTGTGTCGCAGCCACAGTCCCAGTAGCAAACCAATTACCACAATTCCGGTGAAGTAAGTCAGCGAAATCAACCGTACAGACATCGGCGGAGCGACACCTTCGACTGGAATATTCTCTGCAACTTGGAATGGCTGAAATTGCCGGGTTGCGTTTGCAAGCGGTGCAACCTCGACAACAATGCTATGCGGGGCACCGTCAAAGAACTCCTGCTCCCACGCCAATTTTCCGTTGCTGTCTGGAGTCCCCTGATAAGCAAACGCCAGCCAATTATTTTCGAGTTGGGTGGTTGTTACCTTGAACACTACATCTGTCACGGGTTGGCTGGTTTTGGGATCACTGACGCTAACCTGCAATCTGGCAGGTTGACCCACCGTTGCGCCCTCGTCACCCGATAGTTGCATATCAAGTCCTTGAGACTGCAATTTAGCGGGCTTACTAGAGGGCGCAACTTCTTCTCCCATGCCTGGCATCGACATCGTATGGTGCGATTCGGCAAGTTCAGCATTGATGTTGACCCAGAGGAGTGCAGCGATCGCTACCACAACCAATCCACTTAACAATAATCGCACCTGTTGCGGGGCAATTTCTCCCGGTTGAATAGGTTGTCTACCCCCAATCACCCAACCTCCTAGTAGCCCAACTGCCAGCAAAATCACAACCAGGATGCCAAAGTAGCGGAACTTTAAGGGATTTTCAGGCAGCGTCAGCGTCAGCGTTTGCTGAATCGGCTGAAACGCATTGGCAACGAGCGGAGTAACTGCTACCTGGAGTTGATACGTTCCCCGGATCGGCAGGGTTTGTTGAACCTGCAACTGACCTGTTGGTGCATTGCCCTCAATATCCAACAACTTTGTTCCCTCGACGATCGGAAAATCTGTTGTGAACCAGGGGTTTTTAGAAGGGGTGAACAATTGCAAGTGGATTTTGGCATCCTTTAAAGATTGCCCTTGAGCATCTACGGCTTGCAACATCAGCTGCACTGGCGGATTGTAGTGTCCCGAACCTAACACTGTAGTGGCTTCAGCCTCAAGGGGTTGAACCTGATTAATCGGTGGATTGGTTGTTAGCCGCACCGATGGTTGAGGAGATTGGGAAAGTCCGATCCAACCATACAGAACAATTCCGAGCGTGCAAATCAGACCGATCAGCCTAGACCACTTAAATAAAGTCATTTGATTTGTAAACTCCTGCTAATCATTGACTCAATCAACTAATGGCAACTCACCATCAGTGTGTGGTGACGCAGAGTATGAGTTGTGTCATGGATAGCGGGGTATGTACTGAAATAAATTGTCCACAGAGTCAAAGAACACAGTGCAATATAAAGCGCTGATTGTACAGGTAGTGATAATACTTGACGGGTGACTTGTTGTTGAACCGAACTAGAAGATTGAACTGTCATTTTGTACCTCGTAGATAAAACGATATTTAATGATTGATTCGGTAGGCATTCTGACTTCTACAGTTAGCAGTGAACAGTAAATCACCGAAAACAGATGAATAAGACTCTGTATGAGCCGTACTAGTATACTGAGCCAGCTATTTCGTTTTCATTCATGAAGATTACCTATATTAACACCGACGTAAGGTTTAGTAAAACCTATCTAGATGACAGAGACATTGCAATCTTATGTCCTAAGTGTGACTAGTCGTGTCGCTTCCTACTCACGGATGGTGAGAGAGCTACCCTTACCTTTTTGGTTAATTTATTAGTTTTACTTATCTTGAATTTCTCAACAAATTTCTAAAAAATGTATCTTATAATATGGTTTTTTGTACAATAATTGTGTATAAAACTATCCATCACAAAGCAATACCTTCTCTGCGAGACGCTACGCGTAGCTTCCCCGTAGGGGTACGGTGAGCTTTGCTAACGCAGAACTAAATTTTCGGTATACTGAAATTAATTATACAAGGTTAAAAATAAGTACTTCGTCTCATATTTCACGATTGCAGAAAACTACAATTATTACTACAGGTGAAGGATACCGTAACAAGATAATCGATCGCAGATGTAGCGTTGCAGATAAAAGCGATCGCACCACCAATTTAGATCTGATTGATTGGTTTATTTTACTTCACAGCCTTTATCGGTATTGGTATGGCGATTGAATTGCTAATACAACATCGACGAAAACCACAAGCAAGGGCAAATTAGTAATATCACAGTTGTACTAAAGATTCCTGCTAATCCAAAGATGTAGATTAATCAATCAAAATAGTTGTGGTCAAACCACACTATTTTTTTGTTAATAGATTGTATAAACTATAAAAAGGTAGTGTGATAAGACAAGGGAAGCGATTGCAATAGCTTTAAAGGTAAAACTTCTATTCGAGCTTAGGATTTTCTAGAAATTGGTATATTTATTAAGTATAATTTTATTATTTCCAAGCTCATAAAATTAAGATTTACCGAGAAATTAAGAAAGTAATGCTGACAAAAATTGCGTTTGAAACAATTCTGGAACGTGCTTTGATGGGATACGACTTATCCCCCGAAGAGGGAGTGGTATTGTTACAACAAACTGAGCCAGAGGCGATCGCAGCAATACGTACTACATCCGATACACTCCGCCACACTCAAGCAGGCGATACTGTCACCTACATAATTAACCGTAATATCAACTTTACTAACATTTGTGAGCAGCACTGTAGTTTTTGTGCTTTCCGTCGAGATAATGGCGATGCCGATGCATACTGGTTAGATTCGGCGCAAATTTTGGAAAAAGCCACAGATGCCGTGCAACGGGGTGCGACAGAAATCTGTATGCAGGGGGGGTTAAATCCACAAGCGCAGATAAATGGTAAATCTTTGCCCTATTATCTCAAAGTTATAGAAACCATCAAACAGAAATTTCCTCAGATACATTTACACGCTTTCTCTCCCCAAGAAGTGCAATTTATCGCCAGACTTGACGGACTGGAATATGCTGATGTGATTACTGCTTTGCGCGATGCTGGTGTTGGCTCAATGCCGGGAACAGCAGCTGAAGTATTAGACGATGAAGTAAGACGGATATTGTGTCCAGAGAAGATTGACACAGCCACTTGGCTAGAAATTGTTAGCACCGCTCACAAATTAGGCTTGCATACCACTAGCACCATGTTATCTGGGCATATTGAAACCCACGAACAGCAAATCGGGCATTTAGAAAAATTGCGATCGCTCCAAAAAACCGCCATCAATCAGGGATATCCAGCCAGGATCACGGAGTTTATTTTATTACCCTTTGTTGGCCAAGAAGCACCCAAATCCTTACGTCGTCGTGTTGGACGCGATCAACCAGTTTTAACCGATGCACTGCTATTAGGGGCTGTAGCGCGGATTTACTTAGGTAATTGGATTCCCAACCATCAGCAGAGTTGGGTAAAACTGGGGCTTGCAGGTGCGACAGAAGCCTTAGTTTGGGGTTGCAACGATATCGGCGGCACTTTGATGGAGGAGCATATTACTACAATGGCAGGTGCTTTGGGTGGTACGTGTATGGAAGTGGAAACCTTGCAAACTGCGATCGCTTCTTTAGGAAAACCTTACCAACAACGAGATACTCTCTATCATAAAATTAGGAGTTAGGAACGTGGATTAAATAAAATGCAAAACTTCATCCTCTATCTTGCTTCCCTCTCCTTTATAAGGAGAGGGATTGAGGGTGAGGTAAGTCAGGGACATTAAATTGTATGTTATTTAATTCTTATTCCTTAGGAAAAAAATTACCCTTCAATCTCCTTACTCTGTGTTCTCTGCGCCTCTGTGGTTAAATAAATTGCTTTTCAACCGCAGAGGCACAGAGTGATGAATAATATTAAAGTATGCTCCGACAAATTTCTAATTTCTGGTTGCATCATATACATCCTCGTTTAGCTCCCTTAATTGCGACAATTGGTATTGTTGGACTTGCTATTTGTCTGTTAATACTTTTTGTTTTAGCACAACTGGCTGAAGAGGTTTTAGAGGGAGATGCTTTTAAATTTGATACTACTTTTCTATTATGGCTACATCAGTTTGCCAATCCAAATTTAGATAATTTAATGCTGTTTATTACAAATATTGGAAATCCTAGTACAGTGGTTGTAGTTGCAGGCATTACTATCTTGTTACTTTGGTGGCGACGTGATCAAGAAGAAGCGAAAGCTTTTGTATTTGCTTGCTTAGGAGGGTTAATTTTAAATACAGGACTAAAGTTGTTTTTTTCTAAACCTCGTCCGGAATTGTGGCATCGCTTGATTTCTGAAAAATCTTTTAGTTTTCCTAGTGGTCATGCGCTAGGTTCTATGGTGCTTTATGGTTTTATTGCTTACGAATTAGCAATTCACTATCCTAATTTTGCCAAAGTTATTTACAGTTTGACAGTTATTTTAATTGCAGCTATTGGTATCAGCCGCTTATATTTAGGAGTTCATTGGCCCACAGACATAATTGCAGGTTATGGAGTCGGTTTTTTGTGGCTGATGATATGTATTACGATGCTGAAATTGCAAAGATTGAGGTAGGGAAAGTTAGTTGATTAAATCCTATCAACCTCTAATTCCATAACTTCGCAAAGAAAATATAGCGACGATAATTGTCCAATCAGATTTTTTAATCACCTGATTTTTGCCCAAGATGCTTGTAGATGAGTGCTTTTGAGGAAGTGAAGCAGCACTGCTAATTCCCTAGTACAGACGCGATTAATCACGTCTCTCCTTACTCCCCACTCCCCACTCCCCATTCAATTGATCCCCAAGTTACCAATTCAAGATAGGATGGACGTTGATTTAGTATTGTTTTACTTAATGCATATGAAGGGCTATTGGTCGCGTTTGCTTGCGCTGGTTTTGGTTGTAGCTATCGGCTTAATGGGTTGTTCTGGCAGTCCAGATAGTTTGACTGGGGATTATCGTCAAGACACCTTAGCTGTGGTCAATATTATGAGACAAGCTTTGGATCTTTCACAAGATTCACCAGACAAAGCAGCAATTCAAGCACAAGCGCGTCAAAAAATTAATGACTTTTCAGCTCGCTACCAGCGAGTTAACTCTGTTTCTGGTCTTGGCTCGTTTACAACTATACGAACAGCCCTCAATTCCCTTGCTGGACACTACAGCTCTTATCCAAATCGTCCCGTACCTGAAAAACTCAAAAATCGTCTAGAGAAAGAGTTGCAGCAGGTAGAGACGGCGTTGAAACGTGGCGGTTAGCTATTAACTATTGCTTACTCCATCATCAATAGTCAGGTGTCACAAGTTTTGACTCCTGACTATTTTGTTTGTCAAGGCAGAAGGCAGTGTTTGGACTACGCTCAACAACCAGGCAGGTGGTCACTGAGCGTAGTCGTTGGCGCAGCCTAAGAAGAGAAGTGAGACAGGAGGCAGGAAGTAGAAACTTTTTATGTCTAATGCCTAAGTTCTGCATTTTGTAGCTCATCTACTTGAAAACTGCTGTAACAATGCGACCAATGCATTAAGAATGCAAGCCGATGCATTAACAATGCAAGCCGATGCATTAAGAATGCAAGCCGATGCATTAAGAATGCAAGCCGATGCATTAAGAATGCAAGCCGATGCATTAACAATGCGAGCCGATGCATTAACAATGCGAGCCGATGCATTAACAATGTGAGCCGCTGCATTAAGAATGCAAGCCGATGCATTCGCATTGCGGGTGAAGTTTTGCTATCTACTTCATGCACTGGGAACCGCTATAAAAGAATACGGCAACAGAAATAGACCTTTGGGAGTCTTGAAAAAATAGGTTTTAAAACCCTTAGTATTTAACTATATAATTCGATACACGTTGCCCACAATTATTTGAGTTGGGATCGATTATTATCGCAGATTAAAGGCTTTAAGATCGAACGTCAACACGTAGCTCAGAGTTAGAGCCACTTCGCCTTTGCTCAGTTACCCTGTGGTAAGCAAGTTACAGTCGGAGTTTAAATCCCTGTCTGAAACTTTTTTGAATTTTGAATTTGTTCATCTACTGGTAGGTATGTCTAACTGTTCCTTGAACGTTGCAAGATCAACATTATTTTGGCGGCGCTTATGCGCTGTTGTTTTTACTAGTAGTTTGTTGCTCCCAAACTTGGGAAGCAAACCAGCAAGGGCGCAAGTAACTGAGTATTGTCAGTTATCATCAGCTACGGCGCAACAAAAAGAAAACTTACGTTTGTCAGCCCTCAAAGGCAAACAAGATGCTCAAACGCGCTACCAAAGCATAATACAAGAACAAGCACAGAAATTAAAGGAATGTCGCTCTCGGACTTGGCCGCAAACCCAAGCCATTTGGTTACGCTTATATCCCTGCGACATTCAGCCAGGAATAATCGATCAGATTATGGATCGGATTGTTAATCGTGGCTATAACCAAGTTTATATAGAAGTATTTTACGATGGGCAGGTACTTTTACCAGCAAGAGCTAACCCGACGGTTTGGCCTGCTGTGATTCGCACTCCAGGGGCAGAAAATACCGATATACTCGCTACAGCAATTAAAAAAGGTCGGCAACGTGGTTTGAAGGTCTATGCCTGGATGTTTACCACAAATTTCGGCTATACTTACGCCCAGCGCCCAGATAGAGAAAGTGCGATCGCTCGTAATGGCAAAGGTCAAACAAGTTTATATGTGGTAGATAATGGCTCTCAACTATTTATCGACCCCTACAACCTGCAAGCAAAACGCGACTACTACCAATTAGTACAACAAGTTTTGCGCCGTCGCCCAGATGGCTTGTTATTGGATTACGTGCGTTATCCGCGACAAGCAGGAAGTGATTCTATCGCCACCAAAGTTTCAGATTTATGGCTATTTAGTCCCGCAACCCAAGAAGCTTTATTTAAACGCGCACAGAATTACAAAGGGCTGGACTTGATTCGCCGCTTTTTGAGTAGGGGATTCGTCAGCGTCGGAGATGTAGCGGAAGTTGATAAACTTTATCCCCAGGAAGGGGAACCCCTTTGGCAAGGACGCATCCCACTAGCACAAAAGTCAATCCTGTCTGCAACCGATAGACAACCAGTTTTACAATGGGAGTTGTGGCAGCTAGCAGTTGCCCACGCCATGCAAGGAATTCTAGATTTTGTTACCATCGCTAGTTACCCAGCAAAGCAGCAAGGTATTTCTACGGGAGTGGTGTTTTTTCCTAATGGCAACCAAACTGTCGGACAAGGGTATGATTCCCGTTTGCAACCTTGGGATCGGTTCCCCAGTACATTAGAGTGGCATCCTATGGCTTATGGAAATTGCGGTAATGTTAGTTGTATCGTGTCGCAAGTGCAACGGGTTTTGAGTATGGCAAAACCGGGTACGCAGATAATCCCGGCTTTAGCTGGTCAGTGGGGAAAATCTGTCAGTAATCGTCCATCCTTAGAAGTGCAAATGCAGGCACTTCGACAATTTGCGCCCCAACTTAAGGGAGTTAGCCACTTTGCCTATTCTTGGCAATATCCTCAGAGTGATAGCGATCGCAAATTCTGTCGAGTTAAGTAAACTTTTTGGAGAATTAATGAAAAGGGCTTGAATTTCCCTTTCAACTTTCAACTTATAGAATCACCCACTTTACAAATTCATACCAAATATAGTGAACACATTCATAACTACAGCTTAAGTATAGTGTGCAGCGAGTCGTTGGAATGCCGACGGTGTTGGACTATCTGCGAGGTGCTGGCGTATCATCTCGGCACACGCACCTGGGCTTAACAAAGAGGTATCAACTTCAAGGTCATAGATGCCAGGGATATGAACTTCACGTTGCCAGAACTGAACCGGATGTGGCATCGGGGAGTCGCCTGTACTTCCCACGTTCCACCCCGTGTTTTGTCGTCGTTCCATAACAATCTCAATGGGGCAGTGAACGCCTACAAACAAGACTGGTAATCCTTTCAAACGTCGGGCACTATCAGCCACAATGCCCCGCTTTATTGCGTAGGCATCATGGTGTCCGACATCAACCACTACATTTACACCCAAGCGGCTGTGGGCAGCGATAGACTCATACATGGCGCTGTAAAGAATGGGAACAAGGGGTTCGATGTCCTGGCGTTCTCCCCCTGGCCGCAGACCGATCCCAGGCAGGTATCGTGCGGGAGTCATTTGGATAAATCTATCAACACCCAAATTCATCCATAGACCATCAAATGTCTCCTGAATCACTGCGACAATGCTCGATTTCCCCGATCGCGGAACACCATTCAGGATGATAATCTGTCCTAGCTCCTGTGTCTGCCCCATGATTGCTCCTCACATTTTTATATCTGTACTTTAGACTAAGAAGCACAAAATGACTTAGGGAAGCTAAGTTGAGAAGAACCAATGCAAAAAATGTAAAAGATGAGAAATCAAGCAGATTTCTGCGCTGATTTATGTGAAGTGAAAGTATGCTTTTTAACAAAAGGATAGCAAATTCTACACATTTAAACAAAAAACGCTCTCCGTAAAAGGAGAGCGTTTTTTGATTTAGCTAAACTTCCGAATTAACCGTTGATAGCAGGAGCACTAAGAGCTACAGGAGCAAAATCACCAGCCGCCAAATCTAGAGGGAAGTTGTGAGCGTTACGCTCGTGCATTACTTCCATACCCAGGTTAGCGCGGTTGATTACATCTGCCCAAGTCGCAATCACACGACCTTCAGAATCAATGATTGATTGGTTGAAGTTGAAACCGTTCAAGTTGAACGCCATTGTGCTGACACCCAAGGCGGTAAACCAGATGCCGATTACAGGCCATGCTGCGAGGAAGAAGTGCAGTGAACGGCTGTTGTTGAAAGAAGCGTATTGGAAGATTAGACGACCGAAGTAGCCGTGGGCTGCAACGATGTTGTAGGTTTCTTCTTCTTGACCGAATTTGTAACCGTAGTTAAGGGATTCAGTTTCGGTGGTTTCACGAACCAAAGAAGAAGTTACAAGAGAACCGTGCATTGCACTGAACAAGCTTCCGCCGAATACACCAGCTACACCTAATTGGTGGAAGGGGTGCATCAAGATGTTGTGTTCTGCTTGGAACACGATCATGAAGTTGAATGTTCCGCTTATACCCAAAGGCATACCATCAGAGAATGAACCTTGTCCGATGGGGTATACCAAGAATACTGCACTTGCTGCTGCTACTGGTGCTGAGTAGGCTATAGCAATCCAAGGACGCATACCTAAGCGGTAGGATAGTTCCCATTCACGACCCATGTAGCAGAATATGCCAATCAGGAAGTGGAAGATTACCAGTTGGTAAGGACCGCCGTTATACAACCACTCATCAAGAGAAGCTGCTTCCCAAATTGGGTAGAAGTGCAAACCGATGGCGTTTGAGGAAGGTACTACTGCACCAGAGATGATGTTGTTTCCGTAAATCAAGGAACCTGCAACAGGTTCGCGGATACCATCGATATCTACTGGAGGAGCAGCGATGAAAGCGATTACGAAGCAAGCGGTGGCCGCTAGCAAGGTGGGGATCATGACTACACCGAACCAACCGATGTAAATCCGGTTGTTGGTGCTGGTGATCCATTCGCAGAATCTATCCCATACGTTGGCGCTTTCGCGCTGTTGTAAGGTTGTTGTCATTGTTTTATAAGTGCGTTTGGTTGTTTATGAATCAGGCGGTTTTGTTTTTGCCTGTAAATGTACTCTACAATGCTTTACATTTTTTAATCAAGTTTTATTACTTCAGTAAAGCTGATATAAGTTATTAGTTTTACTTATTTAAAGGCAAGCAACGAGGTCAGGATACGCCGAAGCTCTTTTTTGTATGACATCACAACATAATAGACCTCTTGCACGAATGTAAAACTTGCCCACCCTGCGGGATCTTGCTACATCCCCCAATCCCTTCTCCCAAAGTTGGGAGAAGGGGAGCCAATTTCAAAGTCCCTCTCCCTAGTCTGGGAGAGGGCTTTTGATTCATGCAAGAAGTCTAATAGATAGTTGTAGAAATTCTTATATTTTGGTTTTATTGCCTACTGACCTGGGAATAATAGCTTTGTAGATTACCGCTATTCAAAAAAAAATTAACCCTCGGCTTACCACTGGGGGCTTTTTTAGTTTGGCAAAATGGCATATCTCTAAATTAGACGGTTGCTATGGTATTTGAGTAGGATACATTCCATGCGAAAAGTACTGACTTGCATTACCCCTGGCTAACTACCAGGGGTTTTTATTAGAACTTCACTTTAGTAATTGTGGAACTCTAAAAAAATTTTTCGCTTCCTGAAATCTTGCAAGGTGTAGATAAGCCACACTGTACGGTTTTAAGAAAGTACAACTCATCTTCCTCGCAATATCTTCCACAAACGCAGCAAAACTTGTGTCTTGTGCGTTTGTATTGCTTTGATCCTCCATTGGTCAAAATCTGCGAGACCCTACACGTAGCTTGCTTCCCCGTAGGGGTACGGTAAGCTTCTTTACGAGACGCTCCGCGAACGCTAACGCAGAAATACAAGATTTATAGCTCTTCCTCCATATACCCGCGAGGTGAGGAAGGCATTAGCGGTAAAACTATTCCAAAAATATAAACTATAAACAATTTAATTTTACTAAATCCAAATTACTGCCAATAAGTATGAAGCTAAAATAAATCCAATCCCAATAATTCCGCTACTCAAGAGTAAAACTAATTGAGTCGAAATATACATTTGATAACTCCTAAGATTAATCCTATCGTTTATCAAGTTCATTAGTAGCATTTTCAAAATAATGGTTCTCACCAATAAATGACCCATATCATTACTTCCCAAAACTTAGACTACTATATCTAAGATATTAATTAGAGCTAGTTAGCATGAGGCTGAATGAGGACTATTAGTAATTGCTAAAATGCCAAGCACAGCAACAAAATCATCAAGAAGTAGGGGTTTAAGGAAGCATAGGTTAAATCCAGCTAAGAGAGCATGTTGATACACATCTTCAGTGACAGCTGTTGTTAGAGCAATGGCTGGTACTACTTTCCCTTGCTCTCCCGTAAGTGTTCTCACTTGGTGAATCAGAGCATAGCCATCCTCCTTTGGCGAGGAAATATCACTCAACAGGACATCAGGTTGCCATTGCACAAATATTTCCAGAGCTTGCTGGACTAAAAATGCCGCTTGCACCTTCACACCATAGGATTGCAACATCAGTATGAACGAATTGCAGAAATTGACATCATTATCTACAAGGAGTATTCGTAGCCCTTTAAGAAATGAAGGATTAGTAGGAAATCTATTATTTAGATACATCACATTTCCAAATTTGAGATTTTATTGAGCTTTAGAATGTTCTTAAGCACTGCATCTATTGTGCTTGCTTGAAGTTCAGCAAACGTCTCATCAGTAGATACAAAAACAGTGAATGGGCTATTACCTTTGAAAGTATCTACTCCCTTAGCAGCTTTTATTGCAGCAATTAATATACTAAAGTAACTAGCTTTCATGGCAGCAGTGCCAATATCAACAAGTTATTTTAACTGCTAAACATAAACTTTTTTTTTAACAATCTTTACTCTAACATCTATTGTTAAAAAGTATGTTTGATTAAATATTTTCATGTGAACGTATAATCTGTATAAAATGTATAATTTATAGGAAGATATTTTAGGAAATAAGAACTCTAAAATGTATAAGTTCTAGGAATAAATTTTAGGAGACAAAAACATTTAAATTATTACGATGATCAGTAACTACTGCTATCAACATTGAGTAGACCGAAAAGTTCTGTGACTGCCAAAAAATAGTAGTTTATGATACCCTTTGTCAGGAAACGTATAAAAGCTGGTTGCTAAAGGTGAATGATAAACTGAGCTTATAAAACTAGAGCCAATCAACTAAAATCAGTCAGATGGCAGGAAACTACAAGCTGGCGGGAGATTACTACTAATCCCCAGGCAAAATTTCTTGACCGAGAAGAATTTACCCAGCTTTCTGTCATGGATATTGATAGATTAGTGCAACAAGTGCAATCAATCGCAACGCTTCGACAAAATTCAAGACCAGTGCGGGATTTTGCAGTTATTGGACGATGAAGCATTTTATCCAAAAAGAACTGCGACTTGGACTAGAGCAGTCAGGGTATCGAGTAGCCTCAGCAAAAAATGGCACAGAGGCAATAAATGTAATTTGAACGGTGCTAATTGCTTGATTAGCCTAAAGGCTGATATATCATACTCAGTCAAAAATGTCGAATTATGGGAATAATGTGTTATATTAATTTACATAAACTAACAAGTAGGCGATATAGCCCTGTACACCACTGATGACAGAGGTGCGCTCAATGCCTACGCAACTAGAAAAACCGACTCACCTATCTGATTGTTCTAGGTCTGAAGAAAGAGCGCCGTTGTTATTCTTTCCAAGAAGCGTTGCTATGCCGCTGATGATACTGACTTCGTTAACTGCCTTTACCGTTAGCTAGGTGTTAAATATAGCGAGGCGTTCAGCTTCAGACCCAGATTTTAAGATAGTGCCCTGCAAGATTAATTTGACAGTTTTATACCCTAAGTGGATTAAAAGAGGCAGTAATGAATCAGCCAATCAAATTATCTTTAGAACAAGAATTTAGCATTCGTTCCTTTAGCGATCAAGTGCAGCAGATGTCCCGTGAACAAGCTCAAGAGTTCTTGATCTTGCACTATAAGCAGATGATGATTCGGGAAACGATGTTTCAAGAACTCCTCAAACACAAGTGGAAACTAGATATGGATTTTGCCTGATTGTAAAACCGGGAAGCAATCCTTACTTTGCACAACACCAGTAAGTTGTTACAGTCACAAAACTTGGATTATTAACTATGTCAGCTAACACAAACATTAACCCCCCGATGCTCGATAATCGCAATGCCTGGCGTTGGGGATTTACACCCCAGGCTGAACTTTGGAACGGTCGTTTGGCGATGATTGGCTTTTTGTGCGCCGCCCTAATTGAACTATTTTCTGGTCAAGGCTTCCTTCACTTTTGGGGCCTTCTGTAGGTCAGCAGTTGCTCTAGTGCTGGTTAGCTTTTGTAAATGTATCTATATTACTGGTGGTGGTCACGGTATCACCACTTGATACATTTTGAGTGATATCCGTTCCTCATCTCCCTCTGAAAAATTACCAGTCAACGTCGGCGATCGCTGCCCTCAACATATCTACCTTGCCTTTATCTCTAGGTTTATATCATAAAACTACCTATTTGACAAGATATTTGTTATACTTATTTACATGAACAATAATTTAGACTTCAAGTCTCCTGAGCTATTTGGTTCTGTTGTTTTCAGACCTGATTTTAATAGCTTTAAGACTATCAATGCTTCCCAAGCTTGGTCTTTATTCTTTACAGGTGGTAGAGAAGACAAAAAACTAGATTTTAACCCTCGAATAGGTCTTTTGTTTACTAGTATTTTGCTAGGTCTTAGTGTTTCTGGGTTCGCCAGCGCACTGATTACCCGGAGAATATTTCCTACTTAAGTGCCTGACTAATAGCTAATACGAAGTATAACCCTGAACCACCAACTTCTTGGTGGTTCAAGTTTTTAGTGTGTCTTCACTAATATCTGAGTAACGCCATAGTTTCGGCTAACCTACAAATCTTTTAAAGTCTGACTAGCCTTGAGGATATCAGGACAAATATTCATCTAAAATTTGGCAATTTCATCTAGGAGAATTAATGTTAGACTTCAACACCTTGACGGTATTCTCAAGCACTTACTGCATTGGTATTTGTGCCTTTCTAATCCCAGTCAACCTAATTGCTACCTCGTTAACAATAGGTTTGACATTATTGTGTCGTCCAGCTATTGAGATTTGGCGAAGTGCTGCAATTGCCAGTACCTTTGCTTTATTAATCATACTGCACGTATTTGCTTGGTTCATGATTGGAGTTGTCATGGCTCCCACATACATTTTATTGGGACTAGGAAGCATCTGTCTAGGAGCAAATTTAGGAGCAATTCTCCTATACAAACGCTTTGCGAACGCATATGTAGCAATTCAACTTGAATTTTCATAAGTACACTCAGAAGTAACCCTTTATAGAGCAAACGCTTGTATTTTTCTTGGCAAGCTTACCCCAGATGAGTATCTACCTTGGTATAAACCTGTTACCAACTTTCAAGAGTGCGATCGCAATTAGAGTGATAATTAAATTGATTGCTGGCAAGTTCTATTTAGTTGAGGGTAGAGTATGCCGTTTTGCTGGTATCGCTCAAAATAAGTATTTTGGTACGATACACAATTTTATTGATGAGTTTGATTA
The DNA here is from genome assembly GCF_002949795.1 of Nostoc sp. 'Lobaria pulmonaria (5183) cyanobiont'. Taxonomy (NCBI): domain Bacteria; kingdom Bacillati; phylum Cyanobacteriota; class Cyanophyceae; order Nostocales; family Nostocaceae; genus Nostoc; species Nostoc sp. 'Lobaria pulmonaria (5183) cyanobiont'. Next base: position 3,187,465 of record NZ_CP026692.1, on the reverse strand, counting down.
CTGCTGGTGAATTGTCTCCTCAGCAGTGCCCTATATTAAATTCTGGGTAGAATAACCTGTTACCAAGTTTATGAAGTGCGATGGCGTACTCGCCCGCTTTATAGTAGCGATCGCAAAGGGTGATCGCCAAAAATCTGATTAAAGATAGCGCTTTTGAGTAGCACATCAAACCCTTATAACTTCTTAAAACTTTAATTGCCACAGTGGCAATTTTGTCTGCGCCTGGGGATTCTACTGAGATATTGCACCATTCTTAATAACTGTAAGGTTGACAACTTGGGATGAGTAGTGATTCTAGAATTCCCTGCTTTTCCGAATTAATAAGGGATAGCGATTTTAATTCAACTAAGGAAGTGTCAATATAGGCTTATATCGAAGTAAAAAAATCAAGTGCAACGAATTAACGATGACAGAAGCTAAAAACGTAATCGGTGCAAACCTAGAGGCCTGCTGCACTTCTCCCATGACTGGGTTTTACCGCGACGGTTTTTGTCGCACAGGTGGTCAGGATTTTGGGGCGCATGTCGTATGTGCCGAACTGACATCAGAATTCCTGGAGTTCACTAAATCGCGGGGGAACGACCTGAGCACACCTGTTCCTGATTCTAATTTTCCTGGACTGAAGCCTGGCGATCGCTGGTGTTTGTGTGCTTCTCGTTGGCAAGAAGCTCTAGAAGCTGGCGTTGCTCCACCCGTAATACTTTCAGCAACTCATGCTAGAGCTTTGGAAGTGGTTTCTCTAGACGAACTCAAAAAACATGCTCTAACTTCCTCTTGATTGAAAATTGGGGATTGGGGATTAGGGATTGGGCATTGCAAGAATTAATATTTCTTCTTCCCCTGCTTTCCCCACTACCCACTCTCCATTCCAAATCAACTCACTGGAACTTGCAGAGGCAGTTCTAATACATTGGCAACCGCAGCAATCAATTTATTCGGGTCAATTGGCTTAGATAAATGCTGCTGAAACCCTTCTGAAAGCGCTTTCAAGCGGTCTTCCTCTCGCGTGTATGCTGTTAAAGCGATCGCGGGGATGCGTCCGCCTTTTTCTGGTTCTAAAGAGCGCAGTTTCCTAATCAGTGTATAACCATCTTGCTCTGACATACCGATGTCGCTAATCAGGATATCTGGTTTTGCTTGTTCAAGTACTACTAGCGCTTCATCAACTGATGCTACCGCACTGGCAAAAGCCCCATACTCCTCAAACATAAAACTGAGAAAGTTACGGGTATCTGCTTCATCATCTACAACTAAAACTCTTAATCCAGCAAGGGGCGTCGCTGCCACAGGAGAAGAAATTTCTCCTGTAGCTTCTCTACTCACCCTACTACCCTTATTGTCTTGTAGAAGTGGTAATCGTACAGTAAAGGTTGCTCCTTGTCCAGTACCTAAACTTTCGGCAAAGATTGCACCTTTGTGCAGTTCCACTAGATGACGGACGATCGCTAAACCTAGTCCTAATCCATTGTGCGATCGCGTTGTGGTACTGTCTGCTTGCCGGAACCGCTCAAATACTTTGGGTAAAAACTCGGAACTGATACCAATACCTGTATCAATAACTTGAATTTGGGCGTACTGGGATTTTGAATTTTGGATTTTGGATTTTAGATTATTGCTTTCATCAGTATTTGCAGAGTCTAAATTTTCACTATCAGATTCAAATCTCAAATCGTTCGACTGGCTTGTACTGATGGTTGTGGAAGTAGCGCCCACACCAAAGTCTGAAATCGAAAATCCAAAATGCTTTGACAGTCTGACTTCTACCCTACCACCTTTAGGGGTAAATTTTATTGCATTAGTTAGTAGGTTCCAGACAATTTGCTGTAAACGGGCCAGATCGCCATAGACTGACCCTATGGAAGTATCCAGTACAGTATTTAATTGAATATCTTTTGGCTCTGCTAGGGGACGCACTGCTTCTAAAGCTGCCTCCATCACCGAGATTAGATTCACTGCCGATACGTTTAACCGCAACTGACCACGGATAATCCGGGATACGTCTAAGATATCCTCAATTAGTTGCATCTGAGATATAGCGTTGCGTTCGATCGCCTCCAAGGCGCGGGAGGTGGCTTTTTCGTCAAGTTTTTTGGTGCGGAGGATTTTTGACCAGCCGAGCATCGAGGTTAGAGGTGTGCGGAGTTCGTGGGAGAGAACAGCTAGAAACTCATCTTTCATTCGATTCGCGGCTTCTGCTTCCTGTCTTGCCGTTTGTTCGCGAATCACTTGAGCACGGACTTCTTCGGCTTGCTTGCGTTCGGTAATATCTTCAAGAGTGCCTACATAACCCAGCAATTCTCCTTGACTGGAAAGCATCGGTGATGAACGAACTTGAACCCAACGAATGTTACCGTGAGCAGCTTGAAAGCGAAATTCTTCTGAGTATTCCCGACCTTCACAAATGTAAGCAGACCAACTAGCGATCGCTCGTTCTTTGTCTTCTGGATGAACAGATTCCAGCCATCTCTTTTCTAAACTCTCTGCCGCTTTCAAGCCACAAATTGCCTGATAGCGGGGATTAGTATATTTACAGTCGCCTTCGGTATCAGTTTCAAAAATGCCAACGGGTGAGCAGGTACTTAGCGATCGGAATCTTTCTTCACTTTGCCTGAGTTCGGTATTCACAGCTACCAGTTGCGCTGTTTGTTGCTTGACGGCTTCTGTTTTCTTAAATAGTTCTACAAATACTGTGACTTTAGAAGTCAAGATATTGGGGTCTAGTGGTTTGAGCAAATAATCAACAGCACCCAAGGCATAACCTTTAAACAGCATTTGGTCGCTGGTGCTAAAAGCAGTCAGAAAGATAATCGGAGTGTGACGCGATCGCCCCCGATTGCGAATTAAGGTAGCAGTTTCAAAACCGTCCATCCCTGGCATTTGCACATCCAGCAAAATCACCGCAAAATCTTGATGCAGCAGACACCTCAAAGCTTCTTCCCCAGAAGTAGCTCTCACAAGATTTTCCCCTAGTTTTTCTAGGATTGCCTCTAGTGCCAGCAAATTTTCTAGTTTATCATCTACTAGGAGGATGTTGACTTTGGGTTCCATCTGCATCGGTTTATTTCTGTGATAATTGACAAAGCTTGACCATTTGGGAAGCAATGTTTGAGAGTGTCAAAATCCAGTCTACTTCAACAGCAGAAATTGCTGCCTCTGGCATAACGTCGCTTTCAGCTGTGGCAGGTTCCTGTACAATGGTAATTCCTCCCCGCGCTTTTATTTTTTTAAGACCTTGCACACCATCTTGGTTTGCTCCTGTCAATATTACACCAATAACTTCCTCTGTATAAACATCGGCTGCCGACTCAAACAGCACATCGATAGACGGTCGGGCATAAGAAACAGGTTCATCAGTCGAAAGAGCAAAGTGACCTGGTTCAACCAGTAAATGATAATCTGCTGGGGCTATGTAGATATGTCCCGGTAGTATTTCCTCCTTATCTTCCACTTCGCGAATTTTCAACAAACTGGATTCTTGCAATAAATCCTGGAGTGTGTTGCTAGACTCTTTGTGACGGTGTTGCACGATCGCGATCGGCACAGGGAAGTCTGCTGGTAAATTTCCCAGGACGATTTTCAATGCTGATAATCCGCCTAAAGAAGTACCAATTACCACAATTTTAAACGACACTTGTTTCGCCCTCACACCTGCAAAATGGGGGTTACGTAAATAGCAAAGGCTATTTCATCCTGAATTAGTCAGTGTTTTCTTGCTTCTTTGCTCTTACCAGTAACCCATGTTTAGGTGCAAAAATCATTGCTATGACAAACAACAAGGTTTGCAACACAACTATGCAACCCCCTGTTGCACCATCGATATGATAGCTGATGTAAGTCCCCATAACACTAGAAAATACTCCTGATGCCATCGCAATTAGTATCATGTGGTCGAAACGGTCTGTTAACAAATAAGCCGTTGCTCCCGGAGTAACTAACATCGCTACAACCAGAATAATTCCCACTGTCTGGAGTCCGGCGACAGCAGTTAACGAGAGTAATGATAGTAAAATATAATGCAGCGCTCCTGTGTTCAAGCCAATGGAACGTGCATGAGTGGGGTCAAAACAAAATAATAGGAGGTCTTTGCGTAAAATAGCTATTGTTACTAAAGTAATTACGCTAATAATCACCGTTTGGATAATGTCTTCATTAGAAATGCCCAAGACATTTCCAAACAAAATATGCGTCAAGTCTACGCTGCTTGGAGTTTTGGAAACTAGTACCAAACCAAGAGCGAAAAATCCTGTAAATACAAGTCCGATGACAGTATCTTCTTTAATTCTCGTCTTCGCTTTGATATAACCGATCGCAATAACTGAACCCACTCCAAAAACAAAAGCGCCCACAGCAAAAGGGATATTTAAAACATAAGCAATTACTACCCCAGGCATTACCGCATGGGAAACAGCATCTCCCATCAATGCCCAACCTTTTAGGGTCATAAAACAAGATAAAACAGAACAGACTACCCCAACTAAGGCACTGACACAAATTGCCTTCACCATAAATTCATGCTGTAGGGGCGTGGTTAACCAATCTAGGAATGCGAGAGTATTCATACTTTTAATAATATTAATTAGTAATTAATCAGATTCACTTTTCTTTCCACGGATAATCTGACTTTTGCTGAAAGATAAATCTCCAAGAGAACCACCAAAAGTCCGAGAGAGATTCTCTTCTGTGAAGACTTCAGATGTATTTCCATAAGCTAAAATAGTACGGTTAATGAGTACTACTTGGTCGCAGAAAGTAGTGATAGAAGCTAAATCATGGGTAGAAATCAAAATTGTATGACCTTCTTCTCGCAATTCCAACAATAAGTCAATCATTGCTTTTTCTGTTTTGATATCTACCCCAGTGAAAGGTTCATCTAATAGCAAAACTGTTCCCTGTTGTGCTAAAGCACGGGCGAGAAAGGCACGTTTTTTCTGTCCACCAGAGAGTTCTCCTATTTGGCGATCGCGCATTGACCACATTTGCACTCTTTCCAAACTTTCTCTCACCACTCTGTGATCTTTCGCCGCCGGAATTCGCAGTATATTCATGTAACCATAGCGTCCCATCATCACCACATCCTCGACACTTACTGGAAAATTCCAGTCCACTTCTTCTGACTGTGGTACATAAGCGACCAAGCTTTTTTTCTGTACAGTTTTTATCGGTAAGCCATTAATCAAAACCTGTCCTGTAACTGGCTTTAAAAAACCCATAATCGCCTTAAATAGGGTTGATTTACCACTACCATTCATCCCCACTAAACCACTAATTGAACCTGCTTTAATTTGCAAAGAAGCACCATGTAAAGCAACTTTGCCGTGGTAAGCAACTGTCAGATTTTCGACATCAATACTAATAGATTTCACTAAAAATCACCTCTAAGATTAATCATTAGTTTGTAGTGAGTGACTCCAGCATTTTTGCGAACACGTAATGTTTTCCAGAGAACAAAATAGGACTAAAGTCCTTACTACAAACTAATTTTAAATAATTAAATTTATTCTTACATACTTGCTCACTTTTCCTCTAATCCCTGAGTTAGAGTAGTAATATTAAGTTCTAGCAACTTGAGATAAGTTGGTGCTGGGCCGTTTGCTGGAGATAGGGAATCAACGTAAAACACTCCACCAAACCTTGCTCCTGATTCTCTAGCTACCTGACGTTGCGCTCCATCGTTTACTGTACTTTCACAGAAAACTACAGGTATTTTATTTTTTTTAACTATATCAATGACTTTTTCTAGCTGTTTGGGAGTAGCTTGCTGTTCAGAGTTGACTGCCCAGAGATAAGCTTCTTTCAAGCCATAATCGCGGGTGACGTATGAGAAAGCGCCTTCACAGCTTACCATGTAGCGCTTGTCTGCTGGAACTACCGACACGCTTTTTCGCAGTTTCTCATCAACTTCTTTAATCTTTTGGCTGTATGCTTTGGCATTGGTATTATAAGTCTCTGCATTCGCTGAGTCTAAATTAACTAATGCCTTGCGAATATTCTCTACGTAAATCAAGGCATTTTGTGGTGACATCCAAGCATGAGGATTAGGTTTCCCCTTATAGGCATCCTCCGTAATTTCTACAGGTTTAATTCCCTCACTTAGAGTAACGTGAGGTACATTAGGGACGCTATTATACAATTTCTGTGCCCAACGCTCTAAATTCAGACCATTATTCAAAATTAGGTCTGCTTTTTGCGCCCTCACCAAATCGCTAGGAGTTGGTTCGTAACCATGAATTTCCGCCCCTGGTTTGGTGAGGGATTCAACAATAGCCTTGTCTCCCGCCACGTTTTGCGCCATATCTGCAATGACTGTAAAGGTGGTAAGAACTACTTTTTTACCTTTTTTATCTAGATTGGTGGTGGTAGTTGTGGCTGAGTTTGGACTTAACTGTGGTTGAGAATTAGAGCCTGACGGGCTACACCCAGCCAAACATAGCCCCAATAGCAGCCCAGACGCTACAGCCAATTTTTGTCCGTACTGCGGTAATTGCATCTGAAAGTTATTGATATTAAATCTGATTATAGCAATTTCATAATCTTCTCACTTTAGCAGAAATAAGAGAAAAATGAAAGAATTCTGAAAATAATATCAAAGGAAAAAAGCGAACTGTTGCAATAAACTGTATTTCTGGGTTCTGACTTAACTGAATTCGACACTTTTGTACTTTGATTACTTCCTTTTCTTATTTTCAGGGGCTTTTTGAGTAGTTCAAACATTTTTGTTATCTACATTACAAACAAATATTTTACTATTGTGAAATTCCTGACAGACAAATCTTATATTTGGAGTTTTTTGTATTTGAAATAATGCAGATTTGAATACATTATGAAAATATTTTTTTGTTAGATAACGAACTTTTAAAAGTTTAATATTTATTGTTTTGACAATTCATAAAAATTTACTTAAGCTAAAGATAGGTTAAGCAAATCAACAAACGACAGCGATTTGATTTAGCTACATCAAGAATTGCTGTTGCAGATTATGGGTATAAGGAAATGAATCAAAACCAAAATTATTCCATGTAGGCAATTTAACCAGATTTTGCTCCAAAAAGCTAAGACATGATTAAGCGTATTGCACCGCGCAGATATTGAACAGATTTCGGTCAATTATGGATGGATACTTGTGGTGATGTTAGTGAGTGTCCATCAATTATTAAAGCTTGACTAGCGATTTTAGATTTTTGATTAGGTCTTCTAGTTTATATCTCGTTTGGGACGGAATAAATCTAAAAGATGCTCGCTAAGACTGCGCGATCGCCAATCCAAAATCCAAAATTTATTGACAAAAGTGCGGTAGATATGTCCAGGAGAAGACGATGATTGAGTATTTTACATCCTTGAACGACCACAATTTGCCCTATCCAGATACGGTTCATCCCATCGTTGTCCACTTCGTAATTGCGATGGTGTTGTTTTCTTTCTTCTGCGATGTAATTGGCTATTTTACTGGGAAATCCGGTCTTTTTGAGGTGAGTTGGTGGAATATGTTAGTTGCCACGATCGCCATCTTCGTCGCAATTATTTTTGGTCAGTTTGAAGCAGGATTAGCACAGCCTTACAGCCTAGCTAAATCGGTGCTGAATTTGCATACGCTAATTGGTTGGTCGCTTTCAGGAATTATCACAGCGATTACAGCTTGGCGCTATGTAATTCGTGCCCGTAATCCGCAAAAAGTACCGATTTATTATTTGGGAGCCGGACTAGTTTTAACCCTGATAGTTGGCTTGCAGGTATATCTCGGAGATGAGCTTGTTTGGGTATATGGATTGCATACCGTGCCAGTTGTGGAAGCAGTAAAGGATGGTTTGTTGCGATGAACTCAGAATTGATTGACCAATTGAGCGGCTCTCTAGGCGCAAACGGATTACCTTACACAATTCCCATTCATCCCAACTTAGTCCATCTGACAATAGCTTTGTTCATCATTGGCATGACCTTTGATATCGTTGGTGTTCTGTTCCCGTTTGAAAAATGGGTTTTCAAATTTTTGGCAATTACTGTGGAACGTAACAACTTATTTGATGTTGGCTGGTACAACATTTTAGCTTGCAGCATTATTACATTTTTCACTGTAGGAGCAGGATTTTACGAAATGCTATTGGCAACACCACCAGCTGATATGAAGAGTGCCTGGGGATTGCAGGCAATGGAAACTATGCTCTGGCATGGTATGGGTGGTGTGTTCTTATTAACGTTGATTGTTGGCATGACCATCTGGAGAGGATGGCAGCGCTTCGTTTGGGACAAACAACCATATAAACAGACAGATAGAGAAGTGCAATGGATCTACCTGTTTGCAGGCATAGCAATCATGTTCATTATGTACATTCACGGCACACTAGGAGCGCAACTAGCCACCGAATTTGGCGTACACAATACAGCAGATAGTTTGCTGCGATTAGGTCAAGACCTCAACACCACGCTTAAATAAGTCATTTGCCCAATGCCCCATGCCCAATGCCCAATAACGAATGACCATGAAAATCCAGAAGATTTTAAATATTTTGACGCTGCTAACAGGCGCGATCGCAGTGACTTTTACCAGTATCTGGATCGGCAAGCAGGCTTACTCCTGGCTTCCTCCCCAAGCAGCAGCTGAATCCCTACTCATTGATGATTTGATTAGCTTCTTAGTAACCCTCGGTGCCTTTATCTTCTTGGGAGTAACAAGTACTCTGATCTATTCTGTAATCTTCCATCGGGCAGTCAAAGATGACTTTACTGACGGCCCCCCGATTGAAGGTAACGTCACCTTAGAAGTTGTCTGGACAGCAATCCCAATTCTCTTGGTATTTTGGATTGCAAGCTACAGCTACCAAGTTTACGAACAAATGGGAATTCAAGGCCCATCAGAACTAGTTCATCTGCATAATCCCCTGGCGATGGAATCAGCTTATGCAGCACCAGCTAACGCCTTAGCAGAACCTGTTGAGAAAATTGACGTACTAGCTAAACAGTGGGCGTGGGTTTTTCACTACCCAGAAAGAGATATTACTAGTACCGAATTGCATTTACCAAGCGATCGCCGGGTACGTTTAGCACTGAAATCACAGGATGTTCTCCACGGCTTCTATATTCCTGCGTTCCGCCTCAAGCAGGATATTATTCCTAACCATGCGATCGACTTTGAATTTACTCCCATCCTTGCCGGACAATACCGATTGACCGATTCCCAATATAGCGGTACATACTTTGCGACGATGCAAGCGAATGTAATCGTTGAATCTCCTGAAGATTATCAGCAGTGGCTAGCCCAAGCTGCAACCCAAAAGCCATCTCCAGCAAAGAATCAAGCGGCTTCTGAGTATGCTCAAACATCCAATCAATCAGTCCAAACTGGTTGGGTTACAGTTCCACCTGCTGCACCTCCTCTAGTCAATTCTCCTGGTTAAAAGGAAAGTAACCGATGACTAATATTCCTATTGAAGGCATCCTTCTCCCTAATGAGAAGCCCAAGCACGAATCTTCAAGTAACTGGAAAGAATACTTCAGCTTTAGTACCGATCATAAAGTTATTGGTATCCAGTATCTCGTTACCTCATTCTTCTTCTTTCTCGTCGGCGGTATCTTTGCGATGGTGATGCGGGGAGAACTGATGACACCCGAATCAGATTTAGTCGATCGCACCGTCTACAACGGTATGTTCACCATGCACGGCACCGTGATGCTGTTTTTGTGGACATTTCCCTCACTAGTTGGTTTTGCCAACTATCTAGTACCCCTGATGATTGGGGCGCGAGATATGGCATTTCCCCGCCTGAATGCCGTCGCCTTTTGGATGGTGCCAGTAGTTGGGATTTTGATGATGGGTAGCTTCTTTGTTCCTGGTGGCCCAGCCCAAGCCGGCTGGTGGTCTTACCCGCCAGTCAGTCTCCAGAATCCCACAGGTAACTTAATTAATGGTCAAGTTATCTGGCTCTTGGCGGTAGCAATATCTGGCGTATCCTCAATTATGGGGGCAGTGAACTTTGTCACCACAATCGTCAAGATGCGGGCCCCAGGAATGGGCTTCTTCCGGATGCCTCTGTTTGTCTGGGGAGTATTTAGCGCCCAGATTATCCAACTATTCGGACTACCTGCACTGACAGCAGGCGCGGTGATGCTGCTACTCGACCTCACAGTTGGTACGAGCTTTTTTGACCCCGCCAAGGGTGGGAATCCAGTTATGTTCCAACATTACTTCTGGTTCTACTCCCACCCCGCCGTTTACGTGATTATTTTGCCCGTCTTTGCGATTTTCTCAGAAATCTTCCCAGTTTATTCGCGTAAACCCCTATTTGGTTACAAAGTAGTTGCCGTTTCATCGATCTTGATTGCCGTAGTCAGCGGTATCGTTTGGGTACACCACATGTACGTCAGCGGTACACCAGGTTGGATGCGGTTGATTTTCATGCTGACAACAATGTGTGTATCTGTCCCCACAGGAATTAAAGTATTCGCTTGGGTGGCAACTATTTGGGGCGGTAAACTGCGACTACATACACCGATGCTGTTCGCCCTGGGTGCATTGATCATGTTTGTCTTCGCAGGTATCACAGGCATCATGCTTTCCTCTGTGCCTGTGGATGTCCACGTGAATAACACTTACTTTGTGGTGGGACACTTCCACTACGTTCTCTACGGCACTGTGACGATGGGCTTGTATGCTGCCATCTATCACTGGTTCCCCAAAATGACCGGGCGAATGTACTCGGAAAGCTGGGGTAAAATCCACTTTTGGCTAGCATTCATCGGCACCAACCTCAACTTTTTGCCTATGCACCCATTAGGATTGCAAGGAATGTTACGCCGAGTTGCTTCCTATGCCCCAGAGTATCAATTCTGGAATGTCATCGCTAGCTTGGGCGGATTTCTATTAGGAATGTCCACCTTGCCCTTCATTTTCAACATGGTGATTTCTTGGATGCAAGGCGAGAAAGCACCTGCTAATCCTTGGCGGGCAATTGGACTAGAGTGGTTAGTTTCTTCACCACCCCCAGTAGAAAACTTTGAAGAAATTCCCATTATCATTTCCGAACCCTACGGCTACGGCAAATCAGAACCCTTGACAGCCAACCTCCCAGAATAAACGCAAACTATCGGGAAGATGCAAAAACCCTCCGCGTACCTCTGCGCTTCCCTTTGCGTTACTTTGCGTTTAAAATTCCCCCTCAAAAAGCAAAATGGACAGCTATATCAATTCCGAAGAATTGCACCAGACAAGCGCAGAACACAGCCACGACGAAGAAGGCAATAAAATGTTTGGCTTCATTGTCTTCCTGCTGTCAGAAAGCGTCATTTTCTTGAGTTTTTTCGCTGGATATGCCATCTACAAAACAACAACACCTAATTGGCTACCAGCAGGTGTTTCTGGACTAGAAGTAAAAGAACCAGCAATCAATACAGTAATTCTTGTTGCTAGTAGCTTTGTAATTTACTTAGCAGAACGCGCCCTTCAACGCCATGACTTAGTGAAATTTCGCCTGTTTCTATTGGCAACAATGGCGATGGGAACTTACTTTTTAGTTGGACAGGCGATTGAATGGAACGGTCTCACCTTTGGTTTCACCTCCGGCATATTTGGTAGTACATTCTATCTGCTTACAGGTTTCCACGGTTTGCACGTTTTCACAGGTATTTTGTTGCAGTTGATAATTTTGGTCCGTTCTTTCCTACCTGGCAATTACGATACAGGTCACTACGGCGTAAATGCAACCTCATTGTTTTGGCACTTCGTCGATGTTATCTGGATTATTTTGTTTGTCCTGATCTATGTTTGGCAGTAAAAATTGATGGCAAGGAAAACCCAGATAATTTCTCTGGGTTGGTGTATGTGGCATTATTAATTACTTTTATGCCCCATACACCATTCACTGTAATAACTATATTTGGGTCTTAGTTCAACCTTTAAAATTCAACCTTTCCTCAAACTTTGACCCATCTTGATGACATAAAAATTTTTCATTACTGTGATAACTTCTTCGCCATTTTTCGAGCTTATCTATAGATATTGATTTAGATGTGACATTCACACCATTTCCTCGCCAAGCAACTTCTGCATCTGTTGTGAAAACCCCGCACTCTAATTGATCTAGCCTCATATTCCAATATTCGCTAAATCGACCTTTTAAAGTAATAACTTGCTCAAATACCTTGTTTCTATGCTTATTTCTTCTTTTTCGTTCTGTCGCTCCAGTTGCTTCTGTGTCAATAAACTTAGTTTCAATTAAAAACAGACTACCTTTAAAAGTCAGGAAGACAAAATCACACTTCCCTAAATCTGTGTAATCTGAAATTGGAGACTTTTCAAATAACAGCAATTCAGCACACGAGGGAAACAATTCTTTAATATTCAGAAATAAATAAGCTTGCAATAGAAGTTCCTTATCATAAGGAAATAATATCACTCCTTCAAAAAATTTTTGAATGTCCTCGTGAGTTTGGGGTTGAATTTTTTTACAGTATGAAACAAATCTATGTAGCTCGTTGACGATCATCAAGTTCTAACTCCTTCCCCCGGTCGCAGCCTTAAGGGTATTAGCATAAAAAGATACCACTACATCAAGGAAATTTTCATCCGCGTAAGTAACTAAAAAAACGATTAAAATCCTGAATACCTAAGGCAATTTACTGTTGACAGTTCAATAAAACTAATTCTTAAGCTGCTTTTCAGTATTGGTGGATTTTTCACTGCTGGCGTCAGCTACCAGTCAGAGATTTTATATGAGCAGGAAAACTGGCGTTTTGCAAAGCTTGAACAGTTATTCGAGAATCTTGTACACAAAATTGCCAACCTAAGCGAACAAGCTTACGAGAAGTTTCAGTTTGGATAATTCCAATCACTGGCATTTTTGCCTTTTCTTTGTCTACTGAATGGTCTTGTAAAATTGTTTTCAAGCGATGTAAATCTTCCATATTACCTGCTTGCTGGGGATTTAATTCCACCATTACCATTTGTACTGTTTCCACTGGTTCTGCATCTTCAAGAATAAATTGAGTTTGCTCGTCACGTCGATCTACTTTTCCCCAAATAATTAATCTTGTATCAACTTGGAGTATAGAACTAATACGTTCATAAGTTTTCGGAAAAACTACAGCTTCTGATTGTGTAGTTAGGTCTTCTATTTGCAAGATTGCCATCTGATCGCCTTTTTTTGTCACCACTTTTTTGACGTTATTTAACATCACAACTGCACAAAGCCTCGTTTCTTCTCTTTGTTCTCCCAGCTGCGAAAGGTTAATTGGTGTCAAAAATGGTGCTATTTGTCGTAAGGATTTCAGGGGATGATCTGATACATAAAAGCCTAGTAATTCTTTCTCCTTTTGCAACTTTTCCTGGGGGGTAAAATCTATTATAGGTTTAGATTTGGGAGCAGTTTCAAAGGCATTACTTGCTCTTTTATTCTGAGTTGAAGAAAATCCATCGCCCAATAAATCAAATATATTCCCTTGACCACTAGCTCTATCTTTCGCACGAGATTGTGCCCAATCATACACTAATTCTGAGTCGTTAATTAACTGTTGGCGATTGGATTCAATTTTGTCAAAGGCTCCACAGTAAATTAGCGACTCTAGGGTTCGGCGGTTAACAGCACGTAAATCTACGCGATCGCAAAAATCAGCGAGTGATTTAAACTCTCCTGTCTCATTTCTTGCCTCCAAAATACAAGCGATCGCATTTTGTCCCACGTTACGCACCGCCGAAAATCCAAACAGAATCTTGCCTGCCGTTGGCGTAAAATCAACACCAGAACGATTAATATCTGGCGGATCTATGGAAATACCCATATTTGTACAGTTAGTAATGTATCTCTGTACCTTATCGGTATCACCACTGTTAGCTGTTAACAGTGCCGCCATATATTCCAATGGGTAATTAGCTTTTAAATATGCTGTTTGATAAGTTACATAACCATAGGCTGTCGAATGGGATTTATTGAAACAATTAGCAGCTATTAAGCCATTTTTGATTGCAAAATTATGGTCACGCTCAACCCCAATGTCATAAACATTTTGTTTGCCTAAATATTTACGCCTGGCTATTTTTATCATCCTACCTTACCTCGAAAAATTTTGTGGAATTGATACAATTATGAAGTTTGTAGTATTAATAAGGTGGTAATACAAAATTATATCATTAGAAAACACTGCTATACTCTTACACAAAAGTAGCCAATATATATGAAAACTTTGGCAAACTATTCAATAGACGGTTGATAGCCATGTGTTTGCTGTTTTTTAAAACGTATTAAACACATTTCAATACATATTAATCCGCTTTGTCAGATGAATGGGGAATGGCAAGCAGAGGAGAATAAGCCATGCTCAAAGCCCAATAACCAATACCCAATTTTGGCCAATATGTACTAGAATCAATGACTTGAGTCACAAAGAGAGCAATCATGGCATCCATCCGCGAGTTGCACCAACAGCTGGTTAAAAAAGAACGTTCTGCCGTTGAAATTACCCAAGAAGCTTTAGAGCGCATTCAAGCGTTAGAGCCGAAATTGCACAGCTTTTTATGTGTGACGGCAGATCGGGCATTAGAGCAGGCGGGTGCTGTGGATACCAAAATTGCTGCGGGAGAAGAAATTGGGCTGCTAGCGGGCATTCCTGTGGGTATCAAGGACAATATGTGTACCAAGGGAGTTCCTACCACCTGCGCCTCCCGGATTTTGGAAAATTTCGTGCCGCCTTATGAATCAACAGCGACGCAAAAACTGGCAGATGCTGGGGCGGTAATGGTAGGCAAAACCAACTTGGATGAGTTTGCAATGGGCAGTTCTACGGAAAACTCTGCCTATCAAGTCACGGCTAATCCTTGGGATTTGTCACGAGTTCCAGGTGGTTCTTCGGGGGGTTCGGCGGCGGCGGTGGCGGCCCAAGAATGTGTAGTTGCTCTTGGTTCTGATACTGGCGGTTCGATTCGCCAACCTGCATCTTTCTGCGGTGTGGTGGGGATGAAACCCACTTATGGTTTGGTTTCTCGTTATGGTTTGGTGGCTTACGCTTCATCTTTGGATCAAATTGGGCCATTTGGAAATACGGTAGAAGATGCCGCAATATTATTAAGTGCGATCGCAGGTTACGATTCCAAAGACTCTACCAGCCTGAAGGTTGCCATTCCCAACTATGCTGCTAGCTTAAAACCAAACTTCAAACCCAGAGGTCAGCTAAGAATTGGTATCATTAAAGAAACTTTTGGTGAAGGTTTAGACTCTGTAGTAGAACAAGCTGTTACCAAAGCAGTAGATCAACTACAAAGTTTGGGAGCAGAAATTCATATAATTTCCTGTCCCCGCTTTCGCTATGGCTTACCCACCTACTACATCATCGCCCCATCAGAAGCATCAGCAAACCTGGCTCGTTACGATGGCGTTAAATATGGGTATCGCGCTCCTGATGCAGATAATCTGCTATCAATGTACACTCGTACCCGTGCCGCTGGTTTTGGTACAGAAGTCAAACGCCGGATTATGATTGGCACTTACGCGCTTTCGGCTGGCTATTATGACGCTTACTACCTGAAAGCGCAAAAAGTCCGCACCTTGATTAAGCAAGACTTTGAAAAGGCTTTTGGCGCGGTTGATGTGTTAGTTTGTCCCACATCTCCCACTACAGCATTCAAAGCAGGGGAAAAAACTACTGACCCTTTGAGTATGTATTTAAATGACTTGATGACTATTCCTGTGAATCTTGCTGGTTTACCTAGTTTAAGTTTGCCATGTGGTTTTGACGATCTAGGGCTACCGATAGGATTACAGCTAATTGGCAATGTGTTGCGAGAAGAGCAACTGTTTCAGGTAGCTTATGCTTATGAACAATCTACTACTTGGCATCTGCGTAAACCGCAAATATCTTAAAAATTGTCATTTGTGATGGGTCATTTGTCATTGGTTATTAATTCTTTTCTTTTACTCGGTACAGACGCGATTAATCGCGTCTTTCCACTTCCTCTGCCTTTTTGGTCATTTGTTAGTCTGATTGCTGACTATTGACTGTTGATTATTGTCTTCTGGAGTCAGGGATTCAGCTGTAAGCTGTGGATTAAGTATATGAAGAAGACCAGCAGATGCACCGACCAATAATAAAATATAGGTCAGAACAAGAGGTATGTATGTATTTTGTTTGTTGTCTGAATTGTGATGAGCATTTTTAGAATCTTGACAGACAACATTGGTTACAAGGCTGTACGATAAAGCATTTCCATCCAGCCCTAAAGCATCTCCATAACGACGGATGAATCCTTGAAGAAAAATTGGCTCAGGCAATTCTTCAAATCTATCTTCTTCTAAAGCTTGCAAAATACCTACTCGAAGCATTGTCTGAGAGGCTATTTCTTCTATGCGGATAGATTTTTCTTGTCTTACTTGTCGCAAGCGTGTGGTTATTTCCTTTAGTTGCTCTACTTGAGCTTCATTTAAGAGCGTCACAGTCTTCTCCTGTATGGGCTAATTCTACTATTCATTCAGAAGACTTCAATCCGCATACGTAAATTTACTGGATATTTGATTTTAGGATAAATTTTTTTGATAATGGCTTAATCCTGGATTTTAAAATGCTAGTCCAACTCTATATAGTATATTGTTTGTTATAATTAATACTTTAATTACCAAAGAATAGGCGTAAAAATTAACAAGTTGCAACTTATAATATAAGTATTTTCCCAGCGCTATTCTGGGATGGGATAATTGCAGCGATCGCTAATGTTCTGTTCAATAACGATTAGTCATCATTCTTAATTGTGCCAACTCCTTGGTTATTATTAAATATGGCATTTGCTGCACCATATATATTGACAAAAAATGTTTCATTGAGTTCAACTTTATTATCACCTCGGACGCCAATACTAATAACTTTGCTGGTTTCGCCAGGGTCGAAAATAATTGTCCCCAGCCCAAAATTGTAATCCGAGTCAGATTCTTTAGCAGTACCATCACTCGTACTGTAATTTACAATCACCCTTTGATAAAATTCATTAGAGAGAGTGACGACAAAATTAGCATTAGTTATCATCCCTGCTGTGCCTTCTTTGACTGATACATCTGCAATACTAATGGCTGGAGGTTGGTCATCATTTGTGATAGTAGCTACTCCCAAACTATCAGTAATTGTGGTGTTTGTAGCACTGAAGAGATTGACAGAAAATGTCTCGTTGTTTTCAGCTTTGTTATCACCTATAACAGCAATACCAAGAGTTTTGCTGGTTTCGCCAGGATTGAAAACGATCGTCCCGGAAGCAGGGTTGTAATCAGAGTCAGAAACTTTAGCAGTGCCATCACTAGTGTTGTAATTTACAGTAACCTGCTGTAAACTCGGTGCAGAGAGAGTGACGATAAAGTTAGCATTAGTTGTTGTGCCTGTGTTACCTTCAGCAATTGAGACATCCGAGATACTGACAGTTGTTGGGTTGTCATCATCAATGATGGTAGCAACTCCTAAACTATCAGTAATTGCGGCATTTGTCGCGCCTAAAAGATTGACAGAAAATGTCTCGTTGGCTTCAGTTTGGTTATCGCCGATGACGCCAATACTAAGAGTTTTGCTAGTTTCACCAGGATTGAAAGTAATTGTCCCCTGAGTAGAATTGTAATCAGAGTCAGCAACTTGAGCAGTGCCATCACTGGTGTTGTAATTTACAGTAACTTGCTGATAACTGGCATTGGAGAGAGTGATAATAAAGTTAGCATTATTTGTTGTGCCTGTATTGCCTTCGGTAACTGAAACATCCGAGATGCTGATAGTTGGTTGGTTGTCATCGTTGATGATGGTAGCAATTCCTAAACCATCAGCAATTGTGCCATTTATCGCAGCCGAAAGATTGACAGAAAATGTCTCGTCGGTTTCAAATTTGTTATCGCCAACAACACCAATGCTAAGAGTTTTGCTAGTTTCACCAGGATTGAAAGTAATCGTTCCCTGAGTAAAATTGTAATCAGAGTCAGCAACTTGAGCAGTACCATCGCTGGTGTTGTAATTTACAGTAACCTGCTGATAGCTAGGATTGGAGAGACTGATAGTAAAGTTAGCGTTAGTTGTTGTGGCTGTATTGCCTTCAGTAACTGAGACATCCGAGATGCTGATAGTTGGTTGGTTGTCATCATTGATGATGGTAGCAAGTCCTAAACTGTCAGCAATTGTGCCATTTGTTGCAGCTGAAAGATTGACAGAAAATGTCTCGTCAGTTTCAGTTTGATTATCGCCGATGACACCAATGCTAAGAGTTTTGCTAGTTTCGCCAGGATTGAAAGTAATCGTCCCTAAAGCCGAATTGTAATCAGAGTCAGCAACTTGAGCAGTAGCATCACTCGTGTTGTAATTTACAGTAACTTGCTGATAGCTGGGATTGGAGAGACTAATAGTAAAGTTAGCATTTGTTGTTGTGCCTGTGTTGTTTTCAGTAACCGAGACATCCGAGATGCTGATAGTTGGTTGGCTGTCATCATCAATGATGGTACCAACTCCTAAACTATCAAGAATTGTGGAATTTGTCGCACCCAAAAGATTGACAGAAAATGTCTCGTTGGTTTCAGCTTTGTTATCACCGATGACGCCAATGCTAAGAGTTTTGCTAGTTTCGCCAGGATTGAAAGTAATCGCCCCTAAAGCCGAATTGTAATCAGAGTCAGCAACTTGAGCAGTACCATCACTCGTGTTGTAATTTACAGTAACTTGCTGATAACTGGGATTGGAGAGACTAATAGTAAAGTTAGCATTTGTTGTTGTGCCTGTATTGCCTTCAACAACTGAGACATCCGAGATGCTGATAGTTGGTTGGTTGTCATCGTTGATGATGGTAGCAACTCCTAAGCTATCTGCGATCGCAGCATTTGTCGCACCCAAAAGATTGACAGAAAATATCTCGTCGGTTTCAAATTTGTTATCACCTACAACACCAATGCTAAGGGTTTTACTGGTTTCACCAGGATTGAAAGTAATCGTCCCGGAAGCAGAGTTGTAATCAGAGTCAGCAACTTGAGCAGTGCCATTACTCGTGTTGTAATTTACAGTAACCTGCTGATAACTAGGATTAGAAAGACTGATAGTAAAGTTAGCGTTAGTTGTTGTACCTGTGTTGTTTTCAGTAACCGAGACATCTGAGATGCTGATAGTTGGTTGGCTATCATCGTTGATGATGTTTACTGTAGCTAAACTGTTAGTAATTGTGGAATTTGCTGGCGCAGTTGTGAGGTTGGGGTTACTCAGGATAACAGTAATATCTTCATTGAGTTCAAATGTGTTATCACCCAAAACATCGGCTGTAATTGTTTTTGTGGTTTCCCCAACAGCGAAGCTTAAAGTCCCAGACGCAGCAGTTTCTCCACCTGTCACTTGAATATTGTTATAGTCACTGCCAAAAATTGCTGCACCGTTAAAAGCATAATTTACGGTACTAGCCACGCCAATACCACCAGTGCGAGTAACCGTGAAGCTAACAGCTTGAGTACCGCTATTACCTTCAATTAAAGTTGAAGTGGGAGTGGAAATTGCATATTGAATTGAATCATTAGCAGCAATATTGAGAGTAGTTTCAGTTATTGTCCCCAAATTAGCCCCTGTTAGCGTGCCGAAGTTGAGTACAACTGTTTCTGCATTCTCAGGTAAATCGTCTGGGTTAATAGTAAAAGTAATTAACTTTGTTAAATTTAAGCCTGTTGCGCCAGCAGTAAAGGAGATGGTAGTGGGGGAAAAAGTGTAATCGTTGCCACTAGTAGCCGTGCTATTGCTTTTGACGACAATAGGAACTGTGACAGCAGTTTCGGGAGAGGCATCTAAGGTAACAGAAATAGTTACTGTAGTGGCGGTACTATCTTCTGTTGTATTGTACGTAGCAGCACCAAAGTTGACTTTTGGAAGCACATATTCAAATGCTCCAATGTCAATTCTCCCGCTTTCTATACGGTTAAAATCCGTGCCGCGCTGATCGGTAGTTAAGCCACCACTATAAGCTGGATCGCCAGCATTCCTGGCAGGACTGTTAAAGTATAGAGCGTGAGTTTGTGTAGAACCACCGTAATCTCCTAGCGGTTTGAGTCCGGGGTTGGGGTTAATAATATCTGTGCCCGTACCCAGAGTCCCAGATGATTTACCAGTAATTTTGCCAATCAGGTTGTAACCATTGCTATTGAAGTTATTACCATAGACATCGGCTCCTTGATTACCTGGATCAATATTGCCAGCAATGATGCTATTACTGATGCTCGCTGTGCCGCCAGATTTATAAATGCCGCCACCATCACCTTGTCCATTATTATCACTATCAGAGGTGTTGCCAAATATAGTGCTATTGCTGACTGTGGCATTGCTGCTGCTGTAGATGCCGCCACCATGAGTTTTTGCTGTATTGCTAGAAATAGTGCTATTGCTTATGGTGACACTACTGTTACTACCGTTTGTGAAGATGCCGCCGCCATTGCTGTTTGCGGTGTTGCCAGAAAGAGTACTATTGCTAACTGTGGCATTGGTGCTATAAATGCCTCCCCCAAGATTTGCTATGTTGCCGGAAATATTGCTATCGCTGACTGTAGCACTACTGCTGTAGATGCCGCCGCCATTGCTGTTTGCGGTGTTGCCAGAAATACTGCTATCGGTGACTATGACACTACTGGTACTGTAAATGCCGCCGCCGCTAGTGCTGGCAGTATTGCCAGAAAAAGTACTATTGCTGACTGTAACACTACTGGTGCTATTGATCCCACCACCATTTGCTGCATTTCCCCCAGTTATCTTCAACCCATCAATTGAGAGGGAGGCACTGGCATAAAAAACACGGGAAGCATTGTTACCACTGATGGTAAGTTTATTAGCCCCAGTTCCTTGAATGATCACTCCTTCAGTAACATTCAATTCCCCAGAAGTGAGGATAATGGTGTCGGGCGTCGTATCACCGAATATTCCAGTCGTATCAAAGAGGATTGTCTCAATTCCGGGATCGTTATTGGCATTGATAATAGCTTGCCTTAAGGAGCCAGTACCGCTGTCATTGGTGTTAGTTACTATATAGGTGGTGCCATCTACTTTGACAGATACATCATCAATCGCTAAACCATGATCGTTGCCTCCATCATCTATGTCTTCCCAACGCAATATAATCTCTTCACCGTTAGCTATTGGGGTAGCTAGATTAAATATTACAGGTGTTATCACAGTTCGATTGGCACTTTGATTACCATTCAGAGAACTTGCGATTGCAGTTGCAATTGGTCCGGTGAAATCTAGCGATGTCACAGATGTCCATGTTCCTGTTGTCAAACTTGTGAGAGTTGACCCAGTTTGATAACTAAATTTCAACTGTTGTGGCGATGTATTACCACCATTACGCCATTGCTCACCGGTGTAACTTACTTGCAACTTAGTAATTGCTGAACCTGTATTGTTTTGGAGGCGCAACCCATAATAAATAGTGCCTGTAGTACCGGAAGCTACAGAACCAAGTGCCCGGTCTGTGGTTGTACCAAAACTGTACATTGCACCTGCATTATTAGTGCCAGAACCAGCGTTATAATTTGTTCTTGTGGAATACCAGCCTGAAATAGTTGAATCATTAATCCAAGCAATAGATGTTGCCGAAGCAGCTAATGAGTTGAAGTTTTGAGAGTATGTGCCAGTAAAACTAGCTGGCAAAATAGATTGGTAAGCCTGTATTACTTCCGGTTTAAATGCTAGGGAAGCCTCAATTTTCCCTGTCTTCACTTCTAAATCCCAGTCGCCACCTAAAGCTGCACTTCCGGTTTTGTCAGTGGAAGCGGCAACATCTGCTCCAGTAATTCGGCTAATCTGCTGCACAAATTTTGTGCCTTCACCACTGGCTACATCACAGCCATAAAGTAGGATGTCAGCCTTATCAGTTAAAGCACTTGCCCACTTTTGTAACTGATTTTTGTAGCTATCCAGGTTGCTAAGGTTGAAGTTGATTGACCCTAGTTGCAAACTTCCCACACTTCCGTGGGAAACAATGTGAATTGATTGAACTGAATTGGATTCATGTTTTGCGAGAAACTCGGTTATTTGTGCTAAACCGTCTCTATTGGCATCAAGAATAACAACTTCACTGCCGAGTGCGATACCAGACACCAAACTTTGGTAATCTATAACTTTTGGATCTATAAAAACAATATTTTTGGTTGCTTCTAGTAATTTTATAGTAAACTTATTTCTGGTTTTATGGTGATGATTTTCTGGTAGGTTTATCATAATTATTGTCCTTAAATATAATTTTTTAGCTTTAGTTATCTTGGTAATATTGAGCGTGCATAACAAAATAGAAAGTGAATGACTATGCATTCGCTTTCATTCCCAAATTCAATCGGTAATTAAACCTTTGATCTAATGAGACAAAATTGCAATATTTTTAGTTGTTATATAAGCAAGCACGCCTTAAATAAAGTTAGCTGTTTTTTAGTCACAGCTTTGGTTTATAGCAATTTATACTAAGATTAGTGACAAGACAACTGCATTTACACTTAAACTGCGTCCACGTTGAAAACCGTAGTTCTGTATGAATAGAAAAACCCTCATCCCCCAGCCCCTTCTCCCAATATTGGGAGAAGGGGAGCCGGAAAGAAGTCCCTCTCCCAAGTAGGGAGAGGGATTTAGGGTGAGGGCAAAAACTACGGTTCTCAACATAGATGAGGTTTAAATAGCAATAGATTGACTGAAATTTGAGTATATCTAGCTTTATTAACAGTTCTGGTACTACCAATCCTTTTTCGATATCTAAAACTGTAGCTTGGGTGCGATCGCGTACTTCTAATTTGTACAAGATAGTATGGGCAGGAACCTTGATGAAAAACTATATTTAGCAAGTAGACCGATAAATTTTGCTTGATTACCTTCATCAACCGGGGTAACTTAGATACTCATCTAATACAAGATTTCGTCTATGCGCCTGACTTCACTGGATGTTTTTCGTGGCATTACCATTGCTGGAATGATTCTCGTCAATATGGCGGGTGTTACAGATGATGTATATCCTCCCTTAGCCCACGCCGATTGGCACGGCTGCACGCCAACGGACTTGGTATTTCCCTTCTTTCTCTTCATTATCGGTGTAGCAATGACTTTCTCGCTGTCAAAATACACCGAGGGCAATAAACCTACCTCAGCTGTTTACTGGCGGATATTGCGCCGCGCCACTATTCTCTTTGCTCTGGGATTGCTACTAAATGGCTTTTGGAATCAAGGTATTTGGACTTTTGATTTGAATAGTATCCGGATTATGGGAGTGTTGCAGCGTATCAGCCTTACTTATCTGCTGGCTTCCCTAGCTGTTCTCAACCTTCCGCGCAAAGGTCAATGGATACTAGCAGCAGTGCTACTCATTGGCTACTGGCTAACGATGATGTATGTAGCAGTGCCAGAATATGGTGCGGGCGTTTTGACGCGAGAAGGTAATTTCGGTGCTTATGTTGACCGCCTGATTATTCCCAATGCACATTTATATAAAGGTGATGGTTTCAACTTTATGGGAGATCCAGAAGGACTTTTCAGTACTATTCCCGCGATAGTAAGCGTCCTCGCTGGCTACTTCACTGGTCAATGGATACGCAGTCAACCTGTACAGTCACGTACAAGTATCGGTTTAGGATTATTTGGAGTCGGTTGCTTAATTATCGGGTGGGCGTGGGGGTGGACATTCCCTATTAACAAAAAGCTGTGGACAAGTTCTTATGTAGTATTTACAACAGGTTGGGCGTTACTATTGCTAGCAGCTTGTTATGAACTCATGGAAGTACGGCTGATGCGTCGCTGGAGTAAACCTTTTGAAATTATGGGCTTAAATGCAATTGCTCTTTTCGTTGCATCAGTTTTGTTAATTAAAATTTTAGTCAAAACTACTATTGGCACTGGCAAAGACGCTCCCACTACCTACAATTGGATTTACCAGAATTTTTTCGCATCTTGGGCGGGAGCGCTAAATGGTTCCCTGTTATTTGCCTTAGTCACCGTGTTGTTGTGGTGGGCTGTTGGTTTTCTGATGTATCGGCAACGCTGGTTTCTGAAAGTATAAAAAAGATTTTTGTTGTTATTTACGTTTTCGTGTTTTCAATGTTACAACAAGTGTTAATTGATAGATTTGTAAAACTTTAGGAACAAAGGCAATTGCAACTTTATCAATATTATTGGCGCGTTAATCTGCGCTTTCTTTAGCAAACTTACTTAAGTCCTGATATCGTTTCTAACGGCAGAAGCGTCTACAGACTTATCTGTGCGTTGAAAATTCTTATTTCTTCTAATTCACTAAATTAATCCATAGAAAAATTGTGAGGTAATCGATGCGTCGCATGAATTTTTGGGTATTTTTGCCAATTACCTTGATATTGGGCTGCTCAAATCAACTACTTCAATCTAACCCGTCTGTAGCCAACCCTAACCCAGCAGTACAAACTAGTCCAACTTTATTAGCAAAGGCGAGTTACCTTTCACCGTTGGAACAACAGATAATTGTTGAAACAAATAAGGTAAGAACAAATCCTAAAGCATACCTTCCAATTCTGGAAAACTATAGAAAGCGCTTTGAGGGGAACCGAGTCAAAATTTCTAATAATAATTATCTACGAACTCAAGAAGGAGTTAAGGCAATTGATGAAGCGATCACATTTCTTAAATCAGCACGTCCGATAGGAGCCTTGAGTGCATCTAAAGGTATGTCTTTAGGAGCAAAAGACCACGTAAAAGACCAAGGCCCAAAAGGTGCTATAGGTCATGATGGTAGCGATGGTAGCAACCCTTTTACTCGCATCAACCGCTATGGTAAATGGGAAACAACCGCAGGTGAAAATATCAGTTATGGGCCAAACAGCGCTCAAGATATCGTCATGCAGTTAATTATTGATGATGGTGTGCGCGATCGCGGCCATCGAAAAAACATTTTTAACAGCGCTTTTAAAGTCTCTGGTGTTGCTTATGGAACTCACAAATCATATAAAACAATCTGCGTGATTGACTACGCTGGGGGGTATAGTGAAAAATAATTTGAGGA
Source organism: Nostoc sp. 'Lobaria pulmonaria (5183) cyanobiont' (assembly GCF_002949795.1). Lineage (NCBI taxonomy): Bacteria > Bacillati > Cyanobacteriota > Cyanophyceae > Nostocales > Nostocaceae > Nostoc > Nostoc sp. 'Lobaria pulmonaria (5183) cyanobiont'. Next base: position 3,162,507 of record NZ_CP026692.1, on the reverse strand, counting down.
AATAGGGAGGAATAGCTGGCGATTAGAAATCGCGTCTACACAAACCAAGTCCACCTGTCAAAGAATTTAAAACCCGCCTAAGCGGGTTTTATCTGTGTAGACGCAGTTTCTAACTACCCATTGAGCTATTCCCCGGCAAACCAAGCACCATGAAACCCATAAGGCACTCGTTGCGGAATTATCACCCGCGCTACAGGTTTAGCCGTCACATCTTGGGCATTCACTACTACTAATTCTGAAGTGTTTGAATTCTCATCGTGGACGAAAGTCATCAGCCAACCATCATCCTCAGTAGTTGCACCAGGACGCGGCGCAAATACAGTTTCACCGCTATAGCGCCCCTGTCCAAATTCATGTATTTGAGATTTTCCATTGCTGAAGTCGTATTTGATGATACCTTCAAATAAAGGTACGGGACTGTTTGCCGCTTTGTTAGTGTAGCCATATCGGTTTTGTCGCCCCAATCGGTTTTCATTGACGCGGGGAAATTCCGAAGCTATATCATCCAACATCTCTTCACGCACTGACCCCGTGCTAAGGTTAAATCGCCAGCGATGCAAACGGGGAATATTTGCGTTTGGATCGGGTTGCGAATCATCAGAACTCAAAACACTTGTAGAACTCATACGACAGGCAATCAGCACTACTTCATCTCCCTCTTCGTAAGCGTTGAGGGTATGGAAGACGTAGCAAGCAGGACTTTCAAACCAGCGGATATTACTGTTGTCACCATGACGTGGTATAATGCCGAAGCGACTGGGGCGATCGCGCTCAAACATCATTACAGGTTCTCCCCGTTGCGATCGCTCTGGGTTAAAAGTCAGCGGCAAATCCATGAAAATCGTGTAGTTTTCAGTGATGGCGAAATCGTGCATCATCACTCCTATTGGCAGTTCAATTGGCACTGTCCGCAACAGTTCACCTTGTGCTGAGACCACACTATATTGCAGGTACGGTGGCGCAAATAGAGAATAGCCAAAGAAGATCATTTCCCCTGTAATGGGGTCTACTTTGGGATGGGCTGTGAAGGCAGAAATCAGCTTGCCATTGTAGCTATACTCGCCAATTGTTTCTAATTCAGGCAGCTTGATAGCGTGAGGTTTACCCCCCTCATTCAGCGCCAACATCTGACCAGCGTGCCACACTAACGCAGTATTGGCAGTATTTTTGTAAGCACCGTAAGGATTATCCATCTGTGGTGGTTCTAACAATCCACTCCAAATAGCTTTACCTGCTTCTCGTTCTTTTTTCCATCCGACTGTCTGGACGTAGCGGTTACGATAAGTGGCTATGCCGTTGCTAATTTGCACACCATGCAACATCCCATCCCCATCAAACCAATGATATTGACCAATAGGCGTCCATTGAGGGTTAGGGCCATTCCGCACAAACATCCCTGATAAGTCAAGGGGTAATTCACCCATGACTGGCAATTTGTCGGTGGTGATTTCTTCATGGACTGGAGCAAAATTCCTATCGAGATAGGGATTGACTGCTATTGTTACCATAGTCTTGATTTAAACGTACAATTGTACTATAGTTCAGGTTTATCTTCATGCCCACATGGGAATTTTGAGGGCGTTGTGGAATTTTTGCAATCGGTCTACAAATTCAATTTTTTCTCTAGCTGTTTAATTTGTTTGATTTGTAGGAAGTTCATTCATCTTCATAATGGAGTGTGCTACAGCAGATATCTAAATATTTATTTAGCGATCGCTTCTGTAGTTGGAAGTTACACTAATTTGGGTGCGACTAATTTCTGGGAATCTAGCGATCGGTAGTGTGGGAATACTGATTAATCCTATTAAAAGTATGATGATCGCACATACCGACGCAAAAATTGGCCGCTTAATAAAGAAGTCAACAAACATAGTTTAAAAATTGGGCATTGGGCATTGGTTATTCTCCTTGTCTCCCTGTCCCCCCTGCCCCCGCGCCCTTATCTTCTCTTCAGCTAAGGCTTCTGGCTACCAACTTCTTGTGTTTCAGGAGTAATGGGAGCGCCATTGGTTAAGTTAAGAATGCCGGAAACAACAATTTTCTCCCCCGCTTTTAGTCCTTGGATAACTTGATAATTATTACCCTCAATAACTCCTAATTTCACAGGCTTTTGTTGAGCTACCAAAGATGGCGCTCCAGGTTTAGACTTTTCTGCTGGCGCTTGCGCCACAAATACAAAAGTCTCTCCACCCAAGCGAGATACTGCTGTAACTGGAATTAAAATTCCTGGCCGTTCGTTCCAGATCACTTTAGTTTGCACTGACTGAAGATTCAGCAGTCGATTTCTCGAATTACCAAAGTTGGCTTTTACCAAAACTGTCTGCGAATCTAAACTAGCGTTTGGGGAGATAAAACTCACCTTACCCCTTGCTATGGGATTGCTTTGGGCGTTTAGCATTTGCACTGGTAATCCCAAGCGCAGCTTTTTGGCATCTTCTAGCGGAACGGAAATATTCAGTTGTAAAGAGTCATTTCTAGTTAGTGTAGTGAGTTGATCGGCTTTTTCCACATAATCTCCCACCTTTGCTGGAATATCACCAACAATGCCAGTGAAAGGTGCTAAAACTTTTGTGTATTGCAATTGGACTTGGGCAGCTTGAACTTGGGCAACTGCTTGAGTTACTTGCGATTGCGCTTGGGCAATTTCTTCTGGACGAGAACCATTTTCTAGTTGTCTTAAGTTTTGTTTCTGTTGTTCCAAGGCACCAGCTAACTCATTGATACTAGATTTTCTGCTTTGGCGGAGTTGGTCTAGGCGTTTCTGGGCTACAACCAGGGCAGCTTCAGCACTTTGCTGTTCTTTAACATATCCTTCTAAGGTATCTTGAGAAACTGCGCCCTCTTTTCTCAATTGTGCGTATCGCTTGGCGCGTGACTGTGCTAGTTCCACATCGGATTTAGCTGACTGAATTTGAGCCTCAGCCTGAGCAATTTCTTCTGGTTGCGATCCCGATTGGGCATCCCTAAAGCGAGCTTGGGCTTGGGCTAACTGCGCTCTAGCTTGGGCAACTTCTTCTTGTCGCGTACCTGCTTTGAGTTCAGCAAGCTTTGCTTGGGCTTCTTGCAGTGAGCCTCTAGCTTGTAACAATTGAGCTTGGACATTATCACTTTGCAGACTAATAATGACTTGTCCTTGTTGAACGCGGTTGCCCTCTTGGATGAAAATCTCGGTAATTCGTCCTTCAACCTGTGGCTTGATGAGTACTGAACGCGGAGCCTCTAAGGAGCCAATAAACTCCGAACTTTGCTGCACGGTTTGAGTTTGCAGAGTCGTTAGCTTGACCGGAACTGCTCTAGGTTGACCAGCATCTGCCCCAGCCTCTGGTGCTTTGCTAGCATTACTAGTTTGCCACCAGTGCCAACCAAAACCTACACCTGCAATTAATAAGACGATTCCTAATATCAGGGGCCAACGCCGTTTTTGAGGTGGCTTAGGCGATCGCTCTGGCAATTGTTGCGATTCTTGACTAGAATCAGTAACAGCAGGCTGTTCTGTTTCAATGGAAAGGGGAGAGTCAGGGAACTCAGAATGGGGCATCTTCGTTTTCTCGTCTTGTGGATTTAGACTTGGGCAATCTACTTTTCGCTAAAAAAGCATTAATTATTTGAATAGTTTTTTAGCCTTTTTCTCTATGTTGGTAAAAAATATGTTTGGGTATTTGGGCGATCGCTCACGATGTCTAGCACCTAAAATGAACCAATTCTGTTTAGCACATTATGGTTTATTTGTACATTACTTAACTCCGTTCAATTTCTTAAAGTGTAGTTTATAGTTTTTTGTTAGTAAGTATAAACACAGTGCTTTAGCTCAGAAAGAAAGCACGGTTCATGTTGTTGCAGCTAAAGCTTCTGCCTGTAAAGCGATCGCTTCGGTAATCAGAGCAAGTTAGTAGTAGCTCTTTAGTTCTGGAAATGACGAAATCAATTTACCTCATTAACCGCAGCAACACAAGTAATTTCTCGCGTTGTCGCTGTGGTTAAACCTGTCGTTGCAAATACCTTAGTTGCTGACTAGATCAAGGGTGCATAAGTTTGTGCCGTACTTGATGCTAATGTTTTCTATGAGTGTTTGCAAGCGCTTGCTTGCATTATAACCACATAGCAGACAATATTGGTATTATTTACAGATGAGTTTATCGCTCTTGAGTAGTACTGAATACTGATCTTAAGGAAGAAAAGAGTCTGGAGCGATGCCTTCTCTACGAAACACTTCTCTACGAGAGGCTCCGCCAACGCGTGGCTTGCTTCCACCTATGGGTACGGCAGGCTACGCCTACACTGATTAATTCAGATATATTAATCATCAAGTTATCCTCACTAACAACGACGTGCAATCAATCAGTATTCTCTAGATTCCTATTTTTGACCAGTCTCAACTTCCTACAGTTAGTTCACCCGATTGGTTGATCTTTAACTCACCCGAATGGGTGATTTAATTTATCCCAATCGGGGTTTTATTTGTGTAGCTAACGAGTGAGAAATCTTCAATCCTGTTTAACCATCCACAACTGATTTCTTAGAATCGAATTTTGGTAAGATACCCACAGTTGATTTTCGGTTAGTAACAATATGAGAAAAAAGCCACTCATACCGATCGAGCGCTTGCTCTAAGGAATAGTTTTCTTCGGCAAATTGTCTTCCTGTGTTACCTAGCTTCGTTCCTAGAGCAGGATTAGCATATAAATCATACACCGCGGCAGCCATTGCTTGGGGTGATTCTGGTTCAACAACTATCCCACCACCACTGAGTTCGATCGCTTTAGCAGCAGTACCAGTGGCAGGAACTGAACCCACAATTGGGCGACCACTCGCCAATAAGAGTGGTATTTTTGAAGGCATATTGAACGAAATCACATTGTGCTTTTGCACAATTAGCCCGACATCAGAAGCTGCTAGCATTTCAGGTAGTTTTTCTCGCGGCTGTAACGGTAGTAGCAAAACATTATCTGCTCCATTTGATAGACAATATTCCTGCAACCTTTGCAATGCTCTTGATTCGCCAACAATGACAAAAACAATATCTCTGATATGACGTAAACAAACGGCTGCTTCTATTACTGTCTCTAAACCTTGCGTTAGAGCAATGTTGCCTGAATAAAGTACTACAAATTTCCCATTTAGTTGATGGTTAGATATCCAAGAGTTGCTCTGTTTCGGTAACGGGCGAATGAAATTTACATTTACCCAATTGGGAATACAAACGATTTTATTAACAGGTACTCCTTTATTTACTAAATTCTCACGAAACCCATCAGCGATTACACTAATAGTGTGTGCAGTCCGATATGCAAATTTCTCTAAAGCTGCAAGAGTTCGAATCATCCACTTGTTTTTTAATAACCCGATACGCACAGCAGCTTCTGGTAAAATATCTTGCACATTTAGAACTACTGGGCAGTTGTATACCCAGCCCAATGTTGTTGCTGGTAACGTACCTAGTAGGGGCGGGACTGTTAAGATAATCACATCTGGTCGCCCACCTTTAAAGGCTTGGGGTAAGCTTGTGAAAACAAAGCTCAACTCCAGTAATAGCCGATCCACGAGGTTAGGTTTAGACTTAATTCGGACGTAACTTCGCGCAATTGTGACGCCATTTTTTTGTTCTGTAAGATACCATCTATTTTGATACCCATCGTAAATTTCGCGCTGAGGATAGTTGGGCATTCCCGTAATCACTCGCACTTTATGACCTCGCTTTACTAGTCCTTCTGCCAATTCAGTCATTAACGGAGCAATTCCAATTGGCTCTGGATGATAGTTGTAGGAATAAATTAGAATATGCATGAACTATATTATGAATTTCGTGAAGACAGATGAGATGATCGGATTACTTACTTAAATAGACAGGAGGGCTGCTATTTCTATTACTTACAGCGTTTTTTTGCATGAAGTACAAAGCTACTGGTTTGGAGGCAAAAAGCAAAGGTATAAACTATTTGTATCTGATTTGTATCCCTGCACTTTGTACCTCGTTTATTTGCAAATACTGTATTTTGACTTGTAAAATTGTTTGATTAAAATTGTGTTAAACATTAGATTAGAAATTTTCCTAGTGGTTTTTAAAAGATAATTTTTGTACTCCTTAGAACACTTAAAAATAAAAAGGTGACTTTGTATAAACGAGTTAGGCTATTGATAAATATAGGCTTTATTTTCTGGTGATTATGACAATAGTTGGTCTGTTTATTTCCGAACTAATGCCTAAATTTACACTTGGGGAATTGTAGCATTATATTCAGTATTATGCATACAACCCTCATTCCGCCTTTTAAACTGGCACATGAAGTATTTTTAACTGAATCATCAGTATTGTATTAATTAGAGAGAATCCGACTTTTTAAGTAGTTTAAAGCCACTGACCAAAACACTGTTGAGTGCTGAGGTAAAAGTAAAATTAATTGCACTCAGCACTGAGCTTTGTAAAAGTGTTAATGACGAACTATTAGAGATTTGGTGAAATTAAATATGCGTTATCCAGAATCCTTGTAGAGATTTAACAATGCTGCGTCTATACATTATTTTTCACTCAATATTTATAATGAGGTTAAAGATAACCCCACTAGTTTACTGAACTAAATAGGTAAAACGGCGTAAATATTTTTAGTTGGAATGAGGCAGGAGGCAGTAGGGAAGAGGGTTTTAGCCTCGTTCATTTTTATTAACATAGTTTAGTTTTATTCTACCGACCTACTTAAGCTTACGATGGAAATATATATCCGTAAATACCGCATAAAACCACGTATGTAATGTAATGAATTTATAAAGATAAGCACTTTTTTTATAAAGTTTTGCATAAAATGCCAGATATATAGCGATGTCTTACGACAAGCCGCTCCTTTGTATACAATCCAATCTGACCTAACTTCCATGCCTGATTTATCTTAGGACTTACGCAAAAAACCTCTCTAACTCTTATTCCTCTGTGTTCTCTGCGCTCTCTGTGGTTTGATTTGGCGTGACCTGTGCGTAAGTCCTATATCTATAGGGGTTTTTTCCTTGTCCACTTCGATCACCGATTCAGCTAAAAATCACGAGCGATCGCTTGAGAATAACTGATAAAGTTGAGCTACGCAAAGTTGAAAACAGTGTCCTATGCCTGGGTTTCTATTAGAAGTTGGTACAGAAGAACTACCTGCAAGTTTTCTCAGTGATGCTTTAGTGCAATGGCAGGAACGCATTCCCCAAAGCCTGGAAGCAAACAGCCTCAAGGGCGATGTCCAGGTGTACGGTACTCCCCGGCGGCTGGCGGTAGTGATTAAAGGTCTACCATCTCAGCAACCAGACCGAGAAGAAGAAATAAAAGGGCCCCCCGCCCAAGCCGCCTTTAAAAATGGTCAGCCGACAGCAGCAGCAGCAGGCTTTGCCAAAAAGCAAGGTGTGGAACTGGATGCGCTATCTGTTCGCCCCACTGACAAAGGGGAATTTGTATTTGTGCAAAAAAGAATTTCCGGTCGTCCTGTGGCGGAAATATTGACAGAACTGATTCCCCTATGGATTTGGGGTTTGGAAGGTAAGCGGTTAATGCGTTGGGGGAATGGGGATGCGAGGTTTTCCCGACCAATTCGTTGGCTAGTAGCTTTGTTAGATGAGACGGTACTACCTTTAGAATTAGTGAATGGTTCTAAAACGATTCAGAGCGATCGCCTGACTCAAGGTCATCGGGTCTTACATCCTGAACCTGTGACAATTGCCCAAGCTACTGATTATGTTACCACCCTCAAGTCTGCATCTGTCACCGTTGACCCAGAAGAACGGGGGAATCTGATCGCAGAGCAAGTAAAGGCAGTAGCAGAGAATTTAGGCGGGTATACAGTAATTTACCCCGATTTGTTAGCGGAAGTAACCAACCTTGTAGAATATCCTTCCGTAGTTGTTGGTAAATTTGAACCAGAATTTTTGGAATTACCAACAGAGGTAATTACTGAAGTCATGGTTACTCATCAACGTTATTTTCCTGTATTCAAACCAGGGAGTTTTCAGCAAGAATTATTGCCCAACTTCATCACCATTTCTAACGGCGATCCGAAAAAATCAGATATTGTTGCCGTCGGCAATGAAAGGGTAATTCGTGCCAGATTAGCTGATGGCAGATTTTTCTACGAAGCTGATTTAACTAAGCCAATAGATAGCTTTTTACCCCAGTTAGAAAAAGTCACTTTTCAAGAAGAATTGGGTTCGGTGCGTGCCAAGGTAGATAGAATAGTTGAAATTGCCGACCAAATTAGCAGTCAATTAGAATTAGCAAAGAATCAAAGCCAAAGAATCCAACGTGCTGCTTTATTATGTAAAGCAGATTTGGTGACACAAATGGTGTATGAATTCCCAGAATTACAAGGTATCATGGGAGAAAAATATGCCTTAGCTAGTGGTGAAGATGCCGAAGTTGCAAAGGCAATTTTTGAACATTATTTGCCAATAGGAGCAGGTGATAGTTTCCCGGAAACGCTCACGGGTCAAATCGTCGGTTTGGCAGATAGATTAGATACTTTGGTGAGTATCTTTGGTTTAGGTTTAATTCCCTCTGGTTCTTCTGATCCCTTTGCTTTACGTCGGGCGGCTAATGCTATAGTTAAAATTACTTGGCGTTATAATTTACCGATAAATTTAGATAATCTATTGGCACAAATAGCCACGGACTTTGCAGCAAAATATCATAAAGACCGGGCATCATTAACCACAGCATTACAAGAGTTTTTCTTACAACGCATCCGCACTTTACTACAAGAAGAAAAGCAGATTGATTACGACTTGGTAAATGCAGTTTTGGGAGAAAATGACCCAGAATACACAGAACGGACGTTAAAAGATTTATTGGATGTCCGCGATCGCGCCTTATACTTACAAAAAATCCGCAACGACAGTACTTTAGATAACATCTACGAAACCGTTAATCGTTCCACACGATTAGCCGCCCAAGGTGATTTAGATACAAAACAGCTAGAACCAACAACCGTAGTCCGTCAAGAATTATTCCAAAAGCCTTCTGAGATAGCTTTGTATAATGCGCTAATCGAATCAGTACCTCAAACTCAAGCAGCACAGCAGACACGAAATTATCAACTGTTAGTAGCAGCATTAGCAAAAATTGCTCCGACAGTTAGTAACTTCTTTGATGGCCCAGATAGTGTTTTAGTTATGGACTCCGATCCAGAAGTCAAGCGTAATCGGTTACATCTGCTCGGATTAGTTCGCAATCATGCCCGTGTTTTAGCTGACTTTGGTGCGATCGTCAAAAATCTGTAGCGTAGGTCAACAAAAACTGGTGTAATTTTTGCCAAGAAACGCTACTATAGGGAGTGCTTAACCAGGGACACTCTGCTGCAATCTATGCCTAGAGCTACTGTAATTGGATTGGGAAAGTCCGGTATTGCTGCGGCGAGATTGTTGAAACGGGAAGGTTGGGAGGTAGAGCTGAGCGATTCCGCCAGTGCGGACAGCATCGCTGAACGCAACACCTCCGAAACCCTCCTAGAACAACAACAAGAACTCGCTGCCGAGCAAATAACCGTTAAACTAGGACAATCCCTAGAATTGAATGGTGCTAATTTACCCCAATTAATAGTCGTTAGTCCTGGCGTGCCTTGGGATATTCCCGTATTAGTTGAGGCACGCCAATTAAGTATTGAAACCATTGGGGAAATAGAACTCGCTTGGCGAAATTTGCAATCGCTACCTTGGGTAGGAATTACTGGCACTAACGGTAAAACTACTACTACAGCTTTAATTGCTGCCATTTTCCAAGCAGCAGAATTAAATGCACCAGCTTGCGGTAATATTGGCTACGCTGCTTGTGAAGTCGCTTTATCTCAGGCGGGCAGAGGGGCAGAGGGGCAGAAGGGCAGAAGTGAAGAAACTGCAATCCAAAATCATATTGATTGGGTAATTGCCGAAGTTAGCAGCTATCAAATAGAATCTTCGAGTTCTCTTGCTCCCCAGATCGGAGTTTGGACGACTTTTACGCCAGATCACCTCAGTCGCCATCAGACTTTAGAGAACTATTACAACATCAAAGCCAAGTTATTACGTCAGTCTGAGTTGCAAGTATTCAATGGCGATGATGCCTACTTGAGCCAACTAGGTTTAAGTGCTTGGCCTGATGCCTATTGGACAAGTGTCAGAGGAAAAGATTTTCTGATTAGCGAAAAAGGCTTTTACATCGAAGACGGCTGGGTTGTGGAAAAATTGACTGCAACCTCTGCACCAGAACCGATTGTGAAAGTATCTAGTTTGCGAATGGTGGGAGAACATAACCAGCAAAATATTTTGATGGCAGTAGCAACAGCAAGATTAGCGGGAATTAATCGTGATGCGATCGCGCGTGCAATTCGGGAATTTCCTGGCGTTGCCCATCGTTTAGAGCATATCTGCACGTGGGAAGGTATTGATTTTATTAACGACAGCAAAGCCACCAACTATGATGCTGCTGAAGTTGGTTTAGCATCCGTTAACAGTCCAGCGATTTTAATTGCTGGTGGAGAAGCCAAAGCAGGTGATGATAGTGGCTGGCTAGCACAAATTCAAACCAAAGCTGCTGCTGTGTTATTGATTGGCTCTGCTGCACCCGCATTTGCCAAACGTCTTCGAGAGGTCGGGTATCATACATACCATATTGTGGAAACTATGGAAAGGGCAGTTCCCAAGTCGGCAGAATTAGCCAAGCAGTATCAAGCGCCTGTGGTATTGCTATCTCCGGCTTGTGCGAGTTTTGACCAGTACCGAAATTTTGAGGTACGGGGCGATCGTTTCCGTCATCTATGCCTTGCTTGGGCAGGAGGTTGGAAACCCGCCAGAGTAGACCTTCCAGAGTTTGAAAACTCTACTCAAGAGTCCATAGTTCAAAGTCGATAAGCATTGTTTGTCTACAAGTTTGTAGTCAGGACTTTAGTCCTGACTACAAACTCTCAAAACTAACTTGACAAAATACTAGTACCGCAAGGCGGAAGTCAAAAGTCAAAAGAAATACAGCGTAAACGTTTCGTTGATTTGAAATGGGTTGTTTATTTCCGCCGCGCTGTACTAGAAAGATTATTTGGTACTAATTTAGTAGTTTTCTAGAATTACGCGGCTGCGGTTGCGTTTAATTCGTTTGGTATCGCCAGCTAGACGCCTCACGGTGGAAAGTTTGTATTGTTTAAATAGTTTATGTATAAAACTCGGAGCAACTCAGAAACGCTCCGCTAATTTGCGCGATCGCAATAACAAAGCATCTGCCATACACAAAAATTTGTGAGAGAGTTGACCTGGGGAACATCCTAGAGTCAAGATAAAAGGGTTGGATATCTTGTCAAAGTACTAAGCACATCCGATATCGCCTGATTTTCTTTCATTTTCCTGCTTTTGGGTTAAAGAGGAAGGCTATAGGCGATACTTATTAACGCGGCAAAAAACTTAAAAAAGTACGCACGGATTGCTAAGACGTGCCTGGACGCAGAGGGTTAAGCCGTTGCACCCCGATGAAGCGTCAAGAAATAGCTGATTAAATCAAATTCTAAGCGATTTAATCATATATTTTGTAGCAGATACTTGTGGAAAAGAAAATGCTAGGTGTAAATGTTGTTATGAAAGTTGGCGATCGCGTCCGCGTTAAAGATTCAGTAGTGGTGTATCATCATCCTGAACATCGGAGTCAGCCTTTTGACATAAAAGGCACAGAAGGCGATGTAATAGCTATTACCACCCAATGGCGAGACAGACCAGTAAGCGCTAATCTGCCAATTTTAGTCCAATTTAGTAAAAAGTTTAAAGCCCATTTACGTGAAAATGAGTTAGAAATCATCTAAATCGCTTATCGGCGGCGAAACCACTGAAAAATATTCAGTTCGCCGCGCATTTTTTTAAGGTCTTGGCGGTTTTCTTCTGCTGTGGTATAATACCAATCACAATGACGCTGAAACTCTGACCGTGATCGAACTTCGTGATAAAACTGATGGGTTGTTTGGTAAGAGGCAAAAGCTTCCTCAACTTGGGGTTGAGCAGCTGGCATAATATAAGGTAAATTTTTTGACATAAAATTAAGAGTAGTAGAGACGCGATTAATCGCGTCTGTTTTGAATTCAGCTAATTACCGCACTTCCTAATTAATAACTCATAATTCATAACTCATAACTTTCTAACAACTCCTAACTTTAATTAAAGCCAACCGCGTAAGCGATAAACTAAAGAACCAATATACTCTTTTAAAGCGGTGGTAAACTGGTGTAAATTGTCGGTATCAGGTAATAAATTTAGTATAGCGGCTTTGGGAGTACTACCGAGTTCTTGCAATTCACCCTGACTAACTAAAAAGTCAGTGGGTGCAGGAATAGCATTGATTCCTTGACGCTGGAAAATCTGAAGCGATCGCGGTAAATACATTGCCGAAGTTACTAATAATACCTGACGAATCCCACGAGATAATAAGATTTTGCGGACATTTACAGCATTTTGATAAGTATTGAGAGAGTCAGGTTCTTGGATAATCGCCTCGGATGGAATACCAATAGATGTAAGTATTGTTGCCATATCTGCCGACTCTGGCGAACCACTTCCACGCCAATCAATGCGGCCGCCGCTCAGAATGATTATAGGGGCTTTTTTCTGGCGATACAGTTGTGCTGCGTAGATGAGGCGTAGGCGTAGCCCGCTGTAGGCATCGCCTGCTTCACTTAAATCGACAGTAGGTCTTGGGAAAAAAGCTGATTTCGTTGCGCCAGCCAAAACCACAATCGCTTCTGCATTAGGTATTTGAGCAGGTGGAAGATTTTGCCATTCTAGCGATCGCACTAATGATTTACCAATCCAAGCATTACTACAAAATAGCAATAAAGTTAGGGCAAAAGCAATTGCGATCGCCGCAGTCCGCGGTCGTTTCCACAAAGTCACTAATGCTACTACTAAGCTTACACACGCTACTCCTAGTGGATAAAAAATAGTGGCAGTAATTTAGAGAGATATAAAAACATATTATTAGGGCATGGGGCATGGAAAATAGGAGATCAGGAAGTGGGGAAGAAAAACTATTGATTATTGATTATTGACCAATGCCCAATGCCCAATGCCCCATGCCTAATTCCCAAATTATTACCTTTCCCAAAACCTGAAATTGAAGCTACTTCCAGGAGCGCGACGGTAACGGCGGCCAACTCTTCTGATTTGCCGTTTGTTGCTTCTTTCGGTTGTTGGTTCAACTTCGCCCTCTTCTGACTCTTCAACTTGCAACTGAGTTCTAGTTTCTTCCTTACTTCCCCACCAAGCAGTAATCCAGCCTCCAGCTAAAGCGCCTAATCCACCTAGCAAAATACTCATGGGTGCTGGATAGCCCAAATATACAAAGCCCAGCATGAAAAATAACCAGTATTTCAATCCTGCATCAACACCATCAGAGGAGGCAACAGCTGGAGCCTGGGCGCTATTATTGGTTAAATTTGCGATCCAGCTTAAGATGAAACCACCCATGATTCCTAAGAAGATGCTCAGGGCTGGTGCAGAGCCGGTCATTATTAATATAAATGTTAAAAATGCCCCAAATAATAGTTGAGAAAAGAAGCTGGGAGAAATGCTGAAAAAGTCGTTCTTTTTGTCTGCCATAGAATAAAAAACTTATTAACCAATTACTAATTTGTAATTCGTAATTTTCAATTTAATTACGAATCACGTTAGCGCAGCGTTAGCGACGCAGGAGCGTCATTAAGAATTACGAATTATTTTAATTGTGCCTGTTGTGGTTGAGTTGTATCCCAAATCTTTACATAAGGTTGTTCTTCTTCAGTGAAGGGTTCAGCTTGTTTCATTTGTGAGGCTAATAAATCGGCAGTGGCATCAGCAATATCACCAGTGCGATTCTTCAAACGCTCTTTTAGAACTTCAAGGGGTGCTGTGCATTGGATAATCTGAAGGGGAAGTTGATGCTTTGTAGCTTGTGCGATCGCTTCTTGCCGTAATTGTTGTTTATCATACTTGGCATCTAAAATTACCGAAAAACCTTGTTTAGCCAGGATAATTCCCAATTCCAATAGCCGTGTGTAAGTTTTCTCGGTCATCTCCGGTGTATACAAATCATCGCCACCCTTTTCCCACAAAGGAATTTCCCCTAAATGCTTCCGCACCGCATCAGAACGCAGGTGAATCGCTCCTTGTTGACGGGCTAAAGACCTTGCTGTGGTACTTTTACCAGAACCCGACAACCCCGACATCAAAATTAGTTGTCCCAAGTTTGGTTTAGTGTATTCCCAAGCCTGTTTGTAATAATCAGCAGCCGTTTTTGTCGCTTCTTCCTTTACCGTCGCGGGTACACTCGGATCGTCTAGTAAAAATGATGTCACCTTTGCCCGGACATAAGCCTGACGACTTAAATACAATGGCAGCACTTGTAAGCCTTCCCAGTCTCCAGTTTGCTCTATATAGGCATTCAAAAATGCATTACCCAAGTCTTTACGCTGCCGAGCTGACAAATCCATCACCGTAAATGCCACATCGTACATCACATCGACAAAGCGAAACGGCTCATTAAATTCAATGCAATCGAACAACAAAATTTTATCGTGCCACAGGGCAATATTTCTCAAGTGCAAGTCTCCGTGACATTCACGAATATAATTGTTGTGAATTCTGCTAGCAAATAATTCTGGACGTTCGGCAAAAAAGTTATCTGTATATTGCTTTGTTTCTGTAAATTGCGCCTGAGTCTGGGGGCCACCAATATACTTCTCAGTTTGCTGATAATTCTCATCAAAGGCAGCCCGAACATTTGGCACTTCGCCAAAAGTGCGAATGTAATCATTCGTCTGTGCTTGAGCATGATATTGAGCTACCACCCGTCCTAACTCAGCTAGGAGTGTCTCATTTAACTTACCCTGTTCAAACAGTGTACTTAATAACGACTCTTCAGGAAACTGACGCATCTTCAGCGCGTATTCTACAGGCTCAACAGTTCCCCCTAACTGGTATTGCTCCCCGACCAGAGTTATGGGCAAAACTTCTAAATACAGTTCACCAGCACCCCGCTGATTTAACCGTAACTCTTCCTGACAAAAATGCTGCCGCTTATCTAAGGTGGAAAAGTCCAAAAAGCCAAAATTCACAGGTTTTTTCAGTTTATAGGCGTAATCTCCAGTCAACACTACATAAGAAATGTGAGTTTGAATTAGTTGAATGGGTTCTGTTACCGGATGGGGATAAAATCCCGGCTGCAACATTTGCTCAATAAAAGCTGGAAGAGTTACTTCTGTCATCTCTTTGCTCTGCGGGTTCAAATACAAAAAAACCAGGAGTTTCCCCCTGGCTATCATCAAAAATTATTACACACTTACGTAGCTTCAGAGGTTGTTTCAGTCTCTAACTCAGCTTCATCCTCAGCAGCAGCGCTGATTTGCGGCTGCGAGACGCTAACTACGACTTGCTCCGTATCACCAAGAACTGTGACACCTTGAGGCAAGACTAGCTCCTGAACACGCAAGCTGTCTCCGATTTGCAGATTAGAGACATCAATTTCAATTATTTCCGGGATGTTTTCTGGCGCACAACTCACTTGCAACTCAGTGATAACAGTGTCTAAAAAACCACCTTCTTCTTTAACACCAACAGCAGTTCCCACAAAACGCAGCCGTACTTCTACAGTGGTGTCGCCGTGGCCCGCAACCGCGAAAAAGCTGAGGTGGTAAGGCGTACCTTTTGCGGGATGAATCTGAAGTTCCCGCAGCAAGGTATTACCGCGCCAAGGTGCATCGGTAATATTTAAATCAATCAAGGTGTTGTTGACGGAAGCTCTTTTGAGCAAGCGCTCAACAGTTTTGGCATCAATGGTGAAAGAAATGGATTCTGTACCCTTATGACCATACAAATTGGCAGGTATCAGTCCAGCACGGCGCAAAGCTCTTGGCTTGCTGCCTTCTAGACGTTTTTGAGATTCGACTGTAATAGCCATAAAAGTTGTCCTTTGTCAGTTGTCCTTTGTCATTTGTCATTTGTCATTTGTCATTTGTCATTTGCTAATGATTAATGACCAATGACCAAATTTACGCACTAAGTAGGGTAGCAGGTGTGCCGTCGGGGTGCAGTAAAGCGCGTTTGGGCCCGTGGATAGGGTCTTCTACGATTATGGTTTGATCGCGGCTGGCTCCTAGTGAGACGATCGCAATCGGAACTTCCATCAATTCGGCTAAGAATTTGAGATAATCCAATGCTGCTTGTGGCAAGTCTTCTAGGGTGCGGCAGTGGGTTGTTGACACTTTCCACCCCGGTAAGGTTTTGTAGATGGGGCGACATCTAGCAAATTGACGAGAACTGGTGGGGAAGTGTTCGCTGCGTTGACCATCTATGTTGTATGCGACACAAACTTGGATTGACTCTAATTCATCGAGAACATCCAGTTTGGTCAGCGCCATACAATCCATGCCGTTAATCCGCACGGCATAGCGACCGATGACGGCATCAAACCAGCCACAGCGGCGTTTGCGTCCGGTGGTTGTGCCAAATTCCGCACCGCGATCGCACAACAATTCTCCCAACTCTCCATCCAATTCAGTGGGAAATGGCCCCTCTCCCACACGGGTTGTATAGGCTTTCGACACCCCAATTACCCGGTCAATCGTTGTCGGCCCTACCCCAGTTCCAACGCAAGCCCCACCCGCCACCGGGTTAGAGGAGGTGACATAGGGATAAGTTCCATGATCTAAGTCTAAGAGCGTACCTTGTGCGCCTTCAAACAAAATATTGCGCCGTCGCCCAATCGCATCAGATATTTTCAACGATGTATCAACAACATAAGGTCGCAAGCGTTCTGCGTACCCCAAATACTGCTCAATCACCTCTTGTGGATCTAGAGGCGGCAAGTTGTAAAGCTTTTCTAAAATGACGTTTTTATAATTAATCGTCCACTCCAACTGCTCACGCAGCCCATCTGGGTCCATCAAGTCTAAAACCCGAATGCCTGTACGTTCAGATTTATCAGCATAAGTCGGCCCAATGCCCCGACCTGTGGTGCCGATCTTATGGCTTCCCCGTCGTTCTTCAGATGCCTGGTCAATTAATCGATGATAAGGCATCGTTACGTGGGCTGTCTCAGATATCAGCAGGTGGTCAGTGGAAATATTTAACTCTTTTAGTTGGTCGAGTTCTGCGATCAAAATCTGTGGATCGATGACTGTTCCACAGCCGATAATGCAATCGGTATTTGGATACAAAATCCCAGAGGGAATCAAGTGCAGTTTAAAGGTCTGACCTTTAACTACAATCGTGTGTCCAGCATTGACACCCCCTTGGTAACGCACCACAACATCTGCGGAACGGCTGAGTAAGTCAGTTATTTTACCTTTTCCTTCATCGCCCCATTGGGCACCTATGACAATGACGTTAGCCAAGAGCTTATATTAAGAAGTAAAGTTTCCACAAACTATTATTATTAACATAGTGCTTGAATCATGTCAAGCTAATTGTAGTAAGAGCCTACAGACGTGCGCCTTGACAGGAAATTACGAATCGTGATGCGTAAAGCCCCCGGCTAAAGCACGGGGGATATAAGCGAACGCGCTGAATTTATTCAGCCGTGATGTGGATCATTGATATAGTCCAGTACTTTTTGTGTGCTGACTTTTCCTGTGGTATCAAACATATAAGAATGTGTCCACAAACTAGGAAGCTTAAGTAATCAGGAAATTCTTGCCTCAAAATCCGTGAGGAGCGTCCTTTAAACGCTTTCACAACCTGAGCAATTGAATGATGCGGATCGTATTCTACCAGCAAGTGGATATGAACTGGTGCAATTTCTAAAGCTTTGATAACCCATTTATTGTCATTGGCGACAGACTGAAATACTTGAATACATCGAAATTTCAAGTCTTCGTTATTTGCAAATACCCTTCTACGCCTGCATGGTATCCAGACTAAGTGAACAGTTGCTAACCCTAAGCTGTGATTGTAATGATTGTATACAGTTTTCATGTAGATGAGTATTGATTATCTACATGATAAATGGTATTATGTTTACATGAAGACATTAAAGTTTAAGTTGTACCAACACAAGCGAAATAGATACCTCAAAGCTAGTATTAATGCCGCTGGGGTAATTTACAACTATTGTATTGCTCTCCACAAAAGATATTATCGGATGTGGGGAAAACACTTAAACTGTGCAAAACTTCAAGCTCATATTGCCAAGATACGCAAGCGTAAAGAGTTTTGGCAGTCGGTTGGTTCTCAGGCAGTGCAAGATATTTGCCAACGCATAGAGAAAGCCTACCAACTATTTTTTAAATACCATAAATCATGTGTTAGACCGCCAGGATTTAAGAAAGTCAAGAAGTATAAATCATTTACACTAAAGCAAACAGGGTACAAGTTTTTAGGTGGTAATCGCTTAAGAATTGGAAACAGGGTTTATCAATACTGGAACTCTAGAGAGATTGAGGGGAAAATCAAAACTTTGACCATTAAGCGCACACCACTTGGTGAATTGTTTGTGGTCATTGTCGTGGATAGTGATGATGAATCAAAAATCAAATTCACGACTGGTAAGACAGCGGGATTTGACTTTGGACTGAAGACATTCCTCACTTGTTCAGACGGTTCTAAGATTGAATCACTCCAATTCTTTAAACAATCACTCAATTGCTTAAAGAAAGCGAATCGGCATCACTCTAGAAAGTTAAAAGGTTCATCCAACAAAGAACGAGCAAGAAAAAACTTAGCACGCGCCCATGAAGACATAGCCAACCGCAGAACTGATTGGTTCTGGAAATTAGCGCATAACCTAACTAATAGATTTGATGTGCTGTGCTTTGAAACGCTAAACCTCAAGGGCATGAAGCGTCTTTGGGGAAGGAAAGTTAGTGATTTAGCGCTTCGAGATTTCCTAGATATTTTGGGTTGGGTGGCGAAGAAAAAAGGTAAACAAGTGGTCTATATTGACCAGTGGTATCCTTCTAGTAAAACTTGTTTCTGCTGCGGACATGTAATAGACACTTTGGATTTATCGGTCAGAGAGTGGCGTTGTCCATCATGTCAATCTGTGAATGGGCGCGATGACAACGCGTCTAAGAATATTCAAACCGTTGGGGCATCAATGGTTGGGTTAGGCGATTTCAGACGGGCTACGCCTGCAATCGCTGTCTGAGCCTAGAATCCCCCGAATTCAATTTGGGGGAGTATGTCAACTGGTTTTGTTTTGGATTTACGGATAGTGTGGGGTTAATTAAAATTCCCAATCAGAGATGTTGCATTGTCACGTCTCTGCAAATATTATAGATAGGCAAATTATCCGATCCGAACTGTATTGGCAACACTACAGCTAAAAATGAATTTATATTAAAAATGAACGGATTTATTTGTGAATATCATGTATAAATCATCATCCCTAAAAAACTAGAGATTTACAACCATAACAGATTGTATTTTGCTACCCGTGTTATCAAAATCCGGAAAATATTCTCAGTATTTGTTTTTAATCTTTAATCTTAACTGATGGAGGGCATCTGCGGCAGAAAGGGCGATCGCATGAGCAAAAAATGGTATCGAGTCCAAAAGCTGAAAGCAATATTCGTCCTAGCATTGGCAGTTGTATTTACTAATGCTGTAGTCTCATATAGCAATACTGTGAAGCTGATTCACAACCAGCAATGGCTAACAGACTCCTATAAAGTTATTACCCAAATTGAAAGTATCCAATTTACACTCAAAGATACTGAAATTGCACAACGTAGTTATTTAATTACAGCAGATGCAGATGATTTACAGACTTATCTTGCAGCTTATCAACAAACTAATAGCAATATTCAGATTCTCAAAAATTTAACTGCCAAGAACCATCAAAAGCAGCAGTGGATTGCTTTGCTAGAGCCGAAAATTACCAACAGACTCAACATTTTACAACAAGAAATTTACCTCAGCACAAACCAGGGATTAGAAGCAGTTCGGCAGCAAATATTATCTGATAATGACAAGCAAATTGGCAAAGAGATTCAACAACTGATTAACGACTCTTTGAAGGCAGAGCAAAATTTATTACAGCAGGGAATGCAGCAGTCACAAGCAAATTCCCAAAAGGCGATAGTGACATTTTTTATCGCTGCAATTGTGGATTTGGTGCTGGTGGCGCTGCTGTATGATTTATTGTGGCGTTATATCAGGCAACTTCAGCAGACAGAACTGGCCCTACGCCAAAGCGAAAATCGTTTACGAGCCATAATAGATGCAGAACCAGAATGCATCCAGTTAATTGCTAGAGATGGCACCCTTTTAGAAATTAATGCAGAAGGGTTGGCAATGATGGAAGTGGAAAGTGCTGATATCTTGATTGGTAAACCAGTTGATGCCGTAATTGTGCCAGAGTATAAAGCCGCCTTTGCCGACTTGCATAAAAATGTCTGTCAAGGTAATAAGGGGACTTTGGAGTTTGAAATCGTGGGATTTAAAGGCACTCGCCGCTACATCGAAACTCATGCCGTACCATTGCGTAACGAATCTGATCACACGTTCATCCATTTGGCACTGACGCGAGATATAACCCAGCAAAAACAGGCAGAACAGAAAATTCGCGAACAAGGGTTGCTGTTAGATGTATCGACTGATGCGATTTTGGTGCGAAATATCCATAACCAAATCTTATTTTGGAATAAAGGTGCTGAACGTCTATACGGCTGGAAAGCTGAGGAAGTTGTGGGTAAGAATGTTTTACAACTTTTATATAAAGAGATTTCACCACAGTTAGAAGATGCTTACTTGAGGGTGATGAATACAGGTGAGTGGCAGGGTGAGTTGCATCAACTGACAAAGGAAGGCAAAGTAATTATTGTTGAAAGTCGGTGGACACCGATCCGAGATGATAATGGACAACCCAAATCCATTTTGAGTGTGAACACTGAGATTACGCAGCAGAAACAACTAGAAGCTCAACTTCTGCGATCGCAACGTTTGGAGAGTATCGGTACTCTAGCTGGCGGTATCGCTCACGACCTCAACAACATACTATCGCCAATTTTAATGTCAGTTCAACTGTTGCAGAAGAAATTGCCCGATTCGCAGAGTCAGCAAATACTGCAAACTTTAGAAAATAATGTCAAACGCGGTGCTAATTTGCTTAAACAAGTGTTATCTTTTGCACGGGGTATTGAAGATAAACGGACAATTGTGCAAATTCAGCTTTTGATGGCAGAGATTGAGCAAATTATCGCTCAAACATTTCCTAAATCTATTATTTGCCAGATAGATATCCCTAAAAATCTCTGGTACGTTCGTGCAAACATAACTCAACTACATCAGGTATTGATAAACTTGGTAATCAACGCCCGCGACGCTATGCCCAATGGCGGTATTCTTAGGATTGCGGCGGAAAATCTAGTGATTGGCGAACATTCTGCTCAGATAAATATTGATGCGAAAGTGGGTTCTTATATTGCGATCGTGGTGACGGATACTGGTATGGGGATGTCGTCAGAAGTCCAGCAAAGGATTTTTGAACCATTTTTCACTACCAAAGAAGTAGGCAAAGGTACAGGTTTAGGACTTTCTACAGCGTTGGGGATTATTAAGAATCACGGTGGTTTTGTCAATGTTTACAGTCAAGTAGGCAGAGGTACTCAATTTACAGTCTACTTACCTGCCTCAACATTCAAAGACACACATTCGCTATCTCAACAATTGGAATCAGTTATAAAAGATGGCTAAACAACTTAATGGTTCGATAGCTTTATTGTCGATTCCATCAACTCAAAATTGTCCGAAGTTTTGCTAACATATCTGGAGAACGCGCAAACAACTCATCCCAGCGATGTTCATCTTCAAGTTCTTCTAGGATCATCGTTGCGATCGCATTTTCTGCCAATTCTATCAAGCGGTTAAGAGCATCATCATTTTGTGCGTTTGCAAGCATTTCACCAACTTTATTGATTTCCTGCTGTAAAGCTATTGGTAAAGGAGAATCTAATTCTACCAAAGCTGTTAAAAAAGCGTGGAGGGTGACTGTTTGTAGTGGGTTAAACATAAGATGGAATAGCGGGTAAAGGAAATAAAGCTAACATCTAAAATAGGTAAAAAGCGCTGGCTTTCCAACGAACTGGCTCCTTTTACCCTGTTGTACTTGGTTTACCAGTTAAAATAAAGCCAGCCGAATAATATTTACACCAATTCCTCATAACTAAATCTATGTAAAAATATTTAGATAGTTAGAGATAAGTATAAAAATATACTATATATTACAATAAGAAAGGCGATCGCAGACTCTTAACCGAGGGCGATCGCCTTTCATTTAACCCCTACAATTGGAGTCAAGTATGATCATTGCACAATCAAAAAAGTTTGCCAAATCACCACAAAAGCAGTATTTACCTACCCAAGGGGAGACGCCAAGGGCGATGGGGTTTCCCTAGGTGGATTAAAGAACTTCTTCAGCCAAAAGTAGCCCCTTGACTCGTTCATATTCATCTTCAAGAAGCCATTCTTGGGCGGCTTGATAGTTAGAGTGAGTGACTATAAGTTTATAATCAGATGCAGGGTTAAAAATACGACAAGTCCCATCTCGATCGCCAACTAACATGAGAATCTTAGGTGGAAAAAGAACTGGATCAACCCACAGTTCTAAAAACTTCCAGGTTTTAGCTTGTTCTGCGAGGTCTGGTGCGTGGGATTGCATGATACTCACCTGTCGTTTTCACGATTTTGATCTCACCGTAGTAAAGTGGGGTTTGGCTCCCATCTGCTTTAATTATGTAACCGATCGGCTCTGAAAAGTAGAGTCCATATCGTTCGTAATCGTCGTCTTCATCATCTATTCCAGTTCGCTCTCCCCCTCCAATAATAGCTTGTATCACTAGTTCTAGGGTTTCACGATCGCTAAATACATGCGCTCTGCCTTCTCTGTGCAGCAGTCGTTGGACTTGAGGGGTATTAGGCAAATGGCGATCAATTAGGCTTAGTCGGGGATCTGGCGTGATATCTCGGTCAATTCCGCTCATGGGTTGGGCGATCCCACACTATATCAAAATCGCTATTGTAAGCGATCGCTTGTGCTTATTACTGGCAAGATAATGATTGGCTCAAAGGAATGCAAAGTGGTAGGTAGGGTGATCGCTTAAAGATGGGCAGCTTTATTGCATGATAGATATTGAAAGATAGGTTGTTAGCACAGGAAAAGGCAGATGTCTTTGCCAGTGCAGATTTAGGTAATGCCCTTACACTAAATGAAAATAACTTACAGCAGAATTCAAGTATTTGAACCACATCTGTTGTAGGGGTGCAAGGCCTTGCGCCCCTAACGCGTGGTCTATTTACCTGAAAATAGCTGTAAGTGGGGAAGTCGAAACGTTTGCCAGAAATACTATCTATGCGATCGCGCCAACGATCTGACAATTCCGGGCTGGCGCGATCGCAAAACTTGTACATCAAAGCAATATCCTCATTACTAGCAAGTATCTCCAACTTGAAGAGAGAAAAGCGATCGCTGTGATTAAAGCATCGGATGTCATAATAGCTACAGAATAGTCCGAAAAGAGTAAGTTGTGGCGATCGCTTCATAGATGCAGAAAAGAAACCTTTTAACCAAGGGATTTATAAAAGCGATCGCCAGCCAAATACAAACTCAACTCTAATCCTTGCAGAACGCCTAAAATTAAC
The DNA here is from genome assembly GCF_002949795.1 of Nostoc sp. 'Lobaria pulmonaria (5183) cyanobiont'. Taxonomy (NCBI): domain Bacteria; kingdom Bacillati; phylum Cyanobacteriota; class Cyanophyceae; order Nostocales; family Nostocaceae; genus Nostoc; species Nostoc sp. 'Lobaria pulmonaria (5183) cyanobiont'. Next base: position 3,138,927 of record NZ_CP026692.1, on the reverse strand, counting down.
GCATAGATCATAAAAGTCATAGAAATGCGATCGCCTTATCTACTAACTATTTTGATATACTACACAAATAGTTGGAATGAAATAAGTCGTGCTAGTTTTATGAGGCAATTATGACAACTTCAAATAGTGAATTTGAAATCATCAAAACTGAAGAAGAGTGGGGTGCAATTTTAACGCCAGAACAGTATGAAGTAATGCGTCAACATGGAACTGAACGCGCTTGTACTAGCCCACTTGATAAGCAAGATACTAAGGGTACTTATATATGTGCAGCTTGTAGTCTACCACTTTTTACATCTAATACTAAATTTAACAGTAGTACAGGCTGGCCCAGTTTTTTCGCTCCCATAGAAGGGGCAATTGGTACATCTATAGACAAATCATATAATATGACCAGAACTGAGGTGCATTGTCGTCGTTGTGGTAGTCATCTAGGTCATGTATTTGGCGACGGCCCTCCCCCTACTAGCCAACGCTACTGCATGAATGGGATTGCGCTCAAGTTTATTCCTGAGGCAGACTGATTTTTACAAGTAAATTTTTTGTTGTATTGCTCAAGAGATAGTAGGTTCAGAAGTCAGGAGGAACCATTATTTATTTTTGTACAGGTTAAGACGAAGGTGGGCGTCGAAACCTTTAAACACTTTTACTGAAGCAATAGATGCTTTTAGAACAGCCATTTATTTTCGCTTCTTTGATTGGTTGAGCGTTCATCGTGACGTATTTGCTTCTTACTTATAAATCTAGTTTGGGCTACATTTTGGCTTAATTTTTGTTTAAGTTCCGCTAAAAAAGGGCAAGAATAAAAGCGTTGGCGTAGCCCGCCGCAGCCATCACTTTTCATATAGTCAATGCAAGAATTCATGGTTAAATTAGTTAGTATTAGTATTTTGAGCAAAATTCCCCTCAGAATTTGCTAAACAATAACCTAAGACTCTGGTAGCCAAAAGCAAGTCTGTAGATGCAAACGGTGTTGAGTTGCATTCAAGGAAATAGGGGAAACCATGTGCCAAGAGCGATCGCAACGTACAATAGCAACTGAATATTGAGGCAATGGTGGAACTTCTTTAACTACAGATGTAGTCTGATTATCTTTGAGAACTCGGAAACACCCTCCCCACTCTGGGTTCCATCCTTCATTTAAATAGAAAAGTTGAGTTACATGTTTACGCAGGATATCTGTATGAGGACGGTTCCAGAACCCTAAATCATGTCGTGTTAAATAAATTGTTAGTGAATGGTTTTTCAAATCCAAATTAGTCAGATGCTCCATCGCCTCTCGATAATCAGGAGTGAGAAGTTGTTCAATCAATTTTTGCCAACTAAGACTCAGATCCTTGATATCTTGTAGACCTTTGTACTTACTTTCATCCAGAATGCAGCGTGCAAAAAACCTGTAGTCATTATATGTATATTCCGGGTATCCATCTGGCTCAAAGTCTCTAGCATGATATTCTTTATAGTTTGTAGTAGGAAAACTATTTGCTAATTCAGATTGTACTGAAGTGTCAAGCAAGTTTTCAAACACAATCCATTTATAAGGAATTGACTGCATAGTTGCATTACTAATTGCACTCAAGTTCAACATAATCCCTCCTAAAAAACTTTCAAATAGTTTATTGCTGTTTAACTAAATATCGCTCCAAATCGTCTATCATCCGATTGGCTGCAAGGGGGCCAAACTGAACCCAATAAAACCCCACCTCATGAACTTTTTCCTGTTGGACAACTTTCAACTTTGACCACAACGGTTCTGCTTTCAGTTGCTCAAGTATTGGGTGTAAATCCCTTTTGCCCAGTGCGTCTTCTGATACTAGAAATAAAATATCCCCATCTAACTCACTCAGGAGTTCCTCTGATAAAGCATAGGCAGCAGGGCCACCCCCTAGACTTAGGGTTGCTTGACTATCCAAAGTTTGAGAGTAAGGACGTGCAACACCTGCATCTTTAAGAATAACTCCTGAAAAACTTGCCTTCGCCCACAGCCAAAGTGCATCAGTACGCAATTCGGCAACCGAGACTAAAGTTGTGTTCAGGCGATCACCCATTTTTGCTTTAAACTGTGTCAAACGTGCATAATAATTATCCATTACCTGCTGGGCTATTTTAGTTTTACCCAGAACACTGGCTGTGAAAGCAAAAGATTCTTTCCAAGCTCCAGTGGTTCCAGGAGGAGCCAAAACAGTGGGTGCAATGTGTGATAACAGTGGATAAATATCTTGATGAAAATGCATACCAAGAATTAGGTCTGGTTTGAGAAACAAGACTTTTTCGATACTAGGAGAGAGCCAATCTACATCTTCAATACCTGATAGCGGGCCTACTAATCGCTGCAACTGTGAGACAAATGACTTTGAGGCAGCTATAGGTTTGATCCCCAACGCCAAAGCATTTTCTAAACAACTACCACTAAGTACAACAACTCGTTGAGGATGAGCAGGAACTATTGTCTTACCCATAAAGTGCTGAACTACTCGAACCTGACTTAAAGAAGAAACACTCTTGTTATGGCTAACTTTTGGGTAATTAAAAAAGAAACAACCGTTTAGCCACACTACCACAGCAAGCAATCCTAAAAGGGGCAGGGATATGACAAAACACTTAGCTAACCAATGAGTTGTTCTCATTAAAGTTCCCACTTCACTGTCAACTCTGCTGTATACGGACGACCAGGAATAATTCTTTGGAGATAGTCAAAGCTTGCTTCATAATATCGAACATTAAATATGTTATTCAAGTTGAGTCCAATGCTAAAGTTATTCTGACGATAGTACAGAGCTGCATTGGTGAGAAAGTAGCTTGGGATCGTATATGTATCAAAATTATCTGGTTTATTATCTCCAACGTAGTTAAAGCCAATTCCACCTCCAAAACCTTTGAGAGAGCCAGTACCAAAGGTGTAAGTTGTCCACAAACTAGCGACATGAGCTGGTACTCCTTCTACTCGTCGATTCCCGACTAGAATATCATTGTCTTTGGTAACGCGTGCATCTGTATAACCGTAAAAGCCAATCACATTCCAACCGGGAAGAATCTCTCCGGTGACACTCAGTTCTACTCCCCGACTTCTTTGTTCTCCTGTTTGTACCTCAAAATCGCGATCGGTTGGATCGGTAGTCAAAATGTTAGTTAGTGTCAGTTGATATAAAGCAAGTGTTGCTGAGAGTTTGTTATCGAATAAATCAGTCTTAACGCCCACTTCATACTGAGTACCCAGTTGTGGTTTAAAAAGGCTGTCATTTTTATCTGCACCCGTTACTTGTTCAAAAGAGCGGCTGTAGCTGGCGTAGAGTGAGACAGGCGCTATGGGTTGATAAACTATGCCTACCCTTGGACTAAAGGCAGAATCAGACTGTACACTCGCGGTTGAGGCAATCCGATTAGCAAACTCATTCTCTACTAAGTCATAACGTCCACCCACAAGCAGTTTGAGGTTATTGGCAAGTGTCACTTGGTCTTGAAGATAAAAGCCTAAAGCATCATCTCTAAAGTAGACATCAACTCCTCCAAGAGTATCACCTAGTGGTTGACCATACACTGGGTTAAAAACATCAAGAGGGGCGGCAGCTGTTCTAAGTACACTAGTTCTTCGGGTTTGTCTAAATAAGTCAAACCCCACCAAAAGTTTATGTTTAATACTACCAGTGTTAAAATCACCAATAACATGAGTATCTAAAGTATAAGCTTCATACTCTGTTGGCTTTGGAAAAGTAGTCAGATCTCTTTCGATAGTGCGGTTGTCTGCTTCCAGTAGACTGGTAACAGATGTTTCACGTAAATCAAGGGTTAAAAATGCAGCTTGAAATGAATTACTAATAGACCAGTTATCGTTAAAGCGATGTTCTAGATTGTAATTATATCTATGAAGCTGGCGGTTATAGAAATCAGTCGGTTCCCCTAAAAAACGGTTAATAGGGATTTTGCCATTTGGGTTAGGAAGTATAGTTGCACTAGCAATCTGCTCCAAACCAGTACCTAGCGACTGTTGTATGTCTTCATATTCGGAATCAAAAGTTAGATTTGTATTTTTCCCGATACGCCAATTAACAACAGGCGAAACGAAAAAACGCTTTTCATTATAAAAATCAGTAAAGTCTTCTGTGGTTCTGTAAGAAGTGTTTAAACGATACGACAGACTGCCATCTTTTGTCACAGGACCAGAAAGGTCAAGTGAAGGTTCAAAAAGTTCATAAGCACCACGCCTTACCTCTAAGGCATAGTAAGGTTGACTCAAAGGCTTTTTAGTAACTATATTAATGATCCCACCTGGATTGACTTGACCATAAATTACAGAGTTTGGCCCTCTAACAACTTCTACTCTATCTATATTTGTCAGCGAACTTGATAAAGCAGCAACATCTGCAAAGCGGTCTTTGACACCGTTTCTATAAACGTTTCTGGCTCTAAAACCTCGAATAGAAAAAGTGTCTGCAATTCGAGATGAAAAATTATTTTGGACGACGCCAGCATTTGAGAGTATCCCAATTAAGTTACGCGGTTGTTGCTCTTCGATAACTTGTTGAGGAATCACCTGAACCGAAGCAGGAACATCACGTAATGGCGTATCTGTTTTCGTTGCAGTAGTGGCATCTGGTACCCGATAATTTGTATCTGGTGGAGCAGTCACATTTAACTCAATGGGCTTTTCTGGCTCTGTTGTAGATGGTTTTTGTCCTGGCGTTGTTGTTGGCTGTTGAGCACTAGAAGTACTAGGGGTCACTCCAAAAACTAAACCTTCTTTTGTACTATCAAACAACTCCACCGCAGGCGCACTCATTTCCCCAGTCACCGTTACTCGCAATGTGTTCGCATCTAAATTTGCAACTGTAATTAATGCAATTCCGGCTCCTGGCTTTGATTGTCTAAAATCCCCACTTCTTAGTTGCAACTTGGCATTAGGGATATCTGCAATATAGGAATTACCCTGAGTTTTCGGTGAAACTTGTAGCTTTAGAGAATTAGCTGTGACTAAAATTAACTCTATGCCTTTATCAGTAGAGTTCACCTGAACATCCGTAACTAATACTACATCTGTATTTGCTTGACTAAGTTCAGGAAATTTATTCTGTCTGGGTACTCTCCATAAATATGAAGCATCAGTTTTAGGAAGCTGTAGCTGATTCAATGTTTGAATTTCTTGGAAGACTTCACCTGAGCGTACTAAAGTTTTTTTGACTAACGGTTGTTCAGGATATGCTGGATTGGCTAAAGTTAGAAAAACAACAGATATTAACCAGCAAACAGCAGGATATTGTAGTTTGATAAGCATTTTTACACACACCACTTAGTAAATACTAGGTATTTAAGTTGAGAATTAAGTATAATTTTCCTTTCAGTCCATAGCTCTCAATTAATATTACTAACTAAGTTGGTAAACAATATATTTATACCAACCCAATTATTGTAAAAATATATAACTTTTCAGTGTTTGCGTCTTATTCGAGCCGGAATTTTTTTTATTCCATCCGGAATTTTTATCTCTGACAAGACTTAGCACTTACCCCAAACTTCTTGCGAAAAGCATTACTAAATGAAGGTAAGCTAGCATAACCTACTGTTCTGGCTACTTCTGTGACATTCATATTTCTTTCAATAAGCAGCTTATAAGCTAGTTCCATTCGGCAGTGATGCAGATAGCCAAACACTGTAGTCCCAAAAACCTGCTTAAAGCCTTGCTTCATTGTGCAATCATTTAAACCTACTTGTCGTGCTAGTTCAATAAGAGATGGTGGGTTGTCTAAATGTTTTAACAGAATTTCTCTAACATTGTAGATGCAGTCAATATCTGATGGCTTGAGTTTATTAATCTGGAAGTAACCTTGGTTGATTTGTAGCTCTTGCTCGACTAGCATTGCTACCAGTTCCCAAACCTTACCTTCAAGATAAATTTGTTTAGTAAAGCCTTGATATGGACATTGAAGAATTTGCTGTACTGCTATTTGCATTGCAGGAGTTTGAGTTCCATAGCGTTCATAAGTTGGTTGATCCCAACGTCTAATTAGATGTTGTAATTCTTTTGGGAGTTTACCAGATGTATTTTCTGCAAAGCTGTGAAACACATTTGGATGTAGGTGAATAGCTACTTCTACTATCCGCACTGATGGCTCTAATACAGCGCACTCAGATGCCATACCACTACCACTTAAAAAGTATTCTGCTGTCTTGAACTCAAGGTTTTTAAATTCGCTCTCTAACAAAATAAGGAATCGAAATTCTAATGGATGCTTTCGCTCATGAAGTTTTAAAATGAATGATTTTGGCTGCTGATAATTGGAAATTTCTAAAGATATGCTATCTCGTAGCTGAATCTGTCGCCAATACCCTTGCCCAAATTGATACTTTCTGGTGATATCAAAATTATCTAAACTATCATTATTCTGAACTATTTCTGCTTGGTATAAGAGTTTTACGTAATCTGGATACGGGAGTATTAATATCATTGTAATGGTAAGCTACTATGAAGTATTTCAAGAGTCAAAATAACAGATACTTGGCTCATCAAGTAGATTCGGTTGTTTATAAAGATGTTGTTTACGAATTTTCCGAACAAGAACTACTACCACACACCAGACATGAAGGATCGCGATAAGAATGTCGTTTGGCAAATTCCATTCGCATCAAATCGATTGTTAGCAGTTGTGACAATAGGGGTTGACTAAACTTAGTAATCAGCTTTATTACCTCTAATGCACTAAGACAAGCGAGTGTCCCAGAAACAGCACCGATAACCGAGAACCCACGCTGATTCCAATCCGGCTTTTCTGGAAACAAGCATGATAGACAAGGAGTGACACCAGGAATAATCGTTGTCAGGTAAGCTTCCATTCCGTCCATTGCAGCTTCTACCATTGGTTTTTGCCAGCGCACGCAAGCCTGATTGAGCAAGTTCCGCTCTGTGAAATTGTGGGCGCAATCAACAGCTATATCAGCAGATTGCACTAAAAAATCTACATTCTCTTTTGTAACGTAATCATCAACTGCTTCCACCTGAATATCAGGATTAATCGCTTGTAGAGTTTCTTTGGCTTTGAGTACTCTTGGCTTACCTACCCAATCATTTGTCATCAGAACCTGACGATTGAGATCATCTAGCCGCAAGTTACCACCCCGAACTAGGATTAGCCGCCCAACACCCGCTACTGCCAAATAAAGCGCTGATGTCCCGCCTAATCCCCCTACACCTGTAACCAAAACCGTTGCAGACTTCAAGCGCTTTTGTCCTGCTTCTCCAAAATTGGGAAGCATCATTTGGCGGTGATAGCGTTCTAACTCACTGGGTGTTAAGTTCATCGCTTTTTACCTCTTTATCAGTTGTAAAATCTACCACCTAGTTGGTAGCAAGTATTGTAGTTATCTATACATTTTTCTGATTTACTACCTGTAAAGTTGGTATTTATTCCAGGCACTATTAGGGGTTTGTGGTTTACAAGCGTGCCATTCGGATTTGAACGTTATCTCTTGGTGACGACCAAGTAAATTGGCAGATGATGAAAAGGTGATGCTTACAGTGGTTCAAGCAGTTTGCAATTGCCTGCTCCCATTCATGGCGGGGCTTAATCATCAAAGGGTAAGCTTTTGGGCAGCGTCAAAAGACTCGTGCGTATATATTACCTCGCCCTACTGGAGCGATCGCTTGGGGAATGTGCCGTTTAATAGTGCGAGTCTTTGGACAACCTATCAAATTCAGAAAGGTAATTTGCAAGGGGTAGGTGGTGGATTTGGGTTGGTGTATGTCGGCGATCGCACAAATGGCATACCCAATGAATTCACTGTTCCTTCCTATGTTCGCACCGATGCAGCCTTGTTTTATCGAGGCGATCGCTACTTTTATCGTAAGAACCACGTAAGGTTTTCCCGTCAAGTGCGACAACTTCACCATTAGTTATCTTAGTTATGGATTTCATCCAATCAAGAAAACATGACTGGAACTGCTGGGGATAAATTTTATGCAAATACCCGTGCAAATGTATCGTGTGAAGGAATGCCATTCGGGAGTTCTAAAAATGTTTTTAACCATTCATACTTCGCACTAAGCTCAAGTCTCTATTCCCACCCAACCATCTGCCCCACAAATCACTGCACAGATAGCAATCGTCATGATATCAATTAAATTGTGTCGTTTAGTGCGGTCTATTCCTGGGTCTTCTATTCCCAAAAAATGGTCAGCAATCGTGATTTTTGGTTTGAGCTTCATCGAATGAGAATAAAAATGGAATTCTTCTTTGAACCAATTGTTAAAATACCATATTTAATCAAGGGCAGCCGTCCTAACTTTTCACGGCACCTCTAAAAGTCACTTTAGTCGGTTAGCGATCGCGTAACCACCCGCCTTAAGAGCGATCGCATAATTTTAGTAGGGCAAACGCTGATCTTCTTGTGACTCCTAGTCATTAATTTAAAATTATTGAGAATTATAGGACTCCGATTTGATTTCTGAAAACATACTGAGACGAATGGCACTAAGAAAAGCGGAAACGCTAATCAATTAAGCAGTTTGTAATTGTTTACGTAATTCGTGCCGGGGTTTTGTCATCAATGGGTAAGCTTTTGGGCGGCGTTTGCGAACCCGTGGTTCACTATGACAACTTTTATCAGCTTCTATTACTTGAGATAAAAACGCCCATAGAGTTACTACCGGGTCAAATAAACGCCTATAATATCTAATTTTTAGCTCCTTCATGCTTTGTTCAATTACACTTGTTGGCAAAAGTTCTTTAAAAGGCAATCCCAAACTTTGATTAAATTGATCCTTGAGGATTTGTACTCGCAGTGTCACAGTGGTAATAGTTAGATTTGCTTGCTCGTCTTCAAGAAAGTATTTCATGAACGAGTAAGCTTTTCCTACCTGCAAAAAATTTTTGGACAAACCATACATCTAGTTGCCCTGTCTGGAGCAACGCACAGCGATCGCCTACGCTGGGGATACTGTTGGCGAAAGTGTTACAAACGCCTAAACAAAAGTGTTACAACTAAAAGCCGCAACGACAGATTGAAGGTTTGAGCTTACGTAGCACCTAAAAATACAGCTATGTATTATATCCGCCAACAGTATCCGAGTCTTTGGTCATCTGTGAGAGATTCTGATAATCTTACTTTTGTCAATTAGCAATTATGCTTAAAACTTAGAAAAAGCAGAGGTATGAAGTTAACTCTTGTTATAAATCCATGAACACAAATATTTCTCACCCTGAAAAATACTATATCCGCATTTTCAGTTTAGGCATAGGTATGTTAGTGGTATTGTTAGGTATTTTCGCCAGCATTTCTTACGGTGCAGCTGACATTCCCATTGCCAAAATACTTACTGCATTCACTAACTATGATGACTCTACCGAACACATAATTATCCGGTCGATGCGTCTACCGCGTACACTGATAGCAAGTATGGTGGGTGCTAGTTTGGCCGTAGCTGGGGCGTTAATGCAAGGACTAACTCAAAATCCCTTAGCCGCACCAGGAATTTTGGGGATCAATGCAGGTGCAGCCTTAGCAGTGGTAACAGTGGTTTTTGGCTTGGGTGTATCAACACCCGCCCTGATTACCCTTGTAGCATTTATTGGAGCCTTAATAGCAGCCTTAACAGTTTACTCCCTTGGTTCACTTGGACAAGGAGGCTCAACACCATTGAATCTGACTATTGCTGGTGCAGCTTTAACTGCCTTGCTATCTTCAATTACCACAGGTGTACTAATTTTAAGCTCGCGCACTCTTGAAGAAGTCCGCTTCTGGCTAGCAGGTTCTCTAGCAGGACGAGACTTGAATCTATTTCTAACTGTACTGCCCTGGATGGTAGTAGGATTATTAACAGCTTTTGCCTTAAGTAGACAAATTAACGTCCTCAACTTGGGAGAGTCAGTAGCCACAGGCTTAGGTCAGCAAACAGGTTGGATCAAGTTGGCAACAGCATCAAGCGTTGTCATATTAGCAGGGAGTGCTGTGGCATTAGCAGGGCCTATTGGCTTTGTCGGTCTGGTAGTTCCCCATCTGGCGCGGGGAGTCATGGGTGTTGATTATCGTTGGGTATTGCCTTGTGCAGCCGTGTTTGGTGCAGATTTACTAGTATGGGCAGATTTAGCAGCCCGTTGGTTAATTAGACCCCAAGAATTGCCTGTTGGTGTGATGACAGCCCTCTTGGGAGCGCCGTTTTTGTTGTATTTAGTGCGTTGGCGGGTAAAAAGAGGGTGACAACAATTCAAAATTCAAAATTTATAATTCAAAATTCAATACTTAGCAACCAGCCTGTAACTAGAGTATTGTTACTACTGCTATTACTCACGCTCGCAGTCTTGGGGATGAGTCTTAGTTTAGGAGATTATCCTGTCTTGCCAGCAGACATAGTGAAAGCTGTTATTGGTTTACCAACTCAAGATCCAGAATCTCCCTTTGTTGTTGTCACTTTGCGTTTACCGAGAGTGTTAATCTCCTGGTTGGTAGGAGTGGGCTTGGCAATTGCGGGTGCAATTTTACAAGGATTAACACGTAATCCTTTAGCTGACCCTGGTATTGTTGGGGTAAATGCAGGTGCAGCCTTAGCAGCTGTGATTTTGATTGTACTATTTCCGGCTGTACCCACTATGTATTTGCCCTTTGCTGCCTTTGGTGGTGCTTTTATTGTGGGCTGTCTAATCTACTTGCTAGCTGGCACGGGAGAAAAATCACCTCTGCGCTTAGTTTTAGTGGGAGTTGCACTTGCAGCAATTATGGGAGCTTTCACTACATTAATGCTCACTTTTGGTGAAATCAACGATGTTACCAGAGCATTGGTCTGGTTGGAAGGTAGTGTGGCTGGTAAAAGTTGGGAGCAAGTCTGGCAACTGCTACCTTGGATAGTTATCTTCGTTCCCTTTGCTTTACTGCTGGCGCAAGAACTTGATACTTTGCAACTGGGTGATACAGTAGCTAAAGGACTCGGTAGTCGAGTCACATGGCAAAGAAGCAAATTATTGTTAGTGAGTGTGGCGCTGGCTGGGTCAAGTGTGGCGATCGGCGGTACAATTGGCTTTGTTGGATTAATGGCTCCCCATTTGGCACGTAGACTTGTGGGGTCAATACATAAAAATTTACTACCAGTTGCCGCCTTGAACGGAGGATTGTTGGTAGCAGCAGCAGATTTTTTGGGTAGGACTTTATTTTCTCCGACAGAATTGCCATGTGGTTTGCTAACTGCTGCCTTAGGAGCGCCTTATTTTATCTATTTACTGTATAAAAGGCGGCAAAGATGAGTAGGAAAGGAGAATCTGATGTCAGAGTATCTTTACCAAGCGCCGGACTAAGTACCCAATATTATTGGTAAGATTATCGTAATCCGATCTAAATATCTATCCTCAAAGGCGATCGCTAACTTTAAAGAATGACCCATAAGATACTCTGCTCCGGGATTTTGACTAGCTTGAAAAATCGGATTTTGGTCATTCCCCTGCCAACAATTATTAATTGGATTCAAAAGCGTTCGCAACAAGGCACTAGGCGGCAATGCGCTTTGCCAGCATCAGCCGCTTTGCAGCTAGCTACGCACTTTCAGATCACTTATTCTTGCAATCAGAAAGTCTTATGGACAACACAGTCCTTGAAACCCAACATCTGAGCCTAGCTTACGATGGCAAACCCATCATATCCGGTCTTAACCTGTTAATTCCCACAGGACAAATTACTGCTCTAGTTGGCCCCAATGGCTGCGGGAAATCTACTCTACTGCGAGGTTTAGCCAGATTACTCAAACCTCATATTGGTACTGTATATCTTAATGGTGCTGATATTTTTCGACAGTCAACGACCAAAGTTGCACAACAACTCGGTATTCTTCCTCAAGGGCCAGTTGCACCAGAAGGATTGACTGTGCGAGATTTAGTAGCACAAGGTCGTTATCCATATCAAAAAAGTTGGCTGCAATCTTGGACAACTGAAGATGAACGTCAAGTCCGCAAAGCATTAACAACTACAGACCTCAACGAATTAGCTGATAGAGCCGTAGATACCCTTTCTGGTGGACAGAAGCAACGTGCTTGGATAGCCATGACTTTAGCGCAAGATACACAAATTTTACTATTGGATGAGCCGACAACTTTTTTAGATTTAGCTCATCAAGTGGAAGTGCTGGAGTTGCTGTGGGATTTGAATCAACTTGAGGAGCGAACAATTGTCATGGTGTTGCATGACCTGAATCAGGCGTGTCGTTATGCTCATCAGCTAATAGCTTTACGTGATGGCGCTGTTATGGCTTATGGAACTCCAGCAGATGTAATGACAGAAGAAATGGTGCAGGAGGTGTTTGGATTAGCTTGTCGAATTGTGCCAGACCCAGTAATGGGTACACCTTGGTGTGTACCTTTGAGACGAGAACCTCATAAATATTCACAAGATTGAAGATTCAAAAGCGATTTGAACAATTTTTATTTAACAGTAGAACATTAGAAAAGGGCAGTTTAATTGCCCCTCCCTTAATAGAATGCTAACAATCATTTGGTACACAATATTGACTCAACAATTGAAATCGTTGTAGTGATGGGCTTTTGAGTCTATGTAGATTTATTTGCAGGGGGAAGTTCAGCTTAAATAGTTGATTTCCTACTCAATCTTGCTTATACTTCGCAATGTAAGTTTTTCTTGCGAAAGTAAAGAATATTGGCACAAAAATTGCTAGGAAATTGGAATGAGCAACTATCGGGGTGTGTGCAATGGGTGTTTGCCAAGTTTGGTAGCGAGTGTTTGCGTCAGTTTTGGTTGTAACCTAGTCAAGCAAGAGCTAACTCTTCTAACTCTTGCACAGTCCCCAGTCAATAAAGAAGCGATCGCATCGGTAGTCAGAAAAACCTATGTTCAATAGGAATATCGCGTTGGACAGGGATGGGTGGTAGTTATCGGACGATGTTGAGGTTCTTTCATACAATAATACCTTGGGCGACGTTGTTTTGGCTGTTGCCTATTTTATTAGCCAAAATTTTTGCCAAGCTTACTTCTTTAGGACAGATTTATACCGCTTCTACCGACGCTGTAACCTCCTAAATTGGCAGAGGTATTGTTCTTGTAACTCAATTTTTTTTGGTTATGCTTGCAAGCTGTTTCGTTGAGTGGTTGGTTGATTGTTACTTAAGTATTTTTCATGCCTTTCCTTGTACTGAAGATTAATACAAAATAGTCAAGATTTAGGTGTGAGAAGGCGCGGTGTGGCTTGCCAAATTATTTGTTAGTTCTATTTATTAGCCTAAAATCCGCTCTAGATAAGCAATAGTCGAAATCTTTAATCCGAGTAGCGCGTATCTCAATAAGTACAGTTTTTACTACTAACAAGAGGAATTTTCAAACATCTTCTAGGCCAACCACTCATTTTTACCATTATTAATACTACTTAGTTGTTAACCGAAAACAATTGCTAAGTAATACTCGTAGTAAATGCCAAATGCTAAGAATTTCTTAACCCTACGCCAAACCAAAAGCGCACGAATTAATATCATTAATGGGCAAGCTAATGCATTTTGTTTTGTACTGCACAAAAATTGAGAGAACCTTTCATGAGCAATTTCTTGCCGGATAATGATGTGAATATTTTAGTAATTGGGGCTGGAGTAAGTGGTCTAACAACCGCTATATGTCTGAGAGAGGCAGGTTTTAGTGTTGTGATTGTTGCGGATCGTTTTGCCCCAGATTTAACCTCTATTGTGGCAGGTGCATTGTGGGAATGGCCACCGGCAGTCTGTGGTAGGCATGGAGCTCCTAGATCCTTGGAACGCTCTAAAGACTGGTGTATGACTACCTATAATAAATTCAAGAAAATACACACAGAGTTTGGTTCAGAAGAAACAGGACTTTATTTGAGGGATGCATATTTCTATTTCAAGGATGTTTTGGAAAATCGACCTGATGACCTTCGCAAAATGAATGAGTTGAAGAATAAGGTTGATGGATTTGAAAGAGGCTTACAGATTGTCAAAGAAACGATTGATTTGAATTTTAAAGGAGGTATAAAAGATGCTTATAAACACATGGCTCCGATGACAAATACCGATGTCTACATGAAGTGGTTACTTCAATACGTAAAGGATATTGGATGTGAGATCATCCAGGAAAAAATCACTGTCAATGTGGTTCAAAATGAACAAGAACTACTTCATCGTTTTAATGCAAAGGCAATTGTTAACTGTGCTGGACTAGGTTCAATAGCAACTACAGGGGATACTTCTATGTATCCTTTGAGAGGCGCACTTGTCAGGGTTAAGAATCTGGGGAAAGTTGTGACAGACGCTCATTGTATTTCCCACGAAGAATCTTCTTCAAATGAGCAAGACATCGTTTACATAGTTCCTAAAGGGGATGATTTGGTGGTCTTGGGAGGATTAACGCAGCAAGACCAATGGGATACAAATTTATCTCTTGAAGTTCCAATTATCCGACAGATGTATGATGGCTGTTTGGAGTTTCTACAGGAATTAAGAGAACTCCCACTAGATGAGAAAGAGCCTGTTAGGACTGGTTTACGACCATTAACAGAGGAAAATGTTTGTGTGGAAAGGGTTTTAAACACACACGTATTTTATAATTATGGACATGGAGGGTCAGGAGTAACTCTGTCATGGGGATGTTCACAAGAAATTGTCCAGTTGGTACAAGAAATGCTCCGCGAGCAGGCAAATTCAGTTGTCTTGGACAGTAGTAAGATAGATAGCAATAAGCAGACTATTTTTGTTCTGCATGATATGCTTCCCTACGAAACTGATTTTAAGCATATCCAATCAGATAATAGAAATCTGGTTTTACTCTGTAGCAGACGAGGACTCAGTAAGGTTGTATCCTCCCAGTATCAGCACTTGGATCTTGTGCGGATTGTAGAACCTTACAATTTGCAAAATCTGCTCCAAACCTATCAACAGATTCAGACTGATTATAAACTTTTGGATAACAATCGCATTGTTACCAATGATGAGTATTCAGTATTGTTAGCTGCACAGTTGCGTGAAGCTCTAAATCTAGTAGGCGATCGCCCAACCATAATCCGCCAGTTTACCGATAAGAGTTACCTCAAATCTGCCCTGAAAAATTCCCTTATTCGGGTGCCAAAGTATCTGATTTTTGCTCAAGACCAGTACCGTAAAGATCCAATTTCCTACTTAAAGTTTGTTCTAGAAGAACTAGGTAATCACATCTTTATCAAACCAGTTACCGGAGCCGGAAGTGAAAAAACTAGAAGAATTCATACTGTTGATGATTTGAAAGCTTGGTGTGACAGCAATGTAGATTCAAATGAAGAATTTGAATTTGATGAATTCATTAAAGGTCAATTATACAATACAAGTGTTGTCATCAAAAATGGTCAAGCTTGTTATTTTGCTGCTTGCAAGCACTATCGACCTAATGATGAATTCATTTATGGTCATCAAATCGGCAATATTGTTGTTAGAGAAGAAGATCCAGAATTTCAGAAACTTTGGCAATTTTCAAGTGATACGTTACAAAGTTTAGAACACGGTTATCCCAAAAATGGTGTAATCAATATTGATTTTTTCCTACAAGAAGGTAGCGAAGAACCGATTCTGATGGAAGTAGCTGCACGCAGCCCTGGAGAGTTTGTATCGAGAATGTTTGACATTTATCAGGGGGTACGTTTAAACGAGTTACATCTCCAATTACAGATTGGTGATTCCCCTGACATCATTCTCAAGGACAAGAATGAGTGGAAATACAGTGCTTACTCGATTCATCCCAAGCAGGACGGTGTTGTTACATCAATTGAAAAGCCAATTCTCGAAAGTGATGTGAAAGTTTATTGGCACATTTATTTGGAAGAGAAACTGAATGAATCGCAAAGTATGATGGATGTTGCTATTGCCATTGTTTTGAGCCATCATGACTTTTCAACCCTTCATAGGGATTATGAAGTAGCCAATTCTACCAATTTCTACAATACTAAGAAAGATTTTTTCTAGTAGGCTGAAGCTGTTTTTACAGCAGTGCTTGAGTTGGTAAGGCACAAGACATGAATATAAATGCCCAGCCGTCGATGAAAGCCCTTCAGGCGAAAGCGCCTAAATCTTTGGGTTGAGCCAAAATATATTTAATACGGCTGGGCAAATCAGATTTTTTAATCACCTGATTTTTTTGCCTGAGGCGCTTGTAAATCAACGCCTTTTAGGGAATGAAACAGCCCTATCAAAGATGGTAATACCACTAAAGTTATTGAGTATTGATTTATCTGGACAGAAAATTATTGATCTCGGCACAGGTATAATATTTGTGTCTTTATTTGTGCCTTTGACATACAAAGATTGGTGTGGAAGCTAGCCTGACACCAGACAAAGTAGAACTATTTGACCAGGAACTGGTGGCATTACTCCAAACAAACTATCCTACACCTATGCTTCAGGTTCATCATCGAGTTTGGGTTGCGCTTTGCTTAACCTAACCTACAATTTTTTTTAACCCAAGCGTATTGGACTAAGCACCTGCATGGAGATTGTGAAAAAAAGCAATCCTGAGAGCCAATCGGCACTGTAGTGCAGTCGATGCTACTGGAGTTACCATGTGCCAGGAATTATCTGAGCGCGCAATCACAGCCGAAAACTGGCCCAGTGGTGCAATATCTTGGAAGACAGATTCTGGTTTTTCGTCCAAGAGAATTCGCAAACAACCACCCCAGTCCATAGACCATTGTTCATTGAAAAATAGCAAGTGAGTCAAAGCTTTCGATGGTTCATCAGTATGAGGGCGATGACAGTGACCTAGATTATATCGACGAAACCCAATCACCATTGCACAGTCTTTAAGTTCCACCCCAGACATCTGTGTTAAGGCTTGGCGGTAAGCAGGTGTCCACAGTTCTTCTATCAGTTGTCGCCAAATACTGCTGAGATTACCAAGATTAGAAGATAATCTTCCTTGTGTAATGCGATCGCGCCAACGAGCTGACAACTCAGGGCTGGCGCGATCGCAAAATTTGTAGATCAAAGCAATATCCTCGTTACTAGCAAGCATCTCACTCCAAAGGTATCCATATCCTTCCCCTATTGATAAGTGAAACTGTTCCTGGGGAAAGCTGGCAGCAAGTTCCAAGCTAGCTGTTTTGGGCAACAAATTCTCTATCACAGCATAACTGTATGGAACTGATTGCATTGTTGTATGATAAATGGCATCTAAATTTAGCATTCTCAATCTTCTTTGGATTATGTTTGTAATTTACACTATCTGTATGATTGCTAAATTCAAGCTTGATATTGTAAGTCAATAGTTTCCAATTTCAGCATTTAACTAATTCTAACGACTCAGGTATATATTCTTTTTTAAACCTCATCTATGTTGAGAACCGTAGTTTTTGCCCTCAGCCTAAATCCCTCTCCCAAGTAGGGAGAGGGACTTCTTTCCGGCTCCCCTTCTCCCAATATTGGGAGAAGGGGCTGGGGGATGAGGGTTTTTCTATTCATACAGAACTACGGTTTTCAACGTGGACGCAGTTTAACAAAGTTATTTTGTTACCAACTATTTGGGACAATAGTAGTAATTATTACAATTCCGACAACTGAATGAGATTAGGTTTAGTGTGAATCTTGATTGAGCTATTTATTTGTCAGCCGATCATAAAACTAAAATGAGTGTTTTCTTCTCAGATGAGGCGATCGCTAGGTTAATTCAGGAAGATGTTCCCTACCTAGATTTGACAACCTACGGACTTGGCATTGGTAAGCAACCTGGTGAAATCGAGTTTTCTACCCGTCATCCGATGAACATTTGCGCTACTGAAGAAGCAGCCAGAGTATTAAAATATTGTGGTGCCGAAGTTCATTATCAAGTCGAAAGTGGTACAGTCTGCCAAGAGAAGCAATTAATTCTTCAAGCTAGTGGCACTGCTCAAGCTTTGCATAGTGGCTGGAGAGTTGCTTTAAATTTGATGGAATACGCCTCCGGCATTGCTTCGCGTACAAGAGTATTAGTAGATACTGCTAAAACAGTAAATCAGTCTATTTCTATTGTGACTACTCGTAAATGTTTTCCAGGTACTAGAGCGCTTTCCATCAAAGCAGTTCTAGCTGGCGGGGGTTTTTTTCATCGCTTAGGATTATCTGAAACAGTTCTGATCTTTAACCAACACCTGATATTTCTAGGAGGTATAGTTGGGCTAATTGAGCGCATGAATGAACTGCGACGACAGTTTCCAGAACAACATATTTGCGTTGAAGTAGATACACCAGAAGATGCTTGGATGGCTGCTCAAGCAGGTGTAGATTTAATTCAGTTTGATAAAATTCCCCTACCAGACCTTGAGCCTCTAGTTTTGAAGTTGAAGCAGCAGTATCCAAACTTAAAACTAGCAGCGGCTGGTGGTATTACCTCTGAAAATATAAAGGATTATGCTAGCACTGGTGTAGGTATTTTAGTGACAAGTTCACCGTATTTTGGTAAACCGTGCGATATTGCAGTCAAAATGAGGATGGCACAGTAGTGCATTTTTAATTTAGTTTGAATACTTAAGATTGCAGTTGTTAAAACGTAGGAGTTGAACTAGAAAGAATAGTGACGCAAGACTTAAAATGGAAGTAGAGCAGGGGTTTTACGAAGCTCTTAAGTAGTTGATGAAATAGAGCGATAAATGGCTATATCGCTCTGTTCACCGCACCTGTGAACGGTTCCACTTCTTTAGTCTATTGGTTGCATACACTACGAGTCTAGTAGCTGGATAGTTTTGCTCCAACTTATAGTGTCGGCACAACTACAACCCTTCTCCACAAATCGGACAGTTTTCTAATTTACAGGTAAATCCCACTTACAAACACTTTATTAGCTTGATAGTAACCTGTTTATAAAACAAATAGCGATAGCAAGTTTGTATACAATATTAAGCTTCACTATTTTAAAAAGAAATAAAAATTAATTTTGTTAGTGTTTAATTACCAAATAATATGGTAATTTACTCAATAAGTTGGTATTATCTTCAGTACATACATAGATACACTTATCTATTTTGAAAAACGCAAACCTATTCTGAGATTTGCGGATAACTTTGTCTTTGGATTCATTAGTTTTTAATAATTTATATTGAAAACTAGCTATTTTGTATTGTCTGGTAAGGAGTTGAAAGTTGAATGATTTGAAAGTTTTATTTTTATCTAACAAAATTTATTGTCAACTTGCTCAGTTCTGGTGAGAACGATACTAATTTTTGGTGAGCGAAAAGCTTTGAGCAAAACTATCTAATTTTTTCAATATTCAATCGTAAACGGAGAAGGATTTTATGCGTTTTACCCGCCAGATACCCATTGCGTCTTTAATACTATCGCTACTGGTTTTATGGCAGCCTACTTTAGCTGACTCCAGAAGTGATGTTCCCTGGAATCAAAAAGAAAAAACACCTTCTCTCTGGGATAAAAATAAGTGTCCTGGAGGTTCTTCGCAAAGTTTTCGTTTGGGTGGAGAACTCAATAATCCAACCACCTATAACTTGCAAAACCTGACAAATTTGCGAGATACTTTAAAAAAACAAAATCCAGCATTAGTTACTGAAATTACTGTAAGCTTTCAAACCGGTTCAGGTCCACGAACAGAAACATACTATGGAGTTCCCCTATGGGAATTGATTAATAATCCGAAAGCCGGAGGTGGTCTAAAACCTGGAAATTCTGGGGTGAATAGTAAAAACTCTTTTCTGAGGCAATATGTTCTAGTTGACGCCACAGATTGCTATGGTGCAGTCGTAGCTATTGGTGAGATTCAACCTAACTTTGAAGGGAAAACAGTGTTAGTTGCATTTGCAAAAAAAGGTAGTGATGGTAAAGTCTTGCCTTTAACAGACGAAGGATTTGCTCGTTTAGTAGTTCCAGGTGACAAAGCCGGAGGTCGTTACGTTAGTAATGTGACAAATATCCTCATCTTATCTGCTCCTCCTTCTCCTTTGAAACCAAAATATTTCTGAAAACCTTTCTGATTAAAAACGCCGACAACGGAGAGTTACCACGCCACTTGGTCTACTTGGGGAAACCCTAACAAGTAGACCAAGTGGCTTCCTGTTGTAGGCGTTACGCCTTCTTGCTTGTTTACAGCTATTTTCAGGTAAATAAACCACGTGGTAGGGGCGCAAGGCCTTGCGCCCCTACAACAGATGTGGTTCAAATACTTGAATTCTGCTGTAAAACTAAGCTTTGATATTTTCATCCAGATGCAAGAATCAGGGTTTGATAGAGAGCATTCTAATCTTGTAAAAAAAGTTATATTAAATTCTCAAAAAAGTAACCAGTGTAGTTAGTCAGGATTCAACTACTTGACAAATTACTAAATCTACGATTGCCAAAAATTCTCAGAACGCACCCAGAGAACTGAGTAGCCGCATCACTAAAAACAGTTTTTAATAAATGCTGCGCCAAGTTTTGACTGTCCCTTTGACTATTTTACTATCGACTTTTTCGCGATATTCTAATACCAGTCTGATATCTAAGTTATTCTGTAAGGCAGAAGATAACATCCCACTAAATGAAGATAATCTAATAATCTGATAGTTGTTAGTACTACTCAGTTTAGAATTATCTTTTAACGTAGGGAGTATCAAAATATGGAAGTTAGCGCTCGTAATTCCTTAAAAGGAACTATTAAGGAAATTCACCAAGGAGCAGTCAACTCTGAGGTCATATTAGAAATTGTGCCTGGGGTGGAAGTAACTGCAATTATTACCAAAGAGTCAGTAGAGCATCTCCAACTTCAAGAGGGAAAACAAGCGATCGCTGTGATTAAAGCGTCAGATGTGATAATTGCTACAGAATAGCTCGAAATGAGTAGATAAGTTGTGGCGATCCGCTTATAGAGCGATCGCTACAATTATCTAACTATTTACGAATTTTCCTCTTCAAAACTGCTACTACACACCAGACATGAAGGATCGCGATAAGAATGTCGTTTGGCAAATTCCATTCGCATCAAATCGATTGTTAGCAGTTGTGACAATAAGGGTTGACTAAACTTAGTAATCAGCTTTATTACCTCTAATGCACTAAGACAAGCGAGTGTCCCAGAAACAGCACCGATAACCGAGAACCCACGCTGATTCCAATCCGGCTTTTCTGGAAACAAGCATGATAGACAAGGAGTGACACCAGGAATAATCGTTGTCAGGTAAGCTTCCATTCCGTCCATTGCAGCTTCTACCATTGGTTTTTGCCAGCGCACGCAAGCCTGATTGAGCAAGTTCCGCTCTGTGAAATTGTGGGCGCAATCAACAGCTATATCAGCAGATTGCACTAAAGAATCTACATTCTCTTTTGTAACGTAATCATCAACTGCTTCCACCTGAATATCAGGATTAATCGCTTGCAGAGTTTCTTTGGCTTTGAGTACTCTTGGCTTACCTACCCAATCATTTGTCATTAGAACCTGACGATTGAGATCATCTAGCCGCAAGTTACCACCCCGAACTAGGATTAGCCGCCCAACACCCGCTACTGCCAAATAAAGCGCTGATGTCCCGCCTAATCCCCCTACACCTGTAACCAAAACCGTTGCAGACTTCAAGCGCTTTTGTCCTGCTTCTCCAAAATTGGGAAGCATCATTTGGCGGTGATAGCGTTCTAACTCACTGGGTGTTAAGTTCATCGCTTTTTACCTCTTTATCAGTTGTAAAATCTACCACCTAGTTGGTAGCAGGTATTGTAGTTGTCTATACATTTTTCTGATTTACTACCTATAAAGTTGGTATTTTTTTCAGGCATCATTAAGGGAGCTATTGTGCAATACTCTTTGTCCTGGGTTGAATGCCCAATGGAATAAGCCCCACAGTAAAGCGTGGGGCCTTTGAAGTATTATTACTTTCTGGTGAGATATACAGCAATGGCTGATGCAGGAATCAGTACGGTATCTATAACTGCTGTCTTGAGGTTAGGATTTATCCTTGTTCATAGTGCGCGATATGACTTGGCGATTCTCAAAGAATACTTGGAACAATCACCAGTACAGCAGTTTATCGCTATCTTGGGACATCACAAGCGTGCGATCGCAATCCTATGCAGACATTTGGTGGTGTGGCTAATAGATTAAATCGCTTTGGTTTAGCTTATCTACACATCATTGATGGGAAAGTTGTAGTAAGGAGTTACCTACGCGATCGCGTTACAGAGGGCAGTTTGATAGCCCCCTTAATAGAATCCCAACAATTACTTTAGTCTACGGCAATTATTACATCTGATGATTTAATTATGGCGTGGACTTCTTTACCTTCAGTAAGTTTGAGATTTTCTGCTGATGATTTGGTAATAATTGCAGTCACCTCTACCCCTGGTGCTACTTCTATTGTTACTTCACTATTTACAGAGCCAACGACAACGTTTTTTATAGTTCCTTTGAGAGCATTACGAGCGCTAACTTGCATTTTATGACTCCTACTGTCTTTTTATTTACACATAAATAATAACAACTAATTAAATTAATCTGTATCCCTACTGACAGAAAATATATAATTTTTTATTATCCATTAATATATAAAATATACACAAATAATTGGTTATTTATATCTTTTTAAACCAATTTATTTGGTAATAAAAGTAATATAAAGTAGTTGTAGTTAATCCAACCATTTTTCAGACTGTTCTCTGACACACGCAAAAGAAATTCTTGATACTACTTCATTTTGTAACATTAATTTTGGCAACAAAAGTAAACTCAATTTGGTAGTGACGAAAATGCTAGTGCTAAGGTGAAGGTTAAAAGCTTCAGTGGATAGACATCATCTCATAGTTACTGCATGGACAGGTTTGGGAAATTTTTATACAACGCCAGGTAAACAGATAAATGAAATACCGCAGACATCACAACAACAAAGGTAAGCAGCAAATTCGTTCCTACAAAACCTTAAGACAAGTGCAGCGTATAGCTCAACACTTAGGAATTCCTTTTACTTTTTTAAAATTGGCTAAAAGGCGCGACAAAAGTTGATATCAATTTGCGGACTTGCTGAATTAAGGGATGATTTCGCACAATTTATAACGAATTTACAATGGTTTCAACCGCCAATTCATCCCGCATTTATGCAACGCCTCATATTTGATTTCTGAAAAAAAGTACGAGATAATACTGAGGGTTGTATCTGTCTAACAACGAACAATGATAAACCAGCTTCTACGTTATTTATTAGACCAGTCCCCCAACCTGCATATTACTTCTTTTTTGGGATGGTGCTTCTTACCATCGTTCACATCTGGTTCAAAACTTTTTAGGTGAGATAAACCAAGGTTTGTCTCAAGAGCAGTGGAAAATTCATTGCGAACCCTAAAGCTCCTAATTGCCCATCACAAAATCCAATTGAGGATATTTGGTTACAAGCTAAAACCTGGGTGCGGCGTTTCTGTGCTTTGATTCCTTCGTTCTCTTATCTTAAATGGATGTTTGAGTGGTTTCTCCGACACACAAACGAGTGATTTTGCCACTCTTCAAATGTATGGAGCTTTGTCATAAATCAAATACTAGTCCTATATGCCCTTCGGTATACTTTTGACTATTTCCTTTTCCTAACTCCCTAAAAAATCGGCGAACCGGGAGTAATTAAAATTAATTGTTTGTTTTTTAGCTTAAAGTATTTTAATGAAATCAACTAAATCAACTTTTTTGATCTAACTGGCTGCAAGTGAGTTTTAAAGTGAGAAAAATCAAACTATTGGCTTTGATATTAATTAGTTTGGCAATGGTATTGTGGTTTAATTTGCGTTTTTCAACACCGTCAATACCCACTATTGCAGCTTCACCACCAAAAACTATCCGCTACTTCGATCGCACTTTGCCCCAAGGCATCGCTCACATTCTGTTGATTCCAGTTAATAGCAAATTTTTGGTAACTCCTGCACTATCACAGAAAGTAGCCACCGTAGAGGAATTTGCTCAAAAGCATCGAGCTGTAGCTGTTTTGAATGCAGGCTTTTTTGATCCAGCCAACCAAAAAACTACATCTTATGTTGTCCGACAAGGGAAGTTGGTAGCTGATCCCAAGGAAAACGAGCGGCTGGTGAATAATCCCAACTTAAAACCTTATTTGGGTCAAATATTCAATCGCACAGAATTCCGTCGCTACTTATGCGGGCAAACTATTCGCTATTCCATTGCCCTACACAGTCAGTCACCACCAGCAGGTTGTCAGTTAGTTGATGCTATAGGTGCTGGCCCACGCCTATTACCAGAACTCACCTTAGAAAAAGAGGGCTTTGTAGATAATGCCAATAAACGAGATGCACTTGGCAGCAAGCAACTCAATGCCAGAACTGCTGTAGGTATAACCCGTGATGGTAGCGTTATTTTAGTTATGGTGGCTCAAAAACCCTCGGCTCCCGCGAACTCTGGGGTGTCGTTGCCAGCATTAGCTAATTTTATGAAAACTCTTGGTGCCGATCAAGCGATGAATCTGGATGGGGGGAGTTCGTCTTCGCTTTATTACAATCGGAAAACCTTTTACGGGAAGGTTGATTTGGAAGGAAATTCTATCAAGCGTCCGGTGAAGTCAGTTTTGCTGGTTCAGGAAAACTAAAGGCTGTGGGAATTGATCAGACAGAGCGATCGGCAATTGCCATATCAAACGTAATTCCTAGTTGAGCTATACCTACCTACTGGTAGATTTTTGCCATATCAGCAATCCCCAAATCCGAATTGAGTCACAATTATAATAGGCAATCATTGAAGGTACTGTTATGCTTCGTCTAACTCAATTTATTCGGAACTTGTTCCTTCGTTTTGAAGGCTTGTTTGGTGTTTTATTCCAAAGTATTTCTAATTTTTTCGGAAATTTATTTGGTTTTTTTGGCAAGCTTTTCGGATTCAGTGAGTCTGGTTATTTCTTGGAATCTGATCAGGTGCAAAACATAAAGCAAGCTTCAGCTAAACAGCCAATTGAAACGAATCGGGATAACACTGCTAAAATTCTTGCCACTAACCGCCGTCGTTCTAATGCCAAACTTGACGACTACTACCTCAACATGGCTCGTGATATGAAAAAGAACTGAAAAAAGCCATCAAGTGGAGGGTAAGTTTAGCAATAAGCTGTTTTACCTTTAACTTGCATAATTAGGGCGGGCAAGACTTTAGCATCAGCGCTACTTCAATAACACTCACTACAGGTCAGCCGAACGCTGTCCACCCCACAATATTTTAATTAAATTTAGATATGCAAATTATATCTGGAACAGTTTACCAATAACTAAATGGCGCTTTGCATTTTCAGAAAAATCATCTAGCCACAATTAACGAATTTGTATGTGCGTAGGCGAGCATTTACCGCAGGCATCGCACCTTTAACAAAAATTTTGTCCAGTTTGAGGCTGGACAATAGCTAGAAATATTTTTGAGCTTGAATATTTACTTGGTTTTTAACTTACCAAATCAACTAAGGCGTTGCTTTGGAAGCGGACTATAGATGAAACTGAGCAACCGCGATAATTCTCAGAGGTGAATACTGATAGTGTGATATTAGCTTGACCTGGATCTAAAATGCGTTTTACCTTGCAGGTTTGCATTTTATTGTTGCAGTAAGCAATAATCCGATCGCCAGCCTTGACTTCCAACGCTTGAATTTTCAATTAATACCAACCTTGCCAGGAATTTGCTTTGTTAAAGGAAAAATATATTGCTATATTTCACTCGCTTAACAATAGTAATGTTCTTTTAGTGTAGCACAAAAATTAAGGATATCAATGCTATCAATTTAATCTTGGTAATGTCAAGTTTATTCATGCTGCAAATACTAGTGCAGGAGGTAAGAGGCAGAAATTAATTTGTTGCTCTCAACCCTATCTAATTCCAAGCCAGCAAATCGTTTGCGCCGTTTATCGGTCAGAGTATTTGTTGAAATCCAGATGGTGGGAAATCTCTACTCCAAAGAAGTTGGAGCTAATTTTTTTTGATGGAAGGATGAAGGGAAACCTCTGCTCCAAAGAAGTTGGAGCTAATTTTTTTTGATGGAAGATTTTTATCTCGATGTTTTTGTTACAATCATTGAAATTTTTACCTAAAAATACCACTATGGCTTTATATGCTGAATTACATAGACATCTAGGCGGCTCGGTCGTACCACGAGTTTTATGGCGATATTTCGAGCGACATTCTACGGAGTTAATTTCCCGCTTTACTGACTATTCAGATTTTGAAGATTTTTATACCCGCCCACGTAATACCCTAGATGAGTATCTAGAATTACACACCCTGGTAGAAAGCGTGCAAACTGTGGAGACTTTGCCTTACTTTATCTATCGCTTGGTGCGGGGTGCTTACATATTTGAAAATTTGGCTTATCTGGAACTGCGCTATACTCCTTATTTGCGGACACCTGAGCATCTGAGTCAATCCGAAAGAATTGACAAGATGGCAGAAATTGTGCGAGTCGTAGGACTTGCCAGCCACCAGCCAGAATATCCGATTGTTACTAGCCAAATTCTCTGTATGCACACGCGCCTACCTTATGAGGTGAACAAGGCGATTGTTGATTTGGCGGCGCAAAATAAACAGTATGTCTGTGCAGTAGATGTAGCGGGAGGTGGTAGTAGTTACGCCGATCGCTTAGAAGAATGGATTAGCTTATATGATTATGCGCGATCGCTGGGCGTTAACACCACGGGACATTTATATGAAACCACCGCTAGTTGTTACCCAGAACTGTTACCATATTTGATGCGAATTGGTCACGGCATTCAAATTCCCCTACTATATCCAGAACTACTTAATGATGTGGCTAAACGCGGACAATGTTTGGAAGTTTGTCCGACAACTTATCTCAAAACTGGAACTTTGCAAGATATACGTCAACTCAAATTAGTTTTTGACCGTTGTCTTGATGCTGGGGTTGATATCGCTATCTGTACTGATAATGCCGGATTGCACAATGTGCGTCTACCGTTTGAGTATGAAAATCTCTTGACTTACAACATTATTAGTTTTGAACAACTACAAGCTTGTCAAGATGCGGCTTTCCGTCATGCTTTTGCTTGGCCTTACAGTCAACCTCCTGCATCACTGTTGAACGGTTTACTCAAACCTGAACCAGCTAAAATTTTGTCCATGAGAGATACTAATTAACCATCGCCTAAAGATATTCATAAAGTTAGGTGATTAAAATAATTCGTAATTGATAATTCGTAATTCGTAATTGAATTAGTTAGGGATTTAAACCCCAACTAATTTTAGACCGCTAATTTAAAAAAATTTAGCGCGGTGTTCCGTTCCTTTTAATTACGAATTACGAATTACGAATTAGTAATTATTGTTGAATGTTAATTAATGTTGTAACCAGGAACTTCGTGGATTTCTAGCCCTTCCATCGCCAAATTATGCCAACCGAGTTCTGGATTTTGCGGGTTGAAGGAGTCGCGATCGCGTGCTCACAAGAAGATGACTCTACCTGGATAAGCTTGCGGGACGTAGTTTCGCATCGCTTTAATTATGGCAGGCTTTACAGTCAAATACATCTAACGACGCAAGGACAATTAAGACAACATCAAATAAGCTTCATATAACAACTTAATTGCTTTGTACTAGATTATAAAGGTGGAATCATGATAAGTTATATCAGCAGGGGTAAAGAGGGAGATTGTGTTCAGCAAATTTTGGGCACTCACATGAGGTATTCAGAAATAAGCTTTTGGATTGCCCAGCAAAATGCACCGAACACCACAAATCTAGAGTCACAAATTGCAAACTTAGAGTCACAAGTTAGAAGTTTCGAGTCACAAGTCACAAGTTTAAAGTATCAAGTCTCTAACCTAGAACACGATGTTAGGCAAGCTGGAGCCATTGCAATATTTTGTGTTGGAGCGTTTTGTGCATTGTGGGCCCAGAATACCGGTCGTAATGCATGGTTATGGTTTTTCCTTGGAATCTTCTTCGCTCCAATTACTCTCATAGTGCTACTTGCCAAAAATTCAGCTGACAGAAGATCGCAGAGATAATTGACCGAAAAAGACTCATGATACAAGCCCCTAAATTTATTTATGGGGATTATTAATTTTGACTTTTGACTTTTGACTTTTGACTTTTGACTTCCCCGAAAGGGCTGACCTCCTCGTTTGATAAGCCGATATAGCCATAACGTCAAAATCACAAACGTCTACGCAATCTACAAAAACAGAGATTGAACAGTCAGATCCTTCTGGGTGATGGTGAAGTTACGCTGTTCTGCTGTGGCAATGAATGAAACGATCGCTTCACACGCCACGGCTACGGTTAACATTACTAGGTTTCGTGTCAACGGATAATCACAGACATCATCATTCACTTCAGAAGGAACGCGATAAACGTCATTCCAAATCACTTCTGCATAATCTGCTGATAGTCCAGCATGAAGGCAGGGTACGCTTAATTTTTCAGCATAATCTTTCACTGCTTGACGTGCCACGCTATTGTCAAAGACATCGACAATTAACTGGCTGTCTTTGAGTAATTGAGTTGTATTTGCTGGTGTTAACTCTTTTGTCTTAGCATCAACTTTAGTACCAATTGCTCGATATAAATTATTCGCTAAAATCTTCGCCTTGAACGCTCCCACATCAGAACGGTAGTAAGGCTGAGTCGAAAGGTTACGCTCCTCAATGCGATCGCGATCTATCACTGTAAGTTTATCAAAACCAGACCGAGCTAAGTTTTCCGCAATGTTAGCTCCTAATGCTCCAGCCCCACAAATAGTTACACGATAGTTTTTCAACTTTGCCATCACAGCATTGCTGCGGTAAAGCTGTTCGTGAAAAAAGATGTTCATTGTTCTCACTACTCTTGCTGTTCCATGACACCTACTAAGGATTGCAAGTCAAAATCGCGATCGCGTCCACTCAGGCAAATGCCAGAACTAACAACAGTCAAATCAGTTTTAGCGATCGCACTACTATGGCGAACACCATCAGCAGTTGTCCAATCGACTCTCCAGTAGTCGCTGCGATCGTAGAATTGAGTTAAGGTACCGCCACCCATTTGCAATGCCTTTATCAATCGCTTTTCATCCCGTTGGGGTTTGGTAAATCCATCTATGCGCCGAGTTGCTAATTGATACACTGTGCGGATTTCTGGAGTAATGCCCTTAAACTGTAATTCTTCAGCAGAAATGAGTTGCTTAACAGCAGATTGCAGAGTTTCAACAATTACCGGATCGGTACGGCGATCTACTTCCTCGAACCAGCATGACTGCCCATTCCATCGGGCAATGATTTGCTCAAAGGCGACACCTTCGCTTACTAGATGCACTGCGATCGGCTTAACTACCTTTAACCGTTGACGCATATCTACTTCATTCACGGGATATGCTAACCAAGTTTGTCCCCGCAGTTGGTGTGCTAACCGCAGCCGTATTTGGGAAAAGTGTTGCAGGTATTCCACAATTTGCGGTAAGTCTGCTTCTTCTACAACCGTTGCTGTTTTTTCATCCACAGCCTGAAAAATGCCCCAGCCTTCAAATTTACTAGGCTTTGGGCTGAAAGTGTAGATCATCCCGGCTACCCGTGTGCGAACTCGTCCACCTTTGACACAGGGCGCGAGGAATTGGGTGGTATATAACTGTGCTTCTGCGATCGCAATTTGGTTGATTAGCTTACGGATGTCAATCATCATTATCTCTGTTTACGCATAATTACCCAAGATTATTACCAGCGATTGAGTATATAAAAAACATAATTTTCGCTCAGTAAACCTAAAAAATAGAAAAATAATGACTACGCAAATACAACAAATATCAGAATCCCGAAAAAAGTTAGCATCTGCTTACCGTGCAGTTTACGCAATTGGAGTTTTGAGTATTTTTCTAAGCATAATATTCTTTGTTGCTGGTAGTCGATTACCTGATTATCTAATATTGGTTTTTTGTTCTTTATTTTTTGGTTTACTCTATTTATTTCTAGGTTTTTTTGTACAACGTAAATCAAAAATTGCACTAGGTATTGCAGTAGGATTGATGTCGCTAAATGTGTTAACGGGCATTTATAATATGATTCAAACTGGTAAACCGTTTGGCTTGATTGTTCCCATGATATTTTTAGGTCAGACTATAGAAGGATTTAAAGCTATAGAAGTATTAAAGTCAAAAACTTGAAGTAAATTTTAATTTTGTTAATCAATAGCCTCCTACTTAGGAAGTAGTACAATTCCTGCGTGCAAGTTGGTGGAGCATTGCGTTTTCTCAGTTACTAGAGGGACTCCGCTGGTGAATTAGTAGTAACCAGTTCTATTTGCTTAATGAGAAGTCCGTTGATACGAGGATGAATGTTTTAATTTATAATCTGTTCTAATCTTTCTTTTGACAAGGCATTAGGATTTAATCCTGTATCAATCTCAGTAGGAATATGCCCATTTTCTTTTACACCATAGATAATTATGCCTCCAGCAGAATTAGCAAAAGCTGAGACATCTTTGCTAATTTCTATTTTCTTTTTATCAGTAAGTGGAAAGATTGCAGCACATTCCTTATAATCAAGTTCAAGGTTTTCCTGAACTCTATCCTTAATCATAGACAGAATAGTGTCTTCAGACCATTCTTTGAGTGGTGTCGTCATCATTATCTTAAAAACTCGTAAACGAATGAAAGACATTGCTCATCATTTTTACTGGCAAGCAATGTCACATTCTAACCTCACTTATCCTCTCGTACAGGCAACGGCATATCCAAAATCTCCATTAGCAAATCCAGACGAGAGGGGCGCGTTAGCAGTGGAACGATGTTCGGCAAACTGTAGTAGTCACCCGCGAAAGTGAACGTATCTACAGGTGCTTGCTGCTGCTTTAATTGACTCTCCACCCAGTTGTAATCAGTACCCACACGGACAATCACCACATTGGGCATTATCGCCAATTCCCGGCAGTAGTTCTTGTAGACTTCACCGAAGTAAGGAGCAGCATTTTCGCCCTCATCCGTCACCAAAATTATCTGGTCAACTACCTGCTTTTTCCGCCGCATTGCTTCCAATGCACAACCGATACTAGTACCACCGCCTGCCTTAATGTGCTGGAAGGCACGCTCCCAGTCGCTCAACTCCTTGCCCTTTGCCGTAACAGCGTAAGGAATGGTGTCGAAAGCGTAGACAAACAGTTCTGCCTTAGTGATACCAGAGATTAGGGCAGCGAGTTGCAAACCCGTTGCGATCGCATTTTCCATTGAACCAGACTTGTCCACCAATAAAGCAGTTGGACGAGCGATCGCACCACGCCGCTTTACCTGTTCGTTTGTCACCTTTTCCAGTTGGGCAACTGTGTCTGCGTCAAAATCGGCTGCATCTGTGGCAATCTGTGCTTTGAATGCTGAGACACGCGTACTCTTAGACGCTGCTTCCAGCTTAGAATTAATCAGCTTCTTGACTTCTGGGTGATCCATTGCACCTCTAGTCTGGAGAGACTTGAGGTTGTTGATCGCTTCTTGAGGAGTCATGCTGTTGATTAACGCCACCAATACAACTGGTGTAAGTTGGTTGATTGTACCAATTGCGATCGTATATGGAATTTTGGGCTTACCAAGAGCCAAAGGCATGGCGTGATGACCACCTGGAACTACCAATGCTAGAGTCACCGGGGCAAAGGTGGTGGAATGCCGCTGTCTCTAAGTGGAGGTACGATGTGCATAATCAGCTGGTTGCTGATGTGTTTTATGATAATGGATAAGAATTCATCCAATTTACCAACGGCAAAGAAATACTGGTAGAGACAGCTTGGCGCTGGGAGTGGGAAGGAGTATTGGAATACGCTAGTAGTTGAAATGGCGATCGCTTACTATGCAGTATAAACTTATTCCTTCCCATCTACTCTGTCATGGGTTGTTTGTAAAAAAGGTGACAGTTATTTATTTAACTTACCTGCACGGACAAACTCAGCGTAGGTATCAGCTTCAATTGCCAGCAGTTCCCTTCACAGTTCTTCGGTTGTAAATTCTTGCAAATTTTCGTCAATATTTAGATGCGTTTGCTCTGGGGAGTTCTCCGGCTTAAGTAATCAAGCGAACATGATATAAGTCATATATAACGTGCCCCAGAAGCTATAAACTATAATTTATGGCATCTACTATTCAAGCTCTACCAACAGAAGTTGTATATCTCATTACAGCTGGAGAGGTAATCGACTCTTTAGCTTCTGTGGTGCGGGAATTGGTAGAAAATTCCCTAGACGCAGGTGCAACGCGAATTGTGGTTTCTCTGTGGCCGCAGCAATGGCGAATCCGTGTGGCAGATAATGGCTGTGGAATGAACCTAGATGATTTGCAACAAGCAGCCACAGCCCACAGCACTAGTAAAATTCGCTCTAGTGCCGATTTGTGGAAAATTAATAGTTTGGGGTTTCGTGGTGAGGCGTTGCACAGTTTAACGACTCTGGCAGATTTGGAAATTTTGAGTCGTCCTCTGGACGGAAAATTAGGATGGCGGATAATTTATGGCGATGGCGGGAAAGTTGTACAAGTTGAAGTAACTGCGATCGCACCTGGTACAGTAGTTACAGTTTCCCATCTTTTCGGTAATTGCTCATCTCGTCGTCAGGGATTACCCACAACACCACAGCAAATGAAAGCTGTGCAAGCTACAATTTACCAAATCGCCCTCTGTCATCCCCATGTCACCTGGCAGATTTGGCAAAATGACCGTCAATGGTTTACCATCTGTCCTGCTTCCACAACTGGGCAGTTGCTACCGCAGATTTTACCGCAAGTGCGACAAGGTGACTTGCAAGAAGTGAAACTCGAAATAGCCAACCCACTAAACTCAGAAGACAGAACTCAGAATTCAGCACTTTTCACTCCCCACTCAGAAGACAGAACTCAGAATTCAGCACTCCTCACTCCCCACTCAGCACTAAATTTAGTGGTAGGATTACCCGATCGCTGTCATCGTCATCGTCCAGATTGGGTACGTGTAGCCATTAACGGCAGGATAGTTAAGACGCCGGAACTAGAACAAACGATATTATCAGCATTTCATAGAACATTACCACGCGATCGCTATCCAATTTGTTTCTTACATCTTGCCATTTCCCCCGATCAAATTAACTGGAATCGCAATCCAGCAAAAACAGAAATTTACCTCAACGAAATCATTTATTGGCAAGAACAAATTACCCAAGCAATTAACCAAGCACTCAGCATCTCTTCTAACAATCTTAAAGAAGCTGTTCACACGACACGAGTTAGTAAATTACTTAAAGCCGCAGAAGCCAAAGGCGGTTACAATTTCAATCCTCAAAATCCCAACCCTTGTACAGACGCGATTAATCGCGTCTCTCCTAACTCCTTAAAAGCTGTCGCTCAAGTTAGCAACACTTATATTGTGGTGGAACATTCAGGTGGTATGTGGTTAGTAGAACAGCACATTGCCCATGAGCGAGTTTTGTATGAGCAATTATGCGATGATTGGCAACTTTTACCCGTCGAACCCCCAATAATTCTTTATCAATTATCGCCAGCGCAAGTATCGCAACTGCAACGCATCGGTTTAGAAATAGAACCCTTTGGCGAACAACTTTGGGCAGTTCGTAATATCCCCGCCCCTTTGCAGCAGCGAGACGACTGTGCAGAAGCAATTTTAGAACTTAGTTGGGGAGGTGATTTACAAACAGCCCAAGTAGCTGTCGCCTGTCGCAGTGCCATTCGTAACGGTACACCGATGAATCAACAAGAAATGCAGACACTTTTAGATAATTGGCAACGCACTCGCAACCCCCGCACCTGTCCCCACGGACGCCCAATTTATCTATCTTTAGAAGAATCAGCTTTAGCTCGGTTTTTCCGGCGTAATTGGGTAATTGGTAAAAGTCATGGAATTTGATGTTTTTGGTGAGACATTACAATAGCTGTAAAAATGTGAACATTAACAGGTTATCAGAGAATGAGAATTTAGAAGAAGCTGCCCACCCAATAAAAATTATGGCTATATAGGTATAATCTACTGCGTCTTGGGTTTAAAACTTCTCTACTTGTAGATCAATCTTCCTTCAATTTGGCTATTAAGATTTTGATGATGGCTAAAGTACTCTTCAAGAACATTCTGGCAAGATGTTGAAATTACCTTAGCGTTATCTAATTTTGTCAAGTCTTCAATTGTTATGCCTAGACTATGTAGTGAATTTTTATAATGATATTCCTCTATACAGATAGTGTATTGAGCATCAGCTTGTACAGGTTGTCCATTAATGCTCAAAGATTCAAGCTGATTTTGGGAATCACTGTAAACTGCCTGAATACCTTTGCTGACCTGAAAACAACAACTTTCACCGGGTATTCTGTTTTCCACTCTCATAATATGTGCGAATATCTTAGTAAGCTGTACGCCTGTAACTTTCAGTTTATAAAGTACATCGTCGTAAGGAAAAACTTCTTTAATATCGCTAAGTGTAACTAGCAACCCTAATTTTGTTCTACGGATTGAACCACTTCCTATCAAAGTTACATCCAACATATCTAGTTGGTCAATAATATCAACGATTAAGTTACCTAATTCCGTTTCTTCTTCACGCTTAGGATGGGTCAGTTTACGTGCTAATCGTCCAATCAGTCGATTATATTTGCGATCGACTTCTTCTTGAAAAATCGTAATCAACTTTTCGATTTCTGGATCTGGTTCAGCCAGATTATTATCTACAGGCAGGAGTTGCCACTTCCATTCTACAATGCTGTTAGTGTCGTCATCTACTACAATATCAAAGCGCCCAATTTGGTCTGTGCCAATTCCAGCTTGTGCGATTAGAATATTATTAACTTGGGCAGGTTGCTCTAAAAATGTATGCGAGTGTCCGCCAATAATAATATCTACACCCCATTCCGGGTCTAGCAATGCCGCTAGTTTTTTATCCTCTTCAAAACCAATGTGAGTAAGCAGAATTGTTAGGTCAATGTCATCATTTTTGTAGGCGTTGCAAATTTTGCCAACTTCTGAGGAGGCATCTTCAAGACTTACGAATGTACCAATACTGCTGTCACGTTTTAATGACTTGAGAACTTCTTCCGTTATAATCCCGATGAACATAATATCGAATCCATCGACATTCAGGATCAGATAGGGAGTCATCAAACGTTTGTTATATTTTTTAATATACAAATTGGCATTCACAATCGGGAAATTTGCCATCTTTTCTAAAAATAGTAAATGAGGCAATCCATAATCTAATTCGTGATTCCCCAGAGTCACGACATCTGGAGCGAGGTAATTCATGATTTCTATAGTTGAAAGACCTTTATATTCCTTATCAATGAGAGAACCTTGAAGCATATCACCAGAAATTACAAAAAGCACGTTTTTTTCTGATTGGCGCACCTTATTGATATAGCCAGAAAGCAACGATACTCCACCAATTAGATGACCCTCTTCACCACCAGCCTCTGCCAGAAAGTCTCCATGCATATCATTGGAATGTAAAATTGTGAACTTTTTAAACCGCTCTGTGGTCATCATCATCTCTTACCTTTATGAAATTAATAAATTAATCTTATTTTGATTTAAAAGTAGCAAGCGTACCGCAAATTTAAACTGTTAGATATTGCTATAGAAAGATAGAGTTATTTCATGAGTAAATAACTTTCAAATTTCTTAGTCTAGACGTTAGAAAAACTTACAGCATTTCCGTCACAATGCTAAATAGATTGAGCGCCCGATATTGATTACTAAAAATTTTGGCAAATTCCCTGGAGTAAAATGGTTGGCTACGGTAGATAAATCCTTCAGCAACATTGTAACGGCTCAACTCAGAGAACTTTTGAGCGCTCGCCTGTTCTTGCTTATCGTTTTGAGGAATCACAATGGTATAAAAAACCTCAGATACCTCGTCATGATTAAGATAACGACGAAACATTCCATTCAGTTCAATATTAATGAGTCTTTCTGCCTCGGAAATATCTTTATCAATCCTAATGAGTATGTTAATCAAGTCCTGTAATTGAATTATCTGTTCAGTTGGAGGATAGATTGTCAAGTAGTTCTCAACATCTTGCCGCAGCCTAATAAAGTTAATCTCTGAATCATCGCTTCGTAACTGAAGCATATTCCAAGAAAATTCAATATTCCATTTTTGTGCAAACGTATCAATAAATTTTCGTTCCCGTTCATCCAGCCTTTCATCAATTAATGCAATCTGGCAGAGAATATCAATGATTGTTTTATGCTGAGGCGGTTTAAATAAAGCTATTGCTAAATCTGCAACTTCCTTTCGCTCTAAATTGAGAGATCGCTTCAGCAATGTGAAAAAGCTTTTATGACGTTCTCCAGGAACCCATAGTTCTATTCCTACTAAAATAGAAAATGTCACAATCAATAGATATAAAGCCTCTTGAATAAATCCCTGCCACTGGCCAGCAAATAGATAATTTAATGTGAATAGGCTACTTGGCACGATACTAACTAACATCGCCGTAATCGAAATGCTCTCAGCAACCGCTTTATCATGCTTGCGCTTCCAAAGCTTGTTTGCCCGCAGATAAATCTCTGTAATCGTGAATCCAAGTGAAGCAAATGTCAAATAGAAAATCAGTTGCCTAAGGAATTCCATGTTTGAATAAGTTCCTTCTTACACTCGTCAGTAGTAACCTTTGTGAACTAGTGAATAATAGCCACTAACCTAAAATTAAGAGGGAGCGACTTTACAACAGAAGCTTAAATATCGGCGGTTATAAATAGCTGCTTCAAATCTTCAATGAAGCTAGTAAAAAATTTGCCCTCATCTACTTGCAACGCTACCCAGGCATTTGCTGCTGTTTTCGTAGTAGAACGACTATCAATTAATGTCTGTCCCAGTGTCCACTGTCCCTTTGTTTCAACCCGGACTTTTGCTCTTTTGAACATCAGGGTTTCTGGATAAAACAGGTATCCTAATGTTGCTGCATCATGGACAAGAAGACCTGGAATTCCTGCTGTTTCTCGATAACCCAATGCTGTGCCAATCATAAACTCACAAAGATTTGTTAAGAACTGAGAAAGTTTACTCTCTGGATTTGCCTGAGTGACTGCCACAGTCATATCTCGCGTAAAAATTAAGCGTCGGGTCACGTCTAGCGGCAGCACAACGATATCGTCTCGGCTATCAAATACTGTCTGAGCAGCTTCAACATTAAACCAAATATTGAATTCGGCATGGGGAGTAACATTACCAGGACAGAAGAAAGCACCTCCCATAATCACAATTTCCTTGGCTTTTTTCAGGATGCCAGGACTTTTCATTTCCGCCGCCGCGAGGTTGGTTAGGGGTGCGATCGCTACAATGGTAATTTCCCCTGGAGCAGCGTTCAACTCATCAATAATCAGTTCATCGGAGTAAGGAGCGTCCTCAATGCTGTGGGTGGCGGCGGGTAAAGTGTGAGAAAGATTGCCCATCCCATCCGACCCATGAATATGGCTGGCATCTTCTATAATTTCTCTTTTTGCAAGGACACTGCGACCTACTTTAATGTGTGGGAATCCTACTAAATTTAAAATCTGGCTAGCACTAGAAAACGTGCATTTGGCAGCGACATTGCCATCTGCGGAAGTAACAGCGACAAGTTCAGCGAGTCCTCTTTTTACCAAGCTAAGAAGCCATAGGAAGGTATAGATATCATCTCCGCCTGGATCGGTGTCGAGAATAATTTTGTGATGCGTAAGTTGAGTTGTCATTGGAAAAATTGTTTAAGTAAAGGATGATTGTATAAAAGTCTAATAGGGCATTATCAAAAGCAATTTTTGCCGGGTTATCATGCTAATTGCTGCTCCATAAAACTGCTCTGAATAGGGTTAGTTCTCTAAATTCAAAGTAATTACAATAGTTGTGTCAATAAGCAGCTATAAGGTGAATTCTAGTAATAAAATTACCATAGCCGTTGGTTTCGATAACTCTTGGAGACGCACTCGCGTTCGCTCAACCAACTGAGTGGTCGAGAGTTGAGCGAAGTCGAAACTCGTCAACATAGGTATTTTTTTCATCAGAAATCACCTAAATGCGACTATTTCTCAGCTTATTGAGAATAAATTATTTTATTGACATGAGGCGATGTCTACGACGGGCTACGCCTACGCACTGGTCAAGCAGCCCTGGAGGGTGATGATTTGCTCATGGGTCTAATTACAAAGCTATGTATCTTTTTAGTTAATTCGTAAGTACAAATGAGTCTCGAACTGTCTTAAGCGAACATGAAATTTTTATACCTCGGTTATGATTTTTTAGAGCAATTTTGCAAATACCTTTGCTTTAGCAGTTTATTAAAGCACTTTTATATGAGACAAAACAAGCACATGAATGTCATATATTTTTCTCTGTTATCAGATATTTTTAGTTAATTTTTTACAGACTAGTTTTTTTGTCAATACATAAGTATTATAACTTTGAATATAAGTAGAGCGGCATGATAAAATGCATCTATGTTTAGTTTTGTAAAAACTATAAAATCAGTTATTTGTAAGCTGTTTGCTGATTTTAGATTTTATTATATAGGTTTATTTTTTAACGCCGATTTTTTTACAATCTCATAAAGATTATTTTTATATACATTTGTATAAAAGTTAGCAAGTTTTAAACTTCATGTTTTTAGTGAAAACGCTGCTAAGTCCATATACTAGGTCTTTAAAGTAATTAATCGTATGTAAATTACCTGTTAAATCAGTATTTTAGATGACAATTTTAATTAGTTACTAATCTTGAAATTGAGTTTATAAATAGCCTCTTACATAGTCAAAGTTATGATATTTATAACTTGACAGAAGGACTAGTTAGTGTAAAAGTAACTCAATAAACGTCAGAGCAGAGTTAAATATATGACATTTATGTTCTTGTTTTATTCTGAATAAAGGTGCTTTAATGAATCGATAGAATAAAAATTTACTAGTTAAAATGTGGATATTAAACAGTTGATGCAGCTGTTTGTTCAAATTGTTAATGTACCTGTGGATATCTGAAATTTAGATTAGTTTTAGTTGTGAAACTTGAGTGCGAACAAAACCTTAAAACTTAGCGATCGCCTATTTTTTGTTGGCAACGTAGACAAAATGAATACCGATCCCTCTCCTCTGCATGAGTTAATCTCTCACGTTTTATCTTCAGAGGAACCAAAATTACAGATTTCAAAAAGCTTATTACCATTAGGCACGATGCAGCAACTAAATCAACGCCTGATGCATCAACCTTTATTGAATTTCATTAACGCCACTCTACGCGGTATTGGTCAGGTCATTTTTGTCAATAATCCTGTGAGCGGTCTACTATTTTTAATTGCCATGTTCATTCAGGCTCCTTGGTTGGGGACAATGAGCTTGCTTGGAACCGCGATCGCAACATTAACAGCAATTATCTTACAGAAACACTTTGCGAAAATTTTCCAGATCAATCGAGATAATATTCAAAATGGTATTTTTGGACTGAATGGATTACTCACCGGAGCGACGATCGCATCGCTGGGGCTATTTGGCAATGGCAGATGGAATCTGAATTGGGCGATCGCAGTAATTGTATTCGCTTCTCTATCAACGGTATTAATGGAAACTGTGGGAGTCTGGTTTGCTAGTCAGTTTCGAGTAGCACCGCTCGGTATTCCATTTCATATAGCGTTGCTAAGTTTTGTGATTCTCGTGCTATTTCTACCCCAAACTTACTTCGATTTTGGGTCGTTACCGCCTGTTTCTCCTAGTCAACTTAACGGTTTGCGACTCGCTCAATCGCTACCGCTTAGTATTGGGCAGGTGTTTTTTTCCAATAGCTGGGTTGTTGGAATTTTGATTGTTTTGGGGATTGCTATCTGCACCCCGATTAGTGCGATTGTTGGCTTGCTGGGATGCGTAATGTATTTACTTGCAGGTTTGCTGCTGCAAGTGACTCCTAACGATTTGTATACTGGGTTATGGGGTTACAATGCTGTGCTGACGGCGATCGCCATTGGTGGAGTATTCTACACACCAAATCTATTCAGTATTTCTATTGCTCTGGGTTGTGCCTTTCTCGCATCGCTAGTTAGTTGGGGCTTGGCAGCTTTGTTTGCGCCGCTAAAATTGCCCGTCCTGGCACTGCCTTTTGTGATTGTAACCATTGGCTGTTTTCTGATTTTACGGCGATCGCTACCCTCGCTCGTGCCGGTAGCACTGCATACAGTTGCTAGTCCCGAAGAACATCGGCAACGGTTTTTAGTGGCAAAGCGAATTATTTCTAACTTTCGTCGTCAACTTGCCGCCGCGCTCCAAAGCAAGCCGCGCCAACTGCTGTTTAAACAAGCGTCTTCTACCTTTAAAGGAGACTTGCGCTATATCTTCGATGCCATCGACCAAGACCAGAGTGGGCATCTCTGTATTGAAGAATTAACCAATCATTTAAACCAGGCAGGAAAGGGGTTGTCGGATAACGAAATCACGCTGTTATTCACAAGTATGGACAGCGATCGCAGCAACACAATCGATTTTGAAGAATTCGGTGAGTTAATGCTGCGTCATCGTCAGTTGATGGCCGAATACAACGATTTTCTCACTTATTTTTTACCGCTCGATGCTGATGAAGACAATATTATTAGCCTTGATGAAATGAATATTGCAATGGCAAGTGTTGGTGAATTGCCACTGACAAAAGATGAAGTTGCATTTCTGCGCGATCGTACAGGAGGGCAACTGTTGACTTGGAATCAATTTATTGAAGTACTGCTAGTGACTTGAGGAGCGATAGCAACTTGGGAATTTTTCAAGAGAATAACTCAATGTGTTGAATTTTATTAGTATAGAGAAATTTTTTATGTTGCATCTTGGATCGGAATTTTTGACATTTTCTTTTATTCCTCATGGTCATTGCTATCTTTGGAAACCCGGTTTAGTTTCGCTACATGTAATCTCTGACGCACTCATTGCCCTATCTTATTACTCTATTCCCGTTACACTGTTCTACTTCGTTAACAAGCGTAAGGATTTGCCTTTTATTTGGATTTTTCTGCTGTTTAGTGGATTTATCGTAGCTTGTGGCACTACTCACATCATGGAGATTTGGACGCTTTGGTTTCCAACTTATTGGGTATCAGGATTAATCAAAGCGCTAACAGCAATAATATCTGTAATTACAGCCCTACAACTTATCCCCTTAGTCCCACAAGCCTTAGCACTTCCTAGCCCAGCTGAATTAGAACGAGCAAATCAGGAAATCAAACTCTTAAATGAAAAACTCACAGCCGAAAATCTCCGAATGGGTGCTGAACTAGAGGTGACTAAACGGTTGCAACAGATGATTCTGCCCCAACCGGAAGAATTAGAAATTGAAGGACTCGACATTGCCGGATACATGGAACCCGCCGATGAAGTCGGTGGTGATTACTACGATGTACTACATACCGACGGAGTTACTACCCTTGGTATTGGTGACGTGACTGGACACGGGCTAGAAAGCGGAATTCTGATGGTGATGACTCAAACAGCCGTGCGAACTCTCAAAGAGCTAGGCGAGTATGACCCGGTGAAGTTTCTTGATGCCCTCAACCGCACTATATACAAAAATGTGCAACGGATGAACTCGGAAAAGAATTTGACGCTGGCGGTACTGAATTATTCAAAGGGCAACTTAAGCATCAGTGGACAGCATGAAGAGATCCTGATTATCCGTAACGATGGAAAAATCGAACGTATCGACACAATGGATCTCGGCTTTCCGATTGGACTCGATGATGACATTGCCAGTCTTATTAGTCATGCAACAGTAAAGTTACAGCCTGGAGAAGGTGTTGTTCTTTACACCGATGGCATTCCAGAAGCCTATGATATCGACAAGAAACAATATGGTGTGGAACAACTGTGTATAGCAATTAGCCAGAACTGGCAGAACTCAGCACAGGTGATTAAAGATGCCGTCATTACTGATGTCAGGCGACACATTGGCAAGCAAAAAGTATTTGATGACATTACCTTACTGGTGCTGAAGCGAGAAGCTGAACAGCCTGATTTGGTGAACTAGCGCGTTGCGGGGGTTCCCCCTGTTGTAGCGACTAGCGAACCCGTAAGGGAAAAAGCGTAGACATAACCTAAATTTAGGAACACTTATAACACAAAACTCAATTACAACTAGAACTGGAAAAACGATGGCACAGATTTTTGGCAATTTCATCGAACAATTTCCTCCCGAACACGACTCACTCGAACTCACATTTACCCCAGATTCTCGCCCAATTAAACAGCGTTGGCGTAACAACCGACTATCGGCTCACTTTCTTGCTGACTATTTCTCCAACTTTCTGCCAATCGATGAAGATGACCCAACTCACGCACGACAGCTTAAAGAGACGCAAGCTGCTGTGGTTTTTGTGGCAAACGAACTGTTGGAAAACGCCATGAAATTCAATGATGGAACCACTCACTCTAAAGTAAGATTTGGGATTCATTTTGTAGAGGAGGATCAGATCACGGCTGTCCTTTTTGCCACAAATAGCATCAGTGCGGCGGGTGTTGATAAATTTCAGGCATTTATTCAAGAACTACTAGTTTGTGACCCCAACGAACTTTATGTCCAGCAAGTTGAAAAAAGTGCAGAGGAAAATAGTGAAGCATCAGGTTTGGGATTTTTAACCATGATCAATGACTACTCTGCACGGCTAGGCTGGAAGTTCGTTCAAGAAATGCCCAATACGATCACGGTCACGGCAATGGCACTTTTGCCAGTCTAGAATTTATTCTTAATTTCAAATTGTTGATGAAGAGAATCCAACATGATTGCAATGCAAGACGTTAAAGGCGAGGACTACACCGTACACGTTGAACCTGAGACTTCAACGGTTCTCTTCCAAGGGGAACTCAGTTTAGGTGGGCCTACAGAGTACGCTCCGATTGCCGAACTCTTAAATAAAGTGGTAGAGACTGAGCCAAATACGATGACTCTGGATCTGAGAAATCTAGGATTTCTAAATAGTTCTGGCATTAGTATGTTGTCCAAATTTGTGCTGAGTGTGCGGAAGAAGAAGGGCGTTCAGTTAGTCGTGCTGGGATCAAATGATATGCCCTGGCAAGGGAAATCTCTAAAGAACTTGGAGAAACTGCTACCCGGACTCAAGCTAGATATTCAATAAGGTTTACACCCCATGCTTCCACCACTGCACAAAGTCAAAGCCAATGCTGTCTTTGCCATACATCGTTGGTAAATGGACTTAAAAATAACTAACTCTATGGCACTATTGCCAATTAGCGAGTTTGTTCTTAATCATGATGTTCAAATTGTTGCTCAAGATAACCCAACATGGTAGCAATGCAAGACGTTAAAGGCGAAGAATACACCGTATACGTTGAACCTGACACTTCAACAGTTCTCTTTCAAGGGGAACTCAGTTTGGATGGCCCTACAGAGTACGCTCCTATTGCCAACCTCTTAAATAAAGTGTTACAGACCGAGCCAAATACAATGACTCTGGATCTGAGAAATCTGGGATTTGTAAATAGTTCCGGCATTAGTATGTTCTACAAATTTGTGCTGAGTATGCAAAAGAAAAAAGGCGTTCAGTTAGTCGTGCTGGGATCAAATGACATGCCCTGGCAAGGGAAATCTCTGAAGAACTTGGAGAAACTGCTACCCGGACTCAAACTAGACATTCAGTAGGATTTACACCCCATCCTTGCACCACTGCACACAGTCAAAGCCAATGCTGTCTTTGCCATACATCGTTGGTAAATGGACTTAAAAACAATGCTCAAAGAACTTTTACCATTTCAAGCCAATACCTGGAGTTTTTTTCTAAGTAGCGTAGTGCTGACGATCGCCGGGACAATACTCCTTTACATCATTTTATTTTATGTTCTGCGTTCAATCTTTCGTAAATTTGAACGAGATATCGCCCTGGTGACGCTGAATGTATCTGCGTATCCGGCTCTCGCGGTTTTTATTCTAGGCGTTCTTAAATTTACCTTCCATCAGTTGCCCTCCGTGAAGCTGATTGACGGCATTGAAAATTTATTGGCAGCTGGTTTAATTATCTCGATTAGTTACTGGCTCGTTCAACTATTTACTCAGGTTTTCATTTATTATCTGCGGGGGTATACCCAGGAAACGGAATCCATGTGGGATGATGTACTCCTACCCTTGCTGGAAGCAGTTGTTCCCGTGATCGTTTTCACGTTAGCCACTGTTTTTGTACTGAAATCCTTTGGTGTGGATCTAACTGGAATTTGGGTAGCTTTGGGTGGGGCAACTTTTGTAATTGGCTTTGCGGCTCAGGGAATTTTAGCTAACTTTTTTAGTGGAGTTGTATTACTAATTGATACTCCCTTTCAGTTTGGCGATGTATTACTGCTTGAGAATGGCTCCATTGCCATGCTGCAAAAAATTGGGGTGCGAGTGACTCAACTGTATATACCATCTAAGCATTGTAATATTTATATCCCTAACAGCACACTGCAAAGTCAAAACATTACAAATCTCAGCCGTCCGACCTCGTACTACCATTACTCTACCGACATGAAACTGCCGATCGCGCTGAATGTTAAAGAAGCAAAGCACGTGATGGTAGAGGTCATCCAGGCTCATCCCGATACTCTAGGTGATATTGACCAGAAATTAGCACAAATTGATCGCTACTATCAGTTAGAAGGATTAGAAAACCAACAGAAGATTGGCAAATTGCGTCTGCTTGCCGAACAAGAAGTGAACTTGAAACTAGAAGAAATTGCACCTGCGCTTGAGGCACTTGTCGTCACCTTGCAGTTTGCTGAAAAAGGTGGCATGACCAACGAGGAAATTGAGAAT
This sequence comes from Nostoc sp. 'Lobaria pulmonaria (5183) cyanobiont', assembly GCF_002949795.1. Classification (NCBI taxonomy): domain Bacteria; kingdom Bacillati; phylum Cyanobacteriota; class Cyanophyceae; order Nostocales; family Nostocaceae; genus Nostoc; species Nostoc sp. 'Lobaria pulmonaria (5183) cyanobiont'. The sequence continues at coordinate 3,094,341 of NZ_CP026692.1, read as the reverse complement.
GTGCAACAAGAGTATCGAGAGTTTTTAAGCGCAATCGGTTTAGAAGTTGTCACCGAAATCTACCACAATCGCTCAGTTTTTACACTTAAAGAGAATCGTTCTCAAGACAGCTTAATTGAACTGATCCGAAATTGGTATCGCATTTACATTCGGGATTTTCATCTTTTAGATAATGATAGCAGCATTATAACTGAAGAATGGGAACGCAAAATCAATTTGTTAAAGCGGAGAGTGCAGCGTTTGTACCAAAAAATTTCTAATCCTCAAAATGAAGAAACCCGATTAGATGACTATGTAATGGAACTGAATCAATGGTTACGAGAACGGTTTAAAGAACCCCGACAAAAGTGGCAGGAGCCACAAGTTTTAATCAAAGGAATCGAAAATAGTGACGCGATAACTTACGTTCAGTTCAACCTGAATTTTTTTGTTGATGATATCAGGCTAGAAAACGGTCGTCGGGGCGATCGCGTCAGCAGCCAAATTTATGAAGAGGTTGTGCGATACCTCAAACAGAGCGCCACCGAAGTAATTGAACCTCAAGCGAACTCCAACGCAACTATCACTGTCCAAGGTGATAACTCATAATTCACACATCCACCATGATTACCTCTAACTTTCAACCGAAACCAACGCTCGATGCTGCACAGCGTACTCTGATGGCTGAAGCTTTCCAAGTTACTCGTCATCTCACAAATGGCAGTGGAGATGCTCATTTACAACAGCGATGGCAGCAACGGCTTTATGAATTACAAGCAACATTACAAGGATTTGCCCATCCAATTTGTCGTGAGGATTGTCCAGTAGAAACTATCCCAGTCAATGTCCGTCAAGCGTTTGCCGAAGCGATCGCCTTACTCAAGCACTACTACGAGTTGGGGGGTGCAGTTTGGCAGGGAACTGTATCATCTATCACATTGAGTCAGTACAAAGTTGAAGCAACACCAGCTGAGTCATTCACATTTGCCATTCCTCAACTCTGCCAGCAGTTTCAGTTAGCAACTGAAGTTCAGGAACAAATGACGACACTGTTGCAGACGGTCGATCGTAAAGTCGTTCAGCAAAAGCAGATCATTCAGGCAGCCCTGACGAATGTCGGTTTATTACCTAACTTAAAAAGTGCGCCGCCTGCTGCACCACTAATTCTATTTCAACATTTGTTTGGAGACATTCCCATTCCAGTTGAGGCGATCGCAGTTCTTTTTACAGAGACTCAAATTTACTTTTGTATTGATTATTCTGACAATCAACTACGTGATTCAGCCGTGTGGGAACAGCTATCAGAGATTGAACGTGAGCGAATCCAACAGTTTTTAGAATCCCTTAGTAACTTTAAGTTTGAACAATTCCGTCACTTTCCCTCGTTTAGCTTTAGCGATCCAGCAAGCATTGATGCTGCTTGGAGTGCTCGTCTAGCTCAAGCAAGTGATTTAAGCCAATCGCAAATTCTCCAAACTCTCAGTCATTCAGTGAGTATTCTGCCTACGAAAGATGCCGAAAAGTATTTGCTGCATGACATTTGGGGACATAACTGGCAGTCCATGCTGACTCAGTTTCGGGGCGACTATCAGATATTGGCAAGCTGTAGCGATCCGCTACGACCAGCTGAGACTGCCTATACCGGCTATGGGCCGTTGACCTGCCGGGAAATTTTTCAGCGCCAGGGAGAACAAGTATCTGTTGATGCAGAACGGGCACGGCTGTTTTTTCAAGGAGAGGTACGGCAACGCTTGGGGCTAATGTTTACCCATTTAATTGGTGAAATGGTTGCAGATGTGGCAGAGTTCAAATTTATCTGGGATCGTCCGGAATTGAGCGAACAACTTCCATGTTCATCTTCACTCAAAGAAAATCCGACGAAACTGGATTTTGCATTTGCAGATTTAGACTTTTTATTTTTGCGAGTGCTGCAACCGTTGCTAGATATCAAGCTATCGATCCTTGAAGAATCGGTTTTAGAACAAGAGTTACTAGCAGAGTGGGGCAGGTTGGGAGAGTCTATTCAGTCACTAGAGGCACGAGTCAGTTTGAAGCAAGCGATCGCCCAACTTTACCAAATTTTCTTTGAGGAGTATTGGCTGACCTGTTTGCCCACAATTACAGGTAATACCAGCATTTATGCCGATGTAATTGCCAATTTGGTTCACCTGCAAAACGTGATCAATACTCTGTTTACAGACGTTAGCTTACATACTCTAGCTGATGTTCCATTTCAAACCTTGTTGCTTTTATTCATGGGGTGCTATTGCAGTGGCGATAGTTATGAAGAGTTCTGGCAAGTTGACGATGCGATCGCGCAATACTTTATTCCTTGCTACCGTCAGCTAAGTCAGTTGATTAACAACTAAAAACTAAAAAGTTAGAACAAGGTAAGCCATTTGTCAGAGTTGAGAATGCAATTACGCAACTTAATCACTCACTGGTTCCCTTATCGGAGTTTTGCGAACCTCCTTTGATAACTCGCTTGCAAGCTGAACGCTTCAACAAGATCGTTGTTAACATCTGCGGAGCTTGCCCAAGTTGTAATTGTGAAATCTCTGGTATTTGACATCTAATTAGTGAATGCTGGCTTGGATGCGTATAACTGTCTCAAATAGTAAAAACCCTGATTTAATCCTTGTTATGTCAGGGTTTTAGGTATTTACAACACTGTGACAATATTTTGTTAACAAATAATTAGTTAATGTACAATGGAAACGACAACTAAAAAATCAGTGTTTTTACGCCATAAAAAACCCCACTAACTTATAGAAAGTGGAGTAATTAAAGTTACAAATTTAGGAGTCAATCATCGATAAAATCGCTATTTCACTAGACAAGCGAAATTATTCTAAAGCTTTCTTGAGTTCGTCTTTAATATTTTCTACGGTGTGACCAACTTGGGCTTCAGCTTGCTTTGCTTGCCCTTCAGTTTTATCTTGTGGATTACCTGTGACTTCACCCACAACCTCTTGAATTTTTCCTTCAATATTTTTTGCAGTCGCTTCTATTCTCTTTTCGGCACTCATGGTTTTTATCTCCAGCTTGTAGTTGATTCAGGGAACTCCAAAAATAAGTTACTACTACTTGCAAAGCGGGTCGAAAAGCCCGGCTATTTCAGAGGACGGGTAAGACGCTCATCCTACAAGTAATAAAATATTTGAGTTATTTTATTACTTGGAAATCCCTAAGCTATTAAATAATCTAACAGTTCTGTATTGTTTTTTACTTCCATCAACCGAGAGAAGATTTTGGTAAATTATATTAACTTAAGATAGATGCCGATCATAATTGTAGCAGATAATGCAAAATATGAAAATCTGATAAATAAAATTTATATATATTAAAAAAATAACTTTTTCCCCAATAAATGAACTATAAGTTAAAGCAAAATTTAAATAAAAGGAAAATAAAGGAGTGCCAACAAAAAGTCAAAAAAATATCTGGAAGAATGAGATTAATGACATCATTCGAGGTGCTTGTGGAGGTTTTTTGTTTGGCATACCCTTGCTGTACACAATGGAGGTTTGGTGGATTGGATCGCTGGCAAAACCACAACTAATAATGATGGCGATCGCATTAATGTTTATTGTGGTTTACTTGCTCAATCAGATAGAAGGCTTTCGCAAACGCACATATAGCTGGCTAGCGGCTCAAACCTCAATGGATACCGTCGAAGCGATCGCGATCGGACTAGTACGCCACGGCGTAAATAAAGCAACCATTTAAAATCCCTAAAAAGCCCATTCCATTATACTTTTGACTTTTGACTTTTGACTTTTGACTTTTGACTTCCGCCTTGCGGTACTAGCTTGTTCTACCTTTGTGCTGTTACTATTGCGAGAATTGACACCAGAAACCTCCTTAAGGGAGTCTTTAGGTAAAATCATCTTTGAAAGTGTGCCCTTTGCTCTCGGTGTAGCATTAGCGAATCAGTTGTTGGGAGATACTGAAAACAGTAATGGAAAAGGACAAGAAAGCGATCGGGAAAATAGCACAACCAGGAACAAAGGGGATGAGTTACACGCCACCTTTGCTGATGTGGGTGGAACCCTAATTGGTGCAACTATAATTGCATTTAATATCGCTCCCACAGATGAAATTCCGATGCTTGCAGCCGCAACCTCTCCACCTTGGGAGTTGGCAATGATCGCCGCATCTTTGCTGATTTCTTATGGCATTGTATTTCAGGCAGGTTTTTCTAACCAGCAAAAACGTAAAGAGCAAAAGGGAATTTTTCAACGACCATCAAGTGAAACGATTATGTCTTACCTGGTATCATTGCTAGCAGGTGCTTTTATGCTGTGGTTTTTTCAAAAGTTAACTCTTAGCGACCCCTGGACAATGTGGTTAGATCACACATTGATACTGGGTTTACCTGCAAGTATTGGTGGTGCAGCTGGAAGGTTAGCAATATGACTAAAACAGAACAACAACCAAAGCGCTCAATAGCTGAGTGGATAACATTCAGCATCGCCTCATTTATCCTAGCAATTATCGTCAGTCTAGTCGGCTACACTTGGCTGAACGAAAAAAATCAACCTCCGATCCTTTCTGTCACTAAAAAACAAACAATTAGAGAAATTAATGGTCAGTTTTATGTTCCTTTTGAAGTTGTCAATAGTGGAGGAGACACAGCTGAGTCAGTTCAGATTATGGCTGAGTTACTGATTAACGGCAACGTTACAGAAACAGGAGAGCAACAGATCGACTTTTTATCTAGTGGGGAAAGTGAAGAAGGTGCATTTATATTCAGCCATAACCCGCGCCAAGGTCAGTTAACTCTGCGTATTGGTAGCTATAAATTGCCATAGGGGACTGACAAATAAAAAAATACCCCACAATACTGGATAATCTATTTGTTGGAAGTATACCCGAACTCAACCCTCACTCCACTTGCTTTCATAGTGGCAACGCTAAGAGCAAGTTCGGGTGAGCGATCGCGTGGGTAGGGTATTTCTGTACCTGACGTGCCTCTGTCTCCAACACGCTGTTTGCGTTCGTAGAGAAGTTGAAATCTACTGTATAAATCCTATATTTTATTGCTTCACCATATTTCCAACACAATAGCGATCGCCTTTTTGAAAGCCTTGAATATAGCGGTTCTCGTTTGGATGCAATACATTTTGACCTCTCTCCAAACCTCTCTCCTAAAAGGAGAGAGGCTTTGAATCTTACTCCCCAACGCTAGCTCTTAAGGGGCTGGGGGTTAGGTCTGTATTGGACTCAACCGAGAAGTGCTATAAATAAAATAATTTTAGTAAATAAATTATTTTATTTTTCTCTCGTCAGAGATATAAAATAGGATTAACTGTTTTGAGGCATATTTCATCAGAAATTTATAATTTTGATATTTGTAATATGTCAGTATTACAAATATCAAAATTATTTGATATACAAAACTATCAAGGAATATTTTATATCTATTATTATTAGTATTCCTAATGATGATTTATTGGTGTGTACTAGTCATGACTACTGGATTTTTGCTTATGAGGGCAATGACAATATCTCTGCTAGTCTTGCAGATAACCTAATTGATGCTGGAAAGAATAATGACAAGTTGGCTGGTAATGGAGGCAATGACAAATTTCAGAGCGGTCGGCGCGATAATAGCAGTTGTTTGAACTCTCTTGATCGGAACAACGCATTGCCTCATCTTGAGTATTTAATTGTTGCATTTTGATGATATTAGTTTAAAAATTTAAGGAGTAAACATTGTGGAAGTCACGATAAATCAATTGTTTAAGTTATCTGTAAAATATTTTTCAGCAATCACAGCCATAATAATGGTTCTCCCATTACCAGTTAAAGCAGCTACATTCTTAGTAACTGAACGCGCTAGTTTAGGAGGTAATGATGAAGTTAATTGGGAAAATTTAGGTAAAGTATTTAATCCGTCTGCCCCTGATTTTTCTGCTTTTCTACCTAATTCTTTTTCAGGAACATCGCAACGTGGTTTAGGCTTGGATATAAATATAACTCCAACTAATAAGCCTCAAATTACTCCACCGTTTGTCTTTCAAACTTTACCTCCACCTGGCATTCGGAGTAACTTCAGTCTAGGTGATTTTATTCTCTTCGGAGGTATAGACCCAACAGGTTTTATCCCTCTTCCTCCTGGTACTCCCGATCCTGGAACTCAGGGGAACGGCGGGCCTTTTTCGATTAGTTTTGCCCAGCCAGTTTTTGGCGCTGGAACTCAGATAGCTGTAGACACTGGTAAATTGAAAATTGAAAATTCGATCGCCGCTTTTGATAACGCCAATAACCTATTGGGTACTTTCTCAGTTCCAAATATTTCTTCCTTAGCATTAGATAATTCGGCAGTATTCTTGGGGATTCGTAGTGACACTCCAAACATCTCACGACTTGTTTTTAGCAGTTCTGCTCCACAATACGGCTTGGCTATTAATCAGGTAAGCATTCTTGCAGTTCCCGAACCAACTTATATCTTAGCGATATTAGCTTTTGGTGTTTCAGGTGCTGTTTTGAAACGACGCAAACATACTTAACACTCCCACAGCATCGAAATAGTTTTCATTTAATAAGTTAGAGATTTTGGACATACTCAAACTTCTCTAAGTATGTAACGTAAGTTCCAGATAATTCTTGTCTTTAACCAAATTCAACTCAATGTTATACAAAGAATTAGAAAGCATCATAGACGCTAAGATACAAAAAGCCATACGGAAGCACGAAATCATAGTTGCTTTCATTAGTAGTATTATTGGCTTGATTTTTATCATGGGTTTGTTCCATGCTATTTTGCTCAACCACACTGAAATTCAAACATTTTGCTTGTACTGATTACTATTTGTAATCAATAGCTCTTTACAATCAAGCATTCCCCGATGTTCTTAAAACTAATCCAACTTACACATCTTTTTTATAAAATGGAATTGCACAGATGGAGAGTAAAAATAATAGCAGGGCTATATTCGTCTTATTTTTGACTGTATTTATAGACTTGCTCGGCTTCGGAATTATTCTGCCGATACTGCCTTTGTATGCCGAACAATTTGGTGCAAAACCTAATGAAGCGACTCTACTTGTAGCTATTTATTCTTTAATGCAGTTCTTATTTGCACCATTATGGGGCAGATTTAGCGATCGCTACGGTCGCCGTCCGATTTTATTACTGACTTTATTCGGTTCGGTAATTGCATACATAGGCTTAGGTTTTGCCAACTCATTATGGATTTTGTTTATTGCTCGTAGTCTTGCTGGGATTATGTCAGGGAATATTGCTACTGCTCAGGCGTACATAGCAGATATTACCACACCAGCTAATCGAGCTCGTGGCATGGGTGTAATCGGCGCAGCTTTTGGTCTTGGGTTTATTTTCGGCCCAGCGATTGGAGGTCTTTTAATCGGGTCAGATCCGAACAACGCTAACTTTCATCTACCGTCGTTGTTTGCAGCCGGATTATCCTTATTGGCATTTCTTTGTGCTTTGATATTACTTCCAGAATCTCTAAATTCTGAGACTAAAGCCAAAATTCAAGTTCATCGTCACCGTCAGCGATTGCTGAACTTACTACAGCTGTCACAACGTCCACAGCTTTGTGTGCTTGTTGGCATCTACTTTTTAGTCACCTTTGCGGTTGCAGCTATGGACTCTACATTAGCTTTATGGTCTAAGCAGCAATTAAATTGGGGCCCTCAACAAGCTAGTTATCTTTTTGCTTTCATGGGGATTGTCAGCACAATAATTCAAGGAGGGCTAATCGGATTCCTCAAGAAACAATTGGGTGAAATCAAGTTACTTATCTTGGGAATATTAGGATTAGGTTTAGGATTACTGTTAATTGTATTCTCAGAAAGCTTAACTTTTTTGTTGATTGCTACCACACTTGTGGCATGGGGAATTAGTGTCAGTCAACCAATATTGAACAGCTTGATTTCCCAGATGACACCTCCAGAAGAACAAGGACAAATATTAGGAATCGCCAGTTCTTGCTCTGCATTGGCACGCATCGCTGGGCCAACGTGGGCAGGAGTTAGTTTTATGAAATTTGGGAGTTTTGCTCCTTTTTTGAGTGGATTTATAGTAATGGTAATAGCTTTCACTCTTAGTTTACGAGTGACTAAAAGCGCATCTGAATCAAACACAGAACGTATCGCCTGAAAATCTAGGTCTGAATTACGAATTACCAATTACGAATTACGAATTATTATGACAGGTCGCCGAGTATTATTTTTAGGCATATTTATAAGCATCCTCCTCACCTACGCAATTTGGATTGGTGGGAGCATTCCTGCAAATATCATCAAACTTCCTGACCAAGGATTAAACTGGTACTACTGGAAACTTCCCCAACCAACCTTTTGGAGTAGAGCAACGGCTTGGGGTATGTACCTTGGGCATCAGTTTAGCATCTGGGCGTGTATCTTGTGGGCGCAGCGATCGCAGTTGAAATACAAATCAGCGTTGCACCCGATAAATTACCTCATGCTTGCCATTAATGGTGCATTCATTGCTTTACACTTCCTTCAGACCTATATTTGGTATGATGCTCTAGCTCAAGATACTTCAATTTGGGCTTCTCAAGGTGCAGTTGTACTCTTACTAGTTTTTGTACTGATTTTAGAAACACCTCGACGCGGTTTGTTTTTTGGCAATTCTGTTCCATTCCATCAACAGTTTTTGCAAATTATCAAGCTGTACCACGGCTATTTTTTCTCCTTCGCCGCTATCTACACCTTTTGGTATCATCCAATGGAAGCGACTTTGGGGCACTTAATTGGTTTTCTCTATATGTTCTTGCTGCTGCTCCAATCATCGTTGATATTTAACCGCACTCATGTAAACCGTTGGTGGACATTCTCTTTAGAAATTACGGTGGTTTTACATAGTGTTGTTGTGTCGTTGATGCTAGGACAAAGCAAGTGGCCTACATTTCTCTTTGGTTTTCTGGGTATTCTCGTGCTTACTCAACTTCACGGTTTACCTGTGGGTATCTTGACTAAACGTACTATCTACGGTGCTTTTTTAGTGAGTGTCCTGGCGGTTTATGCACTGACTGAACGCGGCTTGGGCAGAATTTACGAAGTAACCTATATACCTCTGATTGAGTTTGGATTAGTTGGTGCAATTTACTTAATCTTCCTGCTCATCTTATGGACAATTTCTCGTTTACCTGTCAAGACGTAATATCACATTAGGGTTTAATAACTCATCTGGGATATTTTAGAGAAATTTTAAATAATTGAAATATTCTTTAAGTGTCCATAATTATGTCCTTTATTATCACGTTGTATAGGAGAAGAAGCATTCTGTTTTGAAAGGATTAATTCTGCCCAATTATTAAGACTTCTATCGGAAATCAAATGTTCAAACTCATGTAGAGAATATACAATTGGCGGTATATTCAACCCCATACGAGAGCAATAGTCAGTTTGCTTTACCATCTCCTCAAATACTGTAGATGCAGCAATACTGTCATAAAAAGTCAAAATAAGAGGAATCACTGGCTTGTCGTGAAGATTTAAAGCTTTTACTGTGTTGCCAATTTGCTCGAATGCAGAATGAATTCGACACCAAACATCAGCAAGTTTATCAGCATGAAAATAGGCGCTTGTATCGGCAGACATAATACTACTTTTGCATTCTAATACGATATATGAACTTGAAGTTTCAATGAGAAAATCAGCACGCTTATCTTTGCTAGAGGTAGAATTTTTGACTTCAGAAATTCTTTTAAAAGAATTAGGAATAATAAAAGGAAGAAGTGTATTTTCAAGATAATCCTCGAATGAGCGACTTAATAATCCTTCTAACCTTTTCCTAGTACTATCCTCGAAAACAAGACCTCTAATCTGATTCCAACAAGATTCAGAAAAAGAAAAGGGATCTGGCGAACAGAATCTTTCACTATTCAATTTAATAAAAGGAACTTCTAGAAAATAATTATAAAATAGAGGTTGATAATAATCAGGAACACTATTAAGTGTTTGATTAATTCTATTCCGAAAGGAATTATCAGCTTCCGAGGAAAAAAGCTCACTATTTTGCTTAACAAATATTTTTATATTTTCTGGGTTAATACCGTGTTTTTGAACTTCATCGTCTATATCAAGAAATTCAGAAAAATCCCAAAATCCTTTTCTATTATAAAAATTGCCAAACACCATTAAGCAACCTACAATTTGTTTGAAGTAATTTATTGGACTTAGTTTTGTGCGCTCTATAAAATCATCTAAAAATTTTTGTCGGAATGTTTATCCAGTAGCTCAATAAATTTTATCGTTCGATGTATGCGAGCAACTGGGTATCCCAAACCTGCATTTTGAAAAGCTACTAGCCTTTGTAAGAATAAACCAGCTATATGAGCACGAATTACTTCTAAATCCAAAATGTTACTCAATTTTAACGACCAATTACGTGATGTTTTTTCATGTTCAATTTCCCATTTTTGGATAGAACTTAATACGACTTCTGCTTCTTTATCAAGAATACGTTTGTCTGAAATGGTATGATGTTCCCAACTATGGTAAGCATTAATTAAACTGTCAAACGTCTCAACACTAATATCCCCATGCCGATAGGGATTACCTGCACTAGCTAGTAACATGAGTCGGACAGCATAATTGCGTTCAGTATTACTATGCAACCAATCTAAAGGATCTGAATATTTCGTTTCCCACTTTTGCCAGCATTTCTTAGCTCCAATCTCTAGAATGGATGTTGAGTTGTAGCGGCGAATAAACTCACGTAGCTCAGAAAAACTTTTGAAATCCATTTGCAGTTAAAGAGCAACAAGCTAAGACGGATACGTAGCAAAATTTGTATTATGTTAACATATCCCCTTTAACTAAACCTTAAATATCTCCATAAATTAATTATGCGTTGCTCAAAATTTTTGGGAGGCACAATTCATTAATTATGCCTACATCATTTTCGGGAATGTCTATTAAAAAACTAACAATTTTACTCACCACTACTAATATTTTTTTGCTGTTGATAACGCTGTTTAAACTGCTGTTGCTGTATTTTATGATCCACAATTGGGTCAGGATAGCCAACAGCATGACGTTCTAAAGGTGGAATTTTACCAGTAACTAAATATTCTGTATCTACAGACCGCAATTCTGATACCCATTGTCGAATATATTCCCCCTCTGGATCGAATTTTTGCGTTTGACTGGCTGGGTTGAAAATCCGCACAGGTTTGGGGTCCATGCCGCTAGAAGCACTCCATTGCCAACCGCCATTATTAGCAGATAAATCACCATCAATCAGGTGTTGCATAAAATATTTTTCTCCCAATTGGGGATTAATTAGCAAGTCTTTAGTGAGAAAACTCGCAACAATCATCCGACAGCGGTTATGCATCCAGCCGCTTTCATTCATCTGACGCATTGCTGCATCCACAATGGGATAGCCAGTTCTCCCCTCACACCAAGCTTGGAAGTGTTCTTCGTTAGTTTGCCAAGGAAAGTTTTTAAAGGTGTCGCGGAAAGCACCATCAGCTAATTCAGGAAAGTTATACATTGCATGTTGATAAAACTCCCGCCAAGCTAATTCCTGTTGCCATGTGCGGATATTAACTGCTGTTTCCTGACTGCGGCTGTTTTCCAGTGCTTCTATCGTGGCTTGCCAAACGGTGCGAATGCCAATTACCCCAAATTTTAAAGCTGCACTCAGTTGTGATGTACCGTCCACTGCGGGAAAATTGCGCTGTTCTTGATATTCAGTAATGGCTTTATTAGTAAATTCTTCTAATCGTTCTTGTGCCGCCGCCTCTCCTGGTGAAATAATCAATTCTCCATCCCAAATAAATCCTAAATCTTTTGCTGAAGGTAGTGCGTTCGTCGAAGACGTTGGCGAAGCCATCGCTCCTGCAAGTTTGGCAATTTCCTGTTCAGCTTCCGTTAATCCCTCAACATTTTGCAATGTTTCTACTGGTTGACTCTTTGGTTTAGTAAGCCAATTTTTCCAGAAGGGGGTGTAAACCGTGTAAGGACTGTTACTACCCGTGCGTAACTCCTCTGGAGAGTTGAGGATTTGATCCCAGTTTTGGTTAAGAAACTCAATACCTTTTTCTTTGAGGGCATTTATAATGGTGCGATCGCGTTCTTGTGAATAAGGTTCTACATCCCAATTCCAAAAAACAGCTTTGGCTGTTAAAGCCTCTGCTAAAGCTGGTATCGCTTGTACAGGATCGGCGTGGAGTATTAACAACTGGCTACCAACTTCAGCATATCGCTCTTGGAGTTTCTGCAAACAGCCAATCATATAAGTTACTCTCACAGGAGCAACATCATCCCGTTCTAGAATATGCGGATCGAGGCAAAACACGCCCACTACCTTCGGACTCTGCTCTTTTGCCGCAGCCAGTCCCGTATTGTCAGAAATGCGTAAATCGCGCCGATGCCAAAACAGAATTAAGTCAGACATTCCATGCTGGATATAGTTCACCCGTACTAGCTTAGATGCTAGTGGTACCAATAAGCATCATTCTGACGATAAATTTATTCTTTTAATGGGTATTTAAGAGTTTAACTATAGCAGTTTGCAATTGCATGGTGTAGGGGCGCACAGCTGCGATCCTTACGAATTCAAATGAAAATCGCGATCGCAGAATGTCAATCGCAAACTAAACCCCGGTTTGTCAATCGGGATAGTGGTTTTTTAGCTCGAAATTGAGTATACTCTTCTTAACAGTTAATTAGTCTTTTTGTCATGGCTAACCTACTACTTGACGACGGTACGATTGAGAGCAATTTAGACGAAATAGCTAGTGAACTTGCGCCTCTTGGCATTCAACTCAAACACTACGACCCAGGAACATCGCTACTCTTCCCTAATCTGCTAGACCAGGACGTTTTAACTGAGTCCGAGAAACGTTATTGCGTAGAACTCCATAACAGTGTCTTTGAATTTCTTCAGCAAGAAAATGGCGCTCTCTGGTGTGACTTATTAAATGTACATCCAGGTTCGGTCAATCTTCACCACCTAATCGCAACCTACGGTCGTTACCATACTCATCCTGCGGCTGAACCCCTCTATGTGTTGTCAGGAGAAATGATTTATGGTTTCGTGCGACATGATGGCAGTCAGGTACAGCTTTTAGTTCAGGCACAAGACTATCTCTACATCCCCGCTGGCGTTGAGCATTGGTGCAGCCTAACTGCATCGTTGAATTTCAAAGGAGTACGCTATTTTGCGATGGCTGCGGCGGGTTGCGCCAATGCAGAAGGCTGGATTCCCAATTATACAGGGACTCAAGTGAGTGATTCGATCTAAAAGCCGCGTTAAAGCTCATTTATGCACGTCCTTTGGGCGACCTCACGAAATCGCGTTGCTCCCCCCTAAGCCTTGTGAAATGCGCTGTTTTTGAGTCAGGACTTACGCAACTGGCACAGTGCGATCACTATTTTGTAGTATTTATGTACTATATAAAAATGGGGTATCCACAGGTAATTGCTGAAATTAGTAACAATAATCGGCTGTGTCAGTATTCTTCAAATTATGAGAAAATTAGTTGAGGATGCATAAAATAAATTCTGTATTTTATGATATTTACTAAACTTAACTATTGCCAATACTTGTTAAGTAGTCAGATTAATTATACTCTCATAAACTTGGCAGATCATTTAGAGCAGATTAGTCATGATAAAATTAACCGTTATCTCAAGAATGAAAAGTTAACACCACGTTTGCTTTGGGATAATGTTAAAGATATCATCCAAGTGAGTAATAGCGCATATCTAGTTTTTGATGACACAGTACTAGATAAAAGATATGCAATTAGGACTTACGCAACTGTCACAAGCGATGGCGCAGCTACGCTGCGCCGAGCGCCCAATAACTAGGCGATAAACATGGGAACATTCGGACGTTTTAGTTGCTGAACTAAATAATTTGATAACAATCCATGCTTAATTTGATAGATTGTTTGATCAGTTTTATAAGCTAAATCTTTGAGCCTAAGCCAGACTAAAATAGCGCGAGGCTTTCATGATTTCTTTGAATACGACCCTTGCGGCATTGACATGACTCAATGCCAGTCAATTGTTTTAATTCTCTATGAAACTCCTCAACCTTCCAACGAACCTTACACACTTTTTGCACAACGTCCGTAGAGTCTTGAGATAAATCGTTTGTAGCGATAAAATCCGTTCTGTCGGTGGAGACAGTTACCCGGAATAGTTTCACTTTTTTTGCGCCTGATAACTTTTTTATTTTAACTGTTTTTCCTGATTTTAACTCTTTCTCATCCCAAGATAACAATTCAATTCTTTTATAGTCTTCTTGCTCTTCGGTATCATCAACAAGTCGATTACGTTTCAGAGGACAATAATAATATTTCCCTAACCCATCAATATATAACATCAATTTATTTGTCGCATACCAACTGTCCATTAAGACGGCTTTAAATGGTAATTTTTTATGGTACACAAAGTTTTGCAGCATCTCTGTTACATGTTCTATCTTTGTTTTCCCATCTCTGTCTGGATCATAAACAGAAAAGTCAACTACCCAAAACTTTCCGATTTCATGATTAACATATACACAATTTACTAGCCCAATCCCTTGAATTACACCATGCTCATTGCTACTATATTGGCGTTTACTTGGCTCTATTTCAATAGCGTATCGTTTATCAATTACTGTGTCATCAAAAACCAAGTAGGCGTTATCATTTATTTCTATTAAATCTTTCACGTTATCCCAAAGAAGACGGGGTGTTAATTTCTCATTTTTTAAATAACGGTTGATTTTATCATGACTTATCTGCTCTAAATGCTCCGCCAAATTTGTCAGAGTATAATTAATCTGACTACTTAACAAGTACTGGCAATAGTTAAGTTTAGTAAACCTCATAAACTACAGGATTTATTTCATGCATCCTCAACTAATTTTCTCATGATTTGAAGAATACTTAACACACCCGATTACTGTTACTAATTTCAGCAATGCCCTCTAGGTACGCCACTTAGTATATAGTACATAAATACTATACAAATGCGATCGCGCTGTGCCAGTTGCGTAAGTCCTGTCAAAATTAGGAACTTGGTTCTCCTTATAGAGCAAAAACCCTAGCTTTTTAGCAAAAACTTTTTCTATGTTACTGATTCATGGTGAAATCGAAAAAGTAAAACTAAGACCCCATATAGTTTTTAGCATTAGCGTTCGTGCAACGACTCCGCAGGAGTATCGCGTTGCGAAAAAAATGGATAAAGTCGAGCTAAGTGAGGCGCTATTAGATTTATCGACAGCAGCGGATTCAATAGGCTGGTTCATATAGTGTTAAAGAAAGCTGACCAATTTACTCAACTTCCTCACAATGAATTAACAGCTTTTCCATCGCTTCTGCTAGAGAAATCAATTCTGTCCAAGAGGAACCACTAACTAAATTTTGGGCGTGAGCTAATCGGTTTCGCAGCTGTTCAGCAGACTTGAGGAAACGTTCGCCAAACCGTTTTGATTTTAGTCCTAGTTGCTGGAGAAGTTCTGGCTGATTTAAAATCAACTCTCGCTTATCACAGAATTGTAAATAATCTAACAAATCGGTGGCTTCGTTTCTTTCCTGACTCTCTCGCCATAGTCGTTGAGCAACTTCTAAGCGCTCAGGTTTAAGGACTTTTTGCCAAGAATCTTGGGGATAGTAAATCCGCACCAGCCGCAGCAAATTCATTTCTAGCAGCGTTACTAAGCCAAACAGTAACATTCGCACGGGTGCTTTCTGCAAATCACCACAGGTAACAATACCACTGACCTGATTGCAATCTAAGACAAACAATCGCGGAGTTTGTTGCAAAATAGGTAGCAACTTTATCAGTGGGGTGGAAATGGCAATTAGTTCTTTGGGATGAAACACCCGTTGATAGTCACTACATTTACCTTTTTTGTCTGGAATCAAACTAGAGCGTTCTACATAACCGCTAACAATATCTCCCGTCTCAACGCCGATAACATCAAAATTTTGTGCTTGCATCCAATGCAGCACTTTTTTTGCCTCCGCATCAGCTGGCATAGCTTTCAGGGGTTCTGCCACGTATTCAATGGTGATATTGTTCTCAAATAAACTCCGCAGGTCTTGAGAACGTGATTTTAGGTGTTTCATCCCCCAGCTGTGAACTCACGTTAAATAATCCTACGGCACTGACGCGATCGCCAGTGGAATTTTCTGCTAGATTATCCTTGCATAGGCATTGCTATCCCAACAAATACCATAAACTTCACGTTATACCATCTTAGTTGGTAATAATTTAGTGATGATTTAGACAATTTCGAGCAACAAAATATTTCGCATCTAGAAAAAAATAAATATATATATAGCTTACTATATGAGATTAATTGATTAATTTGCGATTAAAATGCCGAAAACCCTGACAAAAAATGTTATTACTAAAACGACGTAACGAATTAATACTTGGTAGAATTTTACCAAGATAACCAAAATTGATAATAATATTATTATGCCAAGAAAAGAACAAGGATGGGTTACATTTCAAACCTCAGAGGACGAGCGGAAGATTTTAGAGGAGTTCTGCGAACAGTCTCAACGCACTAAGACTGAGATTCTGCGGGAACTCGTGCGTAGTCTCACTCAGCATTCTTCAACATCAATATCACCAGCAACTCAGCAGGAACAACAGGAAGATATTGACTACACTCAAAAGCCTGATATAGAAAGTAGTATTCAAAAGAAATCACTAAAAGTTAGCTCTCGCAATATTCTTAAAGGTGTGATTAAACGAGTTGTTTATGGAGCAGTTAATAGTGAGGTTACTCTGGAGATTATTCACAAAGTAGAATTAACTTCGATTATCACCAGAGCTTCCGCAGAAGAGTTGGAATTATCTGAGGGAAAAGAAGCTTATGCAGTTATTAAATCTAACGATATTGTTATAGCTAGAGAATAGAAATACGTTGATTTTGGGTGTTAGATATTAATACTACGCTTGCACCACGAAATCTGATGCACTGAGAGTTGGCGCTTCAATCAGAGTTGCAAATAGACCGCCGTTACCAAAACCAGCCGCACTACCATTTTGATTGTAGAATAACTGCCCATTAACAGCGTCGTAGATAATTTTCGCCGTACTAGTCAAGTCAGAGATGTTGAAAATGCCGCTACTGCCGACATTCGTTCCCCCAAATACCACATAGCTTTGCCCAGCACAATCAATACCGTTGGGGGAGGCAAAAGGTTGCCCAATAATCAGGTCGTTAATGCCATCGTTGTTTATGTCCCCTGCATTGCTAACTGAGGAGCCACCAAAAACACCGTTTATGCTAAAGCCGTTGCTGCCATTCAAGTCAGAGACATCAAATGATGAATTAGCCATGATTTTTTCCTATAGTTAGGGATAAAGCTTCAAAGGTCTATACTTGAAATTCCGTATTTTAAACTAAAAGTATTGTTATAAAGTGTCAAAATCATAAATCAGTAAAACAACGCGCTTTTATATGGAATTTCTTAATTAGGATAACTGCGATGTCTACGATGGGCTGTTTTGTGACGCTAACTATCTACTAGCTATATTTCCGTTGGTTAGTTTATATCGCTTTTCCAACTGTTACAATCAGCTTTTTAATAACTTTATGAAAAAAATATATATTATTGATTGATATAAAAATATTCTGTAATAATACCAATTTAAAAATGTTTGCGGCAGATACCCCACCCACGCTGACACGCACCTTCCCCTCACCGACTACGGTTACACACAAGTCTCTTGACCTGCAATGGCATTGTATCGACTAACAATGGCATTGCATCGGCTGACAATGGCATTGCATCGATTGACAATGGCATTGCATCGGCTGACAATGGCATTGCATCGATTGACAATGACATTGCATCGGCTGACAATGGCATTGCATCGATTGACAATGACATTGCATCGGCTGACAATGGCATTGTATCGACTGACAATGCTATTTCCTCGTTCCCATGCTTTGTATAGAGAATGAGAAAAGCCTTATCAAGCTAGATTTTTAGGACTTGTGTGTACGCCTTAGCCCTGACCAAGGGGAGGGTTGGGGAGGTAGGGCAAACGCGTATAAATTACTCTTAACCTTTTTGAATCGCTGCTTGATAGCGACCTAGCGCAATTAAAGGAAAGTATTGTTGATACAGATGATACTTGAGATAAAAATGGCAAGGGAAGCCAGTACCTGTAAAGTCCGCCTCAAACCAAGTACCATCAGGCTGTTGAGTTGCCACCAGATAGTCAATTCCTCGCTCGATCGCATCAAGAGCTAATTTACCAGTTGCTTCACCTGCTGCTATCAACCCAATTAAAGCCCAAGCAGTTTGAGATGCAGTACTATTTCCTTTTCCTTTGAGACTGGGGTCATCATAGCTGCGGCAAGTCTCGCCCCAACCACCATCTGGATTTTGACATCCAACTAACCAAGCTGCTCCCCGTTCTAGACTGAGTTTATGTCTTTGAGGATCGATTAACGCCAAAGCTGATAAAACGCCACTGGTGCCGTAGATATAATTTACACCCCAACGACCAAACCAACAGCCTTCAGTTTCTTGTTCGTGCAAAAGATAAGTAAGCGATCGCTCCAAATTATCACTATCAATTGACAAATCACAAGCACCCAGCATTTCTAGTACTCTGGCGGTAACATCTGCGGTATTTGGATCAATCATCGCTTTTAAATCGCCATAAGGAATCGAGTTAAGCCAATCTTGATCGTTATCCAAATCAAAAGCAGCCCAACCACCTGGTTTACATTGCATAGATGCAATCCAGTTTAAGGCACGAGCGATCGCAGCCTGCTTGATTTTTTCATTTGGGAGTTTCGCCAAATGTAGAGCCATAACCACCACCGCCGAGTCGTCTACATCTGGATAAAAGCGATTCTCAAACTCAAATGCCCAAGCCCCTGGTTTTCCTTGACGATTTTTGACAGCCCAATCTCCGTAATCTAAAATTTGTTTTTGTAATAACCATTCTCCAGCTTTTACCACAGCCGGATGATCTGCTGCAAAGCCAGATTCTACTAAGGCACGCATCGCCCAAGCTGTATCCCAGACAGGTGAAACACAAGGCTGTACCCGGTAACTATCCTCTGTTTCAATCGCAAAGTTATCAATTGCTTGCAAACCTCGTTCCACAATGGGATCGTTTCGGTCATAATCCAGACACCGCAAAGCTAACATTGAATTCAACATCGCCGGAATAATGCCGCCCCAGTCGCCTGTAGCTTCTTGGCGCTCTAAAATCCACTTTTCGGCGGCTTTGATGCCTTCTTGGCGGAAGGGTACTAAATTAAGGCTTTCTGCCAACTTGAAACCTCGATCAAGGGTGAGGAATAAATCTGTCCAATCGCCACTTTGGGGTAATTCCCACCGGACTCGATCGATAGCTTCAGCGTATAGCTCATCTAGGTTGATGGCTGAGTCGGTGAGAAAAACAGGTTTGCGATCGCATACAATCAGTAATGGTACGGTGCTGGAACGTGCCCAGCTAGACATCTCGTAGATATTAACCGGGAAAGCTTTTGGCAACAGCATTATCCAAGGTGGTAGCGAAGGAATACCGCGCCAGTTGTAGCAGCCAATCAAGGCTAGGTGTAACTTGGTAAAAATCCGAGTTTTGCTGATCCCACCCCTTTGGAGAATAAAGGCTTGCGCCCGAATCATCGCCGGATCGGTTGCTGGTACACCTAGCAGTCTTAGCGCCATATAGGCTTCAACCGAAGTGCTAAGTTCTCCGCCATCACCATAGTAAAGTTCCCAGCCGCCATGCTGCCGTTGCTCTTGACGCAAATATGCTTCAACTTGGTGCAAAGGTCTGGCTTGGTCTGTTCCCCAAATTTTATGCAGGAGGACGACTTCAGCAGTGATGGTGACATTAGATTCTAACTCTGCCCACCAATAACCTGCCGGATTTTGAATCGAAAGCAAATATTCTTGACTAGCTGCGATCGCATCTGCGATTTGATTGACTTTTACCCTGTCTTGTATTTGCATCAAAAACTATTTAACCTCAACACTTAACCTAGTTATGAACGCGGCACTACAGTGAAAAATTTTTTTCCTCTATTCAGTAGACATAGTATTGTGTCTGAGTCACTGAAAATTTGCAATAGGTCATGGATGTAATTGTATTAGGATTGATGCTGTTATCCTTGACAATTTGGTTAGGATTACTGGGTTTTTGGGGACAGTTTTGGCGGACAGACCAGCAATTAGAGGTTACAGAAACTCAGCTAGAATCGTTACCTGTGGTTTGTGCTGTAGTTCCAGCTCGTAACGAAGCACAATTGCTACCCACTACACTGCGATCGCTCCTACTTCAAGATTACCCTGGTTCTTTCAAGGTGTTTTTGGTGGACGATCGTAGCACAGATCAGACAGCAAATTTTGCCGAAGGGGTTGCCCACGCTGTCGGTAAACCCCAGCAATTGCATATTATCTCAGGTGAATCACTGCCTCCCGGTTGGTCGGGAAAACTTTGGGCAGTTGAGCAAGGTATAAAGAGCGCGAGTTTATTTGCACCCGATTATTTTTTGCTGACTGACGCAGATATCGAACACGATCCTGGTAATCTCCGTCGGCTGGTGAAGAAAGCTATGCAGGAAGATTTAGACTTGGTTTCGGTAATGGTGCGACTCAGGTGTGAGAGCTTTTGGGAAAAATTTTTGATTCCAGCTTTTGTCTTTTTCTTCCAAAAACTCTATCCTTTTCGCTGGGTGAATAATCCCAACAATCCCACAGCAGGAGCCGCCGGGGGATCTATTCTAATCGCCCGTGAAGCTTTAGAACGAATCGGGGGTATTCAAGTAATTCGCCAAGCTTTAATTGACGATTGCGCCCTGGCTCAGGCTGTTAAGAAGAGCAGAGGAGCAGGGGAGCAAGGGCGTAAGGGATACAAGGAAAATAACCATGCCCCATACCCAATGCCCAATCAAGGGCGTATCTGGCTGGGATTGAGTAGCTTGACTCGTAGCTTGCGCCCTTATGACTCGCTGGCGACGATTTGGGATATGGTTGCTCGTACTGCCTATACCCAACTGAATTATTCGCCATTAATACTATTGGGAACTTTGGTGGGAATGCCTCTAATTTATTTAACTCCACCTGTATGTGTGATTCTGGGTGCAGTCTGGAGCAATTGGGCGATCGCACTTACAGGTTTATTCGGATGGCTGTTAATGACTTTCGCTTACTACCCGACGATCCGCTTTTATAAATGTTCTTTCTGGTTCGCGTTGAGTTTACCTGCGATCGCTTTTCTCTATACCCTGATTACTCTAGACTCAGCACTACGTCACTGGCAAGGGCGCGGCGGCGCTTGGAAAGGAAGAGTTTATCACAGAGAAAGATAATTTATAGTTAGAATAAAATTAAATGTGGATGTCCAGTGGATGTCCACAGTGCTAATCTAAATAAAAATAAGCCGAAAGTGGTTGATTAAAAGAGCTATGACAACCGCAACACCAACAAATAATCCTGTTATTGTCCCCAAAAAGCTGCCTTTTCTGGAGTCCATTTGTTGGCAGACTGCCGATGTCTATCGGTTCACTTCAGAAGAAATGCTGAGTCGCTACGAGCGTGGTTGGCAATATCACAACCTATTTAATAATCTTGAGGGTGAAGAACTCAATTTCCTTCAGGAACTCGCCAGACGCTATAAATCCTGGTTGCAAGTTTCTTTATGACCTTCAGGTTAGAACACCATAATCAAATTCTCACAGTTCTTGAATGCTTAGATTCTGAAATACTTAGGAAGGGTTCTGCTTACTTCGGTGGCGGAACCCTTCTGGCATTTGATTTTGATGAATATCGCTGGAGTAAGGACGTTGATTTTATCGCCTCTGTTGGTACAGAAGGCTACAAATATCTGCGGACAGTGGTATTTGAGGGTGGGCATGAAGCATTATTTCGGGATTTAAGTAAAATCCAAGTTGGACGTAGCACAACTGACCAATATGGAATTCGGATGATCGTTTTTGTAGATGATGTGCCGATTAAAACGGAAATTATTGCCGAAACTCGTTTTCAACTAGACCCACCAAGATATCCAAAGTGGTCAGTCGTTCCTTGCTTAAGCTTCAATGACTGTTTTACCTCTAAGCTACTGTCAAATTCTGACCGTTACGCCGATGACAGCGTTGAGGCAAGAGATTTAATCGATTTAGCAATTCTCAGGCTGCAATCTCCAATACCTCAAGCATCAATTGAGAAGGCTGAAAAAGCATATCAGGTTATGCGTCCTTTGAAAAGAGCGATCGCACTATTTCAGGAAAGACCAGATTACAGGGAGAAATGCTTTCTAGGTCTGCAAGTTGATCAAGCTCAGATACCGAAAATTATCGACGGTATTGATTTACTCTCTACAGATTTAGATTTATCTCACACTCCAAGAACTTTTGGGGAACAACATGATATCTTTGCTGATTTAGAAACACAAATTGAAAAACGAGAAGATTTTTAAACAAGTACCCATTACCCATTACCCATTCCTCCTAAATCCTTGAAGCTGTTTGTTTATCACTCACAGAACTCACAGGCAATGGTTGAGCGGCTTTCAATACCGCATCCAGCAGCCCTGGAAACAGTGTCTCTAAATCTTCACGCCGCAGGATGTTAATGTGATGTGTCCCTTCTTTACGTGTAAAGACTATCCCCGACTCCCGCAAAATCTTAAAATGATTGGACATAGTAGATTTTGCGATCGCAAAATCAAATTTGGCACAGCATTGTTCCCCCTCAGTCGCCAGCAGGCGCACAATCTCTAGCCGTACCGGATCGCCCAAGGCATACAACACGCCCGGTAAAGAAATATTTTTTCGATCTGGATGATAAAGGAATCTCATAGTTGCATTATCTCATCAAGTGGCATATATTTTTATTATTCGATATTATCGAATTATAGAATTAATTAGGAGGGCAATTTATGTCATCCATTACAAATGTCACAGAAGCCACATTCAAGCAAGAAGTCTTGGAAAGTGAAATTCCGGTATTAGTGGACTTTTGGGCCCCGTGGTGCGGCCCTTGCCGGATGGTGGGCCCAGTCGTCGATGAAGTTGCTACTGAATACGAAGGACAGGTGAAATTTGTGAAGTTGAACACAGATCAAAATCCTACTGTAGCCAGCCACTATGGAATTCGCAGCATCCCGACGCTGATGGTTTTTAAGGGGGGTAGGCAGGTCGATACTGTCGTAGGGGCAGTTCCAAAAACCACCTTGAATAAGACCTTAGCACAGCATCTTTAATCTAGTACTCGACCAACCCAAAATTGCTAGGTGAGGGTGGGGAGTGGCGAGTAGGAGGTGGAGAGTAGGGGAAACAGGGCACAGGGAGCAGGGGGAAAATTATTGTTTTCTGCACCCTGCCCCAATGCCTCATGCGCAGTGCCCCATTCCCAACTTCTGAATTCTGTTTCAACTAACGGGGAAAGAGCGAAATGGACTTGAAATTACATGGTAAATCCGCGCTGGTGAGTGGCTCAACCGCAGGTATTGGTTTGGCGACAGCCCTTGGGTTAGCTCAAGAGGGTGCATCAATTATTGTTAACGGTCGATCTGAAGAACGAGTCGCTCAAGCGATCGCCAAAATTCAGCATTCTACACCTGATGCGAAAGTTTCTGGTGTTGTTGCGGACGCAGGCACTGCATCAGGGGTAGAAAAACTCATTCAAGAGGTTCCTGACGTTGATATACTGATCAACAATGTGGGTATTTATGAGCCAAAAACCTTCTTTGATATTACTGATAAAGACTGGTTAAACATATTTGAGGTTAACGTCCTTAGTGGAGTCCGTTTGAGTCGGCAATATCTGCAAAAGCAGCTAGAGCAAAACTGGGGGCGGATAATTTTTATCTCCAGCGAATCTGCTATTCAAATTCCCGTAGAAATGATTCACTACGGCACAACTAAGACAGCGCAGCTTGCCATTGCACGAGGTCTAGCAGAAATGACAGTTGGTACTGGAGTCACAGTAAACTCCGTCTTACCAGGGCCAACCCGCTCAGAAGGAGTTGAAGGTTTTATCACCAACCTGGGACAGGAACGCGGTATTACTCGCGCTGAAGTTGAGGCTGAATTTTTTCAAAATGTACGTCCAACTTCGCTAATCAAACGCTTTGCAACTAATGAAGAAGTAGCAGCGATCGTAGTTTATCTTTCTAGCCCCGTAGCATCGGCAACTAATGGTGCAGCTTTACGGGTAGATGGTGGCGTTATTCGGTCGATTGTTTAGTTAATGCGCTTTGCGTGGGGGCTGGGGGACAAGGGGACAAGGAGAATACCCAATGCCCAATGCCCAATGCCCAATGCCCAATGACCAATGACCAATGACCAATGACCAATGACTAAAATAATTTGGAGATAAAACCAATGACTAATGATATCAACTTATTTTCTCCTTACCAATTAGGGAATCTGGAACTACCTAACCGAATAGTGATGGCACCTTTAACCCGAAACAGGGCAGGTCAGGGAAACGTACCGCACCAACTGAATGCTACCTACTACGTCCAACGTGCTTCCGCTGGACTGATTATTGCTGAAGCAACACAGGTAACTCCTGAAGGACAGGGCTATCCTGCTACACCAGGAATTCATTCACCAGAACAGGTGGAGGGATGGAAGTTAGTAACCGATGCTGTGCATCAACAGGGAGGAAGAATTTTTCTGCAACTATGGCACGTAGGCAGGATTTCTCACCCTGATTTACAACCGAATGGAGCTTTACCTGTAGCACCTTCTGCCATTGCTCCTAAAGGTGACGCTACAACTTATGAGGGGCCAAAACCCTTTGTTACTCCCCGTGCTTTAGAAACTTCGGAAATACCGCAGATAGTCGAACAGTACCGTCAGGGAGCGGCAAATGCCCTAGCGGCTGGGTTTGATGGGGTAGAAATTCACGCAGCTAATGGTTATTTAATAGATCAGTTTCTCCGGGATGGTACGAATCAACGCACAGATAAATATGGAGGTGACATTGAAAATCGTGCCCGATTCCTGTTGGAGGTGACAGAGGCGGTAACTAGTGTGTGGGATTCTAACCGAGTTGGGGTACGTTTATCTCCTAGTGGGACTTATAACGATATGCATGACTCCAATCCCCTGGAGACATTCGGTTATGCGGCTCAAGCGTTGAACCAGTTTAATTTGGCATATCTGCATATTTTTGAGGCAATAGAGGCAGACATTAGACATGGCGGGATAATTGTACCCACTAGTCATCTACGCGATCGCTTTACAGGTACACTGATCGTTAATGGTGGTTATACCCGTGAAAAAGGCGATGCAGTACTGGCAAACAAAGCAGCAGATTTAGTTGCCTTTGGTACACTATTTATATCAAATCCCGATTTACCTCGACGCTTGGCTTTGAATGCACCACTAAATGAAGCAGATCAAGCAAGCTTTTATGGTGGCGATGAAAAGGGATATACAGACTATCCATTTTGGTCAACTGCTAACGAGCCGGTAGCTAAGGCGTAATTCTTCTCCTCTGAATAATTAAAACCCACTTTCCGCACTCTAAAGTATCAAATCAAACTGAGGAGTTTGAGATTTTTCCAAGATCCAACAAAATGGTTGTGTAAATTAGTTGTCAACTATGAAAGATACTTTAGAGGAAAGGGAAATCAAAGAACGCGTTAACAATTGGCTAGCCGCGTTTAGTGCAGGCAACAAACCATTTGATTTTTCTGTTCTAGACAATCTCTACTGGCAAGATGAACAATTGCTCGCCTTCGATACCCTCTCACCGCAGACCACTCGAATTCAAGGATGGCAATCGTATCAGGAGATATGGAAGCCCTTCATGACAGCAATAACACAGTGGCAAGTTAAATCAGTTGGGGATATTCAGATATTTACAGGTGATAACATTACCGTCTCAGCTCTGATTTTTGAGAGTACGGTAGCCACTATAGCGAATGAGGCGGTTAAAATTACGGCTCATGCAACGCTTGTATGGGAGAAGCGAGACGGACAATGGCGCATTATCCATGAACACATCTCTAACCCGGTTAACATTGCCAATTAGAGAGGAACACATTACATTGCCTTGCTCTTAATCACTCTCAGCAGAGTAAAATCTGAAACCCTTTCATAACTCAACTTATCAGGAGAATCTCATGATTTCCATTACTCAAACCCAACCTTTAGATGTACCCAGTGCGATCGCTCAACGTCGTTCCATCAAAACTTTTAAAACAGACCCCATCGCCCCAGAATTGCTCAAGCAACTAGTAGAGTTAACCGTAGCTGCACCCAGCAGCTATAATATCCAGGATTGGCAAATTATTCTTGTGCAAGATGAGGCGCAAAAGGCAGCACTGTCAGCAGCATCTTTTAATCAACAGCAAATTGTTCAAGCACCTGTAACCTTTGTTTTTGCCGCCGATCCTAACGCAGGCGAACAAAACTTGGCCCCAATTCTAGAGCGGGGACTCGAAACTGGGGCATGGAATGAAGGTACGGTAAACTACTTTAAAACCGCCGTCCCCCAATTTCAAGCGGCGTTGGGCGAGAAGCGACGCGAATATGCGATCAAAGATGCCATCATTGCTGCTACCCATTTGGTGTTAGCAGCAGAAAGTCTGGGATTATCCACTTGTTTTATGAACGGTTGGATTGAGGATCAGGTAAAACAAGTGATTAGTGCAGGGGATAATCCAGATTTAGCGATCGCTGTTTTAATTCCTGTTGGCTATGCAGCCGAACCACGCTTAAATCCAGGTCGTTTGCCATTTTCCTCTAATGTCTCTGTAGACAGAATTGGTAATCCTTATGCAGGGTAGTTCTCTCTAAATTGCGAATGGGGCATTGGGAAGAGACAAGGTAGAGGGGGAGATAAGGGAGAGACTTGTCCCCCTAGCCCCAATACGGTTCAGTTAAGCCTAAAAGTCAAGTAAATTAGGGATTAGTC
Organism: Nostoc sp. 'Lobaria pulmonaria (5183) cyanobiont'; assembly: GCF_002949795.1. Taxonomy (NCBI): domain Bacteria; kingdom Bacillati; phylum Cyanobacteriota; class Cyanophyceae; order Nostocales; family Nostocaceae; genus Nostoc; species Nostoc sp. 'Lobaria pulmonaria (5183) cyanobiont'. The sequence goes on along the minus strand of NZ_CP026692.1, from coordinate 3,067,489 downwards.
CTAAGTACGGAAACTGAGTGTGATGGCTCTCAAAGATTTAACAGTAGTGTCTCATGATATACAAACTAATCATTTTCTGAAAGTGGTAGAGATAGCCATCCTTGCAACTGCTTACCTGCACGGCAATGCTTTTATTCCTTCTGTTACTGCAACTGTGATTATTTTGACATATAGTAGTTACCGCATGGTTAAAGTAGAGAAAATTGAGTCAATTAGCTGAATTATTTAAAACCTCAGCGATCGCCTGAGAAATCGGTAAGCCAGGACAGCGTTCCAGCCAGAAAAACTCGCCAACTGGGTTAACTTCAAGGAATACATGACGACCATCAGGAGTCAAAATAATATCAAGCGCCCCATAGTTTAAACGGAATTCTGCCATGAGTTTGAGCAATTTCTCTTCGACATCTTCGGGCAAAGTGTATGACTCCCAAGCGTCGAGTAAGGCGATTCCCTGTTTGCGCCAGTCGTAACGTGCCTTATCCAAAGTTTGAGAATCAACCGCAGCCGTTAGCACACGCTTACCTACAATAATTGTCCGCAATTCCAATGCCTTGGGAATCTTCTCCTGAAATGTCATTGGGCAGAAACGTAAGCCATCAAGGTTGTCTAGATCCTCTGATGAAATTGGATTTGTAAACACAACTTTTTCTCGCCCTTGTTCATCATAAATAGCAAAGGAAGACAGCATTTTTGTAATCATTCCCTGCTGACACTCTTGGGCAAATTGCTTTACTGCTACTGGATTATTTGTAGTCAGAGTGCGTGGCGTATCTAGACCAACATCTCCTGCTATTTGTAATTGCAGTTGCTTATTTTCGGCTCGGCGAATATTTGGCACAGGGTCAAGATGAAACCCCCTGATACTAGCAATCATTCCCTCAATACTGACGCGAGATTCTTTCAGTGAGGCTTGTCTAAGTTGACTGTCCATCGAGTTGGGAATTTTTGACCCAATTGCAATGCGCCGATACCAAACTGCTGACACTTGA